>CAADGE010000036.1 GCA_900696465.1 uncultured Planctomycetota bacterium
AAACGCCGCCTGGGCTCGGCCTTGACGGCGCGAACAACGCGATCCCGAAAGACGGAATGTCTCCTGCGAGTTCTCACGCATGACCTGATGATCCTCAGGCGTGCAAGTTAGGGATTTCTACAGAGCACCCTGAGCTGAGAAATCTTCCGGTCGGATGCCTTTCATCGGCGCTTGATATGCACACAGCGCCTTCCACACACGCGCCCCGTTGACCTGCGTCGGCTCTACCCAGATGTCGAGGTCCTTGGTGTAGCGCGGATCACCGTGATGGGCGACCGCGTATGCTCCGACGATGAGGTACCGTACGCCCGCCTCGTTGAAGCTTGACAACAGTTCGCTGAAGTCGCGGTTCAGGTCCATCGTATCCTCGAATCGCAAGGTAATCCTTGACCATAGGCCACATCGCCGCCATTCGCCCTTCCGGTCCGACGCGATGCCAGAACTCGGCGTCGAAGCTTCCGTCGTCATCCTCCAGCCGAATCAGCCGCGCCATCACCACACGACGGCGCTTGCGAGGGGTTTTATTCAGATGCGAACCGTGCACAGTTGCCCGGCGCTTCGCCGTCTTGCGCTTCGCAGAGACTTTGATCATACGACTTCGCTTCGCAAATTCCTTGCGGGTCTCGCCGCGCTTGGCTGAACTCTTTCTTGTCGTCCGGTTCTTCTTCATGCCAGTCGTCCCGCGAGCCAGGTCTTCGCCGCTTCGACGGCCTCTCCGATTTTCGTCGGATCTGTGCCGCCGCCCTGGGCCATGTCCGGCCGGCCGCCGCCTTTACCGCCGACGAACGGGGCGACCTCCTTGATGAGGTCGCCCGCCTTCACACCCTTGTTCACCACGTCCGGCGTCATCGCCGCCATGAGCACCACCTTGCCGCCATCCTCCGAGGCCAGGAGCACGGCCGCGCTGCCTGCCCGCGCGCGAAGCGAGTCGCACGCCGCCCGAAGCTGATCGACTGTCGCCCCGGGCAGCTCGCCCGCGATGATGGTCACACCGCCCGCATTCGCCGCGCCGGCCAGCAGCTCATCGGCTCGTGCCGAAGCATCCGCCGCGCCGGTCTTCGCCGCCGCCTTCGCGGCCCTCTTCGCCCGCTCCTGCAAGTGCGACAGATCGGCCCGCAATCGGCTCTTCTCCACGACCGGCATTTCTAGCCGGCTCAGCTTCGTGGCAATGTCCGCGAGCAGTGCCGGCAGCGCGGCATCATCCGCGCGCGAGGCCGCGACAAGCAGTCGTGCCACCTGCTCGGCATTTGCCTCGGCCGCTGCGGCCTTCTCGCCGGTGACGCCGACGACGCGGCGAATCCCCTTCGCCACGGCGGATTCTTCGATCAATCGGAAACGCTTGATGTCGCCGGTCCGCTTGACGTGCGTGCCGCCGCAGAACTCGACGCTGTAGCGCATCCACTCGTCGTTTTTGGGGTCCGCCAGGAGCTGCTCGACCGGCACGCCGATGGAGACGACACGCACCATGTCCGGGTACTTTTCGCCGAAGACAGCCCGCAAGGTGTTTATCTCGCGCGCCTTTTTCTGATCCACCTCGGCAGTGAAGACCTCCAGGTCCTCCTCGATCTGCGAGTTGACCAGTTCCTCGATGCGGGCCAGTTCTTCGTCGGGAATCTGCGATGGATGTGACAAGTCAAACCGCGTCTTTTCGGGATCGACGAGCGACCCCTTCTGCTGCACATGCGCCCCCAGCACATCGCGCAATGCCCAGTTCAAGACGTGCGTGGCGGTGTGGTTCTTCATGGTACTACGACGAGACTCATCAACTACCAATCGGACTTTCGAATTTGTTGTTATCTCGCCATATACAACACGGCCATAGTGCGCAATTTGGTTGCGGAGACGAAACACTCCTAATACTTCGAACTCGCCCGAATCGCTAATAATTCTTCCTCGATCCGACACTTGACCTCCGGCCTCGCTATAGAAGCATGTCTGGTCAAGCAACAATGCGACATCCTCATCACTGGGTATTGCAACTCCCGCATTGAGATTAGATACAACATACCCTTCGGTTTCGTTTGCCTGTACAAATCCGAGTACCATGGCTTGGTGTTCGGTTCCCAAGTCGCTGTATTTATTCCGGTCGTCTACAGGCGTGAAACCAGCGAATCTCTCGTTTACGATTCGTTCAATGAAACTTCGCTTCTGCGCGGACGTTGCCCTTGCCCTTTCTCTTGCCGCCTCCATCAACCGCTCATATTCCCCGATATCAATCGTCAGCCCGCGTTCTTCGGCCATCAACTCCGTCAGATCGATCGGGAAGCCGTATGTATCGTGCAGCTTGAAGGCGTCCTCGCCGCTGATGCGCCCGTGGTGTCGCTTGACCGCGTCGTCCGCCGCTTCTTCAAACAGCGCGATGCCGCGATCCAGCGTCTTGATGAACGACGCCTCTTCATCGCGGATGACGCTTGCCACGTGCTCAACGTTCTTCCCGCCGTGCGCGTTACGTAGTTCCGGGAAGGCCTCGCCCATCGTCTCGACCAGCGCCGGTACCAGTTCGCACATGAACGGCCTGTGCGTGTTGAGATACTGCCGCCCATATCGTACGGCCCGGCGCAGGATGCGCCGCAGCACATACCCGCGCCCCTCGTTCGACGGCAGCGCCCCGTCGGTGATCGCGAACGTGAGCGTTCGGACGTGATCGGCCACGACGCGGTAGGCAACGTCCTTCATGACCAGGGGCTTTGGGCTTGAGTCCGGAGTCTCGCTTTCCAGCAGGCCTGTGTATTCCGGCGCGCCGGTCACACGATGAATGGCCACGAAGATCGGCGTGAAGACATCTGTGTCATAATTGCTGAATCGGCCCAATCGCCCGGCGTCCATGCCCTGGAGCACTGCGCACAGTCGTTCAAAGCCCATACCGGTATCGACATGTTTCGCAGGAAGCGGCGAGAGCGTCCCGTCCGCCCCACGATTGAACTGGATAAACACAAGATTCCAGATTTCGATCACCCGTGCGTCGCCGGCGTTCACCAGCGGCCCGCCGCTCTTGTCCGGAGTGAGGTCAATATGAATCTCGCTGCACGGTCCACATGGCCCCGTGTCGCCCATCTCCCAGAAGTTGTCCTTCATATTGCCGGGATGGACGCGTTCCGGCGGCAGGATCTTCAGCCACAGGTCGCGGGCTTCGGTGTCGGGTTCGAGGACCCATTCCCCCGTCGCACGTGCTCCGGGCTCGGATCGGACCCCTTCAAAGTACGTGGCATGCAGCCGTGTCGGGTCGATGCCCCAGACGTTTGTCAGCAAGTCCCATGCCCATGCAATCGCTTCCTTCTTGAAGTAGTCGCCGAAAGACCAGTTGCCGAGCATCTCGAAAAACGTGTGGTGATAGGTATCGTGTCCCACGTCGTCGAGGTCGTTGTGTTTGCCGCCGGCGCGGATGCACTTCTGCGTATTCGCCGCACGGGTCGCCATGCCCGACCGCGCGCCGGGCCACTTATCTACGTCCGGTGCCTTCTGCCCGAGGAAGATCGGCTTGAACTGGTTCATCCCCGCGTTGGTGAACATCAGCGTGGGGTCGTCGACGGGGACGCACGGCGAGCTGGGGACGAAGGTGTGCCCGCACTTCTCGACGAAATAATCAATGAACTTCTGGCGAATCTCGGCTGCGGTGCGATGTTTGCTCATGCGGGCATTTTACGAGTGGCTGAGCAAAGTATAAAGGGGGCGAGTAGCGCGAAGAGGCAAGCGGCATCAGACATTTTATACGTTGATCGAATACCGCTCTCACCTTGACACAAGGGCTGGATCTCGCTTGCTTCCTCGCAATCACGCAAGACAATGCCGTCCATGCCCCCTCGCCGTCCCGTCATCATCGGGCACCACCTCATTCTCCACGGCTACGGACACTGGCTCCCGAACGATCCGCGCGGCAGCGGCTCGGAGACGCTGCGAAACCCCTCGCTGGATGACCTCGGCAAAATCCACTTCGGGCGTAAGAGAGTGCAGCCACCACGAGAAGACGTACGTGAGTTTTACCGTGGCGCAGCACTGCGCCTGAGGTACCTGCGGCTCTGGTTTGATGGCGCGAAGAGGCAAGCGATCGGCGACGCCATTGGCGAGATCGTCGCTTCTCGCCGTTATACCTTGTGGGCCTGCGCCGTCATGAAGAACCATCTTCATTTGTGCGTGCGCCGCCACCGCGATGACGCCGTCGAGATCTGGCGGGCAATCGCGAATGAGACACGGGCCGCACTCCAGGCGTGCTGCAATGTCTCCGACGATCATCCCGTCTGGTCAGATCGTCCGTACAAAGTGTTTCTAACCACGCAGACGGACGTGCTACGTGTTGTTCGCTATATCGAACAGAACCCTGAGAAGTCAGGAGTTCCGCCGCAAGCATGGCCCTTCGTCAAGTTCTACGATGGGTGGCCGCACGCACATCGCGTGCAATGAACCATGACGAGCAGGAGCTACACCCCGCTTGCCTCTTCGCGAGCAGAACACGCAAACTTGAACGCGCGTTGGGTGCGTCGCCGCCTTCGCCATGCACCAAACCCCACGAGCGCGAGCGGCGTCGCAAACATCACCTCCATGCCCGCAGCGCAACAGGCGCCGTTGTTCGGATTAGGTCCGCCGCCGCCTCCGCCCGGTAGATTCCGGCAGGCATCGCCGATCCCATTGCCGACACTGTCCTCCTGACTGGCGTTGGCTACGGTCGGGCAATTGTCACACGCATCACCCAATCCGTCGCCGTCGGTATCCACCAGATCGCTGTTTGCGACGGCCGGGCAGTTGTCGCAGTCGTCCGGCACGCCGTCCGTATCGCCGTCGGCGTCGCATTCGTCCGGCAGCAGATTCCCGTTGCAGTCGGGCTTGAACCCGTTCGTGACCTCCAACGGATCAGCGATGCCGTTGTTATTGCAGTCCTGAAGACTGCCGAACGGCCGCACCAGGAGGGCCTTGTAATTCTCCCAGATAAGATACGCCTGATGAATTCGTAACCAGGTTCCGCCATTGTTGCTGCTGAAGTATCCGACCTGCAGTCCCGTGCCCGCCGACTGATCGATTCCCAGACTAAAATCGTGCGAAACGCTGGTCACCCATCGCGCCCCGATGTAGACATTTCCCGACGGTATCTGCACTCCCGCGGACGTAACATCAAAGCTGTAAAGTTGCCAATCCGCAGTCGGCACGTTTGCAGCCACTACCGGGATGGAAGCCAGCAGCGTGCCGGGGGTTCCCAGCGGACCGTTGTCGTCATAGAAGACGATCGAGAACGACATGTCGACTCCGCTCATCGCCGTGCTTCGTCGCCAGGCGTAGCAGACCTTCTCGTAGTTATATGGATAGACCGGCGGCGTGAACCGCTCCATGACGACGGCATCGACACCGATGGCGTTGCGAATACCCATCTCCGTTGATCCGTCGTCATGCCCGTCGCTGCCGTCGCAGGCCGCGTTAGGGATCAGTGCCCGCACCGTCCGAGGGCGTGCCAGCGGGATAAGCGTCGCTGCACAGGTGAGCAGGAAGACGGCAAGATGCCGCTCGCCACCGCGAAGGGCGCGCAAACCGATTGAACTTCGACCGCTAGAGTGCTGCGACCGTGACATGATTTAGTACCCTGTTGAGGAACGCCGACAGGTGCGAGGTGTTCGCCTGGGGTGTATCCTCTCAGATGAACAGCATACCAGCCAACGATGCAGCAAAACAAGAAGGTGTAAAAGGGTGCGGTTTTCCACTGCTTGATTGGGTTGAGAACCCGCCGCGACATGGTCGATACTCCCTTATACGGGGTATTTGCGACGCATCGGGAGATGCTGCGCGCGGAGCACGGTCCTCCACGAAGGGCCCGGCGAACATTGCCCCGCTATCGAAAATGAGGCAATCTGGCGCATCGACCTACCACGCTCTTTGCGCCGAACGACATACAGGAAGCTGCCCGTGACCGTGTCCCCTCATCGCGCCGCTCTGCTTCGCAACTTCCGCTCCGTCGCGGCCCTCGCCCTTTGCGCCTTCGGATGGGTCGCCCTGCTCACCTTCGACCCCAACGACTGGCCGAATCCCGCCGTCTGGCCGCAACCCCATCCCGTGCTCAATGGTTGCGGGCGTGCCGGCGCATTTCTCGCCTACTGGCTGACGTACTACCTGGGCGGGGGGGCCTATGCACTCGCGATCCTGCTCACCACGGCTGCCTTGGCGCAGTTTGCCCGCAGGTCAATCAGTGGTTTGCCGCTGCGGCTCGCGGGCTTGTGTCTCGTCGTGACGGGTACGGCGGCCGTCGAGGCGCTGCTCCGGCCTGAGGCGAGCGGTGGTCTTGTCGAGGGCTACGGCGGAATCCTCGGCATTGCCACCATTTCGGTTCTGAAGGACGCCTTCTCGGTCTGGGGCGCGGCCACGGTCATCACCGGTGCGATGATCCTCGGGCTGATTCTCGCGGTTGATGACCTGCTGATTCGAGTTCCCGGGTTGGTTTCCTGGTTCGTGCGCCGGGCGCGCGGGCTTTCTGACTCGGCGCGAACGGCCGGTTCGGGCCGGCCGAGACTTACGCCTGTCATGATGGGCGCCGGCAATGCTGCCGCTCCGGTGACTCCGACTGAGCGAGGCCGCACGTCAGCGGATGAGGCCGATGCCGAGGAGGCTGAGGCGGACATACCGGCCGCGCAAACGGACGAAGCGACGGACGACGAAGCGCAGGAAGAGGATGAAGATACGGACTCGTCGTCCGATGAAGTTGCGGCCGAGGAGAAACCGGCGCGGCGGCCGGAGCGCGAATTGATCATCCGCATGCTGGGCAAGGATCGCGCCGAGGGCAAGCAACCGAAAAACGTCTGGCCTGCTGAGCTGGGCGACTATGTGCTGCCTCCGCTTTCGCTGTTGCGCGATCCGGAGGGTCGATACTCGTCCTTGCAGGAAGCCGTGGTTCGCGACCAGGCCGCCATCCTCGAACGAACGCTCTGCGAATTTCGCATCGAGGTCAAAGTCGTCGAGATCGACACCGGTCCGGTCATTACCATGTTCGAGCTGGAGCTGTCCGCCGGTACAAAGGTCAGCCAGATCAACTCACTGGCCAACGATATCGCACGGGCGCTCAAGGCGCCTGCCGTCCGCGTGGTCGCGCCGATTCCCGGCAAGAACACGATCGGCATCGAAGTACCGAACACGAACAAGGAGAAGGTGCGTCTGAAGGAGCTGATCATGCTCGGCGGCGTCAAGCCGACGAAGATGGCCCTGCCGGTCTTCATCGGGAAGAATGCCAGCGGCGACCCGCTCATCGGTGACATCGCCTCCATGCCGCACATGCTCATCGCCGGAACCACCGGCAGCGGCAAGAGCGTCTGCATCAACACGCTGATCATGTCGCTGCTGATGACCCAGCGGCCGGATCATGTGAAGCTCATCCTCGTCGATCCCAAGATGGTCGAGCTGTCGCTCTTCAAGGAAATTCCGCATTTGATGTGCCCGATCGTCACCGACATGCAGCGGGCCGAGATGATTCTGCAATGGGCGACGACCAAGATGGACGAACGTTACGAGCTGCTCGCCGAAGCGGGCGTGCGAGACATCGCCGGCTTCAACCGGTTGACGAAGGATCAGATCTACGAGCGGTTCAACCCCACCAATGACGACGAGAAGGCCAAGATACCGACACACCTGCCGTACATCGTCATCATCATCGATGAGCTGGCCGACCTGATGATGACCGCGGGCAAGGAAGTCGAGCACCACCTGTCGCGGCTGGCACAAAAGAGCCGCGCAGTCGGTATTCATCTGGTCGTTGCGACCCAGCGTCCGCAGGCCAACGTCGTCACCGGTCTGGTCAAGAGCAACCTGCCCTGCCGCATCGCCTTTCGCGTCGCCAGCCGCATGGACTCCCGCATCGTTCTCGATCAGAACGGTGCCGAGGTCCTGATGGGCGAGGGCGACATGCTCTATCTCCCGCCGGGTTCGTCCAAGTTGGTCCGCGCGCAGGGAACATACATCGAGGACGACGAGCTTCGTGCCGTGCTTGCCGATCTCGCTACCAAGGCCCGCCCGATCTTTCACCATGAATTGCAGCGGCTTCGGCCGGCCGGTGAGGGCGAAGAGGGCGAGCGCGACCCGCTCTTCGACGAGGCGGTATCGATCATCGTCGAGAGCCAGCGCGGCAGCGTGAGTTTGCTGCAGCGACGGCTGGAGATCGGCTACTCCCGCGCCAGCCGCCTGATTGACCAGATGGCGTCCGCCGGGATCGTCGGCGATTACAAGGGCAGTCAGGCCCGCGAGGTGCTGCTGACGCAGAAGGAATGGGAGGAAATCCGCAAACACCGCGACAGCGACGTCGCCACCGGCAACTACCGTGCCGACATGGATGCGGATGAGGACGACGTGTACGGCACCGCAGACCTCGACGACCAGGATGGCGAGGGCGTCCCCGACCTGATCAACGACCGCTCAGACCTGCGCGATTGAGCACCGAATAGCTTCCTTCGCGATCCCAATTCCCCGATCCACACACGTCCTGATCTCGTATACACTCCTGTCATGCGACCCACATCTCGCAAATGGCTGCTGCTCCTGCTGGCGATCGCGGTCGGCGTTTCGGCCGCGTGGACGGTCGGGCCGGTCCATGCCATGCGAGCAGGCAAGGGGCTCGTCATGCCCCCGCTGCCGGATACGGTACGCCCGTCGATGCTGCTCTCGCCGCTCCTGGCACTGGGCCGGGCTCCGCTGGTGGACTATCTCTGGATTCGCGCCACCAAGCTCAAGGAGGAGGGCCGCTACTTCGACGCCTATCAGCTTGCACAGATGATCTGCGAACTCCAGCCCAAGTTTGCCGCCGTTTGGGGCTTCCAGGGCTGGAACATGGCTTACAACATCTCCGTTACCTGCAAGACGCCGGAAGAACGCTGGCGCTGGGTGCGCAACGGGTATGAACTCATTCGCGATCAGGGAATCCCGCTCAATCCGAATAACACACAGCTGTATCGCGAACTAGCATGGATTCTCTTCCACAAGGTGGGCGACTACATGGACGAGTGGCACGCCTACTACAAGTTGCAGTTCGCGCTCATCATGGAGGACATCCTCGGCGTGCCGCCCGAGGGCTTCGTGCGGCCCGGCCGTGTGCGGGACGACTTCTACCGCGACTATGATTTCAAATCACTCGCTGAGGCCCCTCAGAAGATCGAGCAACTCCTACAGCGAGCGGACGTCAACGCGTTCGTCGAGTCGCTTCGCGGTTTCGGTTTCGACGCCACCTTGCCGGGCGTTTATCTCGGCCTGCTGCGCGGGCTTCGCGACGGCACGGCCCAGGTGCTTAATGCCCCGGAAGAACTACGGCAGACCCGGCTTCAGGCCCTTAAGGCGCTCATGAACGATCCGAAGCAGGCCGAAGCCCGTACGGCGATTGAGCGATTCTGGCGTGCCGCACGACTGCGCAGCGAGGTAAAGCTCGATCCACAGCGGATCGTCGCATTGCAGGAGGGATTCGGCGTCACGCTGGATTTCCGCCTCGCCGAGTCGCACGCGCTTTACTGGGCGAACGTCGGTCTCGAAAAAGGCGTTCACAGTCGTACCCACGTGGACATGCACCGGCTCAACACCAACCGCATCGAGTTCTTCTGTCTGCAGAAGATGTTCCACCGCGGACGCATGGCCATGAGTTCGCAGGCCCATCTGGGCGAGCCGCCCATCTTCAGCCCGGACATCCGCATGGTTCCCGTGCTCTTTCAGGCATATCTGCGAGATGCCGAGGGGTTCCTGAGAGATGAATCGCACAACACGCCGGTGTCGATCAACTTCGTCACCGGTTTCGTCGGCTTCATGCGCATGGCGATCCTGCGGTATCACGAACTGGGCATGAACAAGGAGGCCCAGGAACTTTTCGATTTCCTTAGCGGCCACTACCCCGATCCGATGTACGCCGGCGGACTTGACGGTTTTCTGGCCGAGCAGTTCAAGTACGATCGGGAGAACGTGGACCTCGTAAAGGCGACGGCGCGCATCCGCGCGCTGATTCAGCGCGGTCTGATACAGTATGGCTACGGGGAGGACGAGGAAGCCGCCCGCTATCTCAACCGCGCCCGCGAGGTCTATGACATGTACCGGAGCGATCTGGTATCCAAGCGGCTGGACTTTCCGCGCAGTTTTCCGGAGATGCTGCGGGAAGCCGTCGAGGAGATCGGGCCGCGCATGTACCGTGGCTCCTACGAGAGCATTCGCCGCAAACTGGGAATGCCCCCGCTGGAAACTACTGAGTCGTCACCCGCTCGCTGAGCAACTCGGATCGCGCCGACCTGCTTCCGGTCCGGATTCGTCCGGCAGCAATCAGCATCGGTGTCGAATCCCAAGAAAATTGTAATTGCTGCGTATCGCTTGAAGTTCGGGCGCTTCTCGTATGCAATCGAGCACCATGCCCACCAACATCCCTCTTCGCTGCATGCTTCTTTGTGGTGCGAGGCCGAATTTCATGAAGATTGCCTCGCTCGTTACCGCCTTTGACGCGACGGGAAAAATTACGCACGAGCTGGTGCACACCGGACAGCACTATGACGAGAACATGTCGCGGCTGTTCTTCACCGAGCTCAATCTGCCCGAGCCGGATGTCAATCTCGGCTGCGGCGAAGGAAGCCATGCTCGTCAGACGGCGGACATTCTTCAGCGATTCGAGCCGGTGCTGGCGGAACGGCGGCCCGACTGGCTTTTCGTCGTTGGGGATGTGAACTCCACGCTGGCCGGTGCGCTGGTGGCCGCCAAGCTGGGCGTGCGCGTTGCCCATGTCGAAGCGGGCCTCCGAAGTTTTGACCGCACCATGCCCGAGGAGATCAACCGCGTCCTGACCGATCGGCTCAGTGATCTATGCTTCGTTACCGAGCCGGCCGGCATGGACAACCTGGCACGCGAGGGTGTGCCGCCCGAGCGCTGCCATCTCGTCGGTGATACGATGGCCGACACGCTGCTGAGGCATTTGCCCGCAGCGCGCAAGTCCGATGTGCTCACACGGCTCGGCCTGGAAAGCGGCCGATACGCCGTGCTCACCCTGCACCGACCGGCGAATGTCGACCACGAAGCGTCGCTCCGCAACATTCTCGAAGGCATCGCGTCGCTTGAGATGCGCATGCCGATCGTCTTCCCGGTTCACCCGCGAACGTCCGAGCGGCTCAAGGCTTTCGGCCTGCAACACCGGCTTCAGGAGCGCGCGGGCCTGCGCCGCATCGAGCCGTTGGGCTACCTGGACTTTCTGAAGCTGATGGCCGATGCCCGACTGGTGCTGACCGATTCCGGCGGCATTCAGGAAGAAACGGCAATCCTAGGCGTCCCGTGCATGACGCTGCGTGAAACGACCGAACGTCCGTACACGGTCGAATCAGGGGCCAATCGACTCGTCAAACCGGTGGCCGAATCGATTCACGCGGCAATCGAGTCCTACTTTCTTTCGCCGCCGAAGCCACCGCCGCGAAGCACGCTGACCGATGGACGCGCTGGCGAACGGATCGCCGCGATCCTGCTCGCTCAGGATTCGTGAGCAGCCAGTCCGGCGAGCCGCTGATCGGTCAGCTTTCTCAGATCGGCGATTTCCAGATCGGCCACGACGGATGTCGCACTTGCGTGAGACAGCACGCGCACGACCTTCATTCCGGCGGCCTTTGCGGCTGCTACGCCGTTGGCGCTGTCCTCAATGGCCAGGCATTGGCCGGGACGAAGTTCGCCGATTCGATCACCCAGTCGGGCGACGGCCTCCAGAAAGCCCGTCGGGTCCGGCTTCGACCGCGGCACTTCATCGGAACTCACAAGCACAGGGAAGGCATCGAGCAATCCCGCTGTGTCGAGGATGGTCTCGATCTCGATGCGCCGCGCTCCGCTGCAGATAGCAAGGGGATATCGACCTCGTACACGGCTTACGAACTCCTCGACGCCATCGAGCAGCGGGATGCCGCCGGCGATCATTTCCAGATAGACGGTGTTTTTACGATCGAGCAGCGACGCCAGCGCCGAATCATCCAGTCGAATACCGGCCTGTTCGTGCAGAGCCCGCAGGAATGCGGCGTCGTTGAGACCGACGTACGTTTCAAAGTACGCCTCGAGCGAAGGCATCGGGCAGCGATCAGCAAGAACACGCGCGAAGGCCGCGTAGTGCAGAGGTTCGGTATCGGCGATGACGCCGTCGAAATCGAATATGATCGCGCGGAACATTCCGCCATTAGACCGCCTGACCAGCAGAATGTCGAAGGCGCCCGCCGGTCAGGGCAGCAGGGCGCTGATGAAGCGTTGCACATCAAGGCCGTTGACCAGGCCGTCGCAGTTGAAATCGGATCGTGCGACGTACGTCAGGTCGGTGCCAAGAACAGCGCCGACGAAGTCCGTCACGTCGGCCATGTTGACGACGCTGTCGTTGTTCACGTCGGGGGTTAACTCCGTCGTGACGGTCAGATTCAGTGTGGCCGCGGCGTAACTGGCGGAGGTCGGATTGCCGTTGGATGCGGTATGCCCGACTTTGAGGCCGCGCGGCGTGCTCGCAGCGAACTTGGCCATGGACGCGGGCGCGACCGACACGTTCGTGCTGCCGATCCCCTGGGCAACCAGCTTGACTCGATAGAGGTCCGCCGTGCTTCCGAGTCCCTGCGTGAAGCTCGTGCTGTAGCCGTTTACCGATTTGATGCCGAGATCGCCTTCGTTGCCTTGCAACGCCTGGATACCGGACCGGGTGGTGGCAAAAGCGCCAAGGGCTTCGACCGATTCCACTCGGACGATGCCGCCGCTCCCGATGACCACATCATGGACGAACTGCATGATACCGTTTTCCTGGTCCGCAGTGAGGTTCGCGCCACCGGTGACCTGCGCCCGAACGATCAGCTCGATCGTATCGCAGGCGACGAGGGCACTGAGCGGGTTTCCGCTGGAGACGGTGGCGGAGAGCGTCACCGTGCAGGCGACGCCGGTGTTCGGATTCAGGACGACGCCGCTGCCGAGCGGAGTGGGCGTCGTGCTGTCGTAACGCACACCGACGATTCGACCGTTGGTGCTTCCCTGGAAGTTGAGTGACCACTGCAGGTCACTGGCTTCGATGCCATTGTCGCCGGTGGCATCCACGTCCCAGGGTCGCGTTTGCGTCGCCGGGTCACCTCCGTCGCCTTCCGGAGCGGAGGCAAAGCTGTTGCTGAAGATCCAGTCATCATTGCCGAAGACGGCGGCGATCTTGTCGATGTCTTCCTGATCACAGACGCCGTCGCGGTTGGAGTCGCCCGGAACAAAGGCAACGGCCAGCGGATTCACGCGGCCCGGTTGGATGGGGTACGTGTTCATCGCCGTAAAGTCGTAGTCCGGTGCGGCGCCGTCACTGAGCCACATGGGAACATTCGTGCGATAAGGTTGTACGGCGTCCGGGTTCGAGTTGGCCGAGTTGTCATAGTGGAACTGGCGCGGGCCGGTCAGCAGACTTTCGCCGCGAATCCACTGCTCCGTCGCCGTGTCCTGCCAGTTCTTCGTGCCGCCGGCGAATTCGCCGGTCGCGCCGGGTGCGGGGTCCCAGCCGGGGCCCTTCGTGCGATAGTCGACGCGCGTCAGGCAGTCTGGGTTGAAACCCTGCGCATCGTCAAGTGCGTGTACATGTCGATATGGAAACTTGTTCGGCTCGTTGGCGCCGATGTCGACGTGGCGTTCATCAATGTCGTACTCCCACCCCTGCTCGTGTTCGTAGCTGACTTCGTCGACGACCTCGAGATCGTCCAGGATGTTCATCGGTGTGCTCGCGCCCTTCAGATCGAGCGTGTTGCCGCCGAAGCCGTTGGGCTGGCCGCGGTCGATCTCGCCGTCGCCGAACTGATCGACGAAGCCCGTGCCACAGGTGCCGAAGATGCACCAGGTGTTGTCGATGCAGGGATCACCGGGGTTGAATCCGCCGATGCAGACATTCGCGGCGACCGGTCGGATGATTTCGCAATCGTGGCAGATGTCCTTGCCCCAGCGGAGGTTTCCACAGTTCTGGCTGGGACAGTTGGCCTGTGTGTCTCCGGGGCGGTTACGGATAAGGATGAGAGTGTTGGAGCCGTCGTTCTGCAGCTTACCAGGGGTATCGAGTCCGCCATTCCACATCGGGCCGGGTCCGGAGCCGCCGAGATAGGAGCCGGTCCAGTCAGGCCGGAAGTTCGTGTCGGGAAGCAGCGTCGGGAAGTCCTCATCGAGACCGATGGCGATGACGAGGATGCCGTTCGCACCCAGTGAGAGTCCATCGAGCGAGAAGAATTCATCGATCTCCTGATAGCCGGGATCGGGGTTGTTGATCGAATTCAGCGGGTAGTGCTTTGACAAGTAGCCGTTGATCTGGGCGATGGCATAGCCGTCGAGCTTCTTGCCCGGCGTACCCATCAGCTCAATGAATTCGTAGAAGTCGTCGATACCGGTCCCTTCCGGATTGATGAACACTTCGTTGATGAAGACGACGGCCTGTGCGGCCGGGCTGTATCCGAGGACCAGCGTCAGGGCCAGCGCGAAGACACCGGCATTGCGAATTCTCATAATTCTTACCCCTTCCGGAATGTGTGTGACAGCGGGAGCTTCCTTGTCATGTTCGTCTATCGCCGGTGCTGGACCGGACCGATCATGCAGCGCCGGCATCCGGCCGGCAGTTTCGTCGGGCAACCGGTCTATGCTTACCGGATAACAAAGGCATCCTGCGAGCGGCGGCCGTAACTCAGTACGCCGTCAAAGACCTGATTCTCAAGGTCCTTCTGAGAAGGAGGCCGAGTCCGCCGGTCCATGCCGAACTCACCATCGCGATCCTTATCCTCAAAGAAGCCGACGTGCCCGTCGGCGAAGACGATACTGGCACGAATGCGGTCGTGGTCCTTGCCCGGGCCGAGCCAGCTGCCGCGCCCGTGGGCCGGGCCCATGTCGGCGTAGCTCTGAGTGCCGTAAGGCCCGCCCTGTGGTCCATCTGTCAGGGTCTTGACGGCGCGGCCGCCGAGGACGGTTTCGTCACGATCGGTCCGACCATCGCCGATGAGTGGGACACGATCGGACAGGACATTCTTAAGAGAAGAGAGATTCATCGCACCGAAGGTAGAGGCGACGCGCTTGAGGTTGTAGCTGGCCGAGGCGGGGTTCCACTCTGTCCGGGCCATGTACCAGGACTGGGTGTAGTTCGTGTTGTAGCCGCGACGGACGAGGTCTGAGGCGGTCTGCTCATCATAGAACGTACGGGCGAGTTTCTGGTTGTACCTCGCCGGATTTGACGGGCAGAGCATCTGTCCCGGGATGGCGATATTGGCATTAACCAGGTCCGCGACCCAGCCGATCTGATCGACCGGGCCATCGCGACCATTGGTCACTTCCGGGTCGAACGAGCCGCTGCAGAGGTAATCGCTGTTGCCGTTGGCGTAGGTATGAAAGGCCATCCCGAGCATTCGCATCTCGGCTCGGCACTTGGCCTCCCGGCCGCTCTCGCGGGCCGCGCTGAGGGCTGGCAGCAGGATCGTGATGAGCAGGACGACGATGCTGATGACGACCAGGAGTTCGATGAGGGTGAAACCCGGCCTTCGAGCGATGCGTGTGTTATTCGACATGGGTTGCTTTCTTCCGAACGGAGCTAGTGAACCGCGCCTTTTCACCAATGACGAAGCACCGGACAGCAACGACCCCTCATCGTCGCGTGCCGGTGACCTCGCCGGACGTACTTCTTTCCCCTCGCGAATCAAGTTTCTTTGATTCACGATTCCGGCAAGACGACTGCCCCGTCCCCTTTCAATCCGCTCGCCGGTTTCCACTCACAACTAGCGCCGCCGTCGCAGGCCAGCGATGCCGACCAGTGCCATCAAACCAAGCGTTGCCGGCTCGGGAATCGGCGTATGGCGGCCCGGACTGCCGATGTCGCCGCCCGTGGATGTCCACGAACCCTGAGCGTCTCCGACCAAAGACAACGTCCAGGCATAAATATTGTTCTGGCCGATACCAGCCGGACTGACCCATCCGCTGCGATTCTGTGTGCGAATGCTGTTGGGGAAAGTCTGATCCCCGTAGGTCAGGCGATCGACCAGGTTACCGTTCTTGTCGTAAAGGTTGATCTCATCGTTGCGGCCCAGGTTGTGGGTGTAGCTTCCGATGATCTTGACCGTTCCACCCAGTGCCCAACGGTTATTGAACTGGCCGGCTGTGGATTCGGCGATGATGACGCATTCGCCCGGCTGAACGATACCGAACGCACTGAGATCGACCGAACCGGGCGTTCGGCTGTCGTCGTCATAGCTCCAGCCAGCCATGTTGGTCGCCGTCGAGCCGATGTTGCAGAACTCGACAAACTCCAGATCAACACCCTGATACATGTACTCGGTGATCCGCATGATCCCGGCCTGGGCACTTCCGGCCAGTGTCAGCACAACGGTCATAGCAATAGCTCGTGTCACTTCTTTCCCTCCAACTCAGATGGTCATTCGCTTCGTTTCGTCCTCGTTTCAGTTGTCCGGCGGGTACGACCTGTCAGACGGGTCGAAGCGTACTTGGTGCCGATTCAGCCATCATTTAGATACTGTTAAGATTGCGTTAATCTGGGGCTGCCTCGACGATCACTCCGTTGGCATCAACCTGTGAATTGCTCCGAGTGCTGATCAACGATCTTCGAGGTTCACATCGATTGCGGTCTTACTCCACGATCCTTAATCTGTTGTTACCACAAGGTTAGGACGATCAGTCATTTTCAGGACGGGGTTATGTTGCATTGCAATTCGTATCGGCGGTCCTTGGCTTCGAGTTTGGCCATTGGGCTCGTACTTCTGACCATCGTGCCATCGGCGTCGGCTCAATCTTCATCGCCGCTCACAGGGGAAAGACTGATTCGCTCGCTCAACCCGCACCTTTCCGATCAGGATCCGCGTCAGTTCGCCATGAAAATTAGAACACTTCGCAGTGACGAGTACTCCTTCTTTCGCGGTACGACGGACGTTTTCTATTCATGGTGTGCTAAACACACAAAGGATTGGACCGTCGATCGGAATTCGTTCGTCCTGCTTCATGGCGATGTGCACCTGGGCAACATCGGTACGCGCCGATGCATCTTGGATGGTGCGCCGACCCTGACCTTCGGGCTCGTCGATCTCGATGAAGCCGCGGCAGGGCCCTTTCAGCTTGATCTTCTGCGGGGAGCGGTCTCGTTGCGGATCACGTTTCGCGAAACCGGCGGAGAGCTGGATTCCGATTCCTGGCGGCGGTGCGTCGAACGACTGATGGCCGGCTATCGCGAGACGCTCGAAGGGCACGTTCGCGCTGAGCAGCTGGCCGGTCTGCATCCTGCTGTGGGAAGATTGTTCGCAGAGGCCTCGAGAGATTCGATTCAGAAGCACGCGAAGAAGTACGCAGACCTCGACGTGCGTCGATTCAAGCCGGTTCGTGAAAAGAAAGGCGTTGTCTCCGACCTGATGGAGCCGGCGAACACTTCGGAGCGTGCGGCCGTCGTACGGGCCTTGCATGAAGCGCAAAGTATCGACGGCAGTCCGCTGTATCGTGAGCTGGGCCTGGCCAGCCGAGAGGCGATGGCATCCGCCGTGGCAGACGTGGTGCGCTGGACGCGACTCGGCAGCGCCGGCAGCCAGGGTCTTGAGAAGTTTCTCGTTCTTCTGGATTCCACCGTCCTTGGCAAAGATGTTCCGCTCATAGTCGAACTCAAGCGGCAGCCGGTGCCGGCCGTCGTTCGCTCCGGACTGCTTGCAGACGGAGAATCTGAACCGCTTCGTGCGCAGGAAGTGGCCGCGGCACATATCGCCTTATGGCCGGGCAGACCTTATCTGACGGGTTGGAGCTCAATCGCGTCAAAGGGCTACCTGGTTCGAGCCAAGGGACCGTGGAGCGAGGAGCTTTCGAGCGACGATTTCGAGGGCCCCAGCGGCATCAACGAGGCGGCGACGCTCATGGGGCGAGTCATCGGCCTGGCCCATCGCGGAAGTCTGCATTCGGCTCAGCCAACTGCGACGCCTTCGGCACAGAGTAAACGCGAGAACGCTACAGTCGATTTTCGAATCCGCGGAATCGTTGATCACCTGGCGATCGCGACGGAAGACATCGAGCGACTGGGGCCATTGGCAGACGCATATCTCCACGCAAACTTCGAGGCCCTCCAGTCCAGCCGAGATGCAGCCCAACTCTCGGATTCTGCCGAGGCGTTCATCCGGCAAATAACCGGGAATCGTTGAACTCGGTGGGCTTCAGGCGGCCGACGGGCCGTAATCTTATCCCTTTGTTTGCAAGTAATTGCGCTCACATCCCGCGGATATTCTGAGTCCCGTGAGTTCGGACAGGTAGTTCTGCCGTTAAGCTGGGGGCTGCAAGTCGTTTATACCCATCCGGAAATAACCGGTGATTTTCTGCCCACTGTGCAGGATATCTGATAGATTGTTGCCCCTTTGACCGTTCCGAAGTTGTCCTGATCGTCCGAGCCCTTCTGGGGTGAGGAATCTTTCTCGTTAGCAAAGGAGTAAAACGAACATGACGCGCATCTTCACGACCTTCCTGGTGACCCTTCTGCTGACTCCGGTGTTTGCGCCGCAACCCGCCTTTGCGGAGACGGACTTTTCCAAGTTCCCGCTGACGAAGGCGATTCCAGCGGATGCGTTTGTTGCTGTGGCTTCTCGGGCGAATCCAGAGCGGCAGTTCCTGAAGGATCACTGGGCCGGTGTCTGGCAGGCGTTGCAGGACAGCGGCATCCTGCAGGACATATGGGACATGGTCGTCGACAACCTGAGCGACGAGCAGGTCGAGACCGTGGAGGGTATTCAGTCGCAGTTCTCCAAGCACTTCGAGAAAGTTGACTGGGGTCAGCTCTTCGAGAAGGAATCGCTGCACGTCGGTCGATTCGTCTCGCAGATGGGACCGACCGGGCCTTACGAGGGCCTGATGCTCGGGCGAATGGACGCCAAGCGAGCAGAGGAAAATTACAACTCGTTGAAGGCGATTCTTGAAGAGGTGGTCAAGTTCGCGGATTCACAGGGTGCGAACGGGGCGCTACGTATAGTCGAAACGAAGAACGACGGCCTGACGGTGGCCGGCCTGGTGCCGCCCGGCGTGCAGGGGCCGGTTCTTGCGGTCGGTTATTCCAAGGACATCCTCGCGGTGACGTTCGGCGGCCACACGCTGCTCGGCGAATGTATGGACCTGCTTTCGGGCAAGAGCGAGAAGCCCGGGCTGGTCTCCACGGAGCGATTCAAGAACGCCTTCGCCAAGCTGCCGGCCGCGGAAGATGAGCTGGTATTCTTCGATCCCTCGCGGATGTTCGGGACGATCGGCAACATGATGAAGATGTTCGCCGGCATGGCGGGAGGCGGTCAAGCCACGGCGCCGGCAGCCAGCGATGCAGGCGAGGAACAGGCCAACGGCGGCGAGGTGAACGAGATCGCGCAGGTCATGGGCGGAATCTCCAAGCTGCTCGAGGATCTGGCGATTTTTGACTACATGGCCGGCGTACAGTGGACCGACGGTCACCGCGTGTTCAACGAGAGCGTGACGGCCTTGAAGGCCGACGCGAAGAAGAGCCCGCTGTACGGAGTGTTCGCTGCGGGCACGGAGGCGTCCTCGTACGAGCGCTTCGTGCCGAAGGAGGCAACGACTTTTTCGTGCGGCTCAGGGATCAGTCTGAAGAAGCTCTACCAGTACCTGCGCGGCTTCGTCAAGCAGACGGTGCCGGATGCGGAGGTGTTCCTCGGCAAGTTTGATCAGATGCAGAAGGAAGTCTGGGAACTGGACATCGAGAAGGACATTCTGGACCTCTTCGAGGGTCCCACCATCAGCATCCAGATGAAAGACGACTGGGTTATGATGTTCAAGGTCACCAGCGAAAAGGCGGCGGAGACGCGCCTTCAGGATCTGCTCGGACGGCTCAACGCGGCGCTGGGCCAGGAGGGCGGGCTGACCCTTACGCCGGTGGACCTCGGCGGCGAAGTGAAATTCACGCAGATCAACCATCCGATGATGATGTTCATGGGCGGCATGCAGCCGGTGCTGGGTACAGCGGAAGGCCACCTGATCGTCGGATCGAACATCAAGGCCGTGCGACGCTGCCTGGAGACGGCACAGGGCAAGCACGCCAACATCACCAGGAACAAGCGATGGGGACGCGAAGGGCTCAAGCCCGCTAAGGGTCAGAAGGTCGATGCCATCAGCTTTACCGATGAATCTCGCACGGCGGAGGAGTTGCAGGCGACCATCGGTATCATTTCGATGGCCATGGGCTTCGCCACCATGGGCATGCAGGACGCCCCTCCGCAGGTTCAGACCGTCGTGCAGGCCATCCCGCCGATCCTGGCGAAGCTCGGTCCGGTTGCGGCAAAGATGGATTTCTTCAAGTCTTCTGCGGAGGTCAGCACCTTCGACGGATCGAAGTGGATTACGCGATCGGTGCAGAATTACAAGCCGCCGAAAAAGCCGGAGGATGAAAACGGCGACGACGACTCAGACGACGCTCCCTAATGGCGTGCATCCGGCAGATCCGGATATCGCTCGTGTGATGCGCAGCGGTTACTTATCGAGTTGATCGGTTTCAGACTTCGGAGCAACCGGTAAAGGCGTCGCCTGCTTGTCGATTGCGGCAGCCGTGCCCGGCATCCTGGTCGTGACGCTATTGCTTTCGCACAGCAGGGCCAGCCGCTCGACTTCGTCGCGCATCGATTGCAATTGATCACTCAGCAGTCCTTCACTCGGGTGGTTGGCCTGTTTGTGGGCATGGCGGGCGATGGTGTCGATCAGCTTTTTTGGTTCGATCGGTTTGGCAGCGTAGTCGCTGCACCCCGCACGCAGACACTGCTCTCGATCGCCGACCATGTTGTTGGCTGTCAGAGCAATGATCGGCTTGCAGAAGCCGCCGTCTCGCAGGATGCGTGTCGCCTCGTAGCCGTCGACCTCGGGCATCTGCATGTCCATGATGATCGCGTCGAACTCGACTCGGGGATCATCCTGCGTTCCTCGATCTCGTGTCCGTCCCACAATCTCAATGGCCTCGCGACCGTTGGAAGCCAGGGAGACGTCCGCCCCGGCCCTCTTCAGAAAGTGCATGATGAGTTTCTGATTGTCGAGTCCGTCTTCCACGACGAGAATTCGCAGACCCTCCAGCCGTCGTAATTCATTTCGCCTTGGATCCGTGTCGACGGCGTTGTCGCGCGCCGCATGCGGTGATTCGTTGGCGACTCGTGCTGTATTCCGTGCAGGGGCGAGCTGCCGATTCAACAGCTTGCAGGATCCGATGGCGAGCGACAGGGTCACGGTAGTCCCCTTACCGAGCTCGCTGTGGATGCGCAAGTCTCCGTCGAGCATCCCTGCCAGTTGACGGCTGATGGCCAGTCCCAGGCCGGTCCCGCCGTATTTGCGATTCACGGAAGAGTCGCCCTGTGCGAAGGGTCGGAAGATGTTATCGATCTGCTGGGGAGAGATGCCGATGCCGCTATCGCTCACCTCGAAATTCAACCGCATGGCTTCCGTTGCTGGTGTACTGAGCCCGAGCGTCAGCCGAACAAAGCCCTGGTCGGTAAACTTGATGGCATTGCCGAGCAGATTGATAAGGATCTGCCGGAGACGCATGGGATCAGTCAGAATGGCAGCGGGAAGCGGGTTCACCAGTTGCAGACTGAGTTCCAGGCGCTTCTCATCAGCGCGGACCTGCATCAGTTCAAGCACCTCGATGGCGATCTCGACGGGATCGCATGGCACGCGCTCGAAGGACATCATGCCGGCTTCGATCTTGGAGATATCGAGTATGTCATTGATGATCTTGAGCAGGTGGCTGCCGTTGCGTTTGATGGTGTGCAGCATGCGGCGTGCGCCATCGTTGTCGGCGTATTCTTCGAGCAAGAGGTCGGCGTAGCCGAGGATCGCGGTCATCGGCGTACGGATTTCGTGGCTCATGTTGGCCAGAAATTCGCTCTTGGCCCGGGTGGCTGCTTCAGCTTTGCGGTTGGCACCTTCAAGGCACTGGTACGCACGGACCAGTGCGGTGTTGTAGTCCCGCAGACTCTGCTCCGCCTGCTTTTGCTGCGTTGCGTCGGACAGCACACCGTCGATCCAGATGACGTTTCCGTCGTTATCGAAGGCGGCCTGTCCTTTCTCCTGTACCCAACGAAGCCGGCCGTCGGCGTGAAGGATTCGGTACTCAAGGAAAAAGGGCTCCTGTCGCTTGATCGCCTTTGCGATGGTTTCCTCGATGCGTCCGCGGTCGTCGGGATGGGCAATGCTGGACAGCGTACGCACGGTGTTTCCGAGGAAGTCCGTTGCCGGATAACCGCAGAGCTTTTCTACGGCTTCACTCATGTAGCGGACGGTGCGCTCGGAATCACAGGCGCAGCGGTAAACTGCTTCGGGGATGTTCGAAATCAGCGTACGATAGCGATTTTCACTTTCCCGAAGCGCGGCTTCAGCAGTCTTGCGTGCGGTAATGTCGCTCTGAATGGCGATGTAATTGGTGATCTCGCCGTCATCGCTTCGGATGGGGCGAACTTCGGATTCGAGCCAGTACTCGCGACCATTCTTGGCGTAATTGACGATCTCGATCTCAAAACCCTCGCCGCGCAGGAGGCACTGTCGCATGTACTGAACTGTGGCTGGATCGGTGCCGGGCCCTTGTAGAAAGCTTCCCGGCTTGCGTCCGCGGACTTCGTCCAGGGAGTAGCCCGTCAGTCGCGTGAATCCTTCGTTGACCCATTCGATTCGGCCGCATGCATCGGTGATAACGACTGAGTTGCTGGTTCGGCTGGCCACCAGAGCGAGCTTCTGTGCCTTGGCCTCGCTGGTTCGCACCGCGAGGGTCATCTCTTCCGCGATTGCTTCGGCGCGCAGCCGGGTGGTAAGGAGCGACCAGACGATGCCGGAAATCAGCAGACTGGCGAACAGGCCGCCGGCGAGCGCGACATTTGCCGCCGAGTAATCGGCCTCGGATTCCAGAAAGGCAGGCATCGCAGAAATCTGCATGATCCACGGACGGCCGGCGAGCGTCATACGTGTGTATGAAACCAGCTTCCGCTGGTTTTCCGTCACATCCGCGTTGCCGGTCAGCAGGGTGTCGCTTTTCGCATCGATCAGCCGGCAGTCCAGACGGCTGTGGCGAACCGCCGGGATCTCGGCAAGAAAGGGTTCCAAGTCGATGCCGACGGAAATCCAGCCGATCAGTTTCTCGCGACGCTCCTCTACGGTTTCAGGATGATCGCCGGCTTGAAAGAGCGGCAGGTAGATGGCGACGATTTCCGTCGGTGCGTGACGATCTCCGACTTGTAGCTTGTTCGTCATTGCGGCGGTGTTCTCGTCGCGGGCGCGCTCCAGTGCCTCGCGCCGGATCGGATCGGTGCGGAGGTCCAGCCCGATGGGGACGAGGGCACGCTCCCGAGGTTCGATGAAACTGATCACCCAGGATTCGTCCGGAGCGGCTTCCGGGAGGATCTCAAAATTCGGATTGGTGTCGAGACGACGCTGTGAGGTAAACCTCTCGAGGTTGGCCGTGGGCACGCGAAGTATCATGGCAAATGCACGCAGACCCGGCAGGTACTCTGCATAATCCAGACTTCGTACATATTTGGCGAACTCGTCGGCCGTGACATCTTCACTGGCATCGAACATGGCCCGGGCGGCCCGCAAACTGCCCTTATACTTATTGAGCATCTCCCGGAGCGTGTTTCGGCTGCGATTTACCTGCTCCTGAAAGCGGGCTTGAAGGTGACGCTCTTCCTGCGCGATCATCTCCGACCAGAGGATGATGGTCGCGCAGAAGCTGATGGCCAGACTGGACGCCACCGCACTGAGTACGAGGGTCCATTGGCGTCGGGGATGGGCACCGGATCGGGTCGACTTTCGCTTCGGTGAATCGGTCGTCATGTGGCCACAATCCAGTGAATGCCGTCGCACCATCGCCTCGTCGGGGAACTGCTCCCTGACAGACCGAATCCTCGAGACCTGAGGACGTGCCTGTACAGATCGCCCGACTCAACGCTACTCGGACTCCGACCATGTATCCGTCGGCTAGATCAGCGGCTCAATTCACGAACGGCGGAATAGATGCGGATGTGGCGGCAGGAGGTCTGTACGAAGGTCCGAAAGGTTTCGGGTTGTCCGCGACGTCGTGGCGCGTCCGATACACCCGATCTGATGAGCACTTGGCAGCCCGACAATGTGAGAGACTCTGCGGACAGAGTTTCGACTATAATCTCGCGAATGCCAGGGGACTTTGTCGTGACCACGTCCCTCAAGTCGCTGCTCTTCGATAACACCATCGCTGGGGATCCCGCACTCGTGCATGCCGAAGGTGAGGCGCTGCGCTGTCTGGCCTGCGGGCATCGCTGTCTGATTAAGCCAGATCGTGCGGGCGTCTGCCGCGTTCGCTTCAATCGGGGTGGCGAGCTTCGCGTGCCGGGCGGTTACGTCGCCGGCCTGCAGATCGATCCGATCGAGAAAAAGCCCTTCTACCATGCATTTCCCGGACGAGACGCGCTGTCATTCGGGATGCTGGGTTGCGATTTTCATTGCGGTTATTGCCAAAACTGGGTGACGTCGCAGGCCCTTCGTGATGATCAGGCCATCAGTCTGCCGAAGTTCTGCTCGCCCGTGCAACTCGCGGAGCTGGCGGTGGAGCATCGGACGCCGGTGGTCGTTTCGACCTACAACGAGCCGCTCATCACGAGTGAATGGGCCGTGGAGGTCTTTCGGGAGGCGAAGAAACGCGGTCTGACCTGCGGCTACGTCTCCAACGGAAACGGCACACCGGAAGTGCTTCGGTTTATCCGTCCCTGGGTGGACCTCTACAAAGTCGATCTCAAGGGGTTCGATGACAAGCATTACCGCGAGCTGGGCGGCGTCTTGTCGAACGTGCTGAGGACGATCGAAGAGCTTGTTTCGATGGGCTTCTGGGTCGAGATCGTAACGCTCATCGTGCCCGGCTTCAACGACAGCGACGAGGAGCTGACGCAGATCGCCCGTTTTCTGGCGGGTGTCTCACGTGAGATGCCTTGGCACGTCACGGCGTTTCATCCGGATTACAAGATGACCGATTACGAGCGCACCGGCGCTCGGACACTGCTTCGGGCCTACGACATCGGCAAGGCCGCGGGGCTGCACCACGTCTATCCCGGAAATCTTCACGGCGGCGTGGGCGATCGCGAAAACACCTACTGCCCTTCGTGCCACACGATGGTCATTCGCCGAACGGGGTTTCAGGTACTTGAGAATCGCATGAACTCTCCGGGACATTGTCCGGACTGCGGCGGCAGGATCGCCGGCGTTTGGGAGGCATGCGCACCCACGAAGAGCCAGGGGGCCGGCTTTCCGATACCCGTGCGTGTCTGATTTCCGGGGCGAAAATCCATACTGCGGTACGCGAATTGCAAGATGCCTCTTCGCGGCACGCGGCGGGTCCGGGCTGTGTCGACGGTCACCTGTGCTGGTGTCTGCCGGGTAACGTGTGTTTTATCAGGATGGAAGCAACGCCATGAAGCTCTCCACGATTTCGACGCAGAAGGTGCTCCATGTCTCGCCGAAAGATTCCTTCGATCGGGCCATCACGATGATGGAGGAACACGGCTTTCACCATCTGCCGGTCGTTGAGGGCGGAAAAGTCGTCGGCATGTTGTCGGATCGCGACCTGCTGCTCGCCGTCGGATGGAAACTGGAGTCCGAGCGCCGGGTCGATGGCAATCGCAGGGCGGTGGTCGGGCCGCGAGAAGTCGGCGTGGTAATGTCCACGCCCGTTGTCTGCCTGTCGCCCGAAGACGACCTGCACACCGCGGCGCGGACCATGATCGAACACGGTATCAGCGCCATCCCGCTCGTCACCGGGAGCGCGCTGGTCGGTATCGTCACCAAGATCGATCTGCTCCGGGGAATGTGCGAGTCGAAGCCGCCGGTCGTCAAGCTCGAACGGCTTTCCGAGTCCGTTTCGCGCCACATGCGGCATCACGTGTTCACCGTCGGCCCGAAAGATGCGCTGCATGTTGCCGCAAGGATGATGCACGACAAGCACGTCCGTCATCTTCCGGTCACGGTGGATACGCTGCTGGTCGGTATACTTTCCGATCGTGACATTCGCAGGGCCTGCGGGCGGGAAATCATTGAGGATGAGCAGGCCGAGCGGCAGGGCAGGGTATATGCCGGAAGCGATCGCGTGATGGATGTGATGACCAGCCAGGTACAGTTCGTGGGGCCGAGCAGCACCGTTCGCGACGCTGCGAAGAAAATGCTGGAGCATCGGATCGGTGCGGTACCCGTTGTGGCGGGCGAGATTCTCGTCGGCATGCTCACCCACACCGATATTCTTCGGCTGATTGCCGATTCGCCCTGCTGAACGATTGACTTATCCTTTTAGATGTGGATGACGCCCTCAAGATAGGTCACACATTGGCCCCCGATGTAAACGCGTTCACCGCCGTCGCGGCAATGCAACTCGCCGCAGCGAGCAGAGACCTGCCGAGCGTGCAGTTCGTGCTTGCCAAGCCGGCGGGACCAATAGGGAATGAGCGTGCAGTGCGCCGAGCCGGTGACCGGGTCCTCTGGTACCGCGGCCTTCGGCGCGAAGAACCGCGAGACAAAGTCGCAGTTCATGCCCGGCGCGGTTGTAATGACCGTGAATGAGTCCAGCGCAGCCACTTTTGTCATGTCCGGGCGGAGTAAACGCACGTTGTCTTCTGAATCGAATACGGCCATCAGGTCACGCGCGTCCCAGACCTCGACCGGACGCATTCCGAGTGCGTCGACGATTGCTTCGGTGATTTCGCTGCGAGCCGCCGGACGCGCCGGGAAATCAAGAATCAGATAATCACCCTGGCGATCAACCGCCAGCACGCCGCTTCGAGTGGAGAATCGGAGTCGCTTCCCGGTGTAGTTCAGGTGCTGCCAGAGGACGTGTGCAGCCGCGAGCGTGGCATGACCGCAGAGGTCCATTTCCAGATTCGGCGTGAACCAGCGCAGGTCGTAGTCCGCATCCTTCGATCGAGCCGGGCATATGAATGCGGTTTCGGAGAGGTTGTTTTCCGCCGCGATGTTCTGCAGCACGGGGTCCAGCAGCCAGGTTTCAAGCGGGACGACTCCCGCGGGATTGCCGCCGAACAATTGCGAAGTGAATGCATCGATCTGAAAAAACCGCAACGGCATGTCGGACGTACCTCCGGAAAATGAAGAATGCACTTGGCTACTCGACAGTGTGCCACACGGATTCTATCCGTTTTCACGGGGTTGTCGGCTCCCGCCGGTGTTCGCTGTGTCTTGGCGTGGATCTGGAACTATAATGAAACCGTTCAGGCCTGTGCCGCATCCAACCCGGTGAGGATTCTTCCGTATGCTTGCTGCGCCCATTCCCGCGAATGAAACCGAACGGCTGTCGGACCTGCGAGCAATGAACCTGCTCGACACGCCGCCGGAGGAGCGTTTCGACCGCATCGTTCGGCTCACCTCGCGCGTCTTCGACGTGCCGATGGCCTTCATATCGCTGGTCGATTCGGACCGGCAGTGGTTCAAGGCCAAGTGTGGCGTTAGCGTGAATCAGACCGCGCGGAACGTCTCCTTTTGCGCGCATGCCATCAACCAGGATGAACCCACCGTGGTGCTCGATGCGCTGGATGACGATCGTTTCCGGGACAATCCGCTGGTGACGGGAGAGCCGCACATCCGCTTCTATGCGGGCTGCCCGATCGCCGGCCCCAACGGAACCAACGTCGGCACGCTCTGCATGGCGGATCGGCGACCGAGGAACTTCGACACGCCGCAACTGTTGACGCTGCGCGAGCTGGCGGCGCTGGCGGAGCAGCAGCTCAACCTGATGGACCATATCCGGGCGCAACAGGAACTGATCGAGACGAAGGACCAGCTTGTGCAGGCACAGTCCCGCATTGCAGAAGAACTTACCGAAGCTGCGGCTTATGTACGGTCACTCCTGCCGGCGCCGATGGACGAACCGATCCGAGCACGCTGGAAGTACATCAGCTCCTCGCAACTGGGTGGTGATTTCTTCGGCTACCACTGGCTTGATGATCGTCGGATGGTGATCTATCTGCTCGATGTCTGCGGCCACGGCGTCGGGGCCTCGCTGCTTTCGATTTCCGTGCACAATGCACTTCGGCGGGAGACCCTTCCGCACACGCGGTTTGATGAGCCGGCGGAAGTGCTCGCTGCACTGAACCGCGCTTTTCCTATGGAGGAACACAACAACAAGTTCTTTACGATCTGGTACGGCGTGTATGACACGCGGACGCGACGCTTGCGCTATGCCGCGGGCGGTCACCATCCGGCCGTCCTGTTGAACGGGCCGACGACGGCGCCCTCGATGCTCGGCTCGCCGAATTTTCTTGTCGGCATGTTGCCGGATGCAAGTTATCCGACGGAGACCGCGACCGTCCCGCCGGGCGGACGACTCTATGTCTTCAGCGACGGGACGTTCGAATTTACGCAGCCAAACGGCCGAATGATGGACCTGGCCGGCTTCGTGGAAATGTTATCCCAATTACCGGTGGACGATTCCGAACGCCTCGATCAACTTCTCGAAAAAGTGCGCGAGATGCAGGGGGCTACCGGATTCAATGACGACTTCTCACTCGTCGAGCTTGAGTTTCCGGCCATGCCTCCACGTGCATGACGGGCATGCTCGGCTTCCCTACAATCGCTCCTTAAGATCAGCGGTCTTTCCGTAGCGCCGATCGGCGCGCCGGTTGAGTGCAAACTGCTCGCTCCTCAACCCGTGAGAGTGCATGCATGTCTGCCGCACGTAAACGCAACGACGAATCAGCCCGGCCGATCCTGACGGCGCACCAACCGCGGCGCGCCTGGTTGGTTCTGTTGTTGCTGGCGATATGTTGTGCTGTCTGTTTCTTCCTGCGAACCTGGTGGTTACATGAGAAAGTTTTTGTCGATGGCGCGGTCTGCCTGCAGGACAATGATCCCTGGTATCACTATCGCATCCTCGAGTATCAGATCCGCAATCTGCCGCGGCCGATGGTATACGATCCATATGCGGCCTGGCCGGGCGGGGGCGGCGTACCGGTCGGGCCCTTCTTCGATCTCGTACCGGCGGCCTTCATTCGACTGGTCGGCGGATCCGAACCGTCACAACGTTTGATAGACCTGACGGCTGCCTATTTCGCGCCGATCCTCGCGATCGGCGTCTGCATCGCGGTCTTTCTGGTCATGTCGGTGCTGGAGGACCGATGGACGGGGTTGGCCGCCGCACTGCTGATCGGTGTTCTGCCCGGCGCGTATTTTGTGCGCTCGGCGCTCGGCTTCTTCGATCACCATGTCATGGAGGTGCTGCTCAGCACCCTGCTGCTTTATCTGCTGGCACTGGGACTGCGCCGCAGTGAATCTTCGCAGGGGATACGAGGCGTGGTGTTGATCTCAGCGGCGGCGGGGGTGGTGTTTGGCTGCTACATGCTGACCTGGATCGGCGGAAACTATCTGCTGCTGATCTTCCTCGCCTGGCTGGTCGTCCAGCATGTGATGGATCATCTGTGGGGGCGATCTACCGCGCGATTGTCGATTATCGTGGTCCCATGTCTGACCGTTGCTGCGGTAGTGCTGTATTTCTTCCCGGAAGTTGCCGCGACTCGGACGCAGGCGAGCGCTCTGATCGGCGGTGCCGTCCTGTCGCTGCTGCTGACCGGGCTTTCAAACCTGCTGCGCGCGAGCAAGACGAAACCGCTGTGGTACCCGCTTGCGGTCGTGTTGCTTGGCATGGCGGGCCTCATGATGCTCAAGCTCGCGGCGCCCTCGTTGTTGCACAGCATCCTTGTGGACATGGGTCGGCTGCTGCCGGACATGAAGTCCCGAACCATCACCGAGGCAAGACCGATTCTCCACACGTCCACCGGCTGGTCGTACGGACCGTTGTGGTCGATGTTCGCGCTGAGTTTTCCGATGGCCGTGCTTGGCCTGTTTCCGTTGTTCGCTCGCTGTCTTCGACAGAGGGACGCTGCAACGTGCCTGCTGGGCGTCTGGAGCGTCGTGGTTTTGGCGTCGATGTTTGGACAGTCTCGTTTCTCGTATTACGCGGCACCGGTCGTTGCCATGCTGATCGCGTATCTGTGTCATAGTGTGGTGCGTTTCGCGTGGAATTACCGTCGCAAGGTCTCGCCTGGAAAACTGCTACCGCCTGGACGCGGCCGTTCGGCCGTCTGCACCATGCTTCCTATTCTGCTGCTGGCGCTGGCGATCGTTCCGCTGCGCCAAGAACTACGTCTGGCGGCTGCTTTTTACGACGGACCGACGGAGGATTGGCGGGAGGCGCTCAAGTGGCTTCGCGAAAATACGCCGGAGCCGTTCGTCGATCCTGAAGCGTACTACGCATATGTTCCGAGTCACGAAGCGCTGGTGACACGGTTCGAAGTGAGCCAGGCCTACGGCGTCATGAGCTGGTGGGATTATGGCTACTGGATTTCCGGTATCGCCCGACGCATCCCGAACAGCAATCCGACGCAGCGCGGCGCTGTCGAATCGGCGAGATTCCTGTTGGCACCGTCGGAGTCCGAAGCCGGCGCGTTGCTGGATGCCCTCGCTACGCGCTACGTCATGCTGGACTGGCTGCTTCCTCGCTGGCAGAAGCCAGGCAGCGCTCGGGTCATGGGAAAGTTTTCCGCGCTGCCCGTCTGGTTGGATCAGGACTTGACGAGCTATTACGAACGCATCGTGACCACGGATGATCACGGGCGACTGGTGCTTCGCTACTTTTACTACCCGCGCTATTTTCAGTCGATGTGCATCCGCCTCTTCATCTTCTCTGGTCAGGCGGTGCGTCCAGCCGGGCCAGTCAAAGTTTACGAACTCCAGTGGCGGGAACACCCGGGACACGGAATGCGTAAGACGGTGACCGCGGTTCGAGAATTCGCGGACTTCGCACAGGCCCAGTCGTTTATTGTATCTGCCTCCGCTGCGGCTGATGGCGCGGAGTACGTAATGGCATCGCTGAGCCCGTTCGAAAGCTGTGTTCCCCTTGAGCCGCTCCGGCGGTTTCGGCTGGTTCATCAATCGCCGCGGCAGGTTGCCGTCGTGCAGGGGCATCCGATCTCGACCGTGCGGATTTTCGAGTACGGCGAGCAGGGGGACGACGGCAGGTAGGGCTGTTGGCAGCATTTTTCGGCCGGGAATACCTGGTGTGGTTCGAATGCCTCAGGCGGGTATAGAGCCCGCAGCGCTTTATAGTGGCCAACGCTTGCGAGTAAGCTACACTTCATGTGACTGTTCGAGAGGAGCGGAGTAACGTGCGCGCCAGTCATTCGTCGGCAGAAGGACCTTCCGACGAGCCGGTCGTCTGTGCGAAGTGCCGTTCCAGCCAGCGCCGCGGAGCGAGATTCTGTGCCCGTTGCGGGGCCGTTCTCGATCCAGTGGAGGCCGATTTGCCGCCGATAGTGCGGATGGTTCATCCTCGCCCGTTGCCGTGCCCGGCGGGCATGACTGCTTGTCAGGGAGCTTCAGACCTTTATTTTCGAATGGAGTCCTCCTGGGGCGGCGGGATGCCCTTAGGAAGCGAGACGCTGGCGATCGTCCTGTTCAACGGCGGATATCCGATGGAAGCGGCCTTGCTGGAGGTAACCGGAGTCGGCGGAGCAGAAGGGCGGCCCTTTTCGGTTCGACACGAGGTCGAGTCGCTGCCGCGCGGTGAGGAAGTGCTGGTCGAATTGCCATCTTACGAGCTGCCGGACGACCCGCGCCAGCTTCGTGTGAATCTGGTGACGGCGACGGTTGATTAAATTGAATGGTCAAAGGCCGATGCTGCCATTCGGCCGGTTGCCCGCGAGACGGCGCGGGAGAAAGGGAGGACTTCATGCCTTTCATCATACTTGGCGTGATTGTGGTTTTTGGCGGGCTTATTCTGCTCAGCGGCTTCTATACCGTTGAGCAACAGACCAAGGCAGTGATTGAGCGATTCGGCAAGTTCAATCGGATCGCTCATCCGGGACTGAACTTCAAAGTGCCGATGATCGACCGCGTGGCCGGACGGGTGACTCATCGTGTGCGCGAGCTGGAAGTGAAAGTCGAGAGCAAGACGAAGGACGACGTGTTCGTCGATCTGCTGATCGCCGTGCAGTTCTTTGTGCGCGAGACGGATGAATCAGTCATCGCAGCGTATTACAAGCTTTCGAATCCCGAGCGGCAGATCGCCTCTTACGTGTTCGATACCGTCCGCGCGCTCGTGCCCGAGATGCCGGTGGACAATGTCTTTGCCGAGAAAGAGAAGATTGCCCTCGCCGTCAAGGAGCGACTGGACCACGTCATGGAGAACTTCGGCTACACCATGCTTCAGACTCTGGTCAACGACATCCAGCCGGATCATGCAGTCAAGGTGGCGATGAACCAGGTCAACGCCACGGCCCGGATGCGCGAGGCCGCCAAGAACGAGGCCGAGGCGAAGAAGATTCGCGTCATCGCCGAAGCCGAAGCTGAGGCCCGCGCGAAGGAATTGCAGGGTGTCGGTATCGCCCGACAGCGGCTGGCGATTGCACGGGGTTTGAAGGAGTCGGTGGACGCCTGTGCCGAGGCCGGCATTTCGCCGGAGGAAGCCACGAAGATGGTGCTCCTGACGCAGCACTACGACACGGTCTCCGCCGTGGGCACGCGCAGCAAGGCGACGATCATGATGATTCCCTACACGCCGGACGGCATGAGCCACGTCGGCGATCAGATCATGCAGGCCCTGCTGACCAGCGATGAAGCGCAAAAACCCGCACCGCCCTCGTCGCGAGGCGGCAAGCCCGCAGCGAGCGAGTCGACGACTCACGCCTGAGAATGCTGCGATCACGCGTCGTCAGTCCTGAGCGTGCGGCGGAGTGAATTGTCCGGATTCGTGGAGTGTGCGAAACGCCGTGACCACGTTGGGGTCGAAGAGACTGCCGCCGGCTTTGTAGATCGTCTCCGTCGCCATCTGCGGTGTCCACGAGGCCTTGTACACGCGCTCGCTGGTCAGGGCATCGTAGATGTCCGCGAGGTGGACGATCCTCGCCGGCAAGGGGATGGCCTCACCGAGAAGGCCGTCCGGATAGCCGCTGCCGTCCCAGTTCTCGTGGTGGCTTCGTGCGATCTGCCGGGCCGTGGCGAAGAAGGGCTTCTGCGAGAGGATGCGCTCCCCGGCGATGCAGTGGAGTTGCATCGCTTCGCGTTCGGCCATGTCCAGCGGGCCGGGTTTCTTGAGGATGTGATCCGGCACGACCATCTTGCCGACATCGTGAAGAATCGAGGAGTAGCCGAACTCCTCGGCGACGTGATCGGGCAGGCCAAGCTGCCGGGCCAGCAGCGTCGTGTAATGCTCGATCCGCCGGACATGGGCGCCGGTGTCGACGTCTTTCGCCTCGCTGGCCACGGCGAGCATGTAGATGGCCTCCATGTTGGCATCGTGCAGCTCGCGGGTGCGCTCGCGGACCTTTTCTTCCAGCTTCTGGTTGTAACGCTTGAGCTCCAGCGCCTGTGCCAACACGGTGTCACTCAGGCGACTGATGACTTCGTATTCTTCCTGCGCCTGGGCCTCGGCCGCCTTCTGGCCGGTCAGGTCGATGACCGTGACGAGGCGGTAGTTCGAAAGCGGGGGCTCCGTGCCGAGCGGGCGGCCGGACATGATGACGGGGATTTTATTCTTGTCCGGCCCGGGCAGGTGGAACTCGCCTTCGTAGGGTTCTTCGAAATTGGCCAGTCGCGAATGGATGTATTCAGCGGCGTCCGGTGCGTCGTAGAAGGATTCCGCCGATCGACCGATGACCTGTGGCCGGTTGAGCCCGAGCATCTGACAGAGCCGGTCGTTGGCGTGTTCGATACGTCCGGAGCGATCAATGAGAAACGCGCCGCAGTTGAGCGCATCGAGCAGCTCGATGAGACCATTGAACGAACTGGCAGCAGGCGGCGGCACGCGAGGATCCCTTGGAGCCAACATCGCCGACGAGCGATGCAGGACCCGACGGTGCCATTATACGGCAAGCGGCCCGCGCGCGGGGATTGAGGAGAGACCACTTCGAGCGATCACGGATAAAACCGCCCCATCATGCGGGGGAAGGGGATCGTCTCGCGGATGTGTTTCAGGCCGCAGAGCCAGGCGAGGGTTCTTTCCACGCCAAGGCCGAAGCCGCCGTGGGGGACTGATCCGTATCTTCGCAGGTCAAGGTACCAGGCGTAGTCTTCTTCGTTCAGCCCTTCTTCCTTGATGCGCTCCAGCAACGCTGCGAGGTCGTCTTCGCGCTGGCTGCCGCCGATGATTTCACCGTAGCCCTCGGGGGCCAAGAGGTCGAGGTTGTTCACGCGTGACGGGTCGGTGGCACTGCGCTTCATGTAGAACGCCTTGCACTCCCGCGGGTAATGCGTCACGAACACGGGCCGGTCATGCAGCCGACTGATGATCGTCTCATCGCTGCCGCCCAGATCACCACGCGGGTCGAAGTTCGCCGCCAACTCGATGTGGTGCGGGATGTTCTGCACCTCGACCTCCAGATCGGCCAGTTCCTCGCGCAGCTCGTGAATCTCGCCGACGAGCTTGTCACGCTCCCACTGCTTGACGCCGGCGCCCTTCTCACGGGCCTCCTTCTCTGCGATGAGCTTTTTCGCCTCCTCGATGCGGGCGGTCTTCGCGGCAAGGTCGCGTTCGAGCAGCTCCTTGGCCCTGGGACCGCGCAGGATGTCGGCGGCTTCGGCGTGGGTCACGCGGTTGAAGGGCTTTTGAATCTTTTCCAGCGCGGCGATGTCGCGGCCGAGGAACTCCAGATCGGCCCGATGCTCGCGCAGCACGCGCGTGACGATCGAGCAGATGAAGTCCTCGGCAACGGCGACCACGTCATCCAGTTCGGCGTAGGCGATTTCCGGCTCGACCATCCAGAACTCGGTGAGATGCCGCCGCGTCTTGCTCTTCTCCGCGCGAAACGTCGGGCCGAAACAATAGACTTTGCCGAAGGCCATGCACGCGGCCTCGACATAGAGCTGGCCGGTTTGTGCGAGATAGACCGGCTCGCCGAAGTAATCGACGGTGAAGAGTGTCTGACTTCCCTCGCCGGCGGCGGGTGCGAAAATGGGCGTGTCGATGAGCGTGTAGCCATTGCGGTTGAAGTAGCCGCGGATTTCATCGATGAGCGTGTGGCGGACGCGGAGGATGTGCCACTGTCGGCGGCTGCGAAAATGCAGGTGCCGGTTCTTCATGAGAAAGTCGATACCGTGCGGCTTCGGCGTGATCGGGAAGTTTTCGCTCTCTCCGATGACTTCGAGACCGGTCACGTCGAGTTCGTGCCCGCCAACCTGCTTGGGGTCAGCGCGGACGGTACCTGTGACGCGCAGACTCGATTCCTGCCCGAGCCGCCGCGCCGTCTCGAAAAACGGCTCGGTCTGCTCATTCTTCGTGACCACGCACTGGCAGAGGCCGGTGCCGTCGCGAATGACGAGAAAGGCGATCTTTCCGCTGTCTCGGCGATGATAGAGCCACCCCTGCAGGGTGACGGTCTTGCCGACGTTCTGATGAAGGTCCTTGATGGCGGAGGTCATGTCATCTCCCTTTGCGCAAAAAATACGGGTCGGGATTGTAACCCAAAGCAGGCGCCTGCGTAGCCCATCGGCGGCTGTATGCGATCGAGCGGAACAGTGAACTACCACGGTGAATCGGTTGGCTTCTGGATCGGTACGAACGGCTCGTCTGCCGATCGCCGCTTCGGGTCATGGCGTGTCGGCGTGGTGGTCTGCCGATGCACGCGTATCGGGCTGCGAGGTGCGTCGTGCATCGGATCGACCATTGTCACGGGTGGGCGGTGCTTCTGGGAAGATGGTCTGCAGTGCGCGGGCCAGACTCTTGAGCGGCTGCGGTTGGATGTCCGGCTTTGACAGGGTACCGCGAAGCCGGACTTCCATGAATTCACGCGAGGCCCCTTCGATCAGGTCCGTCAACAGAGGAAGCCGAAGGCGCATCGGGTTAATGGCAAGCAGGGTCACATCCAGCTGCTTCGTGTGCAGGTCCATGGTCCCGCGTCCAACGAAGGAGATGGCCTTGCCTTGAAGGTCGATCTCGTTAAGTGTCAGCGTATCACGTGAGAGGAAGTATTTGATCCACCCATCGTGGAAGACGTTCTCATCCGCGGCGAGGTTCAGCACCTGGAAGATGGCCAGCGCCAGGGGCATCCGCCAGACCTGTGCATGCTGGATGAACATCTCGCCGACGCCCTCACGGTAGCCATGGGGGCCGCTCCTTCCGTTGAGAAACATGTTTCCGCGGATCAGACCTTTCGCCGTGGACTCCTCGCTGCCTCCCAGCGAAGCGATGAAATCCGCCAGTGCCACATCCCGGGCATAGATTGACGCCTGGTACAGTGAATAGCCATCGCGGATGCGAATCTCTGCCGATCCGATGGCCTCGCCGCCATAGGCGCGTGCTGCTGCATCCTGAACGCGGATGAGTTTGGTGCCGGCCTCTTTGGTGATGCGCGCCTGAGCGTCGGTGAGTTCCCATTCTGCGAGTCTGGCCTTGTCGAGTCGCACATTCGCCTGAACCCAGACACCGCCGTCACGCTCGACCATGACGCGGCCGGATAATTCGCCGTTCAGCCGGTCCGCGACGAAGCCGAGATTCATCGCCGCGTCCTGCATGCCGATTCGACAGGTCACGTCCCAGCGTCCTCGGCTGCCTTCCTCCAGCTCGAAGACCAGTGGATTCAGTTCGACCGAGAAGGTCCCGGTCGGAGCGACCGAAGTGATCATGTCCCGTAGCTTCGACGGCAGGGCGCGGGTGAGCGTGTCATCAACGGTCAGCCCCTCGGCATGGACGACCAGCGAGCCGTGATGGCCGTGGTCATTGAGTTCAATCGTGCCGGAGAGTCGGAGGACGGCATCGCCGCTTCGGCCCTGCAAGGAGACGATCTCCACGCGTTCATCCGAGACGACAACATCCGCACGGACATCCGTGAGCGGCAGCGGAAAACCGCGAAAGCAGAAAGCGGCATCGCTCGTCTCGATGCGGGTTCGGTGTCGTCGACGTATTTGTTTATCGTGCACGACCTGGTGCAGCGCGGAACGTACACGAACGGTACCGGAGGGTTCGAGCAGCTTCCATACTTCGCGCAGTGGCGGGGGGAGCGAGTCAAACAGGGGATCATCGAGTGCCAGGTCATCGGCATCAAAGAAAAGTTCCGCCTCGTAGCCCGATGGCAGGCGACGGACATTACCGCGAGCCAGGATGCGCGATTCCTCGTGCCGGCCGGTGACGTCGATCACCGAGACATGATCCGGCGAGATGCGGATTTCACCCTGCACATCGCTGAGCGGATAAGGAAAGTCCGTGTAGCGGATCGAAGCGTCACAAAGCCGGGCGGTCAGATCATAATCCACTCCTTCGCCGGTCGGCGGGACACGGATCGTGCCGGCCAGATCGAATCGGCCGCCGGGCTGGAACTGCTCGAAGGCCGCGCGTCCTTCAGGCGGCAGGGCGGATGCAAGCGAATCATCGAGCCGCACCCCGCGTGCGCTCACCTGAATATCTGCAGCGGCCTGCTGCTCGAAGCCCAGTCGGGCGGTGCCTTCGAATTGTACCGTTCCGTCGCCATGTCGGCCGGTCAGTCCGTCGATCTGAATTTCGTCGCCGCTGATATGCAACCGGCCGGACACATCGTCCAGTGGATACGGAAAGTCAGTATAGAGCAGGTGCGCGCCGACGAGATCAGCCGTGACCCGCGTGGTCCACGGGGGTTCGGGTTCGACTTCCTCACTGACGGGCCGCGTCGTGCGTACGGCCAGATTGGCCCAGCCCTGCGGATTGAATCGTTCCCAGATGGCACGATAACGTTCGGGAAGCACCTCATAGAGCGCCGTGTCGAGTGCCACATCTATGGCATTTATATTCACCCCGACTTCCGCCCACTCGTGCCCCTGGTCGATTTCAGCGTCGACGCAGATTCGGGCAGAGCCGCGCCGTCCGGTGAGACTGTCGACAAGGATGATCGGCGAGTCGAATCGGATGCAGCCGTAGAGCTCGTCGACGCGATAAGGAAAAGCGGCGCAGGTGCCGATGGCGCCCTGCGCAGCGAAGAATCCCGTCAGCTTGACCGGCTGCAGCGGCCCCGGCGCCCGTTGAATCCGAAGAGACAGATCAAAGAGACCGTGCGGATCGTAGTCGGCGAAGATCGACTGAAGCAGCATCGGCACGTCCGAGTCGCTAATCAGACGTTGCCGGAAGTCGCCTTCCGGCGCGCGAACGCCGGCTGCCTCAATGGTCAGGTCGACGCCCATCTGGTCTGGTGCCCGCTCTGAACCCTCGACGGTGCCGACGACGTGGCAGAGCGCATCGTTGAGTCGCCCTTTGATGTTCACTTCCAGCCGGCTGCCGCGCAGCTTGACTACACCAGCCACTCCATCGAGTGCGACGGCAGCGTCCTGCGAGGACCGTTCGGTGGATCCGTCCGGCGTCGTGGAAGGTTCCTCACCGCCGGTGCCCAGCATGGCCAACGGGATTCGGCACCGTACGTTACGTAGCCGAATCTCCGTATCGCGATCCGGAGAATCCAGTCCCTCGTAGATCATCCGATCGAGCTTGAGTTCACCCTCCAGGTCGATGCTGGCGAAGAAGTCTTTGACTGCGCGAGGCAACTGCAGCCGCACGGTCCGCGCATCGACGTAGGGTGTATTGCTCAGGATGCGCTGACCGGGGTCAAAGGTCACCGTCGCGCGCTCAGCGGGATGACTGAAGCGGCGCACTTCAATGAGATAGCCGCTGTCCGACTGCGAAGAAGGCCGAACGTCGGCATCAAGCTCTTCCACACGGCGATCCCGTCGACCATCCGCATACACACCCACCGATACCGCCTTGGCGTCGCGTACGGTGATGGCCGGTCGGGCAGGACCTTTCCGGGAGGTCTGGGAGCGCGGTCCGGAGAGCGTTTGCCAGTTTCGCTGTCCGGTGTCGAGGTTGTGGACCAGCGTGATGATCGGGCGCGTGGCGATGACCTGCTCGACGTGCAACGTGCCGAACAGCAGGAGCCAGGGATTGTGCACCAGCTTCAGAGACGCGGCGGAGAATATCTCCCGCGCGGTCGGTTCCTTCGCGAGAGGATCGAGTTGTTCATCGTAGTGCGTGGAGATGCGGACATTGTAAAGTGTGATACCGCCGAACAGATGAAACTCTGCCTGAAGGACCGAGACCTCGCCGGAGGTGGCGTCTGTGAGGAACTCAACGGCTCGGCTTCGGATGGCCTCGTCGCGCGTGAACCATGCATACCAGAGGAAGACGATGGTCAGCAGCGACAGAACGGTCAGGCCCATTCGCTGCCGCGTCAGCGAGACGGGGTGACGCTCCAGGGCCCGGCGGTAGGCAAAACGCCTCCACCACATTCGTCTGCGGGCGCGTCGTGCCGGGGTCAGTGGTTGCATTCGGCTCCCTGTCGCCTTGGAGGCCGGACCGTGTGAAGCCGGAAGACATGTGTAAGAGCGACGCCGGCCAGAAGAAACACGAGCGGCATCACTGGGACACGGTAGCGAACGGAACCGACGAAGACCATGTGAACCAGCGTAAAGTACGCCGCCGGTGTAAGCAACAGGAACAGCAGCCAGACGCGTCGTCGAAGCAGCCAGATTCCGCCCAGTGCGAGGAGATAGACGGGTACCACCGTCAGGATCGATACAACCTGATAGAGGCCGGTGGAGTGATCCGGCGCGCTGAGCATCGGTGACCAGGTCCGCGCCGCCTTGGTCACGGCCAACGTCGCGGCACGACCGGGGTTCTCACGGACCCACTTCCATGCGGCCTCGCGGTTGATCCGGTCGCGCTCGTATTCATTCGTATCTTCAGGGACGGGCGGATAGATGATGCGGTCCATTCCCGGTCCGCCATCTGCCCACGGGCCGAGGGCTTCGAGCAGAGCGGCGCCGCCGCCGGTGCGGACCGGTACGAAATGACCAAGCTGCTGCGCATTGCGCACGACATTGGGAGTCAGGACGAGCAGAAATCCTGCCAGGCATGCCGCAACGCCGCTGATACGACGATCGCGCGGGAGCAGGTGCCAGAGTATCGGTATCATGAAGAACAGGAGCAGGACGCTGGTGCTTCGGGTCATCGCGCCGACGCCGAATGCAATCCCGGCAAAGAGTGCATGGACGAGTGGCGAGATGGCGGCGGTTGAAAGTGGCGAGATCGGTTTGATCCGTGCGACGGCGAAAAGGGCGATGAGCAGTGTGAGGATGTAGATCGACTCGGTCAGCACCAGGGCGTTGAAGTAGAGCAGGATGGGATCGATCGCCAGGATGGTTGCGGCGATCAGAGCCGCGTACTCACTCAGAAGTCGCCGGCCTAGTCCGGCGAGCAGTGCCACCGAAAGGACACTCGCGAGAACATTCGCCATGCGACCGAAGCGTAGGACAGCCGCATCCGTCGTGCATCCGAGCTTCACGCCAAGAGCGAGGATGGCGGGATAGACAGGGTCGGTACCGCACTTCACCATGCCCGAATCTATTGGGCCGCGGCCCGCGGCGATATTCCGCGCGACGCGTACATAGCGGTGTGAATCGGGGAAGTCGAACTTCTGCGGTGCTCGCTCTGCATAGAACAGCATTCCGATCCGGCAGATGACGGCCAGGATGATGATGCGAATCAGCCGCCAGCGATAGTTCGCAGGCGACATCGACGGTCTGCTGACGTCGGCCGCGAAGGCGGAAACAAGGTCCGCCCGCTTATCATTTCCGTTGGCGGTCATCAGTTACTTTGGCTTATCTCCGCAAGGACTCGTTGTGCCGTGCTTCGTGACCGGGATTGCTTCGGTCGCTTTGGCCCGAATCGTTAATCGATCACCGCGCCGTTCAACCAGGATACCGCCGGGAAGCTCGATGTGGCGAAGTCGACCGTCACCATCAGCGAGTTCTGCAGCGGCCTCGATCCGTTCGAAGCCGATTTCGCCGAAGCGCGCATCGAGTGCTTCAAGAGCCAGCAGGACACACTCCGTGCGGATCGCAGGGGGCTGAACGGCGAGACCTCGTGCCCGAAGGACACATTGATCTGCGCTACTCGATTCGCAGATATCTCTCATGGCCGCCGCGGCCAGTTCACGGATCACTTCGTTTGCACGGCGGGCCTGTTCGGCAAGCTGCACGATGGCCTGCGATGCGGCAGGGTTCAGTTCTTTTTCCAGCATCGGCAAGACGACATGGCGGACGCGATTGCGTGTCGCGACTGCATGATCCGCATTGGTGGCGTCCTCTCGATAGGCGATGCCGCGTCCCTGCAGATATGCGCGCAACTCGCAGCGGCGAAAGCCCAGCATCGGTCGAATCAGTCTTACCTGACTGCCGGCACGGATCGGCCGTTGCAGGGACATGCCGGAAAGTCCGCGAAGCCCTGTGCCGCGTGCGATGCGATGGAGCACGGTTTCCGCTTGGTCATCTGCGCTGTGGCCAACCGCTACAACACTGGCGCCGACTTTCGCTGCAAGATCGGCAAAGAATTCATATCGCATTTCACGCGCGGCGTCCTCGATGCCCCGGCCGGTTTCCTCCGAGAAGTTACCTACATCCGCGATACCGACTGTGCAGGGTAAACCGAGTTCGGACGACATCTCCTGCACAAATCGGGCGTCGTCGCCGGACTCGGCACGTAGTTGATGATCGAGATGAGCCACGTGAAGTGACCACCGGCAGTCGTGCAGTTCGCTGACTTTCAGGAGCCCGTGCAGCATGGCCACGGAATCCGCCCCGCCTGAAACCGCACAGACCAGCTTCGTTCCGCGGGGCACGAGATGCCGGGCTACCTCATGGACTCTGCGGTGAAAGGCTCGTTCATCCACGATTGCACCGACAGACACTATAACGCATGGGTCCGTCGGTTACGCGGAAACAGCAATTCAGGCGTTCCTGTCCTGTTCAATGCAAATGGGGCAGGGAGAATCCCTCGTCGCACATTATGCCCGTTCGAGAGAGATCGAAGTCGTCTGAGAAAAGGCGGAAGCGGTTAACAGACAACATGTCAAGCAAGAAGGGAAGCTGGTTTTACAGTACGCACTGGGATGTAAAACTACAATAATCCCGCTCGACACAGCCGTTGATACGGCTGTGCGCCATCCAGTGCTGCTGGACCCCGTGCTTCCCCACTTGCTGACGAAGCTCAGGCTTCGATTGATCGCCTAGATTGGCAGGAGATTAATGATCGGAATGCCGATCAGTGCCAACTCGGCAAGCCAAATAACAGCAGCGATGGGCCACAGAAAAGCAATCGCAAGCAAAGGCAGCCACTCCATCATATTGCACCTCATATAAAATTGGTTTCAGGAGACCCGCCTCGGCGGGTTGGCGTCTCCTCTGCGCGGACTATAATTAACAATGTATCGTTGTCAACACAAATTAACATGATCGGCAGTGCAATCGTTCAGGCACCATGGGTGCATTGCATGTTAAGATAGGCAATATTTTTTGGTTCCATTCTTCTTACTTGCACCCTTCAAAATCAATCTATGGCACGGAATTTGTCCCGGCCTCTGCCAATTCCTTGCGGCGCAACTGCCCGCACGCCGCGTCGATGTCGAGGCCGCGGCTGGTGCGGATGTGGGCATTGACCCCGTGGCGGCGCAGCGCTTCAACGAAGCCATGGGCCGCTTCGCTCGCGGGCCGTTCATAGGGCAGACCTTCGACGGGGTTGTAGCGTATCAGATTCACGTTGCAACGAAGCTGCCGGCAGAAGCTCGCCAGCTGAGAGGCATGTTGCGGCCGATCGTTTACATTGTGCAGCAGGATATATTCGAGTGTGATTTCTCGGCCGGTCTTCTCGAAATAATGACGACAGGCATCGACAAGCTGTTCGAGCCCGATGCGCTCGGCCCAGGGGATCAATTCCTGTCGGAGGGCGTCGCTCGGGGCATGCAGCGACAGGGCCAGGTTGATTTGCAGGCCCTCGCCGGCCAAACGGTGGATCATTCGCGGCAGCCCGACGGTGCTGATGGTGATCTTGCGAGCCCCGATGTTCGGCCCCCATGGCGCGTTGATCATTCGCACGGCGCGGAGGACGGCGTCGTAGTTCGCCAGCGGCTCGCCCAGGCCCATGAAGACCACGTTCGACAGCTGGCCTCCGGCCAGCGTTGCTTCCGCACTGATTCGTAGAACCTGCTCGACGATTTCGCCGGTCGTCAGGTTGCGCACCAGCCCGCCAATCCCGCTGGCGCAGAAGCGGCACTGCGCCGGGCATCCGACCTGCGAGCTGATGCAGGCCGTCCGCCGGGTCTCCGTGGGGATCATCACGCACTCGCTGGTGGCCCCGTCGGGCCAGCGCAGCAGCAGCTTGACTGTGCCGTCGCTGGAGACGCCTCGGCGGATGATTTCAGACTTATAGATGCGAAAGGACTGTCCAAGCCGCTCGCGCAGGGGCTTGGAGAGATTGGTCATTTCTTCGAAGGAGGTCGCACCTCGTTCGTAGATCCATTGAAAGACCTGCTTGGCACGAAACGAGGGCTCCTCATGCTGGGTGAACCAGGCGCTCAGCGCGGGCGGATCCATTTCAAGAAGGTGAGGAGGGGTTGACTGGAGGGGCAGAGAGGACATCACGGACCTTATTCGCTGATCCGAGTTCCGATCGGCTTGCCCTGCACGGCATTGCGCATGTTGCCGTGCTTCATCAGACTGAAAACAGTAATCGGCACGCCGTGTCGCTGGCACAAATCAACCGCGGACACGTCCATCACTCGGAGACGGTCGTCAATCACCTGATTGTAGCTCAGGCGGTGGAGAAACTTCGCCCGGGGGTCCTTCTTGGGGTCGGCGGTATAAACACCATCAACGTTGGTGGCCTTGAAGAGCACGTCAGCATGGATTTCGACCGCGACCAGCGCGGCGGCGGTGTCGGTGGTGACGTAGGGGCGTCCGGTGCCGGCGGCGAGAATCACGACGCGGCCTTTTTCCAGATGGCGGATGCAGCGTCGCCGGATGAAGCTCTCACACGCGCTGTGGATGGCGATGGCGGACTGAACGCGGACCGGCTGGCCCAGTTCTTCGAGCATGTCCTGCAGGGCCAGGGCGTTGATGACCGTCGCCAGCATGCCCATGTAGTGGGCGGTGGCTTCCTGGATGCTCAGTTCCTGGGCGATCTTGGCGCCGCGCAGAAAATTGCCGCCGCCGACGACCACGGCGACCTGCACGCCGAGCTTTGAGACGCTGATGACCTCTTCCGCGATGCGACGCAGCGATTTACCGTCGATGCCGAAATCGCCGGGCCGGCAGAAGCCCTCGCCGGAAATCTTCAGGACCACCCGCTGAATCTTGCGGGCGCTGGTCCGTCGGGAGGCCTTGGCTTTTTTCTTAGGCATACTTGGATTCTGCGAGATGCAGGGGGCTTCCCTGCGAATCGTGAGCCGTCTTGATCACTTGAGCGCGCCGACTTCGAATCGGGCGTAACCCTTAATCACGAAGCCGTTCTCCTTGGCGAAGTCCCGAACGCTCTTCTTGTCGTCCATGACGAAGGGCTGCTCGGTCAGGACACGCTCGGCGTACCAGCGATCCATCTTGCCCGCGACGATCTTCTCGATGATCTGCGGCGGTTTGCCCTTGGCCTCTTCGGTGGCTTTGGCGCGGGCTTCTTCGACGGCAGATGCATCCACATCCTCGCGATGGAGACCTGCGATATTCATCGTCGAGGCGATGTGCATGCAAACCTGACGGCCGGCCTCACCGGGTGCCTTGTCGCAGACGATCACGGCGGCGACCTTGCCGTTGTGGTGGACATAGCAGGCCCCGGGGCCTTCGAGGCGAACGGCACGCTTGATGCCGATGTTTTCCTTGAGTTTGCCGAAAGCGTCGACGATCAGGTCCTGCACGTTCCGACCGTCCGGCGCCTTGGCGGCCTTGAGCGGCTCGACATCGGTCGCACCGCTCCCTGCACAGGCCGCGGCGATGGTGTCAGCGAGCTGACGAAAAGCGTCGTTGGTGCCGACGAAGTCGGTCTCGCAGCGCATCTCGACGAGTGCCGCGGCCTTGTCATTTGCGAATACGCCGATACGGCCGTTGGCGGCCTCCTTGTCGGCGCGGTCGCTCATCTTGTCGGCGAATTTTTTCCGGAGCACCTCAAGGGCTTTGGCTTCATCGCCGCCGGCCTCCACGAGGGCTTTCTTGCAATCCATCATCGCCAGGTCCGTCTTGGCTCGAAGATTCTGGACCATCTGTGCGGTGATCTCAGCCATGATCTTGCTCATCTCCGTATGTCGCGACGACCCGGCCCGGGCCAGGTCGTGCGGGGGTTCATTCGCCGTCGGCCGCACAAACAGCGGCCGGTCGCGGCGTGTCAATCGATACGCAGGGCGATGCGACCGATTCGATGTCATCGCCGCACAGCGGGATTGTATAACGTTCGATCGCGCGATGGGGGTTACACGCCGTCCGGCACCTGCTGGGCGGCAGGAGACTCTCGACGGGCGCCCGCGACCTGTTCAACCGGTGCAGAGGCCGAGAGCCCGGAGTCCTCATCGCCGGCGTCCGGTGCGATTGCAGCGTCTTCGGCCAGCTCCGAGGTGGTGCGGCGCTTGCGGCGTGCCCGCGCGCCCGGTGCCCCGGCCTGCTGACCGTCTTCTGACGGCGCGGCCACCGGCCGACTGCGCTTGCCTTCTTCGATGGCGTCACCGAGCTGGGTCATGATCAGGTCGATGGCCCGCATGGCGTCGTCGTTTGCCGGGATGATGATGTCCGCGGCGTCGGGATCGCTGTCGGTGTCCACGAAGCAGATGGTCGGGATGCCCAGTTTCTGGGCTTCCTTGACGGCGATGTGTTCGCGCTTGACGTCCACGATGAGCAGAGCGCCGGGCAACCGGGTCATCCGCCGGATGCCTTCGAGGTTGCGCGCGATCTTGCGCTTCTCACGATCGATCGTGGCTTTTTCCTTTTTGGTGAGCTGATTGATCCGGCCGGATTTTTCAAGTTCTTCGAGTTCCTCAAGGCGTGCCAGCCGGGATCGAATCGTTTTGAAGTTGGTCAGAGTGCCGCCGAGCCATCGTTCGCTGACGTAGTGCATGCCCACGCGCATGGCCTGCTTTTCCACGGATTCCCGCGCCTGTCGCTTGGTGCCGACGATAAGAATGTCGTGCCCCTGCGCGACCACGGCGGTGAGGAATTTCTTCGCTCGAAGCAGACCCTTGATGGTCTCGCGAATGTCGATGATGTGAATCGAATTCCGCTTGCCGAAGATGTAGGGTGCCATCTTGGGATTCCACCGGCTCACACGGTGGCCAAAATGGACGCCCGAATCAATCAACTCACGGACCAACGCCGATGCCAATCGTCACCTCCCGTCCCAGGGTTCGAGTATGGGTTTACGCGGAAGAACGTTCTTCGCGGAATCCTAGAACTTAAGGCGTAACCTGCCGCTCGTCAAGAAGATATTAACGCGATACGCTCCTGACCGGGCCCGTTGGCCGAGATCGCCAGCTTCTGCCCGAATACGACGAATCACAGAGGGTTTCACAGCCCTCCGAAACTTTAAAACACGATTTGGTCGCTCCCGAAAGCAGTGGGCCCTATGGGCCGCGTTTGAGGCAGGCCGCTTCAAAACAATGGCTACTCTTGGCCTAAATGGCATCTACTATCCATAGCGTACTGTTGTTATAAGACCTCAAGATGTGGATAGGACCGTTGCCTTGCTTACTTGGAGGCGCCCACGGCGAGTCTAAAGGCGATGACAACCCCATCAGGTCACCGGGTGTTCATCAGTGCCGCAGAGCAGAGCGCTGATGAGCATGCCGCTGCGCTGATTCGCGCGTATCGACGATTGCGTCCGGAGGCCACCTTCGCCGGTCTCGCCGGACCAGCCATGCGCGAGGCCGGCTGTCACTGTTTCTACGACATGACGGCGCAGTCAGCGATGGCGCTGGCTGCCTTTCAGCGCGTACCGGAGGCGTGGCGGCTTCTCCGCCGCCTGAAGGCCTATCTCGCGGAGGAGCGTTTCAATGCCGCCGTGGTCGTGGATTCGCCGGCCCTGAATCTGCCGATTGCGAAGCTCTGTCGTCAGGCAGGCACGCCCGTGCTTTATTACATCGCGCCGCAGACGTGGGCATGGGGGCCGAAGTGGTTCCGCAATCGTCGTGTTCGACAGCGTGTCAACCGGCTCGCCTGTATATGGCCATTTGAGGCGCCCTACTTCCAGGCGGCCGGCATCCGGGCGGATTTCGTCGGACATCCTTCCTTCGATCGACTCATCGGCGTGCCTGTTTCGGAGGCGAGCGTTGCGGTGCTTCGAGGCAGCGCGGAGCCCGTGATCACCCTGCTGCCGGGCTCGCGGAAGCACGTCGTCGAAGAAGTATTCCCGGGACAGCTCGAAGCGGCGCAGGCCCTGGCAATTCGCTATCGCAAGATCGCTTTCATCACCGTAGCTGCCAACGACGACATCCGCACTCGGTTGGAAGCGGCCGTAGCAAGTCACGGCCGTAGTCTGCCGATTCGCATCGTCGCGGGTGATGAAAATCGCGCCGTGGCGATCCGCGCAGCCGATCTCGCGCTGGTCGCTTCGGGCACGGTCACACTGGAAGTCGCCTATCGACAGACGCCGATGATCGTCATGTACAACACGAATGCGTTGACCTACAACCTGATCGGGCGATGGTTGATCACCACGCCGCACTTTTCCATCCCCAACATTCTCGCGGGCCGGGCGATCGTGCCGGAGTTCATGCCGTACTATCGCAGCGTCGATCCGATCATCGCGACGGCGGTGGAATGGCTCTCCACTCCGGGGAAACTGGAAAAGGTGCGCAGAGACCTTGCCGAAGCGACTGAACCGATCGCGCACGGCGGGGCGGCTGATCGTACCGCAGCGATTCTGGATGAAATGCTCGCGACCGGTTCCGTCCAATAACGTCGTCCGCGATTGGCTTATTCGGGTTGCAATTCGTAGAATACGTTGAGTACGGCGCGGGATCGGCGGGACGTGGTCGCCGTCGGTCGCCGTGCGTCGAATCCACAAGCACGAAGGTACGTTGAAGCAGGACCGAAGAATCGAAACCGGCGTACAGGCCGAGCGGGCAGTGCTCGTCGGGCTGCTTCTGCCGGGCCATTCCACCGGGGGAACGCGCTACGACCCGCTGGCCGAACTGGCGGCGCTGGCCGAGGCGGCCGGCGCGAAGATCGTGGGGCGGACGATCCAGAAGCGGCCCAAGGTCTGCCCCGGAACCTACATCGGCAGCGGCAAGGCCAAGGAACTGGCGGGCTACGTCGAAGAGAAGGAGGCCGACGTCGTCATCTTCGACAACGACCTGACACCCTCGCAGATCCGCGTCATTGAGAAGCTCTGCAAGCGCCGGGTCATCGACCGCACCGAACTCATCCTCGACATTTTCGCCAGTCGTGCACGGACTCACGCCGCGCGTCTGCAGGTAGAACTTGCCCAGCTCGAATACACTGCCCCGCGTCTCCGCGGCATGTGGACCCACCTCGAGCGCATCGCCGGCGCGGGTGGCGGCACGAAGGTCGGCGCCGTCGGTGGCATCGGCACGCGCGGCCCCGGCGAGCGGCAGATCGAGATCGACCGCCGGCTCGTGCAGAAGCGCGTCAGCTTTCTGCGTGAACAGATTGCCCAGATCGACAAGCGCAAGCTCCGCGAGGTCAGGTCGCGCAGCGATTTCTTCACCATCAGTCTCGTCGGTTACACCAACGCCGGTAAGAGCACGCTGATGAACGCCCTCACCGGGGCCGACACGCTCGTGGCCGACAAGCTCTTTGCCACGCTGGACACCAAAACACGCCGCTGGGACCTCGGCGGCGGCCAGACCGCATTGCTTTCCGACACGGTGGGTTTCGTGCGTAACCTGCCGCATCGACTGGTGGCGTCTTTTCGCGCGACGCTGGAGGAGACGATCCACTCCGACCTGCTGCTGCACGTCATCGACGCATCGGATCACGATGCGGCGGGGCAGATTCAGGCCGTCGAGACCGTGCTGGCCGAGCTTGGCTGCGAAGACATCCCTCGGTTGAACGTGCTCAACAAAATCGACGCCGCCGGTGACGAGGCATCGCTGCCGCTGCTGCGCGTGCAACTGGAAGTCGCCGTGGAGATATCCGCGATGACCGGCCAGGGGCTGGACATCCTGCGGGATCGCGTGATCGAGCTGATGCGCGGCCGGTATGTGCGGATCACCGTCGAGACCCATACTGCCAACGGCCGCCTGCTCGCCTACGTCAGCAAGCATGGGCACATCCTCGGGCAGGAATACGAAGACGACATGATGCGGCTCGATCTGCGTCTGCCGACGGCGGAAGTTCCGCGCGTGGTCAACCTCGGTGGTACGGTCGTCGAACGATAGCGCTATGTGGTGGCGCTGCAGATCGGTCATCGCTTACCCATCAGTGCGGACTTGAAAAAAAGCGATCGTATTTGGTTGAATTTCCTGAATTCTACTCAGCATCCGCGCGGAGGGCGCATTGATGCGTGCCTTCGTCCAGCACGGAGCATCGCTCGATACCTGCTATTCGTGCTCCGTGTGCGCGCCCGTCCCCATTCGCAGTTCGCAGCGGGCCGATAAGGTCTCATCTCTTGGTGCTCGAATCGAGCCGATCACGTCTGCATATCCGCGCCTTCGCAGAACTTCCACTCCGCTTTGTTGAGCTTCAAGTCGCATTCCGAGCGAACCGAGAACAGATCGCCGGAGCGTCCTTGCGTCCGAAGCATTTTCGGGCCTTTCGTCCGGTAGGCAGCCGCGGTCCACGAGCCGATCGCGCTGGCGCCCGAGCGCCTCCGGAAGCCGCCGACCGCCCGATCGCCGATGGGGTAGGATTCATGAAGCCCATTCACAAGCTGGATGCCGAGGAATCGGATCGCGCGCTCGAAACGGCCATACGAACACAGGCCCAGGCGGTTCTCGAACTGCCCTCGTATCCTTCGACGACGGTCAACGGATTTCTGATATCGGGCGATCAGAAAGCCATTCTGATGGAGATCACCGGTCGGCCCGGCGTGAATCCGGCGGACCTCGTCAACGCCACCTGTCACGTGAACGTTTACAGCGATCAGCGCTATCAGTTCGCATCCGAGATCACTGCCGCTCCGCGATGGGGTGAGACACGTTCGCTGGCCCTGGCCCGTCCGCGGTCGGTGCATGTGCTCGAGCGCCGGCGGTTTGTGCGGGCCAAGCTTGCGCCTTCGTCGAAGGTGACGATTGAATGGAGCCGGGGAAGCACCAGCCATCGGCTCGCCGCAAATCTACTGAATATCAGCGTCGAAGGTCTGGCTTGCCGAATGGATGACGCGGCCGCGGCGGCGCTGGCGACGGGCGATTCGGTACGTGTCTCCTTTGAGTTGCCGGGCCACGCGCGACCGTTCCTGTTGCATGCGTCGGTCTGCAACAAGACTCCTGCCAGTGCGGCGCACACCATCGTCGGCATCCAGTTTCAGTCAACGCCGCAGCAGGAAGCACCGCTCCAGGCGCTACGGGCGGTCCTTTCGCGACAGATACCCGCCGAGGAAGCGACAGAACTGCTCGTATGAATCACGCAAACACCCTCAATGAGCAATCGGTGAGCACCATCCTTGCGTGGGCGGCCGAGCGACAGTCTCCGATCAGCGCTTCGCTGCTGACGGAAGGCCGCTGGTGCATTCTGCGTTCACATCTGATGCAGTATGATCCGGCCGGTCATGCGCTGAAGATTCTTTATCCCTTCGTGGCCGAGGAGGGCCGTCAGCCGGAGATCACCGTCGGGCAGGAACTGGGCATCTCTCTGCGGCGCGGTCATAAGAAGTGCGTCTTCGTTTGCCGCGTGCTCATGCGGCAGTCCGACCATTCCGACAGCGGGCAGCGCGTGGATTGCCTGATTCTGCGGGCGCCGCGACAGATGCGGGAGCTGCAGCGCCGCGTCTATCAGCGTGTCATCATCCCGGAGGATCGTTTCGTAGCGGTTCGGCTCTGGCAGGGAAGTCTTCCATCGCAGGGCGAGCCCTGCTGGCCGATCTGTTCGGGTCGGGCCGCGAACATCTCGCTGGGCGGTGTGCTGGTAGATATCCGCAGCGACCAGAATCCGCGTCTGGGCGTGGGTGAACTGGTCGGTGTGGAGATCACGCATATGCCGAGCAAGCCGCCCCTGGCGCTCGAAGCGCAATATCGGCACTGCCTGATGACCGGTCCGGAACGAATGGGACTGGGTCTTCAATTCCTAGGTCTCGAACACGACCGGCCGAATCGGACGAGCATCGCGGAGCTGGCGGAGTTTGTTCGCGGGTTGCGAGCGGCCGGCGCGCGAATCGATCGGGAAGATTGACGTGCATCTCGCGCAGCTGCGCAAGGATTGCAAGAAGCGGGGCAGGAATTGCCGGCGCGCTCGGCGCGCAAAAAAAGAGGATCGGAGCTCGCCGTTACTCCGATCCTCCAAGCCAGGCTGCTACCGCCTAACAGCGGAAGACCCACAGCCTCACGATCCATATCGGCACAGGTCCGCATGCGCTTGAGCGGTCCAGAAATGTTTTCGACTGCAGCTTCACATTGAGAAAAACGGTTGCACGCTTATCGGAGCTTGCCTGTCATTTCGCTTTGAGACATACTGCGCGAATCATGTTTCATGCGCATGGCAATACACTTTGTTACTCGCATATCGCTGCACTCCAAGCTCGCGGCTTGCTGCAGACCAAACGCCTTCGTCGCATCGGAGGATCGCTCGTGTGCCTGCTGCCGCTGATCTTGTCCGGCTGCGAAGATGAAATCCCTCCGCCTCCGGAAGATGATAAGGCGACCGCGGCGCCGATCGTGGAGATCGATCTGGAGCACTCCTCGCGCTTCCGGGCCGATCGAGAACTGGTCTTGTCAAACTGCGTGCTGGTCTGGCAGCCCGATTCGCTTGATCCCTGGGCGAGCGCCTTATCACTCACGACGAGCCGCGCGGCTCCCGACGGTTCGCGAATGATCTTCGGCACGTTTGTCAAAGCTGCGGAACTGGACGCCTTGACGAAGACCGAAGTTGATTTTGCAGGAAGCTCACTCCTCGATCTGCACGGCAACGGAATCTTCACGCCGCTGACGGTCTACCAACCCCGGATGGCTAAACTCAAGATTGAAAAGATCGAGGCGGGCACGGTCGAAGGCGTACTCCGTGGCGATTTCTATCGCTTTCGAATGTCGCGGCCCACGGCTCGCCCCGAGACCATTGAAGCGGAGTTACGATTCAAGGCCCGGCTGATGGATCGTACCACCGACGGCTGATGCCATTGCTCGCCGCGCAGAATAGAAGCATGCTGTCCGCTCTGCTACAATGCCGTCGTTCGACGGATTGATACCGCGCCGGGCGGAGTGCAAACCCGCGAGTCGTCACCAGCAGTTCATTTTTCCAAGCGTGGCCATGGTCCAGCTTCCGCAAGTGACGTCCGATTCGTTGCCGACGGAACCAACCGAGGTGGGGAGCTACTTCGTCGCCAACTACCCGCCTTTTTCATCATGGAAGGCCGAGCATGTAGCGACGGCACTGGCGGCGCTGGACGGCCCGTCGCGAACTGATGTCCCGCTGGGGCTTTATCTGCACATTCCCTTCTGCCGCAAACGATGCAAGTTCTGTTATTTCCGTGTCTATACTGACAAAAACGCCAACGAGGTCGACGCCTATACCGACGCCCTGGCTCGTGAGGTTTCGCTTTACGCCGGGCGCAATGGTCTTTCGGGTCGTCAGTTCGAGTTCGTCTATTTCGGCGGCGGCACACCGTCGTTTCTTTCCAACGAACAGCTCAAGCGGCTCATCGGCAGGATACGCGAACATTGGAACTGGGATGCGGCTCGAGAGGTGACATTTGAGTGTGAGCCGGGCACGCTGAAGGAGAGCAAGCTGCAGGTCATCCGCGAGATAGGTGTCACGCGATTGTCACTCGGTGTCGAACATTTTGATGATGAGATACTGGAACTCAACGGGCGGGCACACAAGTCGCCTGAGATCTTTCAGGCCTTCGAGTGGGCCCGAGCCGCGGGCTTCCCGCAGATCAACATCGACCTGATCGCCGGCATGGTCGGTGAGACCGAAGCCAAATGGCGGGACACGGTCGAGAAAGCGATCGGACTGGATGCCGACAGCGTGACGATCTATCAGCTGGAACTGCCGCATAACGCCGTCTTTTCTCGGGAGTATCAAAGCGCCGGGAAACCGCCGCCGGTGGCGGACTGGGAAACGAAACGCAGTTGGGTGGATGAGGCCTTCTCCCGATTTGAAGCTGCCGGCTACGAGATTTCCAGCGGCTACACACTCGTGCGAAAGGACCGGCACGCCGGTTTCGTCTATCGCGATTCGCTCTGGCACGGCGCAGATATGATTGGCACCGGTGTTGCCTCGTTTTCTCACTTCGGCGGCGTGCATTTTCAGAATGTCGATCAGTGGGGCGATTACATCGACCGAATCGGTCGCGGCGAGCTTCCGCTGGCGCGGGCCCTGCCGGTGCCGGAGTCTTCCCGGATGATCCGGGAACTGATCCTGCAGTTGAAGACCGGCCGCATTCAGCCAGAGTACTTTCAGAACAAGTTCGGCATTGCCGTGGTTGACGCCTTCGCATCGCAGTGGAAGTCGCTGCATGAAGCGGGCCTGCTGGAATCGGCGAGCCGGCATGAAGTTCGCTTGAGCCGCGCCGGCCTGTTGCGTGTGGATACGTTGCTGCCGAATTTCTTCGAAAAGCCCTACCGGGACATCCGTTACACGTGATTGAAGTGCCGCGCGAACTTCATGCTTCCGACGATCCGGTCACTGCACTGCGTGATTTTTCCGCGCCGTTCTTCGGGCAGAATGGCCTGCTGATTCATGCCCGGCCGCTGTCACCTGACGAGTTACCGGTAACCATTCGGCAGCTTCTGTTCCACAACGATCACATGACCGAAAAGCTCCGCTGTCACTACGGGCACCCGATCCTGCTGAACGTGCACGGCGATCAGCTTGAAGGGGACACCTATCAGCGGCACATAACCCTCACGCTGGCCGGCAGCGGTCGCGTCGTCGAGGTCGGTCTCGTTCGGATCGATCTTCGCTATACTACCGCGGACGTCCGGGCGGCGATTCTCGAGCGCAAGACGCCGCTGGGAGACGTACTCATCGGTGCGGATGTGCTCCGGCGGATCGAGCCGCGCTGGTACTTTCGCTTCGGGGCGGGTTGTCCGCTCCTGGCGGATTTTCGCGATTCCCGAGTGCGCGTCGCCTACGGCCGATTGGGAATGATCTACTGCAACGAGGCGCCTGCGATCGAATTGCTGGAGGTCGTCGCGGAGCGAAACGACGGATCAACGGAAGTGCTTGCGTAAGCGGCGCTCCTGCTTCTGGATATTGCAAGCGAAGCGAGTAACGCAACGTGAATCAGCCATATGATTGCATTGTCATCGGGGGCGGGCCATCGGGGTCGACCACAGCCACTCTCCTGGCGGATTACGGCCGCCGTGTCCTGCTGCTGGAGCGATCGAAGTTTCCCCGTCATCACATCGGCGAGTCGCTCATGCCGAACACCTACTACACCTTCAAGCGGCTGGGTCTGCTCGAAAAGATGAAGCACTCCGATTTCGTCGTGAAGGAAAGCGTGCAGTTCGTCTCGCCGACCGGCAAGGAATCGGCACCGTTCTTCTTTCCCGATCGTGATCCTGGTGAATGGTCGTACACATGGCAGGTCGAGCGCGACCGCTTCGATCAGATGTTGCTGGATAATGCCCGAGCGCATGGCGCCGAAGTGATCGAGCAGGCCAACGTCCGCGAGGCGATCTTCGAAGGCGAGCAGGCGGTGGGTGTTCGGGCGACGATCAACGGCGAATCGCGGGCGTATCATGCACGGATAATCGTTGATGCAACTGGTCAGGCGGGCTTGCTATCCCGCCAGCTCAAGATGCGCTACGGCGACGAGAAGCTCAAAAATGCAGCCATCTATGCGTACTACAAAGGTGCCCAGCGCGACAGCGGTCGAAATGCCGGGGCGACGCTGGTGGTCAGCACGCCCGAGCCGGGCGGATGGTTCTGGTTCATTCCGCTTGCCAACGACGTGACCAGCGTCGGCGTGGTCGCTCCGCCGAATTACCTGTATAACGGGCGCGGTGACGACCCTGAAGTGATCCTCGACGAGGAGATCGCCCGCTGCCCGGGCGCGTCCAAGCGGTTGAGCGAGGCGGCGCGTGTGAGCAAGGTGTACACGACGGCGGATTACTCCTATCGATCGAAGCGTTTTGCCGGTCACGGGTGGATGCTGGTGGGCGATGCCTTCGGTTTTCTTGATCCGATTTATTCCTCCGGCGTTATGCTGGCCTTCAAGAGCGGAGAATTCGCTGCGGATACCATCCACGAGGCGCTTACGGATGGCGATGTATCCGCGGAGCGCCTGGGGCGCGACGGCGCTCGTCTGGCCGACGGCATGCAGCGCATCCGCCAGCTCGTGTACGCGTTCTACGACCCGAATTTCTCGATGAAGGGCTTCGTGACCGAGCATCCCGAATACCGCGACCACATCACGCGAATCCTCATCGGCGATGTCTTCAATGACGACGTCGCCGAGGTCTTCGAGGTCATGCGCCACAGGATCAACCTGCCGGATGCCATCCGCCTGGAGGAGGCAGTGCCGGCCCCATGAAGCTGCTCGTGTATCTGCTCATCCCGCTGCTGATCGTCCTCCATCAGGATTTCTGGTGGTGGCACACGCACGAGCCGTTGATCTTCGGGTTCATACCCATCGGCCTGTTTCATCACGTGTGCATCTCGCTGGCTGCGGCACTGGTCGGCTATCTTGCCGTGAAGTTCTGCTGGCCGCCGGAGGTCGAGGAACTTGATTCGGCTCCGGGCAAGTTGACGTCGTCTCGCGGGAGTAGGGGACGAAGTCAGGGTTCCACCTCGGAGCATCCATGAGCGCCGGATTGGTCGCCTTTATCGTAGTCATCGTCTACATGGCCATGCTGATCGGGCTTGGCGTCTTCACTGGCCGGCTTTTCCGCGGCACGGCGGCGGATTACTTCGCGGCGTCGCGCGGCATCGGCTCTTTCCTTCTGCTCATGTCGCTCTTCGGCACGACGATGACCAGTTTTGCCATCATCGGGTCGAGCGGCGAGGCCTTCGCCAGTGGAATCGGCGTCTATGGACTGATGGTCTCCTGGTCAGGCATTTTTCACTCCGTCTGCTTCTTCCTCGTAGGCATCCGGTTGTGGGAGTACGGCAAGCGCTACGGGTATCTGACGCAGATCCAGTTTTTCCGCGATCGGTTTGAATCGGACAAGCTGGGATTACTGCTCTTTCCCGCACTGGTCGGGCTGGTTGTTCCGTACGTGCTCATGGGGATCATTGGGGGATCGCGGGCTATTGAAAAGATCACCGCCGGGGCGTTCCCCGTGGCCTTCGAGGCGACGAAGGGAGGCATTCCCTTCTGGCTCGGCGGTCTGATCATGTGCATCGTCGTGCTGATTTACATCTTCTACGGCGGCGTTCGCAGCGCGGCCTGGGCCAATGCGGTGCAGACGGTTCTGTTCATCGTGCTGGGCATTGTGACCTTCGGGGTGGTCGCCCATAAGCTCGGAGGGCCGCGCGCCGCGACGCAGCAGGTCGTAGAGTACAACCCCTCGTACCTGAAGCTGGAGGCCACGGAATCGGACCTGGCCGTGTACGAAGCGAGGATGGCTGACTTTCAGGAGGGTCGGTCGACGATCCAGCCGCGCAAGCCGCGCGAAATCACGCCGCTGGTGTTCTTCACCTACATCGGGATTCCGTTCTCCGTGGCGATGTTTCCGCACCTGTTCCAGCACTGGCTCACCGCCAAGAGCGCGAAGACTTTCAAGTTGTCGGTCGTGGCACATCCGCTGCTGATGATGCTCACCTGGCTGCCGTGCGTGCTCATCGGCGTCTGGGCGACCTCCGCCGTCGGGGCGGATGGAAAGCTGCTCGTGCCGATCGGCGCCGATCAGAACGCCGTGCTGCCGATCATGGTCAACAAGCTCGCGCCGCCGGTGATGGGCGGTCTGCTGACCGCGGGCGTGCTCGCGGCGATCATGTCGAGTCTCGACTCGCAGTTCATCTGCCTGGGCAGCATCTTCACCAACGACATCGTCGGTCATTACGTCAAGCACGAACAGCTCGGCGATCGCCAGAAATTGTTCATCGGCCGTACCTTCATCGTCCTCATCGTGATCGTGGCGTATGTGCTCTCGCAGGTGCTCGCGAATACCAGCGTGTTTGCCCTCGGCGTCTGGTGCTTCACGGGCTTTTCCGCGCTGGCCCCGCTGGTGTTCGGCGCACTGTACTGGAAACGCATGACCAAGGCCGGCGCCTATGCGACGATCCTGACCGCCGCCATCGTCGGGATGAGCTTCTTCTTCCAGGCATGGCGGACCGACACGTTGGCGACGGATAAGGAATACCACGTCTTCGGGATGATGCCGGTGGTCTTTGTCATGGGCGCGTCCGTTCTGGCATTGGTGGTCGTCTCGCTGATGACCCGGCCGCCGTCCGAGGCGACGATCCGTAAGTTCTTCGAGAGGCCCGCGAATGCTCGCTGAATTCCGAACGACCCGCCGCGTGCAGTTCGCCGAGACGGATACGGCAGGCGTCATGCACTTCTCGAACTACTTCCGCTGGATGGAAGAGGTGGAGCATGCCTGGTTCCGATCGCTGGGCATGAGCGTGATCCAGCCGCACGCGCTGGGCACGGTCAGCTGGCCGCGCATTACCGTGAGCTGCGAGTACCTTGCGCCGCTGCGTTTTGAAGACGAGGTCGAGCTGCACTTTCAACTGGTTAGTCTTTCCGAGAAGTCGATGACCCACGAAGTGCTTTTTTATCTCGCCGGGAAACGCGTCGCCCGGGGGCGGGCCAAGGCGGTTTGCTGTCGTACTTTTGAGGGCGGAAAATTCGAATCCATCCCCATCCCGCCGGACATACGGGCGAAGATGGAAGGCGGTGGACTCGCCGGAGCTTGATCTACTACAACAGGAGATTTCGGATTTCGGATGGAAGCCGATCCCGGCACGACGGGACAATCCATCGGCTTCAGCTCTAAACCGATCACTGACCACGATTCTCGGAGTGATTCGATGAAACAATTCCTCCCGTATCTGTTCATCCTCCTGGCCGTCGTCTCATGGGGGGCTTACGTCCCGACGATTCACCACGGCCAGCTCGGTTTCGGTGAGCCCAAGGGTCCGCTGCGGGCTTTTCTCTTTGTCGGGCTGGCTTACTTTCTGGTTGCCGTGCTGATTCCCGGTCTCCTGATACTGAGCAAGGCCGAGCCCGCCGTGTTCCCGATGAAAGGGGTTTCCATGTCCACCTTCGCCGGCGTCCTCGGAGCCCTCGGTGCGCTCGGCGTGATCTTCGCCCTGCGGACCGGCGGCAAACCGATCTACGTGGCCCCGCTCGTCTTCGCCGGCGCGCCGATCATGAACGTCCTCGTCACCATGATCTGGGACAAGCCGGCCAAGGCGCCTTCCATGCCGTTCTATGTGGGGATTCTGCTGGCGGCGGTCGGCGCGGCGATGGTACTGCGGTTCAAGCCCGTCTCGTAAGGTGGATCATGCACTCCCGATGGTTCATCGTCTTCTTCTTCTGTTCGGCTTCGCTGTCCCAAGGACAGGAAAAGGTGTCCCCCGGCGCGGACGCGTGGCCGATGTTCCGCGGTAATTCGATGCTGACCGGCGTGGCGACCGGAAAGCTGCCGGATAAGTTCGAGGTCCTCTGGAGATACGAGACAAAAGAATCGATTCAGTCATCTGCGGCGATCGTGGACGGCACGGTCTATGTCGGTAGTGACGACGGCTTTCTTTATGCCCTGGATCGCGTGAGCGGTTCGCTCCGTTGGAAGTTTGAGACCGCAGCGGGGATTCGATCTTCGCCCACCGTCCACGGCGATCTCGTGCTCTTCGGCAATGAAGACGGCCTCTTCTGCGCGTTGGATCGTCGCGGCGGGCGAAAGCGATGGTCCTACAAGGTCGAGGCGGAGATCATCTCTTCTGCAAATTGTGCGGATGACCGTGTCGTCTTCGGTTCGTACGACGGCTCGCTCTACTGTCTCGCGCTATCAAGCGGCAAGCTACTATGGAAATTCGAGACCGAAAGCCGCATCCACGGAACACCTTCGATCTCCGGCGGGCACGTCATCGTCGCCGGTTGTGATGAGCTTCTGCACGTCGTCCGGCTCGCGGACGGCACGGCGGAAAGGGCCGTGCGGATGGGAGGCGTATCCGGAGCGTCCGCGGCCCTGTCAGGCGATCGCGTCTTCGTCGGAACCTTCGGTAACCAGGTCCTGGGCATCAATTGGAAAAAGGGCGTTGGTCTCTGGACGTATGAAAATCCGGATCGTCAGTTTCCGTTCTTCTCCTCAGCCGCAGTTACGGATCGACTTGTGGTCATCGGGGGGCGCGACCGCAGCGTCCATGCACTCGATATCGAGACCGGAAAAGCACGATGGGTTTTTCCCACGCAGGCCCGCGTGGAATCTTCGCCGGTCATCGCGGGCGAGCGTGTCCTGGTCGGGTCTTCTGACGGCAACCTCTATGAACTGGACCTGGCAACGGGCAGGGAGCGATGGAAGTACGAGGCCGGTGCCCCCATTCTTGCTTCGCCGGCGGTGGCCGAGGGTTGTCTTGTGTTCGGGACGGATGATGGCATCGTGTATTGCTTCGGGAATCGACCGGGGGGCGGAACAAAGCCCGTCGGAGTGGAAAATCCGCCATAACAGCAGGCTGGCGCGTGAGTCGCATGAGAGCGAATCGTTCTAATCGACGCTGGAAGCGGTCGCGAGCCGGAGACTGGCTTTTCAGGCGTTTCGCGTTTAGTCTGTCGTCCTGCCAGGCAGCCGACCCCGGCGCGTCGGCCATACGATAATAGAGGAGATCGAGGAAAATGAATTTCGCTTCTCGCAATCGAACCGCATCTTTCAGACGCCTTTCGGGTGTGCTCATGCTGGCCCTCTGCACGGTGGCTTTCGCCGGCACGGCCCAAGCGGGCATCCTTTCGCTGACGGCGACGCAGAATCCCCTGCTCGAAAGCAGCTTTACGCTCGACTTCGGGGTTTTCGGCGGTCCGCGCGTCGCGAACATTTCCAATACTCAGTTCACACTCGAGTTGGACCCCGCGGCGCCGGCAGGTCTCTCGGCGGCTTTCACGTCGTACCACCAGAATGTCGATCCGCTCTCGCTGCCGAATCCCTTCGGTGGTGCGGACCTGACGACCGGACCGATCACCATTTCGATCGAAGAGTCGTTCGGCGGCACCTTCAATAGCGCGACCGGTGAAGTGACGACGGATGACCTGTATCGCATCGAGTTCACGGAGGACCTGTCGAGCTTGGGCATCTTCTCGCCGGTCTTCCTGGCGGGTACCTCCGCCGGCATGGTGAATTTCCTCACGCCGGGCAGCGGTGAGATCGCCCTGAACTGGGAAGGACTGCACTCCATCGGCGATCTGACCTTCAGCTACGTCTGTGCGACGCACACGATCTTTACACCGGAGCCCTCGGCCCTTGCTCTGCTCGGTCTTGGTGGCCTGGTGCTTCGTCGACGACAGCGACGCTAAGGCGGTCCTACCGGAAGCACTCGCTTCCGCCCGACGTGTTTCGTGAGAGCATCGCGGCGTGTGGCGCATCCGTGCGTTGCACGCCGTTTTTTTATTACTCGCTATAATCGGCCAAGCAGAATGCGAGTTGCCTATCTCACCGCCGGTGCCGGGGGCATGTACTGTGGCAGTTGCATGCGCGACAACACGCTGGCCGCTGCCCTGATCCGCCAGAAGCGCGACGTCACGCTGATTCCTGTCTACTCGCCGATCCGCGTCGATGAACCCGATGTCAGCACCGGTCGCGTCTATTACGGCGGCATCAACGTTTTTCTCCAGCAGAAATCGGCCTTCTTTCGACATACGCCGCGTGTGATGGATCGCCTCCTTGACGCACCACGTCTTCTCGAAAAAGCCATGCGCCGCGCCGGGTCAGCCCGTCCCGATGAGCTGGGACCCCTGACGCTCTCCATCCTGCGAGGCGCCGATGGCGCGCAGCGCAAAGAGCTGGACAAGCTCATCGACGGGCTGCGAGACCTCTCGCCCGATCTGATTCATCTTCCGAATGCGATGTTCGTCGGGCTGGCCCGTCCGCTGCACGAAGCCCTCGGCGCTGCGATTGCCTGCACCTTGACCGGCGAAGACATCTTTCTCGAAGCCCTGCCGCAGCCCTATCAGGAGGAGGCCTTCGCGTTGATCCGATCTGCGGTGTCGAATGTGCACGGTTTCATCGCAGTGACGCGTTATTATGCAGATTATTCACGGGCTCGATTCGGCATTCCCGAGGATCGGCTGCATCATGTCCCGATGGGTATTCGTGTCGACGAACAGGATGACCCTGCTGCGACCCGTCCCAAGAATGCAGGCGAACGTCCCTTCACGATCGGTTACCTGGCGCGCATCTGTCCGGAGAAGGGCCTGCATGTATTGTGTGACGCCTTCGCGCGCCTGCGGGAATCCGGTCGCGTCGCACGGCTCAAAATAGCCGGCTACATCCCGTCAACGAGCCAGGCTTATCTTGAACAGGTCATGGCCGAACTGGAGCGGCGCGGCCATTCGGCAGGCGTCGAAGTGGTCGGCGAAGTTGATCGCGCCGGCAAAGCGAATTTCCTTCGATCCTGCGACGTGGTCAGTGTCCCGACGGTCTACCGCGAGGCCAAGGGTCTTTATGTGCTCGAGGCGATGTCGTATGGCGTGCCGGTCATCCAGCCGGCACACGGTTCATTTCCGGAGTTGCTGGACGCATCTGGCGGCGGGGTCCTGTTCACCCCGGTAGCGGCGGACGAGCTTGCAGCGGCCATCGCACGGCTGATGGACGAGCCGGGTCTGCGGAGAAAGCTTGGCGATCGTGGGCGGCGCGCCGTGCGCGAACGATTCAACGACGAGGCAATGGCACACGCGGCATGGGACGCCTTCCAGAAGATTCGAGGGTCCGTCATTCGATGACCAAGGGTATTGAAGCAAACGCCGTCGGTAAGAGTTACTCCACGCGCTCCGGGTCGCTCTGCGTGCTGCGCGACATCACGCTGACACTCGCTGAGAAGGAAGCGGTGGCGATCATCGGTCCTTCTGGTGCCGGCAAGAGTACGCTTCTCAACATCCTCGGCACCCTCGAGCCGCCGACCTCGGGCACGTTGCGCATCGGCGGGCAGGATCCGTTCACACTTGCCGAGCCGGAACTGGCGGCCTTTCGCAATCGAACCATCGGCTTTGTTTTTCAAGAGCATCATCTCCTGCCGCAGTGCAGCGTGCTTGAGAACGTGCTCGTTCCCGCCCTGCCGACGGGAGATTCCGTTCCGCTGACTTCGCGTGCCCGTGATTTGCTTGCTCGCGTTGGCCTTGCCGATCGGCTGGATCACCTTCCCTCGGAGTTATCCGGCGGCGAGCGACAACGCGTCGCCATCGCCCGCGCCATGATCAAACGTCCGCGGCTGCTGCTGGCGGATGAACCGACCGGCAATCTTGACCGGGCCAGTGCCGACGGCGTGGCGGATCTTCTCCTGGAAATGCACGAGGAAAACGGCGGAATCCTGGTCGTGGTGACGCACAGCATGGCACTGGCGCAGCGCATGCAGCGGCGATATGTCCTCAATGACGGCAGATTGATGCCCGGCGCGTGAAGCATGGCGGGTCACCTCGGCCTGCCCGATGGACGATCGGACGGATGAAGTTGACGACGCTCACCCTCGCACGACGCGGTCTTTGCTTCTACTGGCGCGCCGGACTTGCCGTGATGCTCGGCGCCGCCGTCGGCACGGCAGCGCTGACCGGCGCGCTCGTCGTCGGCGACTCCATGCGGGCAAGTTTGCACGAACTGGCACTTGCCCGACTGGGGCCGATTGAGTTTGCACTCTCCGGCGAGCGTTTCTTTCGCGAGGCCCTGGCCGGCGAGTTGGCTGCGGACGCGCGATTCGAAGGAGGATTCGGTGCGGTTTGCCCGATGATCCGACTCAGCGCGACGATGGAACATCCCGAATCTGATTCGAGGGTCAATCGGGTACAAGTGCTGGGGGTCGATAAGCGATTCTGGAATCTGTATGAGTTGCCCGCGCATCGCGACGGGGAGCACACGAGCAAGAGCGCTGAACCGTCTCCGATGCAGCGGCAGGTTACTTTGAACGAGCCACTTGCCGAGGCGCTGGGTGCGAAGGTGGGCGACGATGTGCTGCTGCGTTTCGAGCGGCCTTCGCAGGTGCCGACGGAGACGCTGCTGGGCCGTCGTGAGGACACGGTTGCGACGCTGCGGCTGACGGTAGGGCGGATCATACCTGGCGACGGGCCGGGTGCGTTTGCGTTGGAGCCGGGTCAGCTCGCGGCGCGCAATGCCTACGTACCACTCGATCTACTTCAGCGAAACCTGAAGCAAGTCGATCGGGTCAATACGATACTCGTCACTGCGTATGGACCAGATGATCTTAAGGATGCGGATCAACTCGGCACGTTGACGGTTGTACTCAGGTCGCATCTGAAGCCGGAGGATGTCGAACTCCGTTTTCGGATGAACGAATCACTCGGCTACCTCAGCGTGGAGGCGACGCGACTGCTGCTGGAACCGCCACTCGAACGCGCCGTGATCGACGCCGCAGGGCTGTCCGGCTTGAAGGCGGTGCCGATTCTGACTTACCTTGCAAATGCCATCACAGTTAATCGAGGGGACGCATCGGAGGCGGAAGGTTCATCCACGCGCAGCATTCCGTATTCGACGGTCTCGGCGTTTGACTGGAACTCACTGCCGTCGCACGCGGCATTCAAGTTCACCGGTGGCTTGCTGACAGGTCGCTCGCCATCAGCCCTAGGCGCGGGCGAGGTGGATGCACTCAGCGACATCCTGCTCAACGAATGGGCGGCGCGAGACCTTGGCGCCAACGCGGGCGACACGATCACGTTGACCTACTTTATTTCGCGCCCCGGCGGACAGCTTGAGGAAACACAGGCGGCTTTTCGACTCGCCGGCATCGTGCAGATGACTGGCTGGGCAGGCGATCCGGACCTGACGCCGACCTACGAGGGCATCACCGACGCGCGGCGTGTGTCGGACTGGGATCCGCCGTTTCCCTTCGACATGAAACGCATCCGTCCGCAGGACGAGACCTACTGGGACGAGCATCGTGCGTTGCCCAAAGCGTTTTTGCAGCTCGCGGAGGGCCGGCGTCTCTGGGGTGAGGATCACGAGCGCTTCGGTTCGCTGACCTCGATTCGCCTCTGTGCGGAAGGCGGAGCCATCACCCGGCAGACCGCGGAGCGCTTCTCTGCGGCACTGGCGCAGGCAATTCGTCCAGAAGAACTCGGTTTGCAGTTTGATCCGGTTCGGATGCAGGCCATTGCGGCCGGCGGCGGCAGTACGGACTTCGGCGGATTGTTCATCGGCTTCAGCTCGTTTCTGATCATTACGGCTGCCATACTTGTGGCACTCATGTTCCGCCTTGCAGTCGAGCGGCGCGCATCGCAAATCGGCCTGCTCCTGGCGGTCGGATGCAATGCCCGGCGCGTCTCGCGACTGCTCCTGCTCGAAGGAGGTGTGTTGGCGATCGCCGGCGCATTCCTGGGCTTGGCGCTGGCTGGCGGATACGCATGGCTGATGCTGGCAGGGCTTCGTGGCTGGTGGTCCGCCGCGGTGAATGCTCCTTTCCTGCGACTCGCGGCGACGCCGACGAGCGTCGCGATCGGATTGCTTGCCGGCCTGCTGATCGCGCTGTGGTCGATTAGCTGGTCAGTCCGCGGACTGACCCGAAACACGACGCGATCACTGCTCGCCGGTGTTGCGGCAGCGCAAGGAAGCCATCGCGAATCGAATGGGGGTGGGCATCGGCGGCGCCTGATCCCCCTTGGCCTGCTTGCTATCGGATTGCTGTTCGCCATCGGTCTCTCGCTCGCATCACTGTTGACCGAGACAATTCCGCAGGCGGTGGCTTTTTTTCTCGCCGGCTTTGCCATGCTGGTTGCACTGCTTGCGGCAGTGCAGCTCTGGCTGGTCAGAACCAGCACCACACATGGTCCTGGGCCGATTCGACTGACGACCGGACGGCTTGCCGTGCGAAACGCGCGCCGCCAACCGCTGCGCAGTTTGCTCTCCACCGGGCTCGTGGCGTCGGCGACATTTGTCATCGTCGCCGTAGGAGCGAGCCGCAAAAGCCCGGATGCCGACGCTGCGACGCGGGCAGGTGGCACCGGCGGCTACGCGCTGATGGCCGAAACAGAGGCGGCGCTGCCCTATGATCCGGGTACCGCCGACGGGCGCGCATCGCTTGGGCTTGCCGCAGGCGCGTCAGCCACTGGTGAAGAGTCGAGTGATGACGCGAACAGCCGGATGGACGACACGAGCATCATGGCCTTTCGCCTGCGGCCAGGCGATGATTCAAGTTGCCTGAATCTCTACAAGGTGCGTCAGCCGAGGATCCTCGGAGCGCGTGCATCGTTCATCGAGCGTGGCGGCTTTCGATTTGCTGGAACTCTGGCCCAAACGGAACAGGAGCGTGCCAATCCCTGGTTACTGCTTCATCGCGATTATGAAGACGGCGCCATCCCAGCCATCGGTGACGAAAGTTCCGTCCGATGGCTCCTGCATCTGGGACTCGGCGATGATCTCGTGATTTCCGACGAGCGCGGCCGCGAGATGAGGTTGCGCATCGTCGGAATGCTCGCCGGGAGCATCCTGCAGAGCGAGCTGGTCATCGCCGAATCGCACTTCGTGCAGCGATTTCCGTCGCGATCCGGATACTCGGTGATGCTCATTGATGCGCCGCCTGCGCGACTCGGTGAAGTCAAGGCGGCGCTGGCCGGCGGACTCCGACGATACGGAGTCGAGATCACAGAAACCCGGGCGCGCCTGGCCGAGTACCTGGCCGTCGAGAATACTTACCTCTCCACGTTCCAGTCTCTCGGCGGGCTGGGTCTTTTGCTCGGCACGATCGGCCTGGCTGCGGTGACCCTGCGAAATGTCTGGGAGCGCCGCGGCGAGCTGGCGCTACTTCGCGCCCTCGGACTTCGCGGCTCGCAATTATTTCGGATGACGCTGTTGGAACACATCGTCGTTCTGGCCTGCGGGCTGGCCGTGGGGACGATTTCCGCGGCAATCGCCGTCGGCCCGCATTTGTGGTCGAGCCCTGGTGATATTCCGCTACAATCCCTGATACGAACGTTGCTTGTTGTCTTTGTCTTCGGCGCCACCGTGGGAGCGGTGTCCATCCGATCCACGCTTGCCGCGCCGCTTCTACCGGCGCTGCGGAGGGAATGATCCCATGACGAAATCACAATTCCGCACGAAGTACTACTCGACCATGCAGCGTGGAATTGCGATTCCGACTTCAGCCATCCTGCTGCTGCTCACTTTTTTCGTAGTTCCTGTAAGCGTCCATGCGCAGGGACACTGGCCCAACTGGCGCGGACCGGACGCCGACGGCGCGACGCGCGCGACGAATCTGCCGCTCTCATGGGGTGAGGATCAGAACATCCGCTGGAAAACCCCGCTTCCGGCCTGGGCAGGTTCTTCGCCCGTCATCTGGGGCGATTACATTTTCCTCACGACTCCGGCATCGAAGGACGAAGACGCAGCCGAGGGCGACGGCATCGGTCGTCGGCTTCGGCGCATCAGCATGGAAGGCCCCGGCGGAGACAAGCTGTATCTGCTCTGCATCTCGCGCAAAGATGGCTCACTTCTCTGGAAGAAGACACTCGACAAGGGCAACAAGCTCTACGGCAAACACAACATGGCCTCGCCGTCGCCGGTGACCGACGGCAGGCATGTCTGGACCATGACCGGCACCGGCAAGCTCACCTGCCACGACTTCAACGGCGAGATGAAATGGCAGCGCGACTTGCAGAAGGATTACGGCAAGTTCGGACTCTACTGGGGATATGCTGCCAGCCCGATCCTGTACAAAGACACCGTGATCGTCTCCGTCCTGCACGGTTCGGAAACGAAGGACCCTTCCTACCTCGTGGCATTCGACATGAAGACCGGCAAGACCCTCTGGCGGGAAGAACGCAGGACCGATGCGGAAAAAGAGTGTCCCGATGCCTACACCACACCGATCATCGCAAAAGTGAACGGGAAGGACGCGATCATCATCTCCGGCGCGGACTACGTAACCGCGCACGAACCTTCGACGGGCAAGGAGATCTGGCGAGCCGGCGGTTTGAATCCGGACAAGTCGCCGAATTACCGCATCTGCGGCACACCGGTGTCGGCTGGCGGGCTGATCATCGCCACGAGCCGCGAGCGTCCTGTGCTCGCCTTGCGGCGCGACGGCAAGGGCGACGTGACCACCTCCAACCTGGCCTGGAAGTACGATGACAAGAAAGCGCCCGACGTACCTTCGGTGGCGTTCGACGGGACCTATCTCTATCTGCTTCATGACAACGGGTTCCTGACCTGCCTGAAGGCGGCAGACGGCAGCGTGGCCTGGGGGCCGGAGCGAATCACCGGCGGACCTTACAGTGCTTCGCCGCTGGTGGGCGACGGCCGCGTGTACGTGACCAACGAAGATGCTGTGACGACGGTGTTCGCCACCGGCCCGGAATTCAAGGAGCTGGCGAAGAACAAGCTCGACGGCGGCTACACGCTTTCGTCTTTCGCAGTGGCAGACGGGGAGTTGTTCCTGCGCACGCAGAAGTGTCTTTATTGCATTACGCAGAAGCAGAACTGATCATAACAACTCGTCGGCGGCAGTTGCAGCGACTTGTTCGATGCGCACCTTCGTCTGCTCCATGGGAGCATCCAGCGTGTAGACCCGGTCGAGCACGCGCAGGCATTCCTCCCAGCCGTCGCCTTTTGCACCGACGATGGCGGCGCAGGGCACTTCGGCGACGCAGCACATCCGCCCGATCGCGCCGACGACTTTGCCCATCATCGACTGTGCGTCGAGTCGTCCTTCGCCGGTCAGGACCAGATCCGCGTCGGAAATCCTGCCCGACAGATCGATCATCTGGCTCACCAGATCGACACCGGGAACCAACACGGCGTTACACATCGCCAGAAGCGGCAGTGCAACTCCGCCGGCCGCGCCCGTGCCCGGCTCGTCGCGCAATCTGCGTCCGGTCGCCTGTTCGAGTAAATCCGCCCAGTGCGCCAGGCCTGCATCGAGCGTCTGCACGCCTCCGGCATCGGCGCCTTTCTGCGGGCCGAAGACCGTCGCTGCTCCGTTCGCACCGCAGGCGGGATTCAACACATCGCATGCAATGGTGAAGCGAACTCGCTCCAGTCCTTCCGGCGGGTTATCCCAGACGAATCTCGCAATGTCCCTTAGTTGCCCGCCGCCGATGCCATCCGCCAGCAACCGACCGTTCGCATCGTACAGCTTCAGACCGAGGGCCTGCATCATTCCCGCGCCGCCGTCGACCGTCGCACTGCCACCGACGGCGAGGATGATTTCGTCGACATCGGACTCGACGGCCGCGCGAACGACCTCACCGAGACCATAGGTCGTCGTCCGAAGGGGATCGCGCAACTCCGGTGGAATGAGTGCGTAGCCCGACGCGCAGGCCAGCTCGACCACCGCGACTGATGCACCTCGGATCAAGCCGACCGGTGCTTCAACGGGGTCTCCGAGCGGTCCGTGAGCCGCCACACGACGCCGATTGCCTCGCTCGGCATTCAGAATGGCATCAAGCGTCCCTTCGCCGCCGTCCGCCATCGGCACCGGGATCGTCTCGGCGTCGGGCCGGGTCCGTTGCACACCGGAGGCGATTGCCTGTGCCGCAGCCGTGGCATTGAGTGCGCCCTTGAAGCTGTCCGGACATGCGATGACTCGAATCATTCGCGGGCTCGCAGGATGATCTCGGCGCGCGTCACGACATCGTCCTGAATTCGCAGGACCTGAAACGGGATACGATCCTGCGGATCAACCTGCTTGATGAGCTGGGCGAGTGCCGAGAGCGAAGTGACCGGCCAGCGACCGAACATGGTGATGATGTCGCCTTCGCTCAGGCCCGCGCCGGAGGCCTCCGTGCCTGGCTCGACCTGCTCGATGAGGAGGCCGAGCGGCCTTCGCAGGCGAAGCCGCTGCATGTCTTCACGGGTCAGTTCACGGACCTTGATGCCGAAGAATCTGGCCAGCAGTTCGGCGCTGTCCAGCCGGGGGATGTCCATCATAGTCACGGAAAATGTTTTTCGATCGCGGCCGTTGCGTATCACTACCAGCTTGATGTCCCGGCCCGGTTCGATGTTCCGCAGAACGCTGAAGGCCTCCATGAAGTTCGGGGTTTGCGCTCCTTCGATGGCAATGACCACATCGCCATCTCGCAGGCCGGCCTGATCCGCCGGAGAGTTCGCATCGACTGACTTGATCACCACGCCCCGTGGTTGCGTGCTCGATTCGGCGCTGTCGAAGTGGATGCCGAATTCGACCCGGCGCAGACGCTGAATGTCCAGCATCGCGGGCAAGAGGTCGTGGAGCCGGTCGATCGGGATGGCGAAGCCGATGTTCTGTGCGTCGCCGCGGATGGCCGTATTGATGCCGATCAGCTCGCCGAGGACATTGAGCAGCGGACCGCCCGAATTGCCGGGGTTGATCGGGGCGTCCGTCTGAATCAGGCCGGTGTAGGCCAGGTCACGGCCGAACCGTAATTCGCGATTCAACGCGCTGATGATGCCGGTGGTAATGGTGTGCTGCAAACCGAGCGGGTTGCCGATCGCGATGACTGTCTCGCCCGGCATCAGATCATCGCTGCGGCCCAGTTTGAGATGCGGCAGCGGCGACGGGGCTTCGACCTTGAGCACGGCCAGGTCATTGGCCCGGTCGCGTGCGACTTCTTCGGCGGGCAATTCCGTGCCGTCGGCGAAGGTGACTCGGATCTCCGTGGCACGCTCGATCACATGCGCATTGGTGACGACGTACCCGTCGCCGTGAATGACAAAGCCGGAGCCGACGCTATGTGTGCGGTAGCTTCGCGGGCGCATGGGTGGCAAGTCAAAAATATCCTCGAACATCCGATCGAGTCCGCCCATCGGCCGCTGGACGTTGACCACCGTAGTTGTGGACAGATTTACCACGGCAGGGCTGCATTCCCTGAACACGCGAACCACAGGAGACATCCGCGCCGCCAGTCGCGGATCCATCTCTTCCGCGGCCGCATCGCGGGCCAACATCCACGGAGACACCAGTGCGAATACCCCCGCGACGAAACAGCGAACAGACATCAGCTTCGTGCTCCAGGATTCCCGATGGTTGGTGGTCTGATGATTCATGCTGGTCACATATCCAATACTTCGTACTGCTTGGCACGGTAGGTCGAGCCGATGCTCTTGCAGAACAGGTGCCCCTTGCGACAGGTCATCTCACGATGCGAATGTCCGCAGAATACATGGCTGATCTTCGGAAACTCCAGCAGCGTCTCGCCAAACAGCTCGCTGCCGAGAAAGCCGCCGGCAAATGCCCAGTTGGGGATGATCGTCCTCGGGACCAGCTCCGCAAAGGGCAAATGATGCAGCCCGACGATGATCCGCTCGACCTGTGCCTCGATCTCTTCGAGATGCCGGCGCAGCTTGCAGGCCAATGCCTGCGTGAACTCGACATCACCCATCGGCAGGCGGACGCGCTCTCCGTCCATCCATCGGCTGGTGACTTCGCGCGCAGCCGGCGGCACGTCGGCATCCTCCGCAAGCAGGTGACGATGCTTCTCAAAGCAGGCGGCGGCGCCGGGCGCGACCTTGTGGCGATAGAAACGAAGCGGGATTCGCATGGCCGCGGGGCGGAATGAAAAATCATACCAGCCGACGTTGCCGACGAAGCCGATGTCTCCGAGTCGGATCGGCGACTCGTCCAGGTAGTGAACGCCGTTTCGACGGCAGGATTCCGCAACCTCGCGCTCGTACTTCGCGAGGGAGTCGGCGCCGCCGATCGTCCACAGCTCATGGTTGCCGGCAACCAGCAGCTTGACGCCCTTGAAGGACTCGAATAGACCCAGCACCTGATCGAGCACGGACAGATCGGTCGATGCCGAGTCGCCGACGAAGAGCAGCACATCTCCGCCGGTGGAGCAGATTTCACGGGCGATCGCCTCCGTGGGCCCCCGGCTGCGGGCGACGTTGTAGTGCAGATCGGATGTAATGATGATTCGCATGGTGACCCGCAGTTCGGAATACCGCTGCTCAGTACGAAAGGCGGCCGTAGCGCGTTCGTTTCAGGGTAGTGTCCGGTGTGCGGGCTTCACTGTCCAGTTTCCGCGCCAATGAGCGCAGTTGATTTCCACGAACGGCTTGCTTTCCAACCCTATGTTCGTCATCGAAGTTGAAGACCTTCACAAGACCTACCTTCTCGGCGACGAGGCCATCCCCGCGCTTCGCGGCGTCGGGCTGAGCGTCGAACGCGGTCGCTTCGCCGCCATTATGGGCGCCAGCGGTTCGGGCAAGACCACGCTGCTGCACCTGATTGGCGGTCTTGATCTGCCCGATCGCGGCCTTATCAGAGTGGACGGTCAAGTCGTGCCTTCCCTGTCAGATCATGAGCGTACACTCTTCCGTCGTCGTCGGCTGGGTATCATCTTTCAGGCCTTCAACCTGATGCCGTCACTGACCGCGCTGGAAAACGTCATGCTCCCCATGCTCATCGACGGCGCTTCGACGGCCGACGCCAGACGACGTGCCGATGAACTGATCGAGCGGGTTCGCCTCTCGCATCGGGTTCGGCATCGTCCGGCCACGCTTTCCGGAGGAGAGCAGCAGCGCGTGGCCATCGCTCGGGCGCTGATGACCCGGCCCGTCCTGATTCTTGCGGACGAGCCGACCGGCAACCTTGATCCGACTTCCGCCGTACAGATCTGGACGCTGCTGCGGGAACTGGCCGAGCAGACGCAGACAACCATCCTGATGGTCACGCACGAGGCCGCTGCTGCCGCGTATGCCGACGTGGTCCACGTGCTCAAGCAGGGAAGATTCACCGGAACCATAGACGCCGGGGGATGTGCAGATGCAGCTCTGGTGGCAGCTCGCTACTCGCAACTGGCGGACTAAGCCCGGCCGCACGGCGCTGACGACGCTGGCCGTCGCGCTGGGCGTCGGCGTGGTCGTCTGGGTGACGTGCTGCTACGAGTCCGTTCGGCGAAGCGTCACGCAGGTGGTGCTCGAATGGGTGGGCGCTGCGCACGTGGTCGTCGAGCCGGTCGAAGGCGTTTGGGGTGTGTTCGACGGTGATCTGGAGGCACAGATCGCCGCGCTGCCCGGCGTGGCGCAGACAACCGTCCGCACACGAGAATACGTAGATGCAGCACCGGCACCCCGGGTCGATACCGATCGAGGTCGAACGCGTTACGTTCGGATCGAGGTGACCGGCGTCGTCCCGGAGAAAGAATCCGCCTTCCGCACCTATAAGCTTCTCGAAGGCAGATTCATCGCGCCGGGCGACAAGGATGTCCTGGTCATCGAAAAGCTTCTCGCCGAGGAGTTCGAAGTTGGACTGGGCGATCGCATTGTCCTGCGCTCGCTCAAAGATCTGACGGAAAAACGCGAGTTTCGCGTCATCGGTATCGTCGATCGCCGGCGGGCCAGCGTAAATCAGGCGCCGATGACCTGGGCATCGCTCGCGGAGGTCGAATCGCTCGTACAGCTTCCCGGCAGGATCAAGGGTATCGATGTCATGCTCCACGACACGAGCGTGGCCTCAATCCAGTCCTCCGCCGCGACGATTCGCAATCTGATAGATGAGCGGAACCGGAAACGTGAACAGGAGGATCGCGAGCCGGAGTCGATCCAGGTCAAGACGACAGAGACCCAGCATAAGAAGCTCGGTGCCGCCCAGGGCCTGCTTCAGTTCATCATGATGCTGCTTTCCTGTGTGGTGCTGCTCACGGCACTCTTCATCATTCTCGCGTCGATGAACATGGGTGTGACCGAGCGTATCGCCGAATTGGGGCTGCTGCGTTGCGTCGGTGTCACTCGGCGACAAGTTGCCGCCGTGGTGGGCATCCAGGTCCTGCCGCTCGGTCTGCTCGGTACGTTTCTGGGTGTTCCGCTCGGACTGGCCCTACAGGCGCTGACCATCGAACTGGCAGGTGAATACCTCGGCGAGATGGTTATCAGTCGGTGGGGCGTCGGCCTGGCTTGTCTCGGCGGTGTCGGTACCACCCTGATCGGGGCCGCGCTTCCGGCATTCAGCGCCATGACCGTCTCTCCCGTCGAGGCCGCACGCGTCGCCGGTGGCCATCGCTGGACACCTTCGGCATGGCTGACTGCCGTGGTCGGACTGCTCTTTTTCGCTATTCACGCCTACTTGCTCCGCAACGCGGCTGCGGCAGAAGAAGCAGCACTCGACCTTCGGGCGATGTCCTCCGTGTTCACGCTCTATGCGGGATGCGCGTTGATTGCTCCGGCCGTCATCCGAACGATCGGCCGCTGCGCGGTACACGTTGCGGCTTTGCTGCTTCGCCTTCGGCCTCAGCTTCTGGGTGATGAGATCGATCGGGCGCCGTTTCGCTCGGCCTCGATCTGCTGCGGGCTGGCCGTCGGCCTCTCGCTGATCGTCGGGCTGATTGTGTGGGGGCAGTCCGTGAAGGCCGGCTGGCAGTTTCCCAGTGAGTTTCCCGATGCCATGCTTTATAGCTACGAGCCGCTTCCGCTTCATCGCGTGCGGGCACTGAAGGATACGCCCGGCATTCGGGACTTTACTGTCTGTGACGATTTCGCATTCAGTTTCAGCAGGCCGAGCCGACTTTCGCTGTTTCGATCACTCTCGGCATTGGAGCAATCGTCCCGCTTTCTGGCGATCGAACCGGAAGAGGGGCTGCGTGTGGTGAAGCTGACCTTTCTGGAAGGAGACGAACGCGGAGCGTTGGAGAAACTCAGGCAGGGGGGGCACGCTCTGGTAACACGCGAATTCGCTCAGGCGCGAAACAAACATCTCGGCGACTCGATCGAAATCTGGGTCGGGCAGCACTCGGCGACGTTTGTCATCGCCGGTGTGGTCGGCTCGGCCGGTGTGGACATCGCCATCAGTTTCTTCAACGCCACGGAATTCTTTCAGTTCTACGCCGTGGGGGCGATCTTCGGCACGCTGGACGACGCACAACGCCTCTTCGGCCGGAACTACGGGAAGATGATGTTATTCAATTTCGATTTGCCCGAAGAAGATCGCACGCGCATCGTGAACAGGACGGAAGAAGCCGCCGTTCAATTCCCGGAGGCCGCACCGCCGGGCATGCGCCAGACCTTCGCGATGGGGCCGGGACCCATCCCCGAAGCCGGCCCGCAGGAGGCAATCGTCAACCGTATGCTCAAGGAACTGGGGCACCCGTCAAAGGCCTTCGTCACGGCGCGCGAACTTAAAACTCAGATCGATGATCAGATCAACCGGGTAACGCTGCTGCTCTCCGCGATTCCAGCGGTCGGGCTGCTGATCGCCGCGCTGGGCGTGGCCAACCTCATGGCGGCGAATGTGGCCAGCCGCGCTCGGCAGATTGCGGTCCTTCGTGCCATCGGCGTGACACGGAGGCAGATGTTCCGCATGGTCATCGGTGAAGCTGCCGTCCTGGGGCTGATCGGCAGTCTGCTCGGTGTGGGCCTCGGGCTCCTGCTCGCAGGGGCCAGCAATACCTTGACGGCAGCCCTGACCGGTTTCGAGCCGGTCTTTGCCATGCGTTGGGACATGGTCGGACTGGGAGCGGGGCTGGCCACGCTTCTGTGCATGGCGGCGGCGCTGCTGCCGGCGGCCCGAGCGAGCAGAACACAGATCGTCTCCGCTCTGGCCAGCGCTGGTTGAACGAACATTCGTCTGTCAGTAAGCAACGTGATCCGAAGCGGCGATTACGTAAAGACGACCGTTTCCTTGACGATTTCCTCGATCGTCGTGACGCCGTCATAGATCGCCAGCAGGCCACTCTCGCGCAACGGCCGCATGCCCGCGCGAACGGCCGCTTCGTGCAGAATGCCCGTCGAAGCGCCGTTCATGATCAGTTCGCGGATTTCATCGTTGAAGACCATGACCTCAAAGATGCCGACGCGACCGCGATAGCCCGTGTTGTTGCAGTAATCGCATCCCTTGCCGTAGTAGAAAGTCTTGCCCTTGACGTCGTCGGGTGTGAGTTGCAGTTCGAGCAGCAGCTCGGGCGACGGTTGGTATTCCGTGCGGCAGTTCTTGCAGATCCGCCGCGCCAGTCGCTGGGCCACGACCGCCTCGAAGGTCGCCGTGATCAGGAACGGTTCGACGCCCAGGTCCAGCAGACGGGCCACGGCCGACGGTGCATCGTTGGTGTGCAGCGTGCTGAAGACCAGGTGGCCCGTCAGCGAGGCCTGAATCGCAATCTGCGCCGTTTCCAGGTCGCGGATTTCACCGACCAGAATCACGTCCGGGTCCTGTCGAAGGAAGCTTCTCAGCGCACGGGCGAACGTCAGCCCGGCCTCCGGATTGACCTGCACCTGAACCAGGCCGTCGATGTCGTATTCGACCGGGTCTTCGGCGGTGAGAATCTTGATGCCGGGATCGTTCAGCGCGTTCAGGCACGCGTAAAGCGTTGTCGTTTTTCCGGAGCCGGTCGGGCCGGTGTTGATGATGATGCCGTGCGGCCGGTCGATGAGCTGCTTGACGATTTCGAGATCGTCCTCGCGGAGTCCGATCTTGTCGAGATCGAGGTTAACGTTGCTTCGATCGAGAATACGAAGCACGACCGACTCGCCGAAGAGCGTGGGGAGTACGGCAACGCGAAGGTCGACTGCGTTGCCACCGATGTTGAGACTGATACGGCCGTCCTGCGGCATTCGGCGCTCGGCGATGTCGAGATTGGCCATGACCTTGATTCGGCTGGCGATGGCCATGGCCAGAAAGCGCGGCGGCGGCACCATCTCGTACAACACGCCGTCCATTCGATAGCGCAGCTTGTACTCGTTTTCAAATGGCTCGAAGTGGATATCACTCGAATGGTCGCGAATGGCCTTGAGCAGCACGAGATTCAGAAGTTGCTTGACCGGGTTTGAATCGACCAACCCTTTGAGGTCTTCGACGTCGAGCGATTCACCGCGCCCTTCGAACTTCGCCAGGTCCGCATCCTTGCCGATCTCGCCGATCAGGTCGTTGATCGACTCCTGCGCACCTTCCGGGTAGTAACGTGCCAGCGACGCGGTGATCTGATCTTCCGAGGCGATGAGCGGTCGGATTGAATAACCCAGCAGCTTTCGCAGGTCGTCGGTGGCCTGAAAATTGTCGGGTGAGGCAATCGCGATGCTGAGCGTTCTGGAGGAGGCGTCAAAATCCACCGGGATGATTCGGTAGGTGTTGGCCATCTGGTTGGGAACCAGCTTGATCGTCTCCGGGTTCACGTCGATCGTGTCGAGATTCACCGGCTCCATGCCGATCTGCGCCGCAAGGGCAAACTGCAGATCAGCTTCCTTGATGTAACCCAGGTCGATGAGAATCCGACCGACCGGTCCGCGCGTGGTCTTCTGGATCGCCAGGGCCTCGTGGACCTGTGTGCGATTGACCTTGCCCATCTTGATAAGGATTCGACCGAGAGGCCGACCCTTGTATTGCCGGGTCGATGAACCGGTCGGTGCGGTAGCGGACATGACGGAACTCCGATGATCCCTGCGGTCCACGCATCGAGAAAAGTCGGAGCAGGGCGGCCGCGGACCATCAGCCGGACTGCCTGACACGACTCCGATGTTCCTTCCGCGGGCCGCGGAAAACCTACTTCTTCTCTTTCTCCTCGTCGCCGTTTTCTCCCTTCTCGCCGCGAATGCTGATCATCGCGTCTCCGGCTTCGTGAAGCTTACCGGCCTTCTCCAGTTTCTCCTGAAGCTCGCCGGGCTGGCGGGCACGATCCAGCATATCATCCGCGGCGATCAGGTTGCGCTCAAAGAGCGACCAGAGGTGGTCGTCCAGGAGCTGCATGCCGTACTTCTTTCCGGTCTGAATCGCCGAGTCGATTCGGAAGGTCTTGTTTTCGCGAATGAGGTTGGAGATGGCCGGCGTCACCACGAGAAACTCGTACGCCGCGCACATGCCCGACGGCTTCCGCGGCATCAGGGCCTGCGAGAGCACCGCGATGAGCGAAGTCGAAAGCTGCACGCGGATCTGATCCTGCTGCTCGTGGGGGAAGGCGTCGATGATTCGGTTGACCGTGCCCTGACAACCGGTGGTGTGCAGCGTGGAGAAGACCAGGTGGCCCGTTTCGGCGGCGAGAATCGCGTTGGAGATGGTCTCCAGGTCTCGCATTTCACCGACGAGAATCACGTCCGGGTCGCTTCGCAGTACGCGGCGAAGGGCCTCGGCGAAGCTCGGCACGTCGTTGCCGACTTCGCGCTGATTGATCAGACTCTTCTTGTGCGTGTGGTAGTATTCGATCGGGTCCTCGACGGTCACGATATGCCGGTCCATCTCATTGTTGATGTAGTTGATCATCGAGGCCAGCGTCGTCGTCTTACCGGAGCCGGTCGGGCCGGTCACCAGAAACAAGCCGCGCGGCCGGCGGCAGAGCGAGCGGATGATCGGCGGCAGACCAATCTGATCGAAGGTCAGGAACTGTGTCGGAATCAGTCGCAGCACGAGCGTGATGTTGCCTTTCTGACGGAAGACGGAAACTCTGAATCGGCCCTGATCGCCGAAGGCGAATCCGAAGTCGGTGCCGCCCTCTTCCTGGAGTTCCTGCTGGTTGCGGTCGGGGGTGATGGATTTCATCAGGGCGACGGTGTCTTCCGGTTCGAGCACCTTGGTCTCGAGCTGGCGTAGTCGGCCGTGCAGGCGCAATACCGGCGGGCGGCCCACGGACAGGTGAATGTCCGATGCACCCTTCTTGATGCAGGTCTCCAGAATACGGTCGATGTGGATCGTTGCCATGATGATTTTTCGTGGTTCCCTGCGCCGTCGGGCATGCTTGGCCCGCAGCCCTGTGTGATTTCACGCCGGAAAGTTCGGTCTTTCGACGATTCCGGGCTACACTTCCACCTCTGCCTGTGTGATGCGGGTCACCTCCTCAAGAGAGGTCACGCCGCGGAGGATCTTCCGCTGCCCGTCTTCCAGGAGCGATTTCATTCCGGCGGCCTTCGCCGCCTTTCGAAGCTGGGTGATGCTGGCACGATTGAAAGCCAGCTCGCGCAATTCCTGGTTCATCAGCAGCATTTCGAAAATGCCCTGTCGACCGCGGTAGCCGCTGTTGTTGCAGTGCGAACAGCCGCCGGGCTTGTAAATCGTCTGCCCTTCAATCTGCTCTTTGGTGAAGCCGCAGAGCCGCAGAATTGAAGGATCCGGCCGAGTGTCGGGCTGTTTGCATTCCTTGCAGAGAACTCGCACGAGACGTTGAGCCATGATCGCCTGAATGCTGCTGGCCACAAGGAACGGCTTGATGCCCATATCGATCAAGCGGGTAATCGCGCTGGGTGCGTCGTTGGTGTGGAGGGTGCTGAAGACCAAGTGGCCGGTCAGAGCGGCCTGAATCGCGATTTCACCCACCTGGAGGTCGCGGATTTCACCGACGAGAATGATGTTCGGCGCCTGGCGGAGCATTGAGCGGAGAATTTTGTCGAAACCCAGACCGATGTCCTCGCGGACCTGGCATTGGTTCATGCCGGGGAAGACGTATTCCACCGGGTCCTCTGCAGTGATGATCTTCTTGTCCGGCCGGTTGAGTTCCTGCAGCGCGGCATACAGCGTGGTCGTCTTTCCGGAGCCGGTCGGACCGGTGACCAGAAAAATGCCGTTGGGCCGCGAGATGATTTTCTGAAAAGCCGCATAATCGTCGGCTTCGAACCCGAGCTGCTGAATGCCGACGGCCGCAGAGTCCGGACGAAGAATACGAAGGACGATCGATTCTCCGTGAACCGCCGGGCAGCAACTCACGCGGAAGTCAATGTCCTTGCCGCCGATGCGCATTTTGATACGACCGTCCTGCGGGGCGCGTTTTTCAGCGATGTCCACGCCGGCCATGATCTTCATACGCGTTGTGACCGCATTCTGCAGACGCTTGGGGATGTTTTCCCGCTCGGTACAGACACCGTCCACCCGGTAACGCACGCGAACACGATCGGTCATCGGCTCGACGTGGATGTCGCTGGCTCGAGTGCGCACTGCTTCGCTGATCATCATGTTGATCAGCTTGATGATGGGGGCGTCGGGGTCGTCGGCCTCCGCTTTCTTCAGGGCCTTGGCCTCCTGATCGAGCGAGGCATCCACCGAGGCGTCCAGACTCTTGGAAAGCTCGTCCAGCGAGCGATCGGCGCCGCTCAGGTACTTTTCAATGTACGACTTGATGCGGCTCTTCGGCGCCAGCACCGGAATAACATCGCTCACCCCCAGTCGGAAGCGGAGCATGTCGATGGTGTCGAGGTCCAGCGGGTCGTTGATGATGACCTTCATCTTCCCGTTGTCGGCGCTCATCGGGAGGATCACGCTGTTCTTGATGATCTTCTCGGGTATGAGTGTCAGCGCGTCCGGGCTGACGGTCTGACGCGAGACTTCGACGTACTCCATGCCGTGTTGTGCGGCCAGCGCCTTACAGACGTCTTCTTCGTTGGCCAGTTCCAACTCTACCAGTGCCTCGCCGATCCGTTTGCGGTTGTTCAGACCGTATTCGGCGGCCTTGTCGGCGTTTTCTTTGCTGACGATGCCCTGCTCCTGCAGGATTTCGCCGAGTTTTTTTCGGATTCGTGCCATGGATGATGGACGGAGGCCGGTGCTCGATATCGCTCGGTTGAGGTTGATTCGCCCGGGGCCCGCGAAGCTCCAGCTTCGCATTCGATGTCCTGGGGTCTATCGGTTCGTACTTCGTCGTGCGGCAGGCCGGCACGGGAAACTGCGTTCCCCCGGTGCCGTATATTTTACGCGCTTCTGCCGACGCGATCAATCCGGACCTCCGATCCGACCAATCCGCTCGTTCGAGGCACTGCGGCAACGCCCGGCCGGGGCATCTGCGTGGTGGATTTGCGGACGCGACCTGCCGGTAGCGATTCAGCAAGTCTTCGGTTCGAATTGTGACGAGTGGATCAAAGCAGTTCCGCCGCCAGCAGGTCGTCATACGTCTCGCGACGCCGAATCACGCGATATTGGTCGCCCTCGACGAGCACTTCCGGGGGGTTGGGACGGCTGTTGTAATGGCTCGCCATTACGAATCCGTAAGCACCCGCTGTGAACACCGCGACCAGGTCGCCCCGATCCATCGGCGGGAGCATCCGATCCTTCGCAAGAAAGTCGCCGCTCTCACACACGGGCCCGACCACGTCCATCAACCGAAGGCCCGGTCGATTCAGGTCGACCCCTCGATCGTTCGTGACAAACCCCTCCGCCGGCCGAACCGGCCAGATGAAGTGATAGGCCTCGTAGAGTGCCGGACGGATCAGGTCGTTCATCCCGGCGTCGACGATCAGAAAGTCGCGCTCGCCGGAAGTCTTACGATAGAGCACGCGCGTCAGAAGGATACCCGCATTGGCCGCGATACTGCGACCGGGTTCGAGAATGATCCGCAGCCCACGCCCTCGCAACAGTGGCACGATCTGCTCTGCGTACTTTACCGCCGGCGGGGCCTCCGAGCCCTTGTAATTCGCGCCGAAGCCACCGCCGATGTCCAGGGTATCTATCGCGAACCCGTCAGCCCGAAGTTCATCAATCAGCGCCAGCGTTTTTTCAATCGCCGCAACGTATGGCTCCACCGTGTTCACCGGCGAGCCGATGTGCAGGTGGATGCCGGTGAGCCGAACGGAGTCCTGTCGACCGTACTGGTTGAAAACGCGCCGGGCTCGCTCGAGATCGACGCCGAACTTTGTCTCTTTCTTTCCCGTGGAGGTGTAACGGTGCGTCTTCGGGTCCACGTCCGGATTTACACGCAGCGCCGCACGGACGCTCGCGTTCCGGCGTCGGGCCAGTGCGATCAGGTTCTCGAGTTCTGCTTCCGACTCGATGTTGAACCAGCCGATCCGTGCGTCGATGGCCTGGTTGATCTCCTCATCGGTCTTGCCTACACCGGCAAAGACGATCTTTGCAGGGTCGCCACCGGCCGCTACAGCCCGATACAACTCACCGCCGGAGACGACGTCAAACCCCGACCCCTGTTCGCGCAGGCGCCGGCAGACATGCACATTCGCACAGCTTTTGATCGAGTAGCAGATAATCGGGTCCAGCTCCGAGAACGCCGCGGCGACTGCGTCGTAATGGTGCAGGAGCGTTGCTGCCGAATAGACGTACGCCGGGGTGCCGACTTCTTCCGCGATACGGGCCATCGGTACCTGCTCGCAATGAAGTTGCCCGTCCGCGTATTGAAAATGATCCATCGTTCTGTTGCCTGTTGAAGTGCGTCTGTCAGGTGACCGACTGCTCCGGCGCGTCCGTCGCCATTCCCCGGGCCGCTCAGTCGGGCACGCCGCGCCTGGTCATCCAAGAAACGGCCCGAAGGCGTGGTAATAGCCGTCGAACATCTGGCGGGCTTTCGTGCGAACCGCCTCGCTGCCGAGTTCTTCGATTCGTGCCGGTTCAAAGGCCGTTGCGAAGTAAAAGTACTTCATATCCTCCCGGTAGTGTTCCACGGGAGGATCGAGCCACTCGAGACCGGCCTCTTCGAAACCCATCTCCACGAACTCGGACATCGTATCGCCGGATTCTTCGATCTTCTCCTCGAAGTCCTCGCTCTTCCAGCGGTCGTCGGTCAGGATGCCGACCCGAACCTGTGGAATCAGCGGACGCACCGCAATCTCAAACCAGACGTGCGGATTCTCGGCGGATTGCCAGCGCGTGGCCAGCGTAGAGCCGTCGGGTTTGTCATGCCGGAAGGCGCCGGAGAACCGCCCGTCGTCCTTGAGCGCATCCTCAAAGGCCGTCCGAAAGCTTTCCGCGCGGTCGCGTTGCGATGCCGAGATCGACATGTCGTCTTTTCCTTTCAACGGGGGCGGTTGCTATCCCGGTGAGCGTACCCGAATCGAATCGCGCACCCCCAGCCAAACCAGAATCTGCCGCCGCAACAGGGTCAGCGGGCGAAACATCATTCGGTGCCATCTTATCCAGATCGGGACCTCGAACGAATCCCTGTTCGCGCTGACCGCGAGCTGATCCGGCCGAAGCCGCCGCCAGTGTTTGTACAGATGATACCGATCCGATGCCTGTAGCACATCGCGCATGACGCGGAAAGGCCAGATTTCGCCCCCGCGGTTGGCTGGCAGGTGCCAGGAAATCTGGAAGTCGATCAGGTGCGGTTGGCCGTCTTCGCCGAGCAGAATGTTCTCCCGCTTCTCGAGGTCCACATAGGCCGCACCACGCGCGTGGATGGCTTCCAGCATCAATGCGAGTTTCGGAAAAAATTCGTCGTCAGGCGTATCCGACTTTTGCAGCGGCCTGCCCTCCACGTATGCGTGGACCAGGCCGGTCGCGCCCCAGGAGCCGAGCAGCTCTGGTACGCCCGCGATCGACTGCGTCAATTCGAACATCCGGATTTCATGCTGTGAGAGCAACCTTCCGATCCAGGCCATCGGAAGTCCGAAGACCGGGGCCATGCGCCCCACTTTGAGGACGATCTTTCCCGCTGCTCCCTGGTAGAGCGCAGTGGCTGCGAAGAAATCATGCTTGAAGGTCTTCACATGCAGGTAGATATTGCCGCGGATGATCAGTTCTCGGGGCAGCTCCTCGCGTCCGAGGGCCAGAAGCCACGGCCGAATAATCTGATTTTCCGCTCGGTGTTCGCTCATCTTCGAAAAAGCCGATGAATTAACGGTTTACATCTCAACACATTCTGCCGACACGATTCATACGAAAAATCCGGCGATTTTGGTAGCCGGAAAAATTGCCGACCCCTATTATCCAGCGCATACCTGCGTATGAGTGACGGAGCGAACGGCACTGCCGAGCACTGCGGCACTCTGGATAAACTCACTTTTGTTGACCGCTTATCCCGGTCAGAGACACGGAGCGACGACATGCTGAGAAGAAAAACCGCCGCTTACGCTCTCCTTGCTATGTACGAAATCGCCCAGCAACAGGGTGAACAACCTTCATCGGGCGTGCGTGCCCACGATATTGCCCACAAACATCGACTCCCCAAGGCCTACGCCGCGAAGATTCTCAGCCAGTTGGCCAATGCCGGCGTGCTGCATTCCGATCGCGGTCCCCGCGGCGGCTTCAAGCTCAACCGACCCGAAGACAAGATTTCGCTCTACGACGTCTTCCAGGGGGTCGGGGCCATTGTACCGGATCGCAATCGGCCGACGCTGGTCAAAGGACTGCCATCGGTCGTGCAGTCCGTGCTGGACCGCGCCAATCAGGATGCCGGCAAACTGCTCAAGGACCTTTTCGCCCGTACGACGCTGGCGGATGTCCTGCGACGCAACTGAAGTCGCTCCGATTGCCTACTCGCGAATAGTACCCCCGTTGCGCGGGGTGTTTTGATCGTCCGCGTTCGGCTTCGTCCGCGGGGTCGGATGCTTCTGGTCCGTATCCAGCGGGTGACGGTTGTAGTCTTCCAGCGCCTCCAGTGCGCCCCAGTAGGCCGCCTCGGCGCAGTACATGCTGCTTTCCGTGTGCGAGCGCCGCATCGCGGCGGCCTTTTCCGCATCCTTATCTTTTAGTCGAGCGTACGTCCGCTGAAAGACGTCATCCAATCGCCGCCACGCTTCGAACTGTTCACGGATCGGCGCGCCAACCACACGCAAAATGCCCCGGGCGTCCCGCGTGGCTTCCATGAAAATGTCGCAGGTCTCTTCCGGCGCTTTGAACAGCATGTGTACGCTCTGTTCGAGACCGTCGGGGTCCGCTGCCTCAATAAGTCGAATCGCCACCTGAACGCGCAATTCCGGATCGCGCGGCGTGCCCAGCAGCGATACGACCCTTGCGGCGACTTCTTCGTTTTTGCTCGTGATGTGCGGCAGAAGATGGGCCAGTACGGACTCACCCATCCCAGCCAACGCACGCTGTGCATCCTCGCGGGCCTTGAACTCCCGCGCTCCAAGCTGGGCGATGAGTTGCTCGATCTTCTCACGGTCCGCGGGTTCACTCGTCGCCGGGCCGGAGGTCACAACAGACCGCGCCTCGCGCTTCGGCGACTCCGTGGGAACGATTTCCTGCCCTGCAAGACCATCAGCCGGCGGCACGATCGCATGCGCACCTGCGAGGAAGAAGGCAGCGGATATCAGCCAATGCCACATGTCGCGCTCAGTTCCTATTATTTTCGTCCACCATCGGACAGGACGCCCGAATCGTCAGCCCCGCAGCCCCTGAATCGCCAGAAGGATCGTAGCACCGCCGATCACCATTGCCGCGGCCGTCTTGAAGGCAAGTCCCACGGCCCGGCCGAGCGTCGCAAAAAGGCCGACACGCACGCCGAAGGCGACATCATCCCGCTTGGTCATCTCCGCCGCCACGGCGCCGAGAAAGCAGCCGATCAGCCCGCCGATGACCACACCGATGATCGGCAACGGCACGGATACCAACAACATACCCAGAAATCCGCCGATCAGGGCACCGACGGCGGCCCGTCGGCTCGCACCTGCCCGTCGGGCGGCGATCATCGAGGCCAGTGTGTCCACGACTTCGGCACAGATGGCGAAGGCCGCCAGCCCGGCCAGCCACTTCCAGCCCAACCTCGACCAGTCATGATAAGCGTCGTACCCGACAGCTGCGGCAAGAATCAACCACGAGCCAGGAAGCTGCAAGACGGCAAGCAGCACACCGGTAATGCAAAACAGGATCAATATGACAAACAGTGCGATTTCCATTCATGCATTCGCTGAGCGTTCCTCAGTGGGTGACGACGCACGTGCGGCGATGTGGCTTGTATGAGTAATGCAAGGATCGGGGTGGTGACATGGGGAAGCACTAGCTAGCACGTGTCATCTTAACGTACCATCACCTCATCCACGATACCGACAATCACGCTGCGCACAGGTCCCTGCGGATCGTCCAGCACCTGCCGGGCGCCGTTTCCCTCGTCGTTGATCAGCACCGTCTCGCCGACGCCCGCGTCCACGACATCCACGGCGATCACATACTTACCCGTCGGTTTGCCGCCCTCGTCAATCCCGTCAACAACGAGCAGCTTTCGATTGTCGTAGAATGGGTGGTTGATCGTCGAGAATATCGAACCGCGCACGATGCCGAGGATCATACAACTTCTTCTCCCGACGCTTTCAAACGTCAACACCGTCGACGATGCCGACGATCGTATGATCTACCGGGACGAACCACGGTTTGAGGGCCAGCGCCGCTTCTCGGCCGCCTTCGTAATAGACCAGTTCGCCGGGGCCGGCCATGCGTGTTGCATCGCAACAGACGATCGGCCCGCCGACTGACTTCTGCTCCTTCGACAACGGCTGAACGATCAGCATCGGCACACCGGCGAGACCATCATATACCACACAGGGTACCACGGTACCGATGACGCGACCGAGCAGCATCACACACCCTCCGCGAAGGTGGTCGACCGCCGCAGGATGCCGCGTAGTTCCGCGTCCGCACGGGGAATCACCGCCGTCCAGACGTGCTGATTTTTGTAGGCGATCCGCCCGCTGCCGATTTCAATCGCCGCTTCCACGTCCGCCTGCTCACCGGCGAAGTGGGCCAGGCCCTTGCCATGAAGTCCGTCGCCGAGGCGAATCCGAACCACTTCAACGCGTGCACCTTTGACCGCCGCATCGGCCGCTTCGATGACGGATGCCATCGTCGTCGTTTCGATGACGCCGATTGTGTCGGCGTCCCACTTGCCCGCTTCGTCTAGGATGGCCGCCCGCACGCTCGATGCAACTTCGGGAAGCAGGACGCGATCAATCACGCAATCTGCTCCAAGTCGCAGGCCTTCGACATACGACTCCTCGACGGCTGCGACCTGTCCAGAGAAAAGGATCGCATACTTGCCCGGCTGGAGCGTACCCGCGCGCAGGATGGTCACCGGCGCCTTCTTGACGAGCGCGTCGCTCGCCCGCGTGCCCGCGGCGATGCTGCCGTATTCGATCAATGCAATGGCGGGATCGTCGGGCACGTCTGTCTCACACGATTCGGAAGTGATCCTTGAGCACGCAGCGGCGTTCGCGCGAGAACGATCGCGGATCCGTCAGCCCTTCGCCCGTCGGGCTGGCGATCGAGAATGAGCTGTATCCCTCGCCGCCTTCACCGAGTCCAGCGTAAATCGGGGCGTTCTTCACGAAGATGCTGGTGTTGATTTCCCGGGCCATGCGACTGAGCCGCCCCAGGTGCATCGAGTGCATCGACGCCGAGTGGCCGAAACGATGCTCGGCGGCGATTGCGAGGTCAATTGCCTCGTCGGCATTCGCCACGCGTGCCACCGGCAGCACCGGCATAAGCTGCTCGGTCCAGATCAGCGGATGCTCGACCGGCACATCCAGCACAGCGAGTCGCACCGTGTCCGGCACGCGCATGCCGATCTGCTCAAGGATCACGTTCGCGTTCTTGCCGACCCATTTCTTATTCGTGACGCCGGGCTTGCGCGGGCCGCGGGTCTCCTCAAAGATGACTTTCTCGATTGCTGCCGTCTGCGGCTTCGTCAGCACAACGGCGCCGGCTGCTTCCATGGCCTTGAGAAATCGATCAGCCACCGACTGGACGACGAATACTTCCTTCTCGTCCGTGCAGATGACGTTGTTGTCCAGCGAAGCGCCGAGCACGACGTCGCGGCCGGCACGCTCAATGTCCGCGGTCTCATCAACAACCACCGGTGGATTGCCCGGGCCGGCACAGATCGCCCGCTTGCCGCTGGCCATGGCGGCTTGAACGACACCAGGACCGCCGGTGACGACGAGCAGGCGGATGCCCTTGTGGTGCATCAGCTCCTGCGCGCTTTCAATGGTCGGCTCGGCCATGGCGGTGACGACATTCGGAGGACCGCCGGCCCGAAGGATGGCTTCGTTGATCAGCCCGACGTTTCGGCACGAAACCCGCCTGGCGTTCGGGTGAACGTTGAAAACGACCGTATTGCCGGCGGAGATCATGCCGATCGTATTGCAGATGATTGTCGACGTTGGGTTCGTCGTCGGCGTGATGGCGGCAATGACGCCGAAGGGCGCCCGCTCCATGACCGTCAGGCCGTCGTCGCCCGACCAGGCACGCGGTTCGAGCACTTCCGGTCCCGGCGTCTTGCGTGTGACCAGGCGGTTCTTGAGAATCTTGTCCTCCACGCGGCCGAGGCCGGTTTCCTCGTGGGCGTCGCGGGCAAGCGAGATCGCATGTGCCATCATGGACGCACGGACTTCCGCGATGATGACCTTGCGTTTTTCAAGACCGAGTTTTGAGAACTCGACAAAGGACGCCTGCGCCGCTGCAACACATTCATCGATCGATCGAAAGACGCCCATCGGCAGGGCACCACCCCGGGCGAGCGATTCGTGATCGGCCGGTCGAAGTTGCGGCGCTTTCGGCGATGTCTCGGCAGCCGCCGCAGCGGGAGCGGATGGCGCGGCGGTGCGCAACCGGTCGGCCACGCGCCGGGCTATCGCATCGATCTGAAAATCGGAAAGCTGCGACACCGAAATGCCTCCGCGAAGCATCAATCAAACGCGGCTGTGTGAAGCCATGAACGTCCAGCTACAACCGACGGAATGAGAAGGTCCGGCTGTTATGTGCGAGTCGTCGCGTCATTCTTGGCACTCGCCAATTGACGTTTATTTCTTGTACTTCTGGTCCCCGCCGACCTCCCATTGATCGACGATGGCCATCACCACCGCATCCACCGGGCGCTTGTCGGTCATCACCGTCTGCCGGGCACTCGATCCGCTCGCGTACATCACCATCTCGCCCACGCCGGCACCCACGGCATCGGCCGCAACGACGGTCGGGCCGGTCGCTTTGCCGTCCATGTCGACGCCGCGCAGCAGCAGAAACTTGAGCCCGTCAAGACTCTGTTCCTTGCGCGTCGAGACGACGGTGCCGATGACTTGCGCGAGCAGCATGTTCTTTGTGTCCGAAGGGATCAACCGAGACTCGGGGTTTGAGAAAGCAGAAGGACGACGGCTTGTGCCATCCCTTCACGGCCTTCTCAATCCCGCATCCAGCGGTTTTACTCAGTTACTGCCTTTCGCCGACTTTCTCGCCTGCTCCAGTCGGCCCAGCGGGAGGACCAGATCGACGTTCGTGTGCGGCCGCGCGATCACATGGACCGAAACGATCTCGCCCACGCGTGAAGCCGCGGCCTGGCCGGCGTCGCACGCCGCCTTCACCGCCGCCACATCGCCACGGACGATCGCGGTCACGTAGCCGCCGCCGATCTTCTCGTAGCTGACCAGTTCCACTTTGGCGGCCTTCGTCATCGCGTCGGCGGCCTCGACCATCGCGGCAAAACCGCGCGTTTCTATCATTCCCAGTGCGTCGGTCATCGAATCGTACCTCCCGCTCAAGCCGACGGATGGCAATCCATCGGCGTCGTTATGCAAAATGCTCTGTCTCTGGCTCGATCCTTCATGTCCTAATGGTGTTTCTTCTCGATCACCCGGCCGCTGACTTCCGCGACGCACTGCTCGGCGGCTCGGTAGGCCACGTCGATATCGCGCTCCTCGCCACCCAGATAGATGCGACCGAAGCTGCCGAAGGTGCGAACTTCCAGGATGTTGATCTCCGCCGCTTTTTCCGCCTCGTTCGCAGCAAGGGCCGCGTACGCCGCCGGCTCAAGCTCCATTACATACAGCGTGTGGCCGGGCAGAATCATATTACCATGCCGCATGCGGTTGATGAGCTGCGTCTGATAGGCATCGACATTGCGAATCACCTGGCTCGACAGCACGCGCGGTTTGTGGCGATCCTCTTCTCGGAGGCCCAGCGTCTCCAGGATCGATCGGCCGGCCTGGCGGATGTCCGCCTGCGATTCGGAGTGAATCTCGAGCATGCCGTAGAGCCGCTCGACAATCTGCATGCCCGGCGTGACCCGAGTACTCTTCAGCGCGATGTCGGTAATGCGGTTGATCTCGATGCCGGGCGAAATTTCGATGTACAGCGAGGCCATTCGCGGCACGGGCAAAAAGCCCTGGGCTACGGTCGCGATGAACGACGCGAACTGCGGCTGCATGCTGTCGAGAAAGACGTAAGAGCGAAGATCGACGTTGCTCATGAGTAACGGCGCTCGATGTTTCTGCATTGCCCCAAACGAACAAGCCGGTAACGGTAGGGCGGACAGCGGGTGGTGTCAAATCGTCAGATCGGGCGTCGTTACAACTTCGGCCTTTTGTCCCATGCCACGAATCCCGGTAGATTCATCCTATGCGTAACGACCGCAGCGATCCCGCAGGAACGGTTACACTCACGACGACCTCGCGCCTGCAGCTTACGCTCTCGATCGCCGCGGCACTCGCGGCAGCATTGCTCCTTACCATCGCCTCACTCCGCTGCATCTGGAACTCGGACTTCTGGTGGCAGTACGCCACTGGCAGACTGATCGCCGATTCCGGCATCCCGCAGACCGACGTTTTCTCACACACGAAGACCGGTGCGGAGTGGATCGAACTCCGCTGGATCTTCTGCCTCGGGCTCTACTGTCTCTACAAAGCTTGCGGCGCTGCCGGCGTGATCCTTGCACAATGCATGGTCATGTTGGCCTCCTTCGCCGTCCTCGCTTCCATCTTCCTCAAACGCGAAAACCTGCCGGCCGCGGCGCTGGTCCTTACCCTCGCCGTCCTCGCCGCAAGTCAGCGATTTCAGTCCCGTCCCGAACAGGTGACGTACCTGCTGATCGCCGTTTTCCTCTACGTCATCCAGCGGGCACGCGACGGCCGAACCGCCTGGGCCTGGATTCTCCCGCCGCTGCAGATCGTCTGGACCAATGCCCACACGCTCTTCATCCTCGGGCCGTTTCTCGTGGGTCTCTGGCTGATGAGCGAACTGTTCGACCGCTTTCGATCCCCGCGCGGGAGCGGAGCAGCAGAATCACATGCGACGGGGCGATGGCGGATCGCTGCGCTGGTATTCACGCTGACTTTCGCGGCCTGTCTGCTCAACCCCTACGGCCTGCGCGGGCTGGCTTTTCCATTTCTTCTGGCGACGGAGATTCACGGCACGGCATTCAAGGAGTACATCTCCGAGTTTGCCGGCACATTCAGCTTCTCCCAGAAGTTTACCGCCGTCATCTTCTTCGAGGCACTGCTGACGCTCTGCATCGTTTCGGCGCTCATCAACCTGCGACGGCTGGATGGCTTCTGGCTCATGGTCTGTATTTCGCTCGGCTATCTGGCGGTGATCGCCATTCGCAATCTGCCGCTTTTTTGCCTGGTGGCCGTGCCCTTCGTGATCCAGAACGTGTCGCGCAGCCAGATCTGGCATCGTCGAGGCGTATGTCAAACGTTACCGGTGATCAGCATCCTGACCAGCGCATTCGTGATCGTTATCTGTCTCGGCGCATCTTGGAGCATGGCCACCGATCGGTTCAGCGTCTGGCAGAAGGACACCAACGAGTTCGGTCTGCGAATGGCCACGAACCGATATCCGCATCGCGCCGTCGAGTTCCTCCGCGCGGCCGCGCCCGCCGGCCCGATCTTCAACACGATGATGGAAGGAAGCTACCTGCTGGCACACGGTTTCCCGGTCTTCATCGATCCCCGTTTGGAAGTCTACGGCGAGGAATTCTTCACCGAGTACATGCAGATGCTCATGGATGAGCAGGCCTGTCGGCGCAGTCTCGAGAAGTACGGCATCCAGGTCGCCGTGGTGGACCTGATCTCGAAGGCAGTGACTTACCTGCGCGACGATCCCGCCTGGCAACTGGTCTTTTTTGACAGCGTGGCGGCTGTCTTCGTGCGAACTGATACCGCAGGCGATCTTCCGGTCGTGGGGCGCGATGTCAGTTTTGAATCGCTGCTCGCGCCGGTGCGACAGGACCTGCCCGCGCCCGTCGGGTGGAGTGATACGCCGTGGTGGCGGCGCGTCGCATCACCGTCTCATGCGCATCGCGTGGGCATGTTTCTCTTCACGTTCCGACAATACGCCCTGGCCGAATCGGTGATGAACGACGGCTTGCTTATCCACCCGGAGGATGCCGCCCTGCACAAGGCGCGCGGCGCGACGCTCGAATGGCTCGGCCGCCCGTCAGAAGCGACCGCCGCATACGAGCAGGCGGTGAGGTTGGACCCGTCGGATTCAGCCGTCTGGGGGCTGCTGGGCCGCTGTTACTTTGCTGCCGGAGAACTATCAAAGGCCAGGCCGGCACTGGAGCGCAGCACACAGGAAGTGAAAAATGATGCCCGGCTCTGGGCGATGCTGTCGCGTATCTACATTGCCGAGCGCGATCTGGAGCGTGCGCTGGCCAGCGCACAGCAGTCCGTCCGATGCGCGCCGGACAGCGTCATGTATCGAAAAGACCTGGCGAAGATTCATGCTGCGCGGCGGGAAATCGAACCCATGTTGGCTGCATTCCGCGAAGCAGCGCGCCTCGCGCCGCAGGACTGCGCCGTCTGGACCGATCAATTGCAGTTGTTGATCGAACTGAATCTGACAGATCGTGCCCGAGCGCTGCTCGATCAGGTGCCGCCCGCCTGCGCTACCGATGCAAAGCTGCTTGCGCTGCGCGGCCGCCTCACCGGCGGAACGTAACGAAGCCGGCAGCACGTCCTACGATCGCACCTTCGTGTCGTCCATCTCCAGCGTGCGGAGCAGGAAGGCATAGATGTCCGCCTGCTCCTCAATGATCTTCGTCGTCGGCTTGCCGGCACCATGACCGGCGCGGGTCTCGATCCGGATGAGCACCGGGGCATTGCCCTGATGGACCTCCTGCAAAGCCGCGGCGTACTTGAAGCTGTGGCTGGGCACCACCCGATCGTCATGATCCGCCGTGGTGATCAGCGTCGCCGGATAGCTCGTTCCGGGCTTGAGGTTGTGCAGCGGGCTGTAGGCATACAGCGTTCTGAACTGCGCCGGATCATCCTCGGCACAGCCGTAGTCGCTCTTCCACGCCCAGCCGATCGTGAATTTGTGGAAGCGAAGCATGTCCATCACGCCGACAGCCGGCAGGCAGGCGCCGAAGAGGTTCGGCCGCTGCGTCATGCAGGCGCCGACCAGCAAACCGCCGTTGCTGCCGCCCTGGATGGCCAGCTTCTTCGGTTGCGTGTATCGATTGGAGATCAGCCACTCGGCAGCGGCGATGAAGTCGTCGAAAACGTTCTGCTTATTGGCGAGTCGTCCGGCGTCATGCCATTTCTTGCCGTATTCACCGCCGCCGCGCAGGTTGGCAATCGCGTACACGCCGCCCATCTCCATCCAGACCACTCGGCTGACCGAGAACGAGGGCGTCATCGATGCGTTGAAGCCGCCGTAACCGTACAGCAACGTCGGGTTGTTGCCGTCCAGCCGCAGCCCCTTCTTGTGCACGATGAACATCGGTATCTGTGTGCCATCCTTGCTGCTGTAGAAGACCTGCTTCGTCTCGTACTCGTTCGGGTTGAAGTCCACCTTCGGCTGCTTGTGGACCGTGCTCTGGCCCGTGATCATGTCGTATCGAAAGATCGTGGGCGGCATGTTGAAGCTGGTGTATGAATAAAACGTATCCGTGTCCTTCCGCTTACCGTCGAAACCGTAAGCCGAACCGATTCCCGGCAGTTCCACCTCCCGGACGAACTTGCCGGCCAGGTCGTGAATCTTCACCTGTGTGTAGGCGTCGTGCAGGTAATTGCAGACGAACATGTCGTTGAGCACGCTGACGCCCTGCAGCGTATCCGTCGACTGCGGAATGAGCTCTTTCCAGTTTGACCGCTCGGGCTGGCGCGTGTCGATCGCGATGACACGATAGCACGGCGCGTCGAGGTCCGTTCGGAACCAGAACACCGGCCCGTCGTTGGAAATGAAATCGTACTGGGCGTCGAAATCGTCCAGCAGCTTGACCACCTGCGAGCCGGGCGCTGTCAGGTCCTTGTAATACAGCCGGTTCTTGCGCTCTGTGCCTTTCCAGATGCTGATGACCAGGTAACGGCCGTCCTCCGTGACGCTGCCGGCGAAGCCCCATTCCTTTTCGTCCGGCCGCTCGTAGATCAGCTCGTCTTGCGATTGCGGCGTGCCGATCCGATGATAATAAAGCTTCTGGAAGTAGTTCGTGCCAGCCAGGGCCTCGCCGGGCTTCGGTTCATCGTAGCGGCTGTAGAAGAAGCCCTTGCCGTCCTTGGTCCACGATGCACTGGAGAACTTGACCCATCGGATTTCATCGGCAAGGTCCTGCTTCGTGTCGACGTCACGTACGCGCCAGACCTGCCAGTCGCTGCCGGCATCCGCGATGCCGTAAGCCATCAGGCGGCCGTCCTCCGTGATGGAATAACCCGACAGTGCCATCGTACCGTCACTGGTCAGCTTGTTCGGATCCATCAGCACATCCGCGGGGCCGGTCAGATCGCGTGTCGTGTAGATAACGCTCTGATTCTGCAGGCCGTCGTTGCGCGAGTAGAAGTAGCGCCCGCCCTCGCGGTAGGGAATGCCGAACTTCTCGTAGTCCCACAGCTTCGTCAATCGCTTCTTGAGCCGGTCACGCGCCGGTATCTGCTCCAGATAACCGAACGTCACCTTGTTCTGCGCATCGACCCAGCGCTTCGTCTCCGGCGAATCCAGTTCCTCCAGCCAGCGGTACGGATCGGCGACCTTGACCCCGTGATACTCATCGACGACATCCATTTTCGCCGACGGTGGATACGTCAGCGCCGTCTGCGGGTACTGGGTCGGCTGAGCGCAACCAGCCGCGAGCACTCCGATGAAGCAGACAAAACCGGCAAGTCGAATGACCAGGCGATGCATTTCCAGACTCCTTGTAAACTATTCCGTGGGATTCGCCCGACGGCTGCGTTAAAACCACCGGAGCGGGCGACGGGTGATCTTCCGACAGGTTACTATAACAAAACGTTGAGAATCGTCCATTTTCACACGAGCCGCGACCACGAGCTTGACGATGCGCACGGCTTGGTTACGACGACAGTTGCGTACAGCTTGATCGCAGCAATGCGAGGAGGACAGGCAATGCAGTGGATTTCCTTGCGAATGGCGGTGGCAATGCTCCTGTTGCCCGTGGCGACAGGCGTTCAGGGGGACCAGCCGGCAGAGGATGCTACGCGGCCGCAAGAAAAGCTGCCGTCGAACAAGACGGCGTCGCGGCAGGCCGAGCGTGAACAGCAGTTCAAGGAGATGCTTTCCGGCAGCGTGCTCAAAGGCACATGGCAGATGGTACAGGGTGAGCCGGGTCAGCCGCTGACCGGCAAGCCCCTTTCTCCACCTCGCCCTGAGGAATACACGATTTCGAAGGTTTCGAAGGCCAGTGATGATTACTGGGTCGTCGTCGCACGGATCAAGTACGCCGACAAAGATGTGAACATCCCCGTGACGGTCCGCGTCGTATGGGCCGAAGACACGCCGATCATCACCCTCGACAACATGTCCCTGCCGGGGCTCGGGACCTACTCGGCCCGCGTGATGGTCTACCGTGACTTCTACGCCGGTACCTGGTTCGGCGATTGCTACGGCGGCATCCTCTCCGGCCAGATCATCCGCACCGGCCAGCGCGATGCGTCCGGCAATACGGCTGAACAGCCCGCCGCTGCGACGCAACCGGCGAATCCATAGTGCGGTAAAAGCTTGTTGCGAGTTGACTGCGACGCAAGATACATTCTTCCGAATTGCGTAGCTTCAGCGATCCGTCGGCGGCTGGTAAAGTGCCGATTCCTTCCCTGCGGCCGGTGTCACGAAATGCGTGTCGTCCCCGAAAAGGTCCTTGCGCAGGATGACCCCAAGCGGCGTGGTGTAGTAGTTGTGAATGTAGGCCGCGTATTCCGCGATGGCCTGTTGCCAGGACTTGCCAGACTCCTCGCTCTTGCGCAGCGCGTAATAGACGCCATCGAACTGCCCGCGGTGCCGCGTGATCACGTCGGCGATCAGAATCTCCTCCGCCGAGGCGCGCACAAACATCGGGTCCAGTCGCTCTGCATGAAAGACCACGCGATGCAGATGTTCGATCTGACGCAGTATCCGATGGAGAAAATCATGCTCGTGGATCGCCTTTTGCAGGCGCTCGCGCTCTTCGGCTGCTACTCTCGCCATCCCTTCCGCTCCTGTGCCGAGGCCGCCGTCTTCGCCTGTTACCGCGTCGGCCGATAACCACGCGCCCGAACGGGATGCATGCTAGGTCAACCCGCGGCGCGCGGCAAGAAGCGGCGGACCGACCGCCCTGCTTCCAACTTCCCCGCTGAGATGAACTTGCAACGAAGCCCGTTTGACCGGATTCGCGGCCGTGAATAGACTTCTTTCGAGCATGCAGCCAATCGCCCTCGGTCGGTCAAAGTACACTTAAGTTGACGCGACGCGTCGCCGAGATGTGACCCGTCGCCTTGCGTTCTCACGAGGCGGCACGCGCGGTGACCGGGCATGTTTCGCCCAGCGTCAAATCCGGGGAAATTCTGATCATCCCGACCGCGGACGAAAGAAGGTCAGGTCGTGCCAAGTCTGCTCATACTGCAGGGCCCCGACAAGGGGCAGCGATTCAAAACCGTCGACGGCAAGCCGGTCCTGCTGGGCCGTGCCAGCGCCGATCTTCCGCTGACCGACTTTACGGTCTCGCGGCGGCACGCCGAACTCAAACCCACCGGCCGCGGCTGGCAGCTTGAAGACCTTCGCAGCGCCAACGGAACCTACATCAACGGCAAGCGGCTGGAGCGCCCGACGCGGCTTAAACACGGAGACCAGATTCGACTCGGTGGTACGCTGCTGGTCTGGGATGCCAGCGAAGATCGGCCGCTCAGCGATACAGCTGCCGAACCCGTCCTCGCCGACCTGGTGGACCTGGAAAGCGGGGCCGATCAGGTCGACGCTTCGATTCTTGGTTCGGTTTCCACCGGCGATGACAGCATGATTCTGGCGACGCCCGCCGCAGCCGAGGCCGTGCGATCCTGGCGCGTGGTTTCCGCGCTTCTGGACGCCGTCGGCGCCGTCCTTACGCCGGAGCAACTGGTCGAACGCGTGTTAGAGCTGCTGTTTGATGAGGTGCCTGCAGATCGCGCCCTCGTTTTGCTCCGCGACGAGAAGACGGGGAAATTCGAAACGCAGATCGCTCGCAACCGCGATCCCGTGGATCCCGAAAAGCTACGGCCCAATCGGATGATCATCAGTCATGTCGTCGAGCGCCGCGAGGGCGTACTCTGCTCCAACACCACGACCGATCCACGCTTCAGCGCCGATGAGCGCGCCGACAGCGCGCCCGGTATCGGTCTCCAATCCGTCATTTGCGTGCCTCTGCTGGCACGGGAAACCGTCCTGGGCGTCATCTACGTCGAATGTGCGATGGCCACACACATCTACACTGAAGAGCAGCTCCGGCTGGTAGCGGCGATCGGTCAGATGGCCGGTCTCGCGATTGAAGACGTGCGACTCGTCGATCAGCGCATGCGAACCGAGCGACTCGCCGCCACCGGCGAGACCGTCGCCGCACTCTCGCACTACATCAAGAACATCCTCCAGGGCATGACCGGCGGCAGCGACGTGGTGGCCATGGGCGTGCGGGATCAGAACTGGGCGATGGTCGATCAGGGCTGGCAGGTCGTCGAACGAAACCTCGACAAAATCTACAGTCTCTCGCTCAACATGCTCGCCTTCGCCAAGCGCCGCACGCCGCGGCTCTCCTCGGTCCAGCTCAATGCCGTCGTCGAAGACGTGCTCAAGCTCGTGCAGCGCCGGGCCGCTGACAAGGGCGTGCTCGTCAAGCACGACCTGTCTGACATGCTTCCTGCCGTCCTCATGGATGAAGACGGAATACACCAGGTCGCACTGAACATCATCGCCAACGGCATCGACGCCGTCCCCCGATCCACCGGCGCCGTCACTGTAAAGACCGCACTCGATCCCGCCGGTGAGTGGCTGATTCTCACCGTCGGCGACAACGGGCCCGGCATCCCTCCCGAACACGTCGAGCGGATCTTTGACGTGTTTTACTCCACGAAGGGTCACGGCGGTACCGGTCTGGGCCTGGCTGTGGCAAAGAAGATCATCGACGAACACGGCGGACAGATCGAAGTCCGCTCCGTCGAAGGCGAAGGCACCCTGATCCGTGTCCGCCTGCCGGTCAATCAGACGCGCCGGGTGGACAGCGAGGCAACGCACGGTGCGCCGGTCGGTCCGGACGATACCGGTGGCATGTAAACCGAGCCGCTGCCGGAGATTTCGGATTGCTCCCCAGAAAGTCAATCTGGTGTTTTTTATCGGGCTGCGATGATTGGGAGACAGCTTGGAAGGTGATATGATTAAGTAAGCCACCAAGAGGGGGGCTCAACCCGAATTGAATTGCCCACGGCGGCCCGCTTGCTCCCCACCTGAGGGCCGCTGAACAAGACGGATGTGAACCACAAGCATCGTGGAATTGCCGCCCGCTGGGCCGCATACCGCGGCGACCACGCCGTCGCCGGACTTAAGTCTTCAAGGGAAGTAGCAGAGTTGATGCATCCCAGCCAGCGAATAACCACGACCGCCCGATCGCAGCGCGCGTGGCCTGCGCTCGGCCCGCGAAGTTCTTGTTCTGGTCGTGTGCGGTTCACGCTCCTCCGGGCATTCGGCCTCGTTTGTTTCGTCCTCGGCCTACCGCCAATGGTGATCGCCCAGTCATCCGTTCGCCCAAGCGCTGTCGCCGCGAAGAATGAAGCATCTCTGCAGGAGCAATCACCGAACAGCACAGCACAACCTGTTTCGCAGTTTCGTCCGATTGTGCGTTCTGCGCCTACTGAAGCCGCCGCCCGTCGCTCGCCGGGCATCAACGCCCGTTCCACCTGGTCGATGCCGCCGTTCGACGCATCGCCGCGCGGCACGCCGGTCTGCACCTACGACAACGGTTCCCCGCTCGATGATTTCGGCGATCCCGCCAGCCAGTGGAGCGAGAACGCGGAAATCCCCGTGTGGAATTTCATTGGTGCGGCCGCTGATGATTTCATGCTCGGCAACCCCGGTGATACCGACCTCTGCCGCATCACAATGATCCGCGCGGCCTTCTTCATTGCCGACGACGGCAGCGGTACGCCCACCCCGACCAACACCTGGAAGACCGTCTTTGTCACGATTTACCCGAACGATGACAGCGGTCCCGACGACGTTCCCGGCGGTCTGCCCGACAACCTGGGCGGACAGACCGGTGACTACACAATCTCCCAGCAGGTGCACGTCTCCGCGCTGCTGAACGAAACACTCGTGGGCGAGTGCCGCCCGTGTTACCAGATCGACATCCCGGTCAACTTCCTCGTCCGAAAGGGCGTCAAGTACTGGCTCTCGATCGTCCCGCGCCACGCCGGCCCGCCGAATCAGAGCTTCTGGTGCACCTCCTCGATGTGGTCGCCCATGCAGGACGGCTCCAAGCAATACTTTCCGAGCGCCGGTCCGCCGTACAACAACTGGACCGATTTTGAAGGCAATTTCGGCTTCTGCCCGAGTGTTCCTCCCGCAGGCACGAATCGAAATCTTTCTTTCCAGATACTCACCGCCGCCAGTGAGCCGGACCGCATCGGCGCCTGTTGCGAGGAATCCGGAAGTTGCGCCGACAGCGCGAGCATCGTCGATTGCCAGCGTCCGGCTCAGCGTTTCGCACAGAGCACGTTGTGCATGAACCTCATCCCACCATGCGGCGTCAATGATCCCGGAGCATGCTGCCTGCCCTCCGGCACATGTCAGGATGGCATGACGCCCGCGCAGTGCGCGCAGGCCGGCGGCCAGTGGTTTGATGAACTGTGCGCGAACCTGACCTGCCCGCCGACCAACGAAGACTGCGCGGATCAACTCGCGCTCAGCGGTAACAATCTCTCTGTGATCTTCAACACGAACGGTACCGCGATGGGCGATGGACTGCCGATGACCAACTGCGGCTCGATCGTTCACGATCTCTGGTTCAGTTACGAAGCGCCCTGCGACGGCGTCGTGGCCATCGACACCATCGGCAGCGCTTTTGACACCGTCCTGGCTGTCTACGGTCCCAGCGCTTCCTGCCCGGTGACATGCCCGACGTCCAGCGGCTCCGAAACAACCTGCAACGATAACATCCCCAACGGCACGACCTCCTCGGTCGTGGTCGCCGCAACGGTGGGACAGTGCATCCTGATTCGTGTCGGCGGCCAGTCGGCCTCCGCACAAAACAGCGGCCCCGGCGTGCTGAACATCCAGTGCATCGACGACGGTCTGGGCGCCTGCTGTCATGGCAATCTGACCTGCGACTTACTCCCGCAGGTGGCTTGCACCGCCCCGGGAGATCAGTTCTTCCCCGGTGAGTCCTGCGCCACTGCCTGTCGCGCACCGGATAATGATGACTGCGAAGACGCATTCAATCTCGTCGGCGATCCGGTCGCCTTCCACTTCAACACCACGAATGCGATCACCGAGGCCGGCGCGCCGCAGACCACTTGCGGTCAGCTCTTTAAGGATGTCTGGTTCAGCTACGAAGTGCCCTGCGACGGCACAATCGCGATTCGCACGATCGGCAGTTCATTCGATACGCTGCTCGCCGTGTACGGCCCGGCATCGGAGTGCCCGGTCGCGTGTCCCGCGCCAGCACCCGACGGCAACGTCTCCGAGTGGGCGTGCAACGACGACATCGGCGGCATGTCGGATTCCTACGTGCTTCTTCCAGCGGTCATGGGGCAGTGCATTCTCATTCGCGTCGGTGGAAAGTCGGACAACGCTGCCGGCGGCGGGGACGGCGTACTGAGCATCGACTGTATCCCCGAGGGCAACGGCGCATGTTGCCACGTCGACTTGTCTTGTGACGTGACTGAATCGACCGATTGCGATCTGCCGACCGATCTCTTCACGCCCGGTCAGCCCTGCCTCGCGGATATCAACTGCCCGCCCGCATGCTGCGTGGGCGACATGAACGACGATTGTCGGGTGGATTTCAGCGACGTTTCACTCTTCGCCGCGGCGCTTCTCGATCCATCCGGGCTGGATCCCGGTGAACGTTGTCGCGCCGACATCAATCGCGACATGAGCATCGACGCGCTCGACATCGCCCCCTTCGTGATTCGACTCCTTTCGATGACGCCCTGTGTGGTCTGTTGTCCGGGCGACACCAATGGGGATGGCGTGCTCGATGCCCTCGACCTGCAGGGGCTGATCCTCACCCTGCTCGATCCGCCACACTGCACGACGCTTGCGTACTGCCGGGCCGATGTCAACGGCGACCTCGTGCTGGACCTCGCCGATGTAGAGTCCATGGTGCAGAAGCTGCTGGCGGGCGTTTCCTGTCCATAGCTTGATGATCCAGACTACATCATGGCGAGTACCACGAAGTACAGTGGCAGTCTTCGACGCGAAGTCCGTGGCAGGGCGACCCTTGACGTTTCGCAGATCCTCCGAAATGATAATGATCCTGGTGCCTCAAGAGATATCTGTGGGACCGGTCTCCTGAACGATCGGAAGATATGTCCCACAGCTGTTCGTTGAGAGGCACTTAGGTTCCCGCCGGCGTAGCTCAGCGGCAGAGCACGGCTTTCGTAAAGCTGAGGTCGTGGGTTCAAATCCCACCGCCGGCTGTTTTCCAGTGTCAGCGGGCTGTCCGGTTTCTCCGCGCAACTCTTCTCGTTTGCAACTACCATATTCCAGCGTCTTTACTCCTTCCCTCAAGGGGAGTCCGGGCGACCGTCTGTGACTGATATTTCCCTTGCTAGGCAAGCGACAACTCCAGTCAAGGGTGCAAAAGCGTTGCGATTGTCGCGGCTAAGGCCGAATTCCTGCACTCCAAGTTTCACTTGAAGGTAACCGTCGCGCCGCTTCAGCGTTCAGAGGGAAGCTTGAACGGGCCAACGGGAATCGGTATGATCATGACATTGTGGGTCGTGTTTCCGGCCGGGGTCTGATCATCACCGCGCGTAATCGTCAGCGCTTGACGATGGCTTTCACGTAGCCGCGTCCGCAGAGGCAACTCGCCGATAACAGGGAGTATGGATAGATGATATTGAGTTCGTCTTGTTGCACTGTGATCCGCGCGCTGGGAATTGCCGGCGCCGCTATCTCGATGCTCATGTTCACGGTGCCAGCCCGTGCGGCGGCCCTCTCATGGAACAACGCCGCCGGAGGTTCCGCGGCGACCGCGAGCAACTGGAACCCGGTGCAGATACCAACCTCTGTCGACGACCTGACCTTCAATCTGGGCGGATCTTATTCAGTCACATGGAATGCCACCGTCGCAAACAGCCGCACGCATACCTACCGACAGGGCACGGTCACACACACCATCAGCAGTCCGCACACCGTCAGCACAGGAATCACCGTAGGCAATCTCGCCGGTGACAGCGCCACCATGACCCTGACAACCGGCACGCTGACTTCCAGCACAACCGTGACGGCAGGCAACGCCCTGAACAGCTTCGGCACGATCAACGTCAACGATGACGATGCAGACCTGAACATCACCGGCGCGGGCGCGGACCTGTTCATCGGCAACAACGGCGATGCCGAACTCAACATTACCGCAGCCGGATCGGTCGTCGTTGCCGACCAGTTCATCGCCGGCCTGAATGCCGCGTCCTCGCCCACCATTACCGTCTCCGGTTTTTCACTCATACCGATCGGCCAGTCATCGCTCGAGGTGCAGGGAACCAGTCAGTCTCGAATCGGCCAGGGCGGCGATGCAACAATGACCGTCTCCAACGGCGCATCGGCATCGTTCGCGGGCGACCTGGTGATCGCAAATGGCTCTGCCTCGAACAGCAGTATCACCGTCCAGACCTCCGGCATTCTCAATGCCACACTCGACGTCAGCGGCGATCTGCTGATCGGCCGGAATACCTCGGCAGCGGTCGCAGCCGGCGTCGGTATACTGAGCGTCAACACCGGTGGAACCGCCTCGGTCGACGGTGACACCATCCTCGGGGACCCCGACGGAGGATCCGGCACCATCTTCCTGAACGGCGGCTCGTTCATCGGAGGTCAGCCGGTTCAAATGCTGTCGGGCTCCGCTCTTACCGGAACGGGAACAGTCGACGCAGACGTCACCGTCGGACCCGGCAGCATCGTCCCCACTGGCGCTTCAGGTCTTACTTTCAACGGCGTAATCAGCAACGCCGGTGCCGGCGTCTTCGGAACGAAGATCCATTTCGGCGCGGGTGGCGGATACACCGGCTCCGGTGTCTGCGATACGGAGATTACCGGCGATTCCGCTGCCGCTATTACTGCAACCGGGAACTTGTCCATCGGGAAGAACTCCGCCGCTGGGTTTTCCTACAACGGCGCGTTGGCCGTCGGGTCGCAGGACGTCACCCTCGTTGATTCCAACGGCGCGGTTCTCGGAGGATTGACGACCATCGACTCTGGCGGATCGCTTACCTGTTCCACGGGCATCGGGCTGCAACTCGGCGGCAGAATCCGCGGGCGGGGCGATCTTGTGGGCAACGTGATCTTGTCAGGAATTCTCGATCCAATGCGTAGCCCGACGCCCGGTGGGATCATCAGCATCCAAGGCAACCTGACCTTGAACCCCTCCGGCTCTTACGAGATGGACATCGGCGGCACGCCGGCTTCGGCTCAGCACGATCGCACCAACGTGACCGGCACGGCGAGTTTCAACGGCACCATCCGTGTGTTCCTCCCGACTGGCTATGTCCCGAAAGTCGGTGAACAGTTCATTGCCATCAATGCAACGGCGGGGCGCACCGGCGAATTCACGACGATCATTCCGCCCAGTCCTTCACCCTGCAACAGTGTCACGTTTGTGATGGTCTATTCGTCCACAGCGGCCATCGTACTGGTGCGCCCGCCGCTCGGCTGCACGGCCCTGGGCGATTTGAACTCCGATGGTGGCTGCAACGGCAAGGACATCCAGGAGTTCATCGACAGCATGTTCTTCGGGCCGTACAACTCCTGCGCCGACATGAATGGCGACTGCTCCAACAACCTTCCCGACATCCCGATCTTCGTCAACTGCCTGCTGTAGTTCGTCAGCTCAACATTGAGTGAACTTAAACTGTTGCTTTCTCGCAGTTTCGCAGTTCACCGCGATCGACCAGGTTTCAGGGCCGTTGCAAGCTTGTCCAAGCCGAGCCGGGCCAGTCGTGGCTCGGTCATCGATCCGACAGATTCGGACTCCCATCGCACAATCGAGTAGATAACACGATCCGGGTAACTGCTTTCGCAAGGGATGGATTAGCCGGGCAATATGCCCAAGGAGGTGTCCAACCAGCAAAGGTCGATGCCGCCTTCGCACAGTCGGGCTGAAGTAAGGCCACTCTCGCCGGGCCTGCCATCGTCTGCTATTCTGATCATAAGTGCGCATGGAGCAGAATGACGCCCGGCGCAGGCGGCGATTTTCCGAGAAATCGCCGCAGCAGTCGGCGTAGTGACGAACTCCGCAAAGCCAGTATGATGCATCCTTTCGAAAAACAACTGTGGACTTGGACCGTCTCATCGGATCTGTAAGGTAAGACTTGGCAACGGCGACACGATCAACAGTTTCAACGTTACCCCTGCCCGCGGATGAATCGCCCAAGCACTACATGGTGACGGGCGGCGCCGGCTTTCTGGGCATCAACCTTGTGCGGTACCTGCTGGCGCGCGGCCACCGTGTCACGTCGCTCGATCTCGTGCCGTTCGACTACGAGGATTGCCGCGACAAGATCCGCGAGGTTCAGGGCGACATTCGCGACATCGCCGCCGTACGCGAGGCCCTGGCGGGCGCGCAGATCGTCGTCCACTGCGCCGCGGCGCTGCCGCTCTACTCCCCCGAGGACATCCGATCCACCGACCTGGACGGCACTCGAAACGTTCTCGAAGCGTCACACGAAGCAGAATGCGAACGTGTGGTGCATGTCTCGTCAACCGCGGTCTACGGCATTCCGGATCATCACCCGCTGCTCGAGGATGATCCCCTGCACGGCGTTGGTCCATACGGTCAGGCAAAGGTCGATGCGGAGGCCGTGTGTCTGGACTATCGCAAACGGTACGGCATGTGCATTCCGATCATCCGACCAAAGACCTTCATCGGGCCGGAGCGGCTCGGCGTGTTCGCGCTGTTTTATGACTGGGCAAAGGATGGGCGCGGCTTTCCGATGATCGGCTCAGGGCGGAATCGCTACCAGTTCCTTGATGTGGAAGATTTGTGTGATGCGATCTATCTGTGCTGCACGCTCGAACGCGACCGCGTGAACGACATCTTCAACATCGGCGCAAAGGAGTTCCGCACCATGCGCGAGGACTATCAGGCCGTCCTTGACCGGGCCGGATTCGGCAAGCACGTCAGAGGTTTCCCCGCCGCACCGATGATCTGGACATTGCGATTCCTCGAACTGCTCAGACTCAGCCCGCTCTACAAGTGGGTCTACGAGACGGCGTCGAAGGACTCATTCGTCTCCATTGAAAAAGCGGAGAAGGTCCTTGGATTCCGGCCGAAGTACAGCAACCGCGACGCGCTGGTGCGAAATTATGAGTGGTACCTGGCAAACCTGCACAAGTTCGGTGATGCCAGCGGCGTGTCGCACCGCGTGCCGTGGAAACAGGGCATCCTGCGGCTTGCCAAGGTCTTCTTCTAAACAGGCGGAAGCAAGCGATGATCGCGTTTTGAGGGCAGTTTCGTACATGTAAGCATTCACGCGAACGATCGGACTTACGCCGCCTGCGACACACCTTTGCCGGTGCCGAACAGGGACTCAAGTATTTGAGTAAGAATCGCAGCGCGAAGGCCGGAAAAAACGGCCAGATATCTTGTTCTGAGGCCCCATGATCCTGCTCCCGGACTGACAGCACGTTATGCACGCCCCCATGTGATAAGCTTCTGGACTGACGACAGAGGTCCTGCTAACATCAGGGTAATGAAGCGGCGTTCCTGCTTATCCTCTGCAGCCTGGATCGTACGAGCGGTTATTGCCGTTCTGCTCGTGCCCGCATTCGCTCTGCGGCCACCGGGTGCGGAGGCGGTCCTGTTCCATGAACACGGCGATGACGGCAGACATTTTCATGTCGTCAGTAACGTCGAAACAGAACGGGGACAGAAGGAGCACGCTGCCTGGCACGATCAGGAACACTTGCGGCTGGGCAAAGCACCGCCGAGCGAGTCTGATGCGGCAACGCATGACGAAGAATGCGGCTCGCTCTACCTCGTCTTCGCCAAAAATCTTGTGGTTCGCGCAGCAAACCCGCATCCCACGGTTTGCAATCCTGTGCCGACGGGAACCGCTTCGGCCCTTGCGGTCGCCTTGCTCGATCTTGGTTCGGTTCTCCCGACATCAGTTCTGTCCTCCGCAACAGGGCCACCCATTCCGCTCGGCGAGCGAACCATCTCGCGTATCCTGTTGAGCAATCACTCACTTCTGATCTGAAGCCCATCGTTTGCCTATCGCGATGAGGCCCGCGTGCGCGCCGATTGCGTTCCGCGTGGCCTGCGCCGTGTCATTTACGTTGCCGGTCATTGGTCAGCCGGCCGTTGCAAACGACAGGATTCAGTACATGCATCAACGAAGATTATACCGAATCACCTGGGTCATCCCGCTCTTGGTCCCGCTTGGCTGCGCGCAAGTCAATCCGACGCCCGATTACCGCCGCGCCGCTGAGGAGATCATGTCGGCGACCGCAATTGATACTGTGTATGACCCGAACGAGGACGCCGAGATAGGCCGACGGGTAGCGGAGATCGTCCGCGCCGGTCTCACCGCCGAAGACGCCGTTCGTGTCGCCCTACTCAACAATCCAACACTTCAGGCGGCCTTCTATCGCATCGGCATGGCCCGTGCGGATGTCGTGCAATCCGGCCTGTTCTCCAATCCTTCGCTGTCGTTCTCGCTCCAGTTTCCCGAGGGCGGTGGGCGCAGCAATCTTCAAGCGAGTCTAGCCCAGAACATCGTAGACCTGTGGCAGATACCGGTCCGCAAGCGGGTGTCAGAATCGACGCTGACAGAGACGGTGCTGTCCATTGGTCGTGACGGAGCCAGATTGGCAGCCGACGTCAAGGCCGCCTACTTCGCAGCTGTTGCCGCAGACCGGAACCTCACCATTGCAAAGGAGAACCTCGATGTTGCTCGGAATCTGCTCGATGTAACGCAAGCACGCCAAAAAGCTGGTGCCGTGGGCGAACTCGATGTCAACCTGGCGCGAAGCCCAGTTCTCACCGCGGAGTTAGGCGTGCAAAGCGCCCGATTCGGCGCAGACACGGCACGGCGGCGACTTGCGATACTCCTTGGACTCACCGGCCGAGGTGAAGAACTTCAACTGATCGAGCCGCTGCCGCAGCCACCGGAAATGTCACTGCCTTCAGATCATATCGTAGAGGTCGCACTGGAGGCGCGGCTCGATCTGAGCGCGGCGCGACAAGCAAGCTCAGCAGCCGAACAGAGGGTGCGTGAGGAGTACCTGAAAGTATTCCCCAACATCGAGATCGGGCCGTTCCTTGAACGAAGCGAAAGTCGAGGCCAACCCGGACGGAACATCCTTGCCGATACGGCGCGGTCCTCCGTTGCCGCGGGTGGGCTGACCGTGCCGGATATTCAATCGCGCGGACAGCGCGATCAGGCGCGGCGTCAGGAGATCAACTCGATCCTGGGACCGGCGCTCACGATGACGCTGCCAATTTTCGACCAAAACCAGGCACAGATCGCCAAAGCCGAGTACGAATACCAACAGACCCTCAAGCAGCTCGATGCGATCGAGCGGGCCGTTGTGCAGGAGGCACGCCAGGCGGCGGACCAGGCGGAAACAGCGTGGAGGATCGCCCGATACTACGAATCCCAGGTCGTGCCACAGGCGCAACAGGCACTCGAACTATCCGACACGTCATACCGGGCCGGCAAAACATCGATCGTCACGGTGTTGGAAGCGCAGCGAACGCTGCTGGCGACGCGACGAAGTTCGGTGGATGCGGCGAGAGATGCCGCCGAGGCCATTGCTGAGCTGGAGCGAACGACCGGGCGTCCGTTGAATGCCCTTCTCCTGCAGACGCCAGCAGCACATCCGGAATCCACAGAAGCCGACGCAAATGCTGCGTCAATACAAGAGCCGACTGAATCGACTATGGAGGCGAATCCATGAAACGTACCACGTCGTCATCTCTCATACGCATGAAATCATATCTGGGGGTGTCCGTACTGGCTGTTACGGTACTTCCAGGTTGTATCCCTGCGGATCAGCAGGGCCTGTCGGATGCCGTTCGAGCCGCGCTAGGCGAGCAGGTCTTAGGACTCGTCAGCTTCGCCGTGGCCTTTGCACGGCAGCTTCTGGCGGCCTATCTGTTTTGAACAATCTCAATGAACCCGGAATGAACGTTATGAAGACATCATCAAGCGTACGTCGTTTGCTTCCATTGCTGGTCATCCTTGTTCTAGGAGCCGTTGGCGCCGTGCTGTTAATCCAACCCGGCGCACATGACGCCGATGACGGACACGGGCATGCACACGATCACGAGGGCCACGACGAACAAGCGGAAAAGGGACCCCACAACGGTCGTCTTCTGACTGACGGTAAATTCGCCGTGGAGATCACCATCTATGAACGCGGCGTGCCTCCGCAGTTTCGCGTCTATGCTTACGAGTCCGGCAAACCCATCCCGCCGGATCAGGTCGAACTGGTCATCAAGCTGCATCGGCTCGGAGGGCGAGTTGATGAGTTCACCTTCAGCCCAGCGGCCGACTACCTCAAGGGTGACAAAGTCGTGGAGGAACCCCATTCCTTCGACGTGGAAGTGCAGGCGCAATATCGCAGCCGCAGCCACAAGTGGAAGTACGCAACCTACGAAGGCCGCGTGACACTCACGTCGCAGATGGCCGAAGAGGTGGGGATCGAGACCCTGACGGCCGGACCAGCCACCATCCGGTCATCCCTTCGGCTTCCCGGCCAGATCACACTCAACACCAATCGGCTGGCGCACGTCGTTCCACGGCTTTCGGGGGTGACGACGAAAGTGAACAAGAATCTTGGAGATTACGTCAAGGCCGGCGAGGTTCTCGCGAGCATTGAAAGCCGGGAGTTCGCCGAGGCGACCGCAGAGTACGTGGAGGCCGTGCACAAGCTGGAATACGCCCAACTCGCGTTCGTTCGTGCCCAGGACCTGTGGAAACAGAAGATCACGCCGGACATGGAGTATCACACGGCGCGCCATGCGCTGGAGGAGGCGGAGATTGGCAAACAGGTCGCCGCACAGAAGTTGCTTTCGCTCGGCCTTGTGCAAACGGAACTTGAGATGCTGGCCAAGGAGCCCGAGGGCGAGGTTGTGCCTTTTCGCGTGCGCTCGCCGCTACCGGAAAGCTCGCTGACCCGCTTCGACATCAAGGCCCCGCTCGACGGGCAGATCATCGAGCGGCACATCACACTCGGCGAAGCGGTACGAGCCGACGCGGACGTGTTCGTTATCGCGGATCTCTCGACGGTGTGGGTCGAGATCATGGTCTATGCCGACGACGTGCCGAGCGTCCATGCCGGACAAACCGTCGTCGTGCGGTCTGCGTCCGTGGGTGGCGAGGCCACCGGGCGAATATGGTTCGTCAGTCCGATTATCGGCGAAGAGACCCGCAGCGCGCGGGCGATCGTCGAGCTTCCCAATCCCGAGGGATTGTGGCGGCCGGGACTGTTCGTCACGGCCGAAATCCTCGCAGACGAGATCGAGCTTCCGCTAGCCGTTTCGTTGGATGCGATTCAGACGCTGCGTGACTGGACGGTTGTTTTCGTCAATTACGGTGACATCTTTGAGGCGCGTCCCCTGGAACTGGGTCGCCGAGACGATCGATGGGCCGAAGTGCTCAGCGGCCTGTCGCCGGGCGAACGGTACGCTTCCACGAACAGTTTTATCCTCAAGGCGGATGTCGGTAAATCCGGCGCGACGCACGACCATTGAAATACCGGAGAATCGCCATGCTCGAACGAATCCTGCAATTCTCTATCCGCCAGCGATGGATCATTTTGCTGGCCACACTCGGCGTTGCCCTCCTGGGCATCTACGACTTTCAGCGGCTGCCCATCGACGCCGTGCCGGACATTACCAACGTCCAGGTTCAGATCAACACCGAGGCGCCTGGCTTTGCACCGCTGGAGGTCGAACAGCGCATCACCTTCCCCATCGAAACGGTCATGGCCGGACTGCCGAACCTCGAAGAGACGCGATCGCTCTCGCGTTACGGTCTTTCGCAGCTCACGGTCATCTTCAAGGACGGCACCGACATCTACTTCGCACGTCAACTGGTCAACGAACGCCTTCAGGAGGCCCGTGACCGATTGCCGCCGGGTCTTACGCCGATCATGGGCCCGATCGCCACCGGACTCGGTGAGATTTTCATGTACACGGTTGAAGCCGAACCGGATGCGAAGCGGGCGGACGGCCAGCCCTACGATGAAACCGACCTTCGAACGATTCAAGACTGGATCATCAAGCCGCAGTTGCGAAATGTTCCCGGTGTGACCGAAGTCAATACGATCGGCGGCTACCAGAAGCAGTTCCACGTCACGCCCGATCCCGACAAGATGCTGTCGTATCGGTTGACGTTTAACGACGTACTCGAAGCCCTGGCGCGAAACAACGCCAACGTCGGCGCGGGCTACATTGAAAAACGAGGTGAACAGCTTCTCGTCCGTTCACCTGGGCAGGTCAGCGACCTCGACGACATTCGCCAGATCGTCGTCGGCACACATCGCGGCATTCCTATCCATGTCCACGATGTCGCCGAGGTTCTGCTGGGGCAGGAGCTGCGCACGGGAGCGGCCACAGAGAACGGACGTGAGGTTGTGCTGGGCACCGTATTCATGCTTATGGGAGAAAACAGCCGGGCCGTCTCGCACCAGGTCACCCTGAAAATGGAGGAAATCAATCGCACTTTGCCGGATGGCGTCATCGCCCGAACCGTCTATGACCGCACAACCCTTGTGGACAAAACCATCGTTACGGTCAGGAACAATCTGGTCGAAGGCGCGCTGCTGGTCATTGTGATCCTCTTCTTGTTTCTTGGAAACTTCCGGGCCGCACTCCTGACTGCGATGGTCATTCCCGTGGCGATGCTCTTCACCATCACCGGTATGGTCACGAACAAAATCAGCGCCAACCTGATGTCGCTGGGGGCGCTCGACTTCGGACTGATCGTCGACGGTGCCGTCATCATCGTCGAGAACTGCATGCGCCGTCTCGGCGCCGAGCAGCATCGTCTTGGAAGAGTTCTCACGCTTCAGGAGCGGTTGACCGTCGTGTTCGATGCATCGCGGCAGGTGCGCCGGGCGACGATGTTCGGCGAACTCATCATCATGATCGTCTATCTGCCGATCCTGGCGCTCTCCGGAGTGGAGGGCAAGATGTTTCATCCAATGGCCTTAACCGTCATGACCGCCTTGCTCGGTGCGATGATCCTCTCGGTGACATTTGTTCCCGCAGCTGTGGCGGTTTTCCTGCGTGGGCCGGTCTCGGAAAAGGAAAACTTTTTCGTGAATCTGGCACGACCGCCCTACGTTGCCACGCTAAACCTGTTCCTCAAGAATCGCCTCACCGTGGTCACGGCTGCGGTCCTGCTCGTGCTGTTCTGTGGCGTGCTCGCTACGCGCATGGGATCGGAGTTCATCCCGAGCTTGGATGAAGGCGACATCGCACTTCACGCCCTGCGTATTCCCGGCACAAGTCTCTCGCAGGCCGTGGTCATGCAGCAGACGCTGGAGCAGCGCCTCAAGCAGTTCCCGGAGGTGGACAAGGTGTTTGCCAAGATCGGCACTGCCGAGATCGCCACCGACCCCATGCCCCCCAGCGTCGCCGACAATTATATCATGCTCAAACCCCCTGACGAATGGCCGAAACCGCGCAAGACCAAGGCCGAACTGGTTCGTGCCATGGAGGAGGCCGTGAGCGAACTGCCGGGGAATAACTACGAGTTCACCCAGCCCATCGAGATGCGCTTTAACGAACTCATCGCCGGTGTCCGCAGTGACGTGGCCGTCAAGGTATTCGGCGATGACATGGATGTCATGCTCGACGCGGGCGAACGGATTGCGAGGGTCCTGGAAGGAATACCAGGGGCGGCCGACGTGAAAGTCGAGCAGGTCACTGGCCTGCCGATTCTGACAATTCACCTGGACCGCGCGGCAATGGCCCGTTACGGCCTGAATCTCGCCGAGGTGCAGGAGGTCATCCAGGTGGCCATTGGGGGCAAGAAGGCGGGAGAAATCTTCGAGGGTGATCGGAGGTTTGACCTGATCGTGCGTTTGCCCGAAGCGCTCCGCGGAAATCTCGAACGCCTGAAAAGAATCCCTATTACGCTGCCGAATGCGGAGAACGAGGTGCGGCTGGCTGGATTGGGGACCGGCACGATAAGAGGTACTCGCCCAAGCCACATTCCGCTCGGTTCCATCGCCGAGTTTGTAATCGCTCCCGGACCCAACCAGATCAGCCGGGAGAACGGCAAGCGTCGCGTGGTGGTCACCGCCAATATCCGCGGTCGCGACATCGGCTCGTTCGTGCACGAAGCCGAAGACGCCATTGCGCAACAGGTAAGCATCCCGCCCGGCTACTGGACGGCCTGGGGCGGCCAATTTCAGCAGATGATCTCGGCGGCGAAGCGCCTGCGGATTGTCGTGCCCATCACCCTCCTGCTCATCATCGTGCTGCTCTTCGTGACGTTCGGAAACCTCAAGGATGCTATCTTGGTCTTTACCGGCGTTCCGTTGGCCCTCACAGGCGGTGTACTCTCACTGTGGATTCGGGACATTCCCTTGTCCATCTCCGCCGGCGTCGGGTTCATCGCCTTGTCCGGTGTGGCAGTTCTCAACGGACTGGTCATGATCTCGTTTATCAATCAGCTCCGCACGGAGGGACACGACCTCGACGATGCCATCATGCGCGGCGCCGTCACGCGACTTCGACCCGTCATGATGACCGCACTGGTTGCCTCGCTCGGTTTTGTGCCCATGGCCATTGCCACCGGCACTGGCGCCGAAGTCCAACGTCCGCTGGCAACTGTCGTCATCGGCGGCATTCTGACCTCCACGGCACTGACATTAGTGGTACTACCGGTCTTGTATCGTATGTTCAACCGACAAATGAATTCAGAGGCCGAATAAGGATTCACGCCATGCCGTGAGAGTTATCCACGGCTGTCAATCCCGCGTGCGAAATCACATGGCCTACATTTGGAGTAGTTCGGACTTCAGGACTCGTCGTCAATCGACCTGATCTGTACATATCAAATCAGCTATTTTCATACGTGCGAGCAGGCACTCGCAGAAGCCACTTCTCCCTTCGTGATAACCCGCCAACATTGCAGTTGTACATTCGTATTCGTCCGGCCAACCCCGTCTACCAATCTCTGGGCGAGGCGGGCATGCTGCTTCCGTAATAGACGGAGGTGGGTATGCCGCGCGAGGGAAGTCGTGATCTGAAGAAAGAGAAGTTCTGGCGG
>CAADGE010000037.1 GCA_900696465.1 uncultured Planctomycetota bacterium
CCCAGCGCTTGTATTGCTCGCCGTAGCCTTCGGGCGGAACCGCCTCCACCAGATGACCGATGCACCAGGTCACGACGACACCCGCGCCGCTGTAGCAGCCGTTGCCGCGTTGAACGGCACCCAGCACTCGGGCGATGTCCTTGCCTTGGGACGGCTTCTCGCACAGGAACACGCGCATGAAGCCTCCTGGGTGTGCGTGACGGTCATCGAATGGACGTCAGCATTCCCGGCCAACGTGTGCGCGGCAGCAAACAAAATGGAAGCGGAGGACACCAGGTTGTGCTGGTGCAGAACGCGGGCGGCAGATGCGCTGGCTCAAGGGAAGCGGGTGCGGGCTGCTACAGCCGCTTCCTGGGGGACGGGGGATCGCGTGGCCGGACAGACCTCGTCGGCATTCGGATTGCGGGAGATGGCCTTCAGGGGTAGCATCCATAGTCAGGCGCCCGCCCAAGCTCTGGACAGCTTGAAACAGGCATTCGCAGCTCCCCGCAGTACCCCTCGCTTTCAATCATCCGGAGTACCGGCTGTTCGACAGCGACAAAACGTCCAGCGCTCGAACAGTAGCGGAGTATTCCGATGAGCAACTATGTACGTTCAGCCGCCTTCGCGGCTTCCCGGGTCCTTGCTGCGCAAGGCTTGACGGTCAAGCGTTCCCACCTCTCCGAGGTCATTGCCGCGTTGCTGGGATACCGCACGCACGCGGCACTGTCCGTTGAGGAGGCGGATCCCAAGCTCGACTACCACCTGGACGATGCCGAGATCCTCGTGCTCAACCTGCCGATGGGCGAGAGGCGGGCCGCGGAACTCGGCCTTGCAGCGGCGGGCGCGGCACCGTCGGCCGTCACCACGGCTTGCGTCGAGGCGTTGAAGGCCAGCGCCGGTTCCACGGACGTGTACGTCAGTGTGGCCGACTTCTACGACTTGCATGCCCGCCAGGCATTGGCCGAAACGATCTACAACGCCGATGATGTGGCCGGTGCGATGGCTGAGAGCAATGCCTCGTTCCCCGACGAGCCCGATATGGACATCGAGTGCCCCCCGACGACGGACCTGTGGGCGGCGGTCGACGAATGGACGATCGAGGCCGACGGCACCATGACGGGCGAATACGACCCCGAAGGTGATCGCATGTTCAATGGGGACACGCTGAACTGCCGTGGCTGGCTGATCTACCGCAAGGCAGGTCGCGCCGGGCTGGTGTTCATCGAGGGCGATGGAACGAGTGGAGCCGACGACAGTTGGCGTGACCTGGATCGCGATGACGAATGGGCGTATCAGCAGAGCTTGGGCAGCAATCCGGCGAACTGATGAAGCGACAAGCTCCGGCGGCAGTGGAAACTGCCGCCAGTCTTTGTTCTGCGGTTCGTCACACCGAGATAACTACCTTGGTACGAGATGGTTCTTGAGTAGGAACCAGCACATGTTGAGCGCGAAGGAACGGCCAAGGCGCGTCATCTGACCTTCCGGGATGCCAACAGGGCGATGCGCGCCTGGGCTCAGAAAGCCGAACACGCCAGCAAGTCCTTTCTCCTCCTCAGTCGTGAACTCGTTGCATCCAAGCCAGGACTCCAGGGAAACAAGACCGTTGCAGGTAACTGCGCTATAACCGCGATAGCGAATAATCGATGCGGGGACGGAGGATATATGCGCGTCAGGCGTTTGAAGATTGAAAACTTCCGATGCGTCTCTCAAGGGAGTGTTGATTTTGCTGGGCACACACTTCTGGTCGGAGGCAACAACATTGGGAAGTCAACGGTGTGCGAGGCTCTTGATCTCGTCCTCGGTCCTGAGCGCATATTCCGCAGGCCTGTCGTTGACGAGCATGACTTTCATTGTGGCCGCTATCTGAATGCGGAAGGTGCGCCGGTTGAAATTCGCATTGAGGCGATCCTGGTCGATCTTTCCGAAGAGGCGCAGCGGCGCTTGGGTGGCCATCTCCGCAGGTGGGACGACTTGGCGGGTACGTTCATAGACGAGGAGCAGGATGGTCTTGGAAAGGCCGATGGTCCGGCAGTGATCTGGGCTCTACCACTTCTGTTTGTCGGTCGGTACGACCCGGAAGAGGACGATTTCGTCGGCAACACATTCTTCGACCATCCAACCAAAGAGGTCGATGCTCTCGACGAAGAAACCGAGGTCAAGCTCGGTCAGGGCCGTGTTCCGTTCACGCGTGTGCACAAGCGCCTTTGCGGCTTTGTGTTTTTGCGGACGTTGCGGACCGGTTCACGCGCTCTCAGCCTGCAGCGCGGTTCGTTGCTCGATTCCGTATTGAAGCTGGGCGGCGCCGGTGCCGTCGAGATGTGGCGGGACACTCTGGCCAGACTACAAGCGCTTGACCCGGCAATCGGCGAGATCGAGCAACTGAAGCATATCCGCTCAGAGTTACGATCCCGGATGGGACGCTTCGTCAACTTGGCGCCTGGTGACGATGCGACGGCCTTCTTTGCTTCGGACCTGACGCGCGAGCATCTCCGGGAAGTCGTGCGGCTGTTTATCGCAGCTCAACCTGGTCAGCATCTCGTACCGTTCGGTCGGCTGGGTACTGGTTCAATCAACCTGCTGGTCTTCGCTCTCCTGACCTTCATTGCCGAATTGAAGGACAAGCAATCGGTGATCTTCGCGATGGAGGAGCCGGAAATTGCGCTCCCGCCACACACGCAGCGCCGGGTGACGCGGTTCGTGCTCGCGGAAATGGGGCAATCGATTGTCACTTCGCATTCACCCTACGTGATCGAACAGTTCGATCATGAGCAGATTGTCATCCTGAACCGCAACGAGACCGGCGCTCTGACAGGCCAGCCGATCGATGGCCAGGCTGTTAAGTCCAAGACGTTCCGCGTCGAACGGCGTCAATTCGCCGAGGCAATTCTGAGCCGGGCGGTGCTGGTCGTGGAGGGATCGACGGAGGCAGCCCTATTTCCGGTAGCTTCGTCGATTATGGAGGCGTCCCTCAATCCGGAGGACTACACCCACCTCGATCTGGCTGGTGTCAGCATTTTCAATGCCGGCGGGGATGGCTCGGTACCGCGTCATGGTCCGGTGTTTTCGGCGCTCGGAAAGCTCGCCTTCGGTTTCTACGACAAACCCAACGCCCCGCTGAACCAGGATGCGATGGACAAGCTGAAGAGCTATACGCAGGTTTGGGAGTCCCCCGAGAAGGGCATTGAGGAGCTGCTCGTAAAGGAGACGCCCATCGCAGTTGTGAGGCGGTTTCTCAATGAGGTGAAGGATCGACCCGACTATCCCAGTGTCGGCGTCTATGATCCGGCGGCGGGCGATGGTGAGGTAACTGCATTGGCGACGAAGGTTCTGAAGGCGCGCAAGGGCGACGCTTACGGCTATGCCGCCATGATGATCAGCCAGTGCCAGCACGCCGACCAGCTACCGGCGACGATCCGAGAAATCCTTGAAACCATCCACAAGGCGCTGAGCGCCGTTTCCGAAGATGTCGCAGCACCGCCGCCGGACGATTTGGAGGATCTCTTCTAATGAAGCTGGAGCTGTGCGAAAAACGCAAGGCGGTCATCGCACAAGGCGGACACCTTTTGGTCCTCGGCGGGCCCGGCTCCGGCAAAACCACGATCGCCCTGCTGAAGGCCCAGCGCCAGTCTGCGACGCTCAAGCCAGGACAGGGAATCCTCTTTCTCAGCTTCTCGCGCGCTGCCATCCGTCAGGTTCTCCTGCGCTGCAAGGAGATCCTGACGCCAGCCGAACGGCGGGCCGTCACCGTCCAGACCTATCACGCCTTTTGCATGGAGATTCTGGAAGCCCACGGCCGCCTCCTGCACGGCCGGCCGATCCGCTTTCTCTACCCCGGGGAGGAACGTCTTCAGAAATCGGCGTTCGATGGGGATTGGATGGTCGAGCGACGACGTCTGGCATCGGAGCAAGGGCTCTACTGCTTCGATCTCTTCGCAGCGGGCGCGGCAGACCTACTGGAGGGATGCGCGGCGCTGCGCGAGCTCATTGCCGATCGGTTTCCGATGATCATCGTCGACGAGTTCCAGGACACCGACGACAACCAGTGGCGGATCGTTCGCGCTCTGGCTGAGGTCACGGACGTGTTCTGCCTTGCCGATCCAGAACAGCGGATCTTTGATTACCGGGATGATATCGATCCGCGCCGGCTGGATATTCTCCGAGAGGATATCCAGGTCACCGAGTTCGATCTGGGCGGGGAAAACCACAGAAGCCCAAACGCGGGAATCCTTCAGTTCGCCGACGCAGTACTGCACAACCACAGTCCGCTGCCGGCCACCCCAGACATCAAACAGGTTTCGTACTGGCAGAACACGTTTGCCGCAACGGTCCATGCAGCGGTGATATGGACCTTCAGCGCGTTGCGGAAGAAGGGGGTCGAGCATCCGAGCGTGGCGGTGCTGTCGAGAAGCAATTCGCTCATCGCCGACCTTTCGGTGATCCTGTCGGAGACGCACACTTACAACAAGCAGACCCTACCCGTCATCGAACATGATGTCGTTTGGGATGCTGAGCTTTCCGCGGCGGCGGCGGTGGTCGTGGCGTCAATCCTAGAATGGCCGACCGGCCCGGCCGAAGAGACCCTTGCGCGGACGCTCCGGGTCATTGCTGGATATTACAAGCTGAAGAACGCGGAGGAGCCGACCAACGCCGCGGCGGAGCACGCACGTAAGTATGACGAGGCGGCAGCCAAGGTGGCGACGGGCGAAGGACCGCGCATCAATGCCGCGAAAGCCCTCGTCGCGGTCTACAAGGCTGGCATCGATCTGGTCGGAGAACCTGTCGCGGACTGGAAAGCGGCGCGCTGGGTGCTTCACGATATTCCAGCGCTGAATGAGCTGTTCCGCGAGGCCCGGCTAGTGCGGCTGTTCAGGGCGACCGACTCTCTGGCCTCCGGACTCGGCGAGCGTTGGCTCGCCTTGAGCAGCTATGCAGGTGCGAGCGAACTAGTCAAACGTACCCTCGAGCAGGAGCGGCTCGTGGCGGCCGAGCGCGACCCCCAAGGCTGCATCCTGATGAATATGCACAAGGCCAAGGGAAAGGAGTTCGATGGGGTCGTTCTCGTGGAAGGCGCTTTCAAGTCGAGCTTCTTCGATGAGAGGAATGAGCAGCCGCCGTTTGAACGTAGCCGCCGGCTGCTGCGGGTCGGCCTGACGCGGGCTAGGACGCTAGTGGCGATCGTGCGACCGCAGAATGCCCGGCCGCTGGTCGATTGAGCGGATCGGTGGCCAGTCTGACGAACAAGGCGACCGAAGACGCGACCATCCTCGTCATCAAGCTGAACGGGAACAGCCGTGGGGATCCTGCTTGGCTGGTCAGGATTGCGGCGCACCACTATCAGATGCAGAGGGCTTCGCACCCAACGTCACCGCCTCAATGCGATACGGCAGAATGCCCACGCGCCGCGCTTCGACCTTGAACGTGACGCGCTCGTTCTCGTCGGCGTCCTCCCATTCGTCGCGCACGGTGCGGCCCTCGACCAGCACCCGCATACCTTTCTGGTACAGCGTCTTCCAGTGCTCGGCGTCGCGGTGCCACAGCTCCACCGGCGCCCAGA
>CAADGE010000038.1 GCA_900696465.1 uncultured Planctomycetota bacterium
TATTTTCGGCCTGACGCGAACACATGAGGAGATAACGGTGCCATCGCCCCTGGGGGACAAGATCCGCGCATTGCGGAAGCAGAAGAAGCTCAGCCTGGAGCAGTTGGCCGAGCTGACCGACTCCAGCAAGAGCTACATCTGGGAGCTGGAGAACAAGGACGATCCGAAACCATCGGCCGACAAGATCGGCAAGATCGCCGCCGTGCTCGAGGTCACCACGGAGTTCCTGTTGACCGAGTCGGCCACCACGCCAGACGAGGAGGTGCTCGATGAGGCCTTCTTCCGCAAGTACAAAACCATGTCGGAGCCGGACAAAAAGAAGATCCGCAAGATCCTCGATGCCTGGGAAGATGAATGACGGATGCGAAGAAGCCCATGGCCGAGGCCAACCGCATCTCGTCCATGCTCAACGCGGTGCTCGGTGCGGATCGCTTTCCGGTCAAGGTTGACGAACTGGCGCTGGAGTATTCCCGCCAGTGCTTTTCGGACTCGCCGATCGACACGGTTCGGGGCGAGGATCTGGAAGGTTTCGATGGTCTGCTGAAGGCCAATAAGGCGCGATCGAAGTGGCTGCTCCTCTACAACAGCGCCACCCCGTCAGAAGGCCGCAAGCGCTTCACGATTGCGCATGAGTTCGGCCACTACATCCTGCACCGTCACCAGCAGGACCTGTTCGAATGCGGCGACGACGACATCGAGACGGGGGACAACAACGAGCGCGACATCGAGGCCGAGGCGGATCTGTTCGCCTCGACCTTGCTGATGCCGCTGGACGACTTCCGGCGGCAGGTGGACGGTCAACCGGTCAGTTTCGATCTGCTCGGCCACTGCGCTGACCGCTATGGGGTGTCGTTGACAGCCGCCGCCCTTCGTTGGACCGAGATCGCTCCAAGGCGCGCCGTACTGGTAGCCAGCCGCGACGATCACATGCTCTGGGCCAAGTCGAACAAGGCGGCGCTCAGGTCCGGCGCCTACTTCGCGACGCGCAAGAACACTATCGAGCTGCCGCACGATGCGCTGGCGCACAGCTACAACGCCTTTGACATATGCGACAACCGGACGGGGCGCGCCCAGTCCTGGTTTGCCCGCGAGCCTGCCAGCATGCCAGTCACGGAGATGACGCGCGTCGCGGGTCAGTACGACTACACGCTGACACTGCTATTGCTGCCCGAGGCCGAGTGGCAGGGAGCGCGGCACGATGATGAGGAACCGGAGGAAGACACTTACGACCGCTTCATCCGTAACGGCCAGTACCCGGTGCGATAGCTCATGGTGGATCGATCATGAGTGCCCACAAGTGGCAATTCGCTTCCCGTTTTCGCCGGCATGCCTTCGGCTGGCGCTCCGACACGCCGGCGCAGCGGATCAAGGAAGCCATCACGGAGATCAAGCAGGTCGCCCGCAAGGAGCCCGTGCTCGCAGCTGAGGGAGCCATCATCCTGCTGGAAAAGCTCTCCCCGGCGCTGGAACAGGTGGACAGTTCATCGGGCGCACTGGGCTCCGCCGTCAACAAGGCCATCGATACCCTCGTGCCGATCATCATCAAGGCCGACGTCGATCAGAAGATTCGGCAACGCTGGCTGGAGCGGCTATGGCAGGCCTTGCAGGACGACGAGATGCCCTACATCGAACTGCTGGGCGACTACTGGGGCGAGTTATGCGTGACGCCTGAGTTGGCTTCGCAATGGACCGATGAGTTCATGCCAGTAGTCGAAAGTGTGTGGAGCCCGAAGGCTTCCGGACATGGATTCTTCAAGGGCACCAGTGCCTGTCTGTCCGCGCTGTTCGCGGCGGGCCGTTATGACGAGTTGCTGACCCTGATCGACAAGGCGCGGTTCAAGTGGTGGCACGACCGGCGCTGGGGCGTTAAAGCCTTGTCGGCGATGGGCAAGAAAGCGGAGGCGATCCGCTATGCCGAGGAATCGCGCGGCCTTAATGACCCAGGCTGGCAGATCGCCCAAGCCTGCGAGGCCATCCTGTTGTCTTCAGGTTTGGCCGACGAGGCCTACCGACGCTATGCCGTGGCGTCCAATCAGGGCACAACGAATCTGGCGACGTTTCGTGCCATCGCCAAGAAGTATCCCAACAAGCAACCGGACGAAATTCTGCGTGACCTGGTGTCCAGCACACCCGGTGCCGAGGGCAAATGGTTCGCCGCAGCCAAGGATGCGGGTCTATTCACCTTGGCTGCTGAGTTGGCAACACGCAGCCCAACCGATCCGCGCACATCGACCCGTGCCGCCCGTGACTACGCCGAGAAGCAGCCAGCATTCGCGCTCGCCGCAGGTCTCGCCGCGTTGCGCTGGATTTCTCTCGGCCATGGCTACGACATCACCGGCGCTGATGTGCTCGATGCTTATTCGGCAGTCACGCAGGCGGCGGTGAACGCTGCTGTGCCAACCCAGCAGGTCAATGAGCAGATCCGGGACATGATCGCTAGCACCCAGCCCGGCAATTCGTTGATGAAGACCATCCTCGCCCGTCATCTGGCGAACTAAAGGGGACCTGCTTTTCGCAGAAACCCGCATCGGTTCGCACGACTCCGAAACTCCCTCATGGTGTCGGCGGCAGTCCATCCGGACAATTTCACTGCATGTGAGTTTGACCGAGAGGACCGCTACCGATGCATCAAATCAACCATCTACCACCCGAGCGGATGACGCCGGAGCAGCGTCGCTGCGAAATCGCGTCACTGCTGGCCAACGGCCTGGCCCGTCTGCGTATCGGCGGTGCAGAACAGTCCGCACACATGGCCGAAGCGAGCGAGTTTGAGCTTGGCTTCTCTGGCAACCAGCGCGTTCATACAGACCCCGTCAACAAGACAACTACGGAGTCGAAATGAGCATGCAAACACCATCGTTTTCCACGCCGCCATCGCTGGCGGCGCAGATTGCCAGGCTGCCCGAGATGCCGATGGCAGAGATCCGGGCACTCTGGCAGAAGCTGGTCGGTGGCGACACGCCCACCCACAATCGCCAGTTCCTCGAACGCCGGATTGCCTACCGGCTGCAAGAGCTGGAGTTCCGCAAAGTCGACGCCAACCTGCTGGATCGCAACCAGCGTCGCATCGAATCGCTGGTCGAAACCGGCAAGGTGAAAAAACGCGACCGTGATTACCGTCCGGCCGCAGGCACGGTGCTGGTGCGGGAATACAAAGGCGTCGAGTACCGCGTGATCGCAAGCACCGACGGCCAGTATGACTTTCAGGGGCGCATGTACCCGAGCCTCTCGATGATCGCCCGCGAAATCACCGGCATGCGCTGGTCGGGTCCGCTGTTCTTTGGACTCAAGCCGCCATCCAATGCCAAGACCAAGCCCACCACCAAGAAGCGGGGTGGTCGATGAGCGAAGTCTTGAAGCGCCGCATGCGCTGCGCGGTCTATACGCGCAAATCCACCGATGAGGGGCTGGACCAGGAATACAACTCCATCGATGCCCAGCGTGATGCCGGTCATGCCTACATTGCCAGTCAGCGCGCCGAAGGTTGGATACCGGTAGCCGACGATTACGACGATCCCGCCTTTTCCGGCGGCAACATGGAGCGTCCCGCCCTCAAGAGGATGATGGCGGACATCGAAGCCGGCAAGATCGACGTGGTCGTCATCTACAAGATCGACCGACTGACGCGCAGCCTGGCGGACTTCTCCAAGATGGTCGAAGTGTTCGAGCGCTACGGCGTGTCGTTTGTGTCGGTCACCCAGCAGTTCAACACGACGACCTCGATGGGGCGGCTGATGCTGAACATCCTGCTGTCCTTCGCCCAGTTCGAACGCGAGGTCACCGGCGAGCGCATCCGCGACAAGATCGCGGCCA
>CAADGE010000039.1 GCA_900696465.1 uncultured Planctomycetota bacterium
GCCCAACAAGGAAAAGAAAATCGCGGGGGACAACAACCCCCCAGGCGAAGGATAGAGGTATCCCTCCCCCCCCCCCCCCCCCCCCCGTTAAAATATACGCCTCCGTGGAGTAGGTGTACAATATCGAAGAATGGAGAAGTCTACAAATTCCGTGGGCCTTGGAAGTTTACACAGCAAGCAGTTTCGTTCCTGCACTTGAAGATTGAGTGTGCGTTTTGCTATCTGCTATAGGGCTATCGACTTAGAGCGGAGGTCCAAATGAACCATTCACAGAAAACTTGCGTCCGACGACGTCTCTTCCTGTGGTCTGGCATTTGCGTTCTTTGTCTGTGCTCTTTCCTGCCTGCGATCCTGGCACAGTCGTCGAACAACGGCAGAAAGAAACCCGTTGCCGAACTGAAGGAACTTCTCCGTGAGTTTGAGCGCGTGCAAGGCGACACGAAGGCATCGCAACTTACGCTGAATGATAAGCATTCCTGGCGCGATAAACTCCTGAACGCCGCAGGCACGCCACCCGTAAATTCGCTGGAGGCAAGCGTACTCCTTGAAGCGGCGCTGCTGACCGGCCAGCTTGACGAGCCGGAGAAAGCACGCGCGATGCTGCTCGAGATTGCCGAAAACAAGAATGCCGGATTCTCGAACCAGATGCGCGCCGCACAGCATGTGATCGGCTTCTGGATCGATGGCACAGATCCCGGTTTGATGATCCGAGCACTTGATTCGTACTCGAATGCAGCTACGCAGCGGGAACACGCTTCCTCATCGAATCATCGAGACGAGTACCAGAAGCGTACCGATCCGTTGATGCAAGCGGCGGCTTATCATCGGGGGCGAGCATGGCTCGGTTCGGCACTGCATGCCGCCACGGAAGACCCCGCACGTTCCGCGCTTGCCAGAAGCGCGCTCAGAGAATTCGACACTTATCTTGCTTCTGTGCCCGCGTCGGAAGCAGTCTCCGGATTCATTCCCCCCTTGAGGTATGTTTATTACCAAAAGGGGTTGGCACTTGCGATGATCGGGGATCAGGCATCGTTGCGAGAAACCGTACTCGAGATGCAGACGAAGCCCTTCAAAAATCCCATCAACCTGCTCGAATCAGCAGGGTATCTGCTTTATCAGGCAAGTCTCCAGGCCTCGTCACACGGCTCATCTTCTGAAACTGCACCTCAAGGTGACTCGCGCACAAACCTTGCCGCACAGATGCGTAAGTACGAATCCCTGATTCGGCCCGACGATCGTTATTATGTTGAATATCAAAGGCAAATCATTCTGGCAGACCACGATGAACATAACTGGAAAACCTGTCTCGAACGGATAGAAAACCTGCTGAATACGGAATATTCAAGCGTAAGAGATTACCTGGAGTCAAAGCCACGAATTCATAGCAATCTCCTGTACTTGCAGGGCGATTGCCTTGTACAGTTGGATCGAATGAGTGAAGCCCGCGCTGTTTTTGAGTAACTTATTGATCGCTTTCCAAATGATTCCGATTCCCTGTTAGCCCGCTCCAGGGTCGAAAAGGGATGGTAGAAGAGAATGGTAACACAATCAGCACGTTGAACAATTGACAACAGACTTGTTTACAGGGTCCACTGAAGGAGGATTTCTTGCGGCGGCTGTTACAGCATCGTACTTGTGGTTAGCAGCAGTATTCTCTTCGTTACCCTCGGCGCCATGCCAGTGCTCATATAACTTCATTGGTAACGACTGCTGTGACTATGATTTTACGTGCTTTGATGTTGGATTCGGCACTCCCGTTGTCATTTCGGACACGACAGAGGAAATGACACTTTGTGTACAGATCATACAGAACTGCAGCCCATGTACGGGTGCCTTTGGCGGCTGCTCAGGATCTATTACGTACACGGATACGGGCAGCACATCGTATGAAGGCGGCTTGCAAGCGGGCCTGAATAACCTGCTGAAGGGGCTACTCGGAGCCACGTTTAACGTAACAGCGCAATTCTCGGCCGGTCACACAACATCGACATCTCTCAGCGTTACCATCGAGCATACCTGCAGCGGCCATCCGACACCGTGCCAGGGCCTGATGTTTACTCAGAAGCTTCGTAACCGTTCTGTGGAGTTCAGGGTACCCAAGCTTGGCCAGACCTTCTTCCGAACGCGTGGTATCAGGCATGGAGCGGCGCTTCCCTGCTACCAGCATCCTGAAGATTGTCCAGATGAAGCTTCGTGGACCCATGTGGGCACACAAGAATTTCCATGCGAAACAGGATCGAGCGAAGGAACTGGAACTGATGATATTACAGGATTGTGTCACATCCAGCCGTCAACAAGCTGTGGTGCTGGCTGCATTCCCTGCGGTACCGGACCGAATTACAACGAACTGATACGGATTGAAGTGCCATAGCTGCACAGTGAATGAATCGTGAGTTGCATATCCAGACTGAACCTTGATACCAGTTCTTTTCGTCAGACATGAGCTCATGGCCTTTCATCCTTTGACGGCGCCGAGACTGAGTCCGCCGACGAACTGCCGCTGAGCGACGAAGAAGAGCACGATGCAGGGGATCATCGTGACGATGCTCGCGGCCATCAGGTAGTGCGCATCGCGGAAATCACCGTACTGATTCTGGAAACTGTTCAGCGCCACGGCCAGCGTCATCTGTTCTTCGCTTTGCAAGTAGATTAACGGACCGAGGAAGTCGTTCCACGCAAAGATGAACGTGAAGATAGCGGTGATGGCGATCACCGGCTTGCAGATCGGCAGCATGATCTGCCACCAGATGCGCAGATGGCCGCAGCCGTCGATCCGCGCTGCTTCGACCAGGGCCTCGGGCACTTGCGCAAAAAACTGTCGGAAAAGGAAAACGTAAAAAGGCGTGCCGAAGAACATGGGCACGACGAGTGGCAGAAACGTATCCACCCAGCCGAAGGTGCGGAACATGATGAACATCGGAATCATCGTCACCTGCGCCGGCAGCATCATCGTGGCGATCATGAGAACGAAGAGCGTGTCGCGGCCGCGAAAGCGCAGCCGGGCAAAGCCGTACCCGACCAGACTGCACGAAAGAATCTGCCCGACGACGGAGAGGGTGGTGACGACGGTGGTGTTGGCAAGGGCATCCAGAAACCCGCGCCACGGCTGCGACCCCATCTTGGCTAGCGCGGCCGGATAATTATGCCACTGCGCCGACTCCGGCCAGAATTTAATACCGGTAGCCGCTTCCGTCGCCTCGGCCTCGGTCGACAGACTCGTCACAAACATCCACCAGAATGGAAAGAGCATGATCACACTGCCGCAGACGAGCGCGGCGAGGATGCTTGCATTCTTCCAGTTCGGCCGCATCACTTCAACGCCTCGTAATACACGAACCGCCGCGAAGTCTTCATCAGGATCAGCGTCAGCGCGAGGATGATGAGCAGGAGCAGCCACGCCATGGCCGACGCGTAGCCCATGTCGTGAAAATCAAACGCCTGGTTGTACAGGTACACCACGTAGAACCGCGTCGCGTCGCCGGGGCCGCCGCCGGTCATGACGAACGCCTGCGTGAACACCTGAAACGACGCGATGATCGCGATGATCACATTGAACAAAATCACCGGACTGAGCATCGGCAGCGTCACACTGATGAACTTCCGCCAGCCCACTGCCCCGTCGATCTCCGCGGCCTCGTACATGTCCTTCGGAATACCCTTGAGGCCGGCGAGGTAGATCATCATCGTGCCGCCGATCGTCCACAGATTCACGATCGCAAACGCAGGCACGCCCCACACGTCAGCATCCTTCTCAAACCATGCCGGCGTCTGCCAGCCGAAAGGGAGCATCGGATCGACCGCCGAACGAATCAGCCCGTGCTCATGATGAAACACCCATTTCCACATGACCGCCATGCCCACGCCGGCCAGCACGCTCGGTAGATACCAGATCGCGCGAAAGACGCCGATCGACTTAAACTCGTGATTCATCAGCATCGCCGCGAGCAGCGCCAGAAGCTGTCCACTTGGCACGGCGAGCAGCGTATAGATGGCCGTCTTCGTCAGCGACTTGCGAAAGGTGTCGTCGCTTTGCCACATGGCGAAAAAGTTGTCGAACCCGACGGCCTGGGCGTGGTCCAGCGTCGTCATGCCGCTCCATTTGGTAAAGGCCAGCAAGATCGACAGGACTATCGGAAACGCAGTAAAGGCAGCAAACCCGATCACCCACGGGCTCACCATGAGGTTCCCCGCGAGTTCCTCGTGCATCGACAGTCCGCGCGGTCGCCCTCGCCACCAGAAGAACATCATCACCGATGCGGCCGCCATCATCGGCAGCCCCAGCACCCACGCCAACATCGCCCACGGCATCGGCGGATAGTCCTGATTGAACACCGCCTTGGCGTCATTATCGCGCCACTCCCGGCCGACGCGCGTCATCGCCGGCGCCACCGGCTTGTTCAATTTGAAGATGTCCTCCATCCGCACGCGAAGCTGGTGCAGATAGCGCGGGTCCGCAGGCCAGTCGATCGGCTCGGCATACTCGGCCGCATCAAGAAAGGCCTGACAATTCGCCGGCTTCTGCTTTGGGTCGCAGAACGCGTCGCTGTGCGCCACGCTCCGAAGTGCCGGCATGGCGAGCCCCGCACGGCACATCAACTCCTGCCCGCGGGGGCTGTTGAGATACTTGATGAACCGCCACGCCTCGCTGCGGTGTGGGCTGCTCTCGGCGATCGCCCACGCTGTGGTGAAAATTCCATTTCGTTTCGGCTTGCCGGGTACGTACGGCAATGGGGCGAAATCCCAGTCGAACTTGTCGATCAGTCGATAGGTCGGGCACTTCCACCTGCCCAGCGGGCCGGCCATGCCGACGTTGCCGGCGAGGAACGGCTCCATAAGCGTTTCAAGCTGCGTCTTCGCAGAAACGAGGGTGCGGCGTTCATCGTGAAACCAGCTTTGCAGCTTTTCGAGAACGGCGTGCATTTGCGGATCGTCAAACTTGTACGTCGCCCAGTCGGGCGTCGCGAAGTCCTCTCCATGAGTCCAAAGAAAAATGCGAACCATCGACTCCCAAGTAACGAAGTCGGCGCCGTAGCAGTCCGGCAGTTTGGCGATGGCCCGCGCGCGCTCGATGAACTGGTCCCACGTCCAGCCCTCGCGCGGCGGCTCGGGGACGCCGGCGCGGCGAAACAGGTCCTTGTTGTAATAGAAGCCGACGGTGGTGAAGTCCTTCGCAAGGCCGATGAGCTTGCCGCTGCCGATCCGACCCTTTTCCGCGTCGTAGCGAAAGCAGCGCAAAACAGAAGGAAAATAATCGTCGAGATCGACCGTCGGGATGCCTTCGGTCTTGTCGCGGGCGATGAGTTCGTCCAGATCGACGAGCAGGTCTTTTTCGGCGAGGTCTGCGGCCTTTTCATAACCAAGATAGAAGACGTCCGGCGGATCGCCCGCGGCGAACATGGTTTGCAGCTTGGTGTTGACCGACGCGGCCTGCCCGAGATTGATCCGCAGAATCTTGACGTCCTTGTTCACCGGCAGCGATTCGAAATCGGCGCAGAGCTGGCGGACGATCTCGTCCTCATTCTTCTCGCCCCAATGAAGAACCTTGAGCTGTACCTGCCCGGCGCGAAGACGCTCCTGTCGCCACGGCCGCGAGCCGACCCATGCGAATGAGAACACAAGCAGGACCGTCGCGGCGAGGACAACAACTCCACGTAAAACACGACCGATTTGAAGTGTCAGGTCCCGCATGGATGAATGAACGGGCGATGGTTATCGATCGGTTTTTGCCAGAATGGCGCCTTCGTACGGATGCAGCATCAGCCCGCGAAGATGACCGCCTTCGACGCGAACGTGCTCGTGCTTCATTGCTCTCGGACGCACGGTGGGCCGCGCCTTGGGATCGTCCGACGGCGGCATCACCAGCTCGCACTCCTTCGGATCATCCAGCCGAACGATCCTCGTCCCGTCGGGCCACGGCGAGGGCACGTCCAGCCGATGGCTCTCGCCGCTGCTGTTGAGGACGACAACAACCGATTCGCCGTTCAGTGTGCGTGTGTAGGCGAAGACGCCCTTGTCGTCCACCGCCGCCAAAGGATCGAACGAGCCGAGTTGCAGGGCGAGATACGAGTTGCGAATGGCGATCACCCGGCGATAGTGCTCTAGCACGTCCTGCTCGATCTTTTCTTCGGGATCGTCATACGGCATCAACTCGGGCCAGAGCATCGGCTTGCGGCACGAAGGATCGTCCGCGCCGTACATGCCCAACTCGTCGCCGTAGTAAATCATCGGTGCGCCGAGATAGGTCATCTGGAAGGTTGCCGCCAGCTTCTGCCGCACGTAACACTCCGGCGTCGGCTTGTGCGGGTTGTAGTTCGGACCGTTGTCCTGCAACCGATTGGCCTGGTCGTACTCCAGGTCTGGGTTCATGAACATCGACGCCAGCCGGTCGGTATCGTGACTGCCGTAGAGGTTCTGAAGGACGTAGTTCACATGGGGCGCGTACCAGCCGAGGACTTTCTTTAACTCTTGTTCAAACTCGCTCGGCTTGCTCCGCTTCTTGTCGTTCACAATAAAACGTTGTCCGGCACGTGCAAAAGGATAGTTCATCACCGCGTCGAAGGTCTGCCCGTCGAGCCAGGCCTTCGATTCCTCCCAGAGTTCCGCCACGATGTAAGCATCCGGGTTGATCGACTTGACGAGTGCCCGCCAGTCGCGCCAGAAGTTCGCATTGATGTCACTGGCTACGTCCAGCCGCCAGCCGTCGATGCCGTCGGACGGGTCGCCGTCGCCGTTCGGGTCCATCCAGCGGCGCGTCACGGCGAAGAGATGCTCACGCACTTCCTCGGCCAGACCTAGCGCGTCGTCATGTTTGAGGCGAGGCAGCGAGCCGTCGTCCCGATCCCACGCCATGTAATGAAACGGTTCCCAACTGGTGATGTCGAACCAGCCGGCATAACGCGACTTCTTGCCGTGCTTGAGCACATCCTGAAAAGCCCAGAAGTCGCGGCCGACGTGGTTGAAGACGCCGTCAATAATCACCTTGAAGCCCTGCCGATGGGCTTCCTGTAGAAAATCGAGAAAGACCTTGTCGCTCTCTGACCACTGCCATGTTGCCGGATCGATCGTCTCGCCCTTGATCTTCTTGAGACTGTCTTTGACGCCGAAGTAATCATCGACGTGGCGAAAGTCCGACGCGTCGTACTTGTGCAGAGATTCGGCGAGAAAGATCGGATTGAAGTAAATCGCCGTGATGCCCAGTTCCCGCAGATAGGGCAGCTTCTCGCGCACGCCCTGCAAGTCTCCACCGTAGCGACGATCGTAGATGTACTCGTGGAAGCCGCCCTTCTCCTTGAAACGCCGACGCGCGTCCTTCGCATGTGAGCCGTCGTAGGGCTCAAACCACTTGTGCGTCCACGGTACGGTCCGTGGCGGATCGTTCGCCGGCTCCCCGTTGCAGAAACGCTCGGGGAAAATCTGATACCACACCACCCGCTTGGCCCAATCCGGCGTCTCGAAGGACATTCGCACCTCTGCCTCGAACGGGAGCTTCTCTCCGAAAGACGGATCATCGGCCTTTGCAGGCAGCTTCTGGCATCGGGCCGAATCGAGCAAGGATCGCGCCGTCCCATCCTTCAACGTGAAAGTGTATGTTGCGGTCGGCGGCCGAATCCTGCACGTGGCCGACCAGTAATCATAACCGCCCCGCGTGTCGACCTTTGCCAGGGGCAGACTCCCGTTGACCTGCTCAATCCCCATGAATACTTCTTCAACGTCGTCCTTCAGTGTCCTGACCGTGAACCGAACGATGTCCCGGCCGATCGGCTGGAAGTACTCCGGCCGGGACGGATCATGCCGAACCGCGCCGCACGCGATCTCATTCGAAATAGGCGAGCCGAACGTTGCCGCGTCGGGTCCGATGCGCAGGCCGCTGTTGTGTCCGCCGGCGCTGTTTGCTGTGCGCAGCGAAGGATCGGCCATCGGATCTTCGATCCATACCACGCCGTTGATCAGCAGCTTGTAAGCATGGAGGCCATCGGGCAGACGGACAATTCCCCGGAGGCGACACGGATCGTAGGTCTCCCGATAAAGCGGCGTCGCGCCTGCGCTCCAGTGATTGAAGTCGCCGACGACATCGACGCGTTCGATCTCGTCACGCCGAAGACTGCTCGGCAGATTCGCGGCAGTCGGGTCAAACTCGAATTCGTGCCAGCCGTCGCGGTCGAGCGAGAGTGTACCGGTCGCCGAATCGAAGACCGCCAGATAGTCGCCGGGCTCGAAGTTGCGAATCGTTCGCTCCGCGCGCGGCACGGCCTTGCCTGTCACCGGCATCACTTCAAGGACGTATGTGTGGTTGTCCGGAATCGTCATGCGGGCGGCCCACTGGTCGCCGCCGGTCGGCAGGAGGAGTTTCGCAGCGCCGCCGCCTTCCTGTTTCGGATTCACGAGGAGTTGAAATCCAGGCCCGAGTACGCCGACCCAGCGTCCCTCACGTTCCTGTTCTCCGTAGTCCGCTTGCAGCAGAATCTCGTAGCGCCCTCGGCTGTCAAGCCGGAGCAAAGGTCGATGGATCGTTGCCGGCGATTTTGTAGTGAGCTTCCAGTTCTTTTTCTTCGAATCCACCCTCCGGACAGACCACTTGAGTTTCGGTTGTGCCTCGCCGAGATTCATCGCCGCCAGTTCGACGGTCGAGGTGTGCGGATTGGCCACACCGATCACAGGCGTCGGATATCGGCCGGCGACTGGTTCGAGACCCCAGTGCTTGTCATCCGGTTTGAGCCAGACGACGTACTCGCCTGATCGCGGAATGACCAGGGGAATGTTCTGTCCCGGCTGCACGAGTCGATCCTGCCCTGCGCTGCCGAGATGATGCGCCCAGGTGCCGTCGAAGACGAATTTGAATTCATACGCGCCGCTCTCCCAGAAACGTTCGAGCTGCCAGCGATCATCAACGCGCGAGAGTGCAAAGGACTTGTCACCGGTCGCCCAGTTGTTGAACGAGCCGGCCAGATTGACCGTACGCACATCCTGCGATGCGCGGACGACCGGCAGGAAACTGATGATTCCACCGAGCAGCGACGCGATCGCTGCAACTCGTGCGAGCAGGTCCGCTCCGCGGCGCGGTGGATGAATCACGAATCTCCGAACGACGGTCGTTTGCGAAAACGTTTCAGCAAGTCGGCGGATGCCGGATCGAAGTCTCATGCGAGTGCCTGATTTACTCGGTTCGTGGGGCGGATGCGGACTTGCGAACGCACATGGTGACCGGATGCGTTTCCTCGACGGATGCGACTTTGCCTTCGATCAGATCGAGGAGACGATCACAGGCGCGCTCGCCCATCTCGTAAATCGGTGTGTGGATCGTCGTCAGCGGCGGATCACAGAAGGCCGCCTGGTGCATGTCATCACAACCGACGACGCTGACGTCCGCGGGAACACGCAGACCGGATTCCTTGAGATTGCTGATCGCACCGATGGCCATCTTGTCATTGCCCGCGATGATCGCGGTGATCGCGCGATCGCGCTTCAGGAGTTTCGCCGCGGCCTCGGCGCCGCCCTCCTCGGTGTAAAAACCGTCCTCGATCCGCTGCGGCGTGAGCTTCAATCCTGCCCGGGCGAGGGCCTCTTCGATACCGGCACGGAAATCGTGCGTCGTCTGCACCTCAGCAGCGCCGTGAATAAGAGCGATGGCACGGTGCCCAAGCTCCAGCAAATACTCGCAAGCCATGCGACCGGCTTCGTGGTAATCGCAACGGACGAAGTTGAAACGATGACCCGGCAGGTAATTGTTGACGATGATCACCGGCCGCGGTCGCGCTGCCTGTTCGGTATCGTGGCGCTCGAAATCGCTCAGGTAGTCGTCACGATTGGTAACACCCAGGCAGAGAATGCCGTCCACGAAGTGGCGATCGAACAGCTCGAGGTGCTGGCGCGTGCCGAGAAAGTCCTCGTCGGCCACTTCGAGTAGGACCTTGTAGCCGGCAGATCGGGCATGATCGTGGATGGCGCTGATGATCTCCCCGAAATAGGCATCGGCGAAGGCATGGCGAAGCTGAGGCACGAGGATTGCCAAGAAATAGGTCCGCTGGGACTGGAGACCCTGTGCCAGGCGGCTGGGACGATAGCCCAGCCGTTGAACGGTTTGGAGGACTCGATCGCGGGTCGCCTCGCTGATACGGCGATCACGCTTATTGAGCACCAGTGAAACAGTAGTCAGACTGGATCCGCTTTCTCGTGCTACGTCCTTGATACTGACGGCCTTACGTTTCGCCATGGGCAGGGATCGCGTTGCGGATACAACCTGGGACGGGGAAACATCCTCGCCCGACGGCCTCGCTGGTTCTATCATAACATGATGCACAGAGTTGTGATAACTCGGCATAGAGCACCCAAAAAACGGTTCGGAGCGGTCTTGCAATTCTCCCCCCAGCGTATATACTTCTGCTAGTAAAAGGTTTTACTAGCTTATAATTTACCCTGCTAACCGACGGAAATCAAATGCAGCGAGAGGTCGGTCTCAGAGCACGGAATTGCCGCCATCCGCGGTCCTCCCCAATGGATCGACCTCAGATGGTCGGGCAAAGGCAATACCCTGCATCGCCGTACGACACCCGTTGTAAAAAGCCGACCCGCAATTGGCCCCGAATCGCCCGCCCACTCGCTCCTGCCTTCACCCTGATCGAACTCCTCATCGTCATCGCCATCATCGGGTTGCTGATTTCCATCCTCGTGCCGGCGTTGTCCCGCGCCCGCGAGGTCTCGCGACGCACTGTCTGCGGTTCGAATCTTCGCCAATTCGGAATTGCCCTCCTCAATTACGCACAGGACAACGAAAGCTGGCTGCCGGCCAAATCCTTGCCGAACTCTCCCACGGCGAGTGTCGCGGCCCGTGCCGCTGCACAACAGAACAGCAGCAGCCAGTACGGCCCGAACTTCGCCGGCCTGGTTCGCGATGTGATCGAGCGACGCGTAACGCGTGAATCCGGTACGGAATTGCAGGGCTCGGCTCAGCCGCAGTATCTGCCCGACCCCAAGATCATGCTTTGTCCAAGTGATCGCTTCAACAATCCTCCCGGCACGCGCTACACCGGGGTAGCCCCCTTCAACAAGCTATGGGATACCGAGCCCGTAACCCGATTTGAGCAGTTGCCACGAACAGCGGCGCAGGAAGCAACGGCCCAGAAGACCTACATCAGCTATCTGTACGTGGCCATGTGGCGAAATGACGACCGAGGCGATTTCATCGCGATGGCGGATCAGAGCAACGACAAGGATCTAGCCGAGTCGTCGTTTCAGTATTTGACCCCGGAAGACAATCACGGAACGCGAGGGATCAATGTCCTTCTGCTCGATTCCCACGTGGAGTGGGCGCAGTCGCAGACCGGCACCTTTGCGCACGTTCAGGATCTGTCCAATCGATACTGGGGCCCGATCATCGCGACAAAGGCCCGATATCCAGATCCTGTGCTGAATCCCGACAATCGACGAGCCGTGGAGGTACGTACGATCGAATAGCGGACCCATACTGCCAGCTTCCTGACCGACCAACGGGAGTTCAGGTAAAGCGTTTTTTGATAGAATGGGATGGGGAGGGAGCGTCCTCGTTTTCCGCAGCCCGATCGGGGGATCGGGCAACACTCAAGCGTCGTCAAGACAACGAACTGTCCGCCTTCCAGTAGTTCGGAAGACAGACGGTTGATCGTCAGCGCACCCACGGATGTGGTCGCGAGAAGCAAGTTTCGAGACCGGTGGCACGAGGATCGCACCACGGCCTCAAGTGGAAAGTAACTCGGCAGCAAGGTGGTTCGGCTACCGGCCGGACGTGAAACGGATCTGGAGGTGGATTGTGGCTCGTCGCGTCTTTACATCGTTTGCACTGGTCATTCTCAGTGTCGTTCTCACGCTCGTAGCGGGGCACCCCGTCGCCTCGGCCGGAGATTGCAGCGGTCAATCCACCGTCCTCGGAACTGACATCCCGTCGGTTTTCCCGTTGCTGCCGCGGGCACTGCAGGACAATCCGACCGGATTCGGTGACGCCACGCCGCCTTCCGCGGAAGACACCGAAGGCAACGAGCTTTGCCGACTCTTCGCAGCGAATGATTCCACGCATCTGTACCTAGCTGTCACCGGAAATACCGAACGATCTGACGGTTTCGAAAACACGGTTCTGATCTTCATCGACACCGGCAACAACGGGGGCACCGATGTGCTCAATACGTCGGGCTTTACCGGCGGCTCGAACGCGCTGCGCAGTCTCGACCCCGATGACATGACCGACGGCGTAAAGCTTGACTTCGCCCCGGAATACTGCCTTGCGGTCTGGAACTCCGGCGGAACGCAATTCGCCTACCTGCACAACCTGACTGATCCGGAAGACGCCGGCACGCTGCTCGTTGAAGGTGTCGACTTCGCCGTTGATAACAGCAATCTCGCCGGCGTCAACGATGTGCCGTCGAGCGATCCGATTTTCCAGGAGGAGAACGCCCTTTCCGCTACGACGGGCTTTGAGTTCAAGGTGGCACTTGAAGACCTGGGGATCGACAATTCCTCAACGATCCGCCTGCAGGCGCTGCTCGCTTCCGGCGGAGGATTCATCAGCAATCAGAGTCTTCCTCCGCTGCGGGCAACCGTAGGCAGCAGCGGCGGCGGCGTGGCCTGCGTCGGCAGCCACAACCCCAATGGCGATCCGCCGAACGTCGTCGACTTCTCTGACAACGCCCGATTCCCCGGCCTGCAAAACGTTCAGTACAATTGTAACCCGAGCGGCCTGGCGCCAGCCGGTATGATGGACGGCACCAATCTGCCGAATCGCTACACGGCAGCCGGCGTCGCACTCACCCGTCAGAACAACTACACCTGCTTCGGCAATGCACAGCCCTTCTCGCCGGTCCCCACCGGTGGTGCGGAATTGAATCGCATTTTCGCTCGGGCCGATTTTTCCAAGCTCTACATCGGCGTCACCGGAAACATACCGTTCTTCGGCGGCAACAACGACACACTTCTCATCTTCATTGACACGGGACCCGGTGACGGCACTCAGACGCTCTTTACGGCGAACTTCTCTGGCGGATCGGGCGCACTGCAAGGGCTTTCCCAGGGCGCTGCCGGCGGTTTTACGTTTGATAACGGATTTGAACCCGAATACTGCATCATGTACTGGCGCGCGGGCGGCCAGCACAACGCCCGGATCATGAGCTGCGTTTTCGATGAGCACGTGGACGGGCTCGAGTTCTCGCCGTCCTCCGATCGACATCAGAATCCGGCGGTGAACGCCTTCTCGGCGGACCTGGGCAACATTCTCGGTGTGAACGACATCGCCGGCGACGATCCGATCCGGCAGGAGGCCTTCGCCCCGGGCGCCACCAGCGGCATTCAGTTTTCCCTGCGGCTGGCCGACCTGGGACTCGATGCGTCGGGCGGCTCCGTGGACTTCAAGATGACGGCCTGCATCGTCAGCGGCTCGGGCTTTGTGAGCAATCAGTTCCTTCCACCGCTGAACCCGACAGACCCGACGCCGGAATCCGACAGCGCGAACTTTTCCGATTCACCGCTGCCGCTGGCAATCCCAGACGACGAGACGACCCCGGCGACTGATTCGCGCGGCGTAACGATGGCCGGCATCGACCGGGTCACCGACATCAATGCCTCCGTGAACATCACTCACCCCGACGTGAGCCAGCTCGAAGTAAAGCTGACGCACGATGACAGCGGACGACAGGTGGTGCTCGTGGCGCCTGGGGATCGAACAGGGGCGAATCTGAATCTTACGTTTGACAGTGAAGGCGCACCGGCGGTTCAGCCCAGCGAGTCGCTGCTCGCATTCAACGGTGTCGATCCGAACGGCAATTGGACATTGTCTGTGCTGGACACCGTCAACGGCGATACTGGCACGCTCAATTCCTGGGGCATCTCGGTCACGGAATACACCGGCGGCAATGTGCCGTGCCTGGGTCAGTTCGATGCGGTGGAAAATCCGCTGAATCTCCAGACCGATCCGCGCACGCCCGGCAACCAGTTCTTCGATCTGTCGTTGGCAGCCAGCCCGGCCAACCGTCCTACCAGTTACACGGGCCTGGGCATTCCCGCGGCCTTCGGCAATACGCCGCTGGTCGGCGGCACACAGAACAACCACACCTGCTTCGGCAATGCCGTTGAGGCGCCGATCGTGAATCTGCCCGGCTCCGAGCTGAACCAGATTCGCATCCGCAACACGAGCAGCCGACTTCGCGTAGGTCTCACCGGCAATCTGGAAGGCAACGGCAACGCCGTGGTGCTGCTGCTGGATACAAATCCGGCCACAGGACCGACGACGTTACCGATCCTGTCCTCACCTCCGGACGCGGCACAGGGGCTGGACGGCCTTACGCTCGATGCGGGCTTCCGCCCGGATTATGCCGTCGTGGTACAGCGCGACCCGACGACGGGCGTGCCGGATGACGACTACAACGTGTTCATCAAGAACATCAACTCGAACGTGACCCGCTCGATCGGACGACTGACGCGCAACGCGCCGACCGGCGAGCTGGCCGAGGCCATTCCCAACCAGAACGGCAGCGAGCTGAATCAGCTCTTCGTGCAGAATGACGCCGACCGCCTCTACCTCGGCATCACGGGTAACCTCGAGGCGAACGGCAACACATGGATCATTTTCCTGCAAACGACGCCGACGGGATCGGGCACGAACATCCTTAACACCAATCACACGGGATACCCGACCGCGCTGCGGTCGATCAGCGCCGATCGCATGGATATCGGCTTCCAGCCGGACTATGCGATCGTCATGCATCGCAGCGGTGGGTTCTACAATGCCCAGTTGGTCGACCTGCTCGACACCGAAGCACCGCTTACCATTACCTCGCTGACATTCTCGTCGACCATCGGCGACAACGTCTACTTCGGCGACAATACCAACGCTTCGGGCGTAAGCAGCAACTCGGCGCACGACGACGACATGGGCTCGCCACCGAGCCAGCAGATTCTCAACGCACAGACGGCATCTCGCGGCGTGCAATTCTCGATTGCCCGCAGTTCACTTGTGCACGACGGCGGCCCACCGCTGAACGACGGCGCGACGGTCAAGGTTGGCGCGATACTTGTTTCCAGCACGGGCTTCTGGAGCAATCAGACGCTGCCAGGCCTGGGCGGCGGCAAGGCCAACCTCGGCTTCCCACCGCCTCCGGGGCGTCCGACGACGTTCATTGACCTGTCGGCCGAGTCGGTCGCGCCGGGCAACCAGTATGCGACGTATGTGCTCGCTTCCTCCGGCGGGTATGCCGCGCCGAGCACGTTCAACGGGGCGAACATCCCCACGGCCATGGGCACCGCCCTCGCCACGCAGAACAACTACACTGGCTTCGGCAACGCAACACTGGTCAACCCCGGCAATGCGAACTGCAGTCAGGTGGCCTTCAACAACCTGAACATCCTCGGCGTCACCGCGTCGAGCGCAACGCCGGCCTTGGCCGAGAGTGCGACCAGCGGCTTCCACTTCGATCTGGACTTCGCGGACATCGGCCTGACACCGGTCGATCCGATCAGCGGGCCGTTCGTGGAAGTCAAGGCGATGGCCGTCATCACCGGCCGATTCGGCTACTTCTCAAACCAGTTCCTGCCGCCGCTCATGCGGACGCCACCGGCCGGCAACCTGGGCGACATACCGGGTAACTGGACGGGCGATTTATCCGACAACCTCATCGCGCCGGGCAACCAGTATCTCTCGTACACCCTGGTTCCCTTCTGCGGTGAGTTTGCGGCCGACATCAATGGCGATGAGGCCGTGGACAGCAATGACATCTCGGCATTCGTCGGCGTCCTGCTGGGGACGAACACGAATCCGTGCGACGTACAGAAGTCCGACGTAAACGGCGACACGCTACGCAACGCGCTGGATATCGCGCCGTTCATTGACACGTATCTGGACTTCTTCGACTAGATTGATTCCGCTTCATGCGGAATCGTACCGTGCATCGGACCGGGCCCCGGCCGTGCTGCCGTGGGCTTTCGGTCCGGGTACCGCTGAGCATCGGCACGAATGCCCGGCAAGTGATTGACAGAAAGTCCGGAGAGAATCATGCAGATCTGCAACAAACACGCACTTGTGTTTCGGACGGGGCAGCGATTCGGAATCCTGGCGCTGCCGGCCGTCTGCGCAATGCTCAGCATAAGCAGCCACGCGCGTGCCCAGAATCACAACATGCTGCAGTACTTCGAAGCCAAGTGGGAAGTGATGCAGTATCGCATGCCGGACGTGTTCATGGCCGGGTACGATTCAGTCTGGCTCCCCCCGCCCCAGCGCGGCGGCAGCGCCACGAACACAAACAGCGTCGGCTATGACTTGTTCGACCGGTTCGACCTCGGATCGAGTACGTTGCCTACTCGTTATGGCTCTGAATCCGAATTCCGCACCCTCGTGCAGGAGTTTCATCGGGCGAACAATCTGGTCTATGTCGACTGGATCATGAACCACAATGCCCCGAGTGACAACAACACGCCGAATTTCATCACGCAGGGCGGTTATCCCGGCTTCGTCCTCACCACGGGCGGTGACCCATTTGGAGATTTCAACGCGTATGGAAGCGGCTGTCCGCAATCAACGTCGCCCTGCTGCGGCTTCTCACTGGCCAACCCGGTATGCGGCGGCTGCTGTTATCACCTGTATGAAGGTCGGCTCCTCGGGCTGATTGACATCGCTCAGCAGAAGTCGCACATGTTCATCCGCCACCCGGTCGAGACGGGAAATCCGAACAACATCCCGGCCGGCACACAGCGCAACATACCCAATGCCAACAATCGGCGCTTCTACCCGGACATGGCGCTGCCGCTGCAATCGCCGAACAATCCCGGCACGCCGCGAAACCCGTCGCCGCCGCAGTACGCTTTCTATCCCTTCAATCTCGACGATCCGATGGCCGGCGACCCGGTCATTGAGAATGCCAACGACCTGCTGCTTCGCTCGACGAAGTACTACCTCGAAGTGCTCGGCGTAGACGGCTTCCGACTCGATGCGGCCAAACACGTCCCCGCCTGGTTCTGGGACAATCTCTGGGATGCCTGCGTTTATGACAACTGGGTCGGTTTCGACGGAGTTCGGCGAACGCCCTACTCCTTCGTGGAGGCGGTCGAAAGCAACTCCAACATCGCCGAGTGGGTACGCAAGCCCGGTGAGCCGGGAAGCGGCTCCGGCTGGCCCTCGTTCGGCTGGGAGTTCGGCAACCGCGACGCGCTGGATCTCAACGAGGCCGGTGCACTCCGAGATTTGATGACAGCCAATGGGGCCGGCTCCTGGGAAAATGTCATGAACAGTTCGGTGGACAACGCTGACGGTTTCAACAACGGAACCATCGGCGTCCACCACGTCAACAGCCATGACAACACCATTCCTTCCGGCGAGAACGACACAACGGCCCACGCGTATGTGCTCATGCGAACCGGTCCGTCGATCGTCTACCACAATGCGCTGCAGTTCGGGACGAACCCCGAGAACTTCCCGCGGGCCAACGGACGCAGCGATGCGCTGGGCCTGGGCTCCAGCGAAATCACGACGCTCGTGCGGATGCGCAATCAGTTCGCCCGCGGCTGGTTCATTCCGCTCACCGCAAACAGCCACGATGTCCTGATCTTCACCCGACGCACACCCAGCAGCGTGGACAACGTCCTGATCGGTCTCAACGATCTCGAATCCAACGGATTCGACAGCCGTACGGTCACGACCAGCTTCCCGGCGGGGACGCGGCTTCACGAACAGACGGGCAACGCCGCCGACCCGGTGGTTGACCCGAACAACGATATCTCCGAGGTACTCACGGTGGGCGGCGGCGGCAGCGTCACGGTCCGCGTGCCGCGCAACCGCAACGCCAACGGCGTCTTCCACGGCCGCGGGTACGTCATCTATGCGCCGGCGGTCCCGACCGGTACGCTTTCAATTGCCAATGCGAGCACGTGGATCGCCCCGGCGGATCACGGCGGCGTGCCGGCTCATCGACGGCGTGTGAATCCCGTTACGGTGGTCACTTCGCCGACTTTCGACCTCCTTCTTCAGACGCAACAGACCGATCCGCTCGATTCCAACACCGACAACCAGGCCGTTTTTCGCATCGACTCGGGCTTCAAGGATTACAATGGGAATGGTTCGACGTACAACGGCAATCCGACGTCGGACTTTCATGCGGGCAATTCATCTCCGCAGGACCCGCGCTACGGCTTTGAGAACTTCACCACGGAAAACTCGCCGCTTTTCGGAGGCGGAACCGGCACGTACCGCCAGACCATTGACGCAGCGGCGCTCGGCGAGGGCTACCACTACATCACGGTGCGAGCGTTTCGCCATCGCAGCGTGGGCGACCCGATCTTCACGGAGCTGCGCCACGTCATTTATGTCGATCTTGAGGATCCGGACTTCGATCTGATCACCCCGAGCGCGACGTGCAACAACGACGTCACCTCGATGCCGGCCAACTTCGTGGTCAAGGCGCAGGATGCGACGGTGGACAAGGTCTATATCTTCTTCGACCTTCCGGAATCCACCGACTTCATCACCCAGGCCACGGGCACTTCGAATCTTGCCGCGCGCTTCATGGACACCTTTACCCGATCGCGCAGCTCATACGTCAGCGGCAACCATCGCGTCGATGTCGTCGCCTATGAAACCCTTCCCGACGGCTCGACCAAAGTACGGCACAGAACGTATGCAGGTATAGAGGCAACGACCGGCACTGGCTTGGGTGCCGGCGATGTTGACGCCAACGGCGTCCGCGATGCGCGCGACATAAGGCCTTTCATCTGGTTGCTCACGGGTTTCAACCCGAACTTCGGCCCGGCGGCGGACATGAATTGCGACGGCCTGAACGACCTGGATGACATTCCGCTCTTTGTGGAGAGCTTGCTTGAATAGTATAGAGGAACGTCTGGGCACGGCCCCCTGGTGAACGTTTCGGGGCTGCCTTTGCGAGCACCGGGAAACATCGCCCCAGTGGGTCGCGGTCATGCTCGGAACAATGGCAAACTGGAGAAAATGGTCTGTCTGTGAGCACAGCCCGGCGATGACCGATTCGATGACAGACTTACTCGGAAATCCGAGGCCGCTGCCCGTTAAACCTTGACCGGACGGCAGGATTCTGGTAAATTGTTTTTCCAGAGCCGAGAACTCGGTTTCACCGGGTTCTTGTGGAGACGGAAACGAAGCCAATTCTCGGCTGACATCGGCAACATCACGGACCTGTCGATCGGGTGTCCGATCCGGTTCGTTCGTGTCTGCGTCAAAGCATGATCTGGATCAGAAACTGGATCGCTCGCAGGAGTAAGGAAATGAAAAAGCTGTTGACCATCACTGCCTTGCTGGCCCTCGCCGCCGTCCCGGCGCAGGCGTCCGTCTTTTCTGTCACGTACCAGGACTCAGTCAACGATCTCTTTGCTGGCGTCGCGGGCAATGGCACCCTCGACATCGTGTCGGTTGAAGTAAGTAACGACGCCACCGATCTCTATTTCAAGTTCACGGTGAACGGTGACATCGTTGCGACTGACTGGGCCAAGTACATGTGCATCATCGACCGGGCACCCGGCGGTGACAGCTCAGGCAACGGCTGGAACCGACCGATCGGTATGCCGTCAGGCGCCGACACGTGGATCGGTTCGTGGGTGGACGGCGGAAACGGAATGGAACTGTACAACTACAGCGGCGGCTGGCCCTTCCCGCCGAACTACGCCACCTGGTTGGGATCGCCTGAAATCGGCATCAGCAAGACTACTAATACCGTCACGCTGAGGGCTAACCTCTCGACGATGGGTCTGGGTGTCGGCGATCTGTTCCTCTTTGACTGCTTCAGCAGCGGCGGTGGAGGCGGTGACGGTGCCATCGACTCACTCGGCAATCCGAATCAGCAGGTAGGTGACTGGGGCGAATACTCGGTGGCCCATCCGCTCACGTATCGAATCAAGCCAGAGCCGACGACTCTTTCGCTGCTCGGCATCGGTGCTTTGCTCATGATCCGACGCCGACGCTGATTCAGCACACGGCTGGTCTTGACCATTTTTTCGTGGTTCTCCTTTTGGCGGCTCGTATCCCCAGCGGATGCGAGCCGCTGCTTTTTTGAGTGGGCCGGTTCTTCCGCCTGTAGGGAAAAAGTATCGCTCCGAGGCGAATCGTCCACCGAGCGACGGATTCGCGCGCAGGAACATACATCCGCTGACGGCAGCCGTCTGCCACGGGTCAACCCGGCATGTCATACTGGCAGGCAGACAGGTCCAAGTGCTGATGATCCAAGCTGGTGACCGCGCGTAACTCATTGAAATTACATACCCTGCGGCATGTTACCGCTCGACGGGCTCGTGGCACCACGTTTGCATTCTTCTCACCAGCGGCCCGGGCGGTCGTTTTCTGCACATCGACCCCCGCATCGCCGTCCCGGCCTCGCTCAGCGTGGCCCAAAGGAGTAAGCAATGTCCAAGATCATCGGAATCGACCTCGGCACCACCAACTCGGTCGTCGCCGTGATGGAAGGCGGTCAGCCCAAGGTTCTGACCAATGCCATGGGTTCGCGACTGACGCCCAGCGTCGTCGGCTTCACGGACAAGGGCGAGCGCGTCATCGGTCAGGTGGCCCGACATCAGCAGGTCACCAACCCGCGTAATACTGTCTATTCGATCAAGCGCTTCATGGGCCGTCGGCACAGCGAAGTGAAGGCCGAAGAGAAGATCGTGCCTTACGAGGTCGTCGGTGGCTCGGAGGAACTCGTCAAGGTCCGCATTCGCGAGAAGGAGTACACGCCGCCGGAGATTTCGGCGATGATCCTTCAGGACCTCAAGAAAACTGCGGAAGACTATCTCGGTGAGAAGGTCACCGCCGCGGTCGTCACGGTCCCCGCCTATTTCAACGACGCCCAGCGCAAGGCGACGCAGGAGGCCGGCATCATCGCCGGTTTCGATGTGAAGCGCGTCCTGCCGGAGCCGACGGCCGCGGCCTTGGCATACGGCATGGACAAGAAGAAAGGCGGCAAGATCGCCGTCTTCGACCTGGGCGGCGGGACCTTCGACATTTCCATCCTCGATGTCGGTGACGGCGTCTTCGAAACGCTTTCGATCAACGGCGACACACACCTGGGCGGCGATGACTACGACCAGGTGCTGATCGACTACGTCGCCGAGGAGTTCCGCAAGCAGTACGGCATCGACCTGCGCACAGACCCCATGGCCCATCAGCGCCTAAAGGAGGCCTGCGAGAAGGCCAAGTGCGAGCTTTCCACAAGCATGGAAACGGCGATCAATCTGCCGTTCATAACCGCCGACGCCAGCGGACCGAAGCATCTGAATCTGACCATCACCCGTGCGAAGTTCGAGCAGATCACCGAAAAGCTGACCGAGCGCTGCCGGGGTCCTGTGCTCAAGGCCCTGGAGGACGCGAAGCTCAGCCCGAAGGACGTCACGGAAGTGATCCTCGTCGGCGGCTCGACGCGCATGCCGGCCGTGCAGCGGCTCTGCCAGCAGATCTTCGGCAAAGAACCGAACAAGAGCGTCAATCCGGACGAAGCGGTGGCGATCGGTGCGGCGATTCAGGCAGGCATCATCGCGGGTGACGTGAAGGATATTCTTGTTCTGGATGTCACACCACTGTCACTCGGCGTGGAGACGCTTGGCGGCGTGATGACCGTCATGATCCCGCGGAATACGACGATCCCCACGAGCAAAAAGGAGATTTACTCCACCGCGGCGGACAATCAGAGTGAGGTAACGATCCACGTCCTGCAGGGCGAGCGGCCCATGGCGGTGGACAATCGCACGCTCGGCCGCTTCAACCTCGCCGGCATTCCCCCGGCCCCGCGCGGCATGCCGCAAATCGAGGTCACTTTCGACATCGACGCCAACGGCATTCTGCACGTCTCGGCCAAGGACCTCGGCACCGGCAAGGAGCAGAAGATCCGAATCGAGGGCTCCAGCGGATTGTCCGAAGCCGAAGTCGAGCGGATGCGCAAGGAGGCCGAGAGCCACGCCGAGGAAGACAAGCGCAAGCGCGAACTGATCGACGCCCGCAACCAGGCCGATCAGGTCATCTACCAGACGGAGAAGACGCTCAAGGAACACGGCGAGAAGGTTCCCGCGGACGAGCGCGGCAAGGTAGAAAGCGCCATCAGCAACCTCCGTGACGTGGTCAAGAACGACGACGCCGGTGCGATCAAGCGGGCGATCGAGAACGTGATGACCGCTTCGCAGCAGATTGGCAAGATCATCTACGAAGAGGCCGCAAAGGCCGCAGGTGCTTCTGCCGGTGGTGCGGGCGCTTCACCTGCCGGCGAGCCGGTGGGCGCGGGCGTCTCCGGCGGCAAGAAGGACGACGATGTGATCGACGCAGAATTCGAGGTGAAGAAGTAAATCTCGGAGTGTGGCCTTTCGCCGTCCATACTTCGCCAGCGAGTTTTTCGACAACGCCCCGGGCAAATGACCCGGGGCGTTTTCTTTGCATCACTATCGATTGCGCACGTTCAACGTCTGACTTGAACAGTGACGCGGTCGGCCACGCTGCCGGAACCTTCATAGACAACGCAGAATCGCAACTGTTACGGCGCAGAGCGAGAACTCGTCAATCGGCATAATCGTGTGTACTTCATGCGAACCTTTCTCTGAGCGGGATTGTACCCATCAATCACATGAAGTTGATCCGAGCCCGGAGCGCGAGCGACGGAACGTCCTCTATTCACGCACGTGGCAATGTCGAGCACCCGCTCCAGCCGCAGCCGTCCGGCTTGCGAGCGGATGCGGGGCTTCGTAAGCTCATCGCATCATGCAGGGTAAATACCTGACCAACCTGCTGCGAGCGAAGGAAACGGGGCTGATCGTCGTCATCCTCGCGCTGGGCACGCTGCTGTCGATCTTCGGCGGGACCGTCACGCAGCGGGTGCGCGACCCGGAGACCGGCCGGGTCACGGGTCAGGTGCAGGTCAACAAGTTCCTGCAGCCGATGAACATCGACATCATTCTCAAGAACAGCTCGTGGACGGCGGTGATGGCGGTCGGGGCGACGATGCTCATCATTTCCGGCGGCATCGATTTGTCCATCGGGGGCATCTACTGTCTCGCGGCAGTTTGCGGGGCGATGCTTCTGCGATGGCTGGGACCGTCGGGGGCGCATGCCGATGCATCGCCGATCTGGGTCGTGCCGCTGGCCATTGCTCTGACGATGACCGTGGGGATGCTCTGCGGCCTGGCCAACGGGCTCATGGTCGTACTGCTGAAGGTGCATCCTTTCATCATCACGCTGGGGACGATGTCGATCTTTCGCGGGATCGCCTTCGTGACCACGCAGGCACAAGCGGTGACGGATTATCCCGAGGTCTTCGGACAAATGTTTCGGCACACGATGGGTGACTTTACACTCCTGCCGATTGCGATGGTCGTGATGGTTGGCCTGGCGGGTTATGTCTTTCTGCAACATACGGTCTTGGGGCGAAGCGCGTACGCTGTGGGCGGCAACGAGACGGCGAGCATGTATTCAGGAATTCGCGTCTCACGGGTGAAAGTGCTCGTCTTCGCGCTGGCAGGTCTTGCCGGAGGCATTGCCGCCGTGATTACGCTGGGCACGTTTGGCTCTGCGGATTCATCAACGGGCCGAGGATACGAGCTGGATGTCATCGCCGCTGCGGTGGTGGGTGGTGCGAGTCTGTCCGGCGGGCGCGGCACGGCGCTGGGGGCGGTGCTGGGGGCGATTGTGATTCAGCTCATCGCCAACGGGATCGTCATTCTGGAGATCGATCAGAATTACACGGAGATCATCAAGGGAGCGGTGATCATCCTCGCCGTGGTGATGGACCGCGTGAGCACGGCAATGAATGAGCGGCGACTGGTTCGGGCGTAAGACAATCGGAGCAGGAAGAATGCGAATCCTATTGTGTGCAATGGCGGCTACGGCGTGGCTGGTCTCGAACGTGGCGCAGGCCGAGCCGATCAAGTACAAGATCGGTCTGATCGCCAAGAGCGAGAGCAATCCGGTCTTCATCGCGGCACGCGTGGGGGCGGAAGACGCGGCGCGCGAGCTGGGGAAGAAGTACGGCATCGAGATCGAGATTCTCTGGCGGACACCGGCGGACGAAGACGCACAGCGGCAGGCCGCTTTCGTCGAGCAGCTCATGGTGGCCGGCGTGGACGCCCTGGCGATCAGTTGTACGGATGCATCAAAGGTGACGCCGGCGATCAATCGCGCGGTCGATCGCGGCGTACTCGTTGCATGTTTTGATTCAGACGCACCGAACAGCAAGCGTTTCGTCTACCACGGGATCGACGATGTCGAGTGCGGCCGACAGGTGATGCGCGAACTGGCCGAACGCCTCGGACCGGAAGGCGGACGAATTGCGATCCTCGGCGGCAACCAGACGGCGCCGAATCTACAAGCCCGCGTGCGCGGCGTGCGGGACGAACTGGCAAAGCATCCGAAGATCAAGCTGGCGGATGTGTACTACCATCGAGAAACGGCGCAGGACGCGGCGGCGAAGGTGCAGGAGGTGCAGACGGCGAACCCGGACATCGTCGGCTGGGCGATGGTGGGCGGATGGCCGTTGTTCTCGGATGCGCTGATGAGCTGGGAGCCGGGTCGCGTGAAGATCGTGGCGGTCGATGCCCTTCCGGCGCAGCTCAAGTATGTGGAGCGCGGCATCGTACAGGCCCTGCTGGCCCAGCGCGTTTATCACTGGGGCTATCGCAGCGTAGAACTGCTCGTCGAAAAGCTGCACAACGACGCATCGCCGAAGGACCCGCGCGACATGGCGGAACTGGACCGCGTGACACAGGAAAACGTGGCGACGTACGGGAAGAACTGGGAGAAGTGGTTAAGGAAGAGTTAGTCCCGCCACGGCAGTCTGTCGCGCACTTAAGTATGGCAGGTAATCCATGCAACTCGAACTTGCCAGCGGAAAATGCTACAAGACCCCCCAGTCATGGGAGATTGATGACGCCCTGGGCACGCTCGACGGGGAAGACAACAACTTCGCGATACTCAGCCGCGAAGACGAGGTGTACATCCAGACCTGCGGCACGCCGAAGGATGGATATGTTCTTGAATATCGCGAGGGCACGGATGACACGCACTACCAATCGGTGCGCGAGGACATCCCCATTCGGGAAGTGCGGGAGGCCTTCACGAAATACGCTTCGGGCGACGAGTCGTGGCGAGGCATGTTTGAGTGGAAGCTGCTCGATCTGCGTGAACTGGTTCGCAAAGAACGCATCGCGCTCGCCTGGGTGCTGGTGCCGCTGGGGATGATCGTCGCGGCTGCACTGGTCGGCTGGCTCATCAAGGCGCAGTGAGGACCCATGGGTAGCGCACTCCTGCGATTCGAGAACATCACCAAACGCTTTCCCGGCGTCACGGCGCTGGAAGGCGTCACGTTCGACGTTGCCGCAGGTGAATGCCACGCCCTGGTCGGTGAAAACGGCGCCGGCAAGAGCACGCTGGGCAAGTTGGTAGCGGGCATCTATCAGCCGGACGACGGGAGAATCCTCTTCGACGGCCGACCTGCGGATTTCGGCTCGCCGCTTGACGCAGCGCGGGCAGGCATTCGCATCGTGCATCAGGAGCTGGCGTTCTGTCCGAATCTGTCGGTAGCGGAGAATCTCTTTCTCGGGCAAATGCCGTCAGCTTGCGGGTTCGTGCGTCGGCAGGAGATGGAGCGACAAGCGCGAGCACGGCTGTCCGACGTGGGGCTGTCGATCAACCCACATGCACCGATGAACAAGCTGTCCACCGCACAGGAGCAGCTTGTGCAGATCGCCGTGGCCGTGGGGCAGAAGGCGCGCGTAGTTATTTTCGACGAGCCGACGAGTTCGCTCTCGCCGGCCGAGGCGGAGCGGCTCTTTGCGATCATCGGCCGACTCAAGGCAGATGGCGTCACAATCCTCTACGTCTCGCACCACCTCTCGGAGATCATGCGGCTGACCGATCGAGTCACCGTGCTGCGCGATGGGCGCTGCATCAACACGCTGCGAACGAGCACGACGAGCCCCGACGAGATCGTGCGGCTGATGATCGGCCGGCCGCTGGGAGACTACTATCCGACGCATGTCGGTGCGCAGCGCGGGCCTGCACTGCTGCGCGTCCGCGGGCTGAGTTCACCGGGGAAGTTCGAGGATATCAGCTTCGACGTACACGCCGGTGAAATCGTCGGCCTTGCCGGCCTCGTCGGCGCGGGGAGGAGCGAGATTGCCCAGGCGATCTTTGGTATCGAACCGGCGGCGCAAGGGACGATCGAGGTTGAGGAGCGGCCGGTTGTCCTGCGCGATCCGAGGAACGCGATCGAGCATGGCATCGGTCTGCTGCCGGAAGATCGCAAGCGGCAGGGGCTGGTGCTGACGATGGACTGCAAGGCGAACCTCACGCTGGCCATGCTGGACCGGCTGCGCGGAGGGTGGCTGCTCGACCGGCGGAGTGAACGGGCAGTAGCGCAGGAATATTTCGGGTGGCTTCGCATCCGCGCGCCAAGCATCGACGCCCCAGTCGCCGGGCTATCGGGAGGAAATCAGCAGAAGGTGGCCCTGGCCAAGTGGCTGGCGAGAAAGTGCCGCGTCTTGATGCTCGACGAACCGACGCGCGGCGTGGACGTGGGGGCCAAGGCGGAGATTCACGCGCTGATCGACGCGCTGGCCGCCGAAGGCCGCGCGGTGCTGCTCATCAGCTCGGATCTGCCGGAAGTGCTGAACCTCTCGACGCGAATACTAGTGCTCTGCCAGGGCCGGCTGGTAGGCGAACTGGCACGCGACGAGGCGACGCAAGAGAAACTCATGCGGCTGATGGCAAATGTGCCTGCGGTGTAAGTTGACTCCGGTTTACGGCACGGGGTCCACTGGTTCACTCGGCTGCGATGTTGTGTTTCCGCAGGGGTCTCCGCAAGCATGGCTGGATGGTAAAACGTCCTCATAGAGGTTACCGACCAGCACGACGCAATCGCCATTGTCACTGCATGCACGTGTGATCTTACGAACGCGACAGCTCGATGCGCAGCAATGTTTAAGGCCGCCCTCAGAACCGCCAGAACAGTTCATGATCGGTTCATAGATATGCTCTTCCAATGCGCAAGTCACGCCACTGTCGCATTGTGAGCTCGACAATACTACGTCAGTTCCGCACTTTGGACCTACGTCCGTCTTCTTGCAATTCGGATGTGGCGAGGGACCCGGCTGACCCATCGCTTCCTGTTCAATGTCAGACGCAATTACAACCAACATAATCACAATGGCTGCCACCGCGGCGCAACACACATGTGAATTACACATCGTTTACCTCATTGTTCGCTAAGTTGACGAGAACAGCCCCGATCCTCAGAAGCTCTCGTGACAACTTCCCCAAAATGAGGACCACATCAGGGCGAGAGATCAGACGATAGGACTTGATCTTGCTTGTAATCCACCCTCACAATGACATCGAGCGGAAGGTCGAAGGATCGAAAGCCAGACGTGTTCACTACGCTGGCAACTGCGTCCACAGGATCGAGCAGATTCACTTTGATGTCACGATAAAGAATCGATTCGCCGCCGCGTGTCGGATTATCAGAGCGGTAGTGCACCCACCCAGGCACCAGGCGATCACCGACACGCTGGAAATCGCCATAGCTCCAATTCAGCGGTACCGATCGCCGGGTCTGCGAAATGGACGTAATCACCCAATGCGGACTTCGCGCCTCCAGCACGATCTCAAATGTATCTTTGTCAAGCTCGACAGTGGCATCAAGTGATTGTGTCCGCCTTTGCACATTCTTGAGGGTAGCTCTCTTGGTAGCTCCCTGAATACCTCTGGCAGCCAGGATCGTCTTAAGTTCACTTCTGGCTTGCGCTACGAGTTGTTCAGCCGACGCAATGGATCTTGCTTGTTCACCCTCGCGATACTTCTCAATTCCATTTTTGTGGTAAACGCATAGACTGCGACCAACAGTCCACCACAGCACCTCGGCCGATTCACCAAACGCTATCTGGTTGGAAGGCGATTCCCTTTCTATCCAGGTAACCGTACCTCGTAGCCATTTTCCGCCATTGGGAGTCATGATACGCCACCGCTGAATGATGGATCCTGCATCCCGACTCAATTCCTCCATCGCAGAGTAGTTTATTTGCAACTCGAAATGGGTTTCGCCGCAGAAGTTATCTAGTGAACTAGCAAGAAGCGCACGCTCGGCTGCTTGCACATCAGTTCTCGCCGGAGAAACAACCGCTGCAGCTTGATCCTCAGAGAGGGCTATCTGGCATGAGATGCCTACGAGCAAGAGAGCAACCGACATCCGCAGAATCATGGATTCCTCCTTGTGAATCAGTCCCGATGACTGGCAGATTGTATCAGCAACTACGAACACATTCAGTAGTTTACCCCCCCCCCGATTGCGGTCAAGATGTTTTCAGTCGAATTATTGTCTCATTTCCGAGACCTTTACCAGATGGGGCAACGCGTTGTTGTGGACTGAGAATTTTCAACCCTTGATGACGCCGATCGTTTTCAACCGTGCGACTTTCTGGCTGATCCCCGCCTCGTGAAGCACGCCGACAACGGCCTGTACATCCTTATAGGCGTCGGGCTGCTCCTCTTCCAAACCTGTGCCGCCGAGGGCAACGCGGCCGTGCTTTTCTGTTCGGATTTTTCCGGAAGTGCTGAACCTCTCGACGCGAATACTTGTGCTCTGCCAGGGCCGGCTGGCAGGCGAACTGTCACGCGACGAGGCGACGCAAGAGAAACTCATGCGGCTGATGGCAAATGTTCCGTCGGCGTAGGCCGTGGCATCGAGCGACTTCCTGATGCCCTACGACCAAAGATCGTTATAGAAAAACACATGATCATTAAAGCGGAGGGTTCCGGCACCTTTGCGAATTGTACTTTCACGACGCCATCGCCGAATAATGGCTGCAGGTCTGCGGTTCCTCCACCATCGACGTAAAGCGTCATAGCATAGCTGACGACGTACATATGACCGGCAGGCAGAATCATACTTTCTGCAATCGAAAGTGCGCCGGACAGCGGATCGCTTCCAGCCACTACGTCGTCGGATTCGGACCAGATGACAACGAAACCGGGGCCGGGAAGCTCGATCCTGCCCACAGTCATTTCGAGCACTGCTTCCGTCGTGCTACCTGGAAGGATGAAATCATACGAAGCGCTCAAGGAAATATCGAGAGCGAAGCTCGAAGTCAGGCCAATGAAGCCCCCGCATGTGGAATACGAATACTCACTTGTGTTTGGACCGGTCTGCAACGCATTGACGAGAAACTGCCCTGCGAATGAGTCCCACCTAAAATCGTACGCGGCTGCCGCTTGCAGATCACCCAACTGTGCGGCGTGGCTGCCTACGAAAGGACTCTCAATATCGTCGTAAACGACAACATCCTCGTTTACACCATCGTAAACGGAACAGCCGACGCTCGTACTCCAAACGAGATTCGCGGGAGCCAAGCCCGGCAGGGCCATGATAACAAGCGTGACAAGGAATAGTTCAACGATGCGCGACATAGTGCGATCCTCCTACCCCTTGATCACACCGATCGGCCTGAGCCGTGCGACCTTCTGGCTGATCCCCGCCTCGTGAAGCACGCCGACGACGGCCTGTACATCCTTATAGGCGTCGGGCTGTTCTTCCTCAAGACCGGTGCGACCGCGGGCGCGGGCAATGACGCCGCGATCGAGTAGCTCGCGCTGGATCGAGCGGCCCTTGCTGGCGCGAATCGCCGCGCCGCGGGACATCATACGTCCCGCGCCGTGGCAACTGCTGCCGAAGGTGTGCTCCATGCTGCCGGGCCGACCGACGAGCACGTAGCTGGCCCGACCCATGTCGCCGGGCACGAGCACCGGCTGGCCGATGCCGCGGTAGCGCGGCGGAAGCTCAGGGTGGCCCGGCGGGAAGGCCCGCGTTGCACCCTTGCGATGGACGCACAGCTCGGTCGTGCGGCCGTTCACTTCGTATGGCTCCATCTTGGCAATGTTGTGGGCAACGTCGTAGATCAGGTGCATGCCCAGCCGCTCAGCGGGCTTCTCGAAGATCTCGGCAAATGTCTGGCGGGCCAGATGGGTCATGATCTGCCGATTGCACCATGCGTAGTTCGCCGCGGCGCGCATTGCGCCAAGATACTTCTCGCCCTCTGGTGAATGCACTGGCGCGCAGACAAGCTGCCGGTCGGGCAGATCGATGCCATATTTTTTCGGGACGTGCTGCAATTCTTTCAACGCATCCTCGCAGACCTGATATCCCAGGCCGCGCGAGCCGGAGTGGATCATGATCGTGACCAGCCCCTTTTCGAGGCCCATGACCTGCGCGGCGTGCGGATCGTCGACGTGATCGACGACCTGCACTTCGAGGAAGTGGTTGCCGCTGCCGAGGGTACCGCACTGCGGGCCGCCGCGCTGGTATGCCGAATCGGAGACATAGTCCGGCCTTGCGCCCCTGATGCAGCCACCGGCCTCGGTAACTTCGAGATCGCTCTCCCAGCCGAGGCCATGCTTGTTGACGACGTAGGACGAGCCCTGCTCCATGAGCGTCCTGAGTTCGGCTTTGCTGAACTTGATGCGGCCGCCCTGGCCGACGCCGCAGGGGACGTTGGCGAATAGCCGGTCAACAAGTCGCTCGAGCCGCGGGCGGACTTCGTCGATCTTCAGGTCGGTGCGAAGGAGGCGGACGCCGCAGTTGATGTCGTAGCCGACGCCGCCGGGGCTGATGACGCCGCCGTCGTCGGGGTCCGTCGCGGCGACACCGCCGATGCAGAAGCCGTAGCCCCAGTGGATGTCCGGCATGGCGAGCGAATACTTCACAATGCCGGGCAAACAGGCGACATTGGCGACCTGCTCAGGGGATTTGTCGCCGCGAATGGCGTCGATGAGGGCTCCATCTGCGTAGATAAGGCCGTCGACGCGCATGCCGGACTTGTACGACCGCGGGATACACCAGCGGCAGGCGTCGAGGCGATTCAATGGACCGGTGAAAGCGTCGGGCATGAAGTCATTATAGAGATCTGTCGCACGATCAACACTGAACAGCGAAGCTGCCGGATAGTTATCAGCTGGATTCGTCGTTTTCCGTACTCCGCCGCCGCCGCTCAGATATCCACAATAATCGTCGCCTCATAGCCGCCCTCGGTCTTTCGCACGGCCAGGTCGTGGTAGGTGATCGCCTTGACCTCCCGGTGATAGATGCTTCGCGTTGAGTCGATCGGGCAGAATCGGCCCTCAGCACGGAGCACTCGATCGCTGAACTCGCTAACTGTCACTTCACAGAATATCTGGTGCCGCGTCTCGAAGTCGAGGAGCAGGCGCGCAAGATAATCTCGCAGAAGGGTATCCGGGCTGTCACCGGAGAATTGCAGCAGGACCGGCGCGGAGGCGGCGCCGCATTCGGGGACCAGTTCGCCGATCACGGCGTAGAGGGCCTCGGCCGCAAGCGGAATTAACGCTTCAAGCGAGGGCGCATGAAGCCGAATACCCAGATCGGCTGTGTGGTCGAAGAGTTCGTAACGAGGCAACATGAAACGTGTTCTACCGCGCCTCCTACATCCGGGCGAATGTCGCGGCAGCCGGTTCCACAAGCAGGCGAGCGGTTCTGTTAAAAGACCGACGGCCGCTGGACGTCGGAGACACCAGCGGCCGTCGGGGGCACACGTGACGAGCTGAAGGTTTTCGTCAGCAGCCGCCCGCCAGGAGGCAGTTGACGAAATTGGTGACGTCGCTGACGCCGATCTCGCAATCCTTGAGAAGCTGGAGATCGCCCGCACATTTTTCAAGCGGGGTACCTGCGCCCGACATCAGGATCTCGACGAAGCGGGCAACGTCCTCGCCGTTGACGAAGCCGTCACCGTTGACATCGCCTCGAACGCACGACAGGGCCGACGGCACCTGGGCGCTGACCGACACGAAGCTCGGCGAGCCCGGCTTGAAGAGGCCGACCTTGATGGTGCCGGCAGTCGGCGGCGTCGCGGCATCGAAGCGGAAGTTGTAGAGCGTGGCCCATCGCAGGGCGTTGGCGTTGCTGTTCTGGCCGAATGTCTGGGTCGCCCAGATCACTTGATCCGGAAGGACCGAGCCGGGCCAGTCGGTTCCGTCGTATGGCTCACCGCTGTGATAGAAGACGTCATGGAAGCCGAGATTCGTGACGCCGACGCATTCAGGCGTGGTGACCGAGAAGAACTGGGCGCCGCGTTCGCTGTTCATGTTGAACAGGGCATACTCGTAGTGCCAGGAGCCGTCCTCATTCTCGGATACCTTGTAGCCAAGGAAGAAGCGACCGTCGCTGGGGATGTCGAAAGGTACGATGGTCACGTCGGCGTCGTAGGCGCGCCACGCGTAGATTGCTGGCTGTTCGCGAACCGTGTTGGCGCCAGGAACTGCACCAGTCACCCAGTTAAGCGGGTAGTTGGTGACGTTGTTAACGACCGTGACACGGCGCCAGGATGCGTTGTTGTGAAGATTGCCGGCGGCGGAGTCGTCGTTGGCGACGTACTGGCCTTCAACAAAGTAAAGGGCGCCGGCGTTCAACATGGGGTTGACGTCTGCCGCGAGGGCCTGGAGGCGACCTCGGACCGTCGAAGAACCACTGGGTGAGGCATGCGGATCGGGGAAGGTGCCGAGGTATGGATTGACCGGCGACTTGGGACCCAGATTGCCGAATGCGCCGTTGCGGGTAGCCGTGTAGGGATCGCTGCAGTTGACGCCCAGCTGGCTGCAACAGCCGCCGCAGACCGGCTGGCAACCGGAGGTGCAAAGCCCCTGCTGAAGTGCACAGAAGCCGTACTTGAGCCACGACTGCCCGATCTGCTCGAAACGGCCGTAATTCGTGCCCGGCTCAGTCTTCAGGCGGAACAGGTTCTGACCGATGACCGGGTGCATGTTCGGCACGCCATCGAACCAGTTGAGCGGAACGGTGCCGATGTTGCAGGAGGTCGTGCCGACCGAGTAGGCATAAACACCGCTCGTGCTTCCCCAGCTTCGGGGTTGACCGGCGCTGTCTCCGGTGAGTGCGCCGACGATCACGTCGGCACCGGCACGCGGCGATGCGCCTTCCGACGACTGCGGTGGCGTGAAGAACTGGGCATCGCTCAGTGTGGCGTCGGCGATGATCTCAAGGTGGCCAGCCGGCATGCCAGCATAGGACTTGTCCTGAAGGACTTCAGTGGCGAAGGAATCGGAGATCACCAGGTCCGCAGCGAACGTCAATCGCCCTGTCGCGGGATCCATCTCCATCGAGAGGCCGTCGGCTGCGGACTGGAAGATGACCCGGTGCACATCCAGGCCGTCGATCACGGCGATCGTGCGGCCGGAGACCGAGATGCTGAAGTTACCGATACGAAGCTGATCGGGCTGATCCGCGATGGAAAGCAGCAGGGCCTCTCCGGTCACAGTCAGGGCGCCGCCCACTTGGTGGATCTGATCATCCAGGTAGGTCAGTTGAAAGTTGCTCACCGAAGTGTTGATCGGTGAAACCCAGGTCGCATCGGAAGCCGTCGAGAGACCGAGCGCACCAAGCGCCTGAGAATCGAACGTGAGCGAGGCATGACCGGATGTGACCGACCACGCCGCGAGGGATTCGAAGGACTTGTCGAGCCGCGTATCGGCCGCGACGGGCGAAACCAGCAATCCTGCCAGGGCAACGAGGCCGAGGAATGCCGCGATGGGTTTCGTGGGGGCTCTTAGCATAGAATGAACTCCTTCTCCATAGGGGTGTCCAGCAGCCGCCGTGTCCCAAGGCAGCGAGTGACACCAAACCGCGCTGACATACGAAGCAGGGCCGGCAGACAACTGCCGACCCTGATCAGTAACCTATCAAAAATGTGATCAACCACAGCCGCCGTTCAGGAGGCAATCCACGAACTCGGGGAGGTCATCCAGCAGGATCTGACCATCCGTCGGAAGCGCGAGATCACCGGCACAGCGCTCCCGGAAGGATGCGCCGGCATTGACCAGTCGCTCAACGAAGAGGGCGACGTCGAGACTGTCGACCGAACCGTCGCCGTTCATATCACCCCGCCAGCACGGCATGGGCGAAAAGCCGAGCCCCAGAACCGTATCCGGTTGATTGGCGGCCGGCTTGAAGTAGCCCATGGTGATCTCGCCCTTTCCGGGCCAAGGCGGCACATCCGAATCGAAGCGGAAGTTGTACATCGTGCCCCATCGAATGGCATTGCCGCCGATGTTCTGATTGAAGGTGACGGTCTCCCAATTTACTTCGTTGTAGGAATGAACCGGCGGCCAATCTGTGCCGTCGCAATTGACGCCGCTCGGGCCGTCGCCGCTGTGGTAGTCGACATCACGAAAGCCGAGATTGGTGACGGTGGCGCCAGGCCGAATCGGCAGCGAGAAAGAGCGAATGGATCGATCGGAATTGAGATTCTGCAAGGCAAACTCGTAGTGCCACATACCGCCGCCCAGGTCCGTGGCCTGTGAACCGAGAAGCACCAGGGCCGTCCAGCCGTTGGCCTCGGCCGTCGTGACTTCGGAAATGAATACGGCCGGGTCGACGTCACGCCACGCGAAGATGGCGGCCTTTTCGCGCTGGGTCGCGCCCGTGCGAGCGAAGTCCCAAGAAGCTCCGCCGCCGGTGACCGACACAGGGCGGTAGGAAGCGTTGTTGTTCTTGTTGCCTGCCGCGGCATCGTCAGCGGCGACGTACTGGGCCTCGACAAAGTAACGTGTGGCGTTGATGCCACCTCCACCGGTAGACGGCTCAAGGTCCTCGATCTTGACCTGCAATCGACGAGCGACACTGCCGGAAAAGCCAGGAACCGTGACGCTGTGGGTGTGGACGCCGGTCGTGGCGTTGACCGCCCACTTGGGACCGAGGGCGCTCTGGCCGCCGTTTCGCGAGGAGGAATACGGATCGGAACAACCGACACCGAGGGTCGAACCATCCGTTCCGAAACAGGTAGAACAGCAGGCATAATCACTCAGAGCATAAAATCCGTGCTTAAGCCAGCTTTGCCCGAGCTGCTCGAATCGGCGCGTGCCGTCAACCAGTTTCAAGCGGAAGAGATTCTGGCCGATGACGGGATGGTTGATACCGCCGGACTGCCAAATGAGCGGCGTATTTCCGAGGTTGCAGGAGGTCGTGCCGACTGAGAAGGCCTCAATGCCACCGAGACTGTTGTAGTTGGTGATGATGTCGTGCGAGAGCACGCCGACGATGACGTCCGGGCCGGTCGACTGGCCTGGTGTGCCCGGACATCCGGAAGCCCAGGCGCGTGAGGCCGCGAAGGTCATGAGGGAAGATGAGATTAAAACACAGAATAGCGAACGGGCAATAGAACGGAACATGAAATCTCCAAGTGGCTCAGGGCTGGTGAAACAGAACTCCATGTGCTCTGCGCACATGGATACGATCAGCGTCGTGTCCAACTGGCTATCGGGAACCTGATGCGGTCGGGCAGGTTACAGATCGGGCAGACCACCCCTCCTACGAAAAGAAGCTCACCTAACTTACAGTTTAACGATATCGGTTATGCCGATCAAGCCGCTTTTGGGACCTTGCCAGTGTTCCTGGGGAGGCCTGCCAGTAGGCACAAAAGTCCGCGAAAAAACCAGCAGAACCTCACGTCCATCGAAGCCGGCCGGAGCTATACGCCCCGGCACAGAAACCATCGCCCTGTGAGTCGGGCAGGCGGCAGACCTCAGACAGGGGTTCAGTATGCCGCGGCGGCACATCGAAGCGCCCCGTAGCGTCGCTGGCTCTCAGCGCAATAAACCGGGATGACTTCGACTTGATTCCCGAATTCTCGACGAAATGTCTCCACAGCCGCTCGGTCGAGGTCGGCGTAAAGGCCACCACAGGCCGGCATGAGGTATTTACCTCGTGCATGAATTCCGTTGAGGTAATTCAGACTTCGATCGCCCTCGGCGAGACTTGGAACGGCGACCACCTTTATGCCGAGCGATTCCAGGGTGTGCCGCAGAGCAGCACGCTCAGCGTGCCTGCGCCGCAGGACATCCAGATACTCCCGATAGGCCTCGTTCGAAGGCGTGAACGTCGTATCCTGCAGTGCGGTCGCCAGGTCCATCGCCAGCAGGAAATGCTGGAAGTTCGCCACGCCGGGATCGACCAGACTCGTGGAGAAGTGAGCCGCGAGTGACTCGGGATACTGCCCTGGGCGTACGGCATGTCGATCGACGGCCGCTCGCAGCAGGTTTGCGGCGTCAAGAATATCGTCTGCGGCAAGTTTATTATCCACGGTCTGAGACGTCGTATCGTCCAAAAGACCGGTCTGTCGCAGGGCGCGTGCCCCGGTGCGCAACAGGATCGCCACGGCACTCGTCGTATCGTTCACGAAGGCAACGAGGCCACCCCCGACGCTGCGAAGTGACACCTCGTAATCGATGTGGTACGAGTTGGCGAACATCTCGATCTCCACACCTGCGTCGAATTCGACGGCGAAGGCATTCGAGACTTGCTTCCGCGTAAGACCCAGTGCGACGTTGCGGTAAATCTCGGCTTCGCCAATGAGGAGATAACGTGTCGCTGTCCGCGGGTCGGTGGCGAGGATTACATTGCCGCCCTGGAAGAGCAGCGGGGATTGGATGACCGCGTGGCCCGCTGCCCGGAGACCATCGAGCAGCAGATTCTCGCCCGGCACGAGGATGGTGCCTTCCTCACCGCGATTGGCGTAACGCGGTGCGAGGGTGGCCGGCCGCTGTGTGCCGTCTGCGGCCGATGTAAGAATCCCCATCTTGCCATTGTCCTGTGCCCACTCGGCTACCGGTAGCTTCTCCGCAATAACCGTCAGTCGTGCATCTCCGGAAGCCGTCGACGAGGATGATTCATGAAGCCAGAGGCGAGCAAAGCCCAGGAAAGAGTTCACGTGTACGGCCTCGATGCTCACCAGGAACTGTGCATCCGGAAGTACTTCGATCAGTTGCCGACAGACATCGAGACCGCTGCCGTCGCCGATACCGCGCCAATAGTCTCCGCGCGGCAATTGGAGACGAACCAACGCGATATCGCGATCTTCCGACTCGCTCGTTGCGCGGAACTCCGGCGAGGATTTTCGAAATTCGAATGGGAGCGCACGCAGCGTGTCGGCCAGTTCGTCCGCTGATCTGCCCGACGCCAGCAGTTGCTGCACGTATCCCACGATCGGATAGCGTTCCACCGACGAGGCGCCAGGAATGGGATAGTAGGCCAGCAGATCGACCGGCAGCCCCGTGCGACGAAGCAGATCGGCGTCTTCCGCTTCGCCGCGATTGAGATTCGCCAGGCCGACGACTTCCACCACGCGGGCAAGCGTCAGCGGCAGACCGTCGATGGCCAATCGCTCGGCGACGATTCGTGCAGCGCGGTGCATGTATGCCGGCGAGCGATCATCGGGCGCGTGAGAGGGCCAGAGTGCGGCGGACGAATCCGTGATCGGGGCGCGAAAACCGGGCAACGTCGGATGCCGCTCAGGAAGGGATGTCCAGTAGGCCGCGATCGAAGCGGGCGGCGTATGACGGATGACGCGGATTTGCGCGTCGATGCCGGTTGCGGGGCTATCTGCCACTTGCGAGCCAGCGCGTGACGCGATTACCGCAACAAGTATCAGCGCGAAGCTCCCCTTGTGGCATCGCGAGTGAGGGCGTTTCTTTATCATGACACGCTGCCCCCCTTTCGCATCGCGAGCACGATGCCGACTGCGAGAATGAACACGATTCCGATCCCGAGCGGAAGCCAGGCAAGTATGCGTCGATTCGGATCGGGCATTGCAGCAGCAGTCGTGGTCGAATCGTGCGAAGATGCTGCCGGTGGCGGCGGGACAGCCAAAGCAGGTCCGGAATCTCGGACGACCAGTCGAAGCTGCTGCTCGAAAGAGGACTGGATCACCCGGTCGGCAAGGCGCCGCAGATATGCCTCGGGTAAATGCAGTGATTCGAGGGTGGTGAGGCCTGCCGGCTGTCGAAGCAAGCCGGTGATCACATAGTTCTGCGCCGGTGTGCGCGGCGGAAGATCATCAGGATTCTCCGGCGATCGTGCCGCACAGACGGAGACAAGCGCGATGATCAAGAGCATCATCGCCATCGAAGACTTGAGATCATGCCGGTAGATGGTCCGACCTCCGTGGGCTCGACGAATCGACGGCATCTTATTCGAGCCGGCGGGCGCTGTCAGCCATGACTTCGACCGAGTTGGCGCGCCAGCAGCTCGGCGACATGCCAGGCCGCTGCCGGCGTATGGTGCTCAATCTGGCATCGGCAACTGAAACCGGAAACGGCGATCGTCGCGTTCGGATGCCGCAGGATTGGAGGAAACAGTCGATGCTCGCCGACGGCAGCCGCCACGTCGTAGTGTTCTTTTTCATGACCGAACGAACCTGCCATGCCGCAGCAGCCGGAGTTTATCTCCCCGACAGCGTCACCGAAAAATGCCCGGAGGACGCTCATTGCATCCTCGGAGCCGACCAGTGCTTTCTGATGGCAGTGGGCGTGATAAAGAATTGCGGAAGGCAGTATGCGGGATGCGGAGCGATTCGCTCTTTCGTCGCTTCCGGAATCGAGGGCTCGTAAGGAGAGCGACTCAAGATCTTTTGCGAGGAAGGTCTCCAGCATCATCGCGTGATCGGCAATACCGCGTGCTTCAGGCGTACGAACGAGCTGGGGCAGTTCGTCCGTGAACGTCAGGATGCAGCTCGGCTCAGTCCCGAGAATGGGAATTCCCTGTGCGGCCAAGGGAGCAAGAACACGAACACACTTCTCTGTCTGGCGTTGCGCATGATCAAGCAGGCCCTTGCTGATCGCGGGACGTCCGCAGCAGACCTCCGGAGGGATGATGACCTCGTAACCGAGCGCTTCGAGAACCTGGACGGTGGCGATGCCGACCTGCGGCGTAAAGTAGTTCGTCCAGGTATCGACGAAATACACGACCCGCATGTCATTTCTATTGCTTCTCGATCTCGGATGCTGGATTGATCCGAAACCGGCGGATTGCAATCTGTCTGCGTTGGTACTCCTGCGGCTGCTGTACCAGTCTCGAAACGTCTGATGCGCCAGTCGCGGCGGCGGTATTCGTCGATCCAGGCCGATCCAGCGATCAAGCAGCGCACGCACCCATCGGCTTTGTCCGACGGCATTGGCCAGCGGCGCGACATGACTCGCCCAGCGGCACCATTCTGCAGTGTGCGCAATGAGTCGGCTGCGCAGCGGGACACCGATCTGCCGATGCGCGTGGTGCTGCCACTCGGCCTTCAGTCGGGCCATGTCCACGCCAGTCGGACACTCCGACTTGCATGCCTTGCATGACAGGCACAGGTCCATCACCTCCGGCAGGGCCGGGTCCTCCAGTCCATCAAGCAACTCGCGATTAGAAAGTGCCATCCGTAAGGCATTAGCCCGCGCCCGTGTCGTATGTCGCTCATCGCCGGTCGCCATGTAGGAGGGGCACATCGTGCCGACGAGCCGCTGGCGGCACTGTCCGACACCGCTGCACATTTCCGCCAGTCCGGCCATGCCGCCGTGGGATGAAAAATCCAGCACGGTCAGCGGCTGCTCGGCGCAGTAATCCGACCCGTAACGAAATTGACCGATCATCGGAAGCGGATCGACGATCTTTCCGGGGTTGAGGATGTTGTGCGGATCGAACGCTGCTTTTATTCGTCGAAAGGCCTCGATGATCTTCGGGCCGTACATTTTCTCCAGCCAGCAGGATCGAAGGATTCCGTCGCCGTGCTCGCCGGTCATGGTGCCGCCGAACTCGAGTGCGAGCGAGCTGATGCGATCGGCGACCCGGTGCATCTTCGCGATGTCGCCGGCGTCTTTGAGATTCAGAATCGGCTTGACGTGAAGACAGCCGACACTTGCGTGTGCGTAATAACTCGATTCGGGCACGCCCTCTTCCGCGAGCACCTGCATGAATCGTGCGATGTAATCGCGCAACCGCGCGGGATCGACGGCCGTGTCTTCAACGAAGTCGTAAGTCTGCCGATCGCCGGGGCGCGACATCAGGAGGCCCAGCCCGCTCTTGCGGATGTGCCAGACGGATTCCTGCTCGGCGGCGTCGGTGAGGATGGGCCATGCGTAGCCCATGCTGCGGGACTTCAGATCCACAGCGAGGGTTTTGAGACGTTGCGTAAGTCGTCCAGCGTCGTCATCGTAAAGCTCAATGATGAGCACGCCCTGCGGGTCGCCTTCGATGAGCCAGCGACGGCGACGCATCACGGGATTTGTCCGGGCTGCGTCCAGTATCAGCTTGTCGAGCAGTTCGACGGCGGCGGGCTGGTGCTCAAGCGTTGCCGGTGTCGCGGAAAGGGCATCGAGCAGATCGCCAAAGTGAGCGACGACCAGCCCTTTGTATCCGGGTAGCGGCGTGAGCTGCAACACGGCGCCGACAATGATCGCGAGCGTGCCTTCGCTTCCACAAAGGAGCGACTGGACGTTGACGCGCCCATCCGGCTCAACGCGGAGCCGATCCAGTGCATACCCCCCGTTTCGACGCATCACCTTCGGAAAGCGTGCAGCGATCTCAGTCGAGTACTCCTCCGTGATGCGCCGCAACGTTTCCTCGCTTTGTCGGTCCAAGGCGCCGTCGTCGGACAGCGACAAACCACGCTGCGATTCAGGACACGTCGAGAAATCGCCCCAGCTTCGCCGCGAGCCGTCGGAGAGCACCACGTCCAGCGCAGCTACGTGGTCGACCGTTCTGCCGTACATCACCGAGTGAGCTCCGCAGGAGTTGTTGGCAATCATTCCGCCGATGGTCGCCCGGCTGCTGGTGGCCACGTCCGGCGCGAAGTGCAACCCGTATGGCGCCAGAGCCGCGTTGAGTTCGTCGAGCACGACGCCCGGCTCGACCACGGCCGTGCGCGATTCCGGATCGATCTGAAGGATACGGTTGAGATAACGCGAGCAGTCGAGTTGCAATCCACGATTGACTGCGCCGCCGGCCAGACCGGTGCCTGCACCGCGTGCAGTGATCGGAATTCGATGGCGAGCACACGAGCGCACAGCCGCCTGTACGTCTTCTACGCTACGCGGGAAGACGACGCCATCGGGCACGATTTCGTAGATGCTGGCGTCGGTGGCGTAGATGGCGCGGGTCAGTCGATCGTCTCGGATTTCACCGCGCAGCTCGCCGCGCAATTCGTCGATGGCGCGACGCAACGAAACGTGTGAACTATCGATGCTCATCCGGCGCATCGTATCGCGCGGGACAGTTTCTTCACGTTCGAATCCAACGCTTCATCTACCCATTCGGCAACGACGCCGCAGGAGCGGAATCACCGAGAACAGAGCCAGCGTCGTCGGCTCGGGTACAGGCGGGTCGAAGGCCACGGCCAGCGAGCCATTGAAGTCGACGTAGGCAATGGCCGGCCAGCTCGTGCCGTAGTCGTCGAAGGCCAGCGAAGGTCGACGCGGTCGATTCGCCGGGGCATCGAGCCGGATGGTGCCGTCGACCAGCGTTGACTGCCATGACGATGAGGACGTCTGCCATGCGAAGTGTAGTTCTTCCGCCGAGGATGAATGGACCTTGCGCTCATAGGCAATGGCCGGACGGCCATCGACCGGATCAAAGGCAAGCGAGACGTCCTCAAAGCGGTGCAGCGTAGAGGAAAAGACCTCGGTCGTCTGAAGGAAAGACCCGGTGAACTTGCTGTAAAAGAGCTTCGATGTATTCGATCCGCTGTCGAAGGTCGTGTAGGCCAGCGCCACGCGACCATCGCCGGGGTCCATGGCGATGTCCACGCCGTAGATGTTGGAAGCGGATACGAGTACGGCCGACGGCCACGGCGCGGCCGTGGATGGTTCCGAGGCGATGATCACGCCCTGTCCACCGCCGGAAAGCGCACCGCGGAGGGCCATGTGTCGCAGCCCTCTGCCGTCCGTGACAAGTGCTGCATCGTGCAGGGATGAAAATCCGCTGATGGTCGCCATGTCCACGGAAGAAAACGAACTGCCGGAGTGGCGGATGTCGAAGAAGTTACCGGTGCTCGTGCGTGCGAACATGCCGCGCAGCGTGCCGGCCAGATCGTAGGAGATGTCGATGATCGGCCGGGCGGTCGCGGCGCTGCTGCCGACGGACTGGGCCACGCTGAGGTTGAAGCTGGCCTGCACCGTGCCGTTGGCGTTCACCCAGGCGACGACCGGCCGCTCGGAGCGGTCAAAGGCCAGACTGGTCAGCAGGCCGGAATCGGCCGTGGCAGGTGCAAGCTGGTGTGTACTCCAAAGGCCCAGGCCCAGCAACTGAGCGAAGTTGACCGTGTTGACGCCGGACGACTGCGAAACGAGCGACCATGAGACCGCAGGTGTGCCATAGTGATCGAAGGCCAGCGACGGTGATGAGACGTAAAAGTCTGAGGCCGGCGCGGCAGTGACCGATGAAAAGACCCAGTTCGGCGTACCGTCCACCGCCTGCAACGTTGCGGACATCCAGAGAAATGTGACCCCCGAAACGATCCCGGCAATCATCTGCATCCGCATCACAACTGCCTCCTCTTCATGATAATGAGCTTCAAGCCCTTGTTACATTTACTGCATGCGATCCGGCTCTCCAGCGGCGTCGGCCAGATTGTCGGCGTGCGTGTCATTGTCGTTGTAATCGACTCTACGGTGCTTCGCCGAGGGCACGGGCGCGAAGCTCCGCAGCGGATTGAAGCAGGACCTCCTTGTCAACTGATTGGCGCGGTTCGAGGACGAGAACGTCCATGACATGGTGATCGTGGATCGTGAAGGGTACCAGACACTCGGCAAAGAAATCGATGAAGGGCCACTGGTACCACGGCGCGTCGATCCGCCGATTCGTCTTGAGGGTCTGATAGCCCTCCTTGCGGATGACGATGTCGTAGTCGCCGTACCAGGTAAAAGGAACCTTGACCGGCGACTTGCCGACTTCCTGATCGTTGAGGAAGACGGTGGCGCCTTCCGGCTCGGTGTGGATGCTGACCGTGCGTTCCACGCAGCCCGGAAGAAACAGTGCGACCAGCAGAGTCAGCATCAGAGCCGGATTCGTCCCTGAACGGCCGTGCCCGCTGCTTCGTGATTCACGGTACATGGCAGGCGTCGCTCCTTCTCGCCTGATGGCGTAGCCGTAGTCTAGCGAAACCACTCTGGCAGGCAAGAATCTCCCCAGGCAATGGATCGCGTCCGGAGACGGCTTTGTGTGATTCTTTCGCCGCGGCGTCCGGTCACTGAGCAGATGCTTCATCGAGATAGGATTGGAGGATTTTCTGGGCCGCGATGCGGTCGGTCAGCCCTCTGCGGTCCCGCGAGCGGATGCCCGCCGCGTCCAGCGCCTCATTCGCCGCGTGCGACGTTAGACGCTCGTCGTGGAGGTGGACAGGTACATCGCCGAGCCGCCCCAGTTCGACGGCGAAACTTCGAGTCAGCGCGGTCTGCTCGCTGTCGCTGCCATCCATGTTGAGCGGCAGACCGACGACCAGCAGGGTTGCTTCTTCGCCATGTGCTGCGTCGAGAACAAGTCGGGCATCCCGCGATGCGTCGTTTCGTCCTTCCAGCGTCGCCAGTGGAACGGCAATGCGCGTCTCCAGATCGGCGATTGCCAGCCCGATGCGTCGACGGCCGTAGTCGATCCCCATGATTCGCGTGACAGCCATGCGACACCGGCTAGGTATATCGTCCCTGCTCGAAATCCTGGAGCCGGGCCACCAGCTCCCTGATTCGCTGCGCCTGGTCGCGCCGGCAGATCAGCGTCGCGTCCGGACTGTGGACGACGACGAGATCGTCCACGCCGATTGCTGCGATCAGGTGCTCCGCCTCGCTGACCAGGATGTTTCCACGGCTGTCGATGGTGATCGAACGCGCACCACACGTCGAATTGCCGACGGCGTCGGTCCCGACCACGGATGCCAGCGCCGACCAGCTTCCGACGTCGATCCACTCCAGGTCCATCTCCACCATCAGAACGCGCTCGGCCTTCTCCATCACTGCGTGATCAATGCTGACTCGCTGCAGGTCCGGATAGCGACGACGCGCCTCGTCGGCAGCGCCCGGCGTGTCCCATTTCGCCGCGATCGCCGCGACGCACTCGGCCGTTTTCGGAAGGTGTTGCCGAAGCTGAGCGAGGATCGTCTCCGTCCTCCAGACAAACATACCGCTGTTCCAGACGTAGCTACCCGAATCGATGTACGACTTCGCGGTCACCTCGTCCGGCTTCTCATGAAAACCGGCCGCGAGCCAGACGCCGGGAGCGATCGATTCGCCGCGTTGCAGATAACCCAGACCGGTGTGCGGCTCGGTCGGGCGGATGCCGAAGGTGATCAAGGCATCGGCGTGTTCTTCGGCGACTTCGTAACCTCGCCGGACCAGCTCGACGAATCGTTCGACGGGTCGAATCAGGTGATCGGCTGTGAACACGCCCATGACGTACGACGGATTCCGTCGATGCAGCACGGACGCGGAAAGCGCCACTGCTGCCGCCGTATCGCGCCCGACCGGCTCGCCGATGAGGTTCTCGCGCGGCAGCTCCGGCAGCGCCGCGGCGATGGCCGGCAGGTGATCGGCCAGCGCGATGACGTAAATGTCTTCGGGCCGGAGCAGCCCGCGGAGCCGCTCGAAGGATCGCTCGATGAGACTATGCCCATCAAGCAGGCGCAGGAGTTGTTTGGGCCGGTCCCGCCGTGAAAGCGGCCAGAGACGCGTGCCGGAGCCGCCTGCCATGATTACCGCGCATCGATGCATGATCGTTCGCCGGATCGATGAACCAGTCACTTGGAAATCGCGCGCCTGTTGGACTTACTCCATGACGTAGAGCGAGACATGCTCACAGGCGAAGGAGCGCTCGCCGTACTCGCCAAAGTATATTCGAACGTAGAGCGAGCGGCCGCGCGGTTCGAGCCCGACCACCTCACCTTCGCCATACTCGTCATGTCGAACGCGCTGACCGGGATAGTAGCCGTCGCCACCCATCCGGCGGAAAGGGTCGTGCGTCCGCCCAAGATGTGCCACGCTGCGATCGCGGTCTGATTCGAAGATGCTTCGCGCCAGTTCTTCCTGAGGCAGCTCATTGAGAAATCGGGAGGCGCGTGTCCGCTCGGTGATACCGCGGACCATACGATACTTCGCGTGCGAAAGCGTCAGCAGCCGCATGGCCCTCGTCATGCCCACGAAGCAGAGTCTACGCTCCTCTTCCAGTTCGAGCAGATCCCCCTGCATGGCACGTTGATGGGGCAGGAGACCATCCTCAAGCCCGACCATGTATACATATGGAAACTCCAGCCCCTTCGCCGTATGCAGGGTCATCAGGGTAATCGCGCCGCCCTCGGCGAGTGAATCGGCATCACTGACCAGACTGATCTGCTGGAGCCAGTCTTCCAGCGTGCCTTCCGGATTCTCGGCGTCGAACTGTCTGGCCGCGTTGACCAGTTCGTAGACGTTGGCCAGCGGATCGTTATCAATATCACTTGCATCCGAGAGCGATTTTTCGAGACCGGATTCCCTGAGGACGGCCTCGACCACGGCCTGCACCGGCCGGCGCGGGACCGCACGAAGCGAGGACAGCAAATCCGCAAAAGCACCGACTTTTCTCGCCGCGGCGCCCTTGTCTGAGCGGATCTTGCCGAGCGCGGCATCGAAGTCTCCGCCAAGCCGCTGACGCTCGGCCCGGATCCGGTCCATCGTCACCTTGCCGATCCCGCGTGAAGGCGCACCCATGGCGCGGAACAGGGCTGTCTCGTCGGCGGGATTCTGGATGATGCGGAGGTATGCGAGAACGTCCTTGATCTCCTTGCGGCCGTAGAACTCGATGCCGCGTGCGATCTGGTACGGCAAGTGCCGTGTACGTAGCGCATCTTCCAGGACGCGGCTCAGCGCGTTGATGCGGTAGAAAATGGCGATGTCACCGGGCTCAGCGCCATCTGAAAGCTGTCGCTCGATGTCCTCGGCAATGCGCCCGGCCTCCATCAACTCATCGTCACACGACCAGACGCGCACCGGCATACCCACATCGCCGCTCGTCCAAAGCGATTTGTGCTTGCGCTGCGTGTTGTGGTCGATGAGCGTCGATGCCGCCGACAGGATCGCGCCGGTGCTGCGGAAGTTCTGCTCCAGCCGCACCACGCACGCTTCCGGGTAGTCGGCCTCGAAGTCGAGAATGTTGCGCAGGTCCGCCCCGCGCCAGGCGTAGATCGACTGGTCCGGGTCTCCGGTAGCGCAGATGTTTCGGTGCAACGATGCCAGCCGCGACGCGATGATGTACTGTGCGCGATTGGTGTCCTGGTATTCATCGATCAGCAGGTAGCGAAATCGCTCCGATAGTTCCCGGCAGACGGACTCGTCGCACTGCAGCAGCCCGGCCATCCGCATCAGCAGGTCATCAAAATCGCACGCCTGCTGCTCGCACAACAGCTGCTGATATCGGTGATAGATCCTCGCGACCGTCTTGGTGGAATAGTCGAATGCCTGGGCTTCAAATTCATCGGGGCCGATCAACCGATTCTTGGCATCGCTGATCCGCACTTCGACCGATCTGGGCTGCCAATTCATCGCATCCAGACCGCACTGTTGGATCGCGTCGCGCAGCACCTGTCGCCGATCCGCCTGATCAACGATCGTGTAGTTCGAAGCCAATCCGGCGGCCTCCGCATATTCCCGCAGAAGCCGGGCACACAGTGAATGAAACGTGCAAACCCACATCCGCCCGGCGACGCCGAGCCCCCAAATGCGCTCTCGCATCTCGCCGGCCGCCTTGTTGGTGAAGGTGATCGCCAGTACCTGATCAGGGCGCGCTACCGTCCGGGCAATGTGTACCGCCCGCCGCGTGATGACCCGCGTCTTGCCAGACCCGGCGCCGGCCAGAACGAGCAGCGGCCCTTCCGTGTGGAGGACCGCTTCGCGCTGCGCGTCGGTCAGGTTTTCCAGCAGGTCATCGTGAGACATCGGCACCCTCTCCCTCATCGTATACTACCGACCATCCGCTTCGTCCATCAGCCATTGCACGACGGTGCAGGATTCATCGGGATATTGTGTATCTGCATGCCCACAAGATGGCAGGACGATCGGCCAAGGCGTAGAATATGTGTGGGTCGCCCAACCCCCCTGCCGCGGAGGTCTTCATGCCCAGTCCAAGCCATACTCGCATTGGATCGGGCTTTGTCTCCGCCGTCATCGGACTTGTCGCCGCGATGATCGTGATGGATGCGGTCTCAGCAGAGGATACGGCCGGCCTGCGAACCTATACCGGCAGAAGAAAAATCCAACTCTGGCCAATTGAGCAGCAACAGCCAAACACCGAAGAAGTCGGACGCCCCATCACCCTCGGCAATTGGACCTATCAGGCCAGTCGTGCCGCGGTTCCGCGTGACGGCGTACCCTGGGAACTGATCGTCACGCCGACCGGACCGGGCGCGGAAACATGGAAAAAGGGCGAAGCCCGAGCCCTGCTCCCCGGCCTGACCGCCGAGTTTCGCGGCGCAGAGATGCCGACAAAGATCGCTGATGCTCTTCCGGTGATTCAACTGCCGGATACGCTCTGGAAGAAATGGATGGCCCCCGATCTGCAGGACGTCGTCGGTATCCATTTTCACACGATGGTGACCGACGACCAGGCGAGAATTCTCTACACACTTCATAAAGTGCCGCCGGACAACCCGGACGGCACTTCCGGCATGCCTGAGTCCAGCGCACCGCCGGTCGGTACGAGAATCGAGGCGACGCTTCTTGCGCCGGTAACTTATTGCCTCGATCAGACGATCATCGTCCGTGAAGATCCGCACGATCGGCAGCGCGTCAGAAGCCGCGGTGAGCATGAATTGAGCCACGCGGAGATTTCGCAGCAGGTGCTCGTCGCCGTGCTACGAGGCCCACAGGACTGGGACCCGATCCGCGGTACCGGTCGGCGCTCGCAGGTATCCTATTACTGGAAGCGCGAGCAGATCGGCCGTGCCTGGCAGGGATATCGCGACGGAAGCGGCAAGGTGCTGGCCTTGCGGACATCGATCGTGCTGGTACCACCGACGCGATGGTCGATGCTGCTGCCGATTCCGCCGGAGCGCGTGACGCACAAGCACCTGGAGCGATTCAATGAATCGATCGTGCTCGTGGGCGAATCCTTCGCCGCGACCGACCGCCTCGCCCAGGAGAGATTCCACGCTGAGCACGGCGAGTACGAGTAACTCAGCCGACTGCATTTCTCACGGAGGATGGCCGGCACCCTGCCGAACAACTCAATCGCCATTTCGTCGCAAGGGCGACAGGCATTCTTGAACTGCATAGAGCGGACTCCACGTTGAAAAAAAGGATTCAGTGAGCGAAGGCGTTGGCCCACTTCAGGCCTTTCGTGGTTTCTCGTAATCATCGTTCGAATCGGAGTTGCTGTGTGCGGAAAGCACATGCACTACAGCAGGTGCGTCAACGAAGCGGTTCGAGCAGTCTCAGTTTCTCTGGTGCGTCCGTCGTCTCGACGGACGAAGGAGAGTTCGAGGATTTGTCTCGGCCCTCCCGTCCGGATCACGACATCAAATTTGAAAGTGTTTCAGGCATCGAGTGGTGTTGCTCTGTCTGCCGGAAATCGTCGAGATGAATGAAAGTGCTCCGCCAGAGCGCTTTCACTCGTTTAGCGCGGCAAGGGGAGAGCGGCCTTCTCACTCAGCACGCTCGAATCAACAGGGACCAGTCTTTCTGATACGATCGCACGATAACGCTCTAGCCTGGTTCAGAAGGACGCTTCGCTGACATCGTTCAAAGACGCTACCCTGACTTGGTTCGAAGACGCTATCCTGACATGGTTCGAAGACGCTATCCTGACATGGTTCAGAGTCGCTATCCTGACTTGGTTCGAAGACGCTATCCTGACATGGTTCAGAGTCGCTATCCAGACTTGGTTCGAAGACGCTATCCTGACATGGTTCAAAGACGCCGCATTAACTCGGTTCGGGAAGAAATCGAAGCCGACTTGCACAGAGGGCTCGATTCCGCATTCTGCCTTGCTTGACAGCCCCCCGGTCTGCGACTAGATTCACGATCCAGAAATGATTGCGGGGTAGAGCAGTTGGTAGCTCGTCGGGCTCATAACCCGGAGGTCGCTGGTTCGAGTCCAGCCCCCGCTATTGCATATGCAGGCGACCGGTCTTCGGGCCGGTCGTTCGCGTTTCTGGGCCGCCCGTCCGCGGCCCGTGGCCGTCCCTTGGCCACGATGGGCCGAAGGCTCGGGTCGTCCACGCCGACGCGCCCCGCCTCGATCAACGCCGTCAATCCGGCGTTCACCCGCATCACGCCCGTCTTCGCAACCGGGTCCACAATGATTTCGTCCGCGTAGCTCGCCAGCACGCGACGGACGTTTTCGTTCCGATGACCCGAGGCCGCGTCGGCCAGGCCAGCGATTCGCTCGCGCGCCCACTGCCGCAGGCCCTTCTCGTCGTGATCACGGGCGGTTGCCTTCGCGGCCCGCCCCCTATTTCGAGAAAGGAAAAATCCCATGCCACGAGAACCCAACAACGCAGACCGCGCCCGCTGGGCGAAAAACGCGCTTGCCGTCTTCACCGTCGAGACGTATTGCTGCCGCCATCCCCACAACCTGGACCGCGGCGATCTTGAAACCGCCATCTACGACCTGATCGCCGACCTGCTGCATTACGCAAGCTGCAAGGGATTCGACACCGCAGAAATCATCCGTAAGGCCACGTTTCACTTCGAGGCCGAACTGGCCGAGGAGGCGCAACTATGACCAACGTCAATTGCCTTCAAGGCATCGCCTGCCCCAAGTGCGGCAACGACGCCATCATCAATGTCGAAGTCCGAATCCTCGCCGCCGTCACCGACGACGGCGCCGAGACGTTCGGCGACATGGAGTGGGACGGCAGCAGCTACACCGAGTGCCCGGAGTGCAAGCATCGCGGCACCCTTGCCGAGTTTCGCGTCGAAGCAGCCGAAGGTCAGGCCAGGGAGCATCAGCAGGAGGCGAGCCATGAGTAGCACTGCCGTCAATCCGTTCTACCGCGCGCGGCGCACGCTTTCCGCTCCCGCCGCGCCTGTCGAGAAGGTCGTCATCGGCAACGCCACGCTCTACCGGGCCGACTGCTTCGACGTGCTGCCGACGCTCTCCGGCATCGGGGCCGTCGTCACCGACCCGCCGTACGGCATCGGCTTCGCCTACCGCACCTACGACGATGCCCCCGAAAAGTACGACGCGATGATGGCCCGGCTTGTGCCGCAGCTCGTCCGTGTGACAAACGACGGCCCATGCTTCGTCTGGCAAACCCCCTCACAGCCGACCGCTGGCACGAGTATTTCCCCAAGGGCTATCGCATCGTCGCGGCGTGCAAACTGTACCCGCAGCGAAGCGGCAGGACTCCCTGCCTCAGCTGGGACCCGGTCATCTTCTGGAGCGGCCGCACGCTGCTCCGCGACCACCTGCCGCGCGACTGGCACATGGACGACCTGCGGCCCTGGGACGACTATCGCGGCGATAACCCCGTGCCCTGCCCCCGTCCGCTGTCGCAGGTGCAGTACTTCTGCAACTCGCTTTCCTGCACCAGCATTCTGGACCCGTTTCTCGGCAGCGGGACTACCGGGGTCGCCGCGATACTCGCCGGCAAGCGATTCGTCGGCATCGAGCGCGACCCGGTTTATTTCGCGTATGCCTGCAAGCGCATCGATCGCGCCTTCAAAGAGTCCTAGGCGGCGGCGTGGGCACCGCAATTCTTGACCCCGCTGCAAACTGGCTGATAATCCGGCGTCGGGAGTCCTACAACGCTCGGCAACGCTCCAAGACCGACGCAACTGATAACAGGAGTACATCGATGAAGCGATTCCCGGTGAGCCTCACGAAAGAATTTCACAAGAGCCTGAAAGACCTTGAAAAGGCCGGTCGGCGCGAGATCTTGCGAAAGGCACAGGCTGCCGCAACGGAGGCGCAGCTTAACGGGCACATCAAGAACCTGGAAAGAACTCATCATGGGGAGGACCGGCTTCCCGATTGCGAGAAATTCGACCTTGGAAGCGGTTATCGCTTGGTTGTCCAACTGGTGGACGGCAAGACGAAACACCGAGCGTTCCTCTATGCCGGAACGCACGACGACGCCGAGAGCTGGCTTGAGTCTCACCGAGATTACCGTTGGGTACGTCGTGAATCGGATGGAACGCTCGAGTTCATTCCAGTTTCATCCCCGGAACATCTCCAGCCACCCCTTGTTCCCGTCACTCTAGACGCTCCAAACCACCTTGCCGACGCGCCTTTGTTAGCCGACTTGCCAGCAAGTGCCCTAAGCGCCGCTTGTCCTAACGAAGCCACGAGGACTTTTGCGGAACGAGTTACACGCGAAGATTGGGAACGCGACGCGAATGGCATCATCGAACGAATCGAGAGGGACGCAGGTGCTGAACTCGCGTGCCTATTCTGCGACCTATTTCAACTTGCTCATGCGGGCGACCCCGATGCTACTCGACGTCGCATCGAGACGGCAACCGGCGCAGCCACGCAGCCCGTTCCCTCCGAAATGTCCGCAGCGATGCTTGATCCTGCGAATAGCGAAAGAATTCTTACCTGGGACGAGTCTGCCGAAATGCCTCCGATCGAAAATTGGCAGGAGTGGATGTTGTTCCTACATCCGGAGCAGCGGAGCGTTGCCGCGCGCGAGTATCAGGGACCGGCTCGCCTGAGAGGAGTATCCGGGAGCGGCAAGACCTGTGTCATGATCCATCGGGCTCGCCTCCTTTCCCGAAAATACGACGCCCCCGTCGCAGTGCTTACTCTGACAGAGAGTATGCGCAAACTGCTCGATCGAATGCTGCGCGACCTTTGCGGCGCAGAATTGGCCAGGATAGAGACACATACGCTTTCTGCTTTTGCCAAGGATGTACTGGATCGTCATCATCCTAAAGGAAATGCTTGGTACCGATTCCCAAGTCCGCCTGAGATGGAGTCAATCCGGTCCGGAGTCGTAGCTCACGTCCTGGCAAATCCGGATGTGCGGGCCAGCACGATCGCTCATTTCCCGGATAAAGAGGCATTCCTATGGGAAATGGTGCAATATGTCAGGACTCGGTTTCCAAGGACGCTGTATGCCGATTTTCTTGACCCTTCCAAATCGGTCCGCCACAGTGCGTTAACATATCCCGTCCGCAAAGCCGTTGTTGCTGCCTGCGAAGAACTCGATAATGCACTACAAAAGAAGTACCTGCTCGACAACGAGGGGCTAGTGCAGGAGGCTTACGAACTCGTCGAACGCGCCGCCGAATCAAAGACCATTCTACCAGGTCGATACCGCGCTATTCTGGTGGACGAGGTTCAAGATTGTACGCAGATGGAAGTGCGGTTGCTCGCCCGGTTATGGACAGTTGACGGCGAGCAGATAGTGAAAGCAACCGATGGATTGTTCTTGGTGGGCGATGGTGCTCAAACCGTTTACAAGAAGGGGTTTGTTCTCAGCCAGCTTGGCATTGGGATCGCTGGACGCAGCGAGGTACTCAAGAAGAATTATCGAAATAGCCGCGAGATTTTGGAAGCTGCGTATTCACTCGTCTCGGATTACGAGTATTCTGACGTGGATGAGGAGAGCATTCGACGCCCTCAATTGCCAGACTTTGCCAGCCGTCGCGGTGAGCGCCCACAGATCGTATTCTGCCGAAGTCGGGAGGACGAAGCCGATTTTGTGGCAGACAGTATTTGCGAACTTCTCAATCAAGGTATTCTGCCAGGCCAAATCGGCATAATCGGAGTCAACCGGCAGCACCGCGACCTGTGCGCCACAGCACTAAAAAGGCGAACAATCCAGCCTGTTGAACTTCGAGAGGATGCAGACTTCGATAGCCCAAACGTCAAAATCACCACAATCGAATCGGCCAAGGGTCATGATTTCATGGCGGTATTTGTCGTCGGCGTAAACCGTGGCGTGATACCCAAACGGGATGCTGAGCAGGATAAGGTAGAGTTGGCCCGCGAGGCATCCCGTCTTTACGTGGCAATGACACGAGCAACCCACCTATTGTCGTTGACGTGCACGTCTTCACAATTCGATAAGCCCTCAGTATTCTTGGCAGAAATCGGCGAATTTGCTCAGCAGCTCCGACGAACGCCTTCCGGCTTGACCCCAATCTTCCAGTCGTGATGCTCAACAGCAACGGCCGTGCCAGGCGTGACCCCGCCTGTCACGCCGCTTGCCCTTGAAATACAAAGAGAATCCCTCCGGCTCGGAGCCATGCCGGCAGATTGGTGCGGCGGAGGCGTTGCCAAGCGCCTCGCCTCCCGGCCGGTCGCGTCGGGTCCCAGCCGCCGGTGAGAACCCGACGGCGACGGCCTTATACGGCAGTCAATCCGGCCCTGCACCATGTTCCGAAACGGAACGACCACCCGGCAATCCCTGCCTACCAACTGCCTGAATCCCACCCAAATCATGAGCGTTTTCAAGCCCGATAGAACGTGGTACACCAAACTGTACGCAATGAAAAAGCTGTGTCAGACATCTCCCCTTAGCGCTGCTAAGGACAAGTTTCACCGTGAAAGCCTGCATGAAAGCATGTCAGCTTGCCATCATGCTGGCATGACAGATGGAAGGACGGCAGGCGTGCAAGCCGTATGGAAAGCAACCTGTCTTGATTGCTTGATTGCAAGCAGCCAGGCATGTCAGATTGCCTGATTGCAGGCAGGAAATCCTGACGGGTTGCTTGCAGGACGGCGAGCTTGCATGCCGGCAGCAAATAGTGCTTGCCAGCCTGCATGAAATCATGCTATCCATCTTTCATGATTATCGTCGTGGCGAACTCCAAAGGCGGCGTCGGCAAATCGACGCTGGCCGTCCACCTAGCCGCGTGGCTCCATGAGCAGGGCCACAAGGTGACGCTCGCCGACTGCGACACGCAACAGTCATCCTCCGAATGGATACGCGAGGCGATCCCGGAGATCAAAGCCGTCCGCCTCGACAATTCCGACATCATCTTGAATGAACTGCCGATTCTGGCCCAGGACGCCGACTACGTCGTCGCCGACGGGCCGGGCAGTCAGACCGAGACGAGCCGTGCGCTGCTCTTGCGCGGCGATCTTGCCATTGTTCCCTGCAAAGCCAGCATGTTAGAGGTGAGGGCGCTTGCGAAAGCGACCGAGGTGCTTCGGCAGGCCCAGGACATCCGCGGCGGTATCCCGAAGGCGATCATCGTCTTGAGCATGGTCGGAAAGAACTACCGGCTGACTTAGGACATGAAAGACGCCGCCGAAGCGCTGTCGCTGCCGATGGCCGCGACGGCCATGACATTGCGCCAGATCTACGCCGACGCGCCGGGGCAGGGGAACGTCGTCTGGAAGCTGGGTTCGCGCGCCCGCGAAGCGGCGCACGAGGCCGATCATCTGTTTCGGGAGATTCTCCCGCAGGCGGTCCGCGGCCACGCCACCAAGGGACCCAAGGTCCAGGCGATCAAGGGATGAGCGAGGCAATCATCATGGCCGAAAGACGCTCGCTCACCGAAGGACTCAAGGCTACTCCGCCGCCGATCGACACGGCGAAGGAAAAGGCGTTCGTCTTCGGCGAAAAGGAGCAGCCTAGACAGGCCGCGCCGGCCGTATCGGCCGCGACGTTGAACCGCACTCCGATCAGCACGCGCATCCGCGACGATTTCGCTCGGGCTCTCAAGCGCGCATCGCTGGAGCGGCAGCTTGAGGGCAGGGAGCCGAACACACTTCAGGACATCCTCGAAGAAGCCATCGAACCGTGGCTCAAGGCCAACGGCTACTTGTCTTGACCGCCGGCGATTTCCGTTCCGATGCCGGCCTGTTCCAGAATGTCAGGAGCAGGCGAGGGCAGGGCGGCGGCCGATTCAAGCGGGAGTTCCTGCTGCCGGCCGGCGCCCTTCAAGTGATACGTCCGCACGAACGCGAGGCGGTCGCCGTTGAACATGAAGCGGATGTTGACGAAGAACACGCCGTCCGAGGGACTGCGGAACAGGAATTCCTTTTCGAGCAGTTCGCGCACGCCGCGCTGGTAGGTGCGGTCGCTGATTCCGTGATCCTTGGCGACGTACTGATTCAGCTTGATTTCATCAGATCCCGGATTGGCGCGCATTTCGTGGTAGACGAGCTCGAACACCTGCAAGCCGGTCTTCGACAGGTCCGCCGCCTGCTTGATGCCATCGAGGAACATCTTCACGAATCGGCTGCTGTCCACTTCCTCCTCCCACCAGAAGCCCATGCCGCCGATGCCCTTGATCTCGCCGCTGCTGTTGTCAACGATGACCGATCCTCTGCCGCCCGGCACCTGAAACCGCTTGGTCCGAGTCGTGATGCCATTTGCAGTCGGTACGCTCGGATTCGTCCGGTAGACCGGGAATCTGCGCTTGGTTGTGACCTGGTTATCCGGCAACGCCGCAATCTGTCGCACTTCCGTCATTTTCCTCCTCCATTTTTGACTGTAAACAGACAACACACTGGCAGACGAGCGACAGAAGCGCAAGTGTTTTTTGACGGTTCACCGTCCGATCGTGACGGTCGCCCGTCAATTCGTGACGTTTCCGATTCAGGAAAATCAACGACTTGCGACCTTGCTCTTTCTTACTACTAAATAGGGCACATGAGCCGCCGACGGCGCGCGCCCCCAAAGCGCTGGCGACGGCGGCGGCCCGCCGCAACCATGACAAGAACCGCCCCGAAACGGGACGGGGCTGTGGATAAGTCAGTGAATAAACAACCCAAGATCGCAACGAGAAGGCGACACCGATATGACAGGTGTTGCGCGATTGTCACAAGAGCCGTGACTTCGAGCTTGCGGATCGGCCCATTTACCATCAGGAGGAAGTTCGAGCCAGCCGAACCGCGTTCATTCTCATTAGGAAGCTCGTACAGACGTGAAGGGCCAAACGGAGAAGTATGCTACCCAGAACTCGCCCTGGTAGCATCAATAGCTGATTGGTCTGCCAATCTGCAAAGTGCTGAACGAATCTCGCTGACGAGTTCTGCGTTTGCCCCCGTTGCGCGAATACGCGACTCAGCAAAGCCGGTTGTAACCAGATGGCCGGCATAGAAATAGGCCACGCCCACGAGCATGGAATCACGCGCCCAAATCTCACGAGCCAGGAGCCGACCAACCGCTTCCGCACCCGCGGCCGGATCGGGCCAGGTGGCGCACTGATTCACACTCAGAATCAAGGGTTCTTTCAGTTCGCGTTGATGCACTTTGTCATAGCAGGCACGAATCAGCCGATGAGCGTCCTGTTCTTCCGGCCTGTAGCCAACCATGCCGCCTGTGCCGTGTTCAACGGCGTGCTGCATTTCGGCGGCGTATTGGGGGTCATTCAGCACCACCATCGCTTCGATCAGCACGCGACCGCCGTTCCGTGTGACCGCGAAATCGACGTTCTTTTTGCCCTCGTCTCCGATGCGAGGATATGGCTCAACCGCCTCCTTTCCAAAATGCGATAGCAGCGCCCATGTCAGCGATACCTCGAATTCAGCGGCAGCCGAATTGCTCTTCAGCAGATTGCCAAGCAGGTCCTGCCGATTCTGCTTGGGTGCCTTCTCCACAATAAACTCGACAGCGGCGTTCGCCCTTGCAAGGCAGTCTTTCGGCCAGATTCCGATTTCGAGCTGGAACGGCTCGAAGTAGTACGCCGGGTAAAAGAACTGCGCCAGCGTTCCTTCGGATTTCAGCCACTTCGCGATGAACTCTGCTGCCCACTTGTCGGTGAAAAGGTGCTTGCGGAGAACGGGGTATTGTTCCAGATGCTTCATTACCGCGTCATGCCGTTCGCGCAGATATCGCTGTCCTTCCGCGCTCTGAATCGGCACGTTGTGCGGCTCCAGCACCAGCAGCCTTCCGTCCTGTTCAACTGTCGCTGGCATCGTTTGGGTTCCGAAAGCGTGAATCGTACGCCATGTCCTGCTGGCGATCTATTGGCGCTTCGATGTTAGCTGCTGAGTCCGCGACTCCGCCCGTTCGGCTTTCAGCCGCGGTGTCCGGCCGGCACCGTTTCGCTTCCCGCCTTTGAGTCTTGCACGCCTCACGCCGGACCCGCCTCGCGCGCCCTTCGGGTCCGGTCCGTCATTCGTCCTGCACCGCTTCGCGGGCCTCTCCGGCGGTCTGCCGGCCTTGCCGCCGCTCGCTCCTTTGCCACCCCCGCCGGGGTCCCTCTGGCCTTGCGAAGGGACCGCACGTCGCGGGTCCCGGCAAGGAGCAAAATCATGAAAGCCGAACAAGCCAAGAAAGTCGCCGACCAAGCCCTCGAACAACTCAGCCAGGCGCTCGCCGTAGGCAGGAGCGACGAACTCACCCGCTACTTGTCGATGCTGGCGAAGTTCCACAAGTACAGCTTCGGGAACGTCATGCTGATCCTGTCGCAGAAGCCCGACGCGACGCACGTCGCCGGCTTCAACACCTGGAAGCAGGTCGGGCGCTACGTCCGCCAGGGCGAGAAGGGCATCGTAATCATCGCGCCGATGGTCTTCCGCAAGCGCGATGCCGAGACTGCCGCTGGCGAATCCGCCGAGCGCGATGAGACCGTGCTGCGCTTCCGCGGCGTGTACGTGTTCGACGTGTCGCAGACCGACGGCCAGCCGCTGCCCGAGCCGGCCGGCATCCACGGCGATCCCGGCCAGTACCTCGACCGAATCAAGACGGTCGTCGCGTCGCGCGGCGTCGCGCTCGATTATGAGATCGGACTCGGCAGCGCCCTTGGCCTGTCCCGCGGCGGTCGCATCAGCATCCGGCCGGGCCTGCCCGCCGCCGAGGAATTCGCGGTGATCGCGCACGAACTGGCGCACGAGCTTCTGCATCGCGGCGAGGACCGC
>CAADGE010000040.1 GCA_900696465.1 uncultured Planctomycetota bacterium
CGGACGCGACGTGCAGAAATTCATCGAATGCCTCACGGCCTCGCCGGGCAACTGCAACTGCGCCGACGTGGACCGCGCGAGCGGCGTGAACCTCGACGACATCGTCGATTTCGTCGCCGATCTGCTCGCCTCCGCCGCGTGCTCCTGATCTTTGACACGCGTCGTCCGGCATGCGCAAAGTGTGCGTGCCTTGCACGATTCGGTTTCGGCGACTACGACTCCGAGCGTGACGAGCAACATCCCCGCCAGCGAAAGCTTCCCTGCCGCGCCACGTTTCATCCGAAACATGCTGCGCCTCACCCTGCCGTTGTGGATCGTCCTGCTGCATTTCTCGATGGATGCCCGTGCCCACGAAGTCGACCTGACCCGCGTGCAGGTCTCCTTCGATGGTTCGAGCCGCTTCACGGTCGACATGATCTACGACGTCCACGCCTTTCTTGCCGGCGTGCGACCCGAGCATCTGACGCCGGAGGACATCGAGCGCGTACGCAACATGGCGGCTCTGGAGCTGGCGCAGCGGACCGAGGAACTTCGCGAGTATCTCCGCCGTCGCGTTCGCCTGCGGTTCGATGACACAGTGACGCCTTACGAAATCGCCTTTCCCGATGTTGACCCGATTCCCCCGCCCGCGGATCCCGCGGATACGCCCGAGCAAAAGCACGCCTCGCCGATCTCACGGATTGTCCGGCTCACCGGTGACGCGCCCGACGGTGCGAAAAAGTTTGTCTTCTGGGCCTCAAAATCGTTCGGAAACATCATTCTGGAATTCGTCGATACCGACGGCCGCCTGCTCCATCAGCTTCGCGTGGAGAAGGGCGATCGCAGCCGGCCCTACGACCTGACCCGGCCGTCCGTGCCGATCGGACGCGGCCAGGTCGCGTGGGATTACCTCGTCCTCGGATTTGAACACATCCTGCCGGAAGGGCCGGACCACATCCTCTTCGTGCTCGGACTCTTCCTGCTGACCGTGCAGCTTCGTCCGCTTATCTGGCAGGTGACGATGTTCACACTGGCGCACAGCGTGACGCTGGCGCTGTCCACCTATGGTGTCATTCGATTGTCACCGGAGATCGTTGAGCCGCTGATCGCTCTTTCGATCGTGTGCGTGGCCGTGGAGAATATCCTGACCTCGCGCCTTTACCCCTGGCGACCGGTGGTCGTCTTCCTCTTCGGCCTGCTTCACGGACTGGGCTTCGCCGGCGTACTGGAGGAACTGGGCCTGCCCCGTGAGCGTTTTCTGACGGCTCTGGTCTCCTTTAACGTGGGTGTCGAGTTCGGGCAGCTCGCGGTGATCGGGCTGGCCCTCGTTCTGGTCGGCTGGGCAAGAAACCGGCTGTGGTATCGCCGCCGTATCGTCGTCCCTGCCTCGACGGTCATCGCCCTCATCGGTCTCTACTGGAGTATGGAGCGAATCGGCTTGATCGGCTAGAAGCTGCCACAGGCGCCAGCTATCTAAACATTTATTTAAAATATACTTAACACTATCCGTTCATGGGAGCCGAAATACGCTTGACAGCGTGGGAAGTTGGGCTATATTTCCATTGCCTCTTTCGTAGTCCGGTGTTGGGTTTTCGCCGGGCCGCATGTCGCTCGTGCCGCTTTCTGGCGGTTTCAAACGGCGACACGAAGATGCGGCAATAGGCGGGTTTCCTGGCTCCGGTTTTTTTGTCGCCATCCAGCGGCTCTGCCGGGACCGACCTTCGGATCGGGCCGGGTGGCCCGCCGGGTGACGGGAAAAATCGAAGAGGTTTGTGGCTTGACAGCCCTTACGGGCCGGTTAAGCTGCTTGGCTCGCCTGATCGCATCAGGCGAGGCGGACGGCCGGTTTCGTGCCGGATCGCGACCTGCTCTTTGACAAGTAAACAGAGATCGACGCGAGAATGTGGAGCGGCCGCATCCCTGCAAGGATGCGTGCGGCTCATGATCCACACCGGCCGCAGCCGGGCGAAAGCCCGTCGGGCCGGATGAGGGTGTGCTCGCCGATGCGAAAGCGTCGGCATGCTCAAACATTCTCGTTTGCAGACGTAAGTTTGAGCTTGGTGTCTCTCGACATTTTGTCGAGAGCCCTGTCAGTTCGAAGAACACGTTCGGTGTCGCTTCGGCGGCACTGACACGTTCGACGAATAAAATCGAAGAGTTTGATCCTGGCTCAGAACGAACGCTGGCGGCGTGGCTAAGACATGCAAGTCGTACGGTAGGTTGTAGCAATATGGCCTACAGTGGCGGACGGGTGAGTAATGAATAGGTAACGTACCCCGGGCACAGGGATAGCGTCGGGAGCTTGCTCCCTTTGCGAAAGTGACGGTAATACCTGGTGACGTCATTCGGAGGCATCTTCGGATGACCATAAGGTGGGGACCTTCGGGCCTACCGGCCTGGGCGCGGCCTATTTCCTATCAGCTAGTTGGTGAGGTAACGGCTCACCAAGGCAACGACGGGTAGCCGGACTGAGAGGTTGATCGGCCACATCGGGACTGAGACACTGCCCGGACATCTACGGATGGCTGCAGTAACGAATATTCCGCAATGGGCGAAAGCCTGACGGAGCGACGCCGCGTGGAGGACGAAGATCTTCGGGTTGTAAACTCCTTTTAGGGTTAGGAAAGCGAAGGGCGCTAATACCGCTCTGAGTTGATCTGACCCAGAAAAAGCCTCGGCTAATCCCGTGCCAGCAGCCGCGGTAATACGGGAGAGGCAAGCGTTGTTCGGAATCACTGGGCTTAAAGCGCGTGTAGGCGGCTCGGCAAGTACTTTGTGAAATACTCCGTCTCAAACGGGGAATTGCTTGGTATACTGCCGGGCTTGAGGTAGGTAGGGGTGCTTGGAACTCTAGGTGGAGCGGTGAAATGCGTAGATATCTAGAGGAACGCCCGTGGCGAAAGCGGAGCACTGGGCCTGTCCTGACGCTGAGACGCGAAAGCGTGGGGAGCAAACGGGATTAGATACCCCGGTAGTCCACGCCGTAAACGATGCGCACTAGGTTTGTACGACTCTGACGTCGTGCGGGCCGAAACAAAAGCGATAAGTGCGCCGCCTGGGGAGTACGGCCGCAAGGCTAAAACTCAAAGGAATTGACGGGGGCTCACACAAGCGGTGGAGGATGTGGCTCAATTCGAAGCAACGCGAAGAACCTTACCCGGGTTTGACATGCTAGGATTAGCTCCATGAAAGTGGAGTGACGCGGCTTGCCGTGGAACTAGCACAGGTGCTGCATGGCTGTCGTCAGCTCGTGCTGTGAAGTGTCGGGTTAAGTCCCTTAACGAGCGAAACCCTTATCGCTAGTTGCCAGCGGGTAGTGCCGGGCACTTTAGCGAGACTGCCGGTGTCAAACCGGAGGAAGGCGGGGACGACGTCAAGTCCTCATGGCCTTTATGCCCGGGGTAGCACACGTCCTACAATGGGATGGTACAGAGCGACGCGAAGCCGCGAGGCGGAGCAAATCGCAAAAAACATCCCCCAGTTCGGATTGCAGGCTGCAACTCGCCTGCATGAAGTTGGAATCGCTAGTAATCGCGCATCAGCTATGGCGCGGTGAATGTGTTCCTGAGCCTTGTACACACCGCCCGTCAAGTCATGGGAGCTGGTAGTACCCGAAGTCCGTTTAGCGAACCGCAAGGAGCGGCGGCCGACGGTAAGACCGGTGACTGGGACTAAGTCGTAACAAGGTAGCCGTAGGGGAACCTGCGGCTGGATCACCTCCTTTCTAGAGGATTACCTGGACGAGATTGACGTCCGCCTCGGCGGACCTCGACTCGATATCGTCAGCACATTGTCGGGTCGCTTCGGCGACCGCGGCGGCACTTCACATGTCGCCCCGGCGATCTCTGTTTCTTGCTATACAAAAACGCCCGGCGCGCTTCACGCACGTCGGGCGTTTCTTTTTTTACCACCCTCTGACTGCTGGTTCGAACTCGCGGGCTACGCCGTTGCCGCAGGACGGAACCAGTCATGCCATGCGTGCAGCCACGCCGCGCCCATGGCCAGCGGTGCCGCGGCAAACAGCCCCATCAACTCGCTATTCGATACATGCGTGGCAAAGTCGCGCGAGCCGGGCCAGGAGAGCACCCGCCGCGGCCACTCGCTCCAGAGCGTCTCCAGTCCTTTGGAGACCAGCAGTGCGTCCAGCGTTGTATCCTCGCAGACATCGGCCACAACGCCTTCGACGGTCAGCAGCGCCTTTCGGAACAGGAGCATCGAACCGGAAAAACGTGCACCGCACCGCGCCGCCGAGTCCAGTAGTTCCACGAGCCATGCCGGGCCCGGCAAGCGACCGCGCCGCAGGCCGCGCAGTGCCTCCTCGACGGATGATCGCAACCCGGCCTCATTCGGTGTCGACAGCGACAGTTGCTCAATTGAGGATGCCATCGACGCGGCATCACTCAGAAGGGCGGCGAGGAAGATTCGTGCGACGGCTTCGTGATCGCGCTTCGCCATCCGGCCGGTCAGACTCCAGTCCAGAATGGCCAGCGATCCGGCGGGCATCTCATCGGGCGACAGCAGGTTGCCCGCATGCGGGTCGGCGTGAAAGACGGTCTCCCCGTCCCGGCAGAAGACCACGTCTCCGATCAGGGCGTCCACAATGGTTCGCGCCAGACGGCGGCGTTCCGCGGCGGGGCGATCTGCGACCTGGGTGACTTTGGTGCCGGCGATGTATTCCATGGCCGTCATCCGCGGCGTGGAGAGCGGCAAGAGCACCGGAACCCAGACATCCCGGCGATGGCTGTAGCGCGGCAGGGCTTCGGTGAGGTTGCGTTGCTCCTGGCACAGATCCACCTCGCCGGCGACCAGGTCGCGGACCGTGTCGAAGGTGTCGCGGTAGTCGAAGGCAGGCAGTTCGCGAGCTTCCCGAGTGGCATCGAGGTGATCGGCCAGCTCCGCAAGGACGGCCAGCTCCTCCTGCAGACGCTCCTCAATGCCGGGCTTCTTGACCTTCAACACGCCACGCTGCGGCGGGCCTGAAGGCGTGCGGTGCCACGTTATCGGCACCACGACCGCGACGCTGGCCTCGGCCATGGCCCCCTGTGCGATCAGAACATCCTCCTGAATGCTCGCCCGGCGCAGTTCTTCGTCGATGATCCGCCGAATCTCCTCGAAGGGATAGACCGGCGCAAAGGTTTCCAGTTCCTGCAATGCCCGTCGCAGGTCGGCGTCCAGCCCGCGATGACGGGCCACGACCTGTCCGAGCTTGTGCAGCACAGGGCAGCAATGCATCAGGGCGACCAGCCGCGCCGAGGGTGGCGCGTCCGCCGGCAGGACGCTCTGCGCGCGGACAATCTCCGCGCGGCGCTCCGCCGAAAGCCGATCGACAAAAAAGCGCAGCGCCTCGGCGATCAGCGGGCGGTAAGCAGCGTAGGTTTCGGGAATGAACTGCTGGGTCTGTGTGAGGAAAGGCAGGTCGGTGCCGGTCATGTGGGATCACGTCCTTTACGGCGACGCAAGGCCGTGCTAAGCGGTCTTGGCGACGCGGTCGAAGCAGACCTCCAGGCGATCCTTGACGATCTGCATGTTCTCCGGACGGTCGGAGCGCTCCGTCCGGCAGCAGTCTTCGAGCAGCCGAAGAAGGGTGGGATCGAGCTGGCGGGCCTGGTCGGTGTTGGGGTTTCGCCAGAAATCGAGGTTCACGCCACTCTTGGTGACGCTCGTGCTGTTCAGCTCCGTTTCGACACTTCGCCCGAGAAAGACCTTGTGCATCGTCGCACCCAGGCCGAAGACGTCGGTGCGGGCATCCAGCGCCTGGCGCTCGACCTGTTCCTTGGCGATGAAATCCTTCGTGCCCTGGATGCGCTCTTTGCGGGTGAACATCGGGCATGCCTGGCCGAAGTCGATGATCGTCGGCCGGCCGTTCTTTGCGCAGAGAATGTTGTGCGGCTTGAGATCGGCATGCACGAAGCCGCGGCGGTGAAGATCGTGCAGACCGTCAGCCACGTGCCAGAAGACCTTGATCAGAAGGGGCATGGGCGACGTTTCGGCGAACTTGTCGAGCGAGATGCCGTCCACGAACTGGAGTATGTTGTACGCCTCGATGGCCCGGAGCTTGCGCTTCACGATTCCATATTCGAGCGACTTGCGCAGTGCGGGGTGATTGTTGCCCACGCCGACGTCGAACTCGTTCTTGAGCTGGCGTACCTGCGAATGCCAGTTCGGCGCCGTCGCCGAAACATACTTCTTGCAGTAGTGCGTCCCGTCCCGCGCATCGCGCATCAGAGCCACCTTGGTCCCGGCGCCGGTGCCAAGCTCGCGGACAAACATGAGACTTTCGAGGCGTTTGCTCATGTGTATCGATCGACCACTCGGATGACTGTGTGCGGCCTGCGGGTCAGGCACCCGCTCCGGAGGATTCGTCTGGAGATTGCCGGTCGATACCGGTCGCACCCACTGGATCTCGATGCAAGTAACGGGCCTGCGTTTCAGATTATCCCGTTATCGGACAAAAAACACCGGTCGAATCCTGACCGGTCGAGTTGTCCTCTCTTCGAGCCGAGTTTGCCACATAACTGCCCATCGATGATGGGTTTAAGAATCCTGTCAACACATATATGGAAGTGAGAGATGAGGACGGCGCCAAGGATGGCTTAATGAATGAATGATAAAAGCGGGTTACCACTGTTCCTGGCGACTTCGCCCACATCATGCCCTCACATCGGAGAATACTATAACGGCTGGCTATGTGTCTTTCCAGCAGTTCCCCAGACTCAGTGCCGTTTTGGCGGGCAGCCACAGGGGTGGGGAAGGCAAATTGGGCTATTTTGCCCGCCGCCCGCCGGTTCTCTCGTGGCGTCCTGCCCGACAAACACCCGACGTCCGATTCGCGAATCGGCCTTCCGACCAAGCGGGCTTGGTTTCCGCGTGAATTTCCGTCTGCCTGTCCGCTCGGTACCAACCTTGCATGAACGATGACTACCTCGCTCATCGATCGGGACACCCTACGTCCCGGGATCGGAGCATTTCCATGCAGGCCCGTCATCATCACGCCCCGCCAAGCTGGTGGCGTCGAGTCCGTCGAACGATCGCGTATGTTCGCTGGTCACTGCGCTGCTCGGCTGCCTCAAAAGAGGAGTCGACAACATCCGGCCGCAGGTCGTTGCCAGCTTGCGCCTCGATTCCGATGTGTTACCACGTGGAGTGAAGCGTTGCCGCATGCAGTCTGTTCGTAGAAGTGCGATTGTTCCGAGCGGCAGAGAAATGCCTTAGCTGCCTGTCGGCGGATGATCGAATTCATCGCCCCGGAACGTACTGCCGAGATAGGCCTCTCGTACAACAGGGTCGTTGATGAGTTGCCGTGGCGAGCCCTCGGCGATCACCGTCCCCTCGTGGATGATGTAGCTGCGGTCTGTGACTTCCAGCGTCTGACGGACATTGTGATCCGTCAGCAGAAACGACAGGCCCAGGTCCTTCTTCAGGTGTCGTACCTCGCGCTGGAGGTCCTGCACGGCGATGGGGTCCACGCCGCTGAAGGGCTCATCCAGAAGAATGATCGCCGGCTGTGTGATCAACGCCCGGGCGATTTCCAGTTTGCGGCGTTCGCCGCCCGAGAGCGTCCGTGCTTCCTGCTTGGCGTTTCGGAGCAGGCCGAATTGCTCGAGCAGTTCGTGCGCTCTGCGCCGCCGCTCGGCGGTCGACAGCCCCTTGATCAGTTCGAGGATCGCCAGCAGGTTCTTCTCGACGGAGAGCCGCACGAAGACGCTATTTTCCTGTGATAGATAGCCAACGCCCTTCTGGGCGCGCTTGTACATCGGCAACTGTGTAATATCTTCGCCGTTGAAGCGGACCTCGCCGCCGTCCGGCCGGACAATCCCCATCGTCATCCGGAAACTCGTCGTCTTGCCCGCACCGTTTCTTCCGAGCAGTCCGACGATTTCCCCCCGGCCCACGTAGAAGCTCACCTTGTTGACCACGACGCGCCCGCCGTAGGCCTTCTTCAGGTCTCGCACCTCCAACAGGTGACGGGGCTGAGCCGGTCCGTGAGAACGTGCAGGTTCGACGTTGGTTGCTGGGGACAAGGTGTTCACGAAGCTTGCAGGTCCTCCATCGCGTGCGAGCGGTCCTGACTGGTAGCCGCACAGTGTAACCCCGTAGGCCGACAGGTGCAGGGGGATGTCAATTCATTGCGCGAAAGATGCATAAGAATATATGATTCAATGAGTTGTGCCGTGAGGCAGTCAGAAATCACTGATTTCAAGCTGGCGATTCGACAGAATTCGACCAATTAGCCCGTGACCTCCCAATTCGCAGCGAGCTTTATGGGATTCGGAATTGTGGATAACTTCCTCCGACCTGTTGAATCATTTGATGACCCATCTGGTCTGCGATACCGATTGATACGAACCTTCGATCTCATCGAATTATGCGCATCCGACCGACGTTCGGTATCACCGCCGGCGTGTCGCGCGACAGTCGATAGCCGCTCGGCCAGTAAACGAAGAAAGCGCGGCCGATGAGCTGGTCGCCCGGCACGGTCCCGTACTTGTAATCGCCACGCTGCTCGAGTGACTTGCAGACCTGCCACCAGAGTCGAGCGTCCTTGCTTTGAGGGCTGTTGTCGCCCAGGCAGTAGTAGTCCGGCGGGTCTTTTCTCAGTAGGATCGGGTTCAGCGTGGTACCCCACCCGGGCTGGTTTGCGTATGGATTCGGCCGGTTTTCCAGATCGCGCTCGTCCAGATAGCAATCCGAGCGGTAATAGACATCGCGATAGACAGTCAAATGCCGGATTTCCAGCGGCATGCCAGAAGCCCCGATGCGAATCTTAGCGATACTGCGGGAATCATCACGTCCGTAAGTCCGCAGTAGCTCGACCGGGTTCGGTGCGTATTGCGAATCCGTCGTGGCAAGCACTTCCGCTTCATCAATTCTCAGGGCCACCCGGTAATCCAGGTTCTCAAACTCGATGCTCAGCGAGCGGCCTGGATAGAGCGGTGCCGTCTGTCCGTGGGCCAACTCAATCATCACGCCGCCGGGTCCGATCCGCTGCAGGACCGCCCGGCCATCGGATTCGATTCTGGCGATGAATTCATCCGGTCCTTTGGAAAGGTAAAAGCTCATGTACCCTCCCATGTCCAAGGGCGTCAGCACAAACTTGAGCTGCACATCGCCGACGTATCTGGGTGTGTAGGGTACGCGATTGGCGCTGAGATCGTTGTAACCGTAACTGTCCACGATCGGCTTGCCGACCAGATGCAGCCATTGCTCGCCTTCTGTTTTGGGTGTGAAGCGGACAATCGGATGCCTGGCATCCCAGGAGCCGGCATCCGGTAGTTGGGGCTTCCAGGCCGGCGGCGTGAATCCCGGCGACGCGGTAACGACCGGGTCGGGGATGAAATCGTGGTCGTAATGCAGCATCCACAGCGAGTCCTGGGCCATTCGCGTCTTGCGCTGGATGCGCAGCAGGCCAGCGAGTTGCTCGAGCTGCGCCTGCGTCAGCCGCCTCGTTTCAGGATTGCCCACCGGCGGGGAGATACTCAGCGTGTTGCGAATCGCCTCCGGTAGCACATCTATTGGCGCTGTGTAGATATCGCCATCGAGAATCTGCAGCGCCTCGCCGGGCAGACCGATCAGCCGCTTGATGAAGTTGGTATCGCCATCTTCGGGGTCCTTGAAGACCACGACGTCCCACCGCTTCGGTCCCAGCAAGTCGCCGCCCAGGTCATACGGCCATTTGAAGACGAGGATTCGATCGCCGCCGTTCGGCACGACCGGGTTTTCCGGTGTATTCAGTTTGCTGTTGCCGCCCTCATCAAAGCCGCAGTTGGGGCATTTGACGGAGAAGCCCACGTGGCTCAGTGAACCGGTCTGGGTCTGTCCAGTGGGCAGCCGAATTTCCTCGCGAAGCCCATAGGAAAAGGAATAACTGCACAGCGTACAGCGGTGCTGGGCGTGAGCGCCATGCAGACCGGGGGCCATCGAGCCCGTAGGGATCACGAAGGCCTCGATCATGAAGGCCCGGAAGACGAAGGCGAGGATAAAGGCGACGACGATGGATTCGATCGTATCCCGGATGCCGTCGTGGCGAATGGCTTCCGGTGGCTCGGCGACGATTGTGCCGCGACGGCTGGCAGATGGAGGGTCGCCGGTTTGAGGGGTGGCGGTCATGGTTCGGGGGTGTTACTCCTGCGGGGCGACAATACTGACAATGCGTAGATCGGTCAAACACGCGACGCTTCACGTATCGATGCATCCGCCCTCGTTCTGGCGAGCCCTTCCTCTGCACTGCAATCGGGAGGATATTGGCGCAACCTGCCCGACAAGCGTTGGTCGGGCATCGTTCATCCGCATCCGCAGGCGGCGTTACCGGGACGGAAGTTGAATACCTTTCAGAGGATACATTTCATCGTTAATCCGGTTTCCGGGCGCTTCGGCAGCCGTCGAATCGTCGAGCAGCTTCGGCAAAAACTCGCAGCGACAGGCGCAGAGATTTGTCTCCGTCGGACCGAGGCCGCCGGCGATAGCCGCCGGTTCGCGATGGAGGCGGGTATACAGGGAGCTGACCTCCTGATCATCGTCGGCGGTGATGGTACGGTAAGCGAGGCGGCGGATGGGCTGGTGGGCGATTTCGATAAATCAGCCGGTAATCCCGAGATCGGCGGAAACTCGGTGCCCATACTGCTCGTCCCCATGGGCACTGAGAATCTGCTGGCAAGGTACCTTGGTATTCGCGCGAATCCGGCCGCCCTTTGGGAAGTCTTCCAGACCAGCCGACTGGTCACGCTCGATGCAGGTGTGGTCAACGATCGAACGTTCCTGATGGTGGCCGGCATCGGATTCGATGCTCACGTCGTGCGGCGGCTACATGCAGCGCGCCGAGGGCACATCAGTTATTCAAGCTACTTCGGCCCGCTCTGGCGCACTTTCTGGAGCTATCGGCAGCCGCAAGTCTTTGTGGAAGCGGATGGTGCGCAGGTTTTTGCGGGGCGGGGACTGGTATTCGTGGGCAACATTCCGAGGTATGCGATCGGGCTGAGATTGCTGCATCATGCGGATCCGACCGACGGAATGCTCGACTTGTGCATCTTCGAGACCTCTTGGCAGGGGCCGCTGCTCCGGCATTCACTGAATGTGCTGTTCCGCCGCCACATCGGGAGCAGGGGCGTGATCTATCGCCAGGCAAGCAAAGTAGCAGTCCGGTCTGGGCAGGGTGCGATCGACCTGGAGCTGGATGGTGATCTGGCCGGAAGTCTACCGGTGGAGTTCGCTATCCGACCTGGCGCCTTACGATTCATGGTCCCGCGCGATTGGCGCCCGTAAACATGGCCGCTATTTCTCAAAAATTACCAGCCGAAGTCATCCTGTTGCTGTGCAACGCAGCAAGAAAATGGGGTTTTCGACCGGATCGTCTGCGCGTTGCCGAACCTGCCGCGCAATACTGGCCGATCGGCAAGATGATCAGCCGTTCCGGTCCCGGGCGTCGCGCAATACTGGCAGGAGACCGACGGTACCTATTTACTTGTCAGTGTGCCGCTTGCCGCCGCGCAGGTCTCGCGTCACATGCAAAAAATTGGCTTCGGCAACGGGCGCACAACTCGCCGATAAACAGCCATCCCCCATCGGGCATTTCGCTCGACGTGCGGGTGGTGCGTCCGCCACGCAGGCGTACGACGCACCGAAACCGGCAAGGATGGCCGGTAGGTTTCATGGCAATTCTCGCGGCGAATCAGCGTTCCGACAGGAACACGCGATCGCGCCGAACGAGAAACGGGGCTCAGGATGAGCGCAGCCATCGAGCGATTACCGATTCGGGCGAGTCTTGCCGGGCGCTGGCAGGTCCCCGTTTTTCTGGTCGGCATCGCCGTCTTCGCATCGGGGTTGCATTTCCTCTCCTCTCGTCCCCGGACCACAACCTTTGAAGATCAACTGAAACGGATCCATGCACTTCGAAGTGTCGGCGCATTAACGCGGGCCAGCGCCTATACCGTCGCGCTGCTTCAGGAGCCCGAACGTCCGCGCGAAGAGCGGGCCACCCTGCACGCACAACTGGCAGGGATCATCCACCAGGCCGAAGCACGCCTGATGCGACACAATCCGCGAAACGTGGCATCGATTCTGGAGCATTACAGGAAGGCGACGGAGCTGCAGGCCGCGCTGGGCCCGTCCGACTTCGTCGCCTGGGGCGATGCGTACCACTGGGCGGATCAACCGGCTGACGCAGTGCGCGCCTACCGGCTGGCGGTTTCCGCCGGCGCCGCCGGTAAAGACCGGCTGCGTCGATCGATCGTGGAACTCTCGCTTGGCAGGCGGTGCACGATCCCCGATGAGCTTCAGCCCGAACTCGAGGCGATCCTTACCGATACCACGGCGACGCCTAGCAACTACCTCTGGGCGGTCGAGCAACGGATCGAGCAGCTTACGCGGGATGGCGATCTTGCCGGTGCGATGGCCCTTGTCTCGCAGGCCCGCGATCGACTTTCCGGTACGGAGGATCGAATAGCCGTGAGCTACAGTGAGGCCGTCTGCCTGTACCGCAGCGGACTGACCAATGCGGCACAGGACCGCCTCCATGCGCTTCGATCCGAGTGGCGATTGCACGACGAACTCTGGGGCAGGTCGGGCTGGCTGCTCGGTCAGATCGAACAGGACGACGGCCGTCCTCAGGCGGCGCTCAATTACTTTGAAGAAGTCCTTCGGGCCTTTCAGTCCGGAGACGTTTACGATCGTTGCATCCTCGGCCGGGCCGAATCGCTGGCCGCACTCTCGCACTATCATCGCGCGCTGGATGTTTTCACCGAGCTTCGCGACCGACTGCTTTCCAGAGATCCCCCCGCGGCCATCGATGCCGAAGCAGTGCGTCGCGCGGTCACGTCGATCGGCGAAACACTCATCACGGAAGGCCGGCTGCAACTTGGTGCCGCATACATGGAAGCGGGACTCTCACTGGTCGATCCTCAGGATGCGCCGCTGCGGGAGATGTACATCTCCCGCCGTGCGCAGGTGCTGGTCCAGCTTGCACGGCAATGGGCCCAGGGCGCTGTGCCGGAGGAACTCGATGCTGATGACGACCCCGATGTGACGTGGGCCGCCGCGCAATTGACCGAAAATGATTCCGATACTTCAGAATACACGCAGCGCGCCCGGGAACTGTACGTCCAGGCCGCGGAACAGTACCTGATGCTCGTTGAGCTGTCCGAGCCGTTGGAGAAGCCCGCCGTCAGTGCTCTGCAAGCGGCTGCGGATTACTTTGACCTCGGCGGTCGTCCGGATCGCATGGTTGAAACGCTGACGCGCCTGGTGCAGGAATATCCCACGACATCTGCCTGCGGCGGCGCACTTTTGCGAATGGCCCGTGTGCATCAGTCCCAAGGGCGACTGGATGCGGCCATCCGCTGCTATCGACACATCATCGAATCCTATCCGCGCACACCGCCCGCGCTGCAATCGATGGTCCCGCTGGCCAACTGTCTCCTCGCCAGGGGAGGAGATGAGGCGCGCGAAGGAGAATCTCGCCTGATCGACCTCATCGAAGATCGCGGGCCGGATCCGCTCTTTTCACCGCAGGCCATCGAGTATCGCGAGGCCCTTATCAATCTGGCGGAGTACTACGTTCAGGCGAGCCCCGATGTGGTGCCGGATCATCTCGAAAAAGCCATCAGCCGACTCGAAGATGCGATACAACTCTACCCGGATGACCCGCAGATGCCGAGATTGCGATTCCTGCTGGCCGACGCATATCGCGTCAGTGCCGGACGACTCCGCACCGAATCAAAGCAGCTCGTGAGTCCTCTTGCCAGCCGCGCCGGCGAAGATGCGGCCGATGAGCGCGTCGCCCGGGCACTGGATGAATACGATCGCGTGATTGCCCTGCTCGCGGCGGTGGATGATTCGAAGCTCAGCGACCTGGCGCGGACCTTTCTCAGAGCGAGTTACCTCTACCGCGGTGACTGCCTGTTCGATCTCGGCCGCTATTCCGAGGCCATGATCGCTTATCACGAGGCGGCCTGGCGCTACGAGAATCTGCCGACCGCGATCGCAGCGATGCTTCAGGTGGTGCATTGCCACGAACGGCTGGGACAGGCCCAGGAGGCCAGGGCGGCGCTCGCCCGGCTCGGCTGGCTGCTCAAGAAGACGCCGGCCTCGACCTTCGACACTGAGCCGGGCATGTCGAGCAAGACCTATTGGGAAACAATGGTGGCCCGCATGGAACGGACTTGGATGCAGTAAGCAGGGGAGTGCCTTGAGGATGACACAGGCAATTTTGGAACGAGAATCAACGGGAACGGACCTCACGCTGCTCATGTCGCTGCTTGAGGAGCAGCGCGTGCTGTTCGCACGGCTGCGCGTCCTGGCGGATCGTCAGAAGGCGCTCGTCGTGCAGGAAGATCCGCAGCCGCTGCTGACCTTGCTTGCGGAGCGACAACTCCTGGTGGACGGCCTCGTGGCGGTGAACAACCGTCTCGCGCCGTATCGCAGTCGGTGGACGAGTATCTACTCGGGGCTGGATGAACCCTCTCGCCGGCACGTGGCCGAACTTCTCGAAGAATCAAACGCCGCCCTCAGCAGCATCCTCCAGAGCGACAGCCGGGATACGGCGATGCTCGAGGCGCGGCGACAGGACATGGTCGGCCGACTCGGCGCCTGCGATCACGGTGTCGCAGCCGCCTCGGCTTATGCGGCAGCGTCCATGCATGCCCGCGGACCCCTCACGGACGAACAGGCATGACGGCGATGGCAACCATGGAAGCGGTGGGGCGGGTGACCGAGCGGGAGCTGGAGCTCTCCGCCATCATCTCGGCCTACAACGATGTGACCGACCGCCTGAAGGATGCGCACGAGCGCCTGCACCAGGAGGTCGTCCGCCTGCGCGAGGAGTTGCAGCGAAAGAACGCAGAGCTGCGCCGCCGGGAACGGCTGGCCGCCCTCGGTGAGATGGCCGCCTCGCTGGCACACGAAATCCGCAACCCGCTCGGCGGCATCGCCCTCTACGCCTCGATGCTGGAGCGCGAATTGGCAGGCCACGCGCGCGTCGAACAGGCGGCCTCGCGGATCACCGGCGGTGTGCGCTCGCTGGAGCGGCTGGTCTCGGACATACTCGATTTTGCACAGGACCATCCCCTCGAGCGGCAGCCGTGGGCATTGAATGACATCTTTACGACACTGGAGGACGGCGCTCGCTCCTGGGCTGAGCAGACGGGCGGCCGGGTGATCCTCGAACCGACTGCCGATGTCGGCGAGATCGACTGCGACCGCCATCGTGTGGCCCAGGTCCTGCTGAATCTGGTGATCAACGGTCTGCAGGCGGCCGGACGCGGTGGTACGGTTCGCGTTTCGGCGGCGCGGCCGGCCGGTGGCGGTGTGGAGCTCTGCGTGATCGACGACGGCCCGGGTATCCCCGAAGAATGTCTGCACCGGATCTTCAATCCGTTCTTCACCACGAAGGCCAGCGGCACCGGACTCGGGCTGGCGATCGTGCATCGTCTGGTAGAGGCGCACGGCGGAACGATACAGGCGGGCAACCGGCCCGAGGGCGGCGCACGATTTGTGATTCGCCTGCCGGCCGCTGCCCTGGATCGTGGAGAGGCAAGAGGCAGGAGTTGACGAACACCGCCGGATCGCCTGAGCAGTCTCAGCGATCGGCGGACGCGGAATGTAGGGAGACTATTGGTTTCAAGTGGTAAGCGTGAATTGACAAACAGGCATTCGCGGCGCGACGGGAAGGACATGGAGTGCATTCCCACGCGTCGCACAGGATGGAGCGGCACTGATGGCGCGCGTATGTATTATCGATGACAAGGACGTCATGCGGGATTCGTTGACCGACATTCTCACGGTCGCAGGCCACGAGGTCACGGCCTTCGGAGAACCCAGCCAGGCGCTGGCGGCGATTTCGCCGACCCGGTTCGACGTGGTGATCAGCGATCTGAAGATGCCCGGCATGGACGGTATCGAAGTCCTGCGGTCGCTCCGGACCCGCAGCGTGGATACGCCGTTCGTGCTGATGACGGCGTATGCGACGGTCCCCAACGCGGTCGAGGCCATGCGGCTCGGCGCCTTCGACTACATTCAGAAACCCTTCGAGGCCGATGCCATCGGTCTGGTCGTCGAGAGGGCGGTGGCCATGGGCCGGCTTCGCGGCGAGAACGAGGCCCTGCGTCAGTCGCTGCGCGATCTGGAAGGACCGGCCGAATTGGTGGGGTCGAGCCGCGTGATGCGAGCCGTGCGGGCACAGGTGGACCGGGTAGCACGGAGCACGGCGACTGTGCTGATTCAGGGCGAAAGCGGCACCGGCAAGGAGCTGGTGGCTCGTGCCATCCATGCGGCATCGAACCGATCATCCCGTCCGCTGCTCTGCGTGAACTGCGCGGCCCTGTCAGCCAACCTGCTCGAGAGCGAGCTGTTCGGCCATGAGCGCGGGGCCTTTACCGGCGCCGACAAGATGCGCAAGGGCCGCTTCGAGCTGGCCGATGGCGGTACGCTGCTTCTCGATGAGATCAGCGAAGTCTCGGTGCCGGTGCAGGCCAAGCTCCTCCGCGTGTTGCAGGAGCGCGAATTCGAACGCGTCGGCAGCAGCGTTACGCAGTACGTCGACGTCCGCGTGATCGTCACCACGAACCGCGACCTGGCCGACTGGGTCGCACGACGGCGCTTCCGCGAAGACCTGTTCTTCCGTGTCAGTGTCCTTCCAGTGACACTCCCGCCGCTGCGCGACCGCCGCGAGGACATCCCCGAGCTGGTCGACTACTTCCTGCGCCGAATCGCCCGGCGCGAAGGTGGCGAGCCCCGGAAGATCGCCGCGCGGGCCATCTCGGTCCTGGAGAACTATCACTGGCCGGGCAATGTGCGCGAGCTGGAAAACATCTGCGAACGCGCCGTCGTGCTCTGTCAGGATGAGCAGATCGACGCCCCGCTTATCGAGCCCTGGCTTTCGAGCGGATTCGGCGCCGAGCAGGGCGGCCGGTCGTTGCGGCCGGGCCACATGATGGAAGACATGGAACGCGCCCTGATCGAGCAGACCCTCGTCCGTTTCAACGGCCATCGCGAGAAGACGGCCAAGGCCCTGGGCATCGGCGTTCGCACGCTGGGCATGAAGCTCAAGGCCTGGCGCGAAGAAGCCGCCGCGGTCGCCGCGGCTGCGGCCATGGCACAGCAGGAAGCGCGCCGCGCAAGCTAACAGGCACTCCCGCCGGTGGCGCAGATTTCGCGTGCCGGTGGGTTGTTTCTGCGCGGAAGTCGGCGCGACGCGCGATAAGAACACCCTGCGCCGATGAAAACCGGCCGCTGCGTCGGTGGCACGCCGCTTGCCTGATCCGGCGGCATGCAGGCGTCGTCCGACGTGGCAGGATGGAGTTTCGGTGAGTGATTTTCTGACCGAGATGACCGGCCAGGGCGCCGTGCCCATGCTGGAGAAGACGCTGGCCTTCAACGAAGCGCGGCAGAAGATGCTGGCGACCAACATCGCCAACCTCACGACGCCGGGCTACAAGGCCCGCCAGCTAGACGTCGCAGGGTTTCAGAGGGCCCTGCGCGAGGCGTCCAACCGTCGCGCGGAGCGCGGCGAGCCGTTTCGGCTTGGCCGATCTCGGGAGTTCGAGGTCGAGGCCTCGGGTCGGCTCCGCGTGATGCCGAGCGAAGTCCCGGAGGAAAACGCCCGCTTTCACGACGGCACGAATGCCTCGATCGAGCGGCAGATGAGCCAGTTGGCCGAGACTGCCATGACGCACCAGGTAGCGACCGAGTTGTTGAAGGGATATTTCGACCGGCTCAGCCGTGCGATTCGCGGGCGCGCGATCTAGCTGTTAACAGAGTCAGGGAGCTTGAGGGATGTACGGCGTTCTTGATATCAGCACTTCCGGCCTGGTGGCTCAGCGGATTCAGCTCGACACCATCGCCGGCAACATTGCCAACGCGCGCACGACGCGCCGGGCCGACGGCGAGCCGGGGCCCTATCTGCGGCGCGTGGCGATGTTCGCACCGGGCGACGGCAAGGGCGGACGCGGCGTGCACGTGACCGCGATCCGAGAAGACACGAATCTCGAGACGAGATGGGTGCACGATCCCAGTCATCCGGATGCCGACGCGAAAGGTTACGTGCAGTATCCGAACGTCGATCCGGGAACGGAAATGATCAACGCGATGGTGGCCGTGCGGGCCTACGAGGCCAACATCACGGCGATGGAAGCGACGAAATCCATGATGGCCGCCTCGCTGCGGCTGTTGGCATGATCCAATGAGCGAAAGGGAGAATAATCGCCATGGCTGACCCGACGATTGGCGCCGCCGGTTTGATCCGGCCGATCCAGCCGCTGAGTCCGACGACGCCGGCCGCCCGACCGGCCGAGAGCACCGGCAAGGACTTCAAGTCCTACCTGCTGGAGAGTCTCGACAAGGTCAATCAGCTTCAGCACGAGGCCGATGCCGGCGTGCAGCGGCTCATGACCGGTGAGAGCGACAACGTAGCCGAGGTCTTCGCCGCGAGTCGCAAGGCGGGCGTGGCGTTCGATCTGCTCATGGAGATCCGCAACAAGCTGATGGATGCGTACACCGAACTCAAGCAGATGCGCGTCTGAGTTCGATCCTGTCGTAAGCTGCACCACGCGGCATGGAGGCCGCGGTGAGGTCCGTACGTCGTTGGAGTTGACGACCCGCTGCCATGGAGTTTCTCAGTTCACAACTCCGACAGATTTCCGAGCAACTGCGCGGCATGGCCGTCTCGCAGCGCATCGCCATCGGCCTGCTCGTCGTGGTGCTCGCGGCCGGCATGTGGGGCCTGATTCGCTGGGGATCGGAGCCGAATTGGACACCCCTGCTCGACCAGGCCTTCACACCGACCGAAGTTCAGCGCGTTCAGTCCGAATTGCGCGTCGCGGGCGTCTCTTCGCGCGTCCAGGGCGACCGTATCCTGATCCGCGGTGATGACGAAGAGCGTCAGCGCGTGCAGGCCATGCTTTCCGAACGCGGCGCGCTCCCCGCGGATACCAGTCTCGGTTACGCCTCTCTCGTAAATCAGAACAGCGTGTTCATCGGCGAGCAGCGCTCGCGCTGGCTCGAGTCTCGCGGGCTCGAGGCCGAGCTGTCAGCCGTCTTGCGAAAGTTTCAGGGTATCCGCGATGCCCGCGTCCTCGTTACTGTGCCACAGAAGCGTGGCTTTTCACGGCAGGAGTCGACCTCCAGTGCCAGCGTGGCCCTCACCCTTGCCGAGGGCAACGAACTCGACAAGAACCGGGTGCTGGCGATCGCCAATTTCGTCGCCGGCGCCGTGCCTGGTCTGAAGCCGGCGAATATCAAGATCACCGACGGGAAGCGATTCTATCGCCCACCGGACGGGATGGACCACGTCTCTACGGAGCTGCTCGAACAGCAGCAGCGGATTGAAGATCACTACATGCAGAAGATCTACGACCAGCTTCGCCACATTCCCGGCGTGGTGGTCAACGTGCATGCGAAGCTGCGCACCGCCAGCGAAAAGTCGCAGCAGGAGGTCTATGGCCCTCCCGCCGTGCAGCGCGAGACGATCACCACTGAGGAAACCGGCGGCGCATCCCGCGCGGCGGAGCCGGCCGTGCGACCGAACACACGCGTCGGCCTGACGGACACCGCTGCGGGTTCATCGAGCACGCGCGAGGAGAGCGACACGACCTTCAGCGACAAGCGCGACGTGAAGATGACGGTGATTGACGAGCTTCGCGGATCGGTCGATCGGCTCTCGGCCTCCGTGAGCATTCCGCGAAGTTTTCTCGAACGAATCGTCGAAGGCATGGAGCAATCGAAAGACCAGCCGCGCGACGCCGCGACGGAAAAAGTGGCGTCTGTCGAGCTGCCTCGTATCAAGGCCCTCGTACGGCCGCTTATCGACGCCCAGGCCGACGATCAGGTTGTGGTCGACTGGTACTACGAACTGCCGGCCACATCGGCGCCGGGGGCCGAGGCGTCCGGTGAGGAAGCGGGCTTCTTCGCGCTGGCGAAGAACTACGGTCCACGGGCGGTCTTGGGGCTGCTGGCCCTGATGGCGATTGTGTTTACGGCGAGGATCGCGCGCAAGGCGCACGCTGGATTACCGTCTCCCCGCGGCGTCGCCGCGGCCGGCGCCGGCGGCGCCATGATCGGCGGGGGCTACCTGCGTGAGGATTCGCCGTTGCAGACGCTTTCCAGCGGCACGTCACCGGTCGGCGAAGCGGAGGAAATCCCCGGTGTGCTGGTGGCCCAGGAAGTCGACGAAGCGACCGTGCGCACGCAGCAGATCATCAAGCAGATCGGCCAACTGGTGAAAGAAGATGCTTCCACCGCGGCCAACATCGTCTCGCAGTGGATCAGCGAATCGGAGTAAGAGAGGCGTCGCATGTCCAGCCGCGCGAATCGCAATGCGAACGTGATCGAGGAAGCGCCACTCACCGGTCTGCGCAAGACGGCGATCCTGATGGTGAGTCTCGACAAGGCCTCCGCTTCGGAGATTCTCAAGAATCTCGACCCGGAAGCCATCGAAACGATCACCCGGGAAATTGCTTCTCTGCGAAACGTCTCCGAGGCCCAGCGCCAGCAGGTCATTCATGAGTTTCACAACCTCGCCCTGGCCCGCAGCTACACCGAATCCGGCGGCCTGGCCTACGCGCGCATGCTCCTGTCGCAGTCACTCTCCAAGGAGGAATCCGACCGGATCATCCGGCAGATCGAGCACCAGTTTTACTCCAAGCCCTTCACGTTTCTTCACAAGACGGACACCGAGAACCTGTTGACCTTCATCCAGGATGAGCATCCGCAGACCATCGCATTGATCCTCGGCCACCTGACGGCCGCCAAGGCCAGTGAGATTCTCTCCGGACTGCCGCAGGAAAAGCAGGTCGAAGTGGTCACGCGCATCTCGCGCATGGAACAGACCAGCCCCGAGGTGATCAAGGAAGTGGAGCGCGGTCTGGAGCATCGCCTCTCCGGATTGATGACCGACCGACTGCAGCGCGTCGGCGGCGTCGAGTCCGTCGCGGAGATTCTCAACTTTGTTGACCGCTCGACGGAGAAGGGAATCCTCGAAGTGCTCAACGAGGAAGACCCCGAACTCGTCGAACAGATTCGCCGGCTGATGTTCGTTTTCGAGGACATCCTGCTGGTCAACGACAAGGGTATCCAGTCCGTGCTCAAGGAAGTCGAAACGAGCGATCTGGTGCTGGCGCTGCGAACGGCCACCGACGAACTCAAGGAAAAGATCTTCACCAACATGTCCGAACGCGCTGCTCAGATGATCAAGGAGGAGATGGAGTACATGGGCCCCGTGCGACTGTCGGACGTGGAAATGGCTCAGCAGCGCATCGTGGATGTCGTGCGGCGGCTTGAGGAATCCGGCGAGATCATCATCTCGGGTCGCGGCGGTGAGAAGGAACTGATCGTATGAGCCGCGTTCTCAAATCGCACGACCTCGCGACGATTCCGCGCGGCTCGCTCGGGCTCGATCTGCGCGACATCGCGGCACAGGCAGAAGCCCTGCGTCTCGCGGCCCGGCAGGAGGCCGAGCGCATCCTGGAGCAGGCCCGCGCCCAGGCCGAGGCGTTGCAACGCCAGGCGCATCAGGATGGTTACGCAGTTGGCCATGCCCAGGGTCTCGCCGAAGGACGATCGCAGGGACACGAAGCCGCCCTCACCGAGGAGCGCGAGCGGCTGCAAACGCAGGCCGCGCTGCTGTTGACCACGCTGAGCACGCTCGTGCAGGAGTTCGACAGCCGACGCGAGTCGCTCCATACACAGGCGAAGCGTGATGTCGTGACCCTGGCGGTCGCCATCGCGAAACGCGTAGCGAACCGGCTGGCACAGATCGAGGAACTCGCGCCGCAGATGGCCGCGGAAGCATGTGGTGAGGCCGTCGCACTCGTCGGCGAGGCCGCTCAGGTGCTCATCCGGGTCCATCCAGCGGATGCCGCCGCCGTCGCTGAGATGACGAAGGAACTTGCCGAGACCTTTCACGCCTGCCGGCACGTGCGCCTCGCGGAGGATGACTCCATCGAGCGCGGCGGCGTCCGGGTTGAAACGCCGGACTGCGAGGTGGATGCCACGCTCTCCGGACGCATGGATCGCATCGCCGACGAACTGGTGACCGGCTGGCGAAAGCGGCTGGAAGACTGGTCCGTGTCATCATGACGGCACTCGCGGAACAGATCGAGATCGCCCGGCGGACACCGGCCCTTGGCGTGACCGGTCGGGTGACGGCGTTCGCCGGCATGTCGCTCAGCGCGGCAGGATTACCCGCGCCGATCGGCTCACTCTGCGAGGTCTTCACCGGCTCCCGGCGCAGCGTTTTTGCCGAGGTCATCGGCTTCCGGCAGGGGACCACGCTGCTCATGCCGCTCGAAGCATCGGAGGGCATCAGCAAGGGGCAGCGCGTTCGCCTCGTCACCACGTCGCAGAAGATCGCCGTCGGTCCGGCGCTGCTCGGACAGGTCATCGACGGTCTGGGCCGCCGCCTCGACAACGGTCGTCCGATCGACACGGCGGAGGCCTATCCGCTGCATTGCGCCGCGCCCGAAGCCACGAGCCGCCCGCGCATCGATGTGCCGCTTTCCGTCGGCATTCGCTCGATCAACGCGCTCCTGAGCGTGGGCTGTGGTCAGCGACTTGGCGTCTTCGCCGGCACCGGCGTCGGAAAGAGCGTGCTTCTCGGGATGATGGCCCGTTACACGTCCGCCGATGTCACCGTGATTGCACTGGTCGGCGAACGCGGTCGCGAAGTGGGTGACTTTCTCGCAAAGGACCTCGGTCCGCAGGGACTCAAGCGTTCCGTCGTCGTGGTCAGCACTTCCGACGAATCGCCGCCGATGCGAATGCGCGCCTGCTTCGCTGCGACGGCCGTCGCAGAATACTTCCGCGATCAGGGCGCCGGCGTATTGCTTCTGATGGACAGTGTCACCCGCATGGCCATGGCTGGGCGACAGATCGGGCTGGCTGCCGGCGAACCGCCGGCGACCAAGGGCTACCCGCCCAGTGTCTTCGCTGCCATGCCGCGCCTCATGGAACGCTGCGGTCGAACGCCGCGGGGCTCCATCACCGGGCTCTACACCGTCCTCGTCGAGGGCGACGATCTGACCGAGCCGGTCGCCGATGCGGCGCGAGGCATTCTCGACGGTCACATCTGGCTCTCGCGCCGACTCGCTTCGCGCGGGCAGTATCCGGCGGTGAGCGTGCTCGACAGCATCAGCCGCGTAATGCCTGACCTGGCCGACTCGGCCCATCTTGCGGCTGCCGCCCGCGTGCGAAGATTGCTCGCGGTCTGGTCGGAGATCGAGGACCTGGTAAGCATCGGCGCCTATGCCGCGGGGACGAACCCGGAATACGACGTGACCATCCGCATGCGCCCGGCGGTGGAGGCGTTCCTGCGGCAATCGATCGACGAAGAAGCGGGTTTCGCAGCATCGCGCGAGGCACTGCTTGCGCTGGCGGCGCAGATTGAAGATGCGGAGAAATCAGCCGCACCGGCCGCGCGCGCCGCAACGGCGGTCAAACGATGATGAACCGGCACGGTACTTGCAGCGGATAGGAACACAATGGCAGGACGATTTCATTTTCGCTTCGAGACGTTGCTCAAGCTTCGTGCTCAGAAAGAGCAAGCGGCGCGGCGTGCGGTGGCATCGCGCCTGCGGCAGATTCTCGAACTGGAGCGGCGTCACGAGCGGCTGGAGCGGCAGATTTCCGAGCAGACCTCGGCCGTGCGCGCATCACTGACCGATGAGCTTCTTGATGTCGATACGATCAAACTCGCAAGGCACTGGCTCATTCGCCTTCGACAGGGCGTGTTGCAGACCGACGCGGAAATTGCGGGTCAGCGCGCAATTCTGGCGCAAGAGCGCGCCGCGCTGACAGAATCGCGCAAGGAAACGAAGACGCTCGAAACGCTGAAGGATCGGCAATATTCGGCGTTCGTCGCGCAAGTTCAGCGGAAAGAACAGCACGAACTGGACGAGATGAGTGTCACGCGCTTTGCACACACGGCGCTGACTGCAAAAGGTGAGAATCCGTGAAACGTCTCTCAACGGTGATCGCGGTTGTGTCGATGATCAACATGGCGACGCTCGCCGGCGTCGTCACCCTTGCCTGGAGCAGGGGATGGCTCGAGCCGGATCGGCTGCGTCGGGCATTCGCCGTTCTGCAAGGCAACGAGCCCGATCCCGAATCGCCGCCGCCGTCCGCGGATGCACGAGCACCGGGCGGTGAGTCGGAAGCAGTGGCCGCGGAGCGAAAAACCGCCGACGAAGTGGCGCGAACCGAACTTGATCGCCGCCGACGGGAGATTCAGAACGCGTGGGACCTGCTGGAGCGTCAACAACTGGCCTTTGTGCAGGCGAAGGAGAACTTCGAAGCCCGTCAGCGACGGTATCAGGAAGAGCTGGATCGCCGGTCACGGGAGGCCGGTGACAGCGGCTTTGCCAAGGAGCTGGAGATCCTTTCCGAGCTCAAGCCGAAGGATGCCAAGGAAATCCTTCGCCTCAAGGATGAAGCCGACGTCGTCCGCATCCTGATGACCATGGAGCCACGAAAGGCCCGCAAGATCGTGGGCGAGTGCAGGAAGAATGACGAGCGTCTGTGGATCGGACGCATTCTGGAGAAAATGCATGACCGCGATGCGACGCAGGCGGAGGTCCTGGCCGCAGGCAACTAGCCGAGTCAGGAGTCCGTTTGATGTCATCCAGGGTTCTCGCAGCGCTGCCTGCGCCGGCGCCCGCGCCGCGCGCCGCTACGCGACCGGCCGTCCCCGCGGATAGCGGCGGCGATTTCAAGGCGCTCTTACAGCCGAACCGCCTCCGTGCGAGCGATACAAAAACGCCCGCAACCGGCAACACTTCCGCGACGCCGCAGAAGGCGGGCTCCCCGCAGCCCGCGGGTAAAGGTGCTTCTACAGAATCAGAGGCGAAGCTCAAGCCCGAGATCAAGGATCCGATTGCGCCGCAGCCCGCCGCTCCGGTGGATCCGACGACACAGCAGCCGGTCACCGATGTCTCGACGAACATCGTCGTACCGGTCGTTCTGGAAAACATTCCGCAGGTCGATGCCGCGATCGTCGCACCGCTCGTGGATTCGTCCGCGCAACCGACTGAGAACCAGAACCCGGTGGCGTCGGATACTGTTCCTGTGCGAAGTGAATCTCCGCCGGCGACGGAGCAACACGTTGCCAGGCCTCATCCCTCCTCTGCTTCGTTTCGACCGCCAGTGCAGGAGGCGAAGGTCGATCCCGCCGGTCCGCAGCAACCGCGCACAGACACCGGTGAGCAGCGTACACCGACACCCGTACCGCGTGTCGACTCCGAAAACGTTCCGCAGCGTTCGGAATCCCCGACGCCCGTGAAACACGAGGCAGCGCCTGGCATCCTCAACCGACCCATTGCATCGACGCCCGACTCGATCCCTGCACTGCAACCGGTAACGGAGAACGTCGTCAGATCGTCGACACCCCGACTGAAGCTGTCGCGTGCAGCGGAGGGTGCAGCGGCGGAGCCACAGGAATCGCCGGCCCAGGATCCGCGATTGTCGTCGAAGACATCGGCTCGCCGCGTGCCGCAAACCGATACACCGCCACGCGCGGAGGGACGTGAATCGGCGACGACAGCCAACACGCGATCGACCCCGATCCGGATTGACATCCGCGGCGGTCAAGGCGATGCCGGAGCGGCGTCACTCGGCCGATTTCTTGTCTCCGGCGCCTCGGAAGTATCCGCGGCCACGGCCAACACCGGCACTGAATCGGTGCAGGTATCCGCGACAACCGTTCCGACCATAACAGGAATCGAGCGCGGCGTGATGTCGAATCCAACGACGCCATCCACGACCGTCGAGCGTCTGCTGACCGTCAGCGAGACGACGACCGACGTAGTCGGCGCGGCAGCGAAAGTGCTCAGCGCTTCCAGTTCGCAGGGACGACAGCAAGTGACCTTGCAGCTTGATCCGCCGGAACTTGGACATCTGCGGTTGGAGATTCGCATGCACCAGCAGGCGATGAGTCTGCGCGTCAGTGCCGAATCACACGCCGTTGCCAGATTGATTGAAAACCGCCTGCCGGAGCTTCGAGAGGCGCTCGCCCACCACGGCATTCGCGTCGATCGATCGGACGTCATCGTCCAGTCGCCTTCGACCGGTGAATCTGCCTCGCAGAACAGTCACGATGCCCACCGCGGACCGCAAGGTCAGGCGGACGGTCGATCGGGACAGACCGACAACGGAACCGGCATGACCGGGCACGATCGATCCGGCACGGCGTCGCAGGACGATGCACGCGGTCATCAAAATCTACCGAATGGCGCGGCGACCGATGTGGCGACGAGCACGGATGCATCGACCTGGCAGGAACTCGAAGAGGTCCACGATTCGCAGACGAGCTGGCTGGACCTCGTGGCCTGAGGACATCGCGGTTGCGGTCAGAGGATGGGCTGAGGAAAGATAGCAGGGAGTCAAACGGATGGATACAAACACCATCACACCCGTCGGTACGAGTCTGGGCGCGCAGCGCACGACGACGCGCGGCTTCGGCGACCTGAGCAGCGAAGATTTCTTCGGCCTGCTGATCGCCGAATTGCGGAACCAGGACCCGCTCAAGCCGGCCGACAATCAGCAGCTTCTCAGCCAGATGGCGACGATCCGCCAGATGGAGCAGTCCACGACGCTAAACAAGACGCTCCTGACACTTGCCGGTGAGCAGCGCTTCGGCAGCACCGCCGGTCTGATGGGGCACTACGTCTACGGCACGATGCGAAGTGCCGCCGGAAATCCGGTCGAGATCGAAGGCGTGGTCATCGGCGTACAGTACAACGCCAAGGGCGAGGCAACGCTCGAACTCCACAACGGCCAGTCGCTCCCCGCCAATCGCGTGGAACTCGTCACGCTTGTCGAAAACCTGCCACCGGAGATTCGCGAGCGGATCGGACTCGGACCGATTCCGACGGGTCAGGATGATGAGGATGAGACGGAAGCCGAGGAGACCGCACCGGAAGACAACGAGTTGCCGGACGATGAAACCGCGCCGGTCGCAGATGCCGCGGCCCGCCGCATTCAGGCGGATGACTGGGCGCTCAAGACCACCCAGGCCATCGACAATGCCGGCGTGGTGCTGAGCCGACTCTTCTCGCCCTCGATCAATCTGGGAATGTGAGGATCAGAAATTCACCGGCGAGCAGCTCGCAGCCGGCACAATGAAACAACGGGTCGTACGGACCTCTCGCCAGCGAGGTAACTGACATGGGATTGACATCCGCACTCTACACGGGACTCTCAGGACTCAACAGCAGCCAGTTTCGACTGGATGTGATCGGCGACAATATCTCCAATATTAATACGACTGCGTTCAAGGGGTCGCGCACCCTCTTCCAGTCGCAGTTCGCGCGTACGCTCTCCGGCGGGTCTAGGCCGACCACTTTTCAGGGAGGCACCAACCCCATGCAGGTTGGCCTCGGCTCGGGCGTCGGCTCGATTCAGCGGTTCTTCACCGCGGGCTCCGTCGAGACCACCGGTGTCCAGAGCGATCTGGCCATCGAGGGCAACGGCTTCTTTGTCCTGCGAACTGCGGAGAACGAAAGCGTCTTCACCCGGGACGGCGCCTTCACGCTCAGCGCCGACAATCGGCTCATCACCCAGGACGGTTTTTTCGTCCAGGGCTATCGCGTCAATTCAAACTTTGAGATCGTTCCCGGCGCATTGGCGGACCTGTCCATACCTGTCGGCACCCTGACCACGGCACGCGCCACCGAGCGCGTCATGCTCGATGGTACGCTGAACTCCACAGGCGTGGTCGCCACGCAGGGAAATATTCTCCAGTCGCAGGTACTTCATGACGCCGCTGACATGCCCATCACCTCCGCGACGGCACTGACGGACGTCAAGAATCCCGGCGGCGCGCCGATGCTGGCGAACGGTGACACCATCACGGTCAACGGCATCCGTCGTGGCGGAAGAGATGTCCCCGCCGAAACCTTCATCGTCGGGACCACGGGAACGACCGTCGGTGACTTCCTTGCCTGGATGGACGAGGTCACCGGCATTGACACCACGGTCGGTGTCGCCGGCTCTCCCGGGGTCACCGTGACCGGCGACGGCCGACTTGAAATCCGCAGCAATGCCGGCACGGCCAACGCGATCAGCATTCAGTCCGGCGCGCTCGTGAGCAGCGGAGCAACGCAGATACCTTTTACCTTCTCCGAAACGCAGGCCGCCAACGGGGAGAGCACGACGACCACCTTCATCACTTATGACTCCCTCGGCACACCGATCAGCGTCAACGTGACCATGGTGCTGGAGGAACGTAACACCGGCAGCAGCGTCTGGCGATTCTATGCGACCGCAGCTGACGACACCGATCTGGCCTTCGACATCGGCACCGGAACCATCACCTTCGATGCGAACGGGCAGTTTGTCAGCGCACAGGACGGCGGAGTCGTTCTCAATCGCGTTGGAAGCGGCGCGACGGACCCGATGAGCGTGCTGCTCGATTTCTCACGGCTCAACGGACTCAGTGCCCGTGAATCAACGATGGTCATGAGCTTTCAGGACGGTTTGGCGACCGGAACGCTCATCGACTTCAGCATCGCACAGGATGGCGTGATCAGCGGCACCTTCACGAACGGTCTCAACCAGGTGCTCGGGCAGCTCGCCCTCGCGACCTTCGCCAACCCGTCGGGTCTTCTTGCCCGCTCGAACAACATCTACTTCGTCGGTCCCAACAGCGGTGAGGCGAGGATCTCCGCCCCGCAGAGTCTTGGAGCCGGCAGCATCACCGCGGGCGCCCTCGAACTGTCCAACGTCGACCTATCCCGCGAGTTCATCAACCTCATTACGTCGACGACCGCCTTTTCGGCGGCCGGCCGCGTGATTTCCACCTCCGACCAGCTTCTACAGGAACTGCTCCTGCTGGCCCGGCGGTAAGTCGATCGTTCGGACGCCGGGTAGATAAACGTGACGGCCCGGCGATGAGGACTGCGTCATGATCGTCGTGACCCGCCTTCGTGGCGAACAGGTGGTGGTGAACGCTGAGTTGATCAAGTTCATCGAGGCAACACCGGACACGATTATCACGCTGACCAACGGCGAGCATCTGATCGTTCGCGAGAGTGTGGATGAAGTCGTTCGTCGCGCTGTGGAGTACGGGCGCAGACTTCGCGTGTTCGCCACTTAGCACGGTATGCAGGCGCCGGCATCGCGCAGATATTGCTCGCGGATTCGGACCGCGCATCTTCTGAGGGCGCACGATCGGCAGCTCTTGCGCGTCGCATACTGACCACATCATGATTCATGGGTCGTTCGTGCGATCGAGTTTGGATTCCGCGCAGAAATCGACCGATAAGAGTCTATGAATTGCGCGTCGTGCGGATCGCCGTATCGGCACCGTGAACGCGCGCATGCAGGACGCAACCATGGCCAACGAACCCCCCAAGCAGGAACCAGCCCCGGAGGTCAAGGGACCGACACCGTCGTCCAATCCATCCTCAGGAGCGGCGGATACTCCCACGCCGCCCGGCAAGAAACTGAAAATGGGCATCGTTGGCGTGGTCGGCGGCATCATGGTCGTTGAAGGGCTGGCGGTCTTCTTTGGCATGAAGCTGCTCGGCAGCGATCCGGATCCCACCGTGGGGATGGAGCGCGGCCTCATTCCGACAACCAAGCCCTGGGAAGAAAGTCAGGAGATTTCCGTCGCCAAGGTCCGCGTGCTCAACAGCAACGGTCCCAAGGCGATGCTCTACAACGTAAAAGTAGTCACGCGCGTGCATCACTTGAATCAGGCGAAGGTGCAGGAGTTCATGGAAGGACGAAAAAGCACCGTCGAAGATGCCATCAGCCGCGTCATCCGCAGCGCCGAAGAACGACACCTGGCCGAGCCGGGTCTGGAAACCCTCAAGCGGCAGATCCGCCACGAACTCGGCGGCCTGCTGGGTGACGACAGTCTGATCGAACAGGTGCTGATCCCCGAGTGCATGCCGATGCCGACGGGCTACTGAGAAAAGGCGCCGCTCGCACCGCGCGGCGACGCCGCGATCGGTCGGCGCATTCTGACAACGCGTCTCGGATCGGCATGGAGGCCGCTCGCTGCCACGGAAGGTAGGACCGAATGTCCGGCGAAAATCCCAACACATCCGAACCCGCTGTCCCGCAGCCCGCTGATACGGCTGCCCCGGCGCAAGCGCCGGAAGGCGCTTCGACCTCCTCGGACTCCTCCATTCCTTCATCCGGCGCGGATACTGTCGCGCTGCAGTCCACCACGGCAACACAATCCGCTGCCGCGCCTGATGGATCGAAGCAGATTGAGCTTCCCGAATTCGCATCCACCCCTGCGTCGGCCGAGAAGGGGATCGACCTGCTCAACGATGTGGAACTCGATGTCAAAATTGAGCTGGGTCGCGCCGTGATGCTCATCGAAGACGTGCTCAAGCTCGGCGAGGGCTCCGTCGTGGAGCTGGAAAAACTCGCCGGCGATCCGGTGGATGTTTTCGTCAACGATCGACTCGTCGCCCGCGGCGAAGTGCTGGTCCTCAACGACAACTTCTGCGTCCGCGTCAGTGAGATCGTCGCCGGACAGGAAGCGGCGGAGGCCTAGTCCATGCATTCGGCACGACAATCGCTTCATCATCCGCGATGCATCCCGGCGCGATCGGTCGTGGTCGCAGCCATGCTCCCCCTCGTCCTTCTGACGGCAGCGCAGGCCGACCCGCCGGAGTCAGTCGTGATGGTGCAGCCGAATCATCCGGTGTCGATTGCTTCTCAGCATGCAGGTACCGATTCGAACGCCGTCACTGCATGGATGCGACAGAACGCCGGCGATGAACCGTCGGTCCACAGCGATGTTTCAGGTGCCGCAGCAGCGGACAATGAAAATGCAGCCGGTGGCAAGCTGGTTCGCCGCCGCGGCACGCGCGAATCGTCTGCCGCGCAGGCACGCAGCGTTGACGCCGGATTCGGCACGGGTGGTTACGCTCAAATGCTCTGGCCGCTGATGGCCGTGCTCGGGACCATCGGGCTGTTGGCGATGCTCTTTCGACGTTGGAACGCTGGCGGACCGCGCTCCACCGGCGAAGCCGGCATTCGCGTGCTCGCCCGGCATTATCTCTCCAACAAGCAGAGTTTGTGTCTGGTCCGCGTGGGGCAGCGCGTGGTGCTGCTCGGTGTGACGCCGGAACGCATCAGCGCCTGTGCGTCCATTGAAGACCCCGAGGAAGTGTCGAACCTCATCACGACGTCGCAGCGCAGCGCGCCGGGTTCGTTTACGTCCGCACTGACCGCATTCACGCATCGCGAAGTCGCCGCGGAAGCGATTTCTCCGAAGCAGTCGGATCGGGCTGACGAGACCATCCTTCCCGGCCGCGCGGCCGCCACCGCCGACAACCTGCGCGACGTGCTCGACCGATTGCAGCAGCTATCGGCCGGCACGAGTCGATCTACCCCGGCCTGACCGGGAGGTCGCGACGAAAAGTCGCCCGGTGGAACCGGGCAGGAGCGCAAAGGAGTTGCGCGTTTTGCAAAGGTTCATTCGACATCATCAGCCGCGACGCGTGGCATTCGTTGCTGCGCTACTCGCCATGTTCGCGCTCTTCGGCGTGACGAGGACGGCGTACGCACAGGCCGATGCGTTGCCGGTCTTCGATAACCCCATCGGCATTCCCGACATGAGCGCCGTCGCGCCGCCGGCCACCGATGCCCGGGGTGTGACGGCATCGTTGCGCATCCTCGTCCTGCTGACGGTCCTTTCGATCGCCCCGTCCATCCTGATCATGATGACCAGCTTCACGCGGATCGTGGTCGTGCTCGCGCTTCTGCGACAGGCGATCGGCACCCAGCAGCTTCCGCCGGGGCAGGTGCTCGTCGGCCTCGCCGTCATCATGACCATGCTGGTCATGGCGCCCACCTGGCACCAGATGAAGACCGAGGCCGTCGATCCCTATCTCGACGGCCGTCTGAGTCAGGCGGAGGCCTTCGAGCGCGGCGCTCGCCCGCTACGCGAGTTCATGTTCCGCCAGATCGAAACCGCTGAAAGCGAGGAGAACGTCTACCTGTTTCAGGAGTACGCCGGTGGGCCGGTGGCCGAGGACCAGGAACTTCAACAGGACGAAGTTCACCTGGCCGCGCTCGTACCGGCATTTGTGCTCAGCGAGCTAAAGACCAGCTTCGTCATGGGCTTTCGAATCTATCTGCCCTTTCTGGTCATCGACATGGTTATCGCGTCGATCCTCATCAGCATGGGCATGATGATGCTCCCGCCCGTTCTGATCTCGCTGCCGTTCAAACTGATGTTGTTCGTCCTCGCGGACGGCTGGGGACTGGTGGTCGGATCACTCCTCAGCAGCTTTGGGACGGCGTGAGTGCTTGCGCCGCCCGATCGAGGCGGCATGTCGGAGGTGTGCGGTGACTCCCGGTGCGGCGATCGATCTGAGTTACGACGCTCTCTTTCTGGCCCTCATTCTCGCGGGGCCGATCATGGCCATCGGAATGATCGTGGGACTGTGCATCAGCGTCTTCCAGGCGGTGACCCAGCTCCAGGAACAGACCCTCAGCTTCGTTCCCAAGATCGTGGCCATGGGGCTGGCTTCGGCCTTCTTCATCCCCTGGCTCGCGACGCGCCTCGTCGAGTACACGCAGCGCCTCTGGGGCCACGGCATCGGGCTTCCATAGTCGACAACGGATTGACGCATTGAGGGTGAAGCGAAAGTCGCCATCACGGAAACTACAGGTCACACGTGGAACTGCTGCGTTTTGAATTGCTGCTGCCGAACTTCGCCCTCGTGCTGGCACGAATTGCGGGAATGGCCCTGGCCATCCCCATCTTCGCCAGCAGCCAGATTCCGCGTGTCTATGTCGCCGGTCTCGTCGTCATCCTCTCACTCATGATCTTTCCCGCCGTCGCGCCACTGCTCCCCGGTGAACTTTCGCTCGGGCAGGCGCTGACCGGCATGGTAGGGGAGTTCGTCCTCGGAGAAATCCTCGGGCTTGCCGTAGGTGCAGTCTTCTTCGCCGCACAAATTGCAGGGCAGGTCGTCAGCCATCAGGCCGGACTTTCTCTCGGACAGGTCTACAACCCGCTCTTCGACGAAGAGACGACGGTGGTCGATCAGATCTGGTTCTTCTCGGTGATGGTGCTCTTCTTCGCCCTGCGTGGTCACCTGGCGGCGGTCGAAGCCGTGCTCGGCAGCTTTCGACAGGTGCCGCCGATGATGCTGGTCGGCGGCGCGGCCCTGGGTGATTTCGTCATGGCCGTCACGCGAAGCATCTTTGAGGCGGCCCTGCGGCTGGCCGGTCCGGCCGTGCTCGCCCTGTTGCTGACTTCGCTCATCATGGGCTTTCTCACGAAGACCATGCCGCAACTCAACATCTTCTCCGTGGGTTTCAGTCTCAAGATCTGCACCGGTCTGCTGATGGTCGCCGTCACGCTGGCCCATGCCGACGGCGTGGTCGCCCGTGAACTCTACGACCGCTTCGATGATCTTGGCGCGTTGATGCAGCAGCTTTCCCGACAGGTGATCGATGCAGGGTGACGCCGGCGAAAAAACGGAAGCCCCGACGCCGCGCCGCCGGGAAGAGGCCCGGCGAAAAGGGCAGGTGGCCCGAAGCCAGGACCTTTCCTCCGCGCTCCTGCTGCTTGGTGGGATGGCCTGCCTGCGCATGTTCGGACCGAACATGCTCAAGTCGCTGATCGAGACCATTCAGCGCTTCGCGACCGTCTCGACTCATGAGGAAGCCACGCGCATCGACGTAGCCCCCCTCATGTGGTCGGTCGTCTTGGCTATCCTCACCGCGGCAGGACCGGTGATGCTGGGACTGGTCCTGCTCGCGCTCGCCTCGCACCTCGTGCAGGTCGGATTCCTCCTCACCGGCGAGCCGCTCACGCCGAATCTCAACAAGATCAACCCCATCAATGGCGTCAAGCGACTCTTCACCATGCGCACGCTCGTGCAGTTGGCCATGAACCTTGCCAAGCTGACCTTCATCAGTCTGGTGGGGTACATCGCCGTCCGCAGCCGGATGGACAAAATCTTCATCGCCATGGACGCCGGCGGATGGCAGCAGCTGGTGATCATCACGCAGGTGATCTACGAAATCGGCCTGATGATGGCCCTGGTGCTCCTGGTCATCGCGATCATCGACTACGTCTGGCAGCGCTACCGCCACGAACACGATCTGAAAATGACAAAGGAAGAGGTCAAGGAGGAAATGCGCCGCATGGAGGGCGATCCGATTATCAAGCAGCGCCGCCGCCGCATGCAGCTCGCCGCCGCCCTCCAGCACATTCGCAAGAACGTCCCGCAGGCCGACGTGGTCGTGACCAACCCGACCGAGCTGGCCATCGCCATCAAGTACGACGCCGAATCGATGAGCGCCCCGCGCGTGCTCGCCAAGGGACAGGATTACCTCGCCGCGAAGATTCGTGAGATTGCCGTCGCGCACGGCATCCCGATCGTCGAACGAAAACCACTGGCCCAGGCGCTTTTCAAAACCGTCGAAGTCGGACAGGAAATCCCTGAGCAATTTTACAAGGCGATCGCTGAAATCCTGGCCTATGTGTACGAACTGACCGGCCGCGCAAGTAAGGTCCGCCGCGCGCCGGCCGCATGAGAACTCGAAGACCGCCGGTACGCCCCGGCGAGTAACGGAACGAAATGGCAGCAGCCGCATCGACGACATCCCCGCTTCTGAAGGCCGCCCAGGCCGTGCAGCAGCACCGCGGACTCGTGTTCCCGGTCGCCGCGATGACCCTCATCCTGGTCATTCTCATCCCGCTGCCGACGCCGGTGCTCGATGTCCTGCTGATCGCCAACATCACCCTCAGCGCCGTCGTCCTGCTCACCGTCATGTACATGAACGGCCCGCTGGAGTTCTCGTCCTTCCCATCGCTGCTGCTCTCGCTGACCCTGCTGCGGCTCGTGCTCAACACCGCCACCACCCGTCTGATTCTCACCAATGCCGACGGAACCACCGCCGCCGCCGGCCGCGTCATCGAGGAGTTCTCTGCCTTCGTCGCCGCTGGCTCGCTGGCCGTCGGCGTCATCATCTTCCTCATCATCACGGTTATTCAGTTCGTCGTCATCACCAAGGGCGCCACGCGCATTGCCGAAGTCGCCGCCCGGTTCACCCTCGACGCCATGCCCGGCAAGCAGATGGCCATCGACGCCGACCTGTCCGCGGGTCTGATCAACGAAGAAGAAGCCCGCCGCCGGCGCGAGAACATCACCCGCGAGGCGGATTTCTACGGCGCCATGGACGGTGCCAGCAAGTTCGTCCGCGGCGACGCCATCGCCGGAGTGGTGATCACGCTGATCAACGTCCTCGGCGGACTGTACGTCGGCATCGTCGAGAAAGACCTGCCCATCATGCAGTGCCTCGAGGTCTTCACCAAGCTGAGCATCGGCGACGGCCTGGCCGCGCAAATTCCTGCCTTTCTCGTCTCCATCGCCGCCGGCATGATCGTCACCCGCTCCACCGCGAAGACCAACATGGGCGAAGAGCTGATCGCCCAGATGACCTCGCGACCGATCTCCATGCTCCTCGCATCGGGTTTCCTTTTCATTCTGATGCTCACGCCCCTGCCGACCGTGCCGCTTTCGATGATGGCCATGGGCATCGGCGGGCTTGGCTACCTGCTCTTTGGAAAGCTTCGCCGCGACGACAAGGCCGCCCAGAAGGCCAAGGCCGTCAAGCCGAAGGAACCCGAGAAGATCGAGACCTGCCTCGCCGTGGACGCCCTCGAACTCGAAGTCGGTTACGGCCTCGTGCGCATGGTCGATCGAAAACAGGGCGGCGACCTGCTCGATCGCATCACCAACATCCGCCGACAGATCGCCACCGAGATGGGGCTGATCGTTCCGCCGATTCGTATACGGGACAACGTGCAGCTCGAACCGAATCAATACGCCCTCAAGTTGCGCGGCGCAGTGATCGCACGGGGAGACCTGGTGCCCGGTCGACTGCTGGCCATCGACAGCGGCGCGGCCGCCGAGCCGATCCACGGAATCGAAACGCGCGAACCGGCCTTCGGTCTGCCGGCCGTGTGGATCAGCGAGGAGGACCGCGGTACAGCGGAGCATCGCAACTACACGGTCGTGGAGCCGACGAGCGTGCTGGCGACGCATCTGACCGAGCTGATTCGCAAGCATGCCGCCGAGCTGCTCACCCGCCAAGACCTCGCCCGCCTGCTGGAAAATCTCAAGGAACGCAGCCCGAAGACCGTCGAGGAGATCGTTCCCGACCTGATTAAGATGGGCGAGCTTCAGTCCGTGCTCCAGAATCTGCTGCGCGAGCGCGTCCCGGTTCGCGATCTGGAAACGATTCTGGAAACACTGGGCGACTGGGCGCCGCGCACGAAAGACCCCGAAGTGCTGACCGAATACGTCCGCAGCGCCCTGGCCCGCACGATCTGCGAACAGTATCGCGATGCAGAGAATACCATTCACGGCGTAACGCTGGATCCCGCGCTCGAAGACCTGATCAATTCGCATGTCGAACGCACCGAGCGAGGTTCGTATCTCGCCGTTCCGCCGGCCGTCGCCAATCGGATCGTGGCCGCCATCCGAAACGAAATCGAAACCGCCGCGACAAGAACCACCGGCAAGGCGCCGGTCATCTTCGCTTCACCGCAGGTGCGCCCGTGGGTGCGGCGACTTGTGGAAGTCGCTTTGCCGACCGTGGCCGTGCTGGGCTACGGCGAGATCGTTCGCGGCGTCAGCGTGCGAACCCACGGCATGATTTCGCTGGGCGCGGAGCCGGAAGCGCCGCCGACGAAGTCCGAGCCGCAGGCCGTGCTTTCAACGGTTGCATGAGACAAAGGCAAGGGAGCGCGCAGCGAGGATCGAAAAAAATCGATGCAGCCGGACAGTGTGAGAAGAATACCGCAAACTCGACTCAGGTGATCGATGGAACTCAAGACGTTTCAAGCTCGAACGATGACGGACGCCCTGCAAAAGGTCAAACGTGACCTCGGCCGCGAAGCCATGATCCTCCACACACGCACGGTTCGACGCGGCGGTGTGATGGGGATCGGCGCGCGAAACTTCGTCGAGATCACCGCAACGGCCGATCCGCGCGTGATCGATGCCCGCATGGCGGCGCGAGATCGCCGCGGCGCGAGCGCCGAGACCTCGCCGCCTCCGGATACCGCGCCGCCGTCCGCGGTCGACAGCACAATGCGCCTGCCGACGGACGGTGTGCGCGAGGAACTCACCGCCATCCGCGCGATGGTGCGTGATCTCCTTAGCCACGTCGAGCCGTCGCGCACGCACGATGTCCCGGCCGAGCTGCTTGATTCCTACTCCCAGCTCATCAGCCACGAAGTCGCAGAGTCCATCGTCCGCGAGATACTCGATCGCGTCCGCCGGCGATCGCAGGATGCCGCGCCGGCTGCTTCCGATGATGTTTCCGCTGAGACGACGCCGATCCGCGATGAACTCGTCCGCTACATCAGTGAGATGCTCCCGGTCGCCGCGCCGCTCGAACTGGTCGCCGAAGACCGACCCACCATCGTCGCCCTCGTCGGCCCCACAGGCGTCGGCAAGACCACGACCCTGGCCAAGCTGGCTGCCCACATGAAGCTCCGCGAAGGCCGCAGCGTCGGGCTGATCACCATCGACAGCTACCGCATTGCCGCGGTCGAACAGCTCAAGACCTACGCGCAAATCCTGCAGATTCCCATCCACCCGGTCGTCACACCGGAGGAGATGGTCGCGGCGATCGAGCGGCTGTCCGGCGTAGACCTGATTCTCATCGACACCGCCGGCCGCAGTCAGAAGGATGATCCGCGCATCTCGGAATTGAAGGACTTCCTCGACGCGGCCCGGCCCGATCAGGTGCATCTCGTTCTGTCAACCACCGCGCGAGAGGCGGCCCTGCGCGAGGCGATCGAAAAATTCGGCACGCTGGGCGCACGACAGCTCATTTTCACCAAGCTCGACGAGGCGGTTGGCTTCGGCGTGATTCTCAATGTCCTGCGATCCTTCGACATGCGGCTCTCGTACCTCACGATGGGACAGTCCGTGCCGGATGACATCGAGATCGGCAGTGCCCGCCGCGTGGCGGAGTTGATTCTCGGCGGAGAAGTGACCGGCGGTCCACGGCTGGTCATCTCCGAAGCTCGTGCGGACGCGACGGACCGCGAGCCGGCCCGGGAAGGGACGCCCAAATGAGTGTCATGCCGGCAGATCAGGCCTCGCGCCTTCGCGATCTGATGAACGCCCGCCCTGCGGTGGCGACAGCGCCGTTGCCCCGCCCCGAAGCGCGTCCCGTGGCCGCTGCTCGCCCGGCCGGCTTCTCCCGCACGGCGAAGATCATCGCGATCGCCAGCGGCAAGGGCGGCGTCGGCAAGACAAACATCGCCGTGAATCTTGCGATTGCTCTCGCCCATGCCGGCCGCAGCGTGGTCCTGGTGGATGCCGACCTCGGCACGGCCAATGCCGATCTCCTGCTCGATGCCCCCGCGCCTTACGACCTGTCCCATGTCATTCGAGGCAAGCGCACCATCGATGAAGTTACGATTACGCTGGATTCAGGCCCGCGATTTATCCGCGGCGCCTCCGGCTTATCCTCCGCGGCGGATCTGGACACTTTCGAAAGAGAGCGGCTCGTCGATCAACTCGCCCGGCTCGAACGTCAAACCGATTTTATCCTCCTCGACTGCGGCGCCGGCATCTCACGAAATGTAGCCGCCTTCGCCCAGGCTGCCGACGAGCTGCTCCTGGTCACCACGCCCGAACCGACCGCGCTGACCGATGCCTATGCCCTGGTCAAAGTCCTCGCCCACTCGGGCCACCTCCCTTCCCTCGGCCTGGTCGTCAACCAGGCGGCATCCATCCGCGAGGCCCAGCTCGTGGCCGATCGCATTGCCGCGGTCGCTGAGCGATTCCTCGGGCTGTCGCTCGAATCCCGTGGGCATATCTTGCGCGATCAACACGTCGCCCGGGCCGTGCGGCAACGCACCCCGTTCGTGCTGGCCTATCCGCGCTGCCCGGCGGCGGCCTGCATAGCAGCATTGGCGCGGCGGGTCGACAGTCCGTCGCCCGACAGGCCCGATCGGCCCAGCTTTTTCGGCCGCGTCCTCGGTCTTTTCTACTGAACCGCTTCCGCACTTCCGCCGATGCCAATCGTGGTGACGACCGAGAATCGACCTTCGGGACGGTGGGATTTTGGCACGACTTTGTGGTTCCTGTTGCGGCTTGCTGATCTTCAGCGCGATGGTCGTCGGCGGCTTGGCCGCCGGCAATCCCGTTGAGCGGATCATCCTCCGTGCTCTTGCCGGCTTGCCGCTGGGCTTCATGCTCGGCGCTCTCGTCGGCTGGATCGGGCTGCAGGTCGTCCGCGACCAGTTGGATCGGTCAATGGGTGACGACGCCGCGTCATCCGACACCACGAACGAGCCCGGCACGACGACTGCCGGCGCGCAACCTCAATAAGACGGATCAGGAGAACGGCGAATGCTCGCGATCGAGACGGACATTCAGGAAGTCTGGCGAAATTACAAGCAGAACCCGACCAACGAACTGCGAAATCACCTGATTCAGCAGTACGTTCACATCGTGCGGTACAACGCAGAGCGCATCCACGCGAAACTGCCGACCGAGGTCGAACTGGACGACCTCATCTCGGCGGGCATGTTCGGAATGATCGATGCCATCGAGGCCTACGACCTCGAGCGCGGCGTCAAGTTCGAGACCTATTGCTCACCGCGCGTGCGCGGGGCGATACTCGACGAGCTTCGCTCGATGGACTGGGTGCCGCGCCTGGTGCGCAATCGCTCGCAGAAGATCCAGGCCGCCACCAAGGAACTGCAGAGCGAGCTGGGTCGCGTGCCCACCGAGAAGGAGATCGCCGATCGCATCGGCGTCTCGCTGGCCGAGTTCGAGCGAATGAACAAGGACTCCAACGCCGTCTCGATGACTTCGCTCTCGCGAAAGGCATATCAGAGTGATTCCACGCGCGACGTGACCGAGATCGATGTCCTGCGGGACGACCGATCGCTCACGCCCCCGCAAGAACTGCAGAAGCTCGACCTCAAGCAGCTCATCCAGCAGGGGCTCTCACCGATCGAGCGAATGATCATCGTCCTCTACTACTACGAGGAAATGACCATGAAGGAAATCGGTCTGACGCTCGACCTCTCCGAAAGCCGCGTCAGCCAGATGCACTCGGCCATCGTCGACCGGCTCCGCTTTCAGTTGCGACAGCGCGATAAGGAATTCAGGATTTAGAGCTTCAAAAGAATGGGTGGTATGGGCGTCTCGCCCGCAGGTAATCGGCGATCCACCCTCGTTTTGATAGGTACTTTAAGACCGTGTCCGCCATCCCTCCGCTTCCGATCGCCTCCGTCCTCCAGTCGCCCACGGCGCAGGCCGACGCTGCACGCGAAGCCGACGCCGCGAAGAACGCCGACGCACAGCGGGCACGCGGATTGACCGGCGGCCCCGATGCCATTCTCGAAGTCGAGGGCACCGACACCGACGATACCGAAGTCCACACCGACTCCGGCGGTCTCGGCAGCCAGGGTCGTCAGGACAGTGGACCGGAGGATGAGCCGCTCGAAAATGAGCAGGCCGCCGATGCAGGTATCTCGACGGAGGCCGGCGGCCGCGTGCGAATCGACCTGACCGCCTGAACATCTCGACGCCGGTCGCATTTCCCTGTAAAAAGCGGGTCTTTCCAGCGTCACCGTGACGAAGCGGAACTTCACCGTCCCCCATGGAAAGAAGCGTCCATGCGTTACACGCGCGCCTGCATCGAGACAATCGGTTACGAACTTCCGCCGCAGGTGGTCACCTCGCGCGAGATCGAGGAGCGTCTCGCCCCGCTCTATCGCGAGCTGCGCGTTCAACCCGGCCAACTCGAAGCCCTCACCGGCATCCGCGAACGCCGCTACTGGAAGCCGGGGCAGACCATGGCCCAGGGTGCCGTCCTCGCCGGGCAAAAGGCCCTGGCCGCGTCGGCGGTCAGGCCCGACGACATCGGCATCGTCATCTATGCCGGCGTCTGCCGCGACAACCTTGAGCCCGCGACGGCCTGCGCCGTGGCCGACGGTCTCGGTCTCTCCGGCCGCATCGAAATCTATGACGTGTCGAACGCCTGTCTGGGCGTGATCAACGCCATCGTCCACATCGCAAACGCGATTGAGCTGGGTCAGGCCCGCGCCGGGCTCATCGTCTCCTGCGAGTCGGCCCGGCAGATCGTCGATCTGACCATCGAGCGCATGCTGCGCGAGAAAAACATGGAGAGCTTCCGCCTCTCGCTGGCCACCATGACCGGCGGCAGCGGGGCGATCGCCGTCGTCGTGTGTGACAAAGCGCTGGCACCTGACGGCCACGCCCTGGTCGGCGGCGTCATCCGCAGCGACACGCGGCATCATCGCCTCTGCCGCTGGGGGCCGGACACCGGCATGCCCGCCACCGCCCCAATGCAGATGGTCACCGATGCCGCCGGCGTCCTGGAGCACGGCGTAACGCTTGGCGTTTCGACCTGGCAGGCCTTTCTCGAGGAGATGGGCTGGTGTGTCGAACAGATCGATCGAACGATCTGTCACCAGGTCGGCGCCCCGCATCGCGAGATGGTGCTGCGGGCGATCGGCATCCCGCCGGAGAAAGACTTCCAGACCTACGAATTTCTCGGCAACATCGGAACCGTCTCGCTCCCCATCACCGCGTCAATCGCCGAAGAGCGCGGCTTCCTGGAAAAGGGCCACCGCGTCGCCTTCTGCGGCATCGGCAGCGGCCTCAACTGCCTGATCCTCGGCGTCGAGTGGTGAGCGTGCTCGATCCAAACAACTGATCCGAGCCCGGAGCGCAAGCGACAAGTGTAGTTTTGCAGTACTCGGCGCGAGCGCCGATCAAGGTGTTTTCATGCTGCGCCCCCACGTGCTGCAGCGGCGACCCTGCGGGCCACCGTCGATGAACATCTGCTCTCAATTTTCCGTTTTTTTCAGGGGCGCGCCGTGCTTTTCAGCTTGATTGGGGTGGCAATGCCAACCCACCGGTCTTCGTGGAGGAGGATGTGCCCGCCCTACGGGCGATCGTTAAACCCCTTCGGGTGCGTGCGGTGCCATGCCCAGGCGCTGGCGACGATCTCGTTCAGGGTTGTGTACCGCGGCTGCCAGCCCAGTTCGCTTTGGATGCGACTTGCATCGGCGCAGAGGATCGGCACGTCGCCGGCTCGCCGCGGGGACTCGACCACCGGGATCGGGTGACCGGTGACTTCGCGTGCCGCCTCGACGACCTGGCGCACCGTCGCCCCGTGACCTGTGCCGGCGTTGAACGCGCGGAAGACGCCGGGCTTGATCGCGTCGAGCGAGCGGAGGTGGGCATCGGCAAGGTCTTCGACGTGGACGTAATCGCGCACGCAGGTGCCATCCGGCGTCGGGTAGTCCGTGCCGAAGATTTTTACGTGCTCGCGCTGGCCGAGGGCGACCTTGAGCACGTTGGGAATCAGGTGCGACTCGGGATCGTGGTCTTCGCCGATGGTGGCGTCCGCGACGGCGCCGGCGGCGTTGAAGTAACGCAGGGCTACGCAGCCCAGTCCCCATGCTGCGGCGGAATCCATCATCGCCCACTCGACGGCGAGTTTTGCCCGAGCGTAGGGGCTTTGCGGCGACGATGGCGTGTCTTCGGTGATGGGCATGCGCTCGGGCAGGCCGTAAATGGCGCAGGTGGAGCTGAAGACCATGCGGCGGATATCGTGGCGCTGCATCGCGGCGAGCAGGCGGACCGTGTTGCCGAGGTTGTTTTCATAGAACTTCAGCGGATGGACGACCGACTCACCGACTTCGATGAACGCGGCGAAGTGCATCACCGCGTCGTAGTGCTCCAGTGTCATCAGGTCGTCGAGCAAGGTTTCGTCGTGCAGGTCGCCCGCGACCAGTCGCGCATCGGTGTGGACAGCGGCGGCGTGTCCGGCGGAGAGATTGTCGAGCACGGTGACCCGATGTCCGGCGGAAACGAGCGCACGGACGGCATGGCTGCCGACATAACCTGCTCCACCGGTAACGAGTAAGTGCATCTGCGAAGCCCTCAGGTAACGGGTAACTTATTTCAGCGTCTCAGGTTAGCAGTAGTTGAGCCGACGGTAAACAAGCGGGCCGTGGTGTGTAATGCGTTCGGTCGTCAGGCGATAAAGCGATCTATCTCTCGGGAAAAACATTGATTCTCCGATAAATATCAATAGGATACGGCGCGTCCAGACGGTGTGCGTAGGATCGAGCACGGGCTCGACCGCACGACTAACATCTTTCCCCAACCGGGATTTGGAGGAACGACGGATGAATCTCCTTTGTTTAATCCTCGAACCCTCGATTTGTTTTACCCAGACGATCCTGAACCTCGCGTGGTTCCCGCTCACATTCTTCGGCTTTACAGCGCCGGTCGTTGGCGACATCATCGGACCGGTTCTTGGTTGCACCTTCTGACGCAGGCTGCGTCGATGGCGATGCCCTGACACACGGTAGCAATGCGGCTCGGGCGTGTGCCTGGGCGCGGGGTATCGTCGGCTCCCGCTCTAGACATGGAGGTTTTCATGGGAATTATCTGCACGCTTCTGAACCCGTTTGTGAATGTCTCGCAGCAGCTTCTGAACATTGCCTGGTTCCCGCTGAGCATCTTCGGCATCCAGGCGCCAACGGTCGGCACCATCATCGGTCCGATCGTGGGCTGCAACTTCTGATCGCCGACCCGTTCCACGAATAAGATCGCAGACAATCGAACACGCTCATGGCCGGTCACCCGGCCCCGGGCGTGTTCTCGCTTTTTGCCGTTGTGCCGATGATCTGATTCGCTTCTCTCCGATGCTCGCGCTTCGGTAGCGGGGCGACGAACGATCAGAAGGGGGCCTGCGATTCGTCGTCGGTCGGCGGCTCGCCCGGGTCTTCGTAAACCGCGGAGCCGTGACCGCCCTCGTAACCGCCGTCGTGGACATAGGACGGGGCGGCGTTGTCGAAGCGAGCGTACTGCGGGTTGAAGTGCAGTTCGACGTCGCCCGTCGGTCCGTTTCGCTGCTTGGCCACGATCAACTCGGCCTTGCCCTTGATCCGATTGAGCATCTCGATTCCTTCGGGCGTCTGGCTCTTCTTCTTGCTGAGGTAGTACTCCTCGCGGTGCAGAAGTGCCACCACGTCGGCATCCTGCTCGATGGCCCCGCTCTCGCGCAGGTCGCTCATGCGCGGGCGGTTGCCCTCGCGTCCTTCCACCTGGCGATTGAGCTGTGCCAGGGCCACGACCGGAATGTTCAGCTCGCGGGCCAGTGCCTTGAGGCCGCGGCTGATCGCGGCGATCTCCTGCTGACGGCTTTCGGCGGAGGCCCGATCGTACATGAGCTGGAGATAATCCACGAAAATGACGCGAATGTCGTGCAGCATCTTGAGGCGACGGGCCTTGGCGCGCAGCTCCATGACGCTCATGCCCGGCGTATCGTCGATGAAGATCTTGTAGTTCCGCATGTTGCCGCAGACGAGCTTGAGCTTGGTGCGTTCCTGCTCGGTGAGGCGGCCGTGCCGCAGGCGATGCATGTCGACCTGGGCGTGTGAACAGATCATGCGCTGGGCGATCTGCAGCTTACCCATTTCCATCGAGAAGAAGGCGCAGGGCTGGTTTTCAACGATGCCGATGTAGTCGAGCATCGACAGGGCCAGCGCCGTCTTGCCCATGCTGGGCCGCGCCGCGACGACGATCATGTCGCCGAATTGCATGCCGCCGAGCAGGTGATCCAACTCGGTAAAGCCAGTCGGCACGCCGGTCAGGTGCCCTTCCTGGAAGCTCTCGATCTGCTGCATGGTCTGATCGAGAAACTCGCGGATCTGGACGACCTGATTCGAGATGCGCTGCTCGGCGACCGCGAAAAGCTCCTTCTCCGCCTGATCGAGGATCGTCGTGGCATCTTCTTCCTGATCGTAGGCCGACTGCATGATCCGGCCGGTGCATTGAATCAGATCGCGGAGCAGGGCCTTGTCGCGGACGATGCGGGCGTAGTACTCGGCATTGGCCGCCGAGGGGACGGACTGGACCAGGTCGATGAGATAGTCGCGCCCGCCCACGTCTTCATAAATGCCGCGGCGCGTCAGCTCTTCTTCAACGACATGGATGTCGATGGGTTTGTTCTGGTCGTAAACGTCGATCAGCGTTTCGTAGAGAAGGCGGTGATCTGGCCGGTAGAAGCGCGCGGCCTCCTCCCGCGGGATGATCTGCAGGACCAACCCGACGGCGTTGCGGTCGAGCAGCATCGCACCCAGCAGGGCCGTCTCGGCCTCGAGATTCTGCGGCGGGAGCTTTCCGCCGGCGACGGGATCAAGCGTTCGCGCGCCCGGCGTCGGACGTCCCTGCGACGGCGTCTGTGTCTGCGTCGTTGCGGCTGGTGGCATCGGTGACCTCCGTTTCACTCGCTTCGTCGTCCATCTCACCGGCACGTTTCTCGGCGACAACCCAGACCTTGACGGTCGATCGGATGTCGTCCGCCAGAACGACCGGCACTTCCTGTGCGCCGACTTCCTTGATGTTGTGCGACATCTTGATCTGATCAGCGTGGACCGAGTGGCCCTCCTGCATCAGGGCATGCGCGATCTCGCGCGGTCCCACCGAGCCGTACAGGTGCCCGTCGGGCGTGCAGGCGGCGCTGATTGTGACTTCGGCGCCGTTGAGCCGGCCGGCCGTCTGGAGAAGCACCTCGCGAATGCGGGCGCGTTCCGCCGCGGCGATCTTTTTGTCTTCCTCGATGGCTTTGAGATTCGCCTTGGTCGGCGTCAGGGCCAGCCGATGTGGCAGGAGATAGTTACGTGCGTAACCGTCCGTGACGTCGACGATGTCGCCGCACAGGCCGAGCTTGTGAATGTCTTTTCGTAAGAGCAGCTTCATGGGTTCACCTCGATGTTATCCGCAGAAGGGCATGAGCCCGATGTAGCGGGCGTGTTTCAGTGCGCGGCGCGAGTCACGCTGATGGGTGGCGCAGTTCCCGCTTCGCTTGCGGGAAAAGTGCTTGCCCTGGCTGGAGACCAGCTTCTGGAGCGTGGCCAGGTCCTTGTAGTCGATTTCCTCCGTCTTCTCACGGCAGAATCGACACTTGGATGGCTCACGCACGCGCGAGCGCTTCTGCTTGCGATCGGTCTTCTTGTCGAGTTTCGGTCCTCTCATTTTCATTCGTCCTTTCGTTGCAATTCGTTCGCGTCAACGTGTTGTCGTCGCGGTGACATCGATCTGCGTTGTCATGCCGGCCGGCCACAGGCACGTCGGTGACGGCTTACGGATCGTCCGCTAAAACGGAATCTCCTGTTTTCCACCGTGCGGTTCGTCGATCGGCGGCATTTCGTCGATCGGCGGAGCGTCGTCGTAATCGCCGCTGCCCACGGCTGCACCGGCACGCGCTGGTGCCGCCGGGCGACCGGCGCCGCGGTCGTTTCGTCCGCTGTCAGGTCCTCGGCCGCCGCCTGCGGGGCCGCCGAGAAACTGGAAGTTATCAACCACCACGTAGAGCTTGCTACGCTTCTGGCCGTCTTTGCCTTCCCACTGGTCGAGTCGCAGTTGTCCCTCGATCAGGATGGGCTTGCCCTTGGTCATGTACTGATTGAGCGTTTCCGCCTGGCGGCCGAATGCGCGAATGTCCACATAGCAGACATCTTCGCGCTGTTCGCCGGTCTGGCTCTTCCACTTGCGATTGATCGCCATGCCGAACTCGCAGACTGGTGTGTTGCTCGGCAGGTAAGAGAGCTGCGGATCGCGCGTCAGGTTGCCCGCCAGGATGACCTTGTTGAAATTCGCCACGATGCGCTCCTTTCACATTCGAACCGATTTGCCGGCGCGGCCGCGCCCGCCGGAAACGGACACAGAGTTAGTCCTCAGCACCGACATCGCCGCCCGCCGCGCCCACCTCGGCCAGCTCACTCTCGGCTTCCGGCACCGCTGTCGGTACTCGCTCACGCTCATCTCCGCCCGGCGTGAAGCGACCGCGTCCGCCCGGTCCACCGCCGCCGGGTCCGCCCCATTCGTCGCCGCGAACCGGCGTCTTCGGCGGTGGTGCCGCAGTCATGGCCTTCTCGACGTATTCGGGCGTGAGGCGATCCTTTCGGAGCACCAGGACGCGCAGAATCTTTTCGGAGAGCTGGCAGTCGCGTTCCAGCGGACTGATCTTTTCGGGGGCCGCTTCAAAGAAGGTCAGGACGTAGAGACCGCGCTTGCTGCGTCGGATCGGATAGGCCAGCTTGCGCTCATCCCACTTCTTGAGGCCCAGCACCTTCGCCTCGGCACGATCCAGCACGCGCCGCACCTCGGCCTCGGCGGCCGGCCAGTCCGACGCCAGGGCCGGATCCAATAGAAACATGCCTTCGTAGCTCTTCACGGTTCGTTACTCCTTCATGCATGCCGCCGGTCGTTCGCGCGTATGATGCGTTTGCGGGCGACTGCTACTTCGTTTCATCGCGGTTGCGATCTGGTTCCTTCAATTCGGTATCCACATTCTTTTCGCGACCCTTGTCCTTGTCGCGGTTGGTCTCGTTCATCGCCGCCTGGATGCCGCGTCTGATCCAGCATTCCACGGCATCGGCCGCCCTCGGCAGGGCTTCTTCCATCAGCTCGCGCTCGCCTTCCGAGAAGGGCGAGAGCACGTAGTCGGCCACATCGCCGCGCGTCGGCCGGCCGATGCCGATCCGCAATCTCGCGACCTCATCGCTGCCCAGGCAGCGAAGCACGTCATCGAGGCCGCGCTGTCCGCCGGCCGAGCCATTGGCCCGCAGGCGGAGCCGCCCCGGAGGCAAGTCGACGTCGTCGGAGACGATCAGGACGTCCGACAGCGGGACCTGATAGAACCCCACGGCGGCAACGACACTCTTGCCGCTGAGGTTCATGTAGGTCATGGGCTGCAGCAGGCACACTCGCTCGCCGGCGTACTGGCCGTCGGCCATCAGGCCGGAAAACTTCTCCCGCGGCGGGTCGAACTGCCAGCGCCGGGCCAGCAGCTCCACCACGCGAAAGCCCACGTTGTGCCGCGTTCCGGCGTATTGGCGACCGGGATTTCCCAGTCCGACGATGAGCTTCATTTATGCGTCTGTGCTGCAGGCGCGGTCGATCCGCAGGACGCCCCACGGAGTTGCCTGACCTACTCCTTCTCTTCCTTGCCTTCCTCTTCCTCCACCTTGCCCTTGGCAATGACTTCCGGCTCGGCGGCACCTTCGACCGGGGCTTCGCCTGTGGGCTCGGCCTGAACGATCGGCTGCCGCACCGTCGCCACGACGATGTCGGGATCGTGCATCGCGGTGATTCCGGGATCGAGCTTGAGCTCGGAAACGTGGAGTACCTGATCCATCGCCAGATCGGACACGTTGACCCGGATCACGTCGGGAATGCTGGTGACCAGACACTCGACTTCGAGTTCCATGAGTTCCTGCCGGAGGACACCGCCATCGGCGACGCCCTTCGGTGTGCCGCGCAGCTCGAGCGGCACCTGCACCGTGACGCGCTCATTCAGGTCGACGCGCGTCAGGTCCACGTGGAGCAGCGTAGCGCCGAGGTGGTCGTACTGCGTGTCTTTGAACAGGCAGGACTGCACCTTGCCGGCGATGTCCAAGTTGACCACGTGGACGCCGTGACGAAGCTGCATTTCCACTTCGTGGTAGTCGAGCACGACGGATTCGGGATCCTGCTTGTGGCCGTAGACAACGGCCGGGAGCTTGCCGGCGTTGCGCAGGCGGTTTGCGGCGCGCGAGCCGCCGGGTCGTCGGGGTACTGCTTTAAGCGTCGATATCTGCTGCATGGGTTGCACCTCTTGCTACGAGACGCGGGCTGTCAGTTGTCTCCGCGTCCGGACCTTTCTTATTTCTCTTCATGGTTGGTGAACAGACTGCTCACCGACCGGTGTTTGTGAATGCGAGCGATGGCCTCGCCGAAGATTTCCGCGACGCTGAGCACGACCAGATTCGGCAGGCGCTTACGCACTTCGTTAGGCAATGGAATCGTGTCGGCCACAGCGATCTCGGTGAACGGGGCCGCGGAGAGCCGCTCGAGGGCGGGACCGGCGAAGACGGCATGCGTGGCCGCGCCGCGAACCGACCGGGCGCCGCGCTCCGTACAGATGCGGGCCGCTTCGCAGACCGTTCCGGCGGTGGCGATCATGTCGTCGATCATGACGACGTCTTTGCCTTCGACATCGCCGATGATGTTGTGCACGACGGCCGTGCTTCCGCTCGTGCGTCGCTTGTCGATCACGGCCAGGTCGCAGCCCATCTTTTCGGCGTACATGCGGGCGCGCTTGACGTTGCCCACGTCCGGGCTGACGAAGACGACATTCTTGAAATCCAGATTCCTGAAGTGGCGCGTGAAGGCCGGCTCGGCCTGCAGGTGATCCACCGGGATGTCGAAGAAGCCCTGAATCTGGGCGGCGTGGAGATCCATCGTCAGGACGCGATCGGCGCCCGCCTCGCGAATCAGATTGCTGATGAGCTTTGCCGTGATCGGAACGCGGCCTTCGTCCTTTCGGTCCTGTCGGGCATAGCCGAAATAAGGCAGCACGGCGGTGATGCGACGCGCCGAGGCGCGACGCAGGCAGTCCATAAAGACGAGCAGCTCAAGCAGGTTTTCGTTGACCGGGCGGCAGGTCGGCTGCACGACGAAGACATCCCGCCCGCGAACGTCGTCGTTGAGCTTCACGAAGAGTTCGCCGTCGGGGAAGGTCTCGCAATGCACGCGGCCGGGGCGGATCTCCAGGTAGCTACAGATGGCATCGGTCAGCGCAGGGTTTCCGCGACCGCTGAAGACCTTGAGTTCGCCATCGGGGTTGATCATGAGCGGATCCTCGTCATGGACAACCTGATTGAGCGGGCGGTCTACGGACCACCTGCACGGTTCGCTTGCCTGCTGGATGCGGTGCCGGACGCGATCCGGCCGTCGCATCAAAGGCGGTCAGCGCGCCGGGGCCGACCGTCGCACCATCGGCGACCACGGCGCCGGCGGTCACATACGCAAAGGGGCCGACCACGCAGCCCGCGCCGATACGGGCATTGCCTTCGATGTAGGTGAACGGACGGACGACCGTCTCCGGGCCGATGACGGCACGGCTGTCGATCCAGGTGTTGTCAGGGTCGACAATGGTGACGCGGTTTTCCATCCAGGCGGCGCAGATGCGGAGTCGCATCAGGTGGGCGACCTGTGCCAGCTCGCTGCGCGAGTTGATGCCGGTGGCGTCTTCGGCAGGTACGCGCGTGCCCGCGAGGACCTTTCGGCCATCTGCCCGGAGGACGGAAAGAGCGTCGGTGATGTAATACTCGCCCTTGGCGTTGTTCGGTGTGATCCGCTCGATCGCGTCGAAGAGCGCGGCGGCGTCGAAGCAGTAGTAGCTGGGGTTGACTTCGTGGATTGCCAATTGCTCAGGCGTGGCGTCGCGATGTTCGACGATGCATTCGAATTCGCCGCCGGCATTTCGGACGATGCGACCGTAACCGGTGGGATCGTCCAGAACCGTGGTGGCGATGGAAGCGGCGGCCGCCGCGGCGCGATGACCGCCGACGAGGTCGGTGAGTGTTTTTGCGTGGATGAGCGGCATGTCACCGGCGATGACGATCACGTCACCGGCGAAGTCCTTGAAGGCATCCCGGCACATCTGCACGGCGTGGCCGGTGCCTTTCTGCTCTTTCTGTTCGACGAAGCGAACGCCCGGCTCCTGTGAGAAGGCGCTCATGACCGCCTCCTTGCCGAAGCCGACGACGATGTAAAAGTCTTTGACGCCAGCTTCTCGACAGGCGTCGATGACGTAGGCGAGCATCGGCCGGCCGCAGATTTCATGCATGACCTTGGGCAGGTCGCTCTTCATGCGCGTGGACTTGCCCGCCGCGAGAAGGATGGCCGCGAGCCCGCGAGTTGATGTCTTGTTGCCTTGTCCCGATGCCACGAACACACCCTTACTTCAGGCGAGTCATACCTTGAACTACCCGGCGAGGACTCGAACCTCGACAAACAGGACCAAAACCTGTTGTGCTACCATTACACCACCGGGTAATGGTCTGCGCGGGCGCGCGTGCCGTCCGCCTTGCAGTCACTTGTCGATCCATGGCAGCCGAGAGTGCGCCGGGCGAATCACCCGGTACATCTCAGAAGAACGGCCTCGAAAGACCGTGTCAGGCGGGGCATCAGAGCCCGCCGGACAAGAGAAAAGACGCGGCTGCGATTGGGCCCTTCCCGGAGCTAGAGCGCCCGGCCGCGTGCCGGATGCCCTCAGGTCGCCACCGTCGAATCGACGCCATCGACCGGCCCCTTGGGGAAGAACGAATCTTCGTGTTCTGAGAGGTTCGCCGCCGGGCAGACCCGGAGGTCGAACACAGGTCGGCAAGGATAGCTCGATCCACCTGGACTGTCAACGCTGTGAGATGGGGCGATTTCAGGTGCATGGACGTGGGTAACGCACGGGGATGGCGCAAAAAAAACCCACCCGGTCCGACCACCGAGTGGGCAAAGACCAGCGGATGGGCGAGCCGAACAATCATCCGCTGATCATACACGCGATTTTTCGCAGGTCCTGAGCACCTTCAGGGCTGATAACCCTGACAGCCGCAGGCCTGTCACTCTCTTTAACAGACCAGACTGGAGCATTTATTCCAGAAACCCTTACAACCCTGAGTAATTTATTCATCGGTTGGACCCCAGAAGCTTTTAGCTGTAAGTATATGTAAATAAGTATGTTGGAATATACAGGCGGGGCTCAGTGAAAGGTATGCCTGAACTCAGGCGGAAAAATAGTCACGCGGAGTTTTCTCCATCCTTGAGCATGGACTCCAGTTCGGCCAGCCGTTCCTCGACAAGCTTGCGTGTCCGCGCTTCGAGCAGGACATGAAGCTCTGACTCCGCAGCGCCACCCGGCTGTCGAAGATTGAACCACCAGTCCGGATAGCGAACGGTGATTCCGTCGAGTTGCTCGATCTGGGCGTCGGCGTGGGCCGAGGTGATTCGCCGGAGGGCCCGCTCGCCGTCCCGACAGGATACGCGAAGCTCGCCGAAGGAGCGATTTCTTGCGATCGGTCGCACCAATTCACTGAGCTTTCGCCCGGTCTCACAGAGCAGGTTCATCATCTGTACGACGGCGAGCATCGCATTCTCGCAGTAGCCGTTGTCGCGGAAGTAGTAGCGCCCGGAGAGGTCCGCGCCGAAGACTGCATGTCGCTCGGTCATGGTCTTCTTGATGAAGACGTGTCCGACGCGCTCGCGGATCGGCAGGCCGCCGGCGCGCAGGACCTCGTCGTTCACGAGTGAACTGAAACGGTGGTCGAAGACGATCGCTGCTCCGGCTTCGCGTTCGAGGAATCGCCTGGCCAGCAGCGTCGCAATCAAGTCCGGCCGGACAAGTGTTCCCTTTTCATCGACGAAGAGCAAACGATCGGCGTCGCCGTCGAAGCCGACACCGAAGTCCGCCGCGTGTGTCTGAACGGCTTTGCGCAAGGCGTTCAGATTGCCGGGACGAGCCGGATCGAGTTGTGCTGTCAGGGCGTCCTGGGCTGCGAAAAAGAGTGGATTCCAGTTGAGTCCGATCACGCCGTCGAACAACATCGGGAATACCTTTGCGGCGACGCCGGCGCAGGCGTTGACGACGATGTTCAGCTCGCGCGACAGTCGATACGTGTCCCCATTACGGCCGGCAGCGATGGAATCTGGCGGCGGCGGAAGCCGGCTGCGGACAAATTCGCGATAGGCGTCGCTGAGGTCAGTCGTCTTCACGGTGCCGGTGGTCCCCGTGCGATGACGAGGGACGCGCAAGGCGATATCTCGAATGCTGGCAAGGCCTGTCTCTGATGCGATCGGAAAGCCACGGGCGGCGCAGATCTTCATGCCGTGATACGGTAACGGATGTCGGCCACCGGTGATCTGGATTCCGCCGCAGGCGCCGAAATGGCTGACCGCGAAGTAGAGCTGCGGCGTATCGACCACGCCGATCTTTACGACATCGATGCCAGTGGAAAGGATGCCCTCGATGAGTGCCGACTCGAGGGCTTCGGCGTCCTGCCTGCCGTCATTCCCGACGATCAGCGATCGTATGCTCGGATCCGCTCGATCGAAGCCGCGCAGCCGTCCGTGCAGGTACTGGCCTGCGGCATGACCGATTCGCCAAGCGGCGTCGGTGGAAAGGGGCGCGGGGTATGTACCCAGCACGTCGTGCGGACGAAAAAGCGACTCGAGTTGTGAGTGGACTGCGGCTCGATCGAGATGGGTCGAGACAGGTATCGCCGCGCGTTCGTCGTCGTTGAACTGGCAGCCGGCGCATTTCGGATAATGGGCCTGTCGGCGACCGCGACAAACGGCATTCGACAGCTTGATCTGCTCCTCACCGGGGCAGAAGCGGTAGTAATCCGTCGCGGGTTGAATCGCCGGCATGGCCGCATGATACCGCGCGGCGGGTCCGTGGGCCACGATTTCGAGCGCAGGGCGGTGCGATCCGGCCCGCGCGAGGGAAAAGGAGCGGTGAATAGCGATTTTCAGGTCTCCTTTCACATGTGGGCGATGCCGGCCGCTGTGTGCCCGCTGGCACGATGATTGCAGGTGACAATGGTATGAGTTAAAATGGCGCGGAACGTCGAACCTGACGCATGAATCCAGCCGACGAGTTGCGTCTCCCACCTGCTGCGTCCTTGTTTACCGCGACCGGGAGGTATTCTCGATGTCTATTCGAACCCCTGAATCCACCGCCCATGTGAGTTATCCGCCGCCGAAGGAATTTTCAGCTTCCGCCCACATCAAATCGCTTGACGAGTACCGTCGGTTGTATGACCGTTCCATCAAGGACCCGGAGGGTTTCTGGGGGGAGGTCGCCACCGACTGTCATTTCTTCAAGAAATGGGATCGCGTTGTAAAGTGGAACCTGCCCGATGCCCAGTGGTTTGTCGGCGGCCAGACGAACATCAGCTACAACTGCCTCGACCTGCAGATCGAGCGCGGGCGGGGCGATCACACGGCGATTCTGTGGGAGGGCGAGCCGTGCGACGACCGGGGTGAACCGCGCGAAATTCGCCGAATCAGCTATCGCGAACTCCATCGCGAGGTCTGCCGGTTCGCGAACGGTCTTACGGCTCTGGGTGTTCGCAAAGGCGATCGCGTCACGCTGTACATGCCGATGGTGCCGGAGCTGGCGATCGCCATGCTGGCCTGCGCGCGGATCGGCGCGCCGCATTCCGTCATCTTCGGCGGGTTCTCGTCGCAGGCCATTCTGGATCGCGTTCAGGATGCCGAGTCACATTACATCGTAACCGCCGACGGCGGCTGGCGGCGCGGCAGCATCGTGCCGCTGAAGGCCAACGTCGACGAGGCCTGCAACATGACCGACCTCGTCAAGAAGGTCGTCGTGCTGCGACGGTGTGAGAACGAGGTGACGATGAAAGACGGGCGCGACGTCTGGTGGCATGACGCGGTAAAGGGTGCTTCCGACCAATGCCCCGCCGAGCCACTCGATGCCGAGCACATGCTCTTTCTGCTGTATACGAGCGGAAGCACCGGTAAGCCCAAGGGCATTCTGCACACCACGGCCGGGTACATGGTCTATACGATGTACACGGCGAAGCTCATTTTCGATCTCAAGCCCGATGACGTGTACTGGTGCACCGCCGACATCGGTTGGATCACGGGCCACAGTTACATCGTCTACGGGCCGCTGCAGAATGGTGTCACGACCGTCATGTACGAGGGCGCGCCGAATCATCCGGCATGGGACCGCTTCTGGGCGATGATCGCCCGCCACAAGGTTACCAAGTTCTACACGGCGCCGACGGCCATCCGGGCATTCATGAAGCAGGGAACGGAGTGGCCGGCCCGACATGACCTGTCGAGTCTCAAGCTGCTGGGCACCGTCGGCGAGCCGATCAACCCCGCCGCCTGGGAGTGGTATCACCACAACATCGGCCATGAGAAGTGCCCGATTGTTGACACCTGGTGGCAGACGGAGACCGGCGGCGCCTTGATCACGCCGCTTCCGGGGGCGACGCCCACGAAGCCCGGCTCGGCGACGTTGCCGTTTTTCGGCATCGATCCTGCGATCGTCACGAAGGACGGCGGTGAGCAGAAGGGCGCGGCCAGTGGTCTTTTGGTGATACGCAAGCCCTGGCCGGGAATGCTCCGCGGAATCTACGGTGATCCAGAGCGATTCCGAAAGCAGTACTGGTCGGAAATGCCTGGCGTGTATTTCACAGGTGATGGTGCGCGCCGCGATGAGGACGGCTATTACTGGATCACCGGACGTGTGGATGACGTCATCAAGGTGGCTGGCCATCGTCTTGGGACGGCCGAGGTCGAGTCGGCGCTGGTGTCGAATCCCAAGGTAGCAGAGGCCGCGGTAGTGGGTTTTCCCGATGACCTCACAGGTGAGGCCATCGCAGCGTTTGTGACGCTCAAGGGCGGCGTGAAGCCGGATGAGAGCATTAAGGATGAGTTGAAGAAACACGTGTCCTCGCATCTCGGCGCGATCGCACGGCCGAAGGATATCCGCTTCACGGATGCCCTTCCGAAGACGCGCAGCGGCAAGATCATGCGCCGCCTGCTGCGTGAGCTGGCGACGAAGGGCCGCGTGGAAGGAGACACGACCACGCTGGAAGACTTCACAACCATCGCCAAGTTGCGGGATGACGACGCGTAAGGCCCCTTTCTGCGGCCGGGAATATCTGCTATAATACGCACCGTATTGCGAGGCCCTGACCGGAGCCGTCAGGGCTGACCGGGGAATGCGATGGGCAGCAACCACCGGTCCTCTGAGCGCGGCGGTCCATCGGGCCCTGCGAACAGGCAGTGAACGCATCGCGGCAACGAGCTTCGCGCGGCGCGGCGCGGAGATCGGAAGCCGGAGTGGAAGGCCGGCCGTACCGACCGGCACGGACGGATCGTTCACCTCGAACGAAACCTCGCCTGGGAACAGCTACGGGCAGAATCGCGCCAGACGATAAAGGGACTGCAATCATGGCGATGGAATCAGCCTGCAAGTTACAGGTCGGCAAAGAGAAGTACGATGGCAAGGTTCGCATGGAAGGCGATCACATCGACTTCGCCGGCAATACGAAATTTCGATTTCGAATCAGCGAGATGCGGGATCCTCATCAGGAAGATCTCTGCATTCTCTTTAATTTTCACGGCCACGCGGTCAACATCGAGCTTTCCAGTCTGCGGGCCGCGCAGAACTGGATCGACTACATCCTGCACCCGCAGACCCTTGCCGACAAGCTCGGCGTCAAGGAGGGTCAGACCATCCGTGTGATGAATCTGGACGACGAAGAACTGATCAACTCCCTTCAGAGCAAGAATACCAAGCTCGTCTCCCGGGCGCGCTCGCGGTGCGATCTGGTCATGCTCGGTGTCGAGCGATCGGCCGAGCTGCGACAGTTGGAGGATCTCGGCGAGTCGCTTCGACCGCGCGGGGCGATCTGGGTCGTGCTTCCCAAGACCGGTCGCATGGTGACCAAGGCCAACGTCGTGGCCGCCGTGCGTGAGGCCGGCCTCAGCCACGTCGAGATCGTCGACTACTCCGAGACGATGTCCGCTCACAAGATCATCCGGCCCAACGCACCGAAGAAGCGTCTTTCGACACCTGATGGCTCGAACGGCTCCAACGGCACCCATCACGCGAAGCCCGCGGCGCGCTCCGGCCGGCGCAGTCCGCTCAAGATCAAGTAGCGCCCCGCTGTTTTCCGGCGGATGTTCTGCGGCGTGGAGTAGCGTGCCGCAGTCGCGTCGGCACTTGCGATCTGCGGTAAACCATGCTCCCTTCTTCTAGCGTCGTCATCTTCGATATGGACGGCACCCTGACTGTGCCGCAGCTCGATTTCGATCAGATTCGGCGTGAAATCGGCATCGACAGGGCCAGTCAGCCGCTGCTCGAGGCCGTCGAAACGATGTCGCCACCCGAGCGCACGCGTGCGGAGGCCGTGCTGCTTCGGCACGAGGCGGTGGCGGCGGCAACCAGCGTGCTGCAGCCCGGCACGCGGGAGGTGCTCGGTGCGATCCGCGCCGCGGGCTGGCACATCGCCCTGATGACCCGCAATTCGCGGGAATCCGTCCGCGTCTTCGTGGAGCGTCATGGCCTGTCCTTTGATCTGGTGCGCACGCGCGAGGACGGCGCGGTCAAGCCCTCGCCGCAGCCGGTGCATGACATCTGTGTGACACTCGGCGGACGCGCTGAGGCCTCCTGGGTCATCGGCGATTTTCACTACGACATCCTCTGCGGCGCTGCCGCCGGCGCGCGGACGGTGCTGCTGCTCGAGCCGGATTCGCTCCGACCGAGCTGGGCCGACGAAGCCGATTTCGTGATTGACCGATTGATCGACCTGCTGCCGATTCTCGGGCTCGCTGTCCGCGAGCCCGTCTGATGACTGCGGATCGCCGTTGGCTGGCCGATCGGGACGCCGTGATCTAGAATCCTCGCACATGAGGACTTCGCTGATGACTTGTCTGTGGCGATCGTGGCTTGCGGTGCTGTTCCTGGCGATCGCCTCGGCCTGCAAGGCGCAGGATGCGCCGCTGATCAACACGAAGGCCAGTGATGCGCCGACGGAAACGCGCGCCACGGTCGATGCGCCCGACGGGCCGCTTTCATCGGGCGATGAGAAGATTGACACGCTGCTCGATCGCCTCGAAGCCCGCGGCAAGTCCGTCCCGGGTCTCAAGTCGAAGCTCACCTACACACATGTCATCGTGGACCCGGTCGAGTCGCGCAAGGTGAAGGAAGGCGAGTTGCTTTTTGCCCGGGCCGAGCCGAATTACCGGTTTTATGTGCACTTTGATCGTCACATCGCCGACGGCGTGGTGAGCCGCAGCGGAGAGTACTTCGCCTTTGACGGCCGCTGGCTGATCGAGCGCAACGACCGCGCGAAGAACGTCATCAAGCGCGAGCTGGCGCGCGAGGGGCAGTACCGCGACCCGTTCAAGCTGGGGGAAGGGCCGTTTCCGCTTCCGTTCGGACAGCGCCGGGGCGACATGCTGAAGAACTTTCGCGTCTCACTGGAGCCCTTTGCGATTGGTGACCCGCTCCAGACCGATCACCTGCGCTGCGTGCCACGGCCGGGGACCGATCTTGCCAAACGCTACAGCCGGGTGGATATCTACATTGATCGTCGGATCGACCTGCCGGTACGGATCGTGACAGAGAACCTGAAGGACGGGAACCGCATCGAGGTGGACTTCAAGGACATCAGCACGGGTGAGGCCCCGGCCGCTTCACGGTTCGCGATTGAGGAACCGAAGGATTATGACATCCGCATTGAGCGATTGGATGATTCGCCAGAAGACGGAGCGGCCCCATGAATCATCCGAATCGGCGTAGCGGCCTGCGACGCGCGCGGGGGAGGATCGCGATGCTGGGCACGTTGGTTTTTTCTTACGGCTGCTTTGATGTACCGCATGGATCGCAGGAGCGAAACAACCTTTCCGCCATGGTGACGGCGTCCGTTCGAATCGTCGATCGCACGAGCTATACCGTCTATATTGCCCGGGAGGATCCCACCGGCGCCGACAAGTCGGTGCAACTCGGGCTGATGAATGTAACGCAGGACGAGCTGGCCGACGATCACGGCATGCTGTTCGTCTTTCGCGATGATCGACTGCGAAACTTCTGGATGCGCAACACGATCATTCCGCTCGATATCGCCTACATCCGCTCCGACGGCATCATTGTCCAGACGTACACGATGCAGCCGTTGAACGAGAGCGGCTATCCGTCGATCGAGCCGGCGCGCTTCGCCCTGGAGGTCAAGGGCGGACAGTTCGCCCGCTGGCACGTCCAGCCCGGCGACCGCGTGGAGATTCCGCCGGATTTGTTCGATTGACGCGCTGACCGTTTACGACACTTCGCGCTGTACATGCTCCGCCAGCATCCGGAGCCGGTCCATCGGTTGCAGGGCAAAAAACCACTCACGCGAGCCGGCGATCTCATTGTGCGCGAGCTGCGCTTCCACGTGCACAACGTGAGCACGTAGCTGATTGTCGAATGCCGGAGACGATTCGAGGAGGGCCTGATTCACACGGCGAATCTGTTCGTAGGCATTTCGTCTCGCGGTTCGGTCACGCGGCGAGCTCCTGCGCAGCATCTCCGATGCCTGGATCGCGGCGGCTCTCGCTTCGATCAGCGCGGCCATGCGACCGCTTGGCGATCCATGGAGATAACGCTGAGGGTTGAATCGGACATCGCGGAGCCGGTATCGGGCCCGTCGGGCATCGGAGCGTGACACGTCGTGCAGCGTGAGCGGCAGTCGGAGCGTCGCGCTGACACAGGCAAAGGCCGGCGGCTCGATGCCGAAATAACTCTGAATCATTGCGTCGGTAATCTGGTCGTACTTCGCGCCGCCGATGCCATGAATGAACAGGTCCGAAGTGAGCAGTCGCGCGAAGAGCGTCAGGGCCAGGGCGCGCGGGCGGATGCCGAAGGCGCCGTCGCTCGGTTGCAGAAGTGATTCCGGTACTTCGCGCAGCTTTGCGATCGGCAACTCGGCGATCGGTTGCCATTGCTCGTCGGTCCGATGCGTGGTTGAGTCTGTCAGATCGCGATCGCTCGCGGCGTAAAGCAGTACCTTTCCGCCGGAGGGTTTCGAGACGAAGAGCCGCCGTCGGGGTTTGCCGGCGGACACGATCCAGAACGGCAACTCAATTGCGTCGGTGTCGGTGTGGAGATCAGGGATCGGATGCTGCCGGCCGCGAAGGCCGCGGCGACGTCGGTAAGCCGCGAGGGCATCGTTGTAGGCGACGGCGAATCGCTCGGCGGTCAGCAGAAGGTGGGCCGTAAAGGCCGCGGCGGCGGGGGAGATTTCACTTCGGCCTGAGAAAATGCCCGCAACCGAGAGATACTCCGGCGATTGCATGCCGAGTTCGGTTTCGACGGCGCGGATGCCCGCGATCCATCGTGATACGTAGTCCGCTGCACGTCCATCGGTGGCCGGTTCTGCATGGATGAACGCATCGGCAAAGGGCGCGAGCGCGGTCGGTGAATTCTGCGGGATCGCGTCGAAGAACGCGCGCCAGGTATCCGCCGGCACTGCCGGGTATCTCTCGAATGCCAATCCGACGGCACTTCCAGGCGCTGGCGCCCATGCCTTCCGCAGGCGGCCCTGATCATCGGCGGGCCAGGCGAGCACCAGTTGGTGCGGTACGTCGCTGTCGACCAGCAGATAACGAGCGACGCCATCGACAAGATCGGCGACCCGTCGAACGGCCGGATGCTTGGCCCAGACGCCGGGGTGAATGAACTCCGGCTGGTGACCGGCCAGGATGACCGGTCGATCGCCGCGTGCGACCTGCCGCCAATGGCGCAGCGGGCGCTCGAGCAGCATCGCATCGGTCGCTGCGAGCATGTCCTGATTGCGCCGGGCGAGTGAGGCCGGGGCTGCGCCGCGGGGCCAGACTACGACGCCGCCGTCCGTCACGGGTGCGGCAAGGGCGTCGATGGTGGATGCGTCCGTCGTGGGCATGGTGATTCGGAGGAGATGTTAGGCGCGGACGGCGTTTGTGTGCAGTGGACGGTTTACCGGTTGCCGCAGCGAGAGCGAGGCGTGTCGCAGGGCGCGTCCTCGGTGGCCGCCAGCTCGGCGTGAAAGACTTCGAGATAATGATTCAGTCGGGCATCGGGATCATCGAGCATGCCGCCGAAGTGGCGGGTGGGGTCGAGGTAGATCAGCGGTACGGCCAGCTCACAGATACGCAGACCACTACGCACCGCCTGTACCCAGAACTGCATCGGGAAGGCATAGCCCGGCACGGTGAGCGGAAGCTCGGCCACGCCTGATACGCGATAGGCCTTAAAACCACAGAAGGCGTCGGTGAGCGAGAGTCCGAGCGTCTTATTGAGCAGGCGGGTGATTTGCATGTTGATCCGGCGACGGTCTTCGGGGGCCTGCGTGCTGCCGGACATTTCGGTCAGATAGCGCGATCCGGAGATGATGTCCACGTCGTCCTGCCGGGCACGCTCGATGAACATCGGTATCTGCCGCGGCTCGTGCTGATCGTCGCAGTCGAGGGTGATGATCCAGTCGTAACCACGGCAGGCCGCGAAGGCAAAGGCGTCGATCAGACTTTGCCCATAGCCGCGGTTCTCGGGATGGCAGATAAGGTGAATGCCGTCGATGTCGCGCAGGATTTGCGGGGTCCGGTCAGTCGAGCCGTCGTCCACAACCAGCACATCCTGTCCTTGGCCAAGGACCTCGGCCACCACCCGGGCGACGTATCGCTCCTCGTTGAAGACGGGGATGGCAACCAGCACGCGCATCAGGCAATTCCGATTGAATTCAGGGATACCGCGCCGTGCTCCAGCGGCGCCGAAAGTCTCCTGAATGATAACCCAAACGAGGCGCAAGTCAAACCGGATGTCTCGCAACCTTTGCGTGCGCACTCAGTTACGACGCACTCCGGCGCGTAGGTTGCCGATATAGAGCGAGGCAGATGGTTCGCGCAGGGTGGCCACCCTGCCGCGCGGACTGTCTGCGAGCGAGAGGATGTACCCGGTTTGAAGCGACGGGCAGGCCATTGTGTGTACGTTTGCGTGTGCGTCGCGGTCGCATGTGCGCTGTGCGGCTGTCAGCAGCGCAGCGGACCGATTCGGGAGATTCAGCTATCGCTCGCCCGCCGGGAAAACAGCCGCGGCGAGCAGCTCATGGCCCGACGGCAGTACAGCGATGCGGCGAAGGCATTTGACCGTGCCCTTTCGCACGATCCCGATTCCTCCGCGGCTCACGCCGGGCTCGGGCGGGTGCGCGAGCTGGAGGGCGATCTGCACGCGGCGGTGGCGCACTACCAGTCGGCCCTGAAAAAGGCGACGGATCGGAGTGACTACGCAGTGGCACTTGGCGACGTCCTGCGCAAATCGGCCATGACCTCGATGCAGCGCGCCGCGATGTTCGAAGCCGCCATGCGAGCGTATCGGCACGCGCTGTCAGTCGATCCGACCTGCAGCGCCGCCGCCGTCGGCATGGGCATCTGCCAGCGCTTCTCCGGGCAGCACGACGAAGCCGCAGAATCCTTCAAGCTGGCCCGCAAGCTGGATCCGAACTGTACCGAGGCCTATTTGCAACTCGGCTCGCTGCTGGAATCGCAGTCCGACTTTGATCGGGCGCTGGTGGAGTACCGTCGGGCCTTGCGACTGGAGCCGGAAAACCCCCGACTGCACAACGCCGTCGCGGCGCTGAGCGTACGGATGATCGGCGAGGGCGGCGTCCACGCGACCCTGGCCCGGCAGCGCGCCTTGGCGCATTACCGCAAGTCGCTGGAGATCAAGCCCGATCAGCCGTATGTGCAGGCCCGACTGGCGAAGCTCGATCCTTCCTATCGCACGACGCTCAGTGCCGCTTCGCCGGAAGTACCATAGAGTCCGTGGCCGAGGCATTGCGCGAGGGGTATGGTTCGCAGTAAGAGCGATCCGCTGATCAGTCAGCGTGCGAAGACAGCGCGTCGGATGCATGCTTCGCGACGTGTTCATACAGCGTCGCCAGAAAGCCCATCACCGGGAAGCCGCCGCGCGGAAATGGCAGCGGGCCGAGCAGTTTGAGCACCGGCGTGCGATCGTTTTCAGGAAAGCTTTCAAAAGCGGATAGGTCCTGCGCAGCGTGCCAGAAGCGGGCGGGGTCGGCGGGCAGATTGACCTCTCGCGATCGGCCGATCGTGCCGCGTTGGGTGGCATGGCTGCGGCTCTGGGCTGCTATGCCGGAAATAGCGCGTTGTGTGCGCTTCGAACCGCGCGCGTCGGAGCAGGGCGGTTTGGATTGATCGCGCGAATGCTTCTTCTTCATGCCGTGTTCCATTTTGCACCGGCTATCCGCCGGTGCCCCGTCGCTGCACCAGGGTGGGTTTTGCCCACCAACTCGCAGCTTAACGATTCACTCATGACTCCGCGACGGCTTCCGCGGAGAGGGCCAGGTGCTCGCGCAGTTCCGCCGTCGAAAGATTCGTCAGCCATTCGTCGCCGCTGCCGACGATCCGATCCGCCAGGGCGCTCTTCTCGGCAAGCAGCTTGTCGATCCGTTCTTCCACCGTTCCGATGCACACGAACTTGTGGACCTGCACGCGGCGCGTCTGCCCGATGCGGTGCACGCGGTCAGCCGCCTGTTCCTCCACGGCCGGATTCCACCAGCGGTCGAAGTGGAAGACGTGGTTTGCCCGCGTGAGGTTCAGCCCGAAGCCGCCGGCCTTGAGCGAGAGCAGAAAGATACGCTGGCGGCCGGCATCATCCTGAAAGGCGTCGATCATCTGCTGGCGTTTCTTCATGGGCGTGCCGCCATGGAGGAAGGCGATTTCCTGCCGGAGGCGGTCCTGCATGAGCTGCTGCAGGAGCGTGCCCATCTCACGATACTGCGTGAACACCAGGGCGCAGTCGCCCTCGTCGAGCACCTCTTCGAGCATCTCGATGAGTCGTTCGCATTTGCCGCTGCGATCGTCGAGCGGGCTGCTCTGTCGAAGGAAATGCGCCGGATGGTTGCAGATCTGCTTGAGCCGTGTGAGGGCCGCGAGGATCAGACCGCGGCGGCGGATGCCGGTGGCCCGATCGACTTCATCCAGCGTGTCGGCCACGGTTCGCTCGTAGAGCGCCGCCTGCTCGGGCGTCAGATTGCAGTAGACGCGCATCTCCATCTTTTCAGGTAGGTCGCAGGCCACCGCGGGGTCGCCCTTGAGCCGGCGTAGGACGAACGGACGGATCAGACGTCGAAGCTGCTCGGCGCGCTGGCTGTCGCCCATCTTTTCGATCGGTACTGCAAAGCGGCTGCGAAACTGCGTGGCATTGCCGAGCAGACCGGGGTTGAGCATTTCCATAATGGACCACAATTCATGGAGATGATTTTCGACCGGCGTACCGGTCAGCGCGACGCGGTGCGGCGCGGAGAGCGATCGGAGGGCGATGGTCTGCTGGGCGGAGGGGTTCTTGACCTTCTGGGCCTCATCGAGTGCGATTCGATGCCAGTCGATCCGCGAGAAATCCTTGAGCTCGCGGCCGGCCAGGCCGTAGGTAGTCAGGACGACATCGCTCTCGTGTGCTGCATCGAGCAATGCCTGGCCAGAGAGGCGGAGCGGTCCGTGATGCACGAGGACGCGGAGGGACGGCGCGAAGCGCTCGATCTCTCGTTCCCAGTTGCCGACGACGGACATCGGGGCGAAGAGTAGTGTCGGCCCGACGCGCTTCCCATCGCGCCGTTCGTGGAGGAGGAGGGCGATAAGCTGGATGGTCTTGCCCAGCCCCATGTCGTCGGCGAGGCAGGCGCCGATACCGACGCGGTCGAGGAAAGCCAGCCAATGCAGTCCGCGAAGCTGGTAAGGGCGCAGCGTACCGAGGAAGTTCTTCGGTGCGTCGAAGGACTCGATCTGCAGGTCCGGCGTCTCCCGGAGGAACTGTTCGAGCCAGTCGGTGCCGGTCATCCCGAGGATCGGCAGTCCGCTGTCGACGTCTTCGACGCCGCCAGCCAGCCGGACCGCCTGCATGAGCGACATGACGCCGGATGGGCGCTCGCGCATGAACTTCAAGGCACGCTCGGCTGCTTCGTGATCGAAGGTGATCCACTGGTCGCGGAAACGGACGAGCGGCGCCTTCGCGGCGGCGAGCTTTTCGAACTCGCCCTGTGAAAGTTGCGTCTCGCCGACGGCGACCTGCCATTGGAAATCCAGTAGTGTCGTCAGCCCGAACGAGCTGAGATTCGTTTCCGTCGAGGCCGTGGTGGATGCACGCCTGGGCTGCAAGAAGAGTCGCAGACCCAGCCGCTGCTCGGCGCGCGTGGACCACTCGGGCAGTTCGACATCGAAGCCCTCCGCCGCCAGAAGAGGGGCGCGCTCCCGCAGAAACAGGTGGGCCTCGGCGGCGCTGAGCTTCACATGGTTCGCACGGGCACGGGCCAGCGATCGGCCGACTTCCGGAAAGACGGCCGCGGCGCGGGCAAGTTGCGATGCAAGCTGCTGGCGGCGGGTGTGCAGATGGGAGCCGAGGATGGTCGGTTCATGATCGCGCTCGGCCCAGACCTGAGCGATATCGAGGCATTCGCCGGTGTCGGGGCAGCGTAGCTCGAAGGCCAGCCGCCAGACGCCGTTGGATTCGTCGCCGCGGCTTTTGGGCTCCTGCAGCATGAATCGCAGGCGGGGGGCGGGCCCTTCGTCTTCGTCGGGCTGGCCGATCCACGCCCGGACCTGTGCCGCACCACTGTCGCTCTCCTCCGTTGCTGTCGGCACACGGGGATTGTTGCCGACAAGCGACGCCATCCAGTGCAGTTCCCATGAGCCCTGCTCGCGGGCCTTGCGGGGCAGTTGTTCGTAGAATTCGTCGCCGGCCAGGATGCGGCGCACCACCGCGTCTGTTGTTTTCGCAAGGAAGCTCTCCACCAGCGAGGTCGCGTCGGTCGGCGTGTCGCCATTGCTGGCGACGGCCCTGCAGACCGGCGGCATCATCGCCACGTAGCGTTCCAACCAGAGCAGCTCGGCTCGATCGCGCACCAGCAGCCGCCAGCGGGAATGGTACCGACCGTCGACCGGCTCGCAGACGTCAGGGCAGAGTTTCTGCCGCGCCAGTTGCGACAGCACGAAGCGGGCCAGTGGTCGCCAGTAACGCAGCGCGTCACCTATTTCGACATCGCGAGATGACTTGAGACCGACCAGAAGATCGACGGCGTCTGCCGCGCCGAAGGAAAGGGTCTGCACACGGTTGCATTGGAGCGAATCCTCGTTGGTCGAAGGCATCCAGAGCGACAGGGACGACGCGCCCGCAGCCGATGCAAGCAGAGTATCGGTCGAGAGACTGCCCAGTGCGGCGTGCAGCGCTTCGGGCAACAGGAAGTAGTCGGCCTTCGCTGCGTCGTTTGACGGCAGCGCCGGTATGGATCGCAGTCCGAAGACGTGCAACCTGGCTTCCCACCAGACGGCATGAAGGATGGAAGCAGGTGTGGTGATGACCTGGTCCGTGGTCGACATCCCCGTAAGGATAGCATGATCGCGTTGATTTCGCCGCGCCCCGTCCGGTGAAAAGCGTACTGCGAGGGCGGCGTGATCGACCTGACGCCGAAGGCCGACCGGCTTTACAATCCGCAAGGGCTGCCGGCCCACGGCGGGAGGTCATCAACATGGACGTGATCGGAATGTACGGACTGGCGGGTCGCAGGGCGATCGCCTGCGGCAGCACGCAGGGGATCGGCCGGGCCTGCGCGATGCAGTTCGCGCGATTGGGTGCGGAGGTCACACTGGTCGCGCGGGACGAGGCGGCACTGCGGCGGGTGCGCGACGAACTACCGGCCGGCGAGGGCCAGCAGCATCGGTATCTCTGCGCGGACTTCAACGAGCCCGACGCGCTGGCGGAAAAAGTCCGGGCGTATCTGGCGGAGACAGGTCCGGTGCAGATTCTGCTGAACAACAGCGGCGGGCCACCGAGCGGGCCGATCCTGGAGGCGAAGACGGTGGACTTCGTGAGCGCCTTCGCACGGCATGTGCTCTGCAATCAGCTTCTCGTGCAAGCAGTCTTGCCGGGGATGAAAGAATCGGGCTATGGTCGGATCATGAACATCATCAGCACGAGCGTGAAGGAGCCGATCCCCGGTCTGGGCGTGTCGAACACGACGCGCTGGGCCGTGGCGGCGTGGGCCAAGACGCTCGCCGGTGAGGTGGCGAAGTACGGAATCACGGTGAACAACATCCTTCCCGGCTACACGGACACAGCGCGGCTGGCGGAGTTGATCGAGGTGAAGGCGCAGCGCGGCGGCATCAGCGAAGATGCTGTGCGACATGAAATGATCGGCAAGATACCCATGGGGCGACTGGGCACGCCGGAGGAGATCGCCGCGGCGGCGGGTTTTCTGGCGTCACCAGCAGCGAGTTATGTGACAGGGATCAACCTGCCGGTGGACGGCGGGCGTACGGGTTCGTTATAAACTTCAAGCGATATGAAGATCTCTCATTACATTAACGGCCAGCTCGTCGAGCCATCCTCCGATGCGTATCTCGACAACATCGAGCCGGCGACGGGCAAGGTCTATTCGCAGGTGGCCGACGGCGATGCGCGGGATGTCGATCGGGCAGTGGCCGCGGCGGAGGCGGCGTTTGAGAGGTGGTCGAAGATGCCGGCAGCAGCGCGCAGCGGCATCCTGATGAAGATCGCCGACCTGATCGACGCACGGGCCGATGAACTGGCCCGTGCGGAGAGCATCGACAACGGCAAGCCGATCTCACTCGCACGAACCCTGGACATCCCGCGTGCAGCGAAGAACCTGCGCCACTTCGCCACGGCCATCCTGCATACGCACACCGAGACGCACGTTACGGATGGCGTTGCGCTGAACTATACGCTGCGACAGCCGCGCGGCGTCTGCGGGTTGATCTCACCGTGGAACCTGCCGCTTTATCTGCTCACCTGGAAGGTCGCTCCGGCCCTCGCATTCGGAAACACCGCCATCGCTAAGCCGTCGGAGATTACGCCGATGACGGCTTTCCTGTTCTCGCAAATCTGCATCGACGCCGGACTGCCGCCGGGCGTGCTCAATATCGTGCACGGGCTGGGCGCGAAGGTCGGCGCGGCGATCACGGCCCATCCGAAGATCACAACGATATCTTTTACCGGCGGCACGGTGACGGGTCGGGAAGTGGCGAAGACCTGCGCGCCGATGTTCAAGAAGGTCGCGCTGGAGATGGGCGGGAAGAATCCGACGATCGTCTTTGCCGACGCGGACATGGAGAAGGTCGTCGCCGGCAGCGTGCAGGCGGCTTTCGCCAATTCGGGGCAGGTCTGCCTCTGCGGCTCGCGGGTGTTCGTGGAGCGTTCCATCTACGACGAGTTTGTGCGGCGATTCGCCGAGGCGGCGTCGCGGCTTCGCGTGGGCGATCCGCTGGAGCCGGACACGCAGCAGGGTGCGATGGTCTCGCGGGCCCAGCTTGAGAAGACGATGTACTACGTCGATCTGGCTCGACAAGAGGGCGGGCGGATTCTCTGCGGCGGCGAGCGACCGAAAGCGGTGAATGAGCGTTGCCGCGATGGGTACTTTTATCTGCCGACGGTGATTACCGACCTCGGCGTGTCGTGTCGCGTCAACCGCGAAGAAATCTTCGGCCCGGTTGCGACGATCATTCCATTTGACGACGAAGCGCAGGTGGTGGAGTACGCCAACGCCACGGACTACGGACTTGCGGCGAGTGTGTGGACGCAGAACCTCCCGCGGGCCCATCGACTCGCCGAGCAGATTCAGAGCGGGACGGTGTGGATCAACTGCTGGCTGGTGCGCGACCTGCGTGTGCCCTTCGGCGGCATGAAGCAGAGCGGCCTGGGCCGCGAAGGCGGCGAGGAGGCGATGCGATTTTTCACGGAGCCGAAGAATGTGTGCGTTGGAACTTAGCCAGGGACCGTCTGAGAGGTAATTCCTTTTTGAAGCGTTAGCGACGAACAATCAGGCGAGTATGGAATCGTGATACGGTTGGCATGTCCGCGTCAGGAGCGTTTTCGTGGTCGAATCAGAACGTGTTGAAAGCCATCGCGCGCCGGAGCCCGTGGGGGCTTATCCACATGCGAAGCGTGTGGGGGATCTGCTGTTTCTCTCCGGGTTGGGGCCGCGGAAGCGGGGCAGCAGGGAGATCCCCGGCGTGACGCTGGACGCAGCGGGGAACGTCTCGTCCTACGACATCGAAGCACAGTGTCGCAGCGTTTTCGAAAATGTCCGTATGGTGCTGGAAGACGCGGGCACAAGCTGGGATCGCATCGTCGATGTCACGGTGTTTCTCACGAACATGAAGGCGGACTTCGCGGCGTTCAATCGTCTCTATGCAGAGCACTTCGCCGGGCCGGGCAAGCCGTACCCGACGCGGACGACCGTGGAGGTCACCGCCCTGCCGACGCCCATCGCGATTGAGTTGAAGGTGATCGCCACGATGCCATGAGGGAGGAGGCGCGGTTCCGGGCTGGTTCTACCTTGATGCGTGAATCGCCCGCTTCCGACGGGTAAGAAGCCCGTACCACCCATCTCGCATTAAGCGCTTGATCGGTGATCTAATTTCCGGTCTTGCGAAAGACAGCGACCACGTCCTCGACGGGGACGACAAAGAGCTGATTGTCGCCTTCAAAGTCGACCGGGATGGCATGCTTCGGGTTGAACAGCACCTTGTCGTACTGACGGATGGGGAAGTCGTCATCATTCTCAACGAGGCGGGAGACGGCGACGATGCGGCCGGTAATGGTGGGGATTTCGATGTTATCCGGCAACTGGATGCCGCCGCGGGTCTGCTTCTTGTCGGCATCTTTGCGGACGAGCACCCGCTTGCCGATCGGCTCGACCACTTCCAGCTTGGGCGTTTTCGTTCGTGGTTCTTCCTTACTCATATCCTCTTGAATTGTAGTCGAACATGTGCGATTTCCGCAATCGGCGGATCGACCGGGCAGCACGGGACATCTTCACATGACTGCGGCAATCATCGCAACTGGAGGCCGACGGAATCGGCCAGACCGGTGTAGCGCTTGGAGCCCAGACCGACCCGCGGCGCGCCTTCCGGCCAGACGCTGAAGTTCACGCCGAGGTTATCAATGGAGCGGTCGATGTCCACGGCGATTGCGGTGTACCAGCGGGGCCATCGGCGAATGTAGACGAATTCCGTGGAGAAGTTTCGGCCTTCTTCGATGTCGTACAGCTCACGGGCACCGACGATGTGTTTCTCGCTGAGCTTGTAGTTTCCGCCGAGGGCGAGCAGGTTGCTCTCGATGTCGTGAATGTATCGCCAGCCGACGAAATAAGAGAGCCGCGGCTGGCGTTCGACGGCCAACGTCAGATTCTGCGTGCCCATGTTGCCGCGGTTCCAGTCATAGACCGAGTCGTGGACGACGACCGTGCTGTCGCTGAGGCGATACTGAAAATTGGTCGCGAGGAAGTTGGAGGAGATGCTGTCCTCCGGTCGGCTGGCGATGAAGTCTCCGTGGCTGCTGTTGCTGCGGACCGGCGGCACATAAGCCGGGATCTTCTCCCAGGAACGCTTGCCCCAGACATAGTTCTCCACGGGCTGGCTGTTTTCCTTGTTGGAGAAGAAGCCCGCTTCCACGTCGAAGACGATCCAGTCCACGGTTCGCCAGTTGCCGGGGCCGCCGCGCTGAGTCTGGAACTTCTGCCGCAGACCGACGGCTCCGCCGCCAAAGTCGTCGATGTCCTCGATGCCGGAGTCGAAAGGCGTCATCTGATACGGGTGCCGGTTGGCGTGCGCGTTCCAGAGCGTGAAATCGGGCTTGATGATGTGGCGCAACCGATGCAGGTCGAGCAGCTCGGACTCGATGGAGTCGTCCGTCCGCGACAGCAATGTATTTCCACGTATTCCGTACGAGCCGTAGACGCGGCCGAAGCCGCCGTCGGAAGTGTTGCGCCCGAGCCGGGCTTCCCCCAGACTGAATCGGTCGGCGCCGCGCATCCCGCTGGGCCCGTCGTCGTAGGCGCTGGCGCGTCCGGCGATGAAGGGCGTGAGCTTGATCGGGCCGAGGTTGGGCAAGGGGAATTGCAATTCATCACGGGTGTCGGCCCGCAGGACCGCGCCGGTCTCGCCGGTGTTATCGCGGCGATTCTGCCCGTTGAAGATCCGTCGCTCGTCGGGGCGATAGCGAACCACGCCGGCGCGGCTTTCGCTGTAGAGCGTGGCGTAATCGCCGAGCGGTTCGCCGATGAGACTGAAGACGTTGTCAGGCAGATGCTCGGTCTGGGTGAGAAACTCGTTGATCCGCCAGTTGGTGAGCGTGGAGAATTGCCAGTTGTCCTGTCGCTTGAGCAGATAGATCAGTGTTTCCTGGTCCTTGGCATTTTCGAACTCGCTGCGCTCGAAGAACTCCAGGTATTGGTCATCGCTGATGTAGGCCGCTTCGAGCGTCAGCTCCCAGCCCTTGGGGAGAAACTGGCGGTGTCGCCAGAGAATACGCCCGCGATCTTCCGTGTCGGGGGCGATGGTGCCGCGCTGACCTCGGAGCTTGTCCTTTCCGTCGTCATGGAGGTAATAACTGCGGAGCAGGCCGTAGTAGTTCTCCCGCTCGTAGTCCATGTCGATTCCGACGCCGGGCCCGCGTTCGAGCAGGTAATCGAGCTTGAGCGTGGCATCGTAACCTGCAGGTTGTTCGAGTCCGAGCAGGTTGAACAGGTACCACTGGGTTTCGATTGTCGTGCCAAGGTTGTTGTTGTAGCCGAACTTCGCGTCGCGGAAGGCCATGCGATCGCGCGAAAAATCTCCCTGCGAGAAAGGCCAGTAGGCGATCGGCAATCCTTCGAGATTCAGCGTCGTGTGATAGGCCTTGTAGGTGCCGGCCTGCACGCCGATGATGTCGCCGGCCTCGTTGCGCGGGGTGCGGTCGGTCAGGATCACTCGATCCGCACCGATTGACACATGCGGCGTGTGAAACTCGCTCGTCGTAAACTGGGCCTGCCGGGCCTCGTACTCATTCGCCGAGAGCTGGCGAATCTCCGCGGCGCGAACATAGACCGGAATGTTGCGGGAGGGTTCGGCGGCCCGGGTGACGACGTCGAGGATCAGTGCCCGATCCGATTCGAAGTCGTAGTAGAGTCGCGGCGCTCGAATCATGCGGTGGCCGCGTGTGAGAATCACATCGCCTTCAAGGTAGACCGCCGAGGCCCACTGTGCGGCGGCCTGCGTCTGACCGCGCGGGGTGTCGGGCCTTCGATCGTCAAGCCGCGGCGCGCCGCCCTCTGCGGCCTGCGTCGTGGGTTGCGTGGTACGGCCGCGCTGCGTGGACCGGTCGTCGCCGCCGATCATTCCCGGCAGGGCATCGCCGACCTGTTCACGATTGAGGTAAATGACGGCGGCATCGGCACGCAGTTCAAGATAATCTCCGCTCTCAGACGGAGCGCCCTGAGAGATCATGACTTCGTTGACGGCAATTACCACCGCCTGCTCGTCGATGATCTCGTAGATGACTTCGCCGTCTTCGCGGCTCACTGAGAACTGGATGAGTTTCGGCGGCTTCTGCACGGCAAGTCGCATCAACTGTTCCGCGTCCGGTGCGACGGCGATCGGGTCTTTCGCGGTCTTTGGATCGGGCGGCGGGGCGACCGACAGCAGTTGTCGGGCAGTGCTGGCCTCACGGTACAGCGGGCCGTCGGAATCCGGCACGGCGGCATGGGCGTCGGCGTTGAGAATCAGCTTGCCGAAGGTGCGCAGCGTGACGAGCAGCGCCGGGCCGGATTCAAAAGTACCGGCGGGTTGGACGACTTCGGCATCCTGCCAGAGGAAGACCTGCACTTCGAGATAGCCCTGCTGCTGCCACTCGGCCTGTCGGAACCAGAGCACGGCATCGCGGCTCGACAGCTTGTAGGGGCCCATGCGAGCGGAGAAGTTCCCCTCGATCTGCACCACGCGCCACTGGTCGGGCGCTGTCCAGGTGGAAGCAAGCTTGCCGTAGAGCTCCAGATTGAAATCACTGATGCCCGGCGGGAGGACGGGCTGGATTTCCGCCTGCTCGATCAGAAATGGTGACTGAGCAACGGCACCGGAAAAAAACAGACCAAGGCGGGCGCTCCCTCCGAGGAGGAGGCCGAGGGTAGCGATGGCCAGGGCCGGCACAATCCGTTGCATCCGCCTGCTCCAGTCCTTTACGTCGCGGCGATGGTCACGCCGAACCCGCGCGATGCCGCAGGAGTCCGCGGGCCATGCGACCCGAGGCGATTGGCGATTATAGGTCCTGCCCGGGGAGTGTCAATTCGATTTGCCGGTCGTGGCCACCGTCAACAAACGAGGTTCCCGCTCGAAGAGTCGCTCGCGCAGGGGCGCGTAAGACGACTGCCTGCAAGTGTTGAGAACGGCAAGATTCTCGGCCGCATTACTTCGACGACGACACGCATGCGCGAGGTCGCGCCGCGAGAGCGGTGTGGTGCGTCAGTTGTTGAGCGGCGTGGCAAACAACGAATTCCAATCTGACAGGGAGGCGTCCAATAGAGCGCGATTCTTGCGCGTCTGCCGTGTGTTTTTTGCGGGCCCTTTTGAGTTAATCCGAGCTGGGAGCCCTCCGATAAGTGGAGCAGTCTCTCCGCAGGTGCGCCTGCCGGGAGCCGCGTTTATTTGACGGAGCCGTGTGAGCCGCCACGCGTTACTTGCGAGGCGGTCTCGCACGCGGATAAAGCGTATGAGAAGCGTCAAGCGACATCCAAGAGTTTCGACGGCCGGCGCGCGATGGCGGCCGCGCCCTTGGCTGGGCTGTCGATGGCCGGCAGTTCTGGCGTTGCCGCTCGTGGCGAGCTGCGCGGAGCTTCCGCCGAATGCGCAGAAGCAGGTGGCTTCGGCTCGGGAAGACTACACGAAGGGCAATTACCCGTCGGCGCGGACGAAGCTGGATGACGTACTGAAATCTTACAGCTCCTACACCGGCGCGGCGGAGGCCTATTACCTGCGCGCGAAGATTCTCGCTGAAACTTCGCGGCCGGGTTCTCCTGAGAAGGCGGCCGCACTGCGCGACGCAAAGCGCTGCATCGATCTGTCGACGGATTCGATGCTGACGGCCAAGGCCCAGGCCATTGCCGGCACGCTCGAGTACGAATCCGGCAGCAAGGCATCTGCGATTCGTTACTACGCGGATGCGCTTAAGCATTTGCCGGAGAAAACCCCGACAGATCTGGTCCGCTACAACTATGCCACCTGCCTGCAGCACGAGGGCCGCTGGAGCGAAGCGCGTCGGGAATACACGACGCTTCTTCAGCGACACCCGGGCAGCGATCTGGCCGAGCGGGCACGGCGCATGCTGGACTGGCCGGGCGATTACTTCACGATTCAGTGCGGGGCCTTTCGAGACCCGACGTCAGCGACGAATCTATCGAACAAGCTTCGCAGCGCCGGACTGTCGGCGCGTGTGGAGCCGCGTACGCGCTCCGGCGAAGCGCTGAACATGGTCTACGTGGGGCGCTATCCGACGTACCAGGCGGCGCAGTCGGCGATGGCATCGGTGATGAAACATGTTTCGAAGGCGGAGATCGCGCCCTAGTCGGGCGCTCGCATGGGAGAGTCAGGGATGATGCGAAGAATCAGCCAGCTTGCCTGTTTCGTGTTGCCGACGGTGCTCCTTGCCGGGCCGGTGTCCTGTTCAAGGACGGATCAGCGGATTCCGGACGTGGCGCCGATCGGGACACAGGAACTCTATCAGCCGTTCGTCGGCGGGACCGGGCTACCGGAGAAGATGCTGGATCGCCTGCCCTATCGGCTCGCACCGGGCGACGTGCTGGAAATCATCTACCAGGTTCGCAACATCGTCACCGACTCCCCCTACACGCTGAAAATAGAAGACATCATCAAGGTGCGATTCCCTTACCAGGAGAAGTTCGACCAGAAGGTGACGGTTCAGGGTGACGGCAACATCCGCTGTCTGATGCTCGGGCAGGTTCGCGCGGCGGGCCGAACGGCCGGCGACCTCGAGGAGCAGCTTCGCCGGGCATACTCCCGCTACATCAAGGAGCCCGAGATCACCGTGGTCGTTGAAGCGGCGAACGTAAAGATCACAGAGCTGAAGAAGGCAATTACGACGGCGCCACGCGGCCAGTCGCGTCTGGTGCCGATCAAACCGGACGGCACAATCGACCTGCCCTACATCGGAGAGGCGATGGTGGCCGGCAAGACGGTGCACGAATCGAAACTGCTGCTCGACTCGCGTTATCGCGAAGAGGACCTCGAGGAAATCGAAGTCACCGTGCAGACACTCGAGTTTGCTCCGCGTCGCGTTTATGTGATGGGCGAGGTATGGTCGCCGGGCGTCATCGAGACGAACCGCCCGCTCACCCTGGCCCATGCGATCATCGCACAGGGCGGGCCGACGCCGCGCGCCAATCGGTCGAAGATTCTGCTGGTGCGCCGCGAGTTCCTGCCGGTGCCTGAGGCGCTGGTGTTCGATCTCGAACAGCTTCTGCACTCGCGCAAGCCGACGGAGTTCGGTTCGATGCCGCCGGGCAGCGACTGGCGTTGGGATCCATACCTGGCGGATGGCGACATCATCTGGGTGCCTCCGACGGCGATGGCCGTGGCCAACGACTGGATCGACCAGTTCTTCACCCGTGGCGTTCGCTCCGTCTTGCCTTACAGCGGGGTGGTCGGCCTGAACTTCGGCTACGGCATCCGCGAGGCGCCGTCGACGGTGCGGACGAAGCTGATCGGCCCGCCGAACATCAACACGCAGTTGGGACCGTGATGCGGGTGTAAGGACCGCGGGCGCCACGGCAGCAGCCGGGCGCAGGTGGACTTGGAGTATCGAAGCAAAGTCGCAGCGGGCTGATCAGACAGCTAAGCTCGCTCGGCGCAGCGGGCAGCGAAACGGCAGGCGATTATGAACGAATCCTACGGAACCCGATCCCTCCGCGAGATCATGCGGATCCTCTTCGAGCATTGGATCCTGCTGTTTTTGATTGTCGTCATTGGCGGTGCGGGTACTTACCTTGTCTGCGAGCACCTGGTGCCGCGTTACTATCGGAGCGAGATCAGTCTGATTTTCAAGCGGCCGATGAACAAGAATCCGATCACAACGGATCAGGCCGGTGAGCGCACGCTGGAGGTCTTCGTCAAGGCGCAGCAGCAGATCGTGATGTCCGACCTGGTGCTGGCCCGGGCGCTGGCCATTTCCGGAAGCAAACCGCTGCGCGACGAGTGGTACGCATTGCGTGGCCGCTGGGAGGCCGCCAAGAAGGAAGGCGACGGCCACGCCGCGCGAATTCAGGACGAGATCAATCGCTGGTTGCAGGGGAAAGTGGGGGACCAGGTCAATACGCTCTTCACGCAGCGCCAGCAGGAACTTCGTAAGTTCCGCGAGTCGGTCAAGCTTCAGACGCCGGGTGGCGAGCAGGTGGCGATGACCGAGTCGTTTTCGATCCGAGTCGATCGCATGGCTCCGCCGGGCAGCACTGATCCGCAGGCGCATCTGCTGGCACACTACGCGGCCGACGTACTGGCGGACATGTACATCGTGCGGTACCTGCAGCTTCAGCAGGACCTGAACGCTCCCGCCGAGCGCGTCATGGACGACGTGGTCGAATCGTTCATGAAGCAGGACGTCGATGCGGCCAGTCGCCGGTATCAGGATTTCATCGTGGCCAATGCCGACAAGATCGGCGTGCTGGAGCAGTTGCTCAAGAGCGGTACCGAGCACGGTGTACAGGTCGTGCTGACCAAGATTCGCGAGAACGATGCCACACTGCATCTGGAACTCGCGCGGGATCGTGCCATTTTTGAAACGCTTTCGCGCATTCTGCCGGCCGGCGTACTGGAGATCGGCGGTCTCGCGGAACTGACGGACGAGGAAATCGCCACGGCGATTTCGGTGGTGGCGATGGATTTCTTCCGTGAGAATCTGTTGTTTCTCGAACTGTCAAAGAGTCTGACGGCCTTGGAGAATCGGCGTGCGCGCATCGAAGCGCAGTTCACGCCGGATAGCCGCGATGTGCAGTACATCCGTGAAGAAGTGGCCCGGAACCGACGGCGGCTGATGGAAGCCGTGGTGGGCTATGTCGCCGGTCTGCGAGCGAGCATCGAGGCCCGTGAGCAGCAGCGCGCGATCAATGATGAGCTGGTGAAGAAAACCGCAGCCGAGCAGAATGAGATTCACTCGAAGCTTGCCGAGTACGCGCGGCTGAAGAACGAGTTCGAGGTGGCGCAGAAGCACCTGGAGAAGCTCCAGCAGGAGCGAATCGAAGCGAAGTCGGCCAAGCTCATCAGCCGCGAAGCAGTCACGGTGAGCAAGCTCGACGAGGCCTCGGTGCCGGACGTGAACCGTCCGGTGATTCCGATGACGGGCATCTACACCGCGGTGGCGGTGCTGGTCTCGCTGCTTCTGGGAATCGCGTTCGCCTTCCTGGCTGATCACTTCGATCACACGTTGCGGTCGAGTGTGGATGCCGAGCGGTACCTGGGTGTGCCGGTCCTCGGTTCGGTGCGTCGTCGCGGGCGGCGGCTGATTGTGTCCACCTAGCCCGCGGGCGACCGCTTTGAGCGGCGAGGATTGCGCCCTCTACCGGCGTGATGAAGCGGATGTGAGGGGCAAGGGGTGGAATTAGCACAATCGGCGGTTCGATACCGCCGATAATGCCGAAAGACCGAGCAAAGACCTGATAGAATGTAGCACAGGAGTGTGCCGCGTGTCCGATAAGCCGGATAAACAGGATAAGGACTTCAACTCCGCGGATGACGCGCTGGATCCGATTCCGAAGCCGGAACAGATCTGGCCACCGCCGGAGCCCAAATCGAAGCCATCCTCCCGCAAGCCGGCCGAAGAGCCGGTGGCGGAGCCCGAAGAGGACCTGATCGATCTCGACTGGGACGGCGGCGTCGAAAAGATCGACGACGTGATCGAGGAGATTCGCCAGCTCAACGGGGAATCGCCTGCGGAGGTGGAGCTGGCCGCCGAGTCCGCTCCGCCGCCATCGCCGCCTCGCGTGTCGAGGGCCGTGGAGCCGGCACCCGCGGCGCGCGGCACGACCGGAGAACTGTCACGTCGCGTGCGGCCGAAGTCGGAAGGCGAACTGGCACAGCTCTGGAGCAATGTCTTCTTTTCCGCCGATCGCACTCCACCCCGGGCTGTCATCGTGACTTCTGCTCGACGGGGCGACGGTGCGACGCAGATTGCCTGTGGCCTGGCGATTCTCGGGGCCGGTGCAAATCGCGAGCTGCATATCGCGCTGGTGGATTTCAATCTTCGCAAGCCGGGCATTGCTGATCAGCTCGGTATCACCGGCGAACCCGGTGTGACCGACGTGCTTTCCGGAGGGGCATCGATCGACTCAGCCATGCAGGTGCTGTCACTCGAGAATGGAACGACGCTGCATGTGCTGCCGGCAGGGACGATGGTCGATCAGCCGCTGGGCGTGATCAAGAGCCGGCAGGTCAAGTCGATGATCGCCCGACTCAAGGAACGTTACGACCATGTCCTGATCGACGTGGCCTGCGCCGGCAATTACCCGGACGCGCAGGTGATCGGCTCGATGGTGGACGGCGCACTGCTGGTGGTCCGCGCGGGCAGTACGCCGCGCGAGACCGTGGCCGAGGCCAAGAAGCGGCTGGACTATGCCGGCGTTCGCTGCCTGGGCCTGGTGATGAATCAGCGGAGCGACCCGATTCCGGGCCTGGTCTATCGAATGACGTGATGACGGAACCGTCCTCCGCCGGCACAAGATGTCCCGGCGGCAGGTGATAGCTGAAGACAAACCACGGACCTCGCCCTCGATCCGCTGCCCATGGCCACCCTGACCGCACATCGTACTCCGTGGCTCTTCTTCCTGGGCTTTGTCGCCCTGATGGGCATGATGTGGGGATCGGTGGCCACGGCTTCTCTGCCGACGTCGGCGCTGCTTATTCTCTGGCTGGTGGTCGGCGGCCTGGTTCTCTTTACCTTTTACACCTTCAAGGGAAACCTGCTGCTGGCGATTCTCGTCTGGTTCGTGACGCTGATCGCCTTGCATGAAGAGTTCTGGCGCGTGGCCGTGCCGCTCTTCTTCGCCATCACCATTCCGCGACTGGGCATCGTCGTGCTCGTGCTGCTGCTGATCGCCATGCTGGCGGTGGGGCGGGTGCGGCTGCGTCACGCCTGGCCGGTCAGCGGCTGCATCGCCGCTGTGGCCGTGTATTTCTTTCTTTCGGCGCTGGTGTCGGGATTTGAGACGCGCTCGGTCGTGTCCGTGCACTACCGGCTTATCGGAGGGTATCTGTTTCCCTTCGCGGTGTTCGGCCTCGTGCTGCACGCGTTTCATACCGAGCAGGACTTCAAACGGCTGGCGATCTTCTTCGCCCTCCTGTCGGTCTATCTCACGTTCACCGGCTGGTGCGAGCGGTTCGACATCGGCGCACTGATCTTCCCCAGGTTCATCAACGATCCGTCCGTCGGCATTCACTGGGGACGCGTGCGCGGGCCGTTCGTCATGTCCGCCGCCATGGGGCTGGCGCTCGTCTACTGCTTCTTCAACAACCTCGTGCTGGCGCGAAACGTGCAGCGCGGCCGCTGGATGCTTTATGTCATCAACGGTCTGATGTTTCCGGTCATCTTCTGGACGAAAACGCGCTCGGTGTGGCTGTCCTTCGTGCTCTGCCTGCTCATCTGGGCGACCTATTCCCGGCGACGCACCACGCGGGTCGTGTCGGTCTCCCTGCTGCTCTCGGTCACGCTGCTCGTTGCCGTGATTAACATGGAAAACTTCCTGACGCCCGATCGTGAGGTCGGCGGTCTGACGGACACGGCGCCGATTCTCCTGCGCATCGGTCTGGCGCAGATGACCTGGGAGATCGTTCAGCAGCACCCGTTCTTCGGCATCGGCTTCGGGCACTTCCGCGACTATGCCCCCGGATTCGCCAAGGATCCGTCCAGCCCGTTTTACGCCTTCGGCACGACGGCCCTTGAACACAACAACCTGCTCTCGATCGTCGCGGAGACCGGCCTGGTCGGCCTCGTGCTCTATCTGCTGATGGCCGTGTTTCTCGTGCGCCAGTCGGTGTTGCTGTATCGCAAGCTGCCGCCGAAGGGTCCGGGCTTTATCAGCCGCGATCTGCTCGTGCTCTACTGGATTCTGGCGATGGCCTATTTCATCGACGGCACCTTCCGCGAAACCAGCGACAACCCCTTTGCCAACAGTCTCTTCTTCGGACTCAGCGCCGTTCCTGTCGCGCTGAACGTGCTGCTCTCGCCGGCGCCGATTCATGCCCGGCCGGGGTTTGCATCACCGGGTCGCGGCGGTGCCGCCGGACTTGGTGGGCAACCGATTCCACGACAGCCGAAGGGGCCATTCGGGGCGAGCGGTCCGGTTCGGGGTAGAATCGAAGGATCGGGCAGTGCCTCCGGAATGAGCCGCACCTCGGCGAATCGACCGGCAGCTCCGCCCACCGGCGGAAGCACAGCGGTGCTGCGACGCGGTACCGGGGAACGCGCGCCGGGCCGACGGGGGTAGGCGCTTGAAGGCAACCATCGATAGTACGGCCATGCCTGCGATGTCCGGGGCAACCTCCCGGTCGGTCGACGCGCCGACCGCGCGACGCTGCTGGCGCGCCTGGATGTTCGCTAGCACGCCGCTGAACGAGGCGATGGGCCTGTATCTGCCGGCAACGGTGGCCTTCCGACTGATTAACTTCGGGCGAATCCTCCTGCTGACCTGGTGGATGACTAAACAGCAGTTCGGCCTTTTGAACATGATCCTGCTGGCGCTGAATGTGCTCACGCCGCTTTGCAGTTTGGGGCTGAATGAGGCCGTTACCCGCTATGTGCCGCAGCACGAGACACGCGGCTCGCTGCGACGGTTCGTGCGACGCTCCTTCTCGCTTCTGGCGGCGATCACACTTCTTAGTATGGCGCTCTTATGGATCTATGCCGAACGGTTGGGTGTCTTTTTCTATGCCCAGGTGTTCACCGATGCCCAGTGGCTGGCGCGTTTTCGTGCCGACGCGCCCGACCTGGCGCGACTATCGGCCGTGGTCATCGGTTTGCTGATCGCGTATTTCTACCTGCTGGCCGTGATGAAGGGGCTGCGGATGTTCAACGCCCTGGCCATCATGGAGATGTTTCACGGCACGATTTTTCTGGCCGCGAGCATCGGTGCGATCGCCATCGGCCGGCTCAGCGCATTTACTCTGACGGCGCTCTACGGCTTCTCGCTCCTCGTGCCGGTCGTCTGGTTCGGCATCGGGCTGGCGCGCAGCATCTCCAGCGGCACTGCCGGGGAGCATCGACCGGCGGCACCGCCCGCCTCCACGAACGGAGACGGCGCACACGCTACGCGAGAACAAAGCGACGAGGTGGACGACGAGCCCGACTGGGCGTCCAAGCTCCTGCGCTTCAGTGTCTGGACCACTCTGGCGGGCATCACCTGGCAGGCGCTGGTCTATTACCCGACGTGGTTTCTCAACAAGGTCAACGGTCACGACGCGGTCGCGGTATTCAGCGCCGTCCGGCAGATCGGACAATTCATTCTGGTCGGCGCCGTGGCCGTGGTCACGGTGGTGATGACGATCGTGACGCGCACCTGGGAGACGCGCGGGCGCGAGGCGGCGCAGCGGCAGTTGTCACTGGCCTTCCGCGGCACGGGCATCGGCCTGCTGGTTCTCTGTACGATCCTCGCGCTTTGCAGGGGCTTGATCATCCGTATGTTCCAGGCGGACTACGCACCGGGCGCGGCGGTCCTGCCGCTGCATCTGCTTTTCTTCCTGTTCGGCGCGTTTCTCGCGTTTCTGCCGATTCACTTTCAGTTGATGGAGAAGACGCGGCACATGTTCTGGCCGTGGGCGATCGGTGTGGCCGCGAACATGCTCTACGCCTTCTGGCTGGCCGGGCCGGGTCTGGAGACCGTCCAGTCGATGCCGATCTGGAAGACGCTTTCTGCGTGGACCACGGGCCTGTTCGTCACGGATTTTTCCGATCCCATGGGACTGGGCAGCGCGGCGTGGTGCGGCGTGTTTGCCATCTTTACGGCGCTGGTGCTCTGCATTGTGTTGATCCGTGCGGAATGCTGCCGACTCGATCGCGGCACATACCTGGTCATCGCCGCCGCCGGTCTACTCGGTATGAACTCCTACATTCTCGCCGTCGGGATCATCGTCTTTCTGCTCATCACCTTCCGCACCCAACTGATCTTCACCAACGACGAACGGCGGCGCGTGCTCGGTTATGTCCAGGGGGCCTTCAGCCACGTGCCATCGGTTCGCCAGTTTCTCCGGTGGCGAAACGGCGGATAAATAGCGTCCGCGACGCGCGGCGGAACCGGCCACCTGACCGCGAAGGAGTGATCCGTGTCCCGCGATCCCACGCTTGCCGTCGTACTCTGCACGCGGGATCGTCCCCAGGCGCTGATCGAGACACTTCGTTCGATCTGGTCGCAGACACGCCGGCCGGATGAATTGATCCTTCTGGACGACGGACGGCTCGATGAGCCGGTGCACTCGCAGATCGAGTGTGACGCACGATCGCACGGCATTCCGCTTCATTACGAGCGAACGAATCGCCCCGGTCTCACGCGGGCTCGCAACCAGGCCGCCCGCCTCGCCTCGAGCGACATTCTCTTCTACCTCGATGACGACGTGACCTGCGAAGCGGAATGCGTGCAGCACGTGGTCGAGTTGTTTCGTGATCCGGCGGTGAGCGGAGTGACCGCCCGGATCGTAGAGCCGCGGTTCGAGTGCTCGCGTTCCGCGCGCCTGTATCAGCTTGGCTATCGGCTGGCGGGATGGTGGAGCGTCCGCCCCCGCGGCAGGCCGGACCAACCGGCACCGGCGGTGTTGCGACATCCGGAGATTGCCGTGCCGGCGCGATGGCTCTCCGGTGCGGCGATGGCCCTTCGACGCGAGATCGTCCTGGCCAATCCGTTCGACGAAAACCTGGTGGATTACGCGCTGGGGGAAGATCGAGAGCTGGGCTACCGGCTGACGCCGAATCACTGGCTGCTGGAATCGAAGCGAGCGCGAGTCGTGCATCGGCGGGAAGGCACGCAGCGGACCGGGGGCCGGCGAATGGGTTACATGACCATCCTCAACTACCTTTACATCCTTCGCAAGACCTGTCGGCTGGGCGTCGGCGACGTGCTGTTGATTCTCTGGAGCTTCTTTGTGATTGCGGCGATGCACCTGATCTGGTCGATCGGGCCGGGTCGTCGCGAACACCTTGGCTCGCTCGTCGGCATGGGGCAGGGCATCCTCGACGCGCTGCGAGGTGGTGCCGGCCGAGATGCGAGCGGCTCGCTTTCTCCCAGATCAATCGACATACGCACGCGGGCCCGGCACATCGCTCCGGTCAATCATGCTGCACGCGCGCCGCGCCGCGTGCTCTTTGTCACGAACCGGCTGGAGGCCGGCGGTGCGGAGCTGATGCTGGTCGCCCTCGTGCGGCGATTGGCGCGGCATCACGTGCAGCCGTACGTGCTTTGCCTCAAGGATGCCGGTCCGCTGGCGCCGCGCGTACGAGAATGCGGCGTGCCGGTCTATGAGCAAGCCCTCAAGTTCAAGACGGATGCAGCGGTCCTGTCACGGATTCGTCGAATTCTTTCGGAGAACCGGATCGATGTCATCGTCGCGGCACACAGCGGCGGCGATCGCATGTTCTGGTCCACACTGGCCGGGCGGCTGGCCGATACGCCGGTCGTCGTCTGGTCGCACTGGTTCCCGCTCGAGCGGCAGCATCACTTCGAACGGGCCAATCGCGCGCTCTACCGTTTCGTGGACTGCTATGTGGCCATTGGCGAACGACAGCGCGAGGCGCTGATCCGCCGGGAGCACGTGCCCGCAGGAAGGATCGCGGTCATCCCCAACGGCGTGGAGCTGGATCGATTTCTCTCGTCAAACGCGGATCGCGCCGAGGCCCGGCGTCGGCTTCGTCTTTCGGATGACCACGTGGCCGTGGCGCTGATCGCCAATCTGCGGCGTGAAAAGCGCCACGATGTCTTCATTGCAGCGGCTCGACGGCTGGCTCCGGCGAACCCGCGTCTGCGATTTCTCATCATCGGCGACGGTCCGGATCGTGACACGGTACAGGCAGCCGCTGCCGCATCCGGGCTGGACCATGAAACGCTGCGCATGCTCGGCTCGCGCGAAGACATTCCCGAGCTGCTACCGGGCATTGACATCTCTTGTTTGTGCAGCGAACAGGAATGTTTCAGTGTGACGATGCTGGAGGCGGCGGCGGCCTCGGTGCCGTTTATCGGTCCCGATTCGGGCTGTATGCCGGAGTTTCTTGAGCATCGCCGCACCGGCCTCCTGATTAAACCGGCGAACGCGGTCGAGTTAGCCGATGCGATAGCCGAATTGGCAGCGAAGGAGTCCCTGCGGGCGGATATCGCCCGAGAGGCCCGTAAAAAGGTGCTCGCACAGTACGGCGTCGATGCGATGGTCCGATCATTCGCGGACTTGTTTTTCACCCTTCGAAAGGGGGCGCGATTCGACGTCGAGGAGACGGCGAGCGATCGCGCTGCGGTGCGTGCGCGCGCGAGACTGGGAATGCGGTCGCAGGAGCCCGGATTTGTTCCGTCCTGAGCCGCTTCGTACACTTTAAGAGTCGTGGTGCGGCCGAATTTCGCGCGTCGGCAGAGTCGTGATCGGGATGCGTCAGGCATTGGCCGTGCATCGCGTTCGGCGCATTCTCGGCATGGCGAAGCATGAATTGGGGCGATGCAGGTTTCAGTCGCCCAACGAGAACTTCACACCGGGGGCTTGGATCGCGGGGGTCTTTTCGCTAAGCTATGCAGCAGGGGATGGTTAGAAGCATGCATGCCCGCTTCTCCACAACATTGCCCAAACGACCCGTCGAGGTGGTGCATTTCGTCTCCACGTTCGCGGTCAAGACCGATACCCGGTGGCTGCTGCAACTGGCCCGGTATCTCGATCCTTCCGAGTTTCGACTGACGGTCTGCTGCTTCTACGGGGGCGGTCCGATCCAGCATGAACTGGCCGCGCTCGGCGTTCACACACACAACCTCGGCGTACCCGGCGAGCGCGATCTGCGGGCCATTGTTCGGGCGCGCGACCTGATCGAGTCCTGCGAGGCGCAGATCGTTCACACGCATCTTCTTCGCGCCGATCTGATGGCCGGCCTGGCCGCGCGCTGGGCAGCGGTTCCGATCCTCGTGTCCACCTGTTATGCGATGGGGGCCTACCAGCGCGAGAAGCGTCGCCGCTCCGATCGACTGCTCGATGCCGTCTGCTCGGCACTCCCGACCCATACGATCGCCGTCTCGCAGGCCGTCGCATCGGACTGCATTGCTCGACTCAGGCGCAGACCGGAGGATGTGACAGTCATCCATACGGGAATCGACCCGCCCGATCAGTTCTTTGATGCCGGCGCGGCAGCCCTGCGGCAATCGCTTCACATCGGAGATCGTCCGCTGGTCGTGACGGTCGCGCGGCTCAGTTATGAAAAAGGCGTGGAAGTGCTGATCGACGCGGCGGCGCAGGTTCACCGGTCGCGCCCGGAGGTCGTATTCGTCGTGCTCGGCGAAGGCCCTGACCGGCCCGCGCTGGAGGCACAGATCGAGCGCCTGGGACTGGGCGGCGTCGTGCGGCTGGTCGGTTTCAACCCGGATGTCTGGCCGGCGCTTCGCGCGGCGGATGTGGTCTGCCTGCCGTCCCGATCCGAGGGGATGCCGAATGTCCTCCTCGAAGCCATGGCTATGGCCCGGCCGATCGTCGCCACGCAGGTCGGCGGGAATCCGGAGGCCATCATCAACGGCGAAAACGGGCGGCTGGTGCCTCCGGGCGATCCGGATGCGCTGAGCGCTGCCATCGTGCGCACGCTCGACGACCGGCCGACGGCCCTTCGCATGGGACAACTCGCGCGACGGACGGTGCAGGATCGCTTCAACGCCCGCTCGGTCGCCGCTCGCTATGCGAATTTGTATCGACGCCTGCTTCTTCAGAGGAGACCCGTGCATGACTTCATCGCCGCAGCATGTTGAGCTGCCGGCTCCGGTGGACGTGCTGGGTCTTCCGATCCGGCCGCTGCGGACCGACGGTCTGATCGAGCTGCTCGCGCAGCGTGCCCGGGCCGGTGCGCGCACGACGGCCTGCTATGCAAATGCACACACGATGAATCTGGCCTGCGGAGATCCTGCCTACCGGCGCGTGCTCGCGGCGAGTGACGTGCTCTATGCCGACGGTGCGTCGGTGGTCTGGGCCAGTCGATGGGCCAAGCGGCGATTGCCCGAACGCATGACCTCGGCGGATTACTTTCCGAGCTTTGCACGGCGATGTGCGGACCTCGGCCTGTCGATCTATCTGCTCGGCGGTCGGCGGGGTATTGCCGAGGCAGCCGCTGCCCGGCTGAAGGAGTTGATCCCGCATCTGACGATCGCGGGAATGCAGCACGGCCACTTCGCGCTCGACTGTTCGAACGAAGTTGTGGATGACATCAATGCGGCACGGCCGGACGTGCTGGTCGTGGGGATGTCCAGTCCGCGGCAGGAGTTCTGGCTGGCGCGACAGGGCGACGCGCTGGATGTGCCGGTGCGATGGTGCGTGGGGGCGCTGCTGGACTATCTGGCCGGCGCCGAGCCGCGTGCACCGCAATGGCTGTGTCGGCTCGGTGGCGAATGGCTCTTTCGACTGGCGGTTGATCCGCTGGGCAAGTGGCGCCGCTACCTGCTGGGCAATCCGCGCTTTGTATGGAATGTCCTGCGCTGGCGGTGCGGACGAACGCATATGCATGAAACGCCGAATGAAGCGATGAAGCTGTCGCGAAGTTCGAGCACGTAACGGATGGCTTTGCGCGGCTGCTGACCGGTCGCGCGATGGGAAGGAAGCGAAAGTAGCCCTGCACGCCGTTGGACGCAATGTCCGGCGTGCCCGGGGGAACGGGGAAGCGCCTCGCGGCGTTTACGGGAAGAAGCATCATGGCCCAGGTCAATCAACACGCGACGGCGATCGCCGTCATCGATGCCGATCGCGGCTTTCTGGTCGGCGCACCGCCGGACCGGTCCGCGGGTCGTCTTTACCCGGTGGTCGCACGCGCACTGGACATCTGCATCTCGATCGCGGCCCTGGTCTGCGCTCTGCCGATCCTTTTCCTTGCAGCGGTCGCCATCAAGCTGACCTCCCGCGGTCCGGTGTTCTTCCGTCAACGGCGTGCCGGGCTGAACCAGCGGCCTTTTACGATGTACAAACTGCGCACCATGTACGCCGGCGCAGACGACGATAAGGAGCTGTTTCGCCGCTTCAATTCGCTGCCGACAGGTCCCTGCTTCAAGATGAAAAACGATCCGCGCATCACCTGGATAGGTCGCTGGCTGCGACGATCCAGCATGGACGAGCTGCCCCAGTTTCTGAACGTCCTCAAGGGCGACATGAGTCTGGTCGGTCCGCGTCCGCTGCCGCTTGATGAAGTCCGCACCGACACACCTGATCAGCGTGCTCGATTCACCGTCAAGCCGGGCATCACCTGTCTCTGGCAGGTCAGCGGAAGGACGGAGATTCCCTACGACGAGTGGCTGGCGCTGGACGTCTGGTACATCCGCAATCGATCGCTCTCGCTGGATCTGCAGATTCTCGTCAAGACGATCCCCGCCGTGCTCTCGGCGCGGGGCGCCTATTGAGCCGGTCAGATGCCGGTCGAGCGGCGCACCCGGGTGTTCTTCACTTCAGAATGACCTTGCGGCCGTTGTCGATACGCAGGAAGGTCAGCGCATCGCTCGCAAGATCGAGCAGCGCGCAGGTTCGCGGATTGGCCCGGTACAAAGCGCCGGGATTGATCACGCGGCATTTGCCGATTCGTCGATCGGCGTAGACGTGCGTGTGACCGTGGAAGATGTAATCGAATCCATTTTCCTCGGTTGCCGTCGAGAAGCCCGGCTCGTGGCCGTGATAGACGGCGATTCGCCGGCCGGCCAGTTCGAGAGACGTTTCTTTTCGAGGCCATTCAAGACCGAGCGCGGCGACATACTTTCGCAGCGTCGGGGTGACGTCGTCACAATTGCCCCATACGAAGGTGCAGGGACGGCCAGCCAGTTCATCGAGGACGCTCCCGCTGCACAGGTCACCGCAGTGGAAGAAATGCTCGGCGCCGAGCCCTTCGAGGATCGCGATGGCCCGTGCCGTCGCCGTCGCGTCGCCGTGGCTGTCCGACATGATCCCGACGAGCATGAACATCCTCCTCCTGTTTTCACGATGGGACGACGCCGTTGGGCAGGTCGCCCGGCTCGTTCCAGTTTTCCACGCAAAGGGCCTCATCGCGGCTGAGCGCGAGCGACCGCGCGGACAGGTTCGAGAGCAGGCGCATCATACCACAATGGCCCTCGTCGATGGCCCGACGCACGACCGGAAGAATACGCGAATGATACGAGGCGCAGCAGGGGTGCGGCTGCGGCGCACCGCAATCACTCGTGGCGCAGACAACTGCGTCTGCATCGCCGAGTTCGCGGCAGAGTCGCACGAGCAGGTCCGCACGAAGTCGTGGCATGTCGCATGCTAGGAGCAAAGCGACGTGTTCAGGTCGCGCTGCAAGCAGCGTCTCAAGTCCGCCGATCGGACCATGGCCGGGGCGAAGGTCATTAAGCAGCGGCAGCACTCTGGCAGCCGGCGGCAGATCGAAAGGGGGCCGGCCCAGCAGCACGACTTCCGCACCCGCTTCAGCCGCCACGCGGATGGTTCGTTCGAGAAGCGTCGTGCCGTCAACCTGAAGCAGGGCTTTGGCGGTGCCCATGCGCCGGCTCTGTCCGCCGATCAGGATGCCGGCACAGACCTTCACCGTTGATGCTCCGTGAAGTCTGGTTTCCGGTGCATGGACATGTGCGGTTGATCTGCTACTGACGGACGACTAATAGACCTTGCGCTCCCGCTGCGAGGGGATGCCGAGCTGGGCGCGATACTTGGCGACGGTGCGGCGGGCGATGGGCACCGTCGTCTGCTCGTTGATCATTTTCATGATCTCGTCGTCGGTCAGGGGGTTGGCCTTGTCTTCGTTGTCGATGATTTCCTTGACCTTGGACTTGATGCTGTTCCAGCTTACGCTTTCGCCGCTGGCGTCGGTCGTGCCGCCGGAGAAGAACTGTCGCAGGGGGAAAAGGCCTCGCGGCGTCTGGACGTATTTGCCGTCCACCGTGCGGCTGATCGTCGAAGGGTCGCAGCCGAACTCCTCGGCCAAGTCGCGCATGCGGAGGACCTTGAGGAACTGCGGACCGAAGTCGAAGAATTCGCGCTGGCGTTCGAGAAGGACCTTGGCGATCTCCAGCAGGCGCTCACGGCGGTACTTGATGGCATCGATCAGGACTCCCGCCGATTCGAGTCGCTTCTTGAGAAACTCGCGCGTCTCCTTGTCCACCGTCTTGTCCTGAAGCATCTCGCGATACTGCGGCGAGATACGCAGCCGCTGGGTGTTGCCGCGGGCCAGCCGCACCGTGTAGCCGTCGCCGTCGTCGGAATAGTCGATGATGATGTCCGGCGAGATGCGCGGCACTTCGGCGGGCTGAACGAGCAGACCGGGATGGTGATTGAGCTTGCCGATCAGCTTAAGGGCCTGCTGAATCTCCTCGATGCTGCGACCGGTGGCCCGGGCCACGGCGGGGTACATGTTTTTGCCCAGTTCGACGAGGTGGTGCTTCACCAGTTCTTCGTAGAACGGGTCGGTCTCTTCCTTCGCCGCAAGCTGTATCAGCAGACACTCCGACAGATCGCGGGCCCCGACACCGACGGGCTCGAGCGTCTGGACAAGGGAGAGGGCTTTCTCAAGGACCTCCACGTCAATCGGAGGCGTGCGGGAGTGGGCGATCTCCTCCATCAGCCGCCGGCGCTCCTCCTCCGTGCGATGGATGATGAGCGGTCGCGTCTCGATCGGTTCATCGTCACCCTTGTACTGGTGATGCTCGGCCTCGGTGCGAAGGTAGCCGTCATCGTCCATCCAGTCGATGATGGCCTCGCCGGCTTTGCGGACGGCCTCATCGGTCTCGATCAGCGACCACTGGCGGATGAGCTGCTCACGGAGCGATTCGCCGCGCGAGGCCGTGTTGGCCATGGCGTCCATCTTCGAATCGCGCTCGCCATTGTTGCCGGATCGGCTGCGACCATAGGGCAGGTCGCCGGGGTCAATCTCGTATTCGCGCGAGAGCCGGTCCAATCGCTCGAAGCTGTCGGCCTCGGCCTGGCTGGCCTCGGAGACGGGCGGCTCCTCATGCGGCGCTTCTTCGCGGACGATCGCCTCGGGCTCGGGTTCTTCGAGGACGGGGTTGGTCTCCATCTCTTCGCGGACCTTGGCCTCCAGCGCGAGAAGGGGGAGCTGTAGAATCTCCATCGACTGCACAAGCTGAGGGCTCAGGCGTTGCTCGAGCCGCATCTGCTGTGAAGGAAGCATGGAGAGATACTGCGCCATTCACGATCCCGTAAGTGATTGACCAGAGACAGATTGGGCTCTGCGTGTCCCCCGAATACTTTCGGGTGACCGAGCCGACACCTCAAGCGAATTATATGATACGGCGTCCGGAAAAGCACGAGAACATCACGCTGCGGAACGGAATTTGCTGGGATCCGCAACTTGGTCGTTTATGGCAGGTGAGAAACGGCAGGCCGGAGAAATCGATCAGGCATCGTCCCGGTTCAGGACCGGGTAGTTTTCCCGTTCGCCCTTGCCGCGAAGCGGGTAGTCCTTACGCAGTGGATGGGCTTCAAAACCGTCCCAAGTGAGAATGCGCCGCAGGTCGGGATGACCTTCGAAGACGATGCCAAACATGTCGTAAAGCTCGCGCTCCATCCATTCGGCACCGGGCCAGATCGCCGTTGCAGTGGGCAACGTGGGTCGCGGATCGTTCACGAAGCACTTGATCCAGATCCGGTGGTTGTGCGTCAGTGAAAGCAGGGAGTAGATGACCCCGTAGCGATCGGACGCGCCGGGGAAATTCAGATAGTCGACGCAGGTCAGGTCGATCAACTGTTCAAAACGCGTCCGTCCGTCGTCGCGCAGAAAGCGAAGCACGTCGAGCAGGTCTGCGGGCTTGACACGGATGTACATCTGATCGCCTGGCACATCGCCACGAGTCAGGAGAGGTTTTAGTTCCAGGCGCAGCGTAGGGAACCGCGTGTTGACGGCCGCAAGGATCTGTTCGGGAGTGGCCATTTATGCGGCTCCCGTCTTGGACGAGGGGGGGGTATCAATCTGGTACATCGGCTCGGCCACGAGACGCAGACCCTTGCCGCGCCGGCTACTGGGGGTGATGCCGTCGCGATCGACAATGCGCTGGATCGCCATGATGCCCTCGATGAGCGTTTCCGGCCGCGGCGGGCAGCCAGGGACATAGATATCGACGGGGAGGAACTGATCGACGCCCTGCACGACGGCATAGGTATCGAAGACGCCGCCGGTCGAGGCGCAGGCGCCCATCGAGATCACCCATTTCGGCTCAGCCATTTGAAGATAAATCCGCTGCAGGACGGGCATCATCTTGATCGCCACGCGACCGGCACAGATGAGCAGATCGCTCTGTCGCGGGCTGAAACGCATGACCTCGGCGCCGAAGCGGGCAACGTCGTAGCGACTGGCGCCGGTGGCCATCAGTTCGATGCCGCAGCAGGCAGTGGCGAACGGCAGCGGCCAGAGCGAGTTTCGGCGGGCCCAATTGACGCCCTTTTCCCGGAAAAAGTTGACCAGGGAATCCAGCCGGGTGGTCAGGACGTCGTCGTTCGACATCGTGTGGGGGTCGTACTGGTGTTTATCCATGCGTGCACTCCGGTCGGTGGGATTATAGCGGAGGGTGGAGAAACGCCAAAACGCCGAAATGTTAGAGTCGAAGCATCGGCAATGTAACTGAAGCGATCAGTCGAATTCAAGGACGCCTTTGCCCAGATCGTAGAGGAGGCCTACGAGAAGGAGCGCGAAGAAGATGGCCATCTCAACGAAGAGGAAGTTCACCAGTGCCGCGTTGGCGGTTGCCTTGGCGTCGAGAAACGTAACCGCCCACGGATAGAGAAAAATCAATTCGACATCGAACAGCAGGAACAGCATGGCGACGAGGTAGAAGCGGACATTGAAGCGTCGCCGGGCATCGCCCACGACTTCCATGCCGGATTCATACGTCTCATCCTTGCGCGGGCCGGTTCGCTTGGCCTTCGGGAGAAAATGGGTAATGGCCAGGATGACCGTCGAGACGAACGTTACGAAAAGAACCAGGACGAGGATCGGCCCGTAGCCGAGGTTCGGCAGGGCGGCGGTCGATTCTGCGGCAAGAAGATTCATTGAGTGACACCTGTTTGCGGGTCGCATCGCGTTCGATGGACCGACGCGGCATGTTAACCCATCCACCGGCGCAGGGAAGCCCACGGGTGTAGACGTCGAGATGTGGCGGATAAGAGGTCGGAACTACCCTTGCCGCGTTGTTCAGCCCAGATGAGCGCGCTACCGGCCACCTACGAGCTCTGCTCCCATCTCCGAACCGCGCTTCTGCCCCGTTTCCGGGGCCAGCGGTGTGGTCGCCTGCATTTCTTCAGGGGAGGGCGTTTCCGTCAGGGCGGCCTTGAAGCGGCCGGTCAGGTCTTCCCAGTCCACGACGAGCTTCCCGCCGGTGCTCTTGTGCTGCTTTTCCCAGTTGCTCAGCAGATCGAGGCAGGCGTGATCGATGTAGTCGAGCTGGTCAAAGTGGACATGCAGCTCGGTACTCGGGCGGACCTGCTCCAGCATCTGTGCCAGCAACGGCAAACGAATGAACGTGGCCGCTCCGCGGAGCCGAAGCACCGTCCGGTTGCGCTCGGGTTCGTCTTCGAGCCGGGCATCCAGATGGGTGAAGGTGTAGAGCAGCTTGGCCATCGACATGGCGATGCCCACGAGCACGCCGGTGAGCAGGCCGGAGATGACGATCATCGCAATCGTGATCGTGTAGATCGCGACCTCGCTTCGTCCGAAGGAGAGCAGGTTGCGGATGGTCTTGACGTCCACCAGCTTGTAACCGGTATAGACCAGCAGGGCGGCGAGACTCGCCGTCGGGATCATCCGCAGGACAAAGGGCAGGGCCACGACGAACACCACGAGCCAAGCGCCGTGGAGGATGGCCGACATCCGGGTTCTGCCCCCGGCTTCGACATTGGCCGCGCTGCGGACGATGACACCGGTCATCGGCAGGGCGCCCGCGAGGCCGCAGATCATGTTGCCGACGCCCTGGGCGCTGAGTTCCTTGTCGTAGCGTGTTCGCGGACCGGTGTGGAGCTGATCGACCGCCGTGGCACAGAGCAGCGTTTCAGCACTGGCGACAAAGGCCAGGGCCAGGGCTGCGAGGAGAATCTGTCCATCGAGCAGTCGCATCAATTGCGATGGCGCCGGCAGTGCAACGGCTTCCAGGATCGAATCGGGCAGCGATACCCGATTGATCGGGACCTGAATGAAGGTGGATGCGATCGTGGCGACGACCACGGCGACAAGCGGCGCCGGAATGACTTTGAGCGGCTTGGGGACGATCGGCTTCCAGATGACGATGACCAGGATGGTCAGGATGCCGATCATGGCTGCCCAGTGGTGCGGCGAATCATCGAGGGGGACGACGCCCTTGTAGATGGCCTCGGGGATGGAGAGAAGGTTGGCGATTCCGCTGCCGCGCGGCGAGTCATCCACCATGACATGGAACTGACTGGCAAAGATGAGGACGCCGATGCCGGCGAGCATGCCCTTGATGACGGCCGGCGAGACCGCTCGGAACCACTGCCCCATTCCGAGGTAGCCGGCGGCGATCTGCACGATTCCGGCCAGCAGGACGATGGGCCCGAGGATGGCAACGCCGTCGCGCTGGACAATCTCATAGACCATGACCGTCAACCCGGCGGCGGGACCGCTGACCTGGAGCGGCGCGCCGGAAAGTGTGCCGACGACGAGACCGCCAACGATGCCGGTGATGAGACCCGCGGCCGGCGGCAGTCCCGAGGCGATAGCAATACCCATGCACAGGGGCAGGGCCACGAGAAAGACCACAATCGACGCCAGCAGATCCTTCTTGAAGATCAGCGGGAAGTAATTGCGGATCGAATCATTCTTCTCACTCGTCATACGTCAACCTCTTCAATCCATCGAACCTTCGTCCACGGGCACTCGGAGCGCCGGCGGGCTTCATCTGCCACCGCAGTCCCGCAGGGTGGGCACTGCCACCAGTTTTCTGGTGCAATTCAGATCGTACGTTCCAGCTTTAACGATCCGGCCGGCTGAAAACTCGAACCCGCCTCACCCAGCGGGACGAACTGGCCTTCCTGGGCGTCGAACTCGAAGACCTGGCCGGTCTCAATTTTGTAGACCCAGCCGTGGAGCGTGAGCTTTTCCTTGGCGATGGCCGCAGCCACCGCGGGATGCGTCCGCAGATTCTCCAGCTGGACCAGCACGTTTTCCTCGACGGTGGCGGTCAGCAGGGCATCGCCTTTGAGCTCGGTGTATTTTTCACGCATGATCCGGCGCGTCGCTTCGGCGTGGCCCAGCCAGCCGCTGACCGCGGGCAGTTCATGGAGAGAGTCCTTGTTGAGCAGGCCCTTCATCGCGCCGCAATGCGAATGTCCGCAAAGAATGATGTCGCGCACGCCGAGTCCCGCGACGGCGAACTCGATGGTTGCCGTCTCACCGCAGACCGCATTCGCCGAGTACGGCGGAACGATGTTGCCCGCATTGCGGAGAATGAACAGGTCGCCCGGATCGGTCTGGGTCATCAGGTTCGGATTGATGCGCGAGTCCGAACAGGTGATGAAAAGGGCGATTGGGTTCTGGCCGCTGGCGAGCTTCTCGAAGAAAGAACGCCGGGTGCCGATGATTTCCTTCTGAAAATTGTGAACGCCCTGTACGAGTTTCTGCATGGGGGTACTCCTTGCTCAAATCTGCGGTCAGGCCGCAACACAGTCGTCGGAGAATCAATGTAGCCGGACATCGGGCCATCATGTCGTATGGGTTCCGGATAGGTTCCGGCTGACGTTGGTTGTAATATTCAGAAATCGTCGTTTCATACCGTCATTGACCGGATACATCGGCCATGATCGGGCGGAATCGGCGATCGTGCGTGCGCGAATGCGCTGGGGCAGGGGAAATCAACAAAGCAGGGGGGCGCCGAAGCCGTTTCGCCCGTCGCGTTGTGGATCAGCGGCGGGCGGCAGTGAACTCTGAATCGCCAGACCCCGATGATCCACCGAAGCGCACGTGATGACCGAAGATGTCCGGATTTGCATCGGTGAAACGCGCCGTGCCGAGCGGAGCCGCTCAAGTGCGTATGCGGACATGGCCCGGCTGGATTCGTGGCGGTTTTCTTCCTGCGGAGTTGTGCGGTGCTCCTCCTCCGTGACGCGATAGGTCGAGGCGGAGGCCTGCAAGAGGGCGGGCGAGCAGACGATCAGCGTCAGCGTACAGAGAATGGAAGCCGCCGGGCGTATCAGTTCATCGCACACAGATTGTCGGTTTCGCGGCTGCAAGCGTGTAAGCCCTTATGCACCGGCAACTTCAGATCGTCGCCCGTCCTGACGTAATCGGCATTTTGTTCGGCAAGCTGCATCATGTTAGTGTCGTCGGGCGTTTCCCGCAAGTCAGACGAGAAAACGACGCCGATTGAAGATTGTCGCAGGACTGCTCCCTGGCGCTACGGATGATAAGATTGGGAAATGTTTTAGATATACGGACCAGACGGTCCTTGGTCTGGCAATGCTCCCGTCGTCCGAACACGCTGGATACGGTCGCGGTACGTCCGGAAGACACAGTACTTGTGTCGAATGTCCCGAAATCAGGCCCATTTCCTTCCTGGGTCAGGATGAAATCTCCGAGCGTTCTCGAGGGCGACCGATGATTCATATGTTATGGTATAGGGTGTGAAAGTGGGCGAGTGCGCGAATGCGGGTCGGTTCTGCCGGAGGTGTGGCCCATGACCAACGAGGATACTGCAATCATCGACGAGTCGGCCCTTCTCGCCGGCTACCGAAAGGGATCGGACGAGGCCGGCGCCCGCCTGATGGAGCGCTACTGGTCGCCGATCTATCGCTTCTGCCTCTCTTACCTCAGCGATGACGCACTCGCGGAAGACGTCGCACAGGAGACCTTCACCAAACTCGCCAGTACGGACGAGCCGCCCTCGGGTGATCTGAAGCCGTGGCTCTACAAGGTCGCTCGCAACCGTTGTCTCGACATCCTCCGTCGCCATGAGCGCAGCCCGACGTTCAACCGCCCATTCCGCACGGGATTCGACGCCGCCGGCAAGACGGCCGGTCCTTCGACGCGCGTGGCCAACCACGAGCGACAGGAACTTCTGCGCGAGATTATCTCCGCCATGCCGGAAGAATACCGCAGCGTGCTGATGCTCAAGCACATCGAAGGACTCTCCCGGCTGCAGATTGCCGAGACGCTGGGTGTCAGCGAGCCGACGGTCAAGGGCCGGCTGGTTCGGGCCTCCGAATACCTCCGTGAGGAACTGCGCAAGGTCAGCGGGATACAGCCATGAGTTGTGACATGTCGCGAGAGCGTCTCTGGACCTGGGTCCAGGGCGAGGACGACGATGCTTCGTCGCGCGCAGAAATCGCGGCGCACGTCGAGGTCTGCCCCTCGTGCAAGAGCGAGCTGGCGGAGATGCGCGACATCCTCGGCGATCTCGAGTCCGTGGTCGCCGTGCCGGCGAAGGCCGCGCCGAGCATACCGGACCACATCGGCGATTACCGCGTGGTGCGGCGGATCGGCCACGGCGGCATGGGTGTCGTCTACGAGGCCGAGCAGTCCGAACCGCGGCGCAACGTTGCGCTGAAGGTTATCCTCGGCGGTCAGCACGTCTCCGAGTTGCAGATCCGGTATTTCCAGCGAGAAGTGCAGACCCTCGCCCGGCTGAACCATCCGGCGATCGCCGCAATTTACGACGCCGGTCGCACCGAGGACGGCAATCACTTCTTTGCGATGGAACTCGTGCGCGGCGCGAGTCTCATGGACTACGCATCACCGCTGGGGATTCGCGAGCGCCTGATGCTCTTTCGCAAGGTATGCGAGGGAATCAGCTATGCCCACCAGCGCGGCGTACTCCACCGCGACATCAAACCTTCGAACATCCTTGTTGTTGACGACGCATCCGCCGAAAACCGGTCGTCGTTCACTTTGCCCTTCACGTCAAGTGCAACTCGCGCCGGACAACCGAAGATTCTGGATTTCGGCGTCGCCCGGATCATGGAAGAAGACGCGGCTTCGCCGACCATCCACACGGAAAGCGGCCGCCTGATGGGGACGCTGCCGTACATGAGCCCGGAGCAGGCCGCCGGCCATCCGGATCAGATAGATGTCCGCAGCGATGTGTATGCACTTGGGGTCGTCTTGTACGAGCTGCTGACCGGCTCGCTGCCGTACGACGTGCGTTCCGCGTCGTTGCTCTCGGCGGTCAAGATCATCTGCGAGCAGCAGCCGGTCGGCCCACGGGCGGTGAACTCGGACGTGCCGGGCGATGTCTCGACGATCGTCCTCAAAGCGCTGGCCAAAGAGCCGGAGCGGCGTTACCAGAGCGCGGCGGCGTTGGCGGATGACATCGAACGCTACCTCTCCGGCCAGGCGATTCACGCACGGCCCGCAAGCACGACGTATCAGCTTCGTAAGCTGGTGGCGCGGCACAAGGCGGTCTCCGCGCTGGCAGCGATGCTGCTGTTGTCGGTGCTGGGCGGCGGCATCGGCATGATGATTCATGCCAATCGGATCGCCGAGGAAGCCCGCAAGTCACAACGGCTCAGCGCGGTGATCTCCACGCTGTACGAGTCAGCCGATCCGTGGAAGACGGGCCGCACGGACATGAGCGTGTTGGAGGCGCTCGATCTGAAGTCGAAGGAACTGGCGAGCGAGCTGGAAGATGACCCGCTGGTCGCCGCGGCCGTGCGGAACACAATCGGCAATCTGTACAAGGGCCTGACGAAACTCGAACCGGCGGAGCTGCACCTTCAATACGCCCTGGAGACCCGCCGCAAGCTGCTCGGCGACGATCATGCCGACACGGCCGAGAGCATGAACGACCTCGGCGAGCTGCGCTATGAACAGGCACGGCTCGAAGAAGCCGAAACGCTCTGGCGGCAGGCCCTGGCCGTTCGACGGAGTCGGCTAGGCGACGAGTCGGCCGCAGCCGCCGAAACGCTTAACAACCTCGGCAACCTGCTTCGGCGAAAGGGCGATCTCGATGAGGCCCAGGAGGACCTGGAAGAGGCGATCCGCATCCGTCGACGGCTGCACGCCGAGGCGCAGACCAATCCGCATGCGAATGCCAGGCAGCGAAACAAGGCCCGCAACGACGTGGCCCAATCGCTCAACAATCTTGCCGGTCTTTTACGCAGCAGAAAGTCACCGGACGCGCTGGCCCAGGCGGAGCGTCATTATCGCGAGGCCCTCCGCATCCGCGAGGAGACGCTCGGATCGCAGCATCCGGAAGTCGGCAAGATGCACAACAACCTCGGCAAGCTCCTGCAGGATCGCGGTGATTACGCCGGCGCCGAGCAGTCTTTCCAGAGTGCGTTGCAGATCCTGCGCGGACAGCAGGGCATCGGGCAGAATCATCAGTTCGTCGCCCGCCTGCTCCACAGCTATGCGGAGGTCAAGCTGGCGATGAATGATCCGGCGGCGGCTCGGGCGCTTTGCGAGGAAGCACTCGACATGCGGCGACGGCTGCTCGGCGACACACATCCTGAAACGATCGAATCAATGAAACTGCTCGAGTCGATCACCGGCGCGGTCGCTCACAACCGCAGGTAGGTTGCCGAGTACGATTCGGTTCTTCACCCGCGCGGTTGCCCATCTGCCGGTTTTTCACGAACAATTCACACGCTGCCGGTCTTGGTGGCGGGTAGGGCGAATCTCGATATAATCCTGCGTTCGGCCCGCGATGGCCGGGGGAATCGGCATCGCGCCCTGAAATGCTGTGGCCTGGTCTCATGCAATGCGCTTGCAGCAGACAACGGGTCAGACTGGAAACAGAGCAGCCCAGCTGTGGTAACCATGTGCCGTGAGGTGCTGGGCCGCAGCATTTCACGGCGCGACCAGCCCCGCAGAACACCCGAGAGCGATCGATGTCCTACACGGTGCTCGCCAGAAAGTTCCGCAGCCGGACCTTCGACGAGGTCATCGGTCAGGGTGCGATCACAGCTACACTCAAGAACGCCATCACCCAGGATCGCGTGCACCACGGCTATCTCTTCTGCGGCACGCGCGGCGTCGGCAAGACGTCGATGGCCCGCATCCTCGCCAAAGCGCTGAACTGCCTGTCCTCCGACAAGCCCACCGCCTCGCCCTGCGGCACGTGCGACGCCTGCGAGATGATCGCCCGCGGCGAGGACATCGACGTGGTTGAGATCGACGCGGCCAGCAACACCGGCGTTGATAACATCCGGGAGCTGCGGAGCAATGCCGTCTTCCGGCCGACGCGCTGCCGATACAAGATTTACATCATCGACGAAGTCCACATGCTCAGCACGGGCGCCTTCAACGCCCTGCTCAAGACACTGGAGGAACCGCCGTCGCACGTGAAGTTCATCCTCGCCACGACCGAGGTGCAGAAAGTACCCGCGACGATCCTCAGTCGCGTGCAGCGGTTTGATTTCAAGTCCATCACGCCGGCAGAGATTGCTGATCAGCTCTCAAGCATTTGCCGAGCTGAAGGCGTCGAGGCCGAGCCGGACGCACTCAAGCGGCTGGCCCGGCTGGCCAACGGCTCGATGCGCGATGCGCTCTCTCTGCTCGATCAGGTCATGTCGATGGGACGGATGCGGGTCTCGTTGGAGATTGTCAACGAGTTGCTCCCCGTCGCGCACGATGAACTCTTCGCCGAGCTGATTGACCGCCTCGCCGACGGCGATGCGGGCGGCGCCGTTGCTGTTCTGGATCGCAGTCTGTCGCAGGGGCGCTCGCTGGATGTGCTCTGCGGGCTGCTGATCGGGCAGATCCGTGACCTGATGATGCTCCGGATCTGCGGTGCCGAGACGGACCTCGTGGATGTGCCGGCCGGCCTGCGGACTAAGCTGGTGGAGCAGGCGGCGCGGTTCGATTCGGGGGCCTATGTGTACATGATCACGGTGCTCGAAGAGTTGCGGCGCAGCGTGAAGAGCAGCGGCAGCGGCCGGGCCTTGGTGGAGGCGGCCATCATTCGTCTGGCGGAGTCGTCGAAGTTTTCGTCGATCGAGTCGCTGCTGGCTCAGCTCGAAGGCGGCGGTGTCGCACGAACCGCAGCGGCCCGCGAATCTGCACCGACCACCGCCCGAAGCCCGCAATCGACAACGCCGCCGGCCGTTCGATCCTCGTCGGCAGGTTCAGCGCTGCCGCCCGTACCTGCCGCGCCGGCTGTTCCGGCTGCGGCACCGGCCCGCACGCGGCGAACGGCCCGCCCCGAGGGGGTGCATGTCCCTCCGGTTGCGACCCCCGCGCCAACGCGGCGCGTGACGCAGGCGGACCTGAAAGCGGCGGCCTCCGAGCCGATGGTGCGTGCGGCGATGGAAGTCTTCGGCGGACAGATCGTAGACGTACAGCGCAGCGCCTCCGCCTCGACACCAATTCAGGATTCTCAAAAGTAAGGAGCGACCATGTTCGGCGGACTCGGAAATATCACCGGCATCATGAAGCAGGCCCGCGAGATGCAGAGCAAGCTCAAGGAAATGCAGGAGCACATCGCCAACACGCGCTACGAGGCCGACAGCGGGGCCGGCGCGGTGACCGCGACGGTCAACGGCAAGCAGGAGCTGCTGGCCATCAAGATCAGCCCGGAGACGGTGCAATCCGGCGACGTGGAGATGCTTGAAGACCTCGTGCGATCGGCGGTCTGTGCGGCCCAGCGTAAGGCCACGGAAGGCGCGAAGGCGAAAATGAGCGAACTGACCGGCGGCATGAACCTGCCCGGCCTGGAGGGGCTCATGGGCGGCGGTGCCTGAGTTGCGGTCGCGCCGCCATCCCGACTGCGATTATCTGCCTGATTGGTAGCGGCACCATGCCCGCTTGAGTTTATGGCTTCATCCACGCCGCCATCGCTGACCCGTCTCATGCAGGAGTTCGAAAAGCTGCCAGGTATCGGACCTCGCAGTGCCGAACGGCTGGCATTCCACATCCTCAAGTCCGACAAGGAGGCGGCCCTCGCTCTGGCCGGGGCGATTCGCGAGGTGAAGGAAAACGTCCGCCATTGCCGCGTCTGCTACAACCTGACCGAGGCCGATCCCTGTCCGATCTGTGCCGATCCGCGACGCGAGCAGTCGGTCATCTTCGTTGTCGAACAGCCCAACGATGTGGTTCTCCTGGAGTCCACCGGTCTGGTCCGCGGCGTTTATCACGTGCTGCTCGGCCACATTGCCCCGCTCGACGGCATCGAGCCGGGCGACCTGACGATCGACGCCCTGGTGGCCCGCGTGAAGAAGGGCGGCGTGAAAGAGATCGTGCTGGCTACAAACCCGACGCTCGAAGGCGAAGGCACCGCCCTGCACATCAAGAGTGTCCTCGCGGATTTGCCCGTTCAGATCACGCGCCTGGCCCGAGGTCTACCCAGCGGCTCGCAGATCGAATACGCCACGCGGGCGGTCTTGCAGGATGCGATCGACGGGCGACGGGTGTTTTGAACCGCAACCAACCAGTATCGCAAGCTTCTTAACTCGACTCCACGAATTGCATGTCTTCCAGCGTGCTGCCGACGTCAAGACGAAATTCTCGCTGGGCTATCGGAAAGTTTTCCGAGACAACGCAGTAAGTAAGCAAATACGAGCCTGGTTTGTCTATCCTCGGGATTGCCTCTGTCCAATCGGTATGGGGATTGAATCGGATATATTGAGGTGATTTGTGCAATACCCAGAGCGCATCAAAGGCGCGATTTTGCCCGGGCATGATCGCTACACTCGGGCTCAGCGCTCCTCGCCACTTGTATTCAACGGTTTCAAGTTGCCTTTCTGCCTGGACCTGACAGTCGAAGAGACGGACAAGATGTACATTACAATTGAAGGCCGGCTTGTCTTTGTGCCAGTTCTTTACGTCGACATGGAAATATCTTCCCCAGGGATGACCGTCTAACGCTGCATTGTGAGCATCAATAAACTGCGAACAGTCAGTTCTGGACAACTCTAATCTCGATTGCCAGTTCGGATTCCAGTTCCGCGCTCTTATTTCTTGCACGATTTGGACTGGCAGAGAATCTCGATTCTCGAAGTGCCTTGTATTGCCTTGCAGAAATTGCATGACGCCCGCTTCGTTTTCAACACTCTCTTCACGGAACAGAATAGCTTCAAGATTGAGATAGGACGCGATGGCGAGTTCCTGGTGTGAAAACAGAGAGCCCCGATAATCATTCTTGTTTGCGAGCTGTTCACGCCTAAAATCGATGAACAAGAAGTACTCCGAGTCTGCGATTTTTTTGAAGATCGCTTCCTTCACGCCATTCAGATTTTGCTGCGCGACGGCAACGTATGGATCGAAACCCAAGTTCTCCAGCTCTTGGGAAATCTTCATCGCGATCTGCTCTTCCTGCGTGTTGCGGCGCTGTCCGCAGCTGATAAAAACCCGAGCTTTTGGGCAATCTTGATCCATTGGAGCGAACGCCTGATTCATTCACTGCCACCGCGTATGCGAATTTTGGTGTCCTCGACGATCCAAAGACGCCCTTCAAGGGGTTCGATTTCGAGTGCGTCCATGAGACGCCGCAGAACGAAGAGGCAGTGTGCCCGGCTTTGTGAACCCTGCCGTAATACGATGCAACCGGGACCGTCCTCGGGCGGATAATTGCGCATGTTCGCGAAACCCAGATCAAATGTGATCAAGATGCGATTTCGACATGACAGATACCGTGTATCTCCATATCTACACGGCCACGCATGTTCTGGTCCCAGACTCTTACCGCGTCGTGTCCGGCCTGTCGAAGGTGATCGGCTACATCCGGATGCACATTCTCGTCCGTCTTGAATTTCATCAGGCCGCACCCGATAGCGGGACGACGCGCTCGCGGACCTGCTCGGCCGCGTAGAGGATGGCCGCCTGCACGTCCTCCGGTGTCACTCGATACGCCTTCGCAATGGCCTCGTGGCTCTCATTTGCCGCGACATTGTCCAGGATGACAGATACCATCACGCGTGTACTCTTCATGCACGCGCTGCCGTGGCAGACGTTCGGGTTAACCGTAATCCGATCTCGCCAGCCCATGTTCATGCCTCCATTCTATCGCGCCCCAGGCACGTCCGCGCCACCGCCTTCCTTGCTCACCCACGTCAGGTGGTAGTCCTTGTCCTCCACGTCGTGCGCCGCCGTCGTCAGCTTGAGCTGCTTGTACGTGTCGCACATCACCGCCAGCTCGCTCGTGCGGTCCGTGCCGATGCTCTTCTCATACGTCCCCGGATGCGGGCCGTGCGGAATCCCCGCCGGGTGCAGACTGATCGAGCCGCTGTCGATGCCGCGGCGGCTGGTGAAGTTGCCCGCGACGTAAAAGAGGATCTCGTCCATGTGCACACTGGCATGGCCGTAGGGGCATGGGATCGCCTTCGACTCGCCCTTGCTGTAGTAGTCCACCTTGCGCGGCACGAAGCTGCACACCACGAACTCATTGCCGGCAAACGTCAGATGGATCGTCGGCGGCAGGTGGATCGTGCTCGTCTTCGGCTGATAGTCGTGAATGTTGAAGGCGACGGGGTACACCGTGCCGTCCCAGCCGACGATGTCGTACGGAAAATGCTGGAAAATGTGCACCGTCAGCACGTCCTCGCGCTTCACCACCAGCTTGTACGGCGCGGTTCCGTGCGAGGCCTTGTCATACTTGAGCAATTCCTGCGGCGCGCGAAAGTCGCGATGCGAATAGGGGGCGTACATCGTGATCTGCCCGGTACGATTGCGCCACTCCTTGGGCACGTCGATAAAGCCGCGCCCCTCAAACACGAGAAACTGCGGGCTCTCGCCGTCCCAGTGGATGCGATAGGGCGTCGAGCGCGGAATCAGCACGTAGTCGCGCTCCTGAAACGGCAAGACACCAAAGAGCGATTCAACACGCCCGCTGCCCCTGTAAACGAAGTACAGCTCATCGCCGTCGCCGTTGGAGAAGAACCGTGTGCTCTTTTCCGTCGGCTTCGCCATGCAGATCTGCACGTCGCTGTTAAACAACATCACCCGTCGGGCATCGAGAAAGTCTCCCGAGAGCTTCATGTCCTGCGTCTTGATGTGGCGACGATGCAGCGGCTGCTCGGCGAGCGGCTCGAACGGGCAGAAGCCGGGAATGGCAATTCGCTCGACGGCGTTTTCATCCGTCGGCGGCGTCCGGTAGTAAAGAACTGAGAAGGGGCCTTCAAAACCCTCGCGGGTGTGGCAGTGCTCCATGAGCAGTTTGCCATCCTCGTAGAAGGATATATGCGGCTTGGGTGGTGTCTTGCCGAGTCGATGATAGTGAATCATGGATGTGTCTCCTTGCTTCCTGTGCTCGCATTATATTCGAGGCCGGCCCATGCTGCATCGGCTCCGCCGGCATTGCTACGGCCAGTGGAATGTCTATACAGGATGGCATGGCCACGGCCGGGTGGCATGGCCGCGACTTTGGGCGGCCATGCCCAACGCCTGATCAACCTCTTCTCAAGCGACAGCATCCGAGCTTAAGATGTTCAGTACGGGAGGTTCACATATGGCTGCCAAGCTCTTTCGCGTCATCCTGCCGGTGACGAACATCGACCACGCCGCAAAGTTCTATTCGACCGTACTGGGCGATTCGGGTATGCGCGTCTCCGACGGTCGGCACTACTTCAACTGCGGCGGCGTGATCCTCGCCTGCTTCGACCCGCGCGCCGACGGCGACGACTACGACGCCCGACCGAATCCGGAGCAGATCTATTTCTCCGTGGATGACATCGAGGCGACGTACGCGGCCTGTCAAAAGGCCGGGGCGAACTTTGCGCCTGGCGACGTGCATGGTGACCCGGCGGGGAAAATTGCACGGCGCCCCTGGGGTGAGCGCAGCTTCTACATAATAGACCCCTTCGGCAACGAGGTATGTTTCGTGGATGTCGCCACGGTCTTTCGCGGGTAGCCGGTTTACTCCGGTTCGATGAAGAATTGCAGCTGTGCGTGGCCGTCGATCTCGAAGTATTCGATCCGCACCTCCATGCGATCCATCACCGACACGACGGCCGTGTCCTCCTTCGGCGCGTGCCAGGTCCAGTTGTCGATCACCTTCTCACCGTTTACGAAAACACGCACGCCGTCGTCGGAGATGGTCTTGACGCGCAGGCGCGTCGGTCCGCGTCGCTCGGGAAGCGCGATCTTGATCTCCGTTTCTTCGCCTTCGGTCGTTCTTGCCGGGAATCGTGGTGGCAGATGCGGCAGCTTGATCGTGCCCGTCGCCACGGCGGCGAAGCGATCGCTCGTCAGCCCCGGTGCAGGGCCGCGGTGATACCAGATGTAGTCGATACTGCCGGGTTGCTCGGTATGAATCGGCTGGGCGGCGATGATCTGCTGCCAGTTCTCATCCGACACACGCGGGTCCAGCTCCGGCGTCCATGCGAAGAACTTCACGTCCCAGTCAGCCTGCACAATGACGGCGCTGTGAATCGGTGTCGACTTGCCGCCGACCGAGATGCCTACTCGATAGTGCAATGACTCGGTCACGCCCTTTGCCGGGCGGATGGTCAGGATCGCCGGCGATGTGCCGCTGGAGGGCTCGACGACGACATTCGGTGTGCTGGTCCAGATACGATACCGCTTGCCCGGCGCTAGGATGCGCATCTGTGCAGATTCCATGTTGATCGAGTCTGGTCCGATGATTCGCGTCGTGGCAAAGTCGTAAGGTCCCCAGTCATCGACAAAGATATGCTGCTTTCCTTCCGGCACGCCCTTGATCGGTTCAGGCAGTTTTGGCTGCTTGTGTTGATGCGTGACCGGCAGCACCTTCAACCTGAAGGAATCGTCAAGGTCTGGGTTGTGTGCGCGACCCGCCCGCGACACCTCGGCGGCATCCGATACAGACGACAGCGCTTCTGGAAACTCGATGTTGCCGTCGATGGTTACCGCCTCGCCCATCGCATTGCCTTCAGCCGTGATCGGTTGCTTCGCCTGCGATTCGATACGCCCGTCATGGATAACGTTGCCATTCAGCGCTGATACGGTCGTGTCGCCGATGAACTTCATCACCGTCTCGCAGCGGTCGAAGACATTGCCATCTACGGTCAAAGCCGTCGTGGTGTCTGCGAGTAGACCCGTCTTGCACACTTCGAACAGATTCCGGCGCACGATTTCACCGCGCGACTCGTGGCCCTGCGTGCGGCCGTAGGCGGATTCGATTAGGTCGCGGTCATCGTCCCACCACAGCCATACGCCTCTGCCGCAGCGGCGAATGTCATTGCCTTCGATCCGGTTTCCGCGGCCGTGTTCGATGGACACGCCGTTGTCGCAGTCGGCGATGTCATTGCCGCGGATGATCGTGTTCGTCGAGTAGCCGCCCCAGATACCGTGGATGCAATGGTGCAACTTGTTCTCCGCAAAGATGTTCCCATCGGAAAAGGTGGCTTCGATCCCGTTGGCCACGGCGTACGAAAAATCATTGCGATACACGATGTTTCGATTGCATCCGCCCTCGCCGCTGCGCTGCGTCGTCTCGTGGCCCGCGTAGAGAAAGAAGCCGTCGCCGCCGTGCGTCGCACGGTTGTAGGCGAAGACGTTCTCGTGGCACTGTTCATAAACGAGGATGCCGGTCGAATCCTGCCCGCGGGCATAGACGCCGTGCGAATAGCCGCGCACGCAGTAATCGAACCGATTGGCGACGACGCGGCATTTGCTCGATCGCCACATCGCCAGCCCCCAGCCGGACATGAAGGACATGTCGTTCTCGACGATGAGCGTGTCATTTGTTCGGTCGAGGCAAATGCCGTTCTGACCATTGCGGGCACGACACCTGGTGATGGTCGAGCCGTCACAGCGGAGCAGGTAAATGCCCGCGCCGTAGCGGAGCCACTGCTGTTCGTCGTTCGCGTGCCCCCACAGCCAGTCGTCGAGGTGTTCGCGCTGCGGCATGCTCTTGAGCCGCTGGCGATAGTTGAGCGAGACATCACATTTCTCGATTCGCAGGCCCGGCGCATCCTCGGCGTAGATGCCGACCTTGAAGCCGCGCACCTCTGCATTGCGGATCGTGACACCCTTCGCGCCGCGGATCACAATGCCGCGACCGATATATTCGTCTGGCGGCGTCTCTTCAGCCGCGCCGATCAGCTCCGAGCCGGCCAGGTCGAGCGTGACGCCGTCCGTCTCGATGACCATCGCCCCGTTGTCCGAGGGGTTTTCCACAAGTATCCGCGATCGGGCATACGTCGCACTCTCACTCACGCGCGCCGTGCCTGTCAGACGCCGCTCCACTGGCGCACATCCGGCAAGCACCATCAGCAGAAGGGCCGCCGCGTCCCCGATCGCAACACAATTCTGTCGTTGCAGTTTCACTCTGATTTCGCTTCCGAATTGAGTTCATCCAGCAGGGCCACGGCCCGGCGCAGGTGCGGGATGACGATGCTGCCACCGACGATCAGGCCGACATTGAAGATTTCCATCAACTGCTCATTCGTCGCCCCGCATTCCTTGCAGCGGATCACATGATAGGCGATGCAGTCGTCACAGCGCAGCACCATCGATGCCGAAAGCCCGGCGAATTCCTTCGTCAGCTCGTCACAGGCCCCTTCCTTGTAGGCCGCGCCGTCCAGCGTGAAGAAGCGGTTGATGTTGAGGTTCTGCGCGTCGAGGATACGCCGGTTCATCTTCTCGCGAAACTCGCGGAACTCCTTCAGTCGGCTGCTCATCGGTCTCTCCCATCGTGACCTGACGCCCGATTGCTGGAAGCAGCCCGTCGGGACTCCGGCCGCGCGGCATGATTATACCGCCGTCCGCCTGGTGCTTGGCCACTGCCTGCAGAGACGCTAGAATAGCGATTGATACCTCGTCGGCCGCCGAGCTTCCGGCGCCCATCGGCCGCCCATGGAAGGGTTGCGTGCGGGTCACACATGCGTCTGGTTGTCAACATACTCGCCTACAACGAAGAAGCCACGGTGGCCTCCGTGGTCCGCGCCGTGCCACGCGAAATCTCAGGTATCGACGAGGTGATCGTCCAGGTCATCGACGACGGCTCGCGCGATCGCACGTCGGAAGCGGCTCGCCGCGCCGGCGCCGAGGTGATCTCTCATCCGAGAAATCTCGGCGTGGGAACGGCTTTTCAGACCGGCGTTCGCTCGGCCCTGCAACGCGGGGCGGACATCATGGTCAACATCGACGGCGATGGTCAGTTCGACCCGATGCAGATCCCCGAGCTGGTCCGCCCTGTCCTTGCCGGTCAGGCGGATTTCGCCACCTGTTCGCGCTTCGCCCGGGCGTCGCTCGTTCCGCAGATGCCGAAGGCCAAGCGCTGGGGCAATCGCGTCTTCGCGTGGTTTATCAGCAAGCTGATCCGTCAGCGGTTTTATGATGTCTCCTGCGGCTTCCGTGCCTATTCGCGCGAGGCCCTGCTGCGGCTTTCACTGCGCGAGAACTTCACATACACACACGAGGTCTTTCTTGATCTCGGTGTTCGCGGAATGCGCATCGTCGAGGTGCCGCTCGCTGTCCGCGGCGTGCGTGAGCACGGCGACTCGCGCGTGGCACGCAACCTGGTCAATTACGGCCTGCGGACCATGAAGATCATCCTCCGCGCCTATCGCGACTATCGCCCGCTTCGCTTCTTCGGTATGCCGTCGATTCCCCTGGCGATCATCGGCGCGGCGCTCATGGCCTACTGCGTGATCAACTTTCTCTTCACCAATGAGTGGATCAAGTGGGCCGGCTTCACCGGCGCATTTCTCTTCAGCATCGCCATGGTCCTGGCCTTCGTGGCCATCATCGCCGACATGCTCGACCGTCTGCGCTTCGTTCAGGAAGAGTTGCTTTACTTCGAGCGCGTTCGGCACTACGGCGCCGGCGAGAGTCGCGCGCAGCCCGTCGAGATCTCGCCGCAGCCGGCCGCCGCGCCGCCGCCGCCCGTGTCGGGCCGCCCGCCCAGCGTGCTGCATCTTCAGGCCGCCCTCACGAACTACGACGACAGCGAGGAAGAGCCCGAAGAAATCCGCACGCCGGCCTCGTAATTCTATGTCGTCAGCTCAGGCACCCCCTGCCACGACTGGGACGATCATCTTGCATGATTCGGATACTTGTCCGCCGCGTGCAGGCGACCGAGGTGGATGTAGCTCTCATTCACTTCGCGAAAGTACAGCCGCTCCTCCTCCGTTGTATCGCGGACAATCTTGCCCGGCACGCCCATGACCACCTTGCCATCCGGCACCATCGTCTTCGGCGGCAAAAGCGCTCCTGCGGCAATAAGACAACCGCGACCGATCTCGCAGTCGTCGAGCACGATCGCCCCGATGCCGATGAGCGTGCCCGAGCCGACCCGGCGGCAGTGCACGACCGCGTGATGGCCGATGGAAACATCGTCGTCGATGTCGAGCGGCACGCCGCGATTGGTGTGGATGACCGTTCCGTCCTGCACGTTCACCCGGTTGCCGATGCGGATCGCCGAGACATCCCCGCGAATGGTCACGTGGTGCATGACGGTGCACTGGTCGCCCAGCGTCACCTCGCCGCCGACGTATGCCGTCGGGGCGATGTAGACCTCCTTGCCGAGCACCACCCGGTCTGGTAAATCCATGAAGTCGAACATGACGGCGATTGTAACGGCGGCTTCGGCGCATGACGAATCTGGCCACGCCGCGTTGCTTCGATGTCGCGTTGCCGCCATACCGGCACGTGTTGAAAGCCGAAGGATTGTTATCCGTCGGCTTCGCGAGTGCTGCACATTCGCATTGTTGAAAATGGAAAGGGTATTCATCATGCCGAAGAAGATCGACTGGTACTACCACCGCCCCGGGTGAACGACCTGCGGCAAGTCGCAGGGGTTCCTTGCGAAGACGAAGATCGAGCCGGACGAAATCGTGAACGCGACGAAGAACAAAATTGGCCGCGCCGACGCTCTGCGGCTGGCGAAGAACGCCGCAAAGGTGATCGTGGCCAAAGGCAGGAGCGTTGTGACCTTCGACATGTCGAAGGACGCCCCGAAGGATGCCGACCTGCTCGCCGCGCTGCTCGGTCCGACCGGCAACCTGCGTGCCCCGACGATCCGCGTCGGTAGAACGCTGCTGGTGGGTTTCAACGAGGACGTGTATAAGCGTGTACTTGCGTGAAGACGTGCCGCCTGAACAAGCCCGCGGCGCAAGCGCTGGAGTCCGTGAATTCTCAAATTTTCAGATTTCAGATTGCTCTGTAGAAATCCCTAACTTGCACGCCTGAGGATCATCAGGTCATGCGTGAGAACTCGCAGGAGACATTCCGTCTTTCGGGATCGCGTTGTTCGCGCCGTCAAGGCCGAGCCC
>CAADGE010000041.1 GCA_900696465.1 uncultured Planctomycetota bacterium
CGCACACCGGCCCGAACCCGACGGACCGCGGAAAAAAAGGCTGCAAGCGGCATCTGATCGTCGACGTGACCGGCATTCCCCTGGCCATCGTCACGACACCGGCCAACGTGAATGATTCGGTTCCCGCGATGCGTGCGGTGGATCGCGTGCCGCGACTGCCCGACGCAAAGGAACGGCTTTGCCGGCCAGTGAGGGTTCTGCTCGGCGACAAGGCCTATGGCACGCCGCGTAATGAACATGGGTGCCGTCGCCGTGGCATCAACGCACTGCTGGCCCGGCCGCGGAGCACCTGGGCGACCGGCCTGGGCGCCGTGCGCTACGTCGTCGAGCGCACGCTGGCCTGCCTGGGTCATTGCCGTCGCATCAAGCTCTGCTATGAAAAGTCCGGTCCGCATTTTCAGGCCTTCAATGAACTGGCCGCCATCGGACTTTGTGCCCAACGGCTCTATGGATGAACGCGGTTTTGAAACAGTCATTTATGAAAGAACCGCTACGTGCTGTCGGGCTGCCGGCAATTAGTAAATAAAAACCATGTAACAAGTATTGACTTCTAGGGGAGGGGGGGGGGTATAATCCCTAGCGCGTGGGTAGAGTATAATCTACGTGGGCCGTACCTGAGCACGTTGGGTAGCATTTCTGATAAGGAAGTTCGACATGAGACACCGCAATTCAATCCGAGAGAATAGTCTTTATTCCAAACTCATCGCTGGCAGCGTTGCAATTGTAAGCATGGTGGTCATCCTGTCCTTACTGAGTTCGCGGCCGCTTGCGGCCTCCGCGAACGCGTCGTCGATTCCGTCGACAAGTGATCTCTTTGACGATCTCAGTTTACCCTACGTCGGCCTAGGTGCGGTGTGGATTCGAGCAGACGGCCTGATCCTTATCGAAATTGCGGGAAAAGAGTCGGTTGCATTCTGGACCAACGTTGCGGGACTTTCACTGGTAGAAAAAGACAGCAATGTGGCATTCTTCCAGACACCGGCCAATGGAACCGTGATTCATGAGTTTGCTGAGCAGCCCGTCGAGAACCCTTCAACATGTTCTGCTACCTTCCATATCGCGGGATACCTTGAGATGGATTATGACGGCCAAACGGGTATGCTCGATATAAACGTTGATGGCGCGAAACAGACTTTCAAGGTGAAGCTGAATTTCGTGAATGTTGAACTGAACCCTGTTGTTGAGGCGGATTCGAATCCAAAGGGAGGCGAAACCGCTGCCCAAAGCAATTGTTCAGTTCCCAATCCTGCTTGCGAATGCAACGTCGGTGGATCATGGGGATGTACCGCCTGTAAAGCGTGTCCACCGTACAGGCCCCAATGCGTTTGTATGTGCCAATCCTACAGCGGACCTCATGGACCCACTTACTCCTGTAGATGTAGCGATTGTACGAGAGCGGGCGGAAGCGGCGTCGTTGTTGAACCAGTAGATTATCAACCAGTCGATCCATGATGATGCGGTCATCCCAAGTGCAGGAGGAATCACGCAGACTCGCGTACACCGATTCGCCTGGCTCCTGAACGTACGTCGGCGTTGGAAAGGCGCACTCAACCACTATAAGTACCTGCATATCTCCAGCAACATTTTGCAATCTGCGACGTATGTTGCGCCAGCCCGTTTTTCACGTTCGAGTGTAGTTTGGCCAAGTGTCAGCCACCCGGTTCGATTTCGGGTTCTCTTCACAGATTATCCAACGCACGCAAAAATCGGGCCTGTCGCAAGATGAGTGCCCAAGCCGTGGCGCTCGGATGAGGGCGTATCTTACGACAGGCCTTGGAAAAAACGGCGGAACCTGCATCCAATGCAATTCGTCCGTGATAAGCTCCGCCGACGAAGCGCGCTTGAACGTCGCGCGTCATCTCGATCGTACTACGATTCCTGCCTCCTTGAGCGGTCGCTCACTTTGCCGCCCCGCTGTGTCCGTCGTTTCTTGACGACCAGCGCGCCCGGCAGGAGACCCCACGCAAGCAGCTCACTACGAGCCATTTCCCGGACAAGCCCCGATGTGACCACGCGAAGCCGGCAGTTGAACACGAGCTGCTCCACACGGCCGGCGATCATTCGCGCCACCGGCGCCTCCAGGTGGTGCTGCCTGCGCAAGTGCTGCACTAGCAGACTTTTGTTCCAGCGATGCTGCACCACACGACCATCCGAGGATCGCGCTGCTGCGACCAGCAGACGCTTGCGCCCCTGCTCACGAAGCGCGGCATGCTCGCGGATGGCCATGCCCGCCGCACCATGACCGGTCTCCGAAAGGACCAGTTCGACCAGCTCGGCGACATGCCGACTCGGCACGGGCCGCCCGGAGTATGAACTCTCCAGGTACTCGAACACAGCTTCGGCCAGGCCGCCCGCGGAGGAAAAATCGAGCCCGCAGGTCTCGCCGCTGGTGGCCAGACCGTTCCGAATGCAGTTAAGCATCTTGGAGATGACGAAAGGTTCGAGGGTGCCGTCGCGCTTGACGACGCGGATCGGCGATTTTGCGGAAGGAGAATGCGGATCATTCATTGAAAAGTTCCTGCTGACCGGCAAGATCCTGTTTGTCACGGTCCAGGATAGCCCTGGCTTCTTCGATGAAGTCGTCAACGAGCTGGAACTCGTGGTAGAGACTGGCGAAGCGCAGGTACGCGATCTTATCGAGCTTGCGCAGGCGGACGGACACGGCACTGCCCAGGTATCGGCTGGGAACCTCGCGGTCGAACTGCCGGAAAATCTCCTCTTCGACCTCGTCGACCAGTGCTTCGAGCTGCTCGCTGGCGATGGGCCGCTTCCAGCAGGCCCGCTGCAATCCTCCGAACAACTTCGCCCGATCATACGGAACCCTGGCGCCGTCCTTCTTGATCACGAGGAGCTTGTTCGTCTCCTCAACGCGCTCGTAAGTCGTGTATCGCTTGTTGCACGCCAGACACATTCGACGGCGACGAATCACCGTCCCACCCTCGGTCGCTCGAGAATCGATGACCTTGTCCGCGCGTTGTTCTTTGCAGTAAGGGCATTGCATCTTACGCCACGGCAACAGGGGGTGCCCACGACCCCAACATGTTGTATGCAGGGGGAGGATATGACTCCACCCGATGCGTGTCAAGAAAAAAGTATGGCCAGATCACTTTCATCACACAACGCTTGCCTTAGACTCTGCTGCCCGTCGGCCACGACGCTGTGATTTTTTGCTGCACGATGCTGCACACGCGCCCGTTCAAGTTTGCTCCGGCGCGCCGGATCGAAACGAGTTCGCGCGGTTGACGGATACGATGTTTCGCGGGTACGGCATCATCGCACAACCGATGGTGCACAAGAAGGGAGCAGTTTCCTTGAGTGGACGACTGGTCGAACACCAGCTCGGCGACATTCGAATCCTCGGATACAGCGTCGCCGGCGAAGCGACCGTCATCGCCGTGCCGGAGCTCAACGTCTGCTTCGATGTCGGTAAGGCCCCCTTCGAGATGCTTGCCATCGACCACGTCCTCCTTACCCATGGACACATGGATCACGCCGCGGGGCTCGCCTATTACTTCAGCCAGCGAAATTTCGTCGGCAATGCGCCCGGCTGCGTCCTCACTCCCAAGCCGCTGGTGCAACCGATTCGCGATCTCCTGCGTGTCTGGGCGGCGATTGAGGGGCACCCCTCTCCGGCCCGCATTGTCGGCCTGGAGCCCGGTGAGGATTTCGAAGTACGCCGCGGTCTGATCGTACGGCCTTTCGAGGTAAATCATCGCGTCCCCGCACTTGGCTACTGCGTCATCGACGTCCGCCATAAGCTGAAACCCGAATTCACCGGGCTCTCCGGTCCGGAACTTGTCGCCCTCAAGAAGCAGGGCACTCAGATTGAGCACCATGTCGAAGTTCCGTTGATCGCCCACAGCGGCGACACGGCTGAAGGCGCATGGCTGGACTTGGAGATCGTCCGACGTGCCCGCGTCCTGATCCTGGAATGCTCCTTCTTCGAGGCCGACCACGTCAGTCGCGCCCGCGCCGGTTACCACCTGCATGTCCGCGATGTGGCTCGAATACTCGGGAAACTGGAAAACGAGCACTTCGTGATCCACCACGTCTCTCGCCGCACCTCGCTCCGTGAGGCCAAAAGCACCCTTTCCAGGCTGGTTGACCCTAAGACCATGGACCGCGTGACTTTCCTGATGGACCGCCGTAAGGCCGTCCCTCCCAGGCGCGATGCCGGCACTCTACCCCCCCCACCCCCCGCCGAGGACTAGAATCCCCCTGTTCCTGCTACCTCTGTCTTTCCTAGCGGCTCAGCCCGGGCGGACGACAGGCCGATAAGGTCGGCTGAAAGCACCCCGGGATGGCAGACCTGTCGATATCGCTAAGACTCCATTTCCGGAATATTTAGCACCCGCCGGTGGTTGGATAAGATAGAGAGAGACCGGCCAGGCCTGACCGGTTGGCCGGGAGGAACCGATGACCAGCGAGGCGATGGAGCGGTTCAGGCAGCAGGTGCTGTGTCACCTCGATGTCGTCTACCGCATGGCTTACAAGCTATGCGGCACGGCACACGATGCCGAAGACCTGACACAGGAGACCATCCTTCGGGCGCATCGGGCCTTTGGACAGTTCGAACTTCGCGAGTACGGGGCCAAGCCGTGGTTGCTCAAGATTCTTTACAATCTGTACCTCAACCACCGCGGTCAGGCATCGAAGTCTCCCTCTCTGATGACGGATTTGAGTCTCGACGACTTTGTCGCCGAATTGACGGCCGGCGGCATCCCGTCGCTGTCCGACGGCCGGATGAACTGGGAAGGATTTGACGAGGAACTCAAACAGGCCATCGAAGCCCTGTCGCCGGAGTATCGGGCGGTGCTTTTGCTCTGGGCCCTGGGAGATCTGACGTATCGGGAAATCGGTGAAGTCCTGGGCTGTGCCCTGGGAACGGTGATGAGCCGGCTTCATCGTGCACGACAGCAACTGAGCGAGCAACTGGCGGAGTATGCAACCCGCCGCGGAATACGAGTCGATCCCTCGTGAACGCGGCCTGACGTGAAAGCGGCTAACAGCCGAGACGTGACCACATGAATTGCAGGAACGTGAAGAAGTTTCTCTACGCCTTTGCCGACGGCCAGCTCAGCGTACGGGCCAACTGCGAGGTTCTCGACCATCTGAAGATGTGCCCCGCGTGCAGTCGGGCGGTCGATGAACACCAGGCCCTGCGCGCCGCCGTTGCCCGCAGCATCACCCAGGTCCCCCTACCGCGCCACCTGCATGCAAAGGTGCTCAACTCGCTTCATTCCAATACCGCGGATAAACCGGCCTTTGCCCCGATTCTTCGGTTCCGCTTCTCTCCCCGCGCGACCATCGGCTTCGTCGCCGCAGCCGCATCCGTAGCCCTCCTGTTCACCATCCGCGCCCGTGACTTCTCGCCGCAACCATCTCCCGCTCCCGAACCGGTCGCCCCCCTGCCGGTCGTCGTGGAGCGCGGTCAAATCGCCGCGTCACTCGTTGCCGAGATTCATCAGTCTCACGCTGCCGCCGGTCGGGCCCATCAGAACCGCGATTTGCCGAATACCCTTGACCGGGTCGGCACGGCCATCGCCCGCCACTTCGGCGATCGCCTGACCGTCGATCTGCCCGACCTTTCCGATTACGGCTACGAATTCGAATCCGCCAACTTCTGCGGGGTCCGCGAGGCAGGCAATGCCGACGGCGGCCATGTCATCTACGCCTCCGCAAATGGCGATGCCAAGCTGTCGTTCTTCGTCGTGCCGCGATTTGATCGGCTCGACATGTGCGGCGCACAGAGCGGCAACACCCTTGGGGCCTACCGCGAATACGAGGTCGAGCAGGTCAGCGGTCCGCCTCTGGCTGTTCTCGCATGGCATCGCGACGAGACCACGTTTGTCTGCTGCGGCGCCGTCAAACTGCATCGCCTCAAGCTGATGGTCGGTGCCATTCGCACGGCCATGCCGGATTTCGACCGCACCCTCAAGCTCGCCTGTGCCGAATTGAGCCGGATGCAGGCCTTCGATCCTTCGACGCATACTCACTGAGCAACTGCCGGTAGTAACGCAGACTCGATGCCAGTCCGCCCGGTCGGTTGCGCGCCCGCCACAGTACCTCGTGCTCGCGGAGGATGCAGCGCATCTCCGCCGTCAGTGATCGCCTTTCTCGCGGCGTCGGCCTGCCGTCGCGCGCCGACAGCGCTGCGATTGCCCGCCGACAGGCATGCCGCAACACGGTCAGAGTTGCCCGCAGCTCGCGCAAAGCCAGATCGGCCGATTCGTTCCGCGTCTCCTGCCCTCGCGGACGGCGGCGCACGAGCGCACCTGCCTGCTGCATGAGCCCGTCGATCGATCTCAGCGTTTGCCGTATCGCCCCGACTTTCAACCCCCGGATATTCCGGATTTCCGCCATCGGCCGTTGCATCACCTCGAACAAAACCGTGCGGTTCGTCATCGGCACGCCGGTCAATCGATACAAATCACCCGCCTCGAGCCACAATCCCCCGAGTCCGTCCGCTCGCCCCTCGAATACGTGGCGATCGATCGCCGCGGCCAGGTCCACCCGCTCGTTTGCCTTCCGACACCACGCAACGCCCGCTCCGTAGAGAAGCGGCCCGTAGCTCGCCGGAAGATACTGCCGATGCCCGTAATCCCCCCAATCGGTTATCAGGAAGCCCTGTGCACCGTGTCGCTGCCCGCTCCGCGCCGCATTGGAAAGATTGGCCAGGGCGTTGGTCGTTCGTCCCGCGAAGCTGCACCAGCTCGACGTGCCGGGGCAAACATAAAACGACAGCCCCGACTTCGCGACGCGACGACACTGGGCATCAAAGGGGTGTTCCCGCTCGTATCCCCAGATCAACGCGATCGCGTCCTTCGGTAGCTGCGCGATCAGATTCGGGTACTTGAGGATGATGTCCGCCCAGAACATCATTCGTCGGCCGTTCCGCCGAACCTCGCGATTGACTTTCTTCAGGTAGTTCAGATACACGCGCCCGGTGCCGATCCTCCTGCATGCATCACGGCTGCGGCCCTGCCCAAGCTCGAACGTCTCATCACAACCGACGTTCAGCAATCGACTCGAAAAATTGGGCAGCAACTGTCGATAGAGCCCGGAAACAAGATGGATCGACCCGCGATCCAGCGGGCACAGCGTGGTGGGCTCATCGCGGATGGTTCCCCACGGGGATTGCCACGGCTGATTCGTCTCTGCCAGTCGTCGATACGGCGCATGGCGCAACCATCGCTCCATGTGACCGAATGAGTTTTGATTCGGCACCAGCTCGATGCCGCGCGCCGCACAGTATCGGTCGAGCCGGCGAATTTGCGCCGCCGTCATCGGTGAAGCGCCGCGCCAGACGCGCGCGTGCCCCTCGTAGGCGAACGTGTGCTCCATGTACAGCTGAAGCTGGTTGATCTTCCAGCCGGCCAGATGATCCACCAGCCGCAGGAGTTCCCGCATCTTCGGCACTTTGTCACGACTGATGTCCAGCATCACGCCGCGAACTGGAAAATCCGGCCAGTCTTCGATCTCCATCGCCGCGATCCGCGGGAAAAGCCCGGTGGCCAGTTGGCTCAACGTCGTCAGGCCATGCTGAAGACCCGCATCCTCCGAAGCGCGGATCGTGATCCCGTCCGGCCGGATGCTCAATTGATAACCCTGCGGGCACTCCCGATCGAGCGCTTCAATCTCGACGTCGAGGATGCCTTTTTTAGGAAGCTGGAAATGGCCGCGCACCCGGCGGACATGCCGAGGTCGCGGGAAAATGTGCAGATCAGTGGCGACGTGGTCCTTCACGGCTGCGCGTCAGGGCATCTCTTCGTCGGTTCGAGCGATGTTCACCTTGGCCGTGGGATCGAACCCGGCCGGAAGGTAACACGCGACCGTCGCCGTAACCCGTTCGTCATCGATCGTGTTGTTTGTCGAGAGCAGCGAGAACTCGCCGTTGGTCTCCTCGAAAAGTCGATGAATCAGCCGAAGGTCCACCGGCGGATGCTGTAGTACCCCGTTGCGCACCACCAGCGTATTCTCAATGCCCAGGTACAGTATCTTGATGCGAATCTCCACGGAATCATCCTGCCGCCGATGCACGACAGTCATTCGCGGTCCCAGCCGCGCCGTGAAGTTCTCCGTGGGCTGACCGCGTGCCTGCCGCGCCTCGATCAAGGCCCGACAGAAGGCATCAATGACCGCCGCCTGCGAAGCCGCGATCCGCTGTTCCGCCGGCACATCGCCCTCGGGCCTCGGTGCCGCGCCGGTCACCTTGAACGCCAGGGCGCGCGGCATCGTCCGCTTTTCTCGCTCTGCCTCTTCCTCGTTCGAGAGAGCGGCGCCGTTTCGACCGGGTTCGATCCGCACGGGAAATGCCTCCGGCTCCGCCGTTGAGGCGACACGATCACTCCCACCGGAACCACAACCGGAGACGACGAGCGCAGTCAACGGGAGAATAACGACCAAGGGAAGCAATGATCGCCAATGTGAATGAAGAATCGGACGCTGCAACATGGACGCATCCTTTCGGCCGTGCGGCATGGCGATGAATGGGCGCCATCGTGACCTGTCGAAATGTAGATCACGCCGACCTGCACGTCAAGACAGTGCCGGTTCGGGCCGAAGTGCACCCGCCGCGGAGTCTCGCTTTTTCGATTAGAATGGCCAGGCGGAGCCAGTGACATGCACGTACTCGGTCTGACATTCTCCGAAGTCTGCGAGGCGTTGCGTCCGCATCCGCACAACATCCCCGCGCTGCGCCGTGCGTACGCCGCAGCCCTGCGAGGCGAACTTTCGGACGATTTGCTTCAAGCCGCAACGCTTCCCGTCGTACGGCAGCAGCGTGACGGCGATCTCATCAAGTTCGTTCAGCGCCTGACATCGGGCCTGGAGACGGAGAGCGTCATCATCCCCATGCAGGGCCGACAGCGATCCTGGCGCACGCTTTGCGTCTCCTCACAGGTTGGCTGCGCCATGGGCTGCACGTTCTGCGAAACCGCCCAGCTCGGACGCCTGGCGAACCTCTCCGCCGCCGAAATCGTCGGGCAGGTCGCAGCTGCGCGGCAGGTATTCGACGCAGACATTCGCAACGTCGTCTTCATGGGCATGGGCGAACCGTTCGACAACTTCGACGAAGTCATCCAAGCCGTGCGCGTGCTCACCGATCCGATGGGACTGTCGCTAGGCAAGTCGCATGTGACCATCAGCACCGTCGGCCGCACCGAAGGCATTCGTCGCTTGGCGGCGCTCGGCTGGCGGCGGATCAACCTCGCCGTATCGCTCAACGCACCGAACGACGAAATCCGCTCGCGGATCATGCCGATCAATCGCGTCGAGCCGATGGACGCGCTTCGTGATGCCCTGCTCGACTACCCCCTGCGCAAGTGCCAGTTCTTCATGATCGAGTACGTCCTCATCCCCGGCGTAAACGACGCACGCGAGCACGCGATGGAATTGGTCGAATATCTGCGACCGATTCAATGCTGCCTGAACGTGATTCCCTATAATCCCCGGATCGACTCGCCCTGGCCCGCTCCGAGCGAAGAGAGCGTCCTGCAATTTATCGACTGGGTCGAATCCGCCGGCCAGTTCGTCAAGCGGCGCATGACCAAGGGTCGCGACTTTATGGCCGCGTGTGGTCAGCTCGGCAACCGGGAGCTGCGCCCGCGCAGCCGATCTGCGAAAGTTGAACTGGGAATGGCAAAATGAATAGGAGGAGCCACGCCATGTCACTGATCATTTGCACTGTGATCTTCATTCATACTTTGCCCACGCTGGCCGAATCGCCTCCGCCGCTTCCCGATATGAAGATCGTCAGGTTCGAGACCTCCGACGGCATCACCATCGAAGGCGATTACTACCCGCCGATCATCAAGGAAGACGAAAAAGCCCCCGTGGCGATTCTGATTCACATGTACCCTGCCGATCGCAGGAGCTGGACGCCGCTCGTGCCCGGCCTGCGCGATGGGGACACGCGATTTGCCGTCCTGGCCTACGACATCCGCGGGCGCGGCGGCAGCACCGAGCCGGCGGACAAGAACCTCCGCAGCATGTACGAAACCCGCGACCCCGCGCTGTTCAAGGATGCGTGGAAGGACGTTGAAGCCGCGAAGAAATGGCTGTCAAAGCAGCCCGGCGTGGACACCAGCCGCATCGCCCTGATCGGAGCAAGCATCGGTTGCAGCATCTCGCTCGACTACGGCAGCCGCGACAAAGACGTGAAGGCCGTCGTGTGCCTCTCGCCCGGCACCAACTATTTTCAGGTGGACTCCACACGGCATATCAAGCGCTGCGACCACATCTCCGTACTGCTGATCGCGCCGGAGGAGGAATACCCGGCCGTCGAAGACCTCATCGCCGCATCCGGAGGCAAGGCGAAGGGCCTCAAGTACCCCGGCGGCCGCGAATGGCACGGCACCCGGATGTTCGACGAGAAATACAAGGACCACGCAGATGTTAAGAAACGCATCCTGTCGCATGTGTCGCGTGCGATGGGCACGGATGCGAAGAGGCAAGCGGCAACAACGCCGTAATCCCAACAAGACATACAACCTGTAGTCCTGTTACACGAAGGATCCGTTACAATCTGCTTACGATCATGCTCCGTATCGGCATCATCCAACTCGACGCCCCTTTCGTGCAGGCCGCGCTGTCCGGCTACAGCGACGTGCCCATGCGCCTGCTCGCCCGCGAGTACGGCTGCCCCTACACAATCAACGAAGTCGTCCTCGATCGACTCGTGGCTCAAGGTGGCAAGCGGATGCGGCGCATGCTCGCCGTTTCCCCGGTCGATCATCCAGTCGGTGGCCAGCTCATGGGCAGCGAGCCGGAGCAGTTTGCCGAGGCGGCCGACCTGCTCGTCGAGATGGGCTATGACGTGATCGACATCAATTTCGGTTGCCCGGTGAAGAAAGTACTGGGACGTTGTCGCGGCGGCTTTCTGCTGTCCGTGCCCGATCAGGCGCGGGAGATCATCCGGCGCGTGCATGACGCTGTCGGCCGGCGCGTGCCGGTCACGCTCAAGATGCGCCGCGGCATGGACGACAGCACCGAGAGCGAACGCAACTTCTTCTCTGTGCTTGATGCCGCATTCGAAGCCGGCCTCGCCGCCGTCACCGTCCACGGTCGCACGGTCAAACAGCGGTACATCGGCCCGAGCAACTGGGAATTCCTCGCCCGGGTCAAGCGGCACGTCGGCGACCGCACCATCCTCGGCAGCGGCGACCTGTTTTCCGCCGAGGATTGCGTCCGCATGATCCGCGAAACCGGCGTCGATGGTTGCTCGATTGCCCGAGGAGCCATCGGCAACCCCTTTATCTTCCGCGAAGTTCGGGCATTGCTTGATGGCGAACCGCTTCCTCCGCCACCAACGATCTCGGAGCAGCGCTGCGCGCTGGATCGCCACTACGCACTGATGGCCGAGCATCACGGCGAAGCGCTGGCCGGTTCCCTGCTTCGCAAGTTCGGCGTGCGCTACAGTGAGCTGCATCCGTGCGCAAAGGAAGTTAGGTCGGCCTTTCTCGCCGTGCGAACGCCCGATGACTGGCAGGCAATGCTCGACCGCTGGTACGGCGACCCCGCGCAGTATCCACCCGTAGAGCGCCGCACCCGACCGGAAGCGCTGATCGCTGCCGGTGCAAGCTGGAGCTGCGAACCCGCGGGTGCCTGACCCATGGACTTCGTGCAGAAGCTTTTCTTCGAGAGCCCGATCTACCTGGGCTTCTTCTCGTTCGTCTTGTTCGGCGTTTCACTGCTGGTTCGGCGAGCGCGCCGAGAGACGCTCGGCCGGTGGATCGCCCCGGCGACAGTGGGATTGATCGTTCTGCTCTTTGTTTCGCAGAGCTTGGTTGTGACCCAGCGAGAACAGATCCTCGGGGCCGCAGATCGGTTCATCTCGGCCGTCGAAAACCGCAACACCGCCGCTCTGCGGGCGATCATCAGCGAAACCTACGAAAGCGAAGGCATGGATGCGGCGGCGATCATCGCGTACATCGATGGCGCGCTCGAGCGAATAAGCATCTACGACACGCGAACTCACCGGCGCGACGTCACCGTGGACGGCAATCGTGCGGAGATGCTCCTAGCCGCCAGGGCGACCGTACGGATCGGCGGTGATGTCGGCCAGATGCACTGGGGAAGCTGGCGGCTCGGCTGGGCACGCGAAGGCGACGCCTGGTGGATTACCTCGATCCGACCGATCATGATCGACGGCATTGAATTTCGATCACTGGGAGAACTGCGCGGACAAATTCCATGACGCTGCGTCGGATCACGCCGTCGGCCCGATGCAGACCAGGCGATCTAATCGGATTCGCCAATCGAAACGTCACAGAACCACTCGCACGCCTGCTGCGTCATGCCCATGTCCGTCAGATTGAACTGAAGCGGCGTTACGCAGATGTAACCTTCTCGCACCACGCGAAGATCCGTCTCCGCAGAGTCCTTCATGTCCTCGAAATCTCCGCTCAGCCAGTAATACTCCCGACCGCTCGGGTCCGAACGTCGCTCAAGCCGATCAAGCGTCGGCTGCACGGACTGCGGTGCGATCCGCACGCCGCGCGGCCAGCCCGGCTTGATCTCCGGAACGTTTACGTTCCAGACCTGCCCCGCCTTGAGTCCCCGTGAGACAAGCTTCTCGATGATCGTCCGCGACATCCGCGCCGCCTGGGCATAATCCATATCGCGATAGAGCTGAAGCGACACGGCCACGGCCGGATAACCGAGGATGGCGCCTTCCATCGCCGCGGCCACCGTGCCCGAATAAAGCACGTGGATCCCTGTGTTCAGCCCGGAGTTGATGCCGGACACCACGAGATCGGGCTTCTCCGGCATCAGCGCCCCCAATGCAAGCTTCACACAATCGGCGGGGGTGCCTTCCACGCTCGTTCCCCGAAAGGCGCCATTGACCTGCACCGACCGCCAGAAGACCGGGTTACGAATGGTGATGGCATGCGAGCCACCGGATTGCACACCGGCCGGTGCAACCACGTGGACCTCGCCTATGCGGGCAAGCTCGTCGTACATGGCCATCAGGCCGGGGGCGAAGATGCCGTCGTCGTTGGTCAAAAGGATGCGCATCTGCAAATTGTAAGGGCCGCGCCGCAGGCGTACAATCAGGCGGAAACTCCACTGCGGGAAACAAACCGTGCACAGGCCGCAGCGCCGGATCGTCATCACGCATGGATCACATGGCTCAACATGCCGCCCGTCCATTGAAGCCCGTCAACCGTCCGCGATCGGCAGGCGGCATGGCGCGGTTTGTGATCGGCATACTGCTCGTTGGCTGCGTTGGCTGGGTCTATCGACCGGTGTTGTATGCCGGCTTTCTGAGTCGTGACGACGGCGAGATCGTACGACAGGCGGCGCGGATCAGTTCGCTGTCGGGTACCGAACTGCTGGAGACCTTTCAGGGCTACACGCGACCGTCGGATTCGGCCGGCGTCTATCAGCCGCTGGCACTTTTATCGCTGGCGATGGATGCACGGTTGACGACGGACTTCGGCGCTCCGGCCTTTCAATTTCACCTGACCAGTCTGACGTTGCATCTTCTGAACACCGCGCTCGTGTATGGACTGCTCCTTTCGCTGCTGTCGCCTCATGCGATCGCAGGTTCGCAGGGCTGCAAGATTGACGCATCATCGTCCCGTGACATCCGCGCCGTCGTCTGGGCTGCGCTTCTGACCCTGCTCTTCGGGCTGCACCCTGTGCAGGTCGAATCCGTCTGCTGGATCAGTCAGCGCGGCATCCTGCTGGGGATGTGCTTCGCGCTGCTTTCGATGCTCGCCTATGTGCGACACGTTCGATCCGTACATGCCTGGTGGCTGGCCCCCGCGACGGCTGCCTACCTTGCGGCGGTGCTCTGCATGCCGCAATTCATCGGGCTCCCGGTCCTGATGCTCGTCCTCGATCTCTGGCCGGCGCGGCGCGAAGGTTGGCGACCCTTCATTGAGAAGCTGCCGATGTTCGTCGTGCTCCTTGCTGCGGGAATCGTGCAGGTTATGGTCGTTCGACACATCCCGCCGCGACCGGAAGACGCCGCCGGTAACCTGACCCTGCTACTCGGAAGTCTTGCAGGCTTTTTTGAACGTATCGTCTGGCCGGCGCAGCTGTCACCGTTCTATCCGCTGCTCGCAGCTGCGGGTGCAGTGCCTTCGGTCGCGCGCTGGACGGTTATCTGCTTGCTGCTCCTCGGTGCGGGCGTCTGGTCCTTCCGTCATTGCCGGCCGCTCTTTCTCGCGATCTGCGGAATGTTCCTGATGCTCTGCCCGGCACTGCTGAACGTCGCCTATGGCACTGAACTGCTGGGCGATCGTTACCTCTATGCCGCGCTGTTGGCACCCTTAATCGCTGTCGCGGCCTGGCTGCGGACGAGTCCATCACTGCTGGCGCGACCCGCACAACGACTATCGGCAGTCTGCATCGCCGCCGTCGCTTCCGTTTATGCCGTGCATGCCTACTCGCAGACCTTCGTCTGGCAAAGCAGCCGCGATCTGTACGAACATACGATCGCGCGCTACCCGACCTGGCCCCGCGCGCACACCGGACTCGTGGAGGCATATCTGCAGGAGAACGAATTCGATTCGGCGCTTTATCATGCCGAACGGGCCGCGAAGATCGCGCCACAGGACCCGACGACGCAGTTCTACCTCGGCACGACGCTGCTGCTACACCACGGCAGCCGCAGCGCCGAAGCGATTGCGCCGCTGCAACGGGCGCTGCAATCGAATCCCAACTGGATCGCCTGTCTTCAGAACCTCGGCATCGCACTTGCACGCAGCGGGCAAACGGAACAGGCCATCGAATATCTGGAGCGTGCCCGAGATCTCGAACCGGAGTCGGCCAGCATCCGGATCGGGCTGGGTCATGCCTATCTTCGCGTCCAACGGCCTGCTTCGGCACGGCGCGAGCTTCAAGAGGCACTGCGCCGACAGAACAACCCCACGATTCATCTCGGCCTGGCCATGGCTTGGGCAGCGATCGACGCACCAGAACAGGCCCGCCGGCACATCGCCGCGGCGCTGGCCAAGGATCCGCGGCTGGCGGCGCGCATCGCCGCAACACCCGAGCTGCGCGATCTCGGTGGCGAACTGGACTTCGAGCATGTCCTGCCTGATCCTTTCGATGCATGGACCGATCCGGAAACGATCGGCGCTGAACTGCCCGCCGCGCGAAATGCCCGCGGCACATGAGCGAGCAGCTTTGATCTCGTCGCCAAGCATTCAACCGTCCGATGGCGCCAGTCCGCTGACTTCTCGGCGCCTTTATCTGCACGCGTCCGGGCTGGCCGTAGCGACGATCACGCTCCTGGCATATCTGCCCACCCTCTCGAGCGATTTTGTGCGACTCGATGACTATCAGTACGTCGTCGACAACGAACTCGTCCGCGATCCGAGCTGGGAAGGCGTCCTGCGGTTCTTTGCCGAGGTGACCCATCCGTCCACGGTCGAGGGCTATTACCAGCCACTGACCATGCTTTCGCTGATGCTCGATTCGATGCTCGCCGGCTCGCCGGTCGACCCGATCGAGCCATTCGTCTTTCATCTGACCAACGTACTGCTCCATGCGGTCACGAGCGTACTGGTGCTGTTGGTCCTGCAACGAATCTTTGGCGGCCTCACCGTGCCGATCGTGTTTGCTCTGATCTTCGCCCTCCATCCGGTGCAGGTGGAGTCCGTCGCGTGGATCTCGCAGCGCAAGACGGTACTGGCGACGGCGCTGGCGGTCGGTTCAATACTCGCTTACCTCGCTGCCACTTCGTCGTCGGTATCGGATCGAACGGCCAATACACGACAGCGGCGCAGGATGGCGATTGCATTCGTGCTCTATGTGCTGGCGAATCTCGCCAAGCCGACGGTCATGCTGCTGCCGCTGGTCTTTCTGCTGCTCGACTACTGGCCGCTGCGAAGAATCGGGCGAAACGAAGGTCGCGGACTCTGGAGCAACGTGCGATCCTGCCTGCCGGAGAAACTCTCCTTTCTGCTGGCCATGATCCTCTTCGGCTACATCGCCGCCGTTTCGCAGACATCCGCCGGACAGGGCGCCGGCATGGCCATCGCGCAGATCACCAGTCTCGATCTGCTCAGTCGCTGGATCGGCCTGCTCTGCTACAACCTGATGCTCTATGCCCGGTGCATCGTGCTGCCGGTGCACCTGTCGCCGTTTCGCGATGTTCCCGCGGACCTGAGTTTCTCGAATCCCGCTGTCTCACTTTCGATCGCAGGCACGCTCGTGGTGCTGGCCGTCACTTTGTTGAGCGTCCGGCGACGTCCCGCGGTCTTCGTGGGGCTGGTCGCGAGTGCCATTTTAATGTCACCCGCGCTGGGGCCGGTGCGGTTTATGGCCTCGCTGGTCGCCGACCGTTTTCTTTACCTTCCGCTCCTGTTCCTGCTCCTGCCAGCCGTGGAGCTGATCGCGAGTGCGGAACGGCGCTTTCACGCTCGAGGCGCTCTCGTTCGAGCGGCGGCGGCCCTCTGGCTGCTGCCGCTCCTGGTACTGACGCGTTCCCAGCAGGAGATCTGGAGCAATTCCAAGGCCCTGTGGACCCGCGTCGAATCGACCGCGCCCTCACTGGATCAGGCACCGAACAACCTGGCATACCTGGCTCTTGAAGAAGATCGTCCGGAAGAAGCTGTCGCCTACGCCCAGCGGGCCCTTGCGCTGAACCCGTCGAACAGCAGCACGCTTCATGCGCTGGGGCGTGCCTACGTTCGCACGCGACAGCCGAAGCTGGCACTGCCGGTCCTGGAGCAGGCCCTGACCATCGGGCTCGGACCGATCACCGGCTCGGGCTACGTGGCGAAGGCGGAAGCACTGATCTGTCTCGGACAGGACACAGCAGCGGAGGCGGCCTGTCGTTCGGCCATCGAGAACGGATTCTCGGCCAGCGGGTGTTACGCGGCCGTGGCGGATGCGGCTCTTCGCTGGGCGCGCGATTACGATCGCGCGGCGGCGTACTTTGGACGCGCGATCGAAGCGGAGCCGGAAAATCTCACATATCGCTGGAACCGAGGTACGGCTCTGGAAGCGGCCGGGCGGCGCTCCGAGGCCCTCGCGGAATACGAGGAGGTCCGACGGCGCTACCAGGAAGCCGATATCGCATTTCCGCCTGAACTTGCAGAGGCGATGGACCGTCTGCGGCAGCAACTGGAAGCGGACGGTGGATGAGGTGATTGATTTGCTGACATTGACGCGACAACAAGTACGCGAGGTGGACCGGATTGCCATCAAGGAATACGGCATCCCCGGCGTCGTGCTCATGGAGAACGCCGGCCGCAACGCGGCGCAGATTCTTCTCACTCTTCCGGAGGTCCTGCACGGCGCGGCGATTGTCTGCGGACGCGGCAACAATGGGGGCGACGGCTTCGTGATCGCTCGACATCTCGCAAACGCCGGTGCTGCGGTCGAGGTCCTTCTCGCATGTGATCCCGCCCGGTTGACCGGGGACGCACTTACGAATTATGTCATCGTCGAGCGCATGCGTCTGCCGCTCGTACGTTTCAATACGCCGGAGGCCATGCTGAACGCAACAGATCGTCTCCATTCGGCGGGAATCGTCGTGGACGCCCTGCTTGGCACGGGCTTTTCCGGCGATGTGCGGCCGCCGCTGGATCGAGTCATCGCGGCGATCAACGAAGCGCCGGGGCGCGTGATCGCGATCGATGTACCCTCCGGGCTGGATTGCGACAGCGGCCTCGCGACCAATGCCACTGTCCGCGCGGACGATACGATCACGTTCGTCGCCATGAAGCAGGGCTTCACCCTCGCGACGGCAGCCGAATACACCGGTCAGGTTCATGTCGTGGACATCGGCGTTCCGCCGGAGATCATCGAAGCGGTCAGGAATCGCCGCTGAGAAAGTGTGTGAACCAAGCGAGCGACTCCGCGAGGATTCGCTCGCTCGTGGCGATCCCGCGGAGCGCGTGGTCGTCGGAATCCATCGTCTCCAGACGTACATCAACGCCTTCGGCCTGCAACGCCGCCTCGTAGGCACGACTGTGGGCGATCGGCACCTGTCGGTCACGGATGCCGTGGAACATCAGCGTCGGGCAGCGGGCGCGGGCCAGTGCGGCCGACGCGTTTTCACCTGCATGACGCTCAAAGAAACCCCGACCGAGCTTGAGGCCGTGGTGTTCGATCCAGCCGTGCTGCTTCAGAAACTTCCATGCCTCGGGCGTCATGTCCTGTTCGATGAGGGCCTTGGCGCTGGAAACCGGCGCGAGAAAGGCGAGACAGCGCAGGCCTGGAATCTCCGGGCTGACGTGCGACGCGGTGTACGCGCCAAAGCTGCTCGCGAAGATGCCGATGCGTGAAGGGTCGCAGCCGTCGAGGGTCGCGAGGTGCGCGATGACGGCGCGGAGATCTTCCTGAAGCGTAGCGGTGGTCAGGTCTTCAAAGCAGCCGTCGCTCTCGCCGCAGCCGCGGAAGTCGAACCGAAGGCAGGCGATGCCCACGGCTTCAAGCATTCGCGCCAGCCGGACCATGCGATAGGCCGTGCCGACGCGTGTGCCGGTCAGGCCGTGGCAACAGACGACGATCGGCGACTGCGAGTTACGCGTCCCGTGGTCCGGCCGGTGGAGGCATGCAGCGAGGTGCAAGTCGGCCACGGGAATTTCGTGATAAGTTAGCATGGTGCGTCAGCCGCAGTTGAGCGAACAAGCTGTTCTGAAAAAAGCACCTTGAAATTGCCTGAAAAACTTGAAAATTCCTGGGCGACTTTTCTCGGCGCGGACTCGCGACGATCGCGCAGCGAGAGCGGCCTCGACCGGGGCAATATATCAGAAATCTTGCTCAGCGCTCTCGCCTTTTTACAGCGCGGCTGGCTATCCCGACGGCAGTCGGACGTAGAGATCGCCGGATTCGATGCGGCATTCATAGCGTAACAGTGTAACGCCCTCGGAGAGGGTACAGCGACCGGTGTCGAGGTTGAACTCCCATTGATGCCAGGGGCATGTCACGCAGGCGCCGTTCATTTCGCCAGCGGCGAGGTTGCCTCCGGCGTGCGGGCAACTGTTCTGGGTAACGATGAAGCGATCGGGATCTGAAAGGTGAAAGACGGCCAGCTCGTGGTCACCGCTGGCGACGAAGCAGGCACGACCCACGGGGAAGTCGCTGACCGGCAGCAAACGCGTCCAACCATCGCGTGACATGATGCGAGAATCGTAGCGGGCAAACATCACGAATGCGAGAATGGCAGCGCTGAGGTGTTGGCTGCGTATCTGGCAGTGTTTTCGGTGGGAGGATTCTGATTGTCTTCGGCAGCGCAGGGACGGTCCGCTACAAAATGAAGACGCGGGCGTCAGGTTGAGTTGATTTGCGCCGGTTCCACTCAGTTGGAATGCGGGTAACCTGCGGTTACCCATACCACCCTCACGCTAACCCATGCCACCGTCTTTCAGAGTTTCTCAAGGGATGACATAGCGCGAGGTGCGCATCGGTCGGTGGGTCTGAGTGAGCACGCCGATGTCATCGACGAGCATCTTGGCATCGAAGTCGGCCACGCGCATGACGGTCCGGCGGTTCTCCGGCTCGGTGGCCGCAACGCCGCAACCGATGGCGGGGAAAACTGTGAGGGCCAGCAACAGGACCAAGGCGGCGAATTTTCGAGTCATGGCGGCTGCATCCTTCAATACGTGGTGTGTCGTACGAGCAAACCAATTCGGGGTGGGGCGGCTGCTGGGCCGTCCGTCTGGCGGGGCATCCCTCCCATTGTTCACTTATATTATCCGCCGCCGGGTACCGGCGTCAATGCGGGGGCATCGGGGGATTTCCGCAGCTTATCGGATGACATCGGCCTCGACTGCACGGGGCATACGAGACGACGACGAGCGGTCAGCGATCGGCACGGCGGGCCGACCGTTCGCCAGTCGTAACATCCGAGAGCGCCGATAACCATTCGCGATAGCGATACGGGATGTTGAACCGACGGCCGAGCTGCTTGAGACATGCAAGGTACTGTTCATAGACCGGCCCCTGCCAATCAGCACCGGGATCACAGAAGAAAACACGGCACCCGAGCGGCCGGGCATCGCGTGCCGTGCAGCGTCCGTCGATCTGATACGGGCAGACGCCCGGAACGTAGGGCAAGCGCCGATCGTCACTCATCGTATCTGCGAAGAATGCGAGCTCCACGTCGGTGACATAGAGGCGGTGGCCGTACTCGGTGAACTTGCAGCAGTGACCGCGGTTGGTGCAAACGGGACTTCGTGCGGCGATGTCGCTATCCACTTCGGCATAGAACGCACGCATGGCATCGTCGAATGCCGAGTGATTCGCCGCAAAGGTGCGCACTTCATCGAGCTGCGGCACCTCGCGCGACAGCGCCGACTGCCCTCCGGAGCGGCCGGCCGGTTCGATGACCAGGTGGTTCAAGGAGAAGGTCATGCAGGCAGATCCTCCCACTGCTTAGCGTGGAGCCGAACGCGGATCTGCACAAGGTCGTACTGCCTGCCGTTGTTCATACCGGGGCAGGTGAGGGAGGCCTCCCGCCAGTCGTCGGGGGTATCGAGGTTGATATCCCAGAAGGGCCATGTGCGGCACTGCAACGGCCGAACGGGATAGATGGAGCAGATGCGCTTGCCGTCTTCGGTCCTGAGAAAGCAGCAGTCGCCGTTCTTCTTGTTCTCGGTAAGCGAATATCTGCGACCGACGCGGCGGAGGTGTTCGCGGCCGAGCGTTCCGTCTTCGTTGCCCAGGAACTCGGCGATGCGCCGGATTTCCTCGTCGTTCACGTAGACAAATCCGGGGGCGCCGGTGCAGCAGTTACCGCACTGGGTGCAGGTGAAACGCAGGCCACCGCCGTACCAGGGGGGGTTCGGTATCGCGGACATACAGGCGGCTCCGTGGAAGTCGGTCGCGGTTCGAACGAAAGCATTGTAATACATCGCGGTCTTCATGAGTAGATCGGCGCAGTATTTCGGGTTGATGGGTGAAAAGCCCACGGCAGGCATGCCGCGGGCTTTGGTGCAGCTAGTTCGCGCGTTGCGTCCGGTTGTGGTGCAGGGGACATCCTGCGAAGTTTACCAGGCGCTGGTGTAGATTGAGAGCAGTTCCGATTCGCCGACTGGTCGGGGATTGAAGCGGGCGGTCCACTGCGCGGCGGCCATCTCGGCGAGTTCGGGCAGGACATCCTTACCTACGCCGACTTCGGAGAGTTTTCGGGGCAGCGCGGCAAGCTGCAGCATGCGCTCGATGCATAGTGCCAATCGATCGGCATCAGCATCGAGATCGACATAGGGGTTCATGCTTTCGGCGGCATTGAAACGGATGACGTGCGGCAGCATCAGCCCGACGGCGATGCCGTGGACGACGTCGAACTTCGCGGTCAGCGGATTGGCACAGGCGTGGGCGGCGCCAAGCATTGAGGCCTCGATGGCGGCACCGGCAAGGTGCGCGCCGAGCAGCATCGCTTCGCGGGCAGGAGCGTTCTCCGGATCGCGCAGATACGTTTCAAAGGAGGACTCCAGTCGAAGCCACGCTTCGCGTGACAGAGAGCGTGAGACCTCACTTCGTCGATTGGTTGCAGCTGTTTCGACGGCGTGGGAGATCGCGTCGATTCCTGTTGCAGCCGCGACCGGCTTCGGCACGGTACGGATCAGGTCGGGGTCGAGGATTGCGGCACGTGCGAGGGTTTTCTTATCGCCGCAGGCCATTTTCTGGTGCGTCTGCGGGTCGGTGATGAGGGCGAAGGACTGGGCCTCGCTGCCGGTGCCGGCGGTGGTGGGCACGGCGACAAAGGGGAGCATGGGCCTGGTCGCTTTGCCGACGCCCCAGTAATCCTGCATTCTCCCCCCGTTCGTGAGGATGAAATTGATTCCTTTGGCGGCGTCCATCGCGCTGCCGCCGCCGAGGCCGACGATGCAATCTGCGCCAAGCGCGCGGGCGACATCGACCCCTGCCGTGACGTGTCCGGTCGTCGGGTTCTCGCGAACGCCGTGGAAGATTGTGACTTCGCAGCCGGCCTCACGCAGTGAATCTACGCCCCGCTGGACGTGCCCTGCGGCGACGATGCCGGGATCGGTGACGACGAGCACGCGCGTGGCGCCGTGCTCAACGGCGACCTCCCCGAGCCGGCGTAAGGCGCCTGCCCCGAAGATCACGCGAACGTCGGAGTGTGTGACGAGTTCAGAAATCAATCGCGTATTAATCTTCAGGGCTCCGACTTATCAACGATTCGATGGCTGGCGAGGCCTCGAAGCATGCGGTTTCGATGTTCTTCATGCTGCGGATTCGATCTGGAAGGCGCGCTGACGGTACAGGTGTTCGAACAGGTTGCCCTCGTGCGGCTGGTCCCAACTGAGCCGCCAGGTGGGGATGGGACCGACATTGAGCCGGTCGACGTTGGACGCCTCCATGAGCTTCGCGATGAGGCCGCGATCATTCGTGATCGCGGAGACGATCAGTGAGGGTCCGATGGCCTCGACGATTTCATCGGCGGGACACTCGACGACCGACGCAAACGGATAGAGAAACTCACGGTTGGCCAGCGGGTGGTCGGCTGCGTTGCAACGGATGACGGTCGGCAGGAGGTAGGCGATGCGCCCGTGCTTTACAAGGCGCGGACTTCCGCGCAGACGGAGGGTGACATCTTCGGCGCCCGGTTCGCGGAGTCCGGCGTCGATCGATGCGGAGATCATCTCGGCGAAGTTTGGATTGGCAAAGGCGGCGATCTTCGCATCGGGATGGTCCGCGGGAAGGGCCTGCACATCGGCGAGCTTCGCCGCAACGGCTTCGGCAATCTCACGCCCGTGGCGCGGCGTCCAGATGCCGGAGGCGTTGATGCAGGATCGCCCGCCGTTGGCGAGGATCGAGGATACCATGATGTCGACGTATTTTTCCCAATGATCGACACAGTCAGGGCCGAGGACAATCTTGCTGTAGCCGGGGCCGTGGAGTTCGACGCGGTGATCGCCCTGCCAGGGACGTGTCGTGGAGGCATCGCCGAAGAGCATTGAGCGATCGGCGGCTCGCAGCAGCGCGGCCGCACCGCCATGATCGGTCGGGTAGAAGCCGAAGGCCTCGGGCGGCGCGCCGGCGGCGATGAAGGACTGAAGGATGCGAAACGGGGACCAGGGCTCTTCGCGACCCGGCTTGAGGACGATCGGCGTCTTGAGGGCGATGGCGGGGATCCACAAAGAATGCACGCCGGGTGAATTGCTCGGGAGAACAGCACCGAAGACGCGAGCATGACGCGACCAGCTCAGCATCCGTCCGTGGTCGAGGCCAAAGCCCTTGTCGAGGATGGAAAGGTCGAATCCGCGGGTCAGACCGGCAACAACGACATCGATCTCGGCCATGACGCGGTGAATTTTCTGGGCATTGGACCGACAGAGTGCCTGCGGCATGCCGGTGGTGGCGGAGAGCTGGCGGACGTAGTCGTCGAATGATTGTGTCGTATCACCGAGCGGCAGCGCGGCGGTCATGAAGAGTTCGCCGGCCTTGCGGGAGATGGCCATCAGTTCGGAGACGGCGAAGCGCTCCAGGGCGCGATGGTTCATTCGCTGGATGTCGCGCGGCAACATGCCGCTGTTGGCCTGACTGACAAGCGCGACCGGCTCGCCGGTGGCGTGGTGAACGATTTCAACCTTGTCGGCGCTCTCGTAGGGCTTACCGTGGCGGAGTATGGGAACATGAAGCATGGCAGTGACTCACTCGGCCGGGACGGGCGCGCGCAGCGCCTCCGTAGAGTAAACGCAAGGCGATTATAGGTTTTTCGTGTTGATTCGGCGACATGGTGATGGGCCGGACACGGTGAGCTTGCAGCCGGAGAATCAGGTTCGATCTGTGGTTGTCACCCGGACAGAGGTGCGATGCGAAGGCGGGATGATAAACGGGTGAGTGACGGGATTCGAACCCGCGACCCCTAGGACCACAACCTAGTGCTCTAACCAACTGAGCTACACTCACCATCGTCGGCCGTGCCCGATGACGATCCTCACTAGCAGGGTCACTCGACGGGTGCGGCAGGCGGATTCTATAGCCCATAAAGAATATCTGTCCCGGGCACTGCTTTCAAGGGCGATCAGTGAGGCACAAAGCACGTCGGGCGGCTTCACCGCAGACCTGCGGCCTCTGCGGAGTTGCAGGATAGAAACTGTCGCCATGCCGCGGTTGCGCCTGCACCAGAGAATCGCTGCTTTTCTTGCACGCCGGCTTGTCCTGCCGCATGATGGGCCGAATGACTGTCGCTAAAGCCGCCGTAATGACCGCTTTCAACAAGCCGCTCGTCGTGCGGGAGTTCCCTCTGCCGGATCGGCTCGCAGCGGGCGACGTGCTCGTGAAGGTGACGCTTGCGGGTATGTGCGGGACGGATGTGCACCTGTACAAGGGGCAACTCAAGGTGCCGCTGCCGCTGATCATGGGGCACGAGACGGTGGGAGAAGTGGTCGAGATCGGCGGTGAGGCAGAGGACTGGCTGGGCGAACCACTGCAGCAAGGTGATCGTGTTTCGTGGACCGTGGGGCGCACCTGCGGCACCTGCCGCTACTGCCGTTTGTATCGGATACCGAGCCGCTGTCTGAATCGCAAGGCGTACGGGGTTAACACGCCGTGCGATGTATCGCCGCATTTTCTGGGCGGGTATGGGCAATATCATCACTTGGCCGCGGGGACGGCGATCTTCAAGCTGGGCGGGCGCGCGGCGCGCCCGGATGACCTGCCGAGCGAGGCGGTGATCGGTGCGGGCTGCGCGCTGGTGACCTGCGTGCACGGGTACGAAAAGATGCCTCTGCGCTGGGCGGAGTCGGTGGTGATTCAGGGTGCGGGGCCGGTGGGGCTTGCGGCGCTGGCGCTGGCATCCGACGCCGGGGCGCGGCCGATCATCGTGATCGGCGGACCGCGCGATCGGCTGGAGCGCTGCCGGCGATTCGGGGCGGACGTGGTGATCGACATCGACGAGGTGCGTGATCCGGACAAGCGGCGGGGAATCGTCCTCGAACACACGAACGGGTTGGGGGCGGATGCGGTCGTGGAGTGCGTCGGACATCCTTCGGCGGTGGCGGAGGGCTGGCACCTGGCGCGCGACGGTGGGCGTTATCTCGTGCTGGGGCAGTATTGTGATGCCGGACCGATCCCGCTGAATCCGCACCTGATCACAAAAAAAGAGCTGGAGGTGTATGGTTCGTACGGGAGCGAGCCGCACCACTGGGCCAAGGCGCTGTCGTTCCTTCGGGATCGGCGCGCGCGATATCCCTTCCACGAACTTATCACACACCGATTCGGGCTGGAGCAGGTCAACGAAGCGCTGGAGGCCGTGGCGAACTGGCAGACAGGCAAGGCGGTCATCTGCCCGAACGGGTGATCTTGGCTCGAGGTGATGAGCGAGCAAGTCGTCCTCTGCCTATCGCGAATGTTCCAGCAAACAAGATAACTGCAAACATCGATGGCTCCGGTACCAGTTCGAGCCGATGCATTACTTCCAGAAGCGGGCCTGCGTTCGGCTTCCAAGTTCCAAGGAGATATGGGATTCCCTGCCAGATTCGCTTTGACGTTTCTTCTGAGGGGTCGTATGCTCTACGGCTGGATGATGCGACCACGGATGGCGCTGCGGTGGCTTTCTTAAAGGTGGGAGGTCATCAGGATGAATCGGATTCTCATCTCTGTTTTTCTTCCTGGTTTGATTTTCGGGTGTCAGAGCAGCAGTCGGACCGTCGCACTGCTCGATCTGGACGATCGCCTGGCCGCGATCGAGTCGGAACGACTGGAGCGCGTCGGTGACTCTGTTCAACTTTCCGGCGGAGCGAACGCAGACGGTGCGATGCGTCCGGTGGTGCGCGCCAATCAGGCACCGCCCCGCGTCGTCCAGCAATCGATCGCACTGGATCGTGGGCGGAGGTCAACCACCGGGCCGCTGACGATGGCAGAATACGGCGATGTGGCCGGCCCGGAGGATTCAGGCGAACACGTGCGGCTGGCCACGGCGACAGATCGCGAAGAACAATACGCACGCCGCCCGCCGCTGAATTCGTTCTGGGAGACGGTGAAGCGAGATCTGAAGTACATGCCGAAGGATGTCTGGCGGGATACGAAGCTGGTCTATGCGAACCCGGTAAATCTGGTGATCCTCGGCGGGACGTACGGCGGCGCGCTGGCCGTTCGGCAGACCGGCGTGGATAAGGGCATCGAGCGGCATTTCCAGCCGCGGCGGCGCGACGGCGGCGGCACGCATCATCACATCAAGAAGGACTGGCTGGAGTTCTTTGATGCGGCGGGTAATCCCGGAACACACTTCGCCATGGCCGGCATCTGGTACCTGATCGGCCAGCAGGGAATGGACGACAAGACCTACGAGGTGGGCAAGACGCTCTTTTCCGCGTTGATGATCAATGGTCTGACAGTGATCGTCGGCCAGGCGGCGCACGCGGATCGCGGACCGAACGGACGATATGGCACCATGCCATCGGGCCACACGTCCAGCAGCTTTGTACTCGCCAGCGTCATGCACCAGGCGTACGGCCATCTCGTCGGCGTGCCGCTCTATGCGCTGGCAACGTTCAACGGCTGGCAACGCGTGGACAGCCGGGAGCACTATCTTTCGGATGTGATCATGGGCGGCGTGCTGGGTCTTGTGGTCGGCCACAGCGTGGCGATGGGACGCGATCCGGAATTCTTCGGTTGGAAGGTGGTGCCGTGGGCAAGTCCGGACGGCGGCGTGGGCGTGGCATTCGCCAAACCATTGGACTAATTCGCTTACACAAGGTCTTGCACGAACGCATCGCCGAATGGCGAACCGCGGGCCGTGGCGACGAAATCCCGCCATCTTGATTCCTCCGCATTCGGCGGTTGGAATCTCCCTTGAATGCAGACTTTTGATGTCATTGTTCTCGGCGTCGGCGGCATGGGCAGCGCTGTCTGTTACCACCTTGCGCGGCGCGGATTGGGGGTTCTGGGTATCGAGCAGTTCGACCTGCTGCATGATCGCGGCAGCTCGCACGGCCGAACGCGCGTCATCCGGCAGGCCTATTTTGAAGATCCGCACTATGTACCGCTGGTGCGTCGCTCGTTTGAATTCTGGCGAGCACTGGAGCGCGAATCGGGTGAAACACTCTATCGCGCGACGGGCTGTCTGAATCTCGGCCCCGCCGAGCACGAGTGCGTGATGGGCGCACGGCGCAGCGCGGAGATGCACGGACTTGCCTATGAGATGCTCGATCGCGATGAGATCCGACGGCGCTGGCCGGCGCTGGAGCCGGACGTGCGAGACGTCGGCGTCTTCGAGGAGGATGCGGGATTTCTTCTGCCGGAAAAATGCGTGGCCGCACACGCGCGTCTGGCGGAGGCGGCGGGCTGCCGGATTGAGGTCCGGCGGCGCGTGCTCGGCTTCCGGGCAGAAGCGAATGCGGTAACCGTCGAGACGGACGGCGGCGCGTATCGCGGCAAAGCACTGGTCATCACGGCCGGCGCCTGGCTCGGACAGGTGGCGACGGAACTCCAGCTTCCGTTGCATGTGGAGCGACAGGTTCAGACATGGTTTGCCCCGAAGGAGCCGGCGATCTTCGAGGCCGGACGGATGCCGGTGTTCATTCATTTCGTGGCGGAGCGTGCGTATTACGCCATTCCGGCGCATGAGCAGCCCTGGGTGAAGATTGCGCGACACCACGGAGGATTGTTCACGACGCCGGACCGTGTGAATCGGAACATCTCGCCGGCCGATGAACACGATATCCGCTGGTACATTCAGCGTTATCTGCCGGCCGCTGACGGGCCACTGGCCGATGGCAAGGTGTGTCTGTACACGAATACGCCGGATGATCACTTCATCATCGATCGACACCCGGCGCACGGGAATGTGTTCATCGCCGGCGGCTTTTCCGGTCATGGATTCAAGTTCGCCCCGGTGGTGGGAGAGATTATGGCGGATCTGGTAAGGAGAGGCCGCACGTCGCAGCCAATTGAGACGTTTTCGATCCGCCGATTTTCCGTGCAATGAGACCGGATTGCCGGATCGTTTCGTACGACTTGTACCGCTATAATTCCAAGCTCGTTAATCCGGAGGATGGCCGACCCTTCCTGCCCGCCGCGAGTCGCAATCGACGATGGCCTATCACATCCCGCAAGAGGAACTGCTCGATCGCCAGGGTCTGGCGCAGCTTCAGCGTCGCAAGCTTACGGCGATGTTCGAGGTCGTGCTCGCATCTAATCCATTCTTTCGGAAAAAATATGGCAAGCTGAGCCCGACGGATGCGGTCGCACGATTCTGCGAGCTACCGTTCACGACACGGGCGGAGTTGCAGGACGACCAGACGACATACCCGCCCTACGGGAGTAATCTGAGCTATCCGATCGACGCGTACTGTCGATTGCACCAGACTTCGGGCAGTCGCGGGTCGGCATTGCGCGTGCTGGATCGTACGGTGGATTGGAACTGGTGGCGACGGTGCTGGGGGATCATCTACCGTGGTGCGGGCGTTCGGCGAGAGGATCGGCTCGTTTTTCCGTTCTCCTTCGGACCGTTCATCGGCTTCTGGGCGGCGTTCGAGAGCGCCGTGGAGCTTGGGAATCTGTGCCTGCCCGCCGGGGGCATGACGACGGCGGCGCGCTTGCAGTACCTGATGGAAAACTCGGCGACGGTCGTATGCTGCACGCCGACCTATGCGCTACGTATGGCGGAGGTCGCCGCGGAACGGGGAATTGATCTCGCTGGATCGGCGGTTCGACGTTTGATCGTGGCCGGCGAGCCGGGCGGCAGCATCCCTTCGACGCGGGCGGCGATCGAGAAGGCCTTCGGCGCACGAGTGATCGATCATGCGGGGATGAGTGAAGTGGGACCGCACGGGTTTGAATGTGAGGAGTCTCCTGGCGGGGTGCATCTGATCGAAAGCGAATTCGTTTGCGAGGTGATCGATCCCTCGAGCGGCGCGGCAGTGGGCGATGGTGCGGAAGGCGAACTTGTGGTGACGAACCTCGGCCGCTGGGGTATGCCGATGATCCGCTATCGCACAGGCGATCTCGTTCGACTGTCGCACGAGCGATGTGTCTGCGGACGATCGTACGCACGCGCTGGAGGCGGAATCCTCGGTCGCGTCGATGACCTGGTTTTCATTCGCGGAAACAACGTGTATCCTGCCGTGATCGAGGACGTGGTACGCGGCGTGGGCGGCGTGGCCGAGTTTCAGATGCGGGTGGGGCAACGGGGGGCGATGAGCGAATTAACGGTGGAACTCGAGCCGTCGGCGGGCACGGATTCGAACGTACTGGCGGAACAAGTTACGTCGGCCATACAGGATCGGCTGCATTTCCGGCCGATGGTGCGGTGCGTGGAGCGCGGCACGCTGCCGCGCAGCGAGATGAAGTCTCGACGATTGGTGCGCGACGATCAGGAATGAGGCCATGATGGGCATCGACATGAGTCTGACGGGGAGAGATATGTGTGTGGGTTCGTCCGTTTCTGCGAGGACGGAGGGTCCAGAGAATCGTTTGGGTGAAGACACAAGCAAGCTGGCGCTTGCTTATGCCGTGTATCTGCGCACCTATGCCAACCACGTACATACCCTTGTCAGCTATCGAGAGGCGGTTCGATGGTGCGTCCTCCTGGGTGCCATGGTAACGGCATTTTGTTCGACGGCCGGTGCGGCCGACTGGCCGAGCTGGCGCGGACCGGAGCAGACGGGCTTTGTCCGAGAAAAGGCCGTCGTGACCGACTGGTCACCCGACGGAAAGAACCTGCTCTGGCACACGCAAAATGGCGGTCGCACGACGCCGCTCGTGCTGGGTGGTCGTATCTACTACAACGGGCCGGTCGGCGACGGTGAATGCGTGCAGGAGCGCGTGCTCTGCGTGGATGCCGATACGGGCATGACCATCTGGGAACACCGGTCGAACATCTTTTTCACCGACATTGTCGAGAATCGAGTCGGCTGGACGGCGCTGGCCGCGGACCCGGAAACCGGCAACATCTATCTGCACGGCACCAACGGCGAATTCATCTGCTTTGATCGCGACGGGAAGATTCTCTGGCAGCACTCATTGACGGAGGAATTTAATCGGGTCAGCGGGTACGGCGGCCGACTGCAAACGCCGGTTGTGGATGAGGACCGCGTGATCATCAGCTTCCTGAACTCGAACTGGGGCAATCAGGCACGACCGTCGCACCGATACCTGGCCTTCGATAAGCGGACAGGCGCCGTGCTGTGGTGGTCGGAGACGCCAGGCGTCGCCAAGGATACGACCTATTCCTGTCCCGTGGTGACGGTGGTGGACGGTCGGCGGCAACTGATCTGCCCGGCAGGCGACGGGGTTGTGTACGGCATGGAGGCGCGGACGGGGCGGATTCTCTGGAACTTTGAACTGACCAAGATGGGGTGCAACTCCTCGCCGGTGGTTGATGGGAAGTATGTATATGTCTCTCACAGCGAAGAGAACATCGACAATACGCTCATGGGCCGCCTGGTGTGCATTGATGCCAGCCAGCAGGGCAACGTGACCAAGACCGCCGAGGTGTGGCGGCTGGACGGCTTCGGCGGCGGATATGCTTCGCCGGCACTGGCGAACGGTCGACTGTACCACGTGGACAATTCGGCGAACCTGACCTGCATTGACGCGAAGACGGGCAAGGAAATCTGGTCCTTCAAGTTGGGGCGCGTCGGCAAGGGATCGCCCGTGGTAACGGAAGACGGCGTGATTTACGTCGGCGAGCAGAACGGCGTATTCTGGATCGTTCGCGACAAGGACGACCATTGCGAGAAGCTAAGCCAGCAGTCCTTCGAAGGTCCGGACAACCAGATCGACGAAATCTTCGGCTCGCCGGCCGTGTCGGCGGGCCGCGTCTATTTTATGACGCGGTATGGGATGTATTGTCTGGGCTCGAAGCAGGAGCGAGCAGAGCGTCGGCCGTCGCCATCGTTGCCGGCCGAACGACCAGCGGCAGGACAGAAGCCGGCCATCGTACATGTCATACCGGGTGACGTCACACTGGCACCGGGCGAGTCGGTCAAGCTCGACCTTCGCCGATTCAGCGAACACGGAGCGCGGCTCGACGGTCCAACGCCGAAAGTGGAGTGGTCGGTCGCGGGGGTGAAGGCGACTGTGAGCCCGGACGGTGTGCTTACGGCAGCGCCGGATGCGGGATTCTCCGCGGGCATGGTGACGGCGAAGATCGGCGAACTCTCGGCGATGTCGCGCGTCCGAACGTGTCCGCCGCCGCCGATCAAGGAGAACTTTGACGGCATGCAGGAGGGTTCGGTTCCGCCTGGCTGGATCGGCGCCTCGGGCAAGACGCGAATCACAGAGCGGGATGGTTCGCGTGTGCTTCAAAAGCTGGCGGAGAAGGGAAAGCCGTCGCCGGTGTGGCGCATGCGGGCATTCGTCGGCGAGCCGATTCCCGCAGGTGGTACGGTGCAGTGCGATCTGCTGGGTACGCTGGCGCGCAAGCGATTTCGCCCGGACATGGGCGTCATCAACGCCCGCTACGAATTAATCGTGCTGGGTCAGCAGCGCGAGCTGGAACTCTCTCGCTGGCGGGATGAGCCGGCGCACGGTCTACGTCGGCGTGTGCCGTTCGAGATGCAGCCGGAGGTCTGGTATCGCATGAAGCTTCGCGTGGAGCCCCGCGGCGGCAAGACGCTCGTGCAGGGGAAAGTGTGGCCGCGCGCAGAAGCGGAACCGGACGCGTGGACGATCGAAATTGAGGATGATTGTGCGAACACGGCGGGCTGCCCGGGACTCTTCGCGTATTCGAACGGGACGACGGAGCGCAGTGACGGGGCCGAGGTCTATTACGACAACTTCATGGTGACAAATGAATGACGAATTGCCAATGATGAATCGCAGAACAGCGGCCGCGAAGGCAGCCGACTGCGCTCACACCGTTTCACGGAGCAACCGCGACAAGCGAAGAACGAATCGAAGCGAATCCTCGTACAGTTCGTCATCTGCAATTCGTCATTTGACACTGATAGGACTGATGTTTTCCCTCCTGCACGTGCCGCTCAATGCCGAACCGCTCTCGAAAGCCAAGACCGGCGACTGGCCAATGTGGGGCGGCTCGACGGATCGGAACATGGTCTCCGGCGAAAAAGGCATCCCCGCGAAGTGGAACATCAAGGAAGGCCAGAATATCAAGTGGATTGCGCCGCTGGGCTCGCAAACTTATGGCAACCCGGTCATTTACAAAGGCAAGATTTTCGTCGGCACGAACAACACGGGCGAATACCGACCGCACATCAAGGGCGACAAGGGCATCATGATGTGCTTTGAGGAAAAGACCGGAAAGATGCTCTGGCAGGCGACACACGACAAGTTGCCCTCCGGCCGGGTGAATGACTGGCCCGAGCAGGGCATCTGCTCATCGCCTGCAGTTGAGGGAAATCGGCTGTACTACGTGAGCAATCGCTGTGAACTCGTCTGCGCAGACACCGAGGGTTTTCTCGACGGCAAGAACGACGGACCGTACAAGGATGAGAAATACAACGAGAAGCAGGATGCCGACTTCATCTGGATCCTCGACATGATCGAGGAGCTGGGCGTCTTCCCGCACAATCTGGCAACGTCTTCCCCGGTCATCGGCGGCGAACTCGTGTTTCTGCTGACTTCCAACGGTGTCGATGAGGGACACCTGAACCTGCCAAGTCCTGACGCTCCGGATTTCCTGGCGGTCAACAAGCACAGCGGTGAGGTGGTCTGGGAGGCCAATCCGTGCGGCCGAAGGACGTTTCACGGGCAGTGGTCGAGCCCGGCCTACGGGAAGGTCAAGGGCAAGCCGCAGGTCGTCTTCGGCGGGGGCGACGGCTGGTGCTATTCCTATGAGCCGGAGTCCGGGGAACTGCTCTGGAAGTTCAATCTCAATCCGCCGGGCGCCAAGTACGTGCTGGGAGGCCGCGGTACGGCGAATGAAGTGATTGCGACGCCAGTGATCTATGACGATTGCGTGTTCGTCTGCGTCGGCCAGGACCCGGAACACGGCGAGGGTATCGGCCACTTCTATCGCATTGATGCGACGATGCGGGGCGATGTGACGGACAAGGCCAAGGTGTGGCACATCGGCAATGATGATTTCAAGCGGTCGATGTCAACGTGCGCCATCGCAGACGGTCTGGTCTATGCGGCGGACCTGAGCGGGTTTCTCCACTGCCTGGACCTCAAGACTGGCAAGCCGTACTGGGTTCATGACACGTTCGCCGCCATCTGGGGATCGCCCTACGTCGTGGACGGCAAGGTGATGATCGGTACCGAGGATGGCGAAGTGATCGTTCTTGAGCATGGCAAGTCGAAGAAGATCATCGCCACGAACAACATGGAAAATGCCGTCTATACGACACCGGTGGCTTCCAATGGCGTTCTCTACGTGACCAATCGCCGGGCACTGTTTGCCATTCAGGAAGGGGCAAAGCTGGAGCAGCCGCGCGAGGAAAAGAAGTAAAGGGAGACGGTTGTAGCCGGATGAGCAAGGAGCCCGTTTGTGTCCATTGAAAAGCGTATCGCCGAGGCCCGGGCACGGCTCGACGCCCATGTCCGCGAGATGGTCGCGTGGCACTTCGATCCGAAGACGGGCTGCCCGTTCTGGCTTGAGTTTGCGAGCAAGCTCAAGTGGGACCCGCGCAAGGAGGTGCATTGTTACGCCGACCTTGACAGGTTCGGCAACTTCCAGGACGAATGGCTCCGCGGCGGGCCTGTGCGGCGATGGGTACCCAAGGCCTTGGCGGATCGGCCGATCTACACCTTCGAGACCGGTGGCAGCACCGGCGTACCCAAGAGCCGCGTGAACATCGAAGACTTTCGTATCGACTACGAACAGTTTTCCGAGACGCTCTCGGATGCAGCATTCCCAAAAGGCAGCGACTGGTTGATGCTAGGCCCGTCAGGTCCGCGACGGTTGCGACTGGCCGTGGAGCACCTCGCCCAGTTCCGCGGCGGCATCTGCTTCTGTATCGATATGGACCCGCGCTGGGTGGTCAAGCTCATCAAGAAGGGCCAGATGAACGTCATGGAAGACTACAAGAACCACGTCATTGATCAGGGGCTGACGCTGCTGAAGGCCCACGACAACATCCAGTGCATGTTCACGACGCCCAAGCTGCTCGAAGCGCTTTGCGAAAAAATCTCCCTCGTTGATGTCGGCATCAAGGGCGTCTTCTGCGGGGGCACGCAGATGACCCCGCAGTTTCACAAGTTCGCCCGCGAGGAATTGCTCGAAGGCAAGATCGAGTTCGTGCCCACCTACGGCAACACGCTGATGGGCCTCGCCTGTCACAAGCCCTTCGACCCCACAGACAACTACGACATCATCTATCACCCCCCAGTCCCACGGGCGATGGTCGAGGTCGTCAGCTTCGACGATGAAAAGACGATCGTGCCCTATGGCGAGTGGGGCCGCGTGCGGCTGACGACGCTGACGAAAGAGTTTTTCATGCCGCGCTTCCTCGAGCGCGACGAAGCAAAGCGTACGCCGCCCTGCGAGAAGTACCCGTGGGACGGCACGGCCAACGTACGTCCCTACTCGGGCTTCGCAACGACGGTGGTGGAGGGCGTGTACTGAGCGCTACAGGGGGTTTCGTAGAAACTGCGAACAGGTAGCGGTCTTTGATGTTCACAGCCTCCGCGTTGGGCCACCATGTGTTTACGTCGCGCGCGAAGATAAACTTGGTACAGATGCAGTTGCTTGGTGAGACAAGACCGGGCCGAGTAAGAGGACAGACGCAGGCGTATATCGGCCGACGCGATCTACCGTTTTGCCGTTCGTGAGATTTCTCGACATGACATCGCGTCGAGGAAGCCTTCGCCGCATGCTTCACAAACGTCTGCTTCGACGGGAAGTACCGATTTCCCGCGGCGGATCGGAACGGAGACCTTAGTTCGATGGATTTGACGTGATCCGCACATCGGACATCTGACGAGAGGTTTAGTAGTCGTCTCCCAGCGTCGAACGTTTGGCCGAGATGAGGATGTAGAAGATTTCCTGGTCTTCCTGGCGCTTGATCGCGCCTTTTGTGTAGATGAGCGATCCCGTGTAGTTGAAGCTTTCGATGACATATAGTTTCTCGCCGCGATGAACACGGCCTGGACTACGAGAACGTAGCACCTTTTTTATCGACTGCGCGTTCAGAATGGCCTCAACGGCATCGAGCGGTACAAGCCCATCGGCATCCAGTTCGACATGGGCTTTGATACTCAGGCGATAACGTCCGCCCGCAACCAGCCGCTTGATGCGATTCAGAATGTCCATCCGGCGGCACGCTCCTGCTGGAACTTAAGCCGACGAATCTTATGCGATTATATGCGATTGCTGAAGGCCTTTTCAACCTACGGTGGGAATGTCGGGATGAACGTCAATTCGAACAAGTGTTGCCGCATTCCTACGAGGAATTGCTGTTTGATCGGTAGCGCCGATGACGGCAGCACAGATCAACTCCAATCCAGTGAACACCACAGTATCATCCTGCGCCCGATCGACCGAGCAATTCCTGAAAATCTGAAATGTTCCATACTTGAGGCAAATGATCGCACTGCTTCGCCTTGCCTCGCCGCAACCACACCGCCTGCCAGCCCGCTTCCTGCGGCAGCAGGACGTCGCAGACCGGATCGTCGCCGACGCAGAGGATTTCATCCGGCCGTACGCCGAGTAGTTCCGTCACCCGGCGATAGAAAGCCGGATGCCCCTTGGCAAAGCCGGTCGCTGCGGCGTCGAAGTAGTGATCGAGATTCCGCAGAATCGCCTGGCCGCCGCCAGCCAGCATGAACTTCGGGAGGGTCGTGAACGCGCAGGTAACCAGTCCGGCCTGCTTCGCAGTGTCCACGGTGCCTACCGCATCCGGCAGCAGCTCCATCCGGTTGCGCGACTCATGGAGATGAGCGAGTTCGGCGATCAGATCGACCGGTATCCTGGCTTCCATTCGCGCGAAGGCAAGTGCCAGAAAGTCCATCCACCCCTCGATGGGCCGGCGGGCTGCGTCAAAGAACAAGACACCCTGACGCGCGGCCTCGAAGGCCTGATAGCAGATCTCGATTCCGTAGCGGCCGAGTAGTTGCTGGACCTCGATCGGCTGTACGCGGTCGTCAGGCCAGCGGGCCAGCGTGCCGTAGACATCGAATGCCGCCACCTTGATCGCCATGTCGCCATTGTCTACCACCCGTCGCGTGCCCGCCAGCATGAAGAATCGCCCGGCGAGCCGCCCGAACTCGTCTATCCATTTCTTCAGCCACCCCCCATACTGTCCGATATTTTGCGTAGCGGGTGGAGGCCTTGCGCGCGGGTCAGAAGTATGGAGACACATGAGCGACCGGGTATCGAAATTCAGCCGGGTGCCCCGCAGCCGGACCGATCCGTGACGGCTGTTTTTGTGACCGGTACAGCCGTGGGCATCATATAATGCGATAGAATGACCCAGAGCGGGGTTGGAATCGATGTTTCTGAAGATCAACAAGGACCATCAGCGGTTTCGCCAGATCGTCAAGGGCAAGATCAGGGACGATCTGCGCAAGTTCCTGACGCGCGGGGAGCTGATCGGCAAAGAAGGCAAGCATCTCATCAGTATCCCTGTCCGCGGCATTGATCTGCCCCATTTCCGCTACGGCGACAACAACGACGGCGGCGTCGGCGCGGGCGATGCCCAGGTCGGCGATCCGGTGGACAGCGGCGACGGCGATGCCGGACCGGGCGGCACCCAGCCGGGCTCGCATATCATGGAGGTAGAGGTCACGCTGGACGAGCTGGCCGACATTCTCGGTGAAGAGCTGAAGCTGCCACGGATCAAGCCGAAGGGGCAGCATACGATCACGGCGGAGAAGGATCGGTACAGCGGCATCCGCACGTCGGGACCGGAATCGCTTCGCCATTTCAAACGTACCTTTCGCGCGGCCCTGCGCCGCCAGTTGATCGCCGGCACCTACGACCCGAAAAACCCGATCATCGTCCCGGTGCGATCGGATCGGCGGTACCGAAGCTGGAAGACGGTACTCAAGCCGCAGTCGAACGCCGTGATTCTGTACATGATGGACGTCTCGGGCTCGATGGGCGACGAGCAGAAGGAACTGGTGCGGCTGGAGGCGTTCTGGATCGACGCCTGGCTGCGTCGGAACTATGAAGGCATCGAGAGCCGGTACATCGTTCACGACGTTCGCGCGGCAGAGGTCAATCGGCAGACCTTTTTCACGATCCGCGAGGATGGCGGCACGAAAATCTCCAGTGCCTTCAAGCTGGCCAAGAGCGTGATCGACACGCACTACAACCCGGCCGAGTGGAACGTTTATATGTTTCACTTTTCCGACGGCGACAACTCGAGCGAGAGCGATTCCCGGGAGTGCTGCCGACTGCTCAAGGAGACCATGCTGCCGCAGATCAACCTGTTCGGTTACTGCCAGGTGGCCAGCGCCTACGGCAGCGGAAACTTCATCAACGTCATCCACGAACATCTGGACAGCGAGGAGAACGTGATCACGAGCCGCGTCAACACCAAGGATGACATCTACGATTCGCTCAAGGCGTTCTTCACCGCGGGACGGTAGGCAAGGAGTCCAGATGAGTCTGCCATCGCTTCGGCCCGATCTTGCTCGCTACGCACGCGAAATCGCGGACATCGCCCGCGCGGCGGGTCTCGACTTCTTCGAGACGCGCTTCGAAATGGTGGATTTCGACACGATGCAGGAGATCGCGGCCTACGGCGGTTTTCCGCAGCGCTACCCGCACTGGCGATTCGGCATGGAGTACGAGAAGCTCCGCAAGCAGCACGTCTACGGCCTGGGCAAGATTTACGAGATGGTGATCAACAACGATCCGTGCTACGCCTACCTGGTCAATGATAATTCGACCGTGGACCAGAAGCTGGTCATGGCCCACGTCTATGCGCACTGCGACTTCTTCAAGAACAATTACTGGTTCAGCAAGACGAACCGCAAGATGATGGACGAGATGGCCAACCACGCCACGCGTATCCGCCGGCACATCGACCGCTACGGCTCGGACCGGGTGGAGCGGTTCATCGACACCTGCGTCTCGATCGACAACCTGATCGACCCGCACGCGCCGTTCATGCAGCGCACGCCGCCGCGCGAAGAGGAGCGGCGCGGCGTCTCGCCGGAGCGCGAGGTGGAGCAGGACATCGTACGCTACAAGAGCAAGCCGTACCTGGAATCGTGGATCAATCCGCCGGCGGAGACCAGCAAGCAGCGTGAGGCCCTGCTCGCCGAGCGCGAGCGGAAGAAGCACAAACTTCCGCCGCAGCCGATGCGCGATGTACTGCAGTTCTTCATGGAGAACGCCCCGCTGGAGGACTGGGAGGCCGACATCCTGTCCATGATTCGCGAGGAGGCGTATTACTATGCGCCGCAGGGCCAGACCAAGATCATGAACGAGGGATGGGCGACCTTCTGGCACAGCCGGCTGATGACCACCCGCATCCTTCAGGACGACGAGATCATCACTTACGCCGATCATCACAGCGGCACGGTGCACATGCCGCCGGGCCAGCTCAATCCGTACAAGATCGGCGTGGAACTCTTCCGCGACATCGAGGATCGCTGGAACAAGGGCCGCTTCGGCAAGGAGTACGACGAGTGCAAGTCGATGGAGGAGAAGCGCAAGTGGGACAAGAAGCTCGGCCTGGGGATGGAGAAGGTCTTCGAGGTCCGTCGCATCTATAACGACGTGACGTTTATCGACGAGTTCCTCACTCCGGAGTTCGTCGATCGCTTCCGCATGTATCACTATCGGTTCGACCCCAGCACGCGGCGGATGGTCGTGGTCAACCGCGATTTTGACAAGATCAAGGCCCAGATGCTTTTCATGCTCACGAACCACGCCCAACCGTATCTGTACGTGCTGGACGGCAACTACGCCAACCGCGGTGAGCTGTACCTGGGGCACAAGCACCACGGCGTGGACCTGGACATCAAGTACGCCGTCGAGACGCTTAAGAACGTGCAACGTCTCTGGCGCCGACCGGTCCACCTCCAAGCCCTGATCAACGACGAGATGGTCCTCTTCTCCTACGACGGCGAGCAGTCACAGCAGCAGAAGCTCCACGGCGACATGCCGCCGCCGGCGCATGCGGTGTAGCTGTCCCGGACTGAATCAACCTTGACGGGTGAGACGCCCTAACCACCCTGGCCGCGATCACCGCGTGTAAAGATCTCTAATACAGCGGGTTGATCACCATGCCTGTGGCCAGCTTGGGGAAGAAGTACGTCGACTTCTGCGGCATCAGCTCACCGGCCGTGCAGATGTCGCGCAGTTGCTGCATCGTCGTCGCCGGCATGAGGCAGGCGATTCCCGGCGACTGCTGGGCGTCGGACAGCGCATCGCCGAGCGTCTTGTGGTAGTGGATCGTCGGGGCCTTGCCCCGGCAGAGCTTCGGCGTGACGACTTCGTCGAGAATAAATCGGTGAAGGACACTGTAGGGCAGCTTTCGCCATGCGGGTTTGCGCTTGGGCTCCAGCGCAGCGAGCAGGTCGTCGGTCTTCGGGACGATGATCGCACAGGCGTCGGCAGCGCCGAAGTAAAAGCCCATTGCCCCCTCACCGGCGGTGCGCAAGGCGCCGGCGAGTTCTTCCGCATCCTTCGGCCGCTTCGCCGCTTTCCACTTGAAGTGTTCTGAGAGGGCTGATTCAAGCACATCGGGTGTCACCTGCGGCGCATCGACGATCGTGCGGAAATAGGGTTCGATCGTTGCGCCGGGGTCTTCCATTCCGCCGAGCACGGCGAGGACGAAGTTCACCGGGTCACCGGAGGTCGGCTCGCCCGTCTCATCTACCTGCATCTGGCGATACATAAGTGCCGTGCCGTAACGGTGGTGACCGTCGGCAATAAAGACGGGCTTGTCCGCCAGGCGCTTCCTGACCTGCGTGATCACGCCGGTGTCCGTCACCACCCAGAGCAGATTCTGCACACCGTCGAGCATGGCCATCTGGTCCGGCTCACGGTCCTGTATGGCGGCGCTCAATATGCCGGCGACCTCATTGGTCGGATCGGGGTAGAGCCCGAAGATGGGGCTGATGTTGCACCGCGTGGCGATGGTCAGCTTGAGGCGATCTTCCTTGGGGCCGCCGAAGGTTTGTTCATGGGCGAAGACCTGCCCCCGGCCAAACTCCTCGAGCCGCAGGCGGCAGAAAAACTTCTTGCGAACCAGCGTCTTGCGACCGAGCTTGTAGGTCTGGTGATAGACATAGAGCGCGGGCTGCTCGTCGCGGGCGATGGCGCGGATGTCGAGCCAACTCGTCAACTCGCCGGCGGCCCGCTGGTAGACGGCATCGGGCCCGGCTGTCTTGGGGGGGACGTGCGGCAGGTCAATGGCGACGATGTTGTGTTCATCCTTTCGGAGCAGCGCCGCCTTGTCGGCCTCATCGAGAATATCGTAGGGCGGGGCCACGAGGGCGCTGACGTCCTGCTCGGTATAGCGAATCGCCGTGAACGGTTCGATCTGTGCCATGTCGTGCGTACCTTGCTGCCGATACGGGCAACCTTGCCCGCAGGATAAGCATGATCGGCGCGAGTTGCCGGCCTGTCCAGCGCTGTCCGCGCTTTGCAGCAGGTGAGGGTCGATATTTCAGGACATAGCCGCGCGGGCTCACGAAATGCGCCACCGGCTTTTCGCTGATCGCGATCTGCTGTATTGTGGAGTGGTGACCGTCGGACGAAACCAAGCCCGTCGTGCATAGAATGTGGGGGGCCGGACGTCGCAGGTCGGGACTCGCGTGAGTGCATGAACAGCGAATGGAATCTCCGCCGCGAGTTGTGCGACATCGCACGGCTCGTGTACGACAAGGGCCTGGTGGCCGGTACCGATGGCAATGTCTCGGTACGCATTACCGGTGACCGACTCCTCATTTCTCCCAGTGGGTCCTGTCTCGGCATGCTGGAGCCGGGCGACCTGGTCCTGATCGACTTCTCCGGTCGGGTGATCACCGGTCGTGGCAAGCCCTCAAGCGAGCGCTGGATGCACATCAGCGCCTACAGCGAGCGGCCGGATGTTGCGGCGGTGATTCATGCGCATCCGCCGGCGACGGTGGCGTTCACGGTCGTGGGCGTGGAGATGGATCCATGTGCGCTGCCGGAAGTGATTCTTGCGTTCGGACGCGTGCCGGTAACGGCGTATGCCACGCCGGCGACCACGGAAGGCGCGACCGTGGTCCGCGATCTGATCAAGCGGCACGATGCGCTGGTGCTCGACCGGCATGGCTCGATCACGGTCGGGAAGGACCTGCGCGAGGCCTTCTTCAAACTGGAGAAGCTCGAACACGGAGCCCACACGATGCTGCTGGCCCATCAGCTCGGCCAGGCGCGGCGACTCCCGCCGGAAGAAATCGCCAAGCTCGGCGCTCTCCGGGAAGCGCTGGGCATCGGTCGGGCCGACGATGTGGCCGCGGCCTGTCTGCCGCCGGGCACTCCTCTGCCGCACATCAAACCGACCGGCGAGCGCTACTAATCGCGCATCGATGCTGTCACGCATGGGGAAAACTGCGCTAAGACTTTCCAAGCAGTCGCGCGAGATTGGCTTTTGCGGATTCGTAATCCGGTCGGATTTGAATCGCTCTCTCGAAGCAGGCCCGCGCTCCCGAGAAGTCACCGCGCTCGATCAGAAGGATTCCAAGCTGGTTGTGGACCTTATAGGCAGATGGATCGATCGAGACGGCGCGGCGATAGGCAGTAATGGCTTCGTCCATTCGACCGACCTGTTCGCAGCACAAGCCAAGCTGGATGTGGAGGTCAGCCCGGTCGGGCGCCAGCCGCACGGCTTCCCGGTACTGCGCGGCTGCCTTGCTCAGGTCCTGAGTCACCAGGGCGATTTCTGCAAGCTGGATACGCAGCGTGAGATCATCGGGCAAAGCGGCAATGGCCTCTTCCAGTGGACGAACGGCTTCTGCATAGCGACGATCGCGCTGCAACAGTGCGGCCAGCGTGCGAGCGGCATTCGCCATGTCAATCTGACTTATCGACTCATCTGCCAGAAGCTGCTCGGCCTCATTCGTTCGACTGCGGTATCGCAGGAGCGCCGCGAGCATGGCTCGTGATTCGCCATCCGTCGGAACCTGCTCGATCGCTTGCTTGAGGTAGATCATGGCATTGTCCACGGCTGCGAAGGTAAGAAAGGTACGTGCCATGCCCAAGGCGTAGCGCGGCCGGCCGACGGCGCCGATCCACGTTCGCCAACCGGTCAGTCGCTCTTCGGGCTCCGGTGTGCGCGGTGTCCAAGGGGCACTGGGATCAATGCGATAACGGGCAATCAGATCGGCATGGGCCGGGATATCGCGAACATAGAGGAGGTGTCGGGCGTCGAGGTGTACCAGAACCCATTGAGGATCTTTCACGAGCTGTTCGAGTATCCAGCCAATGCTTTCGAGATCGACGAGTACGGCACTGACCCCCCACCGTTCGACGATCGATGACAGCGCTGGATGGCGGGTAAAGTATTCCTCGAAGAACGCATCACCGTAGACTTCGAGCCGGCCGTCCACGTAGACCTGATAGCGATCCGCCGCTCGCCAGATGAGATAGTTGCCGTCCACCATGGTGTGATAGACGCGTGGCTGGACGTTGTTCTCGAGCATGAAATCCACGCTGCGCTGCGGCAAAACCCAATCGACAATGCCGAGTCCGAAGCGGCGATTGTCGGACTGTCGGATCGTGATGCGGTCCGTGACAGCCAGCCAGCTCGTGAAAAGCGAGGCCAGGGCAACGAGCGCCAATCCCAGCCGAGCAGCGATTTTCGGCTGCAAGGCAATGGAACCCTGCTGCATCGCGTGATCGCGATTCGACAACCGCCGGTATTCATCGAGATTCAACAGGGTGGTCATGGTGGCGGCGATGGCGAAGAGCGAGAGATTCCGGACGGAACCTACGGCGAGATACGTCATGGCCAGAAACACGAGAAGCCGCGCGGGATGAAAATGACGACGGTTGAAGATGAAGGAGATCGCTCCGATGGCCACCAGCCCCGCGCCGGCCCACAAGTTAAACCCCCAAGACGCCGGTGAAACGGAGAGCGGGCTGATGAACTCCGTGATGTGCTGTGCGAGAATATGCTCTTTCTGAATCTGCCCGAGCAGCTTGAAGGGGAACATCACGCCGCGATGTCCGTAGGGATTGAGCCAGCAGGCCACGGTCACCAGCAGGGTGACGATCCAGAATCGCCGGCTGTGATCTGTGGGGATGCGGGCCGATGAAATCGCGGCGGCCGTCTCGGGCTCGGCGATATCGGCGGGGATCGCGCGAGACTTTGCCAGAAGCCCGGTAAACAGATAGAGCCAGCAGAAGATTGGGCCGAGGATGAAGACGGTGTGTGTGTTGACCCAGAGCACTTGAAGCAGCGGCAGCAGCCAGATGGTGCGCCGCGCATTGCCGCGCGCAGCCGACTCCAGCAGAAACAAATAGATTGGGATGAACAGGAAACTGACCAGCTCGGGACGGACAACAAAACGGCCGCTGGCGGCACAGATGCCGAGTACGAACGTCAACACGACAGGCAATGAAGAGAGGGTTCGTCGTGCCGCGGCGGCAACGATCAGGTAAGCGGCGGCGAGTATCAGTACTTGGCAGAGAATGAGTAGATTCGGCCCACCGACTTGCCAACCGTAATAGGCCAGCACGCAGTAGAGCCAGCGGAGTTCGATCCACTCCGCATCGGCTGCCGTGTAGGAAAAGACGTCCCGATCCGGCAGCCGACCGTTCTCGGTGATCCATCGACCGACCCCGAGCTGCCACCAGATGTCCTGTCCCCAGATGGCCTGTATGGAGAGCGATAGGAAGAGCAGGGCGACGGCGATTAAGGCGAACCAGCCTAGTCGTGAGGAGTGAGGTCTGGTGATCGGACTTTGTTCCTTGCGTACCATTTTGCGAAGTGTAACCGAGATGCGGAACGGTTACTCGGCGCAGATCGGCGGCCTTCTTGCATGGAAGTCGGTGGCCTGCTGATAGGCGTGGGCGGCCTGTAACAGACGTGCTTCGGCAAAATGCGGTGCCATCAGTTGCAGGCCAACGGGCAGACCGGCATCGGTGAAGCCGCAGGGGATGCTGATCGCGGGGATGCCGGCGAGATTTGCGGCGCAGTTGTAGATATCGGCAAGGTACATCTCCAGCGGGTTGTCGGACTTCTCGCCGAGCTTGAAGGCCGGTGTCGGCGTCGTGGGCGAGAGAATCACGTCGCACTTCTTGAAGGCCTCCAGAAAATCGTTCTTGATGAGCGTCCGCACCTTGAGGGCCTTGAGGTAATAGGCGTCGTAGTAGCCGCTCGACAGGGCGTAGGTTCCGAGCATGATCCGCCGCTTGACTTCCGATCCGAAGCCCTCGTCGCGAGTGGCGCTGTACATGTCGATGTAGTCGGCCGGTTCGGCGGTACGATGGCCATAACGCACGCCGTCGAAGCGTGCCAGGTTACTCGACGCCTCGGCGGTGCAGATGAGGTAGTAGCAGGCGATCGTGTACGCACTGTGCGGCAGGGAGATTTCAAAGACTTCAGCCCCGAGCTTGCGATACATCTCCATCGCCGCCTCCACCACACGGCGCGTCTCGGGGTGGAGCCCTTCGCCGAAATACTCCTTGGCATAACCAATCCGCAGCTTGCCTGTCGGCTCATCAAGCATCGCCTCGTAATCCGGCACCGGTTCATCGACGCTGGTGGAATCGCGCGGGTCGCGACCCGCGATAATGCGAAGCAATCGTGCCACACCTCTGGCATCAACCGCGACCGGGCCGATCTGATCGAGACTGCTGGCGAAGGCGACGAGACCGAACCTCGAGACGCGGCCGTAGGTCGGCTTGAGTCCGGTCACGCCGCAGAAGCTGGCGGGCTGGCGAATCGAACCGCCGGTCTCGCTTCCGAGGGCATACGGGACGAGTCGCGCGGCGACGGCGACGATCGAGCCGCCGGACGAGCCGCCGGGCACGCGCTCGGGGTCCCAAGGATTTCGCGTCGAGAAGAAAGCGGAGTTCTCCGTGCTGCTTCCCATGGCGAATTCGTCGAGGTTGGTCTTGGCGACGATGACAGCGCCGGCGTCGCGAAGCCGCTCGATGACATGGGCGTCGTAGGGCGACTTGAAGTTCGCCAGGATCTTCGAACCGCAGGTGGTCAGGCCGTCGGTGGTGCAGATGTTGTCTTTGACGGCGACCGGAGCGCCGAAGAGCGGTGAAGCTGGTGTCGGAGGTGCAGTGTCAAGCAAGCGCGCCCTCTGTGTAGCCGATTCGTCGAGTGTGTGGATGACGCACTTGAGCATCGCGTCGTGCTCGCGGATGCGCCGTAGGGCGAGGGAAACCCGTTCGACAGCCGTGGCGCTCATGCCGTCTCCTGTTCGAGCACCTTGGGAACCTTGAAGAACGGTGCATCCTTCGCAGGGGCGTTCGCAAGTGCCTGATCGGGTGTAAGGGAGGTGCCCGGCACGTCGTCGCGGAAGACGTTGCAGACGGCGATGGCATGCGCCGTCGGTTCGACGCCGTCGGTGTTCACTTCGCCAAGCTTTTCGACGTATTCAAGGATGCTGCTGAGCTGCTCGCGGAAGCTTGAGACTTCTTCATCCGTCAGCTTGAGCCGCGCGAGATGGGCGATGTGGCGTACCTGGGCTTCGTCGATCTTCGACGGCATCCGGGGCGTCCCCCGATCAAGACAGGATCAACGCGGGTCACGCCTGCGCGGCGGCCTGTTCGGGCTTCCAGTTGCGCTTCATCGGCTTGACGACCAGACCCATGCGAATCGCCTTCGTCGAGACCTTGATGCGGCAGACGCGGCCGTCGATCACCGCGCGGACGCGCTGGATGTTCGGCTTGAACTTCCGCTTAGTCTTGCCGGTCACCTTCGTACCCACGCCGCCGAGGTACTTGGCCTTGCCGCGATGGGTATACTGGCGACCGCTCGTGGTTCGCTTACCGGTAAAGTGACAAACACGTGGCATGATGCACCTGATTCCGAACTGCATTCAGTCGTTGCTATGGTCAAACTGGAAACTCTCTAGTTTAGAGTGTTTCACAAGGAAGGCAAGTCGAGCGGTGCTGCTGCAACCACCCCAACTGGACATGCTCGTAACTTATTCTATAAAAAACACTTACAATATCGCACGGGCCGACGGCAATGTTACGCCCTGTACCGGCGTTTGGCAGGATGAGGTCCGATGGACGGCGACACGCTCGAGAAGGCGATCCTCGGTGCCCGAAACGGGGATGCGGACTGCCTGGATCGGCTGGTCGAACACTATTCGGGCCGGCTGTACGGCTTCCTTTACCGGATGACCGGATCTCGGGATGACGCCGAGGACCTGATGCAGGAAGTCTTCGTTCGCCTGGTGCGGATGATCGGGGTTTACGAGCATGACGGCCGCTTTGAGGCGTGGCTCTTTCGTATTGCGGCCAACCTTGTCAGGGATCGCCTGCGAAGAAGCCGGCGCGGGCCGCGATTCGTTGCGGCAGGTGACACGGTTTCCGGCGAGCCGGGAGAAAACGGCGATGACTTCGGCGGCGTCGAGCTTCCGGTTGACGCGCGGCTGGTTCACGCCGAGGAGATGGATGCCTTGGGCGCCGCACTGGCAAGGTTGCCGGACGCAGAACGTGAAGTCGTGATGCTCAGGCATTTTTCACAGATGTCGTTTCGGGAGATCGCGGAGGCGACAGGCGTACCACTGGGAACGGCATTGGCCCGAGGGCATCGCGGCCTGAATCGGCTGCGTGAGTTGATGGCGGGCGAAGAGGCGTCGCCGAATGACGCGAAAACGCATCGAAGATCAGCAGCTATGCAGCATACGGCATACGGCGGATCGATGACGACGGATGGATGACCACGATGAACAAGAGCGATCGAAACATGCACGAAGAAATCGACCAGATGGAGCGTTGGCTGTCCGGGTATCCGACGCCCGCGCCATCGAGGGAGTGCGTACAACGAGCCCGAATCGCCGCCAGGCAAACGCTCCATGAGCAACACGCGGTCGGCGCCCCCAGTCGATGGCACATCTGGCACGGGTCGCTCGTCGCCGCGGCGGCGATCTTCCTGGCGATCGGCATCGGCTGGTATTCACGAACGATCGAGGAACCATCGGGCTGGGCGATGGCCGATCGTGATCTGCCGTGGGCCCTGCCGGAGCGCTCTGAGGAAATCACGCTTCGGCTGGCTTCGCTCGACGAAGACCTGCGGGAAGTCGAAGACTGGTTCTCGGATGTATCGACCAGTGCCAGCGGCGCTGCCATGTACGAGTTGATGGAGGAAGCGCTCTCAGCGCCCGATGAACAGCCCCAGTCGCGGGGACGTGATGCCGTACTAACGCAGGAGCTTTCCTGAAGGTGAGTTTTTGAGAACGATCGTCGAGCTGCGCAGACGACAATCGGTGATGAATGTAATGATCCGTCCCGCTGCAGAACACTGACGTCCGTGGCGAGACCTAACGCAAGGAAGTGACGCATGACGACAGCACACAAATACCTGCAGCACATGAGCCCCGGCAGATTTCTGCTCGCCGGCGCGCTTGGACTCGCACTGACGCTTTGCGGCTCGGCAGATCGAGCAATCGCTCAGCCGTCCGAGGAGCCGCCGCTTGCAGGACCTCGAGCCAAGGCCCGGCATCGCATGGCCGATGTCGAGCGCGAGCACGCCGTCCGGGGCGCGTGGGCACCGCACGGTGAAGGTCGCGGCTTTCTTGATGATGATCGCCCGCTGCCACCGGAGCTCATCGACAGCGTGATGGAACTGATTCGCGAGAAATTGCCGGAGCGCTACGAGCGGCTGACCAAATTGCGAGAGTCCAACCCGGAGCGATTCGAGCGACTGATCCGACGCATGGCACCGATGCTGCGTGAGTATCGGGCGCTGCGGGAGCAGGACGCGGAGATGGCCGAGACGATCATCGATGAGTTCCGGACGCAGGAAGAACTCCATAAGCTTTCGCAGCAATACCGGGAGCTTGCAGGAGATGAAGCCCGACAGGCCGAGATCGAAAAGGAGATCGCCGCGCTGGCCCGCAGCCAGATGGAAATCTTTCAGAAGCGCATGGAGTATCGGCTGAAGGACATGGAGGCGCGGCTGCAGCGCCAGCAGGAATTCATCCAGCAGGAGCGCGCACGGATGATGGAAGCCCAGGCGAACTTTGAGCAGCGCCTCGCCGATCGCATCGAAGAAATCAAGCAGGGCAAGGTGGCGCCGGAACGGCGACCGTTCAAGAGAGGATTCCACCGCGGTGAACGCGGCTTCGGTCCGCCGGATGGTGAAGCGCCGGGGGCGCCTCCGGGAATGCGCGGCGATCGGCCGATGCGCGGTCCGCCACCGCCACCGCCGCCCATACCACCGGAGTCGGAGGAGGATGACGAGGGCAACGGCATCGGAGAGTTCTGAACGACGGTTCTCCTGCGATTGATGATATCACTCACGGCCGCGCGGCAAACTACCCGCGCGGCCTTTTTTATTCCATCGCGTCGTCCAGGTCCGTGACCGGCAGGACTTGGACTCGACCCGCCCTTGGCGTCGGCACGGTCGGATTCGTGAGAAAGATCAAGGCGTTTCCTTCGGCCAGACCGAAGGGGTCGGCGGAACCGCTCCAGTGACACGGTGATGTCATCAGGCCGTGTTGCGGGTCACTCCAGAGTCGAGCGGGGATGTATGCCGGCCTGGCATCACGGTGGGCGGCGATGTCCACGGCGCACGTCGCGGAGACGTACATCGGCGGACGACACGGATAACCCAGTAACGATCGCACGACCATTCGAATAAACAGCCATGCACAGACGAAGGCGCTGACCGGGTTGCCGGGCAGGCCGAAGACATGCTGTCCAGCGGGGCCGATGCCGTATGCGACGGGTTTTCCCGGCCGCATGTGAACACCGTGAAACTGCCAGTTGACTCCCAGCGCTGACAGCACCTCGGGCACCAGATCGTGCGTCCCCATGGACATACCGCCGACGCTGAGGACGATTGGTTGTTTCAGCGCCTCGGTGAATCGATCCGTGAGCGACTCTCGGGTGTCACGGCCGACGTCGCTCCTCATCGTCGCCGCGCCAAACTGCCGCATGAGCGCAACGAGCATTGGACCATTGCTGTCGAAGATCTGACCAGGCCGTCGCGCTTCGCCGGGGCGAACGAGTTCATCGCCGGTGGAGACAATGGCCGCGCCGACAGTTCTCGCTACTTCGAGCTGCGCGGCGCCGGCGGTGGTGACGGCGGCAACTTGCGCCGGGCCGATTCGGCAAGGCGGCTTCAGGACGATGTCGCCGGACTTTCGATCGTTGCCCTTGCGAGTCACGGATTGCTCGGCCGTGGCTGCTTTGCGCACAGTTACGACGTTGCCTGCGATCTCGCAATCCTCAATCTTCACGACCGCATCGGCGCCAGATGGCAGCGGCGCACCGGTGTTGATCCGCACGGCCTGGCCGGTACCCACGGTGCCATCGAACATACCCCCCGCCGGGACGATGCCGATGATGGCCAGTGTCGCACTTTCCGTTGTGCAGTCCGCGGCGCGAACGGCGAAACCATCCATCATGGCCTTGTCGAAGGCGGGATAATCGTCCTGGACGATAACCGGCGCGGCGAGAATGCGGCCACAGGAATCCAACAATCCGACAGATTCGGTCTGTACGGATGGCCTGTGCGCGTTGACGGCGCGACTGATGATCTCCCATGCCTGCTCAAGGGAAACAAGCGGGTGCGGGTCCTTGCCCCAGGTTTTCACGGCGGTCTTCATCCTGCGACGGTCTCCCGCTGCGATCCGGCAGAGGTAATGCATCCACGTACACAGAGCGCGATTGACTCGACTTATCATCCTGCCTGGATATGTTTCGGGCAACCCGGGTAGCGCGCGAATGGACATGCGGCAAGGTCAGCCGCTTAGCGAAGTGGTCTGGCCGTGAAGGTCAGTGATTGGCTTGACGGCGAGATCGTCGGCACGAGGTACGGCCCTGTCGGTTGTCGAACGCTGCGATAGTGTCCGGGGATGTAGCCGGTAGCTGTATGTTCGCCGCGGACGTAGTCACCGCTGCCGAGGTAGCTGCCGCGAATGTAGCCGGTCGGCGTGTGCTCGCCGCGAATGAAGTCTCCTTCGCGGCGATAATGCCCGGGCAGGTAGCCGTGCGCGGTGTGTTCACCACGGATGTAGTAGGGTTGGTCGCGCGTGGGGCCGGCGGACTCAACGGCGATGCGCGGCCGCGAGCGCGATTCGGCCCACGATGGCGACATCAGCGAAGCGCTATCTGATGCGGGTCGTCTTCCCGCTGCATTGGAGTGCGCCTCGCCGGATCTGTTCGAGCCGTCGTGCTGTAGCTTCTGCGCAGACTTCTGCCGCTCCTGTCGTGCGATTTCCGCGGCCTGCGCCGGCGTGATGGGTACGAGACCATCCGGCGTAAAGTGATAGATTTCGGGCGGGGGAAGTGTGTCGGTTCGCTCGGGCGGCGTCCACGGCTGCGGCTTCGCGCAGGCCAACGGCAGCAGGCACATCGCCAGGAGCAGACGAATCAGGATGCGGCTTGGTCGGTGCATGGTACTCGCGTGTTTCGCAAGGTTACGATTAGATTATTCTAGCGCGCGGCAAGCCAATTCGCAGGAGTGAAACCGATCATGCACCTCGTGGGCAACGTCAGCGGCATCTGGCCGGATGCGGCACGCGAATACCGCAGACGCGGCCACTCGTTGTGTCTCGAGTTTGACCGGAAGACTGTAGGTGAACCATGTACGGGCTTCAGCCGGCTTCTATTCAGATCAGAGTGGGCCGCGCATGAGTAGCCATGTCTACCACGAAATCTTTTTGCATTTTAATTGGTACATGAATATTGACGTAGAGCTGTTAGTCGCGCTCGCCCAATCCGTACTGGCAATATGTCCGATCTCGCTTACGATACTTGTGTCGCACTCAACCTTTACTGCTTGGATCCTGCGTGGTTTCACCAAGGCATTCGGGACATGAGTAGGGCTTCTTGGAACGCCCTTGATTGTCATTTGGCCGTCTCGCATCCGATGTCTTCATTTGGTACTCCTGAATTATACGTGCTCCGGGGGCTGAATCTTCGCCACTTCGCCGGCGGCGAGCTTCTTCTGGTACTGCTTCCAGGTCATGCTCGGCAGGCCGCTGTCGACCGGTTTCATGGTGATGCAGCCCTCAACGGGGCAGACCAGCGAGCACATGTTGCAGCCGACGCAGGTATTCTGTTTGATCGTGAACACTCCGATGTATCCGTCGCCCATGCCGGGCAGCACCTCAACGTCGCCGCTTTTGAGAAACTCCATGTTAGGGTTGATCAGGCGAGCGCCGTTGCCGTTCTTGGATGCGGGGGCCGATGGTTGTTTCACAGCCGCACGGCCTGAAGGCCGTGGCTCTTCGGCAGGCATGGACGCTTCTTGTCGGCCAAAGCGATTGACGAAATCCTGTTCCGGCACTTTCTCCCAGGAGATCGACTGGTGGCAGCCGTCTTCACAAGCGATGTAGCAGAGCCCGCAGTGGATGCATTTGGCCTGATCGATCTCGGCGACGACCTTGTAACCGAGGTCGAGGTCGCCCCAGTCGACGACGTTCGGCACGGCCTTGCCCTGAAAGTCGCTGATCTTCCTGAAGCCGCGCTCGCGCATCCAGTTCTTCAGGCCGCTCTCCATGTGCTCGACGATGCGAAAGCCGTAGTGCATCACCGCTGTGCAGACCTGCACGCTGCCTGCGCCGAGCAGGAGAAACTCGACCGCGTCCTGCCATGCCTGAATGCCGCCGATTCCGCTGATGGGGATGCCCACCTGCGGGTCCGACGCGATGCTCGACACCATGTTGAGGGCGATTGGCTTGACGGCGGGGCCGCAGTAGCCACCGTGCGAGCCGCGGCCGGCGACGTTCGGCTTCGGTGCGAAGCTGTTGAGATCGACGCCCATGATGCTGTTGATCGTGTTGATGAGCGAGACAGCGTCGGCCCCGCCCTTGGCCGCCGCCCGAGCGACCACGCGCACGTCGCTGATATTCGGCGTGAGCTTGATCATCACGGGAATCTTCGCCACTTCCTTGCACCAGCGGGTGATCATCTCGGTGTATTCCGGCACCTGACCGACGGCTGAGCCCATGCCGCGTTCGCTCATGCCGTGGGGGCAGCCGAAGTTCAGCTCGACGCCGTCGCAGCCGGTGTCCTGGGTTCGCTTGATGATGTCGTGCCAGGTCTCCTGCTTGGACTCGACCATGAGCGAGACCCACAGGGCGTGGGTGGGGAACTCCTTCTTGATCTTTCGAATTTCGGCGAGGTTGACCTCCAGCGGGCGATCGGTGATGAGCTCGATGTTGTTGAGGCCCATGACCTTTCGGCCGTCGTAATCGACCGCGCCGTAGCGGGAGGAGACGTTGACGATGGGCTCATGGTTGAGCGTCTTCCACACGGCCCCACCCCAGCCGGCCTCAAAGGCCCGGCGAATCTGATAGGCGCTGTTCGTCGGCGGGGCCGAGGCGAGCCAGAAGGGGTTCGGGGCTTTGACGCCGCAGAAGTTGATGGAAAGGTCCGGAGTCATTATCAATCCTCCCGGTTTACCGGTGCCCGAGGACGCCATTATATCACGGTTCGCTCTGGCGTGATATAATCAGAGCAGGAAGCTTCCTGTTTGTTCTACGGATTGCCGGGGTACTGACGCCATGCACGATCGACTTACGGCTGAACCGATCCGGCTCACGTACGAGGATTTCCGCGCCTTGCCCGACGACGGCAAGCGCTATGAAATCCTCGACGGAGATTTGTACATGAGCCCGTCGCCCATCACACAACATCAACGGTTCGTCGCCAGACTGCACGTTATCTTGACCCTGCATGTCAACCAGCACCGACTCGGCGAAGTGTTCGTCTCTCCATACGACGTAGTCCTCGGGCGACATGATGTCGTTGAGCCCGACTTACTGTTCGTAGCGAGGGAGAACTCTCAGATTGTTACCGCCAAGAACATTCAGGGCGTGCCGGACCTCCTGGTGGAGGTGCTCTCTGACTCTACTCGTGAGAGAGACCTGCGCGACAAGCGAAACATCTATGCCCGGTGCGGCGTGCCGTGGTACTGGATCGTCGACCCCGAAGGGCCGCGGGTCATGGAGCTCAAGCTCATGGATCGAGCCTACGCGGTGGTGGCGGAGGTATCCGGCAAGGCAAACTGGACGCCGGAACTCTTCCCGAATCTCGCGATTGGCCTGCCAGAATTGACTGCATCCTAACCGCCTGCCAAAGCGGGCAAATCCCTGTTTCCAATAGCGGGCTGCCTTCGCCGCAACATTTCAAACAGCCAAGGGCAACCGAAGAAATATTATCCAACCCTCGTTGAACCGGCCTCGGTCACGCCGCGTACAGCCCGATGGCCGTTCTTTCGGAATTGACTGAAACCTGGACAGCTCAGGGAGGAGCGCCGTGGATTATCGCATCCATCTCAACTTCGCCACCGCAGCGGTCGTGGTCATCATTGCGGCATTCGCCAGCTTTCTGACCAGCACGGTCGTTGCTGCACGGGCCTACGTCGAGCGCGGGGCACAGGTTTCGCGCGGCGACCAGACCATCATCGTCAAGGGATCGACGCGGAAGCGTATCCGGTCCGATCGGGCCGTCTGGCGAATCATCGTCTATGGCGAGGCGCCGGAGCTCACCGAGGCATTCTCGATTCTGGACAGCGGCGTGAGCAAGGTTCAGACATTCTTGCAGGAGCGCGGATTCACGCAGCCGCAGATCGGGCTCGGATCGATTGACACGACGACGCACTACATCCGCGACAAGAAGATCGCCCAGACGCGGCAGGTGGAATCTTACCTGCTGGATCGGACGATTTTCGTCACCACGGAGGACGTGGACCGCGTACAGCAAGCGGCGGGCGAGGTGACGCAACTGATCGAGGCCGGCATCCGTGTCGTCTCCTGCATGCCGGAGTATCACTACAAATATCTGGCGGACCTGAAAATTGAACTCATGTCGGCTGCATCAGCCGATGCGCGACTGCGGGCAGAGAAGATCGCCCAGGCAGCGGGCTGCCGGATCGCAGAGGTGCGGTCGGCGCGGATGGGTGTCTTGCAGATCACACAGCCCTACTCAACCGACGTGAGCGACTACGGCATCCACGACACCTCGACGATCGACAAGGACGTGACTGCCGTGGTTTCGGTGACGTTTCAGATCGAGGCGAACTGAGAAACGAACCGCCTGCCGCACGGACTTATCCGCTCAGATCGCACAGACACAGTCCACCTCCACCAGCGCGCCGGGGACCACAAAATCCTTGACGACGACCGTCGAGCGTGCAGGGCGCGGTTCAGGGAAGATGCTCATGTAGACTTCGTTGAACGTCTTGAAGTCGGCGAACTCCTTGAGGAAGCAGGTACACTTCAGGACTTTGTCCAGCGATGAGCCGGCGGCCTCGACCGACGCCTTCAGGTTCAAGAGCGTCTGCCGTGCCTGGGCCTCGAAGCCATCGGCCATGACCGACTTGCCCTCCGTGCGCGTCACGCCCACGCAGCCGGCGACGAAGACGAGATTTCCTAACTTCGTGGCTCGCGAATAGGCGGGACTGGGGCTGCCGGGGATGATCTCTCGCCGGTGGGCTGTCGCTTCATCGTGCGCATGTACCTCCGATGTCAATATGGCGGCTGCCGCGCCGGCGGCGACGGCGACGCGACCTGCGCCGGTGAGAAACTCACGCCTGGATCCCTCTTGCATCGCATCCTTCATGGCAGAACTCCCTCTGGTCTGATCAAAACTCGACCACCACGTGCGGCCATTATACGCCGGGTCCCGATCCGGTGAATTTCCACTATGATGTCCTCAGGACTCGCGGCTGGCCGGTCTGCCCGGACGGCCCTTTCACCAGGGACTTGCACACAACGAGAACGAGCCAACATGGAAATCAGGAATCTGGCGATCATCGCCCACGTCGATCACGGAAAGACCTCCCTTGTCGATTGTCTGCTGCGTCAAAGCGGTATGTTCCGCGAAGGCCAGATGGCGGGCGATCTCATCATGGACTCGAACCCGCAGGAACGGGAGCGCGGCATCACCATCTTCGCCAAGAATTGCGCCATCTCCTACCGGGACTACAAAATCAACCTGATCGACACGCCGGGCCATGCCGACTTCGGCGGCGAAGTCGAGCGGGTGCTGAAGATGGCGGACGGCTGTCTGCTGGTGGTCGACGCCTTCGAGGGACCGATGCCACAGACGCGCTTCGTGCTGAAGAAGGCGTTCGAGTATCACCTCAAGCCGATCCTGGTCATCAACAAGATCGACCGGCCGGACGCGCGGCCGAAGGAGGTGCTCGACGAGACGCACGAGCTGTTTCTTGATCTTGGGGCAAATGAGGAATGCCTCGACTGGCCGGTGATCTATTCCAGCGCCAAGCTCGGCTTTGCCAGGCGACACCTGACAGACACCAACGAAGACATCAGCCCGCTTTTCGAGGAGATCGTCCGCAGCGTACCGCCACCATCGGGCTCGGCCGACGCACCGGTGCAGATGCTCGTGGCCTCCCTCGATTACTCCGACTACGTGGGCAAGATCGCGATCGGGCGGGTGTTCAACGGCGCGCTGAACGGCGGGCAGGAGATCATGCTGATCTCCCGAGACGGACACCGCTGCAAGGAGAAAATCGACACCATCTACACCTACGAGGGGCTCGGGCGAAAGAAGACCGAGCGGGCAGTCACGGGCGACATTGTCGCAGTGACCGGTCTGCCGGACGTGGGCATCGGCGACACGTTGACCGACCCGGAGGATCCGCACCCGCTGCCGATCATTCCGGTTGATGAGCCGACGCTGACCATGGTCTTCTCGATCAACACGTCACCGTTCGCCGGGCGCGAGGGTGAGTATCTCACGACGCGTCACATCCGCGAACGGCTCTTCAAGGAGCTTCAGTCGAACGTCGCCCTGCGCGTCGAGGACATGCCGCAGAAGGATTCCTTCCGCGTGTCGGGACGCGGCCTCCTGCATCTGGGCGTACTGATCGAGACGATGCGCCGCGAAGGGTATGAGCTGATGGTGGGCAAGCCGCGGGTGATCTATCGGGAGATCGGCGGGAAGAAGTGCGAGCCGGTCGAGTACCTGGTCGTGGACGTTCCCAGCAGTTCGTCCGGCTCGGTGATTGAACTGGTGGGCGGCCGCCGGGGCGAGATGATCAAGATGGACACCAAGGACACGATGTGTCATCTCGAGTTCACGATTCCCGCACGTGGCCTCATCGGTCTTCGGACGCGCATGCTCAACGCGACACGCGGCGAAGCAGTCATGCACCACTCGTTCTATGAATATGAGCACCTGCGCGGGTCGATACCCACCCGACATGTGGGTGTCATGGTCGCCAGCGAAACGGGACGCGTCACGGCGTACGCCCTGGAGAACCTCGCGGATCGCGGGGTGATGTTCGTTCGTCCCGGTGATCAGGTGTACAAGGGCCAGATCGTTGGTGAACACTGCAAGGATGACGACATCGATGTGAACGTCGCCCGCGAGAAAAAGCTGACAAACGTCCGCGCCGCGTCGGCCGATAAGACGGTCGTGCTCAGACCGGCGCGGGAGCTGTCGCTGGAAGCTATGCTCGAATACATCGAGGACGACGAATGGGTCGAAGTGACGCCGAAGAGCTGCCGTATGCGAAAGCGTCTGCTTGACGCCGTGGAGCGGAAACGCGCCAGCCGCGACGAGGCCCGTGCCGAAGCGGCGCACAACTGACTCAGCAGCTGCGGAGCGGCTCCAACATGTGAAGGATGACGGAGTATTCAGGAGGGTAATCGCGGCCGGTTGGTACTCGACCGCAGGGGGTGTTAATCACTGGGCGATGCAGGGCTCGAACCTGCGACCTCACGGGTGTGATCCGTGCGCTCTGGCCAACTGAGCTAATCGCCCATACTCGAATTATATTCTAATCCTTCGGATCGCACCGGCAAGCCCCATCCGAAATCACCTAGGCAGGTAATTCGGGACTCCTTTCACGGAGCATGTGAGACTTCTTCAACCGACCAGTACCTTCGCGTAGAGTTTACAGGGAACCGAACGGCTGCCGTCAGTCAGCCGGCCGGCTTGAGGAGTGCAATGGACCCTGCTGTTCAAACTGCAATCGAACGCTGGCTGAACGATCCCGCCATCTGCGAGACAGACAAGGCGGAGATTCGTGAACTGCTCGATCGCCGGGATACGCGCGAGCTGACGGACCGCTTTTATCGCGAGCTGGAATTCGGCACGGGCGGAATCAGGGGCATCCTCGGCGCCGGTCCGAATCGCATGAATCTCTATACCGTCGGTGCCGCGGCGCAGGGGCTGGCGAATTACATCGTTCGACAGGGCGAATCGGCAATGCGCGCCGGCGTAGCGATCGCCTACGACTGCCGCCGGATGAGTCCGGAATTCGCGCGGCGCGTGGCCTGCGTGATGGCCGGCAACAGCATCACCTCGCACCTGTTTGACGCCCTTCGTCCGACGCCGCTGCTTTCTTATGCCGTACGACGATTGAAATGCACGGCCGGCGTGATGATCACTGCCAGCCACAATCCGCCGGATTACAACGGGCTCAAAGCATACTGGAGCGACGGCGGGCAGGTTGTGCCGCCGCAGGACATCGCGATTATCGCCGAGGTGCGGTCGGTGCCATCGTATCAGCACGTGCTTGCACTCGACGAGGACGAGGCCCGGGCGAAGGGGTTCATTCGGCGAGTCGGCAAAGAGCTGGACGAGGCGTTTCTCGAACTTGTCGACGGCTCCTGCCTGTCGCCGGAGGCCTGCCGCGAGTTCGGGAAGCGGATGAAGATCGTCTTTACGCCGCTGCACGGTACCGGGGGAACACTGATCCCGCAGGCATTGCGACGGCGCGGTTTCGAGCAGGTTCTCGAAGTACCGGAGCAGTCGAAGCCGGACGGCGCGTTTCCGACGGTGCTGTCGCCGAATCCGGAAGAGGCACCGGCCCTGCAAATGGGAATCGACCTCGCACGACGCGAGCGCGCCGAACTGGTAATTGCCAGCGATCCGGACGCGGATCGTGTGGGCATTGCCGTGCGCGACGCCGACGGTGCGTATCGCCTCATGACCGGCAATCAGATTGCCGCCGTGATGACACATTATCTCTGCGAGCAGCGCGAACGGCTGGGGCGTTTTCCGGCAAACGGTGTGGTGCTGACCACGATCGTCAGCAGCGACCTGATGAAGGAGATCGCCCGTTCATACGGGGCGGAAGTCGTCGAGGTGCTCACCGGGTTCAAGTGGATCGCCGACCGGGTTCGCCGCTACGAAGAGGCCGGCGCCGGTGGCGAGCCGATCAAGCAATACATCTTTGGCGCCGAGGAAAGCTACGGGTACATGCCGTGCGACTTCGTGCGCGACAAGGATGCGGTCACAGCGGCCGCGATCATCGCCGAGGCCGCCGCGGTCGCTGCAGAGGATGGCCGCACCCTGCTCGACGTGCTGAACGATCTGTTCCGCCGATTCGGCTATTTTCAGGAAGGTGTCAAGAGTGTGACCCTGCCTGGCGCCGACGGCGCGGACAAGATCAAGGCCATCATGGCATCGCTTCGAGCGAATCCTCCCCGGCAACTCGGCGGCAGCGACGTGATCCGCGTGGCTGACTACCGGACCGGCGAAGTCCGTGACGCGGGCACCGGCCGAATCGTCGACCGACTCGATCTACCCGCCAGCGATGTCATCATGCTGACGCTGACGGATGGGACGAAAGTCATCGCCCGGCCGAGCGGAACAGAGCCGAAAATCAAGTACTACATTCTTGCGCGGGATGCGACGCCGAACCTCGACGCAGCGCGGTCGGCGGCGACTGCCCGGACGCAGCGCATCCTCGATGAGCTTCTGGCTCGCTTCTGACCGTCGCAGGGGGATTTGTGCCATGCGGACAGTGAATCGACTACGAGCAGCCGGACTTCTGGTCGGCCTCGGCCTGCTGGCGACACACAGACCGGCTGACGCGCAAGAATCTTTTCCACAAGGTATCGGCTCCGGCGATGTCACGGAGACGAGTGCCATCCTGTGGACACGTGCGCGGATGCCAGGCGAAGTCCTGGTCGAACTGGCCAACGACTCAACGTTCAGCCAGACGGTGGCGCACGTGGTCGTTAACGCCGTCGCGGATGATGATCAGATTGTACGAATCGACGCCACCGGATTGCAGCCCGCCACTCGCTATTACTATCGATTCATCTCTCTTGAAACCGCTGAAGCAAGCCCTGCGGGAACATTTCGTACGGCACCGACCGCAGCGGAGTCGCATTCGCTGCGCTTTGTTTATTCGGGCGATTCCAACGCCCTTTTTCAGCCCTTTACCCTGCTGAGACATGCGGCGGAGGAACAGGCGGACTTCTGGTTCTGGGCCGGAGACACGATGTACGCCGACGAGGTTCTGCAGTCGGTCGCACCGGCGACGGACCTGGCGGGCTTTCGTGATCGACATCGCGAGAACCGCGAGGACGAACCGCTGCGGGAATTACTGGCCGCCTGCCCGGTCTGGGCGCAATGGGATGATCACGAATTGGGCAACGACTACGACGGCGGCGATCTTAACCCTCGTTACAGCGAGCAGCAGCGTCGCGAGGCGTACCAGGCCTTCTTCGATTACATGCCGATCCGCCGTTCGCAGGCGACCGGTGAGGCGTTTCGTATCTACCGATCATTTCGCTATGGCGCACTGGCGGAGTTCTTCATTCTTGATTGCCGGCAGTATCGTTCGCGCAGCGTGCAGCGCGACGGCGGCGGGCTCGACCCGCGGGCGTTCATCCTGCCGACGCTGGAGCTCGATTCGATCCGAAAGATGCACGACCCGGTGCGGACGATGCTTGGTGCAGAACAACTCGCCTGGCTCCAGGAGAATTTGCGTACCTCAACGGCCAGGTGGAAATTCGTACTCAGCTCGGTGCCGTTCACATCGCTCCTGATCGTGCCGTACGATCGATGGGATGGCTATGCGGCGGAGCGTTACGAGCTGCTACGTTACATCGACGAACAACGCATCGACGGAGTCATACTGCTGTCGGCCGATATCCACGCCAACCTCTACAACCCGGATGTGACGCAGTTTCTCAGAAACACTCTGCTGCAGGGCTTCTCGCCCTGTTATCGCGTGCCGGAGTTCGTCGCCGGGCCGATCGGCGTTGACACGCTGAAGCAGTCCGCCCGCCATTTCTTCGGTCGCTTTCTTGATCTGGGCCCGAACGAGACTGAAGCTTCATTCCTGTTCCGCTTCACCTACGACATCGTGGCGGCGCGCGTGGCCGCCGCCAACGGTCTGGCGTTCATGGAACCGGATCGGTTCGCCTATCTTGTGGTGGACGTGAGCGAAGATGGCGTCCGCCTGACACACCGCGGCATCGTTTCCGACCCGATCATCACCGACGCGCCGCTGGAGACGCTGCACTCGGTCATGCTGTCGAATCCGCAACCACCTTCCTGCGCGCCGGGTATCCTGGCACCGTTGTGTCTATGCCTGATCGCTGGACTCCAGCGCAGGCCAGGCGTCAATCCGTTGCGGTGCAGGCGTGCCAGTGGCGCAGGAGCACGATGACGAACCAGATGCCGCCGATACCGTAAGCCGCCGCGACGTACATGGCGTGCTCGGGCCAGGGTTCCATCATGGCTTCCATCGCCGAACCGGCGCCGATGGCATAAAAGAGAAAGAACACAAAGAGAAAGCTGCCGAAGAAGTAGCGATCGGTATCGCGCAATGCACGATTACCCTGAAGCCAGGTCTCCCACGTGGTGATGCCCTCGATGTGGGGCTCGACATGGTTTTTCAGGTAGGTGCCGGCACGGATGATCGCATTCTGCTCCATCAGGAAGGCCAGCATCAGCACAAGAATGATGAACGGCATCGATGCAGCGGCGTAGGCGGCACTGCTCGCCCGCGCGGCGTAGCCCGCAGCGGGGATGAACAGGGTGCCGAGTATCATGATGAGAAAGATGCGGGCCTTGCTCGCGCGAATCTCGTCACGAAGGGTGATGTACTGCTGCTTCATGAATTCTTCCAGCGACATGGCGGATCCTCCATAAACGGGCCGAATCATCGAACCGGGAACAGTTCACACTGTGCATTATGCGTGAGGCAAGGGCGGCATGTCGAGAGGGGCGAAACCAACGGCGTCGCAACGCCGGCACGATCGCGGATCGGCCGTACGGAAGCTATGAGGACGCGATGACCGATTCTTCGTCACCGTCAGACGCCCGGGAACGAGCCGTCTTCGCCAGACGCAAACACAATTCGATCTGATCGCCCTCGTCCAATCGGCGGACGCGCACCTGCACGGTGCGAGTTCTCGCGTCATAGGACCAGACATCTTCCTTCGATGAGTTACGCTTTCGGCCCAGGAGCGGATGTCCGTTGTGCATGACATCCGACGGCCTTCTCGCGACGCCGTGGAAGATGAGGAGGTACGAACGCGGCGCATGCTCAGTCCCGCCGCGACGATGGACCAGTCCGAAAGCCATGCGGGTCTCGTCGGTTCGGAGCGCATATTGCTCGTGGGTGTATTCGCCCTTCTCATATTCAGTCGAAATGCCGTCGTCGTTGTAGAACCAGCCCGTGCCATTGCCGGGATACAGTCGCAACGTCAGTTCTTTGAGGCACTTCTCGTCGACGTGCTGACGGACCTCGCGCAGCGGGACAATGGCTCCGGCGCGGGCGAAGATTGGTATCGTGTCGATGCGCACGTCCAGCTCGAAATCCTGCCCGCCTGTGCGCCGCGTGCCGTCATCAAAGTCGTACCAGTCGCCTGAAGGAAGCAATACCTTGCGCGTACGGGCACCCTCCTGAACGACCGGCGCGACGTAAAGCTGCCGCCCGAAGAGGAACTCGTGTTCGCAGCGATGGACACGAGGATGATCCGAGTAGTCCAGCAGGACGGGCCGCAGCAGGGGCAGGCCGGTCCGCGCGGTGTGCTGCATTTCCGTGTAGATGTAGGGAAGCAACTGGTAGCGCAGCTCGATGGCCGCGCGGTTGAGCTTCTCGTGTTTCTTGCCGAAGGACCACGGGTCCTGCTCTTTCCCGCCGGCTGTATGAACACGCATCATCGGATAAAAAACACCAAGCTGCAGCCATCGGGTGAAGAGTTCCGGCGACGGGTACCCGCGAAAGCCGCCGATATCCGCCCCGCAGAAGGCAATGCCCGAGATGCTCATGTTCAGGAGCATGGGGATGCTCATTCGCAGGTGTTCCCAGCTTGAGAGGTTGTCGCCTGTCCACACGGCGGCGTAGCGCTGGACGCCGCTGTAACCGGCCCGCGTGAGGACAAAGGGGCGAACATTCGGGCGAAGGCGGAATAATCCTTCGAACGTCGAACGGGCCATCTGCATGCCGAAAATGTTGTGCACGGCGCGGTGATCGCTCGGTTCGCCGTCGTTGTCATGCCGGACGGAGAGCGGAACGGTGCCGTCGGTGAAAGAAAAATCCGCCGGCTCGTTCATATCGTTCCAGATGCCGGTGACGCCGTCTTCGAGCAGACCCTTGTACAGATCGCCCCACCAGCGACGCGTCGCCGCGCGGGAGTAATCCGGCCAGACCGATTCACCGGGCCATACTTTGCCGACGTACAGGTCGCCCGCAGCGCTGCGGACGAAGTGATCACCGGCGACGCCCTGGTCGTAGACGAAGTAACCCGGCTCGGCCTTGATGCCGGGATCAACGATGGCGACGAGCTTGAAGCCCCGGTCGGCCAGCTCGCGCGTGAGCTTGCGCGGATCGGCAAAGCGCTCCGGATGCCAGGTGAAGGAGCGGAAGCCGTCCATGTAGTCAATGTCGATGTAGATCGTGTCGCAGGGAATCTTGCGACGGCGAAACTCCCGGGCAATCTGACGGACGCGCTTGGCGGAATCGTAACTCCAGCGACACTGCTGATAACCCAGGGCCCACCGCGGGGGCAGCGGCGTCGTACCAACGAGGAAAGCGTAACGCTGAACGACGTCAGCAGGCGTCGGTCCGGCGATGAAGTAGTAATTCAGCTCGCCGCCGTCTGCGCCGAAGCACCACGCCGTGCGCGAGGTCTTGCCGAGATCGAAGAACGACCGCCAAGTGTTGTCGAAAAAGATGCCGTGCGCCCGGCCGCGGTTGAGCACCAGGGTCAGTGGGTGTGTCTGGTAGAGTGGATCGGTCCAAGGTTCGTGCTCGGCTGCGTCGTGGTTCCAGTTCACAATGGCGGATCCGCGCTTGTCGAGCGGGCTGCCCTTCTCGCCGAGGCCGAAGAAATGATCCTCGGTGTCAAGCGATTTCCAGCAGCGAACTTCCTCCCCTGCCCAGCTCAGGCCGCGGCGGGGACAGTCTCCGGAAATCATCGCTCCGTCGGATTCGTGAAAACTGATGCGGCAGGGATACCGTGTGATTCGTACCCGGTGTGACCCGGTCACCAGCACGACGCAATCGGCATCTTCTTCGATCTTCCACGACGGACGGACCGCAGCAGACACTTCATGACGGATCGCCCACGAATGGTCGCGACCGAAGGCACCGGTTTGAGAAAAACGCACGCGGAAGATCTCGTCCGAGATTGGGATGATTCGAAGACGGGCCTCTCCGCACTCGAGCAACAGGGCATCGCCCTCCTGACGATGGGCCGTCAGATTACCCAATGAGTGCCAGCCCGTACGCGCCATGTCATGCAAGGCGGTGCCAGCGTCTGTGGTTTTTTTCGTGGGATCTGAATCAATCACGGGGGAGTCCGACTCGCCTTTCCGGTTCGTTAATGCTTTATTTCTACAAAGGTAAAACCTTTTTCCATGATATCCTGAAGCTCAGTACCGGTCAATACGCACGGCTCAGACCTGCGAAATCGAGAAGAAGATTTCGGGCGTAAAATCGATCCCCGTGAAATGAAGATTGATCTTCTCCTTACACACCCCGCCCCCCCCCCCCCACCTACACACTCCATCCGCCACACCCGTGATCACATATTGAAGTACAATGCAAAACAAA
>CAADGE010000042.1 GCA_900696465.1 uncultured Planctomycetota bacterium
CTGTGGGCGCTCGATGGGGTCTCCGGTGATCTCAGCGGCGTTCAGTAGACCACCGGCGCCGTGGTACCATCAAGCCGCCTGAACACAACCGCCGCGCCAAATCCGTGGGTTTTGCCACGGGCTGTTAAGTAAGCGGAGCGAGGCGTATGCGTGCCCTGTCCCAGTCATTGAAATGGACCGGCCTTGCCGCGGCCCTTCTGTTTTCGGCCCCGGCCTGCCAGAAGGAATCGTGCCCGAGTCATGCCGCGCGCGGCCCCAAAGAGGAGTTGAAAATGGCAAATACCGGAGATATCTCGACCGGCAGCGAAACTGCGATGAGTGACCGCGACCATGAGAAGATCATGAAGTCGGATGCCGAGTGGCGCAAAGAACTGTCGCCGACGCAGTATGAAATCACCCGCTGCGGTGGGACGGAGCGTGCCTTCACCGGCAAGTACTGGAACCATCACGGCGACGGGATGTACATGTGTTCCTGCTGCGGGGCACCGCTTTTTGACTCGAAGACCAAGTACGATTCCGGCTCGGGTTGGCCCAGCTTCTTCCAGCCGGCGGAGAAAGGACGCGTCGGCGAGAAGGAAGATCGTTCGCACGGGATGGTGCGCACGGAAGTCACCTGCAATCGCTGCGGCGCGCATCTGGGACACGTCTTCGACGATGGACCGGCACCGACGGGACTGCGTTACTGCATCAACTCCGCCTCGCTGACCTTCGAGGATCGCACGAAGAAGTGAATCGCGACGTGTTTTGCACAGGGCGACTTTACCTGCCGCTTTCCCGGGTCTATGATCCGCTGATTGCCTGCAGCTCATCACCGAGGAGGCCGCGTCATGACCCACCTGTGCAAGTCGAGACTCCTGCTTCTCCTTTCGCTTTCCGGCATGCTTTTTCTGCCTTCGGGCTGTGAGAAGTCAGAGCCGGCCAAGGCGACGCCGTCCGCTACAGGCGGCGATGCATCAGGTCAGCCGGAAGTGGAAGCGAAACTGGCCTCTGCGGATGCCGTGGACGGCAAGGTGGACAAGGTGATCTCGCGCTGCGCGGCCTGCGCCCTCGGGATGGACGGCAGCAGCGAGCATGCACTGGAGACGCATGGCTACACCATGCATTTCTGCAGTTCACACTGTCGAGACGGCTACGCTGAGAACCCCGAAAAGGCCATTCTGGGCATGAAAGTGCCGGCGAAATAGTCGGACCTCGCCGGTACAGATGGCGCGCGAACGTGTCGTCGATTCTATCCCAAAAACTTTGTTACCGTGATGCAGAGGCAGCCCTGCCGGAGCCACCGACTTCATACACGCAGAGCGTGTGGCGATCTCGCAGATAGAGCTTGCCATCGGCGAGGGTCGGCACGGTCCATGCGATGCGTTTGCAGACCTGCGTCTTCGAAAGCGTCTTGAGCTTTTTCTTCGTCGGCTGCGTCAGAGCGAGGTTGCCGTCCTCGTCGAGAACGATCAGCTTCTTGTCTCCATAGACGCATGTCGCCTTGGTAAAGCCGCGCTGCTTCCAGACGAATTCGCCTGAGTGGATGTCCACCGCCGCCATGAAGGCCGGGCCGAAATCGCCGCTGCTGCCGTAGACCACGTTGCCGTCGGCAATGGCATTTCCGTGATGAATCTTCATCTTCGGGTTGTACCAGAGTTCTTTGGCACTCCAGCCGTCCTGCGTCTTCGCGATCTGAATGCCGCGGGCGCCGTTTCCATATGCGGAGGAGATAAAGAGGATGTTGTCCCTGCACCAGACCGGGGTGCTGATATTGGCATCGAACTGCGTCTTGTGCGCGTGGTTCCACAGGAGTGAACCGTCCCGCGGGTTCAGGCCCGAGGCGCCGTTGTCGCTGAAGATAACGAGTTGGGTCTGGCCTTCGATCTGTATCAGGATGGGCGAGGCGTAGGTCGGGCCGAAGTCCTGGTTCTTCCAAGCCACCGAGCCGTCCGACTGACGGAAAGCAATGACGCCCTGCCCGGCTCCACCGATCGGAAGAATGATCGTATCCTCGAATGCCAGAGGGCTTGCACCGTAGCCGCGCATGAGATGACTGGCGTCGAATTCCTTGCGGAGATCCTTCGCCCAGATGAGCTTTCCGGTCTTCTTGTCGAGACTGTGCAATTTGCAGGTGCAGCCGATGGCGAACACTCGATCGTCCACGATGAGCGGTGTAGAATGCGGACCTGGGCCGAACTCCATCTGCATGTTCGCTTCCCACGGGGCGTCGTACTTGTATTCCCATCGCTTTTCGCCGTTTTGCGCATTTAAGGCCACGACGACTTCCTGGCCCTCCAGCTCCCATTTCTGCTCGGAGAGCTGCTTGCGAATGGTGTACATCGTGTACAGCGTGTCGCCGTCGACAAGGACGGAAGAATAGCCGTCACCGAGTTCGACGCTCCAGAGCTTGCGCGGGCCTTCTTCGGGCCACTTGTTAAGGAGCGTGCCGTCGGTCCGGAAGTCTCGCCCCGGTCCGCCCCATTGGAGCCAGTTTCCGCCCGCCAGCGTCGGATGCGAGATGATTACCGTAAGCACCGCGGCAAGCAGGAGACGCACACAGACAGATCTGATTCGTCGATTGCCCCGTTTCATGAACAGTTCCCTCGTAACTGATCGCGAGAAACCCTTGTCTATCGCAGGATGGACGGAGTGAGTTGGTTACTCGTCGTCGTCCTCATCGTCGTCCTCCTCCTCATCATCCTCTTCCTCTTCGGCCTTCTTGCGCTCGGCGATCTTGCGGGCCGTCACTTCCTTCTGGCGGGTACGTTCCTCTTCACCGAAGACCTTGCTGATAAACTTACTCTTGACCTCGATGGTTACCTCACTGGCGCCGCCGCCCATGCTCTGGCCGGGCATGACCACCTTCTTCTTCTCCTCGCCTGTGTTGCGAACGATCAGGCCGCGCTCGATGTCGTAGATGGCCGTACCGTTCGATGAGCCCTCGACGCTTTTCTTGCCGCCGGCTTCATTTTCTTCGCCTTCTGAAGGAATCAGGGACTCCCGCGTCGTGTAAGTGATGTACGCCACCTTGCGGCCATCTTCCGTTGCGAGTTTTTCAAGCTTGAATTGATGCTTTGTCTGTGTCTTGCCGACCTGCGGCATCTCGTCGGTCGATTCCGATTCCCACGTATCGCCTACTTTGACGCTTCGATTCGGATAGAATCGGAGCGGGTCCTCGGCGTAGCTGCCGCGACCGCGCTCATCCGTGAAGTAGGATTTCATCATCATCCAGAACTGGTTGACCGAGGCCTTCTCGGAAATCTTCGAGGCAATCGCGTCCATACCGGAAAATCCCGCGACCTTGCCTTCCTTGTCGATTTCGACGGTCAACGACTCGCCGACGAGATTCTTATAGATGACACCGAGCATCGGAGCGCTGTCGGGATCATCCGGATCGTCTGAATCAAATTCTGCACTGCCCATCATGGGCATGTCCATGCTTTGCATCGCCCGATCGAACGTAAGCGTCACGATCTTTCGGCCGCCATCGCCTTCCTTGACCTTTTCCTTCAGGCAATAGAGCTGGGAGACCTTTATCTCCATTCCGCCGCCGGGCATCCCCGGAGCAGAAATCTTCTGTACGGTGTCGATCTTCATCTCGGAGAACATGGGCCGAGACGGATCGTACTTCCGCTGGATCAGAACACTCTCGGCCTGCAATGCAGCACCGCCAGAAAGGACGCTGCCAATCGCGACAACCGCGATGCGGACTCGGAACGATTTCGTGAACATGGCATGCATGGAAGCTTCCTCCAAAGAACAGGGTTTTCGAACAATGCGGCCTCGCCCGACCGCATCGGCGGGACTACCCGACAGGCGGAGTCTAACCGGCCAACACCTGAACGCGAAGGACAGGAACGACCCTCCGAGACCGACCGGCCGAAAGAAAAACGGCCTGAAACAGCGCATCTCACGCCTGAATCAGGTCTTCCATCACACGATCCAAGAGCAGATCGGCCGTCGGACGGGGAACGGCGGATTCGATGAAAGTAAGCATCAGGTTCAGCCGACCGCGAAATTGAATGGCTTGCAGCGTCGTCCCTGGCGGGGAAATGGCTGAGTTAAGACTGTAGAGACGGTCCACCTCCTGCCCGCAGAACTGCTCCAATCCCGCCGTCGCCGGGCCCAGAAAGCCGAACCCGAGCGTAAAGGGCTGGTTCTTCATCTGCGTGAGAATGTGGCGGTGCAGGAGCCGGGCATGCGGCGCCATCAGGTGCATCATCTGCAGATTGCCGAGGTCGATGGCGCTGCGCAGTTGATCGCGCATTCGGGTATTGAGCAGCCGTGCGGCAGCTTCGAAGCTATTGAGTTCGTCGGCGCGTGCCCGAATCTGAATGAAGGACATGAAGTTCCGGAAGATCGGCTCCATTCTGCCGGGTGGTCGGAGGTTCAGCGGCAGATCGGTCTGGAAGATCGTTCGACTGTTCGTTGCGAGCGGAGCGTGGCGTGCAACCGCACGGAAGGCCGCCGCCAGAATCAGCGGAGTGGGATTGGCGAAGCCAAAGAGGCCCTTCGCTCGTTCGAGAAGTGCATCGGTCTGCTCAACCGTGAGCTGTCGGAGGGCGATGCCATAGGGCCGCACGAGCCATTCATCAAGCTCGCGCGGCGTCATGTTCGCCGGTCGCTGCGGCCAGCGGATATGGCTACGCACGACGCGTAGCGCCGCCCGAACGCGACGTTTGCGATCGAAGCGCAGCAGATGGGCCTGCATTTCGTCGCCTGCTGTGACCGCGCAACCGACGGTGTGCAATCCATCGGCATCTTTCGCTCGAAGCTCGCACCTGTGCGGGTCACGAACTTCGGATTCACCTTCCTGAAGCAAGCGATTGATTTCCTTCAACACATATTCCGGTGCCTTGCCGTCCATGAGCACATGACTGAATCGCAGGAGGAATACGTCACGCCCGTCCGGCAAATGGAGCAGATGAAAGGTCAGCGGATCGTCACGGTCGTGATCAAGTGGCTTCTCGAAGAGTCGTTCGGCGGTATGGAGGACGGGCGCATCGTCCGCCGCCAAGAGCGTGGATTCGTGGAGAACAGGTCGTGCCCCGGGTCGATGTCGCCAGCAGGGTACGGCTCTTCCGCCGGGATCCTCGAGACGCGCCGTGACAACCGGATACGCCGTATGCAGCCGTGCAAGGGCGAGCTTCAAACAAGCGGGATCAAGCCGCCCGCGCAGCCAGACGTGTGTCTGACTGAGAAAGCCCGCGTGATCAATGCCGCGCATGCCTTTGTGAGCGACGAGCATGAGCCGGTCGGCGGCATTGAGATGCTGACAATCGCTGCTCGTTGTGCCCGTGCTACTGTGCATCATACCTGAAGCGCGACTGGTCGATCGCCGGGCCGTTGTACGGAGCTGCTCAAAACGACGGTTTGAAGGCCGTGCAGGTCAGATCGCCGAGCAGCTTGTGCCAGACGTGGTTGGGGTTCTGCTCCACGCTGGTGACGATGTCTTTCATCTTGCGAAGGACTTCGGGGGTTTCTTCGTCATAAACATCTCCCTGGAGAAGCTTGAGCACGTCGATGCGATAGCGTGGGTCCTGAATGAACATGGTGAACAGGACGTTCAACCGGTAGTACATGGTGATGAAGTCGTACCAGTTCCGCGTACCCCAGCGCAGGGTGCGCTCAAAAGTTTCGAAACTCGGTCGGCGGTAGTCGCCTATTTCCGCGGCGCGGATGATGTCAGCCGTCGCCAGACGGGCACCGTTGAGGGCGATGCTTACGCCGCTGGAGAAAATCGGATCGACGAAGCGCCCGGCATCGCCGACGAGGGCCCAGCGATCGCCGGCGACCTGCTTCATCGCGTAGCTGTAATCACCTTCTTCCTTGAAAGGACGAACGCGTTCGGACTTGCGCAGCCGCTCGTACACGTCGGGGCGAGTCATGATGCAGTCCCAGAACCACTTTTCGCGATCTTCGCGCGTTTTGGGGAAGTGCTGTCGCTGGGTGACGATGCCGATGCTGGTGATCGTATCCGTGATGGGTATCTGCCAGATCCAGGAGTTGGTCATCGGCAGGAAATGGATGAAGATGTAATCTGCCTTGTCGGGGTACCTGGGATCAAGCCGTTCGTATCCCTCAAACCAGGTGTGAAAGGCGAACTGGTTGAAGACCGGGTCCTTGATCTTGATGCGCAGCTGGTTGCCCAGCAGGGTATCCCGGCCGGAGGCATCCACCACCATCTTGACCGTGACAAACATCTCCTTGCTGCCCATTTTGAAGTACAGTCGCGGATAGGGCTCCGCGTTCAGATCGACGCTGGTGACTTTCACACCTTCGTAGACCGCGGCACCGAGCTTGTGGGCATGCTGAAGAAAGAGCAGGTCGAACTTGCCGCGATCGACGTGGTACGTGTAGCGCCGGTCGACGCCTTCCTGCTCCCGCTCCTCAAAGCGAATGTCGGCAAAGTCGCCGGCGGGAAGCTCGTCCCAGTCGTGTGAATAGGTCGGGGCTTTTGAGTTGGCCGTCCAGACCGCGCCGAACTTCTTCGGGAAGCCGGCCTTTTCCATCTCGTCGATGAAGTCCAGATCGCGAAAGACGCGCGTGGTCGCAGGAACAAACGACTCACCGATGTGCGGCCGGGGAAACAATTCGCGCTCAAAGACGACGCAGGGAATGCCCGCCTTGGCCAGGTAACCGGCGGTCGCCGCGCCACCCGGCCCGCCACCGATGATGCCCACCTCGAAGTCCGCATTCGTCATGCTGATCATCGCGTTAAATCCTCCTGCGAATACACCGATCAAATCGAAAGTATCAGTTCCTGTTTGACCGGCGAAAGGATGGGCGGAAGTCTATCTATGGCACAAGAAGCTTGTCAAATCGTGCGGCGAGCTATTCTGCTTTCATCTGCACATTTCAGCGAAGTGCGATAGCTGCGCAGATCGACGGCATAATACGCCGCACCGGATTTTCTCGCTGCCTGAGTGCAATTATCCTCCGCGCGCGGCATCGGTCCGTAATTCTCCTCGAGCGACCGCGGCCAACCCCTCGCGCAGCATGGTTTTCACGATTCGCCGCCCGCTGGCATCGTTTTTGCTTAATCCGTCTCTTGCAGGGGTCCAGGCGCTCGAAAGGAGCCACCGGAATGAGCCCGACCGCACACGCATCGACCTTGCCACCAGCCGCCGACTCCTACGGCGAGGCGGCAACCCTGCGCGGGCCGGTCCAAACACGCCGCCGTATCCTCGCGGTCGGAGCGGAGCGACAGTCCTCGATCTGTCTTTACCATGCCGACCAGGCGTACTGCCCGGAAACGCTTGGTGATCTGAGCCATCCTGCGGTATACCGCGCCTATCGTCGCCAGATCGAACAGCATATCCGATTGCGCGCCTTCAAACCGGACATCGTTGCCCACGACCTGCATCCGCTCTATCTCTCGACGCAGTACGCCCGGGAGCGTGCTGCGATGGGCGCGGTTGCTGTGGGCGTGCAGCACCATCACGCACACATCGTCAGCGTCATGACAGAGCATCGCTTGTCGCGGCCCGTGATCGGCGTTTGCTGCGACGGCGTCGGCTTTGGAGATGACGGCGCGGCGTGGGGCTGCGAGGTGCTGTATGCGACCCTCGCGGCTTACACGCGCATCGGACATCTTAATTACTTCCCGCTGCTCGGCGGTGATGCGGCAGCGACGGAGACCTGGCGGTCTGCGTATGCCCTGGTCCGACAATCCATGGAACATGAACAATGCGGCCTTATCCGCGCAGGCATTCCCCGCGAGGCCCTGGCATGTTTTGATCAGGTGCCTGCCGAACAACTCGAAGTGCTCGAACGACTGTGGGCCTCGACCCTCAACGCGCCGCCGACATCGAGTCTTGGCCGCGTCTTTGATGCCGTCAGCTTTCTGCTCGGACTGTGCGACCGAAACGACCGACCCGCACAAGCGGCCATCGCCCTCGAACAGTGTGCCCTCCCCGGCCCCGCAGAGCCGTATCCGTACGAAACGACGGCAGGCCCGGAGGGAATCCGCATGTCACTGTCGGCAACCATCCGCTCGATTCTGCGAGACCATGCCCATCGTCAGAACCGCGGGCGGATCTCCGCTCGATTCCACGAAACGGTTGCCCGGATGCTCGTTGCCACGACGCTGATTGCGGCGGAGCGGAGCGGGGTCACGGCCGTGGTCCTGTCGGGCGGCTGCTTTGCGAATGCCCGTCTGCGGACACGCACGATGGAACTGCTCGAAAGGCGGCATCTGACGGTGTATTCACCGCAACTCGTGCCCATCGGTGATGCAGGTATCGCCCTGGGACAGGCAGTTGTCGCCGCCGCGAGACTCGAAGGCGAGTCTTCGACGATGGATGGAGACGAGTGATGTGCCTGGCCGTGCCTGGTCGAATCCTGAAATGCGACGCCGACGATGCCCTCGTCGATCTGCAAGGCAATCGCGTGCGTATCAGTCGCGTGCTGACGCCGGACACCCGCCCGGGCGACTGGGTGCTCGTGCATGCCGGCTTCAGTATTGCCACGGTGGACGAAGCCGAGGCCCTGGAGACGTGGGACTATCTCCGGCAGGCCTATGGACCGGACTTCGCCACGGAATTGGAAATCGAATCCGAGGACACGGGAAACAGTGAAGCTTCTTTGGCGAAGGGGCTATCGCCATGACCGCTCGACTCGATAATCTGTTCCGCGAGTTACGCGAAGCGGCCGGGCAACTCTTGCGACCCGCGCAGTACATGGAAGTCTGCGGCACGCACACGGTCTCCTTTTATCGCAGCGGTCTTCGCGACCTGGTGCCGGGGAATATCCGCCTCATCAGTGGACCTGGCTGCCCTGTCTGTGTCACTGCGCAGCGACACATTGACGCAGCGATCGCCCTCTCCCGCGAACCAGGCGTCATCCTTGTCACGTATGGGGACATGCTCCGTGTGCCGGGAAAACTTGGCAGTCTCGAAGCCACGCGCGCAGCCGGCGCGCAGGTGCGTGTGATTACATCCGCACGGACCGCGCTGGAAATCGCCGTCGCAAACCCTGAGGCGACGGTCGTTTTCCTCGCGGTCGGCTTCGAGACGACTGCGCCGGCCACGGCGGCCACCCTCCTCGAAGCTGACCGACGAAACATCGACAATTTCGCCGTGCTCATGTGCCATAAGCTGGTCGTTCCGGCCATGCTTACGCTTCTGAGGAACAAAGACACCGCGCTCGACGGCTTCCTCTGCCCCGGACATGTAAGTGTGATCATCGGTTCATCGGCCTATCGGCCGGTCGTCGAGCAGTACGCAAAGCCCTGTGTGGTCGCCGGCTTCGAACCCGAGCAGATGCTCCGCGGAATCCTGCAACTCGTACGGCAGTCGCTCGCCGGTGAGGCACGCTTGGAGAACATCTACCAGGCCGTGGTGCGCAGCGACGGGAATCCGACGGCCCAGCGGCTGATGGCGGAGGCCTTTGTCGCGGAAACAACTCCCTGGCGGGCTCTCGGCGAGATGCCTGCCAGTGGCCTGGGGCTGGCGCCGCGTTTCGCGCACTTCGATGCCGTGCGTCGCTTCGGCCTGACGATGGGTGAGGATGAGGACGACCCGGCCTGCCGCTGTGGGGAAGTGATTCAAGGCAAGGTGCAGCCGGTTGAATGCCCCCTTTTCGGCCGCGGCTGCACTCCAATCACGCCGATCGGGCCCTGCATGGTCAGCAGCGAAGGCACTTGCGCGGCGTGGTACAAGTACAACCGGCCTGCAAAAGATCTCCCGCAGCGGGCCGAACGCCCGCACGCCTCAGTGACGGAGGCGGTAACATGATCGCCAGAATGACGACGAACCGCAGTACAGAACGTGTGATGCTGGCACACGGCGGCGGCGGTGAGCTGACCGGGCGACTGATCGAAGAACACTTTCTGCCGAAGCTCAGCAACCCCGCGCTGTCCACGTTGACCGACGGGGCAATTGTTCCGATTAACGGTACGCCTGTTGTCTTCACCACCGATTCCTTTGTGGTGACGCCGCTGGAGTTTCCCGGTGGCGACATCGGCCGACTCGCTGTTTGCGGCACGGTGAATGACCTCGCTGTGATGGGCGCGATCCCGACCGCGCTGAGTCTCGGCATCATCCTCGAAGAAGGCCTTCCGATGGATTTGCTGGATCGAGTGATTGCTTCGATCGCGCGGTCCGCGCAGGAAGCAGACGTGCCTGTTGTCACCGGCGACACCAAGGTGATCGAGCGTCGCGGCGAGGGCGGCATGTATATCAACACCGCCGGTGTCGGGGGGTTGCATCCTGGCGCTCATCTGGACCTTGCCCGGATCGTGCCCGGTGATGTCGTACTCGTCAGCGGCACGCTGGCAGATCACGGGCTGACCATCATGTCGGTGCGTGCGGGAATCGCGTTTGACTCGGATCTTCGAAGCGACGCCGCGCCGCTCAACGAGCTTGTAGCGCGGCTGCTGGAGTGTGGAGCGGACATCAAGTTCCTTCGCGACCCGACCCGGGGCGGACTGGCGGGGGTGCTGGCCGACATCAGCGCCCGCGCCAACGTCAGCATCGAGATCAACGAGGCCTCGGTGCCCATCACATCGACGGCCCGACATGCTGCGGAAATGCTCGGTCTTGATCCGCTGAGCGTCGCCAACGAAGGAAAACTGGTATGCGTTGTGGCCCACGATGACGCATCGAAGGCACTCAAGATTCTGCACGCGCATCGGCACGGGAAACAGGCCGCCATCATCGGCCGCGTGACCGACGCCTCGCCACCGCTGGTGGAACTGCGAACCCGCATCGGCGGCCGGCGAATCGTGCAGCGGCCCTACGGCGAGGAGTTGCCGAGGATATGCTAGGAAAATGATGCAACGACGAATTACAAGAGAGACTTCCGGCTACCAGCTTTCCTTCGTAATTCGACATTCGTAATCACCGCTGAGGGTACGCCGATGACTACCACGCGCAACATTCTGCTGATCGACGACGACCCCGATATCCACAGCGCCGTCAAGCTGATCCTCGAACCGGAGGGCTATCAGGTGCAATGTGCCTTGACCGGCCCGGCCGGGATGGAGCTGGCCCGAAAGTCCCGGCCCGACGCCATCCTGCTGGATGTCATGCTCACGTCACCCTCCGAGGGCTTTCATCTTGCATATGAAATGCGGCAGGATGAATCCCTATCCGGTGTGCCGATCGTCATCCTCTCCGCCATCGGCCAGACCATGGGCATGGACTATGCCAAAGAGCTGGGCACGGATTACCTGCCGGCGAATGCCTTCGTTGAGAAGCCGTTCGATGCGGCGACGCTCCGCGAGGCCGTTCGGAGTGTCCTGAAGTAAGGCCAAGAGGCGGAATGGACCCTGACCGTGGGCGCCCCAACATCGCTGCTCGAATTCCATGGAAGCGAACGCAGCTTTCGTGCGCGCACGCTTATCTCCTTTGTTCGTCTCAAGTGGTTCATTCACCTGCGCTGGGTGATGATCGCCGCGGCCTTCGCCGTAGTCGGCCTTGAACGCGCCCTCACCGGTCTGTCTCGACCGCAGCCGCTCTTTACCGTGCTGGCGCTGCTGCTGATCGTCAACTTTTTCTGGTGCGGCCTCTCTTACCGTTTGCAGCGCCTGGCCCACGACGTCGCCATCGATGCAGAATCGTCCTACAAGGCGGCCACCGTCCTGGCAAACGCGCAGATTGCCGTGGACCTGCTGCTGCTCACCGCTATCTTGAGATACACCGGCGGCGTCGAAAGCCCGTTGGCGATCTTCTACCTGTTCCACATGGCCATTGCCGCACTGCTCCTGACGCGACCGCACGTTTATTTTCAGGCCGTCTGGGCGCTGGCGCTGTATGCCGCACTCGCCCTTGGTGAACTGTCCGGCCTCCTTACGCCGCATTACCCCTTCCTGCCGACGCTCGGTCCGGGCACGTGGTACGCCAACACCGGTTTCGTTTTCTGCGCTGTGCTGATTGTGGCATGCGGCATTCTCGGGATGCTGTACTTCGTCCTGCAGATCGCCGGCCGGGTTGAGTCGCACGAGCGGGCTCTGGCCCGTGCCAATTCCGCGCTACGGTTTTCGCAGCAGAAACTCGTCGAGCTTCAGGCCCGTAAGGCCGAATTCATGCGCACCGCCGCTCATCAGCTAAAGAGTCCGCTGGCGATCGTGCAGACGCAGGTCGGTCTGCTGCGTGAGGGGCTGGTTCCTGCCAACGAAGTGCGACCGCTCTACGACCGCATTCTCTCGCGCTGCCGTGAGGGCATTCTACAGGTAACTCGACTGCTTACCTTTGCCCGACTTCAGGAGCTGGAATCGACACGCACGAATGCTGTTCGCGAATCGCATTTTCATGCGAAAGATGCTGCTCGAATCCTCCGCGAGCAGTGTGACCGTCAACGGCCTGTCGCCGAGGAGAAGTCGATCAAGTTGCATTATCAGGAAGCTTTCAGCACCGACGCGATTCTTTCGGTCGAGCCCGCCGACTTTCTGGATTGCACCGCCAACCTGATCGACAACGCCATCAAATACACGCCCAACGGTGGCGAGGTAAACGTCTTCATCCGCACGGTGCACGACAGCAACCCGCGGGGCGCGGCGAGCACCATGCCGGATGACTCGGGGAGCGACGTCTTGGTCACCGTCAGCGACACCGGTATCGGCATGGGTGAGGAGACGCGCGCGCATCTCTTTGAGCCATATCGCCGCGGCGTGGAGGCCATCGCTGCGCAAATCTCCGGCAGCGGACTCGGCATGTCCATCGTGCAGGCCGTTGTCGAGCGCGCCGGAGGGCGAATCGACGTCGACACCGCTCCCGGCAAAGGCAGCCGTTTCACGCTCCACTTTCCGGCCGTGCGAGCATCGGACCACGATCGGACCGTGGCGGAAAAATAGCCCCCGAAACGAGTAAAAGTCCGCAACCAATCGGCCCAGCGCGACTGCCGCCCCTCCGGCCAAGTCGCACAGACTCGCTAACACCGATTTTTTTGAATTTTCGGCCGCCCTGGACCGCTGTGATCATCCCGAAATCCGCACACGCTGGCGCGAGGATTGCATCCGATCTCGATGGGCACGGACCCCACGCCGCGTGCAAGGGTGGTTGCCGACGGCATCGACACGGGCCAGCCGTGCACATGCAACGGGAGCCAGCGATGCTCGACCGAATGTTGACCCATCCTGAACTGCTCGAACTAGTCAACGAGCTGGCGCTCCAGCGGCGGATCGTCGGCCCGGTTGCACGTGACGGTCGATACTTTTACGAGGAAGTTACACGGGCGACCGATCTTGACCTGACCTTCAATTATTGCGTTTATTCACCGCGCGGAGCTCTTTTTCCGCCGCAAGAAACGCTCTTCGTCTTCAAACGAACCAATGGCACGTTTACCGCCGAGCCGGTCATCGATGTGCGACCGACAGCACTGGTCGGCGTGCACCCCTGTGACATCCATGCGATTCGGTTGCTGGATCACGTTTTCGAACAGGATCAGCGCGACGAACACTACCTCTCGCGGCGTGCGCACACGATGATCGTGGGCATCGACTGCCAGCGACCCTGCACGGAAGGCGTTTTCTGCGCCGACATGGAAACGAACGCGGCGGACAAGGGTTTTGACGTGATGCTCTATCCACTGAGCGATCCCGGAGCAACAGAGCCCCTTTACGGCGTCGTTTACGGTACGTCGATCGGCAGGGATTGGGTGTTGTATGGCCGACGCGGCCGCATACCCACGGCCACGGATGAGCGGACTTTCGAACAGTACCAGCGACACAAGACGGACGCGTTTCCGCGGATGCTTCGGATGAAGGCCGACGAACTGCCTGCGTTGCTTGATCGCTCTTACGACTCGCTGTTGTGGGAGGCGACTGCGCGGCGATGCTACTCCTGTGGGAGCTGCAACCTGTCGTGCCCGACATGCTACTGCTTCAACATCCTGGACGAGACCGATCTGTCGGGCACGACGGGGCGCCGCGAGCGGACCTGGGACGGCTGTCACCTTCGCGAATTCGCCGAGGTGGCGGGCGGCCATAACTTCCGACCGAAGGCCGGATCGCGTCTGCGACATCGCATCTATCGCAAGGCCAAGTGGATTCGTCAGCGAACCGGCCTGCCCGGCTGTGTCGGATGTGCCCGGTGCGATCGGGCCTGCACGGCGAAGATCAACTCGGTCGAAATCTACAACCAGCTCGCGGAGGAGGTGTGAAGATGCTTGCTCCGCCGATCCCATACAAGCCGACCAACGCCGAGCTTTATCTCCCGAAGCCCGCGCGAATTCTCAGAATCACGCAACTAACGGAGATGGAGAAGCACTACGAGCTGGCCTTCCTCGACGGCCACCGTCTGAACCATCAACCGGGGCAGTTCGTGCAGGTGTCCATCCTCGGCGTCGGTGAATGCCCGATTTCCATCTGCTCGTCGCCCACGCGGCCGGATACGTTCGAGCTGTGCATCCGCCGCGCCGGCAGCGTTACGAATCGCATCCATGCGCTGCGCGAGAAGGACATCATCGGCATTCGCGGACCGCTGGGACACGGCTTCGACGTCACCGAAATGCATGGGAAGGACATTCTCATGATCGCCGGCGGTCTGGGCATGGCCCCGCTGCGATCGCTTGTGCAGTACGTGCTCGATGAGCGGCCTCGCTTCGGGCAGTTCCATCTGCTCTATGGCTGCCGCGAGCCGAAGGAACTTCTCTTTACCGATGATCTGACCCGCTGGCGCGAGAGCGGGGATGTGAATCTGAAAATAACCGTCGATCGACCCGATGAGCAGTGGCGCGGCCGGGTCGGCGTGGTGACGACGCTGTTTGCGGATCTGCCGAAACTCAATCCCCAGGATACGGTCGTCGTGATCGTCGGTCCGCCGGTGATGTTCAAGTTCGTGGTGATCGAAGTGCTCGCCCGGCGCATCCCACAGAGCAGCATCTACTGTTCGCTCGAACGGCGGATGAAATGCGGCATCGGCAAGTGCGGCCACTGCCAGGCAAACCATGTGTACGTCTGCATCGACGGCCCTGTCTTCAAGTATGGACAACTCAAGGCCATGCGGGAGGCGATGGAATGAAACCGAGAATCGCCATCTTCAGCTTGACCGGTTGCGAGGGATGCTCGCTGGCCATCCTCGAGTTGGAGGACCAGCTCCTCGATCTCCTGGGCGCGGTGGACATCGTGAACTTCCGCGAGGGCATGACGGACCGCGCCTGGGATATCGACATCGGCTTTGTCGACGGCGCCGTCTCTACGCCGGAGGATGAAAAGGAAGTCCGCCATTTCCGCGAGCACTGCAAGGTTCTGGTGGCCATCGGCTCGTGCGCCTGCCTTGGCGGGATCAACACACTCAAACACTATCAAGGGGCAACGGGGCCAAAGGGCCGAGGAGCAATCGGCGAGAATGGAAGCGACGCCTATCGACGGTACGTCTACGGAGACAAGGCAGAGTGGTTCCCGACGACCGAGGCGCGACCGATCTCCGCTGTCGTCAAGGTCGATTATGAACTGCCCGGCTGCCCCATGGTGAAGGAGGAGTTCCTCGCTTTTGTCACCAGCTTGCTTGCCGGACGGACGTTCAAGCTGCCGGATTTCGCCGTCTGTGTCGAGTGCAAGAAGCGCGGCACGCTCTGCCTCTACGAAAAAGGCATCCTCTGCCTCGGACCGGTCACGCGGGCCGGCTGCAACGCCATCTGCCCGGCTTTTGGTTCCAAGTGCGAGGGCTGCCGCGGAATCGTATCGAAGGAGGCCCTGGTTGCCGCCGGCATCAATCTCCGTGAGCAATACAACGTCGAACTGCAGGAGGTCCTCGACGACCTGCGGCTCTACGGTGCCTACCAGGAGGCGGACCTGCCATGAAAAACGTCTCCATCGATGTCAAACACGTGACGCGGGTCGAAGGCCACGGCAACATCACCATCCGTGTGCAGGACGGCGCCATTACGCGACTCGAACTGGCGATCGTAGAGAGCCCGCGATTCTTCGAAGCATTTCTGCGCGGCCGCAAGTACGACGAGGCCCCGCACATCACCTGCCGGATCTGCGGCATCTGCAGTGTCGGGCACACGACCGCCAGCGTGAAGGCCGTCGAGGCGGCGTGCGGCATCGAGCCGAGTGAGCAGACGGTACTGCTTCGAAAGCTGATCCTCTATGGCGAGGAGCTGCAGAGTCACTTCCTGCATCTCTACTTCCTTGCGGTGCCGGACTACTTCGGCGTCGGATCGGTGATCCCCCTTGCCAAGACCCATCCGGATGTGGTGCGCAGGGCGCTGCGGATGAAGAAACTGGCCAACGATATCTGCGCGGTCGTCGGCGGCCGGCACATTCATCCGATCGCCCTGCATGTCGGCGGCATTACCCATGTCCCTCGCGACGAGGAACTTCTGGACCTCAAGCGGCGGCTCGAAGCCACGCGGGCGGACCTGGCGGAAACGGCGGCGCTGTTCGCCACGCTCAAGGTACCGCAACTCGAACGCCCCACCGAATATGTATCGCTCAAGACCCAGAACGGTGAGTATGCCTTCTACGATGGGGATATCGTTTCCACGCTGGATCCGAAACCCACCAAGGCAGCTGACTACCGATCGCGAATCCTCGAAACCGTGGTCGAGCACTCCGCCGCAAAGCACTGCCGTTCACCCAACAGCCCGACCTACGCCGTTGGGGCGCTGGCCCGGTTCAACAACAATCATTCGCAACTGCATCCCACGGCGCGACAGATCGCGCGTACCCTCGGCCTTGAGCCGATCTGCAACAATCCGTATCACAACAATACGGCGCAGCTCATCGAGAGCGTCCATTGCGTAGAGGCAGCCATCGAAATCCTTGACACCCTGCTGACCCACGGGATGCAGGTCGAGCCCCTTCGCAAACCCACACGTCACGGTCTGGGCGCCGGGCTCGCCGAAGTGCCGCGCGGTCTCCTGGTACACGAATACGGAATCGACGCGAAGAACCGCATCGAAAGCGCCAACCTGATCATCCCGACGGGTCAGAATCTGGCCAATATCGAGGAAGACATGCGGGCGCTCGTGCCGCCGCTTCTCGAATCGGGACTCGGCAAAGAGCAGATCACGCTGCAACTGGAGATGCTGGTACGTGCGTATGACCCCTGCATCTCCTGCGCGACGCACATGCTGGACATCAAATGGGATGAGACATGACCTGGACACACAGCCATCCTGAAAAGGCGAGCCATGCCTGCTCAACGCCGGACGTCGTCATCGTCGGCTGTGGGCGCTGGCTGCGCCGCGACGATCAGGCGGGGCTGATCGCGGCCCAGATGATCGAAAAATCACCGCCGTCAGGATGCGTGGTCGTGGGCACCGAGGCACCGACCACGGATATCCCGAATCTCGTTGAAAATGTTCAATTACTCATAATCGTGGATGCTGCACGCTCCGCGGAGGGCCATCCTCCCGGAACCTGGCAGCGCATGGACTACTGGACGCACAAGGACCATCTCGCACAGCGCTGCCGGACCGACACCCATACGCTCAGCGTTGATCTGGCCCTGCGCATCGCCGAGGAAATGGGCATGCTGCCGCCCAACGTCTGGATTTACGCCGTGACCGCCGAAGACTGCGGCTACGGCGAGGAGCTTTCGCCGGTGGTCGCTCGAGTGATCCCCGAGGTCACCGCACAGATCGAGTCCGACATCTCCGAGTTTCGTGCGGGAAGAGAGGTGTGCCATGCATGAGTTCTCCATTGCCGCCGGAATCATTGAGATCGCCTGTGAGGAAGCGCGCAAGGCGCACGCAGATCATGTTCGAAGCGTCACCTGCCGCGCCGGTGTGCTGCGACAGGTCGACCCCGAGCTTCTGCACGATGCCTTTGCGCTGGCTGCTGAAGACACGCCCTGCGCCGGCGCCGAACTGTCCATCGAGCAAATGCCCGTGCACCTGGCCTGCCCCGATTGCGGGCATCGGTTCTCCGCACATGGCTGGGACTGGCAGTGTCCGAAGTGCGGCCAGGACGCCACCTGCCTCGAAGGCGGCGATGAACTGGACGTGACATCCGTGGAAGTCGATTCGGAAGCGACGGGAGCGCAAGCGAAGGGAGGCCTCACATGGTCGGCGTCATGAACAAACCGAAGTCGGATACCAGGAAGATTACACCCCCCTACGATGGTGTCGAGCTGCTGCGCGATCCCGTTTACAACAAGGGCCCGGCCTTCTCGCAAGCCGAACGCGAGGCACTCGGCCTGCGCGGTCTTCTGCCACCATCGCAGCTTTCGCTCGAGCAGCAGGTCTCCCTGGAGCTCGAACACCTGCGTGCCAAGAACGACGATCTGGAGAAATTCATCGGCCTGGCTGCCCTGCAGGATCGCAATGAGACGCTCTTTTATCGTGTCGTCGTCGAGAACATGCCGGAGCTGCTGCCGATCGTCTATACCCCGACCGTCGGCAAGGCCTGCCAGCGCTACAGCCACATCTTCCGGCAGCGACGCGGTGTCTGGATCACCCCGGATGACATCGACCGCATACCCGAACTCCTGCGCAACGCACCCTACCCCGACATCCGCCTGATCGTCGTCACCGACAATGAGCGAATCCTCGGTCTCGGCGACCAAGGCGCCGGCGGAATGGGCATTCCGATCGGCAAGCTTGCGCTCTACACCGCCGCGGCGGGAATCCATCCAACGCACTGCCTGCCGGTCTCGCTGGACGTCGGCACCAACAACGCAGAGCTGCTGAACGATCCGTGCTACCTCGGTTATCGCCATCGACGGCTGCACGGTGCTCCGTACGACGCTCTCATCGAGGCCTTCGTCGAAGCGGTTAAGGAAGTCTTCCCCCGGGCTGTCATCCAGTGGGAGGACTTCGGACACCACACAGCGTTCAACATTCTTGATCGATATCGTCGGCGCGTCCCGAGCTTCAACGACGACATCCAGGGCACCGCCGCTGTCACCCTCGGCGGCATTCTCGCCGCCCTGCGTGTCACCGGCGGGAAGCTCTCCGATCAGCGCATTGTTTATGCCGGCGCCGGCAATGCAGGCATCGGCATCGCCCGACTGTGCCGCGCCGCCATGCTCGAAGAATGCACAGACATGCAGAAGGTTCATGCGGCCCAGGCGGTGCTCGACTCACGCGGGCTGGTCTTTGAAGGACGCGAGGTGGACGACCCGCACAAGCGGGAGTTCATGATGAACCGTGCGGCGATGAAGGCCTACGGTTTCGAAGGCGAGGGCCCGTTCACGCTGCTGGACGTGGTGCGGCGCGTGCGACCGACGATCCTCGTGGGCGTCACGGCCAAGGCCGGTACCTTCAACGAGGAGATCATTCGAGAGATGGCCAGACACGCGCCTAGGCCGATCATCCTGCCACTGTCCAACCCGACTTCGAAATCGGAGTGCACGCCCGCCGAGGCGCTGCACTGGACGGAAGGCCGGGCGCTGATCGCGACCGGCAGCCCGTTTGCACCCGTGGAGTATGACGGCAAGACGCATGTCATCGGTCAGGGTAACAACTGCTTCGTCTTTCCCGGCATCGGCCTGGGTTGCATCCTGAGCGAGACGAGTGAGGTCAGCGACGCCGTTTTCATGGTGGCCGCTCGAACGCTGGCCGAAATGGTGACGCCTGAACGCCTCGCGCAGGGAGCGATGTATCCCGATCAGTCGATGATGCGGGAGGTCAGCCGGCGCATTGCCGGAGCCGTCATCCGCGAGATCCGGGACCGCAACCTCGGTCGCCTCGTCCCGGATGAGGCCGTGGACGAGCTGGTGCAGGAGAACATGTGGTATCCGGAGTATGTGTCTTACGTGTGATCAGTTCCTGAAGCGGGCGGATTGTCCCGTCGCGCCGAGATCGGCTTCGAGGAGGCGCACCGTGAACATCAAAATCCTTCGCCGCGTGCTGGAGAAGAATGATTCCGCGGCCGCGGAAAATCGAATCTGGTACAACCGGCATCACATCACCTGCATCAACCTCCTCGGCGGCGCCGGCAGCGGGAAGACTGCAATCCTCGAAGCCCTCCTGCCCGAACTGCAGACTGAATTGCGCTGCGCCGTTCTCGAAGGCGACCTCGCCACCACGCGAGATGCCGATCGAATCGCCGCTCTGAACGTCCCCGTTCTCCAGCTCCTTACCGACGGCGGCTGCCATCTAACGGCCACGCATGTGCAGGCGGCGCTGCACGAACTTCCGCCGGATTCTCTGGATCTGCTCTTCATCGAGAACGTCGGCAACCCGATCTGCCCGGCGAACTTCGACCTCGGCGAACATCTGCGAATCAGCGTCCTGAGTGTGGCCGAGGGCGATGACAAACCGAGCAAGTATCCGCTGCTGTTTCGCGATGCGACCTTGGCGCTGATCACCAAGGTCGATCTGCTTCCCCATGTAAAGTTCGACCTGGCACAGGTCCGTGAGGACTTGCGGCGGCTCAATCCTGCTGTGCGAATCCTCCAGACGAGCGCTCGCACCGGCGAAGGCATCGGCGACCTGTCCGCCTGGATCATGGAGCGAGCCCTTTGCCTGACAGCTGTTTGACCAGAATCGAAACACGATAGGTTCTGTTTCCCGCAAAAAATCGTTCGCGGTGCGGAAAAATCCGTCCTCTGTTCGCTCCTAAGTCCTGCAAAATCCGGTTTTAGCGTCATTGGCCGGGTGGTACGCCGGTTGCTATCTGTCTTTCCGACCGCTTCTGCGCCGGCCGGTTAGCAAAAGACGGAGTAGCCACAGGAGGACGTGCCCCATGGTCGCTGCAAGTTATCGACTGCCCGTCAAAGATGAACTGGGCTTCTGCAACGTCTTTCTCTCGGCCCTCGGCGGCGACGGCGCCAACATGGCCGGCAAGCTGCTTTTCAAGATCGGCTGCAAGATGTTCGGCCTCGACGGTGGTTTCGATGCCAGGTACGGCTCTGAAAAGAAAGGCACGGCCACGGATGTGTCCGTGCGGTTCTGTGAGGTCGGCACGCCGGTGCGACAGTCCGGCCCGACGCGCCGGCCGAATTATCTGGTTGTGTTTCATGACGACTTGATCACCCCGCTCGACCTGGGCCGTGGTCTGCACGACGGCGCCGTGTGCATCGTCAATACGATTCAGCCGCCGTCGGAGATCCGCAAGCTGCTCCGGCTGCACAGCGGAAAGATCATCTGCCTGGACGCCACCAAGATCGCGGTTCAGACTCGAAGCCGGCTCAACATGCCGCTGGTCGGCGTCCTTTGTCATGAGATTGGCTTCCCGGATGAGCAGATCACCAAGGTTATCGCCGATCAGTGGCCGAAGGCGGCGGAAGCGAATCTCGCCGCCTACGCCGCGGCCATCGAGCATCTGGAGACCGAAACTTTCGATGCGGATGACCGGTTCCCGCTGACGGAGCCGACCTCAATTTACGGTCCCATCGGCTGGCGCAACATGCTCAACGGCGGAACGATCGACGCGATCAAGTTCACGACGATCAATCGAGATAACCGCATCGCGGGGCGCGGACATGTACCGAAGTTCGACGCCGCGGCGTGCAACAGTTGCGGCATCTGCCTGACGGTGTGCAGCGACCCTGGCGGCCTGCTCTGGCGACAAGGCAGAATGGAAGGCATCGATCCGCTCTTCTGCAAGGGCTGCATGCGGTGCGTCGAGGTCTGTCCAGAGACGAAGAAGGGTAAGGCGCTGACAACGGACTATGCGTAAGTGCGGAACGCAAATTCGAAAACGCCGAGCAACGATTACCACACGGTGACACGATGACGACTCAATTGATCGAACCGCCCAGGAAACAAACAAAGAACTCGACTGCGCCGCAGCAGCCGTGGATCGGAAACGGCAACGAGGCCGTTGCCCGGGCAATCATCGAGATCGGGTACGACCTCGAGGGGTACTATCCGATCACGCCGTCGTCCGACGCCGGCGAGGAAGTATCGAAAGCGTTCGCGCGCGGCGAGACGGACATTGCCTTTGTCGTCGGCACGAGCGAACTCGCTGCGCTGGGCATCTGCGCCGGCGCGGCGGTCGCCGGTGGCCGGGTGGTCGATGTCACCAGTGCCAACGGCCTCCTGCTCAAGGCCGAGCAGATGCCGGCCATCTCCGGACTCGGCCTGCCGATGGTTCTCAATCTTTCGACGCGGGACGTCTCCGCGCCGCTGAACATCAAGAACGGCCACAGCGACCTGTATGCCACCCTCGGCTGGGGCTGGATGATCTTCATGGCCCCGACGGTGCAGGCCGCCTACGACATGAACGTCATCGCCATCAAGGTCGCCGAGGCGGTCAATCTGCCCGCCATCGTCGCCTACGACGGCTTCCATACATCGCACGCCAATCGGCGCATAGAGGTCTTCGCCGATCGTGAGGATGTGCGTCGCTTTGTCGGCCCGCCGCCCTTCAAGGCGACGCTGGAGAAGAAAGGTGATCGGTTCAGTCTGCTCGATGTGGCCCATCCGCGGACCTTCGGGCCGTACATGAACGACGACCTGATCAATGCAAAGGTGCAGATGGACCTCAAGTTCGATCAGGCGTTCAAGCTCATCCCGAAGATCTTTGACGAATATGCGAAGCTGACGGGGCGACGCTACGGTTACGTGCAGCAGTACGGCGACCGGGAGGCGTCGCGCTGCCTGGTCGCACTGAACACCGCCGGCGAGGCCGCGAAGGACGCCGTCGATCATCTCGCCGCACAGGGTGAGCCGGTGAATCTTGTTATCCCGATGGTGCTGCGACCATGGCCAGAGGCGGAGCTGGTCGAGGCCATCGGCCACGCTGATCAAATCATCGTCGCCGAGCGTGCCAGCCAGTACGGCGCAAACAACTATCTTGCCAATGAACTCGGCGCAGCCCTGCAGCGACATGGCAATGATGCACGAATCATCCAGCGGACCTACGGCATCGGCGGGCTGAATTTCACGATGGACGATGCCCTGGTGCTCTATTCGGAATGCGGAACGCGGAATGGGGAGCGCGGGTCGAAAGGCAGCGTTGTGACGGACGCCGGATCGCTCCGAAATCCAAAATCCGAAATCCGAAATGAGCGCGGTGATCGCCCCTCCTTCAGCTTCGCCCCACACAAGACCTACCACGGCGCATGGCCCGGTGATCCGTCGTACGACCCGCCGGACACGCTGGTGCCGCTGACGGTCAACGAGTGCAGTCTCAATGCCGGCATGAACGGCAAGGTGAACCTCAAGGAGTTGTCGAAGATGCCGGTGCGCTTCGACAAGCACAGCGCCTGCCCAGGCTGCGGTATCTTCACCAGCTTGAACCTGTTCCTGCGCGGAATCGACGGCCACGTTGTACTGCTCTTCAACACCGGCTGCGGCATGGTCGTCACCACGGGCTATCCGCTCACCAGCTTCAAGGTGCCGTACTTCCACAACCTGTTCCACAACAACAGCAGTACGGCCACGGGCGTCGTGGAGATGATCCGTCGATTTCAACGGCGCGGCGAGCTGCCGGACGAGATCACGGTCATCTCCGTTTCGGGCGACGGCGGCGATGATATCGGCATGGATCAGGTCATCGGTGCGGCCCTGCGGAATGACCCATTCATCCATTTTGAGTACGACAACAAGGGCTACATGAACACCGGCGCCCAGCTCTGCTACAGCGGCTTCAAGGGTCAGAAGAACAGCAACGCCCACTTTGGCCCTCAGCAGCGTGGTAAGACGACGCACCACAAGGACATCATCGAAATCCTCCGCGGCACCTTTGCGCCGTATCTCGCTACGTGCGCCGAGTCACACGGCCTGGACATGATCCGCAAAGCCCGCAAGGCGCAGGCAACGGTACGAGCCGGCGGCTTCGCCTTCGTGAAGACGCTGTCCGTCTGTCCGCTGAACTGGGGCATGGATGAGCACGTCGGTCCGTCGGCGGTCGAGGCGGCGGTCAACGCCTGCATGCACCCACTCTTCGAGATCGAGCACGGCATCACGAAGATCACGGTGGACCCCGAAGCAAGCGGAAAGAGAATCTCCGCCGGCGAGGCCTTCAACAAGATGGGCGGCGCCTTCGCGCATCTGAGCAAACCGGAATTCGCCGATCTGCTCGCCGAGGTGCAGGAAGAAATCAACCGCCGATGGACGCGGCTCAAGGCCATGTCGCAGCACGAGCTGCTCTGACGGCCAAACGCCGCCCTGCACCTGCACGCGCCGCCTATAATCCGCTGCTCGATGCGGCATCGCGCCCGCAACCTCGAACTACCGGCACGTGAATTGCTGCATTCCTGTCGCAGGAGGTGTGCCATGGCCATCCAAGTCAGTACCGTCAACCCCGAAATCGGCCGAGTCGTCGAACGCCAGTTGCGGAACTGGGAAATCGCCCGGCAACAGCAAACCGCATCCCCACTTCAACCCGGTCAGCAGGTGGCAGAGTTCATCGCTGTCAGCCGCGCGGTCGGTCTACCCGGCGATGAGGTGGCTTCGCTGCTCAACCTGCGTCTTGGCTGGCCGGTCTTCGATCGAGAAATCCTTCAGGCGATGGCCGGTGATGACGCCTATCGTAAAGAACTTTACGAGGCCATGGATGGGCGAGACCTGACATGGCTGGAGGAGATCCTGCTCTCCATCACGTCCGGTCCCGGCGGCCGGGACGATTACTTCAAGCGACTCTCTGAAACCATCCTGACCCTGGCGAGGAAGGGTCATGCCATTTTCCTCGGGCGAGCGGCGGATCTGATCCTGCCGCGCGGCGTAGGTCTGCGCGTCCGCATCACCGCGACGCGCGACTACTGCATCCGCACTTACGCATCCCGGCTTGGCATTACCTACGAGAAAGCGGTGCGCGAAGTGGAGGAGATCGAGCACGAGCGTGCCCGATTCATCCGGCACCACTTCCATATCGAAGCGAGCGAGCAGACCCGGCATGACCTGATCATCAACATGGAGCACTACAACGCCCAACAGGCAGCTGACATCATCATGACGGCCCTGCGATGTCGAGGCGTCATCGCCTGATTGACCGCAGCACCAGCCCTCCGGTCGACGCTGCCAACAGTCCTGAAAGGCAGGTACTGCCATGAAGCGTTCCACGCTGAACTACGTCGTTGATTTTGCAACGTTCGTCCTCATACTCGCGATGGTCTGCACCGGCCTGATCCTCGCCTTCGTCCTTCCGCCGGGAAGCGGCGGCCGCGGTGGTGGTTCGGCGAGTGTCCTCTGGAGCTGGACGCGCCATGACTGGGGCGACCTGCACTTCTGGATCGCCGTTGGACTCGCCGCGCTCCTGATTCTCCACGTAGCCCTTCATTGGAGCTGGGTATGCGGGATCACCCGGCACCTGCTCGGCCTGGCGAACAACATGAATGCTTCGAAATGGAAGCAGAATCTGGCCGGCGTTGCATTTCTTGCCTCGATGGTCGTCCTGCTCGGTGGATTCACGCTGTTGGCCCGGGCGTCCGTGGAACAGCAAGATTCGCAAGGCGAACGATTCCGCAAGGGACAGGTCGCGACCGGGCACTTCGGCAATGCTCGCGAGTCGTCCGGCAGAGCTTCGCAGCATTCACTTCAGGTGCGCGGCTCCATGACGCTGAAGGAACTCTCCGAAGAATCCGGGGTGCCGTTGAATACGCTCCTTGCACGGCTGAACCTTCCCGATGATGTCTCCGCAGACGACCAGCTCGGCCGGCTGCGAAGGAAACACGGTTTTACGATGTCCGATGTACGGCGCGCGGCTGGCGCTGCACCATCCGGCAATCACGAGCGCGAGGAGGCGCAGCCATGAGCCATGAGGAATTCGCACCCCGACGCGATCATGATAAAGATGCCCAGACGCCCGACACTTATCCGCAGGAATCGAAGCGGGCCGTACGTACGCGGATGATCCACGGTGTCGGGCGCACGCGTAAGTGGGACTACGATCACCACGTCGTGCCGCCGATGACTTCCAGCGCGACCTTCCGGCTGGACTCCGCACAGCGCGGCGCTCAGGGTTTCGTCGAGTTCGGGCATCTCTCTGCGGAAGACGAAAAACATGGCCCGATTTACATCTACGACCGACTTGATGAACCCACGCGCGGGATGCTGGAAGAGAACCTCGCTGTCGCGGAGCACGCGGAATGCGCCGTCTGCTTCGCAAGCGGCATGGCGGCGATCAGCGCCGCCCTCGGTGTGCTGGCGCCGGCCGGTCGACACATCGTCAGTCATCGCACCCTGTACGGCTGCACCTACTCGCTGATGACCAACTGGCTCCCTCGCTTCGGCATTGAAACGAGCTTCATCAACCTTATCGAACCGGACGCGGTCCTGCAGCACGTCCGTGATGACACGCGGGTCGTCTATTTCGAGACACCGGTCAATCCCGACATGCAGCTCATTGACATCGCCGCCATCCGCCGCGAGGTCGATGTGATCAACCGGAACCGCCGCGAGGATCAGCGAGTCTGGATCGTCGTGGACAACACCTTCGCCAGCCCGTACTGCCAGCGGCCGATTACGCTCGGCGCCGATGTGGTCGTCGAGTCGCTCACCAAGGCCATCGGCGGGTTCGGCACTGATCTGGGCGGCGTCGTTGCCGGCCCGAAGAAGCTGCACGACCCGCTGGTGCTCTATCGTAAAGATTTTGGCGGTTCGCTCTCCCCCAAGAGCGCGTGGCCGCCGCTTGTCTATGGTCTGCCTTCACTTGGTGCGCGCATGGCCAACTATCAGAAGACCGCGCACCATCTCGCCCGATTTCTCGAAGGCCATCCGAAGGTCGAGTATGTCCGCTATCCCGGCCTGGCAAGCTTCCCGCAGTTTGAGCTGGCCAAGAAGCAGATGACCGACGAGGTCGGCCACTTCGCCCCCGGCTCGATGATCTACTTCGTCCTCAAGCAGAAATCGCCGAATGACAACGTCGGCGAGCGCCTGATCGACTGGATCGCCGCGAATTCGTACTGCATCACCCTTGCCGTCTCGCTCGGTCAGATCAAGACACTCATCGAGTGCCCCTACACGATGACCCATGCCGCCCTGCCGCCGGATCGAAAGGCCGACGACGGCCTCATTCCCGGCGGTATTCGGCTCTCGGTCGGCCTGGAGGACTGGCACGATCTGATCGCTGAGCTTCGCACCGCACTGGAAAGCATCTGAGTTCGTCCTGGAACAGACATCTCTGCCGATGATGCACGCAGTCTCGCTCTATTGCTTTTGATGCGATTAAGACGGATTTGCCCTTCCGCACATGGTTTCGATCACTCGGATCAGCGCGTGCGTGCCGTTGCGACCGCCGCCAAGTGCAGAGAGCATCGTGTAGAGCTGTTTGGCAAGTGCCAGCCCCGGCAGGCAGAGTTTCATCCGATCGGCTTCGTCCAGCGCAATCTTCAGATCCTTGATGAAGTGCTCGACATAAAAACCCGGCGCGAGATCGCCCTTGAGAATGCGAGGGCCATAGTTCGACAGACTCCACGAACCCGCCGCGCCGCCGCTGACGCTTTCCATCACGCGCTCGGCATCCAGCCCGGCCGCCCGGGCGTAAACGATTCCTTCGCACAAGGCCACCATCCCTGCGGCGATCAAAATCTGATTGACCATCTTCGTGTGCTGGCCGCTGCCTGGCCCACCCTGTCGTACGACGGTCCTGCCCATCTTTTCCAGCAGCGGCCGGACTCGTTCGAAGGCCACAGCATCACCGCCGACCATGATGGAGAGCATTGCGTTTCGCGCGCCGATGTCTCCGCCGCTGACCGGCGCGTCCAGTGCCGCGGCACCCTGCGCAGCAGCCCGCTCGGCGATCTCAACCGCCAATGACGGACTGCTCGTCGTGCAGTCGACGACGATGCCTCCAGGCGGTAACCCCGCCAGAGCCCCTTGCGTGCCGAGGACCACCTCGCGCACGTCTTCCGGGTAACCCACCATCGTGAAGACCAATTCGCTCGATCGGGCGACCTCTGATGGCGACGCTGCCCATGACGCACCACGCTCAAGCAGTTCTCGTGCCTTCTCGCGCGAACGGTTAAAGACGGTCAACTCGTGTCCAGCCGCGAGCAGGTGGCCGGCCATCGACTTTCCCATGACGCCCGTGCCGATCCATCCGATCTTCATCTTCCAGGTCCTCCGTTGAGCATCCAAGCCATCCGCGTAAAGGAAAGTTCTGCCGTCCCATCATAGAATGGTCGTACGTCCTCACAAGGTTCGGCGCCGATGCAGCATCATAATGAGAACCGTCCCCTGGAATTGAACTACGCCGTTCGCGACCAATCTCGAGTCCACGGACAACCGACAGATGCATCGGTGTTTCGAGGACTCAAGCTGATCCTCGTTCTCATTGTTATTCTGCCGTTCGTCGCCGGACTGGCGATTCTGTTTCTGCTCATGATCGGCGCGGGCGGATGGCTGGGCCGCGTCGGCTCCTGGCTGTCGGCGACGTGAGACATCCACCGAGTAATACGTTATACTCGGCTGTCCGGCAGCATCGGCTGCCGAACTACTCCCGCAAACGCATGAACAGGGGCTTCAGATGTCGAGAATATCGTGCACAATTGCAGGGCTGTTGAGTCTGCTGGTCGTCTGTGTACCGTCGATTGCCGAAGAGGGCATGTGGCTGCTGAACCAGCTTCCTCGAGAACAACTTCAGGAACGCTACGGTTTTGAGCCCGGCGACGATTGGATCCGCCATGTTCAGCGTTCCTGCGTCCGGATCTCTTCAGGCGGTTCTGCTTCGTTCGTATCGGGCAACGGCCTGCTGATGACCAATCATCACGTGGCCTCGGATATCATCGCCGATCTGTCGGATGAGAAGAACAATTATGTTCGCGACGGCTTCTACGCCCGCACGCATGGCGACGAACTCAAGTGTCCCAAGGCGGAGCTGTCGATCCTGATGACCATCGAGCAGGTGACCGACCAGGTGACCGCCGACGTGACACCGGAGATGAGCCCGGCCGAAGCACTGGCCGCTAAAAAGATGGCCATGTCTCGAATCGAAAAGGAGGCCAGGGACCGCACCGGCCTGATGCCGGAAATCGTCGAGCTGTATCATGGCGCCCGATACGACCTTTATCTCTACAAGCGATACACGGACGTGCGGCTGGTCTTCGCCCCTGAACTGGGCATCGCCTTTTTCGGCGGCGACCTCGACAATTTCGAGTATCCGCGCTACTGCCTCGATGTCGCCTTTTTGCGCGCCTACGAAGACGGCAAGCCGGCGCGGACGGAGAACTTTCTGAAATGGAGCGCGAACGGAGCACGCGACGGCGAACTGGTCTTTATTGCCGGACACCCGGGCCGGACGCAACGACTCTTTACCGTGGAACACCTGGAGTTTCTTCGCGACGTGCGGGCGCCGCTGATGCTCAATGCCTACAACCAGCGTGAAGTCGCCCTGCTGCAGTTCATGGGCCGCAGCGAGGAGTATCGACGGATCGCCAATGAGGACCTGCTCGGCATTCAGAACGGTCGCAAGGCCTACAACGGCATCCTCGAAGGTCTGCTCGATGAGCAGCTCATGGGGATCAAGCGCCAGGCGCAGGACAAGCTGGTTGATTTCATTCAGGCCGAGCCCGGTCGTCAGGCAAAGTACGGCGACGCGCATCGACGCTTGGCCGAAGCGATTGAGGCGACGCGCGCTGATTACCCTGCCTACTTTCTACTGGCTAATCGAAGGGCCAGTCTCTGTCGTCTGTATTCAATCGCCCTGCGTCTTGTACAAGCCGCCCAGGAAAAGGCGAAGCCGGATGGTGAACGGCTTGATGAATTCCGAGATGCCAACCTTCCGTCACTGGAGATCGATTTGTTCTCCACGGCACCGATCTACGACGCACTCGAGCAGTTTCGCCTGTCGGACGGCCTGGTTCGACTGGGCCGAGTGCTCGGCGGAGGCCATCCGGCGGTCAAGGCGGCGCTGGGCGGTGTCGACGCGCAGGGCCGGGCTACGGTGCTGCTGGCGGGATGTAAGCTGAAGGACGTGGAATACCGCCGCAAACTTTACGAAGGTGGGAGCACGGCGATCGCGGAGAGTGAAGACTCCATGATCCGTTTTGCCCGGCAGATGGAGCCGATCATCCGCGAGCTGCGCAAGCGTTATGAGGACCAGTACGAGAGCGTCGAGAAGGAAGTCTACGGCAAGATTGCCGCGGCCCTCTTCGAGATGCAAGGCGACAAGGTCTATCCCGATGCGACATTCACCTTGCGGCTCGCCTACGGAACAATCGCCGGCTACGAGGAGCCGGGTCGAAGTGTGGAAGCAATGACCACCTTCCGCGGGCTCTACAAACTTGCGACGCGCCGCGACAATCAGCCGCCGTATGAATTACCGAAGCGCTGGCAGGAACGAAAGGACAAGCTGGACCTGTCGCTTCCGTTCAACTTCGTCTGCACGAACGACATCATCGGTGGTAACAGCGGCAGCCCCATCTTCAACAAGAACGCGGAAGTCGTCGGTATCGTCTTCGACGGAAACATTCACGGTCTCATCTGGGACTTTCAATTCGACATGAAGCGTGCCCGCGCTGTGGGCGTGCATTCGCGCGCGATCACCGAAGCCCTGGAAAAGGTTTATGACGCCGGTCCGCTCGTGTCGGAAATCCTGGGCAGGTAATGACCATTCTTGATTTGGATTTTAGATTGCGAATTGCGGATACCTGGCCGCTACGCCTTCTTGAGTCGCACGCGCAGCCAGCCGGCCAGTTCCGTCTCGTCCAGTTTGCCCTCAGCCGAGTGATGGACCAGCGTTGGCAAGCAGATTCTTCGGAAGCCAACACCAACTGAAGTAGTCCAGTTTCTCTGACGCCAGACTCGCCCCCGTGCTCTGCATTCTGTCGGAGCTGGATCGAACGGACAATATGATCCCTGACCCGTCTCCAATGCTATTTCACAAACTGCTTCGCGAAGTACTTCGCCGATAGCGGCTCACCGGTGGCGCGGCGGGTCAGCTCATTCCAGGAGTGGAGATTTCCCGGACCGAAGACTCGCTTCTTCAGGTATTCTCCCGCCTCCGTGCGGCCGAAGTAGCTGGTCGTGCGAGGATCCGCGCCGCCAAGCACTTCCTTCGCAATGTAATGATGCACCTGGCAGGCAAACAGATCTCCCATGACATAGCTGTGGTAATAGACCGGCGCGGCGACGACATGCATCTTGGCCGCGTAGTCCGGCCGGCTCACCGTCTCCGGCGGCGGCAGCAGTTGATACTTCGCCTTCAGATCCCACCAGAGCTTACCGAGGTCCTGATCGGGCTTCTCGTACATCCCCTTTTCGAAGCGCACAATGACCTGGCCCCATCGAGAAAAGATCAGCTTCTCCGCGCGGAGCATGTCGCGCGCCGAGGCAATCACGGCCTGCTCCTTTTGCGGGTCGATGCCGCGCACCTTTATCAGCCACTCCTCCATTTTGCACATCATGCCCTTCATCATCGCGTACCCTTCGGTCGTGATGCTGTGCGCCGGCTCGTGCAGCACGAACGGAACCTCCTGCTTGTCGATGTACTTGTCGTACACCGCGTGGCCCAGCTCATGCAGCAGCGTGTCCATCCAGTAGGCGTTGTCCTTCAGGTTGCAGAGTGTCCGAACGTCTCCGGCGCGATCCAGGTCGGTCGAGAATGCATGCGGGCTTTTGCCCGGCTTTTCGTACAGATCGCTGCGGGCGATGATGTCGGAGACCTCCAGCCCGATGCTCTCGTAGTACTTGCGGGTCAGCGCCAGCAGGTCCTGCCCCTTGAACACGTCGTCGAGGTTGACCTCCTGAATCTGAGGTGCCTCCTGAAAGAACAGATCGCCGAAATGCCAAGGGCGCAACTCCGCCGGTTTGATGCTGAAGCGCTTGGCCATCGTCCCGTCAATCTGCGACTTCAGCTTCGCGAAGGGCTCGCGCGTCAAGTCATCCAACTCGTCGAAGAGCCGCACCAGTTCGTCGCCATCGATCTCCGAGAGCGACATCTTCATGACCCAGAAATTGCGGAAGCCCAGCTTCCGGGCGAGCTGATTGCGCAGCTCGACGAGCTCACGCAGTTTCTTGTCTACCTTCGCGCCGACTTCCATGTAGCCGAGCCATGCTTCCTTCGCGAGGGCCGAGTCGCCGGAATCGGAGAGAATCTTGCGCACGTCGTTTTCGGAAAGTTCCTTTCCGCCGACTTTGCTGCGATGGGTGTTGAAGATCTGCTCGACTTCGTTCTCCAGGTTGACGATTTTCTTCTGCAGCTCGGGGTCGGCCTGGCCGGGCAGAAAGGTTCGATACATCACGTCGAGAATGCGTGCCAGGACCGGGTCGGCAACGAGGCCGTCGCTCTTGAGACTCTTTAACTCGGCAAAGACCTTCTTGTCGCTGTGCAATTCGATGAGCGCCTTCTCCGCGGCCTTCTTCTCTTCGTACGCCGCGTCGGAGCCGGTCGTATTCGCTTCCCACCAGGCCCGGGCCGCGCGGAGATAAAGCGGCCGAAACTCCTTGAGGTATGCATCGTGCAACGCAAGCAGATCTCGCTCGGCGTTGTTGTGAGCGAGAAGGATCGGCGAGATCCTTATTTCTTCCGCATTGCCCATCTGTGCAGCAGCAGGACGAAGAGCCGAGAGTGAAGATGTGAGAGCGACTATCATCAGCACATAAACGAGATTCGACTTTTGCATAGGTTATCTCCGGTTGGGGCCAGCAAGCACGGTTCGATGGGACACCAGCATACCACGAAGGCCCGAACGCCGTCTGCCGTCTTTGTGCAACTGCACAACATCTCACGCTGCTGCGCGATTTTGTGGACAGCGTGAACCGGATACAAGTAGAATGAGTATAGATCAGCACCAGCGCTGGCAGGACAAAATGCAAGATCGATCCGATCCGCGTTCTCCTGCCGTGAGGTGCATCTTCACGTTTTGTTAGTTTCGCCGCGGCATGCACCGGCCACGAGAGGCATGAGGAGGTTGAAGCCATGTTCACGCTCGAAGGAAAGGTCAGTCTCGTCACCGGCGCATCCCGTGGCATCGGCAAAGCCATCGCTATGGAACTCGCCAAGGCCGGCTCCGATGTCGCATTGAACTACCACGCCCACCGTGAGCCCGCGGAGGCCGTCGCCGCGGAGATTCACAAGCTCGGTCGCAAGGCCCTTGTCTATCAGGCCGACGTCTCCAAGCCCGAAGAAAATGACGAGATGGTTGCCCGGATCAAGAAGGATTTCGGCGTCGTGCAGATCGTGGTCAACAACGCCGGCATCACGCGCGATAAGTCTTTCACCAAGATGGACCGCCAGATGTGGCATGACGTGCTGAATGTCAACCTCACCGGTCCGGCGATGATCATCCATCGGCTCATCGGCCCGATGATCGAGTCCGGCTGGGGCCGCATCGTCAACATCACCAGCATCGTCGGACAGATGGGCAACTTCGGTCAGGCGAACTACGCCGCCGCCAAGGGCGGACTGATGGCTCTAACCAAGACGCTCGCCCGTGAATTCGCCCGTAAGAACGTCACCGTGAACGCCGTCGCCCCCGGTTTCATCGAGACCGACATGACTGCCGCGGTACCGGAGGCGAGTCTCGACGTGGTCCGCCAGATGACGCCGATGGGCCGGCTCGGCAGGCCCGAAGAAGTCGCCGCTGCTGTGGTGTTCCTCGCGTCGCCGGAGGCGTCGTTCATCACCGGCGAAATCCTCGGTGTCAACGGCGGGATGTATATGTAAGCCGCCGCATCGTCGGGTCAGTCTCCGCGAGAACGGCCCGCCGCGATCTGCGCCGCTAGCTTCCGCACCTCATCGACCGGCAGCGGGCCGCGTTGCAGTTGACCGGCCAGCGTCGCACCTTCGACATACTCAAAGACGAGGTACTGCCGGCCGTCGACTTCTTCGAGCCCGCAGATTGCCGTTCACCGTCGGGCAACACGGTCGATCAACGCGCCAGAGAAGCAGAAAGCAAGTATATCAGATCGACTTTCTTTCCGAAGCACATAGTGTACGAAGTCTCTCAAGGTCGAATCGCCGGATCGATAGATGACGTGGGCCGGCGGGCAATCAGAGACGCTGCGTATCGCCGTGGGCCGGCGAGACCTTCCCGGTAGAGCAGCACTTCGCAAGAGGAAAAGGCCGCAAGCAGTTCACCGGATTGCAACACGTGCGCCGCACGGCCCGGTTTGCCGAAGAGCGCTCGCTGCGGCTCAACAAAGGTTTCGCAGACGATCAAACCGCCGGGTCGCACCGCCTCCAGCATGCTTGAGAAAAGCGGCCGATGCAGAAAATTGAAACAGCATACGAAGTCGTACTGTGCGGGCGCTATCGATGTGTCCTGTTCCACATCGCGGCATCGCGTTCTGATCGTCACTCTGTTTCGAACCGCCAGTTCCTGACAGCGATCGATCGCATCGGGCAGGACGTCCCACGCCTCCACTTCGAAGCCGCACAGCGCGAGATAGACGGCATCCCGACCTGTCCCGCAGGCGATGTCGAGGGCCCTAGGAGGATCCGGCCAGTGAGCAAAAAGGCCCATTGGCCCGGACAGTGTTGTGGATCGCACGATATCTGAGTCTGCGCTTCGAGCGACCTTACCCCACGCGTTACTCGCGATCTCAACGGCCGTCCTCAGTAACTCATGCGGCTGCCAGAGGCGCACGCGCGAAGGTCCGCTGTCCGTCGGCCCGGTTTCCAGCCACGCAATGCCGTGAACAACGCCTGCAACCGTTCGTTCGCGGACACGCAGGCGCGAAGCGGCCCAGCGCGCCCTTGTCGGATTCTCATCATAGATGGTCACAGGGACGCTGCGAGGCGGCAGTTCGTGGATTCGGCGGGTGAGTTCTTCCAGCGGGATGTTCACAGAGCCGGCACGATGCAGGCGCTCAAAGTCCGCCGTGGAGCGGACATCCAGAACGGTCATCATCGCAGATTGATTGATCGCCATGCTGCGCAGGGAGCGGTGAATCGTGTTACGGAATATCCTCAATACGAAGTTGCCAGATGGCGACATCGATCCAGCGATCGAACTTGTAGCCGATTCGATCCAGACAGCCGACCTGTCGGAAGCCCTGTGACGCATGAAGCTTCTCGCTGGCGGCCTGATGATCCGCGATCTGGGCGATCACGTTCCGATGGCCGAAACGTCGTGCATACTCGGTAAGCGTTTTCAGCAGTGCTCGACCTATGCCCCGACCATGGCACTCCTGCAAGACATAGACGGAATCCTCAACGCTGAAGCGATATGCGCAGCGATTGTTCCAGCGTGAGAGCGTCGCCCAGCCGGTCACACGACCGGCATCGATCGCCACGATCGCCGGATAGGGTTCGCAGTGATCAGAAAGCCACTTCTCCCAGTAGGCCGGTCCTTCCGGCTCGGTGGCAAAGGTGCAGGTCGATGAACGCACGTAGTGGTTGTAGATCTCACTGACGGCGGGAATGTCTTCAGGTAAGGCGGCTCGGATTTCCATGGCAGACACCGATGTAGCTTTCGGACTATCATACGAAGGCGATCGCTCGGAGGCGACGCTCGCGGTTTGACCGGACCCTACGCATGACTGAACGACCCTCTGACCATCCGCAACCCATGACGGAAGACCAGCTCATTGAGCTGGCCCTGCGCCAACCCCTGGCCACGGACATGTTTCGGCCGGTCGATCTGCACCTCGATCGGCGCGAGGGCCTGCACATTTCGTGGGCTGACGGTCATGCCAGCAATTTTCCGCTCGCCTATCTTCGCAAACGCTGCCCGTGCGCTACCTGTCGAACAGAACGCGAGAGCCGGACGCACTCGCCGGGATCGGCTGGGTTGTCACTGACCATTCTTCCGTCGAACATCGACCGAGCGACGGAATTCGTGGACGCCCGACTGGTCGGCAACTACGCGATACAGATCACGTGGGCGGATGGACACTCGACCGGCATCTATGATTTTCGATATCTGCGCGTGATATGCCCGGCGAATCGAGGGGGGACCGGCCTCAATCCGGATCGGTGACGAGCGTGAGGGAAAAGGGAGGCCGCTCCGCCGGCACGAGGCGCTGCTCAAGCTGGTGCACGACGGTATCCACCTCGGGCATGCGCGGGCACAATTCCAGAACTCGCTGGTAGGTCGCGAGGGCCTCTGCATATCGACCGAGTGCGGCGTAGCAATTGGCGATGTTGGCCAGGGCACCGAAGTGATACGGATTGAGCTGGAAGGCGCGGCGGGCGTCTCGAAGGCCCGCGTCGAAATTGTTTTCCAGAAAGTGCGCCTGGCTGCGCTGATGAAAGGCCTCTGCATAGTGCGGATGGGTGCGAATCAGATCGGTAAGCATGGCGACGACGTTTTCCGTCTCCCCGTGGCGGATGTGTTCCGCAATTTTCGACAGCACCTGTCGCCCCAGCGGGTTACAGGCACGGAACCAGATCGACCAGAGAGCGTCTTCCGCAGCATGGGCGACGGCGTCCTGGCGATGATGCAGCAGGGGCATCAGCGACGGACAGGATGTCATGTCGCCGATGAGGCCGATGCAGATGGCCACCACTCGAAGAAGCTCGGAATCGTCTGAGTCGAGCAGCAGGGCCAAGCAGTCGGCGTTCCATTCTTCCTGCAGCGCGGCCGACAGACCGGCGCGATCACCGCGTCTGAGGAAGGGCTCAGCGAAGTCGAGGAGACTTCGACCGGCGATCAGCTTCTCGTCCATTCGGCGGACCCCTCAAGGCAGAAGACCGGGCTAAGCGGCGTCAGACAGACCCGGCAAAACAGCCGGAGTCAGCAGCCGGGAGGAAACGGAAAGGAGCGGACCAACCCGGCCAGGGTCAGAATCGACCCGACAAACATAAGTATACCAACCGCTCCATCGTCGGGTCAAACCTCATCGACTGTTTTCGCCCGGAAAAGGCCGCTAGTATGGGGCAGTTCGGTTGATTCACGGCACCCTGGCACGGCATGAAATCCGCATCCGCAATATTGAAAACGCAGAAACTCTGACGCCTGAGGCCCTGTTACCCATCGTGCAACCCGACCTTCTCAAAACGCTGCTCGAAGACGTCCGAAGCGGGAAGATTCCCGTCGCCCAGGCAATGGAGCGCCTCCGGCACCTGCCTTTTGAGTCCGTTGAATTCGCCAAGGTCGATCATCACCGGGCCCTTCGCTGCGGTTTTCCAGAGGTCATCTTCTGCCCCGGAAAGACAACGGAACAGATCGTCGCCATTTTCTCGAAACTCGCCGAAGCCGGCGGCAATGTGCTTGCCACCCGAGCCACGCCGGATCAGTACGCAGCCATCCACGAAACACATGTTTCCGCCGAGTATCACGTCACGGCGCGCTGTATCACGCTTCGTCAGCTCCCGAAGAAGTTATCCTTCGGCGTCATTGCTCTGGTCTGCGCGGGCACAAGCGATCTGCCGGTGATCGAAGAAGCCCGGGTGACCTGCGAGATCATGGATCAGCGCACGGAGACGTATTACGACGTCGGCGTCGCGGGAATCCACCGGCTGCTGGCGCATTCACTCCAGCTTCGCGCGGCTCGCGTGGTCGTTGTCGCCGCAGGAATGGAAGGAGCGCTGGCCAGCGTGGTCGGCGGCCTGGTCGAGGCGCCGGTCATCGCCGTGCCCACAAGCGTGGGCTATGGCGCGAGCTTCAACGGCCTGGCGCCGCTGCTGACGATGCTCAATTCCTGCGCGACGGGCGTGGCCGTAATGAACATCGACAATGGCTTCGGCGCCGGCGCGCTCGCGGCAAAAATCAACCGGCTCGGCGAGATGGCGAGTGGCAATAATGAATCGACCCCGGAGTAGGCCGCATTGAAGAAGAAGGCGAAGCTCACTGACCGCACTCGCACGGAGCAACTTCGTCGCATCCGCGTCATCCCCAAATTGCCCAGGCGGCCGCGCGATGCGCACAAGGGCACCTTCGGCCGGGTACTGGTCATCGGCGGTTCGCGCGGCATGATCGGCGCGCCGGCACTGGTGGCCAACTCGGCACTGCGCAGCGGAGCGGGGCTTGTGACGGTGGCCTGTCCGCGTTCGATTCAGCCATGTGTGGCCGTACTCTGTCCTTGTGCGACGACGCTCCCGCTGCCGGAAGACGACCACGGGCGGATCGATCCGCGCGCCGCACTGGAGCTGCTGCGCGAGGAAGGCCTGCTCGATGAGCCGGCCGCGCCTTCGGTCGTAGCCATGGGGCCGGGACTCGGCCGCGGCGACACCGCATTCGATGCCGGACTTGTGGCACTCGCACATGCCTTTGGTGACGATGCCCGCGTGCCTGTGGTTCTCGACGCCGACGCCCTCAACGCCCTGCACAAGTCCGACGGCGAATCTTCCGGCTGGGATCGGGCGCTTCACTTTCGCACGATCATCACGCCGCATCCCGGCGAGATGGCGCGTCTGCACGGAAGCTCGGTTGCGGAAGTGCAGGCCGATCGCGAGGGTTTCGCCGTCCGCACAGCACAACTGCTTTCGGGCGGCAGAGCTCACCCCGATTATCGCGCCGTCGTCGTACTCAAGGGATCGGGCACACTTGTGACCGACGGAGTGAACATCTTCAGGTGCCGCACCGGGAACCCCGGCATGGCGACGGGCGGCAGCGGTGACGTGCTGACCGGTGTCATCGCGGCACTTGTTGCACAGCGTATGAGCGGAATCGAGGCCTCCGTGCTTGGTGTACACGTGCATGGTCTGGCAGGAGACCTGGCCGCCCGGGCGCGTGGGCTTGTATCGCTGATTGCCAGCGATCTGCTGAAACACCTGCCGATGGCCTTTCGGCGGACATCTCGCTGACGCGCGAACGTCAATAAGGTGAAATTGCTTGAACAGACGTGCCGCGTCTTAATCGGCATCGGGCTGCGTCGCAGGAACCGGCGCTTCACCCGGCGGCGGTACATTGTCGTCCGGCGCAGGTTCGGGTTGGACAGGTGGCGCGTCGATCGGGCCCAGATCAGAAGAACGCGCCAGCACGACGGACACCTCGAAGCTCCGCCAGCGCCGCTTGATCGAAAGAGTCACGGTCTCACCGGCCGCACGATCGCTTAGCTTTCGCTGCAGGTCGGCGATGTCGCCGATCGGATGGCCGTCGAGTGCCGTGACCACGTCATCCGTCTGGAGATCCGCTCGCTTCGCGGGAGAGGGATCGGCAATCGCCGCGATTCGCACACCACGTGACCGCGGAAACAGATCCTCGAACAACTCGTTGAGCACGCCGGGCTCCTGCTCAGCCAGAAGCACGCCGATCTTGCCGGGCTCGATGTTCTCCCCGCGGCGCAGGCGCTCGACGACGGCCGCGATGCGGTCGCCTGTGACCGCGAAACCGATTCCGCTGTCGTACCAATGCACGCCGGCGAGTGCTCCGCCACCGGCGCCGGCCATGGGAACCAGAAGACCGAGGACACGCCCTTCGAGGTCAATAAGCGGTCCGCCATAATTGACCGGTGAGGTCTTCGCATCCGTCTGAACGGCCAGACCGTTCCTTCGATTTACAGCGCTGACGATACCGAGCGACGCAAACGGCCTCGCTTCGCCCAGGCCCATACCACATGCAATGGCATATTGCCCGACCATGACCTCGTCGGCCTCCGCCCAGTTTGCCGTCGGAAGTTCCTCGGCCTCCACGCGCAAGAGGGCCACGCGGCGGATGTGATCCCGTGCCAGCAGCGTCGCCACAAGACGACGGCCGTCGGAAAGTCGCACCGTTATGATCGAGGGGTCCCTCGCGAAGTTAAATGTGCTCGACAGAATTAAACCGTCCGAAGTCAGGATGATGCCCGTTGTGGGACCGTCGGCCATGCGAAAGGAGGCCTCCGTCGGTCGGGATGCGCCTTCAAGAAGCGGTTGCGCGCCGCCGACGGTCTCGATCGTGACGATGCAGGGAAGGGCCGCGTCTACAGCACTGCGAACGACCCGGGCCCGCGCGGCTTCGAACTTGTGTATGTCGTCGTTTGCACCGGGTGATGCAAAGACCCATGCGGGACAAGAAGCAAACAGGATCAATGAAAGCGCTACCGGCACGAGCATGAAGGCGTGTTTACCGCTGCACTTCGTCGCCGGCGCAAGAAGCCGAGAAACTGCGAGCCGATGGCGAACCGAAATGATCATCATGGCTCGGCCTCCACGATGACAGTTACGACGAGAATGTCCGGGCCGCGTTTGAGCGTGAATGCAGCGCTTTGACCCGGCAAGAATCGGGCAACCACCTCCTCGTAAGCATCGGCATCCGCAATACGGCGGCCGTCGATCGCGAGGATCAGATCATCGGGGAGAATACCGGCCTTCGCCGCGGGAGATCCGGGCCGGACACGTTCCACGTACGCAGAGACATGTCGATAACCCAGTCGAGCCAGCCGCACACCGATGTAGGGTCTTTTTGTGCGGTCTGAGGCGGCGGACGCACTCGACGTTTCACCTCCCGACTGTGCCTCGGGCCGTCTCAGTCCGTCGCTTGCCCCTCTGGCAGAATCAGCATTTTCGCTCTTGAGAAAAGCAATGACCTCTTCACCGGGGACGGCGTAGTTGAGCCGGGTGTTTGTATGGACGGATTCAATGACCTTGCCGACCAGGCCGACAAAGTGACCTTCGACATCGAGCAGTGGGCCACCGGCGGCGCCGGGGTTGGCGGTGATGGCATCCAGAATCAGTGCGTCGCCCTGATAATCGAAGTCCTGCGCCAGTCGACGGGCCGCCAGCGGCATTCGCAGACTCACAATTCCTTTGCAGACCGAAACGGCCTCGTGGCCATCTGCGATCTTGAACCAGTTGCCCAGGGCGATCACCGAATCACCTTGCTCGAGGTGGGCCGCGGAGTGCGGTGTCATGTACGGGAGGTCCGTGGCCTCAATCTTGAGCAGCGCCAACTGGCGGACTTCATCGGTTCGTTCGAGTCGGGCTTCGTATCGTCGACCATCGGCCAGCACCACCTTGACGCCGCGCAGACTGACCATCAGCGAAAGCGTGGTGATGATGCGGCCGTCGGGCGAGATGATGACGCCCGTGCCGTAGCCATGCTCGCGGCCGGCTGCCTTCCCATACAGCTTCACCACGCAATCAGCCGCGTTGCCGATGATCGGCGCGACGCTGTCGCGACCCATCGTCGAGCAGACGAACATACCAGCGGCCGTCGCCGCGACTATCCAGGCACGCGCGAGCCGCGCCGTGAAAAATTGATTGAGGCGTTCGATCTGCATCGCTTGAGCCGCCATCTTCGTCACGGTTTCAGAAGAATCTGTACTTTCTCGATTCGGTCCTCGGCGATCCATTCATCATCGTGATAGATCCACCGCGTGTGCGGCAACCGTAATCCACCGACCGGCCGCTCGTCACCATATTCACAGCGGATGGACTTGCCGCTTTCTTCGTCACGAAATTCGACGGCGAGCAGATTCCCGGTTTCATCATCCAGCAGAACACGATACGCATGGTCATCGGCCGTGTGCCGGCGCAGGACGACGGCGATCCGGCCGCGGATTTCATCGGCTGCGATCACTCGATAGCCCTCGCGGTCTGCCGATTCACCGGTATTCAGCAACGCGCCGAGGATGCTCGACTCGATTTCTGCAGCGCCTCTCGGCACATCCGCCGTCTCGCCCTCTGAAAGAACGACCCGCCAGTGGATCTGCTCCGGTTCCTTCTCGGGGGCGGTCGCCAGCTGTCGGCGGCCAGTTGCATGAAAGCCGCTGATGCCGGCGACGATCGCATCGCCGCCGATGGCCGTGCGAAATCGACGAATGGCGCGCCGCACAGCCATGCGATTGGCGCGATTCATCACCGGATGCGTAGCATATGGATCGGCCGTCGGGCGCGCGCCTTCAGGAAGATTGCCGGTGAGCTTCGGCAATGGCAGGGCATCGAGTCGCATGCGGAAACGCATCACGCGGCCATCGCGTTCGTGGACCACATCCACCGGCCAGCCGGCCGGATACGTACCCAGAATTGATAGAAATTGATTGGCGCTGACGATCTCCCGCCCTCCAAGCTGCAGGAGCCGGTCTCCCTGACGCAGGCCGGCACGATACGCCGGACGGTCCTCCGAGACACGATCGATCACCACGCGATCGCGCTCGTCGACCACTGTAAAACCGGCGGAGGCGTGCGGCGTTGGCAGACCGGCGCGAAGCATGGGGATGAATCGCTTGATCTGATTGATGGTGATGGCAAATCCTACGCCGACGTTGACGCGACTGCGCTCCTCGATCGAGATTCGCCCGTTGATGCCGATCACGCGACCGGCCAGGTCGAAGAGCGGCCCGCCGGAATTGCCCGGATTGATCGACGTGTCGACCTGAATGCAATCTGTATAGACGAGGGCGCCGCGCACGCCGGGTTGGTAGCGATGAAGCCCTGAGATGATTCCCATGGTGACGGTCGGCGTGTAGTCGTCGGCGAGCCCGAACGGGTTGCCGAGTGCCATCGTGTAGTCACCTACCTGCAGTGTATCGGAATCACCCAGCGGTGCATGTCCCAGGACGGCCTTCTCGCTGATCTTGAACATGGCGACATCCCCGCCGGGATCGATGCCAAGCACTTCCATCTCGTGCAGCTTACCATCGATCAGGCCGGCCTCACCTTTGCGATCGCCGAGCATGCCGACGACGACGTGAAAATTCGTAAGACCGTAACCCTCGGCGTCAATGATCACGCCGGACCCTCCGCCAGCATGGTTGCCCTTCATGAAGAGACATGCAACCGAGGATGAGATGCGTCGGATGGTCTCGATGCGGGCCTTCTCGGCAGCCACGACCCGTGCGCGATCTGCGGCATCCTCCGTTGGAGCCGTAGCACCGAGCGCCGGAGCGATGATTCCCACCATCAGGAAGACCGTCAGCATGAACTCGCTCCCGCTCAGCGGATGGAATCGTTCCGGGATCGCAGCAACCTTGCCGCGCACCAGTTGCCATGGTCGGAGAAATCGAGATCATCACCGGGATCGCAGATGAGCGTCAGCCTGCTTACGCCGGCCAGGTCGATGCGCACGGTACGCGACTGGCCTGGAATGATCGGCTCGGACTCGAAGACTGTTCGGCCATCGCAGAGCACACGAAAAATCGCCCGCCCATGAGGTGCGACGCTGTCGTCGATCCCGATGACTGCGGTGAATTGCTCAAAACGTTCTTGCAGGTCATATGTCAGGGCTGTGTAAGCGTGTACACCTACGCCGCGATCGTAGCGCCGACCTGCAAGATGCAGCGGGCCACCTGTAACATTCCTGTCTCGCCGAACCTGCCATGATGTACCGAAGAGCGTCCGATGTTCGACGCTTTCGGGCTCCAGCTCCGAAAGGTGGACGACGCGCTCGCTTCGAATCAGAACCTGACGAATCTTCGGCCAGGGAATGCGCAACCGGCCGATCGCTCCGGCATCCAGCATCAGCTCCGCCGGACCTGCGGTCACGATTCGGCCTGCGAGCATCCGTCCGGCATCGAGTCGAACGGTCACCGGCGCCGCTTTCTCACCGGCCAAGCCACTGAGCACAATCGCATAGGCCTTGTCCAGAGTTGCGGTCTGCAGTTTCTGACCTACGCGGAAGCTCCATTCTTCCGGTGTCAGCCGCTCCAATGCTCCCGGGACTACCACTGTGCGCCCTTCGCGTACGGCGATCAGGAAGTCGCGTCCCGCAGCGTGATCTTCCATTCGTGCGACCAGTTCAGCTTCGGCGGCATCGTTCGGCGTCCTTGCGAGTCGAATGCTTCGTATGGCCGTCAGCGGTACGGAAATTGCTTCCGACAGGCCGATGTCGACGCGGAGGCGCCGCCCGTCAGAGTCCTCCGGCAACAGGCGCGCATCGAGCACGCTTCCGCCGGCAAGGTACAGAGTGCATTCCCTCGGGCTCGGTTCATCACGAGATGGATCGCCTTCGGTGATTACCGATGCGCGGACCAGGTCACTTAACTCCACCTGCCCGGGCTGTCCATCTTGTTTGTAATGAAGGTGTCCGTCAGCGTCGATCGAAAGGAGAATCGCATCGAACTGACGGCCATCGAGGGCTTCGAGTTCGAGCCGAACGGTTTGCTGCGCAGGCACATCTCCCCCGGGTGGTTCGGGCGTAGCAGCGAGCAGGAGGAGGATCGGCAGCAGCTTGAGCAGCGTCATTGCGGCGGGGCATCCTTGGCGAGCTGGCGGTAATACTGCTCCAACAGATCCCGATACTGGCTGGGAAATCGCCGTTGCAGAGTCTGGAGGATTTCTTCACGTTCGCGCGGCGGCATCCGGCCCCACTCCTCTCCCGGTCGGGCCTGCGTGCGGCGCAGCTCGCCTACCTGCGATTCGCCGCCCGGCAGCGTCGATTGCTGCGCGCCTCCGCCGGGCTGCTGCGCGCCTTTCGGCGCACCGTGGCCGCCCTTGCACTTTCCGCCGCCGCATTGCTTGCAGTTGTTCTGACTCTTTTCCCGGTCTTCGGCTTCCTGGATCATCGCGCTGAGCAGATCGACCGCTTGCTGCTGACGAGCAATGACCACTTCGTCGACATCGCCGCGGGTCAGCCGCCGGCGAGCGTAATTCATCAAATCGCGTACATCGCCAAGCTGGCCGGGCACGCGCCGCTCGATCTCGGTGAGAATCTGTGTCGCCGTAACGCGCAGGCGTTCCGGGGCATCGGGGTATCTGCGGAGAAACCCGGTGAGCGTCTCGGTGGCGGCTTCGTAGTCGAGATCGTGAATCTGACAGTAGCCCAGCATGAAGTAGAACTGATCGGGCTGGAGGGTGTATCGTTCGATATCGACGTGGGTTTCCTCGATGCGCAGCAGTATCTCCCGACAGCGTTCGATGGCATCGAGTTCCATCAGGGCCGTTGCGGCTTGGTTGGCTGCGGCAACAGCCAGATAGGGATCATCATCGCGTGACAGACGCTCGAACAACTCTGCGGCCTCTGCAGACTTTTCCTGCGAGAGTAACTCGAGCCCACGGGCATAGTCCGGTGACAGCAGCGCCAAGGCACTGTTGAGAAAGTCACGCTTCGAGGCGGCCGTCAGCTCGGATGCGCTCTTCCGCACGAAGGCCCGGACGTCCGTGTCGTAGGAATCGCGCGTCTGGAGGAAGTCGATGAAACGGGCGATAACCTGATCCATCGACGGGCGCGGGGCAACAACCAGCTCCGCCGCATCCTTTGCCTGCGGGGTTTCTTCGGAGATCGTAACGGGATCCGTCGCGGTAACGGTCGTCGTCCAGAAGCCGGCCAGAATGACGACCAGCAGGATTCGAGTCATGGGCAGTCTCTCCTTATCTGTCATCATAGCATCCGAAAGACACCGAGTTGCGGCCGGGCAGTCGCTTCAAAGCAACGGTCGCGTTTACTGGGCCCGTCGAAGGGCTTCGTGCATCGAACGAGCCATCTCATGAACCTGTTCCTGCCGCCGGGCGAGCTTTTCCCGGCGATCTCTTAATTCATCGGTTTCCCGGACGGCCTCGGATATTTCGTCCTCCAGACGCACCGTGGCCTCGTTCACGCGAACCTGACAGGAACGCAGGAGCTTGAGTTCCGCCGAGGCGGGAAGGAGCGGCTGGTTCTGATTCTCGCTGCCTCCGCTCTGGCCACCGCCCCCATCGCCCTCATTCTCGGCCTGCTTTTTCTCAATCGCCTCAATCAGTTCGCGGAGCGTGTTGACGATACCGGCCTGAATGCTGCGCGTCGGTTCTCCCGTGGTCGCCGCAACCAGAAGCCGCGATGCCTCCGCTGCGTCGTCGCGGAGGTGCTCAACGACCTGCGGAAAGACCACCGTCGTGCCTTCTTCCTTAAGAATGTAAAGTGCCTGATCTGCTTCTTCGCCAACCCAGGCCTGCTTCTGCGAGAGGTCGGCCAGCTCGAGTTGGTCAGCCCGACGCCAGTTCTCGACGCCCAGACCATCGAGTCGCTCGGTGCCCTTGTTGACCTCAATCTGCCGGGCGAGCATGGCCTTGAAACGACTCTCCAGCGCGGCGAGCAGTTCTTCCTGCTGCTCTTTGCGAAGCTGTTCGAGTGTTTCCTCCAACTCCTTCCGCGCCTGTTCAAGCTTCTCTATGGCCTTGCCCTGTGCCTGCTCGGCCTTGTCAGGATTCTGCTGATCGAGGTTTTTTTCGGCCTCCTCTTGAAACGGCACCGCTTCCTGCACTTCGCGTGAACCGGGCGTCGGAGCTTCAGAAGACTCTTCTTCATGCGCGTCGGGTTGATCGGATTGCGATTGATCCTGGTCGCCCTTCTGACCGCCTTGCTGATTACCTGATGGCTGACCGCCGGACGACTCCTTCTTCTGTCCGCTCTCCTGGCCGTCCTGACTGCCACTATCCTGATTGCCCGGCTTGGGCGTCGAGCCGCCGGATGGATCCATCTGTTTGCCAAGCTGCTTGGTCTTCTGCGTGATCTGCTTCTGCTCAGCGGATTGTTTCTCGATCGGGCTTTCCGCCCGGCGTGCGGCCTTGTCTTGCTCGCGCTTTTTCTTGAGCTGCTCCAGCGTGTCTCGAAGCTGCTTTCCCGCGGAATCCTGAGCGGGCTTTGCAAGATCAGGATTACCCTGGCGCAACTGCTGCTCCGCGTCTTCCATCGCTCCGGCGGCGCGCTCCAGACCCTCCGCGGCTTGCGTCATCTCAGAATCGCCGTTGGGTTTACCGGCTTGTCCAGCAGCTGAGTCGCGCAGTTCATCGGCCAGTGCGTCTGTCTCGGATCGCAATTGCTCCTGCTGTTCTGCCGATTTCTGAGCGTCGACATCGGGCCTTGCGCTCTGAGCAGAGAGTGCATTCTGGCGCTCCACGAGCTTCTCAAGCTGGTCGATTGCCGCATCCAGGCGATCATCCGCCTTACCGGCGGCAGCACGGGCATTCTTTCGCGCCTCACGCTGCTCCTGGATCACTCGATCCAGTTCCTGTTTAATCGCTTCGAGACGCTCGATCTCCTTCTTGCGGTCCTCAAGCTTCTCGGGCCCTTCAAGCAACATGCGCAGCAGGGCCTGCAAGTCTTCGGAGACCTGCTTCTGGGAGTCTGTCGCATCGGCATACTGCTGGCGTTCCAGCTTTCGAATGATCTCTTCCATCTGCTGACGGATCATCATCCCACGAGCTGCACCGAGTGACTCGAGCAACTGCGCCGCCTTCTCCGGTTCGGATTTTCGTATCGCCTGGCTGAGCTGGAACATGCGATCCTCCAGCCGAGCTACTCGGTCGCGGATGATCGCCTGTCGTTCGGACAGAGACAGCTTTCGACTGCCATGATCTGGTTGTGGCTCGGCTTGCTGCGCACGAAGCGGCGCAGGAATGGCCAGGCAGGCGACCGCGAGCGCAACGAAAAAAATGGTGAGAGCCATCGAGCGCGCAGGTTGAGCCGGGTCGGATTGCACTCGTTCACGGAAAGAAAAACTGAGGATGGTCATGGCTGATCCCCGGACTCATCCGGCGGCGGCTCGTCCCCCAAAAGACGTTCGAGCTCTTCCTGCAATCGTCGCTGCGTGTCCTGGTTCATGTCGCCCTGAAGGCGGATGATGTCGCGCAGGATCGATACCGCTTCGTCGTATCCTTCCCATTTTAGCATGTTCGCGAGGATCGCGTACATCGATCGAACCAGTTCCGTCTGTGCCGATACCACTTTGGCGGCGGAATCGGGCTCATAATTCTGTCGGAGCTGCTCGATCTGTTCGGCAATCGCCGGTACGTCGGTATTGATAAGTCGGCGCATCGGCACGATCACGCCACCGTCGAGCCGACGCCGCGCAGCCGCTGTCATAAGCTGATTGACCTCCATCTCCGCGAGAATCTGCTCAAACTGGCGGCTCACCGTCCGCAATCGACCGACCTGCTGGCGCTGGCTGCGTTCTTCCTGCGCCAGTCGCATGGCAGTCGTCGCCGATGCCCGGTTCGCCTCGCTGGAACTCACCAGCTCCGCCACGCGTGCGTTGAGCATCTCCTGGGCCTTGATGATCTGTTCGAATTCGCGTCGCCATTCATTCTCACGACGGGACAGTTCCGCAGCCATTTCCTCGGCTGTCACGATTCTGAAGACGTACAGTGCCGACTCGCCCGTGTTCGCGGGCGCTGACGTCGCGGGACTTGAACTTGTATCGGCAGGCGAAGACTCCGCCATGGGCGGCTGGTAGTCCGTGGCCCGCGCTTGAATCGTAATCTGATCTCCGGGCTGCGCGGTGAGCGGCAACAGCGGCCAGGGTTGTCGCAGGGTGTATCGCGTCTGACGCGGCACGAGGTCCGGCAGTGGTTCGGCTGTCGGGACAGGCGGCGTCGTGGTATCTCGGCCGCGCACCACCGCATGGAGCAGATCCGCAGATGCGATACCGAGATTGTCTTCCGCATCGACGGCGACTTGCAGGATGGCTGAAGGCGTTAGCATTTCTCCGGCGCCCGGCAAGGACAATCGCACCTTCGGCGGCGGATCGTTCACCAGCCGTAGCGCGCAGGTCACCGGTCGGGTGTCTGCAAGTCCGTCGGCATCCTTGAGGTCGAAGTAGTACGTGCCGCTCTGGGAGGGCGTGAAACTCGCGTGGACGCGACGATCATTCTCGAAATCCGCCGGCGTCACCACACCGCTGACCGTTCGCAGGGAGGCCTCGGCAACCGGCTTGCTGATCTCAGCACGAAGCGTGACCGACGAGCCGCGCAGCACGTCGAGGGAAGTCTGACCGGCGGCGAGCGTGAAGGGTTCGAGTCCCGAATAGGCCGGCGGCGCGACCTCGATGGTCACGCTTCGGACGGCCGGCCGCTCGACCGCCTCGATCGTGTACCAGCGCGTCCGCTCATCCACGCCCAGTCGCCAGGTGGAGAAGCGAACCCGAAGCGAATGCGGAAGCGGACCGTAGTCGAGCACGAACTGATTCTCGCCGCGCCGAGCCATCTGGCGAACCAGCATCTCTCCGGCGGGCGTCTCGAACTCCGCACGCACTCCCGGCGGCACCTGGTCCGTCGCCGTCGCCACCAGCGACAGGTGATCGTCGATCGGCCAGCGCAGCTTGTCGTTGACAAAGCCCTCCAGTACCAGTGAGACCCGCGACGGCCAGGGAACATCCCGCAGCACCAGATTTCGTGCGACGTAGGTAGCGGCCAGATCGGGAAACGCGGTCGAGAGTAAGGCGGCCAGACCGGCGGCGCAAAGTCCCATCAGGAGATACCGCCGATGCCGCCGCGTCTGGAAGATGTCTGAAATTCGCACGCCGGCCATGGCGCCGCGCGTCTGATCCAGCAATGCCTGCACGAGTGCCGGTGAATCGCGTCGGGGCTCAACCTGCCCCGCGCTTGCAAAGGCCACGGCGGAGGACAGCCGATCGTGCAGCGCCGGGTTCTTTCGCTCGACGAGCGTCGCCACATCACCGGCCTGAATGCGGAGCATGCCGGGGCGCATCACGTACCGCCAGAATTCGCGTCCCACCAGCACGAGGATGACCAGCAAAAGTGCCGCCCTCGGTCCTATCCCGAGAACCAGCAGCAAGTCGAGCATGAACTGCACGATCGCAATCGCCACGACAAATGCCGTGCAACGACAGAGCCCCTGAAGGACGACTTGCCGTTTCAAGGCCCTGCCGGTGCGCTCCAGCGGCGCAAGCACGGAGCGGCGAAAATCGGGATGCACTTCGATCCGGGTCATGTCCTAGAGCAGTCTTGCCTTTCTGCGGAGAATCCACTCAACGGTCACGATCGTCGTAAGGAGCAAGAGTACGTATCCATTGTCCCACAGTGGTTTTGGGCGTTCACGGCTGACCATCGTCTGGCTGCAATCGGGTATCAGCGTCGCCAATTCGCCGGCTTCGTCCACCTCGAGATAGCGGCCTCCGGTGGTCGAAGCGAGTTGTTCCATCGCCGCGCGATTGAGGGCCGTGTCGCGCATCTCGATCAGCGAGGGATTAACCGTGATGTCGCGCTCCAGCAACCTGTCCGCCGGCGCATCGCCCACGCCGGATGGTAGCGTCACGCTCAGATGCACGGTACCGGCGGATGCGGGAATCAGTCGACCCTGGTAGTACCCTTCACGACCTACCATCGGCGCCAGCGGAATGCGGAGTGGCTGCGAATCCGTCGCCGGCAGCACGTCGCTCCTCTCGTCATTGTTGCCGGGAGAAATCGAAGTCACTGCCGCGGTCAGTTCCAACTCCGGAACAATGAGCGGTTCGCGCCGTTCGTCGAGCGCGCGGACGGTGATCGGTACGGTCTCGCCGATTTCATACTGGTCCTTCGGCGTGAGGATCATGCCGCGGCTCCGGCCGCCGAGCAGGCGGCCTTCGACCAGGTAGCGCACCAGCTGTATCCAGAAGCGATTGAAGTATTTCTCGTCGTGCCGGCGCCATCGCCAAGTCGAGTTGAAGCCGAGATAGGCGCTGCGACCGGCTCCGACGAACTGGGTCGCGAGGAGCACATGCGGACCATGGCTGCTGACCATGCGAGGATTTGAGTGTCGTATCAGCGGCACCGCGACGGGCTTCTCGCGGCGAACGGGATAATGCCAGTAGATGCCGTCGAGCGCCGACCAGATCGCGCGATTCTCGAGCGGGTTGTCCGACTGTCGCAGGATCGGGTCCGACAGCGCGGCATCGGGAATGACCATCGGCCAGGCCCGAGTCTGATACTGACCCAGTTCGTTGAGCAGGATTTCGGCATCCGGCTCTGGGACGATCGGCAGGATTTCGACGAGCGATGAGGTCTTCGGAGACCGAAAAAAGCGGCCTGTGTATTTGTTCCCAGCTGCATAAAGCAGGCCGCCGCCGTGCTCCGACACGAATGCCGCGACCAGACTACCCCAGGTCGGATCCAGTTCCTCGGGGTCGACGTCGATCAGCACGATCGCGTCGTACCGAAAGAGCTGTTCGGTCGTCGTCGGCAATTCGGTGATGATCGTGTTTCCGTCACGGACGGCATGTATGTCCGCCGATTGCAGCCAGGTGGACACGTCGACCGTGACGTCACGCTCCAGCATGCGCGCAAGAAAACGATAGTCGTAGCTCGGTGAACCGGCGACCAGCAGCACGCGCATCTTGTCATCCAGAATCTGCACTGCCGGCAGCATTTCGCGCTCGTTGTCCGTGCGGATGGCCTCGTACTCAACCGGCTGCACGCGCGCAATGTAGGAAACCGCCCCTGCCTGGGCGACCTTCCGCTCGAAGACCACCGGCTCCACCTGGCCGTCGGCTTCGACACGCACGGTGCGGCGATCCACGACCCGTCCGGTCGGCAAGCCGCCCTCGCTCTTTTCGATCAGCTCCACCTGGAGCGACTGGCTTTCCAATTGGTTGGCCGAGAGCCGCACGGTGATGCTGAAGGGATCGTTTTTGAACGCGGAGCGCGGCCCGTTGACATCAACCACGGATACATTGATCGGCTTCGACGGGTCACCGATGCCAACGGCATGCAGAACAACACCTCGCTGCTTGAGCATTTGTGCGATCGTCGTCGGTGATTCTCCCTTGTTGAAGCCGCCGTCGGAAAGCAGCACGACACCGGCGATCGGCGAACCGCTTACGCTGTCCAGCGCCGCGCGAACGGCGACGCCCACGTCCGTCGTCGGGCCGACGGGGTTCAGCCCAAGCGGGACATCCCAGCCGGAATCCGCCGGCATCGGAGTCGCCGTCGGTACGGAATATCCCTCCGAACGCTGCGCATCCGGATCAACCTGGGCATGCGCCGACCGCGCCCGATCAGAGAATGCGAACACCTGCAACGAGTTTCGCGCTGCCAGGAGGCCCAGCAGTCCATCGCGACCCGCCGTCAGCAATCGCTCCGCCACTTCCGCGCGCAGGATTCCATCCGGCGGCAACTCACCCATCGCATTCTGCACGCGCTGTGCATCCGCCGGACGCCGGTAGGCGTCGGTGAGCGACATGCTGGCCGATTCATCGACCAGCACCAGCGTGTACGCCTCGATCCTGCGATGTACGTAATTGACCAGCACGGGCTCGAGGGCGATGAAGCCGAGAAGCACCAGCAGCAGCACGCGCAGCCCTGCAAGCACACCGCGCGAACGGGCATTGAGCTGCCCGCGGACTTCGCGCCGGTACATCCATACGATGGCGTAGATGCCAACGGCGGTCAGCAGCGTGCCGACCAGCAGGGCGGTCTCCGAGGACCAGCGCGCCAGTTCCACGTGCGTCTCAATGCGCTCCGTGGGAACAACCTGTGCGATCAGCTTCGTCATCGTCTGCTTCGTGGATTATCCCCGCGTCCCGAACCACCACGCCAACGTATGTTCCGTCATGAACAGCACAATCGCCGCGATCAAAAGGGGCCACCAGATCTCAATCCGCGCGGCGGAGGCCTGCCCCGTTACACCACCGATACCCTCGACATACTGAAAATCGAACTCGCTCAGAGTGGCCTCCAGCTCCGTCCGGGGGCTCCGCGTCAGGTTGGACTCCGCCGCTTCCGGATTCACGGCGGCGTAGCGCGTCACGGACTCGTCGCGCATGGTTGTCATCGTGAACTCATAAGCCCCGCAGCGCTGCGCTGCTTCCAACTCAAAGACGATCTCATCACCATCGCGGCGGCCGGTCAGCGGCACTTCTGCCTCGACCGGAAAGGCCGGTGTCCGCAGCCGTGCCTGCGGCTTGAACAGCAATCCGTCGACCCGAGCCCGCAACGGCGCGCCAACGACGGCGACCGGCGGTGTCGGCGCCGGCCGCGCGGCATACTGCACGAGTTCGAGCATCATCGGCAGATAGCTGAAATTGGACGCCCAGTCGGTCCATTCCAGATCCGCACTGGTGGCGATGAAAGTGCAGGAGCCGCGGCCAAAGGCTCTTTCGACCATCAGAGGAGATCGATCCGAGTCATTCAGACGAATCAGGATCCTGGGGCCGGGCCGATCATTCGCCGGCGCCGTGCTGGTCCCGGTACCCTCATCCGGCGTCGGCACCGTTTCGTTCGAAGTTGCCTCGACCGGATCTGCCAGTTTCATGTAGGTCACCACGCGGACGCCGCGTAGTACCGTGGCAAGTTCTTCCACAAACGTCCTCAATACCGGGTGCGTCGTATCCCATTCGTCGATGTTGACCGTCATCCCCGGCGGTGCGTCTGTGGGTTCTCCGAGGGCAGCCGGGAGGAGACCGACTCCGCCTCGATGGAGTTGATCGTTGTAGGACGTCGCATCGAGCTGGTCACCGGCGAAGAAGATCAAGCCGCCACCACTGGCGGCAAACGCTTCCAGCTTGCGAACAGCACCGGTCGAGAAGCGATCCACGTTTGCCAGAATGACCACGGCGTAGCCATCCAGGTCCACGCCCTCGATGTCCTGTTCGTCAATGACTTCGATGTCGATACCGCTGGCCACACGACCTGCAGGCCGCAAAGCGGTGCGCAGCAAATACACCTCATCGTTGTAAGGGTCACCACTGGGCTTGCCGTTGACGATGAGCACCTTGACGGCTGAGACTACCTCCACAGGGACGATACGCTCGTTGTCCAGGGCCAGTCCATCGCCGAGCTGCGTAGCGCCCAGCAATTTCACCGAGAGCAGACTCGATCCTTCCACGGGAAAAGTCACTTCGATCGGTTCACGCGCCACTTGCCCGGAAGCAAGGGAGGTGATGGCGACTGGCGGAAGGATGCCTTCGCCGGCGCGAATGCTCAGTTCGATCTGCGACAGGTCGTTCGGCGAGTAATTGGCCACTTCGACTTCGAAGCGCGTCGGGATGCCGGCGACGACCTGTGCCTGATCACGGCGCAGCTCGGTGATGGCCACGTTCTGCGGACGCACGTCGAGGGCTGTATCGACGAGCACCAGGCGCGGCCGTCGTCCGAGGGAATCCAGTTCAGCCAGCGGCGCCGCGGGACTGCGATCACGCTTTTCGTCGGAACCCTCCGCGCCGAGCCAGTCGTGCCGCTGGAAATCACTGATGACATAGACAACCACGTTGGCCTGGGTGGGAGCCGAGCGGATCATATCGCGAATGGCGGAAAAAGCATCGTGGAAGCGCGCGGCCGACTGCGAAGGCGCAAGCAGCTCCAGATGATCGTACAACTGTCGAAGATTTGCTTCGGAAAGACTCGAAAGCGCTATCAGTGGCTGTCGCGGCCGGCTTGTTGTGAGCAGAGTAAGCGAATCGGAAATTCGATCCTGCGTGGCACGCTGGGCAATCAACTGGACTGCCTGGCGGGCATGGGCGAAAACGGACTGTCCCGCGCCGGCGCCGCTCGGGCTCCGATAGCCCATCGAGAACGAATCATCCAGCAGAATGATGTGTTCGCTGCGCCCGACGGTGGTTAGCCCGGCCAAGGCGCTGGGGCGCAAAAACGGCCGCATCATGACCATCGCGAGCAGGAAGAGTGCCAGGCATCGCAGCAGGAGCAGAATCAACTGCTCGATCTTGATCCTTCGTCGATTGCGCCGCTGTGCATCGAGCAGGAAGTCCATCGCCGCCCAGCGCACCCGGCGGAAGCGCCGCCGCGAGAGGAGATGAATCAGAATCGGGCTGGCGACGGCGGCCGTGCCGACGGCCAGCGCCGGATTCATCACAAAGCTGGTCAGCCACGCCCACATTCAGCAACCTCACGCCTTCGCCTTGATCAGGTGTGACCGCATTGCCAAGTAACCGCGCAGTGCCACGTCCAGCGGATCGGCCGTCGAGAGCCCGACATACTCGATGCGACGATTCACGCAGGCCGCCCGAATGTCGGCAAGAAAGGCATTCAGCGCTTCCAGATAGCCGCTCCGCAGCGCTTGAGGGTCGGTCAAGAGTTGCAGCTCAGGGACCTCGAGTCCTTCGAACAACGTATGGTCAAGAAAGGGAAACTCCCGTTCATCCTGATCGAGCACGTGCATCACAATCAATTCGTGGTTGCCCTGCTGCAGTCGTTCGATGCCGCGGATCACGTCATCCAATCCGGCCAGCAGATCCGACACCAGGACAACGATGCTGCGACGATGCAACTGCGCTGCCAGTTGCGTGAAGACGGCCCTGGCCTCCGTCGGTCGATCGAGCCGAGCCCTTTCGAGCTGGGCAATGACCGATTGCAGGTGCGCGAAGTTCGAGTAGGCCGGCATCGTAAGCCGCACCTGATCATCGAAGAGCATCAGTCCGACGGCGTCGCCCTGGTTCACGAGCAAGTATGCAAGACTGGCCGCCAGTGTGGCGGCATAGTCGAATTTGTTCATACGCGGCACGGCGCCAGCTTCTGGCCGATGCTCCGGATAGCGCATCGAAGAGGAACAATCTACGAGAATGTGTGCCCTGAGATTGGTCTCTTCCTCGTACTGCTTGACGTAGAATCGGTCGCTTTTTCCGTACACGCGCCAGTCGAGGTGCCGCAGATCGTCGCCGGGAACGTATTCGCGATGTTGAGAAAACTCGACGGAGAAGCCATGGTACGGGCTGCGGTGCATGCCGCTAATGATGCCTTCGACCACGGTGCGGGCGCGCAATTCCAGTCCGCCGATCCGGGCGAGCACGTCGGGTCGCAGGTAGTTCTTATCTCCGGCAGGCATGTAACCTCTCCGTCACCCATTGGGGGCGACGATACGGAACCCGATGCACGGGGGATCGATCAAACGGCGGACGCGGCATCGCGCGGCTTCATCCGCTGACGGCACGGCTGACGCGGTCATCCTGTAACAGACCCCCGGCGTGGGGATCGGTCTGATCGAGCAGGTCGCGCGTAAGCCGATCGGAACCATAGCCCTCGGCCTGAGCGGCGAAGTTCGTAATGACGCGGTGCCGCAGGACCGGTGCCGCGAGCGCACGAATGTCATCGGTGGAAACGTGGTAGTTTCCACGGAGCACAGCCCGGGCTTTGGCACCGAGAATGAGAAACTGCACGGCCCGCGGCCCCGCGCCCCAGGCAACGTGTCGTCGCACGAATTCTGGAGCGGTCGGATCTGCCGGCCGCGTTCGCCGCACCAGGTCCAGCGCGTAGCGAACGACCGGCGGCGCCGCAGGCACACGCCGCACGAGCTTCTGCAATTCGAGAATCTCAGACGCGTTGAGCACCGTTTCGACCTTGGCATCGCTCTCCGTCGTCGTGCGCGTGGCGATCTCCAGCTCTTCGTCGTAACTCGGGTAGCCGATGTAAATCTTGAACATGAAACGATCCTGCTGCGCTTCCGGCAACGGATACGTACCCTCCTGCTCAATCGGGTTCTGCGTCGCCAGCACGAAGAACGGTGCTTCCAGCGTGTGGCGCACACCGCCGACCGTGACCTGGCGTTCCTGCATCGCTTCGAGCATCGCCGCCTGCGTCTTGGGTGGCGTGCGATTGATCTCGTCCGCGAGAATGATGTTCGCGAACACCGGACCGGGCAGGAACTTGAACGCACGGTTGCCCGTCGCGCGGTCTTCGGCGATCACCTCCGTGCCGGTGATGTCGCTGGGCATGAGGTCGGGCGTGAACTGAATCCGATTAAAGGACAGCGACAGGCAGCGCGACAGACTCGAGATCATCAGCGTCTTGGCCAGACCGGGTACGCCTTCGAGAATGCAGTGACCGCCTGCGAAGAGGGCGATGAGCATTTCTTCGATGACAGCATCCTGCCCGACGATGATCCGGGAGAGTTCGCCGCGGATCTTTCGATGGGCCTCCTGGAGCTTCCGGGTCGCCGCCAGATCGTCGCCGCCGGTGGGTGGGTTAGTCTCACTCATCATCATCCTTTCAAAATCGCAGGTTTCCAGGGAAACCGAGGTCTGCTTCGAGTCCATTGACGACTGCGGCAACTGTCATCCTGCCGTACGTCAGTGACGAATGCACTCATGGGCTGAATGCTACCGTTGCATGATCGGCAGGTTGTTGTACGGCAACTGAAGAATGACCAGGGCGATCGCCGTGCCGTAAATCCTCCCGACCGAATCCCCCTGCCACGAGCCGTCCGAATCCTGCGTCGCCAGAAGCCGGTCACGAATCTTGGGGTAGTATTCGTTCCAGTCCTTCTCTCCGGACAGATACATCGCCTGGGCGAGATAGAAATGGGCATAGAACCAGTGCCCCCAGACGCCCTCGCCGCCGGCGCCGAATCCGATCGTCCGCTTGCAGTAGCGCAGGGCGTTGATCGCCAGTGGATTGTCGTATTCGCCCGCGTTGAACCAGCACATGACCGCGGCGGCGGTGATCGGCGGCCGCGAGCCGGTCATGCCCACGCGATAGGCAATGCCGCCATCGGGTTGAATCGACTTCTCCAGGTAGCCCATCGCCTGGTCGATCACCTTCTTGGGAACGGCAATACCGGCGTTTCGCGCCGAGCGCATCGCCTGTACCTGGGTGATGGTCACTGAACCTTCATCGCCGTTCATATCCGGTGTATACAACCATCCGCCCAGACGACTCTGCGACTTGGCGATGAGCTGCACCCCCTGTTGCAACGCGAAGCGAATCTGCTCCATCCGCTCGGGGTCCTCCTCGGTGCCCAGGGCCTCGCCGAGCAGCAGCATCGAAAAGCCGTGGCCATACATCGAGCGAGATTCTTCCTCGCCCGGGCGACAGATCAGACCGTTTCGCTGCGACGAGCGAACGACGTAGGTGAGCGTCTTGCGAACCTGTGGTGCGTAAGGTCCCTGCGTGGAATTGCTCCCGGACGCCATCAGCGCCAGGCCGGCCAACGCCGACATCGCCACCGGGTAGCTGCCCATACCACCGGCTTCGCGGAAGGAACCATCCGAACTCTGTCGCGAGAGGAGATATTTCATCCCCTTTTCAATGGCTTCCACCGTCGCCTCATCGACCAGCGGGGGATGCCGGGGTGGCAGCGATGCAGCTCTCACCACAGAGGGCGCTGCGATCATCACCAGCGACAGCAGAACATGGGTGAAACCTCTTCCGAGGCAACGTGCCCCACTGCCGACAGATCGAACTTCCTGATTCGGGTGTTTCATCCGTGTTCGCCTCAATCGCCGCTCAGCCGGGCCGTTCGCTCCGGTCGAGGGGAGAAACCCGTCGCCGATGCATCCTCAGCGGCTTGCAGAACATAGTAGCCATCCGGGCCGATCGCAATGATCCGATCGTCGAAGATCACCACGTCCGTCAACAATCCCGAAAAGGCGCGATCATCTGGCCTCTTGTTTTCGAAGAGGTAAGGGCTTTCGATCAACCGCCTGCGACCGGACTTATCGAAAACAAATAAGCGCGAGGCCGTGATGTTCGGCGCGCCGCGAATCCACCACGGACGCCCCTGCATAACACGATTGTCCGCTCGAAACTCGTAGCTGACGGCTGCGACATAATCCGGCGAGGCCCGCAACATCCTACGGCTGATTGTTGCCAACGGCCCCAGATCGTGTCGCCATCCTGACTCGCCTTCTTTGAGCGGAAAGCAGACGAGTACGAAATTCGAGGGTTCCCCGTTCGTCTGAGTAAAGAGGACCAGACGCTCCCCGGCCGAAGGTGTCGACGTTGGAGGAGGATCGACCACGGCGTCACGGGGAGGAATCTGCAAGCCCTTGGCGTGAATCTCCTTGATGACCGCTCCACTCTCGGCGTTGACGACCGTAATACGATTTCGACCGTGACAGATCCCGGCATACCGATCATTGAGTGGCAAGATGCCGCTGATCAGTCCTGAAATCGGTAATTCCCACAACGGACGGCCCGTTTCAATGTCGCGCCCGATGACGCGCGAGAAACCGCTGCGGCAGACGCTGCCGCCGACGATGGCAAGATGTACGTCCGTCACCTGCGGTATTTCCTCTTCCTCACCGGAGTCGACCGCGCTGCGTGCGACGCGCAGTATCTCTTTGAGCGCCTCCTGTACGCGCGTCTCCTTCTGCGACTGCGCATCCGGAACCAGCAGGGAATACTGTCGGCGGACGCGGCCACTGTACGGATCAAGCACCGTAAGCACCTCCGCCGCTGCGTCGATCGCCACGACCTGCCCGCGCACCACCGCCAGCTTGCCGAGCGGCCGGCCCGCGAACTGCCGCCGCCACACGGGTCGGGCTCCCTGTCGAGCCGGCAACGCCATCAACGTGTTGGCATGCGTGGCGATGATGATCATGTCCTCGCTGTGAACGACCGGCGGATCAGGCAGTGCGCCGCCGTCGGAATCGACGAATGTGCTCGGCCACATCATTCGACCACTCAGCAGACCGATCGACGTGATGCGACCGCCGGAGGCCAGCACCGCCAATCGGCCGCAGATCGCCGCCGGACGCGCATCGAGCGTTCCCCATTCTCGGAGCACCGCCTCCTGGTCCTCCACGACCTGGCCGAGATCATTCGTCCATGCGGCCAGCTCCATCTTCGGACTGCGCGCTCGCACGCCGATCACCTGGCTGAGCTTGAGAATCGGCAGCACGCCGCCAAAGCGATCGGGCCGTTCCGCCGGATCGTAGAACGAAACGGTATCCCGTAGCTGCATGCTGCTCGGAATCTCCTCCTGACTGACGAGTTCCAGCTTACGCGCCCCATCCAGAATCCACGGCAGGGTCGAAGTCTGCTGCGTTGATCCGGGAGGCAGAAGCGCTGTCATGCGCTCCACGAATTGCTCGCACGTTTCGGCATCGGCCGCAGCACCCGTGCTCAACGATCCCGGCAATTTTTCTCCGGGTGGGTGTTTTCGAAGCGCCGCGAGTACGCGCACGGCCTCCGCCGGGGCTGACGGCCATCGTCCATCCGCGGCGGTATAGACTTGCGCCAGCAATCCGAGGGCCTCGCGCCCGGCTTCACTTGCCGCCGATCTTCGAACGGCACGCTCCCAATGGAAGACCGCCGATTCCGGATCACCACCCTCCATGCACCACCGGCCGAGACGAACATCGAGCCGGGCGGCGATTTCCTGCAATTGCGGATCGCGAGCATCGCCCGACTGCGCGTCGATCATCGATCCCGTGACCAGCCCGTCGGAAAGACGAAGCATCTCGTGAAAATCGGCATCCGTACCCGCACGATCCAACTGTTCGCTGACATCATCGAGAATCGCCCGGCGCTGCTCAACCGAAGACCGATTCCACAATCCCGTTAATCGTTCACGAATCAGAACACTGGCCCGAGCGAGCAATTGGCCTTCAACCGCGGTGGGTTCGTCACCGCGCTCGCGCAAGAGTTCCAGCATCAAGTGGACCGAATCCACCACCTGTCCCTGTTCTGCGTACAGCTCAGCCAGGGCCAGCGATGCACGGATCACATCGTCGGAACGTTGCGCGTACTGCGTCGCCTTCTCAAGAAGCCCGCGTCGGGCGTCGAGAGGTGACTCTGCGGCGAGACCGAGCAGAACTTCCACACGCTGCCGGGCAATGCGCGACCCTGTTTCTGCATCCGGCTGTGCGGCCAGCAGCTTCTCGGATCGATCGAGATACGCCAGCGCGTCGTTCCACTGTCGCTCGATTGCCGCCAGCCATGCCAGTCGCAGAACCGCGCGAAGGTCATCGGGGTCGCGCTCGAGTGCCCGGTCGGCCATCTGACGAGATTGTTGCACATCGGGAAACTTGCTGATGCTCGTCGGTGTGACACTGTAGAGCGCGCCGTCGAGGGCCAGCAAGTTGCCCATGGCAGAGTTCGTCGGCAGCAGTTTGTCGCGTCGCTTGCCGGTAGCGATCTCCAGGCGAACCAGTCCTTCCGCTGTGGGCACCAGCAGATCGTCGCCGCACCAGGCAGGTCGGCCGGTCGGGAGATGGTCCTCGTTGTGCCAGATCGTATAACCGGATGCAGCATCGATGCAGGCGACGGATGTTCCCGCGGCCAGCACTCGCTGCGCATCGGCCCCGACCAGGTAACGGAGCGATCCACGCGGATGGGTCCACGCAGGTTCGCCAGTAAAGCGATTGAATGCCAGCATCCTGTCACTATCGTGCGGCGCCAGGATGACGTTGCCCCCCGCGATCAGGGGCGGCGAACTGAGCCATTCGTCGAATTGCGGAGCCCAGCGTCCACGGCCGACCCACACGGCATCACGATTGCGCTGGGCGCGCAGCACCAGTTCCGCGCGTTCATACTCCGCCAGCCAGCGGAGGGAGTAATCGAATGCGCTCAACGCCACCAGCATGCCCGCGCCGGTGGGGACAAAAACCGTTCCGTCATGAACCGTCGGCTGAAGGACACCGTTCATGGGGAAGACACCAGGACGGGCGCTGCCGAGCAGTACCTTTCTCGCAAGCCGGCCACTGGGTTCGAAGACAGCCAGGTTCAGATCGGAGCCCATCTGAAAAACGGCGAGCAGGTGCCCCGACGCGCCGGAATTCATGACCGGCGGACCGTAGAAGTGTGCGAAACGTAATTCGTCGTCCGGCGGACCGCTGCGTCCGCGGGTCCAGACGGCGCGACCGGTGTCTGCTTCGAATGCGCGAAGTGAGTTCGGCTCGCAGCTGCCGAAACCGTCGTTGGGATCCACCACACCCTGGCGCGTCGGGAATCGCTCGCCGGTGGTACCGAGTTGTTCGACGACAAAGACGAGGCCGCTGACGACGAGGTTGTCGTTAACAGGTGAGACACCGGTACCACCGCTGGATGCGATGTTCACGGCTGGGGTGCAGGAAATCGCGCCGCGGTACTCATGAAACAGCGCGGTGGTCGTACGCTCATCGAGTCGATCACGATTGTCGCCTTCGATCGTACCGACGCTGATGCGAAACTGCGTGACGGCAGCGTCACGCGGACGGATGCGCGGCACGCTCCGCCAAAGCACCTCGAAGGTCGCCAGGTCACGGGCCACGATTCCCTCGGGGCTGGTCACGAAGAGGGCCTGGCCGTCGCTGACGCATTGCCAAACTGGAGGTCGGCCGCGCTGGGTCACGATCTGCAGCGCCTGGGTCTCGTCGATCCGCTCGGTACCGGGCAGATGGTCGTGCCAGAAGCCCGGCTCGCCTGCGTCGTGCATCACGGCGGGATGCGTGGCTTGCATACGACCGGCCAAGGCACTTGGGCCGAGAAGCCATGGCCATGCGCGAAGGTGAGATCGCGGATTGGAAATAGGGAACTGCGAACTGGTCGTACGGCGGGCGATGAACTCGGCGACGGCATCGATACGCGCGCGGGGCTCGTCATTTACTGATGAGACGTCCTTACCGCCCTTTTGCATTTGGGCAGCATCGGTTCTGGCCTGTTCAATGGCGGCAGCAGCTCGTGCCGGTTGATCCGTCTGTGCAGAGGCCACGGCCTCACGAAGCCGTATCGACCATCGCGGGACTTTGCAGTGCGGCAGCGCTTCGAGTTGGGCAAGGACCTCCAGGGCTTCGCCGGCTGAACCGCGATCAAGCAGCCAGTTGGCCAGCAGGTCGAGGGCCTCGGGGCCGACGGAGGTCATGGGGTACTTTCGGGCGATGAGGCGGAGTCGATCAGGATCGTGCGCTCGAACGGCGGCCTCATAGATGGCGAGGGCCTCGGCATCGTAAAGCACGCGAAAGGCCTGCAGGCCGGCCGGGGGCCAGGACATCATCTGCGACTGTGCAAGGCGGGTAGCGGAAACGTAGCGCGGGGCGGCGGCGCGGAGCTCATCCGCAACAGGCGAGACGTCGGTACCACTCTCAATGGCGGTGACGGTGCGGTCGCCGTACTCGTCGATCACGCGGCAGAGGGTATCGGCCGCGAGCTTCCAGTCGTCGCGCTGTGCGGCTTCTGCTGCACGGGCTAACCAGCGTTCGGCATCGCGGTCCACAATCGGCACAAGGCGGTTCGTCTCGCCGGGAACGGGCGGCTCGACCGTGCGACCGCCGAGCTGTTGCATGAGGACGGCCTCCTGCCAAGCGAGCGTTGCCGGCGTGAGCACGAGAAGCAGCGCGGTGCAGGCGGCAAAGAGGCAAGGGGTAATTGGATTTTGGAATCTGGATTTTGGATTGCCCTCCAAGCGGTACAGCGGCGGCGAGCAGGTGTTGCGCTCGATGGCGCGGGGCACAGTTCGATGCAGCATCGCAGATTTGCATTGCTCGATGGTGCTGGTTGCGTGATGGGTGACGCGTCGATGCATCGGCGAGAACGGCTCCCGGTATCGTGACCCCTGTGCCCCGTGGACGCTGCTTTGAGCATTCGCGGCGTTAGTATCGTAGTCGTGGCAGTACTCTTAGTATACCTTCGAGGGCGTAGTACGGTGCGATGATGGGGGTGACCGTTGCGGCGGCGAGGTCATGCCACCTATGGGGCCATCCAACGAACACGGCAGGGGCGATTCACGCGCGAGCGACGGGTCGCAAAGTGCCCGGAGGCCAGCGATGGGCGGGCTTCTCGCGGCGATGGCGTACATGTTGCCCGTGGGAAGAATCTCGGGGCAAGGTACGGCGACGGCGGCGGGGTGGATCGTTCTAGTCGGCTTGCTGGTCGGGTTGGCCTGGGCCGGGGTGTTTCGACTGACCTGGCGAATCTACGGCGAGGCAGGCGGGCTGCGCGTGATACCGGCGCTCGCCATCGTGGTGTTGGAATGCCTCTTCACCGGTGCATTCCTCGTCCGCGGATTCTCGAGAAGCGTTGCACAAGTCTCCGAGCGACACGCGACGCCGCACCTGCTGCGCGACGATGCGACAAACCCAGGGCCGACGAGTTGCATGGATGCCCGCCCAGTGGAGATCGTTGCGCTCGTGCTCATCCTCACGATCCTCGCGCAGTGGGTGTTGATCGTCAGCATACCGGTGGCTTCTCCCTGGTGGCCCACACATGGATGGCGAACCCACTTCAATTTTCTGTACCCCGCGCCCGTGTACCGGCCGCTGATCCTGGCGCCGCTCTGGGGCCGGTGGGGCCTGCTGCTGGCGTGCAGCATCGGACGGACGGCCCGCGAGGCAGATGCTGATACTGTGGCACTCTGCCGTACGGTACGACCCTCGGTCCTGCTGCGATGGACGCTGCTGCCGCTGGTGCTCAGTGCGATTTACTTCGGCCGAGACGGGAACTACCTTATCGGGATCATCGCCGGAATGATCGTGTTCGGCGTGACGTATCTTGCAGCAGTGATGTTTGCGCGGCGACTGGGAGGCCAGACCCGTGAGTCACTCTTCGCCGCGGCCCAAATCGCACAACTGACGTTTCTCGCCGTTTACCGAGCGCTATGGCCGCTGATACACGGTTAACACTTGCACAGATTGATCTGTACGGCGATGCCGCGGTGCCGCCACGGCGCGACGCCGCGCCGATGTTGCCGGTGGCCGTCGGCCTGGGGATCGGCATCGTCCTCGATGACCGCCTCGCGATTCCTTCGTTCGCCGGCACGATCCTGCTGCTCGCTGGTGTCTCCATCATGGTACTCCCAAGACGCTTTCGGCATCGTGTCGCGATGATAACCGCCGTGTTCATCGCTTCGGTCGGGCTCGGCGCCCTCCGTCATGCCGTCGCCGACCGAATGGTCCCATCGAACGACATCGTGCGATTCGTCCAACCGGAAGCATCCCTGGTTCGCATCCGCGGCGAAATCATCTCCACGCCACTGATTCACGAACCGGACCCCGACGTGCCGCGGGCATACCCCACCGGCCCGAAGACGCGATTCCTTCTCAGGCCGACGCACGTAAAGGGAATCAAAGACACCATCCCCGTGGTCGGCCGAGTCGTCGTCAAAATTAACGGGCCGCGATTGGGCCTTCGCGTCGGGCAGCATGTGGAAATGACCGGTCGAATTCACCGAATCCTGCCGCCCGGCAATCCGGGCGAGTTTGACTGGCAGCGGCATTCGCGCCATCAGGGAATCCGAACCGGTCTGAGCTGCGATCATGAAGAATCGGTACGGCTGGTATCGCGACCGGACGCGACCGGTTGGCGCGGCGCGCTCGATGCGGTCCGCGCGCGCTTGCGCGGCTATCTGCTCGATGACACGTTCGAAGATTCGGAACACGATGCCGCTGCAACGGCTGCGGCGCCAATCCTGGCCGCGATGACGCTCGGCGAGCGCAGCGTCGTACCTCGTGCCATGAACGAGCTGTTTCTGCGAACCGGCAACGCCCACCTGCTGGCGGCCAGCGGGATGCATGTGGGCTGGCTGGCACTGATCGGGTGGTTCGTGGCGCGCATGATGGACCTTTCCTACCGAACGACGGCCGTGCTCGTCGCGATGCTGATCGTCTCCTATGTCGTAATCGCCGAGCCCCGTCCATCCATTCTCCGAGCCGGCGTCGTCGGGGTCCTGGCGTGCATCTCGGCATTTGCACGAGGCCGGTACAACTCGATCAATGCGCTCGCCTTCGCGGCAGTCGTGCTTTTGCTGCTTCGACCGACAGACCTGTTCAGTGCTGCGTTTCAGTTTACTTTCCTCGCCACCATCTGCCTGCTGCATTTCTGCCCCATCGTTTCGCAGGCCATTGCCGACGCGCTGGCCGGTCGAAATCTGCACCGCGTGGCTCGTGCGTTCGACATGTCGCCGCGGCACTTACAATTCAACCTGCCGGCGAAACGAACGAGTCATCCCGACAGCCCTCGCGGAGCAATAGGTCACCGCGCGATAGCGTGGTGCGGCGTGCTGCTCGCGCAGTCTTTTGCTCTCTCCCTCTCTGAATGGATCATTACGACGCCGCTTGCATCGTATCACTTCGACATGCTCGCGCCCTGGGGATGGCTCGGTGCATACGTCGCATGGTTCTTTGCGCTGCCGACTGTGTGCCTCGGCTATATCACCGTTCTCTGCGGAATCATCCTGCCGTCGAGCGCACAGGTGCTTGGCCCACTGCTGGCGGTAGCGGCGCACACCATGCTCGGTGTCATTGAGCTGCTGGCGGCGCTGCCCCACGCGATCCTGCGAGGCCAGTCGCCGTCAGGTGCGTGGGTGCTGGCGGTCTATGCGAGCTTCTGGGTGTGGGCCTATCGACGCGACTGGTTGCGCAGGGGCACGATTCGCACGACGCGCGTCGTGTACGTCGCGATGATCGTTGGGCTCGTCCTCTGGTGGCTTTTGCCGACGAGATGGGCACGCATGGAACGCGGCGCACTTCTCGTCTGGATGCTGGCGGTCGGAGACGGAACCGGGACGGTGATCGAACTGCCCGACGGCCGCGTGGTGGTCTATGACTTCGGTACGCGGTCACCCTTCAATGCAGGAACCCTTGCGACGAACTTTCTGAACCATCGCGGCATCCGCGAAATCGACACGCTTTTTATCTCCCACACCGACTTCGACCACTTCAGCGCCGTCGGTCAGATCGCCGAGCGCTTCCGCATAGGCCGCGTCATCATCAATGATCATTTTGAGCACTTCGCACCTGAAGGAGGGGCAGCGCACAGTCTACTCGGCGACCTTCGCCGGCGCGGCATCCCCATCGAGGTGATCGCCGGCCCGCGTGTCTTCGAGGAATTCGACCCGGTTCGCGTGGACTGCATCTGGCCGGCGTCCCGAAGCGAACGAAGGATCATCGAACCGAACGACGCGTCCACCGTGCTGCGGCTGACCTATCAAAATCGAACGATCCTGTTACCAGGCGATATCCTCGAAGCAGGCCAGGCCCGTCTGATGGCCTACGCGACGAGTCCGCAGTCGATACAGCTTGCCGCGGCGGTGGAACTTCATGCGGCGAGCGTGTCGCGACCTTTCGAGCTACTTCGCGCCGATGTGCTGGCCCTGCCTCATCACGGCGGCGTCGTGCACAACACGAGGGCGTTCGTCGAAGCCGTCGACCCAAGTGTCGCTGTCCGCTCGACCGGCCAACGGAAGTACCTGACCACCAACGGCATCGGGCGTCTCGTAGGGCAGCGCGACTATTACAGCACGGCGGACGACGGTTGCGTCCTGATTCGTATCTGCGACGGAGAGTTTGAAGTCAGTTCTTGGCGGCAGGACTGACACACACTCGCTACCCGGCGCGCAGCGAGGCAATGATTAAGTCCCTGCGGAACCGACGCCTCGATGCCGCCACCAGAGGTAACCCATCAGAGACGCACCAAAGAATCCAAACGGCAGCATCGTTGCAAACCAGATTCTCGGATCCATTCCGTCAGCGTCCTGTGTGGTCGCGGCTGAGCCGTGGGCGAACATGTCGAAGAGCTTGCCGACGCCTGCACCGGAAAGCATCGCGCCATAATACTGAAACGAATCGATGATGCCCGATGAGCAGCCGGCCATTTTTCGGCCGCCCAGGTCCATCGCAGCCGCCGTGCCGAGAATGGAGTGCGTCGAGTTACACATCATGCTGATGCCGATGATCAGCGTGACTGCCAGTGCTCCGGTGGCGAGTTCTGAATTGCACAACATCAAGGCGGCCAGCGTAAATCCCACCTGTGCCATGTACAGCATGGCAGCAACCGGCGCCCGGCGACCGCGAAAGAACAGATCGGAAATGTATCCGGACATCATCGATCCGATCGTCGCCGTCGCCGGCAGACCCCAGACAAACGCCGTGTAGAGACCCGACTCTTTACCCGCATCCCAGACTTCGTGCAGATACACGGCCCACCAGGATTCGACCGCACGGCGAACGAATCCTGTACAGAAGTAGGCGGCTGCGACGATCCAGACGACCTTGTTCGACGCGATTTTCCGAAAAACGTCGCGCAGCCGGACTTTCTCATTGGGGTCGTCGTCCTTGGGCTCGTCGTCGTGTACGATCTCGTAACCCGCTTCTTCCGGATTGTTTTTCACGAACAGATTCATCAGCAGCACGATCACGGCGACGATGATCGGCGGGATGATGAAGATGTATCGCCAGTCCATCTTGGGAACGGTAAGCGTGAAGAAAATCAGCGGAATGCTCATCCCCGCGACGATGTAGCGGCCGAACAAGCCCGCAACTACCGCGCCGATGTTAATCATCGCCCCGAAGATGCCTGCAAATGCGCCACGCTCCTGCCGGCGGAACCAGGCCGTGTTGATCTTGATCATGCCCGGTGCGCCGAAGGCCTGCATGTAGCCATCAGCGGAGCGGACGAAGATCAGAATCGGCAGCAGCCAGACAAAGTTCGACCATGCCACCAGTCCGAAGGTCAGGTTCAGCACGATCGTGCCGATGGCACCGATCGTCATGGCCAGCTTGCCGCCGATGCGATCGGTGAACAGACCATTGATCATCTGGCCGATGGCGTAGGCGCCGTCGCGACCCGTGTTGATCCAGCCGTATTGCGTCCTTGAGAAGCCCAGATCGCGCATTAACTCCGGCGCGACCGGACTGAGGTTGTATCGACAGAGGTAATAGGATGCGTAGGTCAGCCCGAGAAAGAACCAGTTTCGACCGCGGCGCAGTCGATATCCCTCGGGGTGCTTATACCTGGCCGAGGGAGTTGCTTTCGAGATCGACGATGTCTCGCTCATGAGCCGTCCTCGTGGCGATGCCGCGAAGGCGGCGATCCCCTCGCACGCGTTGGGGCGCATGTATAACGATTCTCCCGACTCCTCGCAAATCGGCATACCTGCCGTCTTATTGCCATCTTCACACGAACGGTCGTATCATCGATGACGACTCTTCGTGACCGGAGCAGCAAACCATGGCCGCCTACGAAAAACACGTCTTCGTCTGCACCAACGCCCGCGCCGAGGGACATCCGCGCGGTTGTTGCGCCGCCAAGGATGCCTCGGCCATCCGCGAGAAGCTCAAGGCCCTCGTCGAGCAGCGCGGTCTCAAGCAGCGCATTCGCATCAACACCGCCGGCTGCCTCGATCAATGTGAACACGGAGTCACGATCGTCGTCTATCCGGAAACGGTCTGGTACGGCTTCGTGCGAATGGAGGATGTTGAGGAAATCCTCGACCGCCACCTCATCGGCGGCGAGCCGGTGGCGCGACTTCGCCTGCCGGAAAGCTGCATCAATACAGAGCGCTGCCCGCACAAGGGAGGCGGCACGGTACAGCTCGGCCTCGCGCGCTGAATCGATTGCTCGAATGCAAACCCATGCGGCGATACCGTATCGCGCAAAGAAGAAGCCCACGGATTGCGATCCGTGGGCTTCGGGTGTTCAAGCAGATCGAAGATCGAAATCCGTTACATCGACAGCTCGATCAACAGGATCAGTACCTGCACATAGTTCGCCAGCGCCGTCTTCGTCGCGGAAGGGTGCAGCCAGTCCGGCGGCGGGAAGACGTCGTCGATCTTATCGTGCAAGCTTTCCAGGGCCTCGATCGCCCCGGCGTAGTCGCCCTGCGCGATCAGGTTGGCCGCATCGGAGGCACGATTGGCCAGCGCTGTCCGGCGTCCCTTGTTCGCATTCGCGTTCGGACCATTAAAGAGATTCAGATTCAGACTCAGAATGTATTGCGCCAGATCGTGCAGCGCTGCTTCGAGATAGCCGCCGGTCACGCCCGGCGTCAGCGGAATCGGATCGACGTTATCCGGCACGCCGTCACCATCGGTGTCGGTATTACATGGTGAAGTGCCGAGGACCAGTACCTCGTAACCGTCCGAGAGACTATCGCCGTCGGAATCCCACACGAGCGGATCGGGGCAGCCGCCGCCCATCGCCATGTCGACCTCGGTACCGTCAAGCAGTCCGTCGCCGTCGGTGTCCGGGTTGTACGGATCGGTCCCGTAGAGCGCCTCATCATCGTTTGAGAGACCATCGCCGTCGATGTCATTGTCGCAGGCATCGCCGACGCCGTCGCCATCGAGGTCTTCCTGGTAGGGGTTCGCGACATCCGGACAGTTGTCCACGTCACCACAGATGCCATCGCCGTCCGCATCATTATCAGCATCAAGCGGACAGGCATCGCACACGTCGCCGATTCCGTCGCCATCGGTGTCGAGCTGATCGGGGTTGAAGTCATTCGGACAGTTGTCCTCATCATCGGGTATGCCGTCGCCATCGGTGTCGACTTCATCGGTAACCGTGAAGTGCAGGTGATCGATGCTGCCTGAGATCGCGTTGATATCCACCCGGGCAATCGGTGTGGTCGAAGAGATGCCGATGATGCCGTATTCGAGGAAGCCGCAGGCCCCGGTCCCCTGGGTGAAGGGAGGGCCCATCGTGGCTACTTCGATGACGGCGCCGTCACTGTCTCTGGCCGTAAACGTCGCACTCTGAAACTGAATCGCGACAAAGGAGACGGCGAAGGCCTCGACCGGCGGATTGAACACCAGGGCGGCCGTCTGCGATGCGGAGAGCCCATAGGGCTGGTTGCCGTTGATGTCCTGCACAAATCGGAAGCAGGCGTCGCCGTCGCGGACGATTCGAAATTCCTGGCTGACATCGAGCGGCGGCTTGCCCAGAATCGTGACGCCTTGTGCGGCGAACTCGTCTTCCGGCAGAAGAAGATTCGACACCACGGGCAGCGTGGCGCCGGACCCATCCTTCTCGAAGGTAATGATGACGTGCGAGCCGGCAGTGATGGTGGAGAAACTCGTGACCGGCGCGGCCTGGGCCGCCGGAACCGCGAGCATCGCCGCGAGGCAGGCGATCCACGCTGCATGTTTCGTCAATCGGTTCATGATTCGTACTCCATCTGGACGCGACAATTCCGCGGGGCTTACGCATCCCGCGCGGGGCTTCTTCGGGCAGCACACGGCGCAACGCATGCATTCTGCGCCCCCCTCGACAGCCCGCTGGTTGCAACCGACTACTTGAGCTGGGTAAGAAAGGTCTCTCGTCTCCCGCCCGGCGACGTCAAACAAGTCCGGTGTTCACATGGTTCGAACACCTTACATTGTGTGAGTTTTACCGGAGCGAAGATGGGAATTCAAGCAAAAAGTGTGAAATTTGCAGAGCTTCCGAGCGTGCCTCAAATACTCCGAACACCGGAAAGGGCGCAAGAACTGCCGGGAATAGTTGCGCTGGCTTCTTGAATAAAGTCGGAATGAAGCGCACTACCCCATGGGGCGAAGGAGGCGAAATGCTCGATCGCAGTTTGATGGCAGCGAAGCATGCGCGAGAAAAATCGGGTGACTTTCATCAAATCGCAAGCCGATCGAGCAGCTTAACTCGGCTTGCGGACGAGGCGGCAAAGATGCGTCAACTGCCGGACGCTACGCTTGAGTTCGCCCGAGTCGTTGCCCTGCGTTGCGTGGCTTTCCACCTGTCGCGCGGCCATTGAAATCGGCTCGAAGCCGTAACTGCCCGCGTTGCCCTTGAGCGTGCGACTAAGTCGAGCCAGCGTATCGCGATCCTGACCGGCAAGGGCCTTCTCAATCTCGCTGACCAGACTGCCCAGCTCGGTCACGAACTGATTGATCAGCTCGGCCACACCTTCCCCGTCCTCCAAGGTGCTGAACAGCGGCTGCTCATCGGCCTGCGCAACCATCTCACAGAGCGCCTCCCGATTCACGGGCTTGCCGATGTAATCGTCGAACCCTTCATCGAGCAGACGATCCCGATCTCCGTCGCTGGTCAGCGCGGTCAGGGCTACGATCCGGCCGTTGTAACCGCGCTCCCGAAGTGTTTTGAGCGCGGTGATGCCGTCCATCACCGGCATCTCGACATCCATCAGGATGATATCGAAGCGCTGGGCTTGTGCGTGCTCAATCGCTTGTTCACCGTTCTCGGCCTCACTGATCTCCGCGGAAGTCGATTTGAGATGTACCTGTATCAACCGGCGGATCTGCGGATCGTCGTCCACCAGAAGCACGCGCGGCGGCTGCGGCTTTCCGCAGAAGGTCTTCACGTCAATGGGCTGCTGGAAGCAGACACTGACATGGTGAATGCCGCTTTCCAGATATTCGCATCGTGCAACGGTGCCCTCGACACGAACCGGACGATTGTGCGTGTTCACGAGATGCACGCAGCAGCGCGTGCCTCCATGAATATAACTGTTGTGCAGAAATGCCAAACCACCCCGACTGAGATTCCTCGTGGGGACTCGAAGCTTGACCACGTTGCCCGTGGGCTGTGTCAATTCGATCACACACGCACGGCGATATGCCACGCGCTCGTCGTTGCGCCGCTCCGCTCCCGCCGGCGCCGGCAACTGATCGATCTTGTCCAGCAGGGCACGCGCTCGAATCTCGTTGATCCGGACGGGTACAGCTGCACCGGGCTTCCGCGGTCTCGGTTCCAATTAACTGCCCTCTCGAAAGAGGCCTCCCAGGGCGGCGTCGGGCCCATTGCTGCTTGCAAGCCGCTCCATCGTGAAGCGGCCCCCCGTCTGATAACACACCACGCATCTCTGCGGGTGCGTTCTGCCCGTGCGCGGACGAACGCGATCAAATTGTCGGAGCGTCCGTGTCCAAACTGAAGTTCACGATCCGCAATCCTCCCGCTTCCGGATGAAACCGAGCCGTATGCTCCCATGGTGCTGAAAAATAATGCCGAAAAAACGCGGTCTTGCGTAGACTTGCACTTCAATTCCGTGCAGGCGACATGCTTCGCACTTATCAGACGATGCGAGTCAGCAAGGTTAGTGCTGGCATGGCGAGTTGCCTCGACTCATTGTGCGTGTCGTCTACGATGGGACCGTCCTTTCACGAAACTGGTCATCAAGCGGCTGAACCGGGTCCTCAAAGTATCGTCGCAATCTGCGATCCAGCGTCGAAAGCAGCGAAGCGGGACAATCGTCGTACGGAAGTGGATGATACGTGTGCCAGAACAGGTGAACATGATCAGAAACCTGCAACTGCCGAATGAATCGCAGCGCGCCGTCCAGCGCCTTGCCGCCATAGGTGCCGTCGATGCACAAGCCCTCCTCATCACGAAAGATGCATGACCATTCGGCGGCCTCGCGCGTGAACCATGCGTAACCACTCCCGAGTGCCGTTGATACAACACTTAGATCTGAAGCTCGGACCTGCACATCGGGCACTCTGTGATCTGCTCGCCACATGAAATCGCGCGTACGCCGTGCTAAGCGCGCAACTCTCCCAGCGGTGCAGTACCAGCGATACGAGACGACGACGCCAATCACCCGCGTACGAAGGCCGGCCAGTTTGCATCCCAGTGCCAGTCCGGCTGCCGTACCGAGACTGCCCAACGGCACGTAGAGAAAGTCCGGCTCCGGCAACTGTCCGGATCGTACCTGCTGTGCCAATTCGAACGCCGCGTTGACATGCCCCAGACAGGCCATCGGCGACGTGCCGCCCGGCGGAATCAACAGCGGCATATGTCCGCCCTCACGATTCCGCAGGCGCAGCAATTCATACAACCCTTTCGGAAGAACCGTCGCGAAGTTCGCCGGAATATATCGCGCCCCCGCTCGTAATCCCCACAACAGGTGCGAGCGAACATATTGCGCATTGGGCTGATTCATCACGATCGCGACCGTGCGGATATCGAGCCGCGCCGCGTGCCATGCTGTTCGGCAGATGTGATGACTCCCCACCGAACTGAAGGTAACGATTGTCCGCGTACCGCGACGCTGCGCTTCGGCCAGAAGAAACTCCAGACCGCGTGTCTTGTTCCCGCCGCATTCTGGATGCGACATATCCTCCCGCTTCACATAGATGTTCGGCAGCCCCACCCGCCGGCCGAAGTTTCGCGCGTGCTGAACAGGCGTCGGCCACTCGCCGATCGAGACCCATGCAATAGCTTCCCGCAGGCCCGGATACGCATTGAAGAGCGGCAACGTCGCACCGGTTTCCGTCATCGTGTCGATTCCACGAGACCATGCACCACATGCTCCGCCAGCGCCGCAATGGTCATCGACGGCGCACGACCGATCGGCGTCGGGAGGATGCTCCCATCCGCGATGAACAGTCCGGGATGACCAAAGACCTCGCCGCGGCCGTCCACGACACCGCGCGACGGGTCATCCGCCATGGCCGCGCCGCCCAGCGGATGTACCGTTACGGCGAAGCGCGACAGGAACGCATCCGGCGGCACGATGAGCTTGCCACCGGCGGCGTCCGCCAGTTCCTTCAGTCGCGCAACGACCCGCGCGTCGTAAGACGACGGGGAAAGACTACCGCGGAGATACGTCAACCGCCCTCGGCCGGAATGCAGCAGCTGTCCGGGGACTTCGTCACCGCCCATCACACCGAAGACCCAGCCCGAATCAAGCTGAGCGCGCGTCACGCTTCCCGCACCAAGCAGTGTTGCTGCCTTGAGCAGCATGGCCGGAATCGGCGGATGCCCGATCTCCATCAAATAAAGCCGATCTTGCTCCCAGTGGTCCATCCATGCCGTCACCGGTGGTCCGCTGTCGCGTGGCACACGCTGCGCATCGCACAGCAGCAGCGCGCCCATGTCGCCGCTGGTGAAGAATCGTTTCCCCAGCGCGGGACTGATCCTCGGCAAACAGGCGGAATCGTCTCGACAGGCAAATAGCAGACGGACCGTGCCAATCGCACCCGCCGCCAGAAGAATTCGCCGTGCAAGCAATCGTCCCTCGCAGATTGTGCCGTTGCTATGACACCGAAAATGAATACGGTAACCCTCGGAATCAGGGACGATTGCCCGCACTTCGTGCAGCGGTCGCAGTTCGGCTCCCGCCTCGATGGCCGCAGCGAGATAGGTCCGGTCCAGCGTGCGCTTTCGACAAACCGGTCCGCCCTGCAGCCAGCGCGACAGCGCCGTCCAGAGGTCTTCCTCAACCGGCAGCTTGTCCAGCGTGCCGGTCGCCTCGGGCCAGTCCATTGCCAGCGGCAGCCGGGTAACTCCTGCACCCACCTTGCGGCCAATCCGCTCCAGCTCAAGTGTTCGCGTCAAGGGCTTCGGTATCGCAGAAGGGCGTATCACGTCCGCGACGCGTTCCAGACACAGCGCCAGTGTTTCGAGACCAAAACCCGCCGGCCAACCGCTGCGGAAAATCTCCTCCGGCGGCGGAATGGTCACCGCAGTGTAGAGTTGCGAACCGCCGCCGACCGCTCCGGCCACGATCGCCGCCAGCCCGCCGATCCGCGGAAGCTCGATCAGCCCCGGTGATCCAGACGTGTACAACCATGGCACGCGGCCCTCGGCCAGATCGTTGAAGGCAGTCGGCGTCATCGCCCGACCACGCTCGAGTACGATCGTTCGCAGGCCTGCCTGAGCTGCTCGAAGTGCGCAGACCGAGCCGCCAAATCCCGATCCGACGATCAGCACGTCACAGTCGAATCGATGCATGATCGCGTGTTATACTGCCGCGCGGCACCGGGTAATAGCCGATGCGGCTTATCGCAGAATTGCAGACAATGGAATGTGGCACACAGGATCATCCGAAACGGGGCGCTGCCATGCGGAGAATCGCGAACTCAGAGAGGAATGGGCAACCGAAGGTTGCCCGTGTCACTATGCAACTCAACCTGACCTCCGAGGGCAAGCCGGCTTGTAGACTATCATTAGCGCGGACAGTGGGCCGCATGGATGGCGTGAGCGCACAATGATCATTGACGTTCATTGCCATGTCGGCCTCTCCGCTCGCCGCGTCGATTCGAACCTGACGCGTTTTTCCTTCGAGGCAGACGGCGCGTCCGGTACACCGGGATACGACAGCTACCTGTCGCCACGCCTGCTGGCCCGCCCGGCATGGTTCTTCGTTCGCCGCTGGTTGAAGATCGACCCGCGGCTCGATCGCGGTGAGGCGCTGGACCGGCAGATCGAGGCGGTCAATGAGCGACACTGGTCCGCGGCAACCGGCGTGGATCGATTCGTGCTGCTGGCCTTTGACGAGTATCACGACGTTCACGGTCGCGTCGTCGGCTCAGCATCTCGCGGTCAACGATTCGGCAGTGATCTGTTCGCTTCGAACACGCTCGTGCGCGCGATGTGCGCCGACCGACCGGATCGATTTCTCTTCGGGGCATCGATTCATCCATATCGCCGTGGGGCCTGCGAAATGCTCGAAGAAGCAGCCGCCGCGGGAGCCGTTCTGGTCAAGTGGCTGCCCATCCATCACAACATCCGCGCCGAGGACCCTCGCACGGTAGATTTCCTCCGCCGCGCCGCGGCCCTGCATATCCCGATGCTGATTCACTACGGCGGAGAAATGTCGCTCTCCCGGCAGCACATGGAGTTCGAAGACCCCAGGCCGATGCTCAGCGTGCTGCGAAACCTGCGCCGCGAAGACGCCATGCCTGCCGTCATCGTCGCTCATGCGGCGACGCCGTCTTTCTTCTGGCAAAGTCGCACCGGCTGTCTTGTCTTCCTAGATGCGCTCATCGGCGAGTTCGCCGACGCGCCGCTGTATGCCGACATCTCCGCCCTTGCCGCCTTCGGCCGCACCGGTTGGCTCAGGAAGCTCGCGCAGCGCCGCGAACTGCACCGCAAGCTTCTCTGGGGAAGCGACTACCCGATCCCCGTGATCACCAGCGCCTTTCGACGTCAGATTGATCGCGCGACCCGCCGCGAGATCGCCGCTCACCCCTCATGGGTAGAGCAGAGTCTCCGCGTGGCGAAGGCCCTGGGTTACGACGATTGTGTCTTCACGCAGGCGTCGGAATTGCTATGTCGCAAGCAAGCCCACGGCAGCATGCAGAAATGATCGCAGCGGTTGGACCACTTCTTCGAACACGATCGCGCATCGTGCGCTACTCCCCCCGGTTCCGCGCCGTCTTGCTGATGAACTGATGCGGATACGTCGGCGACAGGGCACTGATTTCGTCAAGGCGTTGACGCTGCTCGGTCGACAGTGACAACTCGCAAGCAGAGAGGTTGTCGCGGAGCTGCGCGACGGACTTGGGGCCGATGATCACGCTGCTGACCGCCGGGCGGTGGAGCACCCAGTTCAGAGCGACGGCCGTGGGCGTTGATCTCAATTCCTCCGCAACGGCCTTGACCGCATCGACGATGTCGAGGTTTCGATTGTTGATAAACTGCTTGCGCCACACGTTCGCTTCGTCCGGCGTTTCGCCGAAGCGTGAATCTTTCGGCCCACGCAGGTCGCGGCCGTATTTGCCGGAGAGCACGCCTCCGCCCAGCGGGCTCCACGGCAGAATGCCGATGCCATAGCGTTGGCACACAGGCACCACCGCCGTCTCGATGTCCCGACAGACCAGACTGTACTGCATCTGCGCCGTAACGAACGGCTCCCAGTTCCAGCGCATGCAGAGATGCCGGCACTCGGCAATCTGCCAGGCGTCATAATTCGACAGGCCGACGTATCGCGCTTTGCCTGATCGTACGAAATCATTGAGCGTGCTGAGTGTCTCCTCGATCGGCGTATGATCGTCCCAGCAGTGCACCTGATACAGGTCGATGTAGTCCGTGGCCAGCCGACGAAGACTGTCGTGCAGCGCCGCTGTCAGATGCCGACGGCTCGATCCCGTGGCATTCTCATGCTCGGGCGGCTCGCCGAATTTCTTCACCACGGGGAAATGCCCCTTGGTGGCGAGAATCACGCGATCGCGTCGCGTACGTATTGCCCGCCCGCAGATTTCTTCGCTGATGCCCTTGGAGTAGACATCGGCCGTGTCGATGAAGTTGCCGCCGGCATCGAGATACGCCGCGATCACATCCTGGCTGGTCTTCTCATCCACGCCCCAGTCGGCCATGCCGAAGTTCATCGCCCCCAGACATAGCTCGGAGACGCGGACGCCGGTGTTGCCCAATCGACGTAGTTTCATAAATCCTCACTTATGTTGACAGGTCCCATGCCGTTTCTGCACGTCACGGCGGCGCGCTTAGCAGGCAACGCGATCGTCGATGCTACTTGCCGGTGTCATCGTGCGGACTCAACGTATGTAGGAACGGCTCCTGGCCCGCAATCACCCGCCGCAGGCGCTCCGGGTCGCTCAGAATGATGCGATTGGTCGCGAAAAAGACATCGATCGCCTTCCAGTCCGGAAGCATCAGCACATGCCGGCCGAATCGATCCTTGCGGTTCGGGTTCACGATCAGGCAGAGCATCCTGCTGCCGCCGTAGGCCTCGGCATCTGTCCCGCGATCGCCGATCCCGATGAGCGCCAACGGCCATGCCTGCTGCAGTTCTTCCAGCACACGCCGCTTGTAAACTCCCTGCCGCAGCAGATCGCGCTTCAGATGAGAGACGAAGACCGGCGCGGCCGGAAATTCGTTCTCCTCCAGCCACTGGCGCGTCTTCTCCAGCAGAAACGACGGCCGCGCCGTCAGATAGAGAATCTGGTAGTCCTTCGACAGGTGGCGCAGCACGCGCGGCGAATGCTTGAGCGGACGCGAGTCGTCATCCTTCTCGTCGAAGAGCAGATCGTCCAGGTCTGTGCGTGATATCGTGTCGTCGATATCGACGACGATGATGATCCGATCCTTCCTCCAGCGATGCACTGCCGCCTCGGTTCGTAGCTCCTTGTTGCCCACCTTCGCCCGCGCCTCGATCTTGCGGATTTCTCCTTCGGGCAGCGTGCATTCCAGCACGGCCATACCCTCGTCATCGGTCGTGGTCGCTCCCAGTTCATGGGATCCCGCATGGAAGGTCACCGGGGCGTGCTCGACGTCAGTTGGCACGCCGAAAAGATTTTCGCGCGACACATAAGCAACCAGACGCGTCCTGCGATCGGCACCTACGATTGCATCCTGCAGAACGATTGTCGATTTTGCCGCCGCGGCCGTCGGCAGGGCAAGCAGCATCAGAAACACATGCGCGAGCCCACCTCTAAGTACACTCAGAGCTTGGGAACGAGTGGACATGCCGAATCTCCGATCTGTTTTCCCGCAGGATTGTAAGTGGTCGCAGACCCGCGGACCAACCATTCACAGTCACACCCTCGCATCGCTACCCGGCGAATCGGCTCCCCGACTGTGAGACCACGCACCTCGTTTCGTTAAAATGAGGGTCTGGTATTTTGGGGTGAGCAGTGGGACAATCTCGCATTGCAACCCGGCGTGTCGGAAACAATCGGCGCTTGAGCAGCCGATCCTCGCCTGTACCAAGCCAACGAAAGGATGAATAAACATGTTTCGCCGTTTCTCGCAGCCCTTCGGCCTTGTCGCCTGTCTCGTGCTTGCCGCTCCGCTTGCCGTACAGGCCGACGAACTACTCCCTCAGGACCCCAACAACGTCTATGGCCGGCTCGACAACGGCTTCTCCTACATCATCCGTGAACACAAGAATCCACCGGATCGCATCGCCCTCTTTCTGCACATCAAGTCCGGCGCGCTGAACGAAACGGAAAAGCAAAACGGCCTGGCGCACTTCCTTGAGCACATGTCTTTCAACGGCTCGAAGAACTTCGCTCCGGGCGAGCTGATTCCCTACATGAGCAAAATGGGCATGCGTTTCGGCGCCGACTCCAATGCCCATACCTCTTACGAAGAGACCGTCTACAAGCTCTTCATGCCCGATATCACCGAGGAGACGATCGACAAGGCCTTCACCATCCTTCACGACTACGCCGACGGATTGCTGCTGCTGGAAAAGGAGATCGATAACGAGCGCAAGGTGATCCTTGAGGAGGCACGGGCCCGCAAGAGCGCGATGGAGCGCATCCAGAAGCAGACGATGAAGAAACTCTTCGAGAATACCCGAATCGCCATTCACGACGTGATCGGTGACGAAAAACAGATCGCAGAGTTCCCGCGGGAGGAATTCGTCGACTACTGGAACACGTGGTATCGTCCGGAAAACATGACCCTCATCATCGTCGGCGACATTAAGGCCGACCGCATGGCCTCGGAAATTCGCAGGCGATTTGCCGATTTCAAGCCGCGCGGCACGGCGCGAACCCCTCCGGGCGCCGGCCTCAAGCCCGTCGAGAAGTCACGGGCCTTCGTCCTGACCGATCCGGAGCAGGTGATGTGCCAGATGCAGATGGTGGCCATCAAGTCGGGCCGGCCGGCAATGAAGTCTTTCGAGGACTACCGCTTCAACGAACTCGAAAACATGGGGACCTGGATCGTCAGCCGCCGACTTCGCGAAATGGTCGACAAGGGCGACGCGGCCTTTCGCATGGCCGGCGTGTCGGTGAGCGATCTGTTTCGCGAGGCCATTCTGCCGAGCGGAATGGCCATCGGCGAACCCGGCGACTGGAACCGGATGCTCGAGCAGGTCATCGTGGAAATCTCCCGAGCCATCGAGCACGGTTTCACCGATCGTGAACTGGAGCTGGCCCGGCAGGAAGTAATCTCCAATGCCGAGCAACGCGTCGAGCGCGAGCCCACGATGGACGCCAACCGGCTGATCAATCGAATCAGTCGCGATGTCGGACAGGACGAGCCGATGCTCTCGGCGCCGCAACATCTGGAACTGACACGGCGTGTCCTGTCAGAGGTCACGGCGAAGGACGTTCATCGTGTCTTCGTCGAGAACTACAAGAACAACGCCTTCACCTATGTCCTCGCCATGCCGGAAAAGAAGGAGGGCTTTGAGCCGCCGTCCGACCGTGATGTCCTGGCTGCCGCCGCGGAGGCCTGGGCCAGAAAGACCACCGCGCCGAAGAAGACCGAAACCGTTGAAAACCTGCTGGCTGAGAAGCCCGCGCCCGGCAAGATCAAGTCGAAAACAACGGACGAAGACCTCGGCATCACCACGGCGACTCTCTCCAACGGCGTCGTCGTACATCATCGCTACATGGACTACAAAAAAGATGAGGTGCTCGTTCAGATCGTCCTGCCCGGCGGCTCCATCGAAGAGACCGCCGAAAACCGTGGCATCAGCGAGGCGGCCGAGGTCGCATTGAATCGGCCCGCCACTTCTCGACTGGACTCCTCCCGCATGAGCGATCTCATGACCGGTCGCAAGGTGCAATTCGGCGGAAACATCGGGACTGACACGCTCACGATCTCCTTTACCGCCTCGCCGTCGGACTACGAATTCGGCATGGAACTGGCATACGCCCTTTTGACCGACGGCAAGGTAGAAGATGCCGCGTTCGACAACTGGCGGCGTCTGCGCCTGCAGCGATTGGAAATGATGAACACCGCCGTCCAGGGCCAGCTTCGCAAGGCCATGGACGAAGTCTTCTTCGCCGGGGACGTGCGTCTCTGCGAACTGACCGCCGGCCAGATCGACCGACTCAGTGCAGCTCAGGCACAGAAATGGCTGCGGCGAATCACCGGCAAGGCAGCCATCGAAGCCGTCATCATCGGTGACATCAAGCTGGAGCCGGCCATGGAGATCGCCTGTCAATACCTCGGCGGACTGCCGAAGCGAACCGGCGATTTTGCCGCGCTCGACTCGCTGCGCAAGATCAAGCGCGGCTCAGGACCCTACGAGAAGACCGTTGAATACGAAACCGTCACGCCGAAGGCGATGGCCATGGCCGGGTACGTCGGCTGCGAAGAACGCGACACGGTTGATCGACGCCTGCTGACCATGGCCACCCGAATCATCACCGAGCGGATGATCAAGCGCCTGCGCGAGGAAGAACAGCTCGTCTACAGCATCGGTTGCCAAAGCCAGCCGTCGCGCAGCATCCCCGGCCTGGGCATGATCTACGCCGGTGCTCCGACTGATCCGGAGAATGCCGAGCGACTGGCCGATAGCGTGCTGGAAATGTTGCAGGATTTCGCTGCGGAGGCTCCCACGGCCGAGGAAGTGGAGACCGCCGCACGGCAACTGGTAACGAGTCTGGAGACGAATCTGAAGGAGCCGGACTTCTGGCGCAGCCAGATTGCGGAGCTGATCTATCGTGGCCGTTCACTGAGTGAACTCAAAGAACTGCCCGATGTCTACAAGCGGTTCACCGTCGAGCAGGTCCACGCCGTGGCGAAGAAGTACATGACTCCTGATCGTGCGATACGTCTGGTCGTCACACCACTCCCGGTCACGAAGAACGAGCCGAAGAAGGAATCCGCAGAACCGGCGGCACAGGCAAAGTAACCGTCGAACCGATGAGCGGCGCCGACGCGAAGGGCGCCGCTCATCAGCCCACTTCGCGTGTCTCGAAAAGCGACATCGCCAGCAGCAGTGCGGCCAGCGCGTACAATACGCCGTACCCAGCCGCGGACCAGACATAACTCCAGGGAATTACGCGCAGCTCGCTCAGGGCATCCACCATCCAGAAAACCTGAAAATTCGGAATCGCTCGATATGCCGCATGGATCAGCCACGAACCGTCCGATGCATCGGCCATGGGCTTGAGCAATTGATCGGAGGTCAACCCGGCGCAGAGAAGCACGAGACAGACCAGAAACGTTCCCATGGCCCCCAGGCGCGTCGATGCGGCCAGCGCGAAGCTGCCGAGCATGGCAATCGCGAAGAACAACAGCACCCCTGCCTTGAAGGTCTCGGTCCCCTGATGCTTGCGTGTCTTGTCGACGAGGAAATCGACATCCTGCCGCCACTTCGGAGCATCGTGCAGGCCGCGAATGTAGTCCTGTTCCTCGATGCTCATCGGGCCTTTCCAGTTGTTGCGAACCAATTCGCCCTTGTGCCCTTCGAGGTGCTGCTGCCCTTCATCCGGCCGGAAGAAAATGATCCCCCGAAACACGGCGGGGTCCTGACATTCCTTCGGCAGCCGTTCGATCTGCTGCGAGCTTTCATACGGCGTGATTTTCCAGTCGCGATCAATCACCAGCAGAATGGCGGTGCTCAGGGTCAGCATCGGCATTGCCAGTCCGAGCAGGGTCGGGAGAAATCGCCAGTCGAAGAGATAGTTGAGGACCGTTGCGACAACCGCAACGAGCAGAAACATGCACGGCCCGAAGACCATGACGGTCATGTCCACTTCTTCCGCGGCGCTCTGCAAAACGCCGTGACGCATGGCCATGTAGAAGGCGATCCCTGCCAGGTAATGAGCAATACCCAATGCACCGAGCAGCCCGAAGAACTTCCCCAGCACGAAAATTGGTCGCGAAACGGGCTTGGCGGCAACGGTGAGGACCGTTTTATCATCAATTTCAGTGTCCAGCACGCTCGAAGCCGCGAAGACGGCCAGGAACAAACCCTGGATCAGCAGCGTAGACAATCCTATATCGCGCAGGAGCTTGTTGTCGTCATCCAGTGTCCAGCCGGTTACCGCCGGTGCCAGGGCCAGCCCCCCCAGGGTCACCAGCACGATGATCCCGTAGATCGGCTGACGCACCGTCTGAAGCAGCGTATTCCGGGTGATGCCGATGAGTTGATTCATGAATTCAGGAAGAAAGCCGCATGATCGATTCGTCGCATTGCCCAACAAAGGATGGCATGGGTAATCGCAGGTTACCCGCGTCTACCACGACCCTTCGGCGCCCATCCTACGCGAAAAGTCCAGCGCTTGGCACCACGGCCACAGCACCTACAATACGAAATTCCTCACGAGGTGCCATCGCGCACCGAGTGGCGGTCGCAGAACACTCCCGGCGTGCCGGGAATGCCGAACGGGGAGTGCGGGCGTCTCGCCCACGCCCTCCACTGATCCCGACAACGGGCTGACGATCGGATGCTTCATACAGGAGCGGTCAAACGCAGCACCGCTCGGGCGTTAATAAGATTATGGATCGACGAGGCGAAGTAGTTGCAGTCATCGGCGGTGTCCTGAGTCTGTTGGCCGGCGTCGTGCTGGCCATCCTGGCGATCTGGACGGGCTCGAGCGCGATCTGGGCCATCTGCTTCCAGGCGCTCGGCGCCGTCGGCATCTGGCTGATCACCCTCATCCAGCTTCATCAGCTTCGGCTTGTTGCCGAGGAGCGGCTCGAACTGGCCGCCATCGAGCGTGAGCGACAGGAAAAACTCGGCGGCGCGACCACCATCTTCGAAGAAGAAGACCTCGACCAGATGGAGAAACTCGCCATGGGCCGCCGGATGCGGACCATCGAGCGCTTTCTGGTCCCCACCCTCGCCCTGATTTTTGCCGCTTATCACATTGTAGCCGGCGCCGCGATCTGGCCCTGGAAACTACAGTTTCCTCCAATCGCAGAGATGGCCGACAAGGTTGTGCTCCATCCAACCGTCCTGCTCTTTTTCTGTGCCGCGATCGCCTTCGTCTGCTTCATGCTCTCGCGCTACGCACTGGGTATGAGTCGAATCACCGGTTGGGGCCTCCTGCGCCCCAGTGCCAACTATCTCTTCGGCACCAGCACCTGTTGTCTGGCCGCGGCCCTCGCCCTCCTCTGCGTCATTACCGGCCTCGAACGGGTTGAGGTCTGGGTTGCCCGTGGAATCGGCGTCGCCCTCATCTTCCTCGGCGTCGAAACCGTGGTGAACTACATCCTCGATTTCTACCGCCCGCGTGTCTCCGGACAGGAGCAGCGCCCGTTCTACGACAGCCGCCTGCTCGGCATGTTCAGCGAGCCAGTCGGAATCCTCCGCAGCGTGGCCAACACGATTGATTACCAGTTCGGCTTCAAAGTCAGCGAGACCTGGTTCTACAAACTCATGGGCCGGGCTGTTCTGCCGCTCCTGCTCGTGCAGGCCCTCGTGCTTCTGCTGCTCACCTGCATTGTCGTGGTCCCACCGGGCCATCAGGCCGTCATCGAACATCTCGGACGACTTCGCCCGGAGACAGCCAAAGCCGGTGTCCACCTGACCTGGCCCTGGCCGTTGGATCGTGCGCGGATCATTCCCGTCGATCGAATCCGTCGCCTCGAGATCGGCTTTGAGGAAGGCGACGAGGCGCATCGGGAGCTGCGTCGCGGGGCCATCCTCTGGACGGTCAAGCATTACAAGAAGGAGTATCAACTGCTGGTAGCCGATCGCCTGGCCTCGGAAACGACGAAGGTGCCCATCAACCTCCTGAGCGTGAACATGCCGCTGCAATGGCGGGTTCGCGCCGATGACGAAAGCGTCATCCGTTTCTACAGCCAGGCGCGCGACGTCTCCGAAATCATCGATGATCTCGCCTTCCGCGAACTGACGCACTACGCGGCACAGTCCGATGTCCTTGACCTGCTCGGCAGCGGCGGCGTCCGAGCCGCGGAAACACTCCACGATCGCATTCAGAAGTCCTGCGACGTGGCGGGCTTCGATGGCCGGGGCCTCGGTGTCGAGATCGTCATGGTTGGCATCGGTGGCGTACATCCACCGCCCGACGAAGACGTGGCCAAGTCCTACGAGGAAGTCGTCGGCGCGCTGGAGCTGCGGGAGGCCACCATCAAAAGCGCCGAAGGCGACGCCGCGAAAACTCGCATCGACAGCGCTGGTGAGCAATGGGAGGCACTTTACCTCGCCATCGCCGAAGAAGATCGACTGCGCCAGATCGGCTCGCCGGAATTGGCAGCGCAGACCGAGGAAGTCGAGCGAATGTTGCGCGAGGTCGTCGGAGGGCAAGCCCGTGCCCGCGCAGTGCGCGCCCTGCAGCGTTCCTTCACCCGGCTCTTCGAGCAGAAATCCGCGGCGGAGCGTTACGAAACCCAATTGGCGGCATTCCGTGTCGCGCCCGAGGTTTACAGTCTGCGACTCTATCTCGAGATGCTGGAGGAATCCCTGAAAAACGTCCGGAAGTACATCATCGCGCTGGAACACCCGGAGATGGTTGTTTACGACATCGACTTGAGACCGCCGGATACGTTCGATGCGCTCAGTCAGGAAGTTGCAGGCATGGAGCAGAAACGTAAGTAACTCAGACCATCCAGCCGTGTGCCTCGCGGTGATGACAGAATCAACCGGCGACGGTCGGGTGCAAGCACGGAACAGAAGGACAACGTTATGACAAGAAATCTGCCAACGATACTGGTTGCGGCCATTCTGGTGCTCATCGTGGTCTTCATGATGTGCGCCTTTCAGGTCCGCTTCACGGAAACAGCCGTCGTCACCCGCTTTGATCAGATTCAGCGAACCATCGGCCCCGAGGATGCCGGGCTTCATTTCAAGCTGCCCTGGCCGATCGACCGGGTTCACACCTTTGACACGCGCATGCGATCGTTCGATACCGAGTTTCGACAGCTCGGCACGCAGGACCAGAAAACGATCGTCCTGACGGCCTACGCCACCTGGCGCATCCAGGACGGCGAGCGATTCCTCAAGACGATCGGCCGCGAAGAAATGGCCGCTCGCAAGATCGGCGACTTGCTCGAAAACCGCGTGTCAACTGTACTCCGCACGCATCCGCTTTCACATCTCGTCAACGTGAATGAAACGGAGATGAAATTTGCACAGATCGAGCGGGAGTTCCTCGATGGCATCCGAGGTCCTGCCCTGCAAAATTACGGAATCGAGATCGTCCGCGTGGGCATCCAGCGACTGGGCATCCCCGAATCCGTGACCAAGGAAGTCTTTGCACGGATGAAGGAAGACCGCCAGAAGACCATCAAGGAGCTGACCGCCGAGGGCCAGGCCAAGGCGCAGGAAATCCGAAGCACGGCCGAAAAAGTGTCCGAAACGATCCTGGCCCGGGCCGAGGCCTACGCCAAGAAGATCGAAGGACTCGGCGACGCCGAAGCCGCCCGCTACTATGCGAAATTCGCCGAGAACCTCGAACTCAGCAACTTCCTCAAGAAGAAAGAAACGCTGCGGAAGATTCTCGAAGGCGGTCAAGTCACCCTCGTGCTCGATGCCAGTCAGCTCGAACCCTTTACCATGCTTCGCGATGCGGCCATCTCCATGAAAGGTGGCGTCAAGGGCGTCGACAGCGAAGCTGCGCATGGGAGAAACCACGCTGTCACGGACCGTCTGGGCGCCACTGCGAACCCCGGCCCCGACAACCACGGCGAGAAGGCGCAGGCCGTGCTGCTTGACGAATCCGATCACCGGCGGGAGTGATGCTGCGACCGACGGCCGACTCTGCTATTTGACAGAAACGACGAACGAATGAGCTCGATTCCTCCACAACACGATCCCTCGAAGCGCACGCACGGAGCAAATCCGTCGACGTCCTTGCCGGTCCTGTCCGAGGACGACGGGCTGGATCCGGCAAACCAGTCGCTGGCTGACGCGCTGCGAAAAAGCTTCGGCATCCTCAAGCTCGTGATGCTGGTGCTGGTCGTTCTCTACTTCCTCAGCGGCTGGTTCAGTGTCAAGCCGAACGAAGTCGGCGTCGTCCTGCGTTACGGCCGCGTCGTCGGCGCCGACAAGGCCACCACCGATCCGATCCGTCGGCCCGGCTGGCACTGGTCATGGCCGTACCCCTTTGAAAGGTGGGTCGTTGTCCCGACCAGCGAGAGACAGCTCCGGGTCGAGTTCATGTTCCAGCTCACCGACGAGGAAAAGACCGGCGGGATCAAGGGCTACCGTTACGAGAATCTCAGCCCCCTGCGTGACGATTATCTCATCACCGGCGATGTCAACATTCTGCACGCCACGCTCATCATCAAGTACACCATCACCGACGCCGTCGCTTATCTGACAAACGTGCTGCCGGCTCCGGCACCCGGCGCGACCGTCCGCTCCGAAGAGTCGCTCCGATATCCCGAGTTCACCCTGCTGCAGCACCTCACCCGAAATGCCGTCATCGAAACGGCCGCACGGCGGGAAGCGCTGGAGATTCGCGGGACCGGACAGGATGAGTTCCTGCTCGCTGTCGCCCGGCGCATCAACGAGAAACTCAGCGAACTGGAGCGCGAGGGGCGCTCGCTGGGGATTCATGTCGATCCGTCCGGTGGTGTGCTCGCGCCAAAGGCCGGCGGCACCGTCGAAGCCATTCTTCCTCCGCGGCAGGTGCAGGAAATCTTCGATCGGGTCTTTGCAGCGCAGAGTGAGAAATCTTCCGAGATCACCCGGGCCGTCGCCGAAGCCCAGCGTCTGCTTCTGGAAACCGCCGGACAGAACTACGTCGCCTTGTCCGACGCCGTTGATCAAGAATTCGATTTGATGCTCCGGCTCTCTGAAGCAACTTCGCAGAACACACCTGAGAGCAACGATGCAGCACGGCAGCTCACAGAAGCCCTTGCCGCGCAGCGTGAAAAGGTCGAGTCCATGCTGATCGCATCCAGCGGTGAAGTGCAGGCCATTCTCAAGAGCGCTGAAATTCGTCAGGATCAGATGGTCAAGGAGGCCTCAGGCGATTACGACCAGTTTCGTCGTCTACTGCCGGAATACCTCCGTCATCCGGATATCTTCAAGTACCGCCTGCGCGAAGAGACCTACGCCGAGGCACTGGCCAACCCGCGTATCGGCAAAATCTTTGTGCCCGAGCCGCCGGAAGGGCGCGGCGGCCGCATCTGGCTCAAGATTCCGCGGGTCAGCGCCGCCACGTCGGACAGTCACTCCGAGGACGATCGATCCCAGATCGAATCCCGGCGAACCGGCCGACAACTCGGCAAGGGCGACGCCATCCGCTCGGCACCGACGCTCGTGGGGCCTTGATGAACGCTGACCAACGTCTTAAACCCGTTGTCGAGTGCATCGCCCTCACCAAGGTCTTCCGCGACTTCTGGGACCGCGACAAGGTCCTGGCCGTCGACCATGTCGATCTTGAGATTTACCCCGGCGAGGTCTTCGGTCTGCTCGGTCCGAACGGCTCCGGAAAATCGACCACCATCAAGATGCTGCTCGGCCTGCTCTATCCCACGTCGGGTGTGGCCCGCGTCTTTGGCAAACTTCCCACCGACACCGCCGTCAAAGCCCGCATCGGCTTCATGCCGGAAGAATCATACCTCTATCGCTATCTCAACGCCTACGAAACGCTCGATTACTACGGCCGCCTCTTCCGACTCGATCGAATTGAGCGCCGGCGCCGAACTGAGCAGCTCATCGACATGGTCGGCCTCAAGCGCGCCGGCCGTCGACCGGTCGGCACCTACTCCAAGGGCATGGCCCGGCGCATCGGTCTGGCCCAGGCCCTGATCAACGACCCGGATCTGCTTATCCTCGATGAGCCCACGACCGGTCTTGATCCGGTCGGCACGCGGCAAATCAAGGATGTCATCGAGATTCTTGGGCAGCGCGGCAAGACTGTACTGCTTTGCAGCCATCTGCTGGCCGATGTCGAAGACGTCTGCGACCGGGTCGCCATCATGTACGGAGGCCGCTGCCAGGCGATGGGCGCCGTGAGCGATCTGCTCGAACGACGCGACGTGACAGAAATCACCACCGGCCGACTCGACGACGCGACCATCCAGAAGGTCCGCCAGATCATCGAGCAGTCCGGCCATCGCGTGGTGGACATTCATCATCCGACCGATCGGCTCGAGGCCCTCTTTCTTCGGGTCGTCAGCCAGGCCCAGCGAGACAAGCTCCAGACCAGCGGTGCTGAAAGCACCCGCGGCGTCTCCGAATTCCTCGGCGGCACGACCTCTCCTGCATCGGTGATCGACACCCTCGTCGATGCCGGACGTCATACCGACATCCCCGTCGAAGTGTCGCCTAACGAACCAGCGGAACAGCCCGCTCGATCACCACAGGTGGAAACGCAGGTCGTCGCCCGCCTGACCCGAAAGGCAGATGAGACGAAGCAGAATGACCGGCGAAAAGAAACAGGCCCGAAGGAATCTCCGCTGCCCGAACGCAAGCCGGATCAGGCCGTGCTCGATCGTCTGATCAAGGCCGGCTCGTCCCAACCGCCGGCGGCAAAATCCGACGAGGCGGATTCGGGTAAGCCGTGATGAATTCGCCGGACGACCACCATCGACCGGCCCTGCAAACAGGACTCTCTTTCAGGCGCCGATGCCAGCGCCTTCGACGACTGCCTTGGACGAAAACACGTTCTTCATGATCATGTTCACGTTCGGCTCGCTCATGGGCCTCGTGACGCTCGTCTACGTCATCAAGCAGGCATTCAGTCGGCAGTCCGGTGAAGTCGGCGGATGGGAACTTCGCGGTGCCCGCCAGCGAATCGCCGCCGTCGTACGCACGACCCTCGCCGAGGGCCTTCGTGCTCGTGTTGCATCCGGCTTTGCCCTGCTGATCCTCATCAGCATCCCCATCTTTTGGCTTACGGCCGAAGGCGACGGCACCATCAAGGGCAAGGTGCAGATGTTCATCACCTACTCCCTGGGGCTCACCAGCTTCCTGCTCGCCGTCCTGACGATCCTCTTCTCTTGCCGGAGTTTGTCCGTTGAGATTGCCTCGCGCCAGATTTACGGCATCGCTACCAAGCCCATCCCCCGCTGGCAGATCGTCGTCGGCAAATGGCTGGGTGTGATGACACTCAACGTCGCTCTGATCGCGATCGCCTGCCTGATGACCTGGGCCGGCACCCGCGCAAACGTATCGCGCTTCAAGAAAGACCTCGAATTCGACCTGATCACCTACGGAAGTCTCACGCCGTCGCAGGCCGCAGACACCATTGCCGCGCTGGCCAATGTCCGTGGCGTAGGCAAGGAAGGAATGGAGAGCCCGATCATTGCCTCCTTTGCTTCGCAACTCGGTAAGACGCACGAGGAGATCGGCGACATGCTGCTGCGCCTGCCGGAATCGACCCGCGTCAATCTCCGTCGCTTCGATGAACTGCGCCGCCAGGTCCTGGTCGCGCGGACCATCATCCCCGCGCCGCTGCCGGATTTCTCGAAAGATATCGATGAAGTCTACAAGGCCCTCCGCGAACAGGGTCGCCTCCCCGAAGACTGGTCCGACCGCCGCATCCGCGAACAGATCTATAAGGAACTCGTCGGCGGCTACTGCGCCATCGGTCCCGGCGAAGTGCGTGTCTGGCGCATGCAGGGTCCCCCGCCGCAGGAGGGGCGCGACTGGGTAATGGGTCTGCGATTCAAGATCCGAGCCATGCGTCAGCCGCTGGCGACTCAGGTGGGCGGCATCACGCTGGAGACCGACAGTCTGCTGGGCCGCTGGATTCTCGGCGATCCACGCACAAGCGCGTACATCGAGACGATTGATCAGTACCCGATCAACACTTTCACGGAGATCGAGATCCCGCAGCAGGGCGTCGAGAAGGACGGCACCGTCATCGTTAACTTCCAGAACATCGACCCGCGCCAGATCGACGCCATCTTCGACCTGCCCACCGGCGATCTGCAGGTTCTCTATCGCGTCGGCTCCTGGGAACTGGCCATGCTTCAGGCGGCGCTGGCGATGCTCATTCCGCTCTCGTGCCTGGCCGCCTTCGGTGTCTGTGCGTCCACGTTTCTGTCCTTCCCCGTCGGCACACTCATCGTGCTGACTCTCTACATCATCAGCAGCTCCATGGGCTTCGTGGCCGACTCACTGGCCGTCAGCCGTGAGTATGCCCCGCCGGAACACGACCGCACGCTCGTGTACGAAGTCCGACGCCTGACCGTCGAGAGCATCGGCTTCGCCCTGTCGATCGGTGACCTCGACCCGGTCAACAAGCTGATGGAAGGCCTGGCCATCGGGTGGAAGCCCCTGGCCGACACGGCGTGGAAGTACCTTCTGGCCAAGGGTGTAATCGTCCTGACCCTGGGAGTCTTCATCCTCCGCCGCAGAGAACTGGCCGCTGTGATAGTGTAGGCATAAATACGCATCACATCCCACTTCGACTAGCACATAAGACACTTCCTGAAAACAAGTTACGTTCTCTATTTCGCGTTCGTACATGGGCGAATGCTCATCATTCAATTCGAATGAGATTTCGCGGTCCGTCTCTCCCGCAGGTTCGTGACAAAGGTAGGCCGGCTGATCGAGTCGGGGCCTGTAAGTGCGAAACGAGCCCTTCGCCTTGCAGGTCCCGGCCGGCCAAATGCAGCAGGACCTTAACGAAAATGGAGAAACGAACTATGACCGCGAACCTCAACAAAAAAACCATCGCGAACACCCGCAAGAACTTCAGTGCCGCGGCTGGGCGGACATCACGGCGATCCGTGCCTGCACTGCGGTTGATGACCATGGCCCTGCTGATGTCGGCCGCCCTGGTGCAGCAGCTTGCCGCGCAGCCCGGTGCCTTTCAGCAGGCCGGCCGCCGCGAGCGGATCCGCACCCTGGTCACGAAGCCGCACCTTCTCCAGGCCGCCGACGCCGAGCCGCACGATCATTCTGACGATGACGCCCATGAACATGATCACGACGATGCAAACCGATGCGTCGAGCTGAACGGAATGAGCGTCCTCTACAAGGTCGGTGCGTCGGTCGACGACATTGTCGACGACCTCGCACCGCTGCCGGACAACGAACTCTTTGCCGCCTTTCAGCCGCACGGAAGCCGCTGGACGAACACGGCAACGAATGGTTTCGTCGCTCAGGGACAGCGCATGACGCTGACCTACAGCTTCGTTCCCGACGGCACGCCGCTTTCCGTTGTCGGCTACGGCCAGGGAACCAGTAACCTGCTTGCCCAACTGGATGCCAACTTCCCCGGCGGCCGCGCGGCATGGAAGGCGAAATTCGCCCAGGCGTTCAACAGCGCCAGTTGGCTGACCAATATCGAATACGTCGAAGTCGGCGACGACGGCGCGGCGTTCCCCAGCAGCCCTGGCGCGCTGGGTGCCCGTGGCGACATCCGCATTGCCATGATGCCGCTGGGCACGCCCCTGGCAGTTAACTTCTATCCTCAATTCGGTGGCGACATGGTGCTCGACAGCCAGGACATCGCCGATTTCATCAACCCCGCCAACGACTACCGCGCCCTGCGAAACGTCCTGATGCACGAGCACGGCCACGGCCTGGGTCTTCGCCACGTCGATCCGGCCAACGGCACCAAGCTCATGGAGCCCTTTCTCGTGACCAGCTTCGACGGCCCGCAGGAAGACGACATTCGCGCCGTGCACTTCCTCTACGGCGACTGGGCCGAGCCAAACGCCGGCTACGGCGAAGAATTGTTCGTCGGAGGCCCGCTGAATACGCCCGTGCCGAACGATCCTACGATCCTCAGAGTCGAAAACGTGTCTCTGGAGCGTGCCGGTGAATCCGACTTTTACGGCTTCACGGCTTTCGCCGGTGTCCCCATTGCCGTTCGTGTCGATCCGATCGGCACGTCTTACGAGCAAGGACCTCAGGACGGCGCTACCTCCATCGTAAACGCCAAGGCCGTTCGAAACCTCGGTCTGCGACTCTATCGGCGCATCAGTGCAGCGACCGGCGAGCTTGCCATGCTCGCCCAGATTGACTTCAACGCGGCGGGCCAGTCGGAATATCACCCGCCGATCACCTACACTCAGGCCGGCTACATGCTGGCGGAGGTCTACTCGACTGACGGCGTCAACGACGTGCAGCGCTACCAGCTCACGATCAGCAACGCAGCCATCGCAGCGCCGGTCGAACCGTCTTCGATGAGCGTCTTCAACGTTGCCGCAGGTCAGCAGATCTTCGTCGGATCGACGGTGCAGTTCGGCCAGGTCAACATCGGAAACAGTTCGAACGTGACGCTCACGATCGGCAATGGCGGCCCCGGCGCGCTGGAGATCGGACAGATCACGCTCGCCGGACCGGGTGCCGGCGACTACAACTTCTCGCTGATCGGGAACCCGGTGCAGTCCGGCGGCACGGCATCGCTGGCCATCAGCTTCCAGCCGAGCGCGGCCGGCGCACGACAGGCAGTCATGACGCTGCCGAACAATGATCCGTCTCAGCCGAACTTCAGCTTCATCCTCAACGGCAGCGGCGTGCAGCCCACAGCACCGGCGATCGAGGTCTCGATCAATGACGTGGCTGTGACAAGCAACGCGTCGGTCGACTTCGGCGAGGTGGAATTGGGGCAGTCCGAACTGCGGTCGATTCGAATCCGCAACACCGGCAGCGCCCCGCTGAATGTGACGAACGTCACGATCGTCGGTACATCATCGGCCGATTTCAGTTCAACCCTGACCACGGCGTCGATCGCGCCGGGTGGTTCCGTGACCGGTACGCTGACCTTCTCGCCGCAGGCAGCCGATCTTCGTCAGGCCCAGCTTCGGATCTTCAGCAACGCCCAGCCGAGCCCCTTCTCGCTGACGATGACCGGAAACGGCCTTGAGCCGGTCAGCAACGATGACGAGGAAGACGTCGACAGTGACGTTGATCAGAACGAGGATGAGGACGAGAGTGGCGATGAAGACCTGCCTCCGCAAGGTAATACGCTGGTCGGGGGCGGACTCTGCGGCATCGGTTCGGCCATGCCGATGATGCTCGGCATCCTCGGTCTGTGCGGAATGGGCATAAGCCGCCATCGGCGATAGATCAAGGTCCCGCGAGCGAAGGGTCGAGTCGTTCGGTGCGGCTCGGCCCTTCCTGCATTTCCTCAAACGATTACCGCACGGATGCATTACAATTCAAACTTCGGCCGGGTAAGCGGCGAATTCCTCGCTGATAGCAGCCACATCCATACATGAACGAGGTGCCAGGATGAATCCGATGAATCGTCATGACATAGCAGCGTGTGGTCAAAGTAGCGGCCGGCGTCCCCGCCGGACGACGATCACGAGAAACTGTACAGATGAGCGAGCAATTTCTCTCTCAACTCCGAAATCAATCTTTGTGGTCGCCCCTCTGCTCCTCATCGGCCTGATGATGACAGCCGGCGGCGGATGCCCCATGAACATGAACGGCGCAATGCCACCGCCACAGAATGTCCCGCTGGTGTATGGCAACGGTTCCGCAGGGGCACGCGTAGTCAACAGCGATGAGAACTGGAACAACGCTGATCAGGCCCCGACCAATCTCCAATTCACCAATCTGACCATCGAAGCCGGGGCCACACTCATGCTGCCCAGCGGCATGACCATCCGCTGCACCGGCACCTTTACCAACAACGGAAATGTAGTCGTTCGCACCGGGGCCGATGGCGGTTTCGCCGGCGCCTCGACTGCGGAGGGCGACTTCTCCACTCTGGCGGTCGCCCCGGTCGCAGGTATCGGCACGCTCGCCGCGCAAGCTTCCGAAGGAGGATCGAGCAGCTCAGCTCGGCTCGGTGGTCGCGGAGGTTTCGGCATCAGCGAGTTCGAAGCCCGCCAGGTGCTGGTCGTCGGTACGGCGGCCGGCGGCGGCGGCGCTGCGGCAGGCACGGACAGTCAGCCCGGCATCCCCTCGATCAATGTCGGCTCCTCCGGCGGCGGCTCCGTGCGGATTCTCGCGGCCGGCACAATCACCAACGCCGCCGGCGCGAGCATAACAGCCGACGGCGATGACGGTGAAGGCGGCGGGGGCGGAGGTGGTGTCATAATCATGGCATCTATGACGTCCATCACTCAGGCCGGCACAGTAAGTGCACGCGGCGGCGACGGCGAGAGCGGCGACAGCAATGAGGCGCCCAGCGGTGGCGGTGGCGGCGGCCTCGTACATCTGCTCGCACCCTCCATCACCAGCACCGGTGCAGTCGATGTCTCCGGCGGAGCGGCCGGTGCGATCGGCCCCGGGGTCAGCGCTGTCACACGATTCGGCGGCGGCGGCGGTGGCGCGTCCGGAGGCAGCGGAGGAAACGGCGGCAGCGTGCCGGGCGACGCGCTGGCCACCCCGACCGCAGCCACTGCCGGCGCTGCCGGATTTGCGCTCGAAACACTCACCGACCCAACGTCGCTATTCTGACGCAGGCCCTGTCGAGTCGGTGCGTTGTAATGCAACGAGGGCGCGCCGTGCCGCCGTATGATCCGGACGGACTTTCAGGACGGCCTCGTACGCTCTACGGGCCTCGTCCGTACGGCCGATCGATCGCAGGTAGTCGGCGTATTCCAGTTGCGTCCCGACCGACGTGGGGCTTTTGCGACGCTCGACTGCGACGGCTCGACGATAATGGGCGACGGCCTCCTCCTCGCGCCCCAGCGCCTTGCAGCAACGCGCGCAGGATCGATGAACAATGATGTAAGTCGGATCGATGCGCACCGTCTCGAGAAAGTGCAACAGTGCCCGTTCATACGCCCCCTCGCGCATGAAGTGATTGCCCAGGTTGTGATGACCGGGAAAGCAGTCCGGATTGCGCTCCAGTGTGTACTCCCAGAACTCAACGGGCCCTATCCATACGCGGTTTTGCTTCACTGTTTGCACGCCCAGGATGAGCACCACCGGTGCGACCAGCGCCGTCATACGCAACATCCGAGGCGTGGTCGCTTCAGCAGGCACCCGCCACGATGAAATCTGATGCAAAACCATGCCGGCCAGCAGGAAGAGCCCTACGGATGACAGATACATGAAGTGATCCGAGACAAATGAGAACTGGAGGAAATTGAACTGCACGAATCCCAACACCGGCAGGAGCGAGATCACAAAGACAGCGATGCCCCAGGTCACGCAGGCATCGACTCGTGCACGATACTTCCACATCAGGCAGCCGGCCACGATAATGAACGCCACCGATACTCCGTAGCGCGGCTCTGAAATCGAAACCGCCCAGCGTGGATAGATCGGTGTCAATTCAACCGGCAGCACGATCTTCTGGACGTAGTGCACCATCGCCGCGGCAGCAACCATCGGACGATACTTCAGCTCTACCGGATCGCCGCTTTTGCGGTGCATTGATTCGACGCGTGCCGTCACCGCCCCCATCAACAACGCAATTGCAAAGAACGGCGTCGCCCGTCGCACACTCCGCAACGACCAGCGCCCTTCGACGACGCGATCCGTCACCAGCAGAATCGGCGCAAGAACTACGCACGCCGTCTTGGCAAGGAGCGCCAGCAGGAAGCTCCCCAGCGAGCCGATGTATCGCCACGCGCCGGGCCGACGCACGTATTCCACATAGAGCAGCAGCGACAGAAAGAAGAAGAGGCCCGACAGCGTATTCTTCCGCTCGGCGATCCACGCCACCGATGCCGAGTGGATCGGATGCACTGCGAAAAGAAGTCCGGCCGTCAGCGCAGCCGGCATCGGAGCGCCCATTCGCCAGAGCGTGAAGAACACGACAACCGAGGTCAGTGCATGCAGTGCGATCTGTGTCCCGTGCAGAGCACGGGGCGAATCGCCGAAGAGGCGGTACTCAATCCAGAAAGAAGTCCAAGTCAGCGGGTAATACTGCTTGGTGGGCTTCTCACGAAACACGTCGAACCAGATGGCCCGAAGCCCTCCCTCACCGGTAACCAGTGGATTTCCCCCGACGTAGCCGCGATCGTCCCAATTGACATAGCCGCAGTCGAGCGTGTTCCAGTGCACCACCACTGCCGCCAACGCGATCAACAGCGCACTGACCCACGCGGACCCCCACCTGCACGTCACAGTCGCACCAGATGCGGCGCGCGATTGCGCATCCCCCGGAGCGCTCCGGTCGCGCGCCCTCTTCGATGAGCCGGACTGATCTCGCCGCTTTGTCACAAGAGGCAAGTATTCACACAGCGCCACGCCGTGTCGAGGCCGCAGAAGTTCTACCGGAACGAAACGTCGAGGCCCTACGCCTTTCCGCCGCCGAGTTTCTCCATCCAGCTAACCAGCGTCTCAACGAGCAATGGGTTGAATTCGCCGGCAGAGTAGCCCGTCAGGAAGCTGTCCTCCGGGTCATCGGCCTTGTTCCCGACATGATCGCATTTCGGCAGGGTCTTGAACGTTGCTCGGCCGGAATGCTTCTTGTTCACCACCTCGGCGATGAACTCCGAATCTTTCCGGTTGGCCTGGTAATCGGCCTCACCCCAGAGCACGAGAACCTCGCTTCCGACCTCGCCCCAGGCCTTGGCGTAGTCCGTCCGGCATATGTTGAGAAAGTACGGATGATAGATGCCGGCGACATGATCATCGCGTTCACCCTGACGGCTAAAGCGCCGCATCGCCTCGCGAAGACCATCGCACTGACTCAGCGCCTCGCCCGGCTTCGTCCCTTCTGCACAGAGCTTGACGTACTTGGTCGCCAGCTTCACCTTCTGATCGATTTCCTTGTCATCCGGGTCGTACAGCCACCACATCCGCCCGAGGGCCTCCGGAAGACTCTCAGATGTTGTCCGGGCTATCGTGCTCCCGTACAGAGCGACGCCGCGCACACCGGAATCCTTCGCCGCCAGCGGAGCGATGGCACTGCCCATTCCGAAGGCATAGATGAAGACCCGGTCTGCATCGACAAAGTCATACGTCGCCAGCTTCCTCGCCGCGTTCCGGAAACTCTCGGCATCCATCGCCAGATCCGTCTCCATCGGATTCGATCCATCGCTTTCGCCGACACCGGCACGATCCACGCGCATCGTCACCAGTCCCGCGCGCGTCAGTGCATCGATCAGCTTTCGATAAGGATGATTGGCCATCTGCGGGCCCAGCTCCATTGGAAAGGTGCCCGGGCTGGGAATCAGCAGCACCGCTGGGCGCTTCCCTTCAGACTTCTGCGGGCGGGTCACGTAGGACCGCAAGCGCAGTCCGTTGACCTCCACGCTTTCGTACATCACTTCGTACAGGTCCGAGGTCTCGCGCGGACGCTCTGCCAGCACAACCTCCTTTGTGAGCGTTTCTTTCCCGCGCTGGATCGTGAACGGCACCTTATCGCCCCCATAGAAGCTGCGCAGGGCCTGCGAAAAATCCGGTACCGCCGTCAGCTCCGTATCGCCGATCTTTACGACGATGTCATTCGCCTGAAGCCCGGCCGCCTCCGCCGCCCCGCCCGGCACCACGGCCGCCAGCAGTACTCCCTTTGAGGCCTGGGCGGCTCCCTCGCCTTCCGCTGCGGGAACCGGCGCGAGCTGCACACCGACAACCCCCCGACGCCGAAGCTCCGCGGCATCCGCAACGAGCACCATGCTCTGCCCGAAGACTACAAGGCAACTAAACCAACCGACGAGACGCAATGGACGAACTGCCATCGAAGACGCTCCTTTCAAACCAGGCGGCCCGAACGGGGCCGATCGCATTCTCTTTAACGAAAACATGTCTCCGGCCTTTCAGCCGAACGCCGGTCATCATCCATAAGACGGTTGCGATGGCCGATACCGACCCGTAACCTTGACCCAGGATCGAGATTTTTCTTCTCACTTGAAACGGCAGCGCCGGCCCGAGAAAGAAAGCCCATGATCCGACTCGCAGAATGGCTCGCGGCACGGCGCAGGTTAACACTCGGGCTGGTGATCGTCTATTCCGCGCTCATTATCCTCACGCACGAGCTGATCCAGCAGATTGTTCTCCATGCCTATGATCGTTTCAGCCGCGAGCGCGTCAACCACGCAGTTCACGTGATCGGAATACTGCTGCTGCTGGCATTCAGCCGGTTTCTCTGGCAGTCGCTTCGTCCGCCATCGCAGCGATACTCCAAGCTGCTGTTTCTTGCGATTACTGGCTTACTGATGGCGGCGTCGTGGCGGTGGCTCTTCTACACCGATGCCGAAGCCGTGCATTTCCCGCAATACGCACTCCTGGCGATGCTCATCTTCCCGCTGACGGGACGATTCGGCCTTGCTGTTTTCTACGCCACGCTGGTCGGTGTTGTGGATGAATGCGTACAGTATTACATCGCCCATCCCACCTGGAACGTCTACCTGGACACGAACGATATGATCTACAACCTCATCGGCGCCGGTCTCGGGTGCACCCTGCTCTACGTTGGGGGCGCCGGTCAGATGGTAAGGCCGGCGAGCCAACAAAAGGTCGCACATCGTCTCATGCAATCGCCGGCGCTGTGGATCATGGTTGGAATCTTTCTTCTTTGCAGTGGGCTCTGGCTCGCTGGACTACTCACGATCGACCCGCTGCCCGACGGCACCAAACCGAGGTTCGTTCTGCGCCGCGCCGGCCCGCCGGCAAGCTACTGGCAAACCACGAACTGGGGTAAGACGTATCATGACGTCTCGCCGTACGAGGCGATCCTCTGGGGCAGCACACTCTTACTCTTCTATTCCATGCTGGACGTCTGCGCACGAAGAAACAGGAGCGATCCGGCATCGCGTCCAATCAATGCTCCGTAGATGGCGTGATCGGTGAATCGAGCAGTTGTGCCTGATCCGGATGCGGTCCCAGCCAGCGCACGAGCGCCGTGTCGATATCGTACACCGCGCCCACGAGCTGCATCCGCCCAGCGTTCAGCGCCTCGCGGACGACCCCACTCTGAGAAATCAGGTCCTCCATGCTGTGAAGGACATTCTGTTCGACCGCCAGCGGAATGAGCTTCTCTTCCGACAAGGTCGGATGCCGCGAGCGAACCTGATCGACCGCCGGCCGAATGTGTTCAACCAGTCGCAAAACGCTGCCGTGTTCATGGCTGCCATTGACGACCGCGGTCACTGCGCCGCAATTGGAGTGTCCAAGCACGATCACCAGTGGAATCTGCATGTGTTCAACGGCGTACTCGATCGTGCCGGCTTCGTCAGTGGCGATCACATTTCCTGCCACGCGAATGACGAACAGATCGCCAAGCCCCTGATCGAAGACAATCTCAACCGGCACGCGCGAATCCGAACAGCCCACGATCGCTGCGTAGGGATGCTGCCCGTGCTGCGCAAGTTCATGCCGGCGAATCGCGTCTGTGTGGGGGTGCAGCTCGGCGCCGCGCGCAAAGCGCGCATTACCTGCCTGAAGCATCGCCAGGGCATCCTTCGCATCCGTAATGGCCGGCTCGGGGGCGGTGCAACCCCACCCGATCAGCAGAAACAGAGAGAGGACCGCAAGACACAGACTTGCACGCCTATCTGCGGCCTCACGGTCACAATGTAACACGCGTGACCAACACACTTTCCGAGACATGTTTTTGACACCCTGCGCCGCGAAACGGCGCGATCTACCTGCCGAATGTTCCCGGCTCCGGCGGCGGCAGGCCCAGCGCCTCGAAGGTCACGCGGATCTCTTCTTCCAGAAACGCATCGAACTGCAAATTGACGATGGGTCTGTGATTGAGAATGCCGTCCAGCCAGCCGTTGACGACGCTGCGATACAGCGCCGGATCAAGAAACACCTGCATCGCATGATTGCCCTGGGTCACAAACAGATGCTTCGGCTGTGGTGCCAGCTTGAACACCTCCCAGGCCCCTTCATACGGCGTCACGCCATCATCCGGCGAATGCAGAAACAGCTTCGGACAATGTATTTTCGTGATCCAATGCTTCGTATCGAATTCCGGTGGCGATCCGAACGTAGCAACCAGGTTGGCCACTTCCACGATCGGCAGATAGACCCCGTGATACCTTGTAAAAAGCGAAGCCGCCTCGCGAAGCACCATGGTGCTCTCAAATATACAGGCCGTCAGCGGCCGATCTGCCGCAACGCGCGCCAGCACACCGGTCCCCAATGAGATGCCATAGCCGACGACTACGTCGGATTGCGTCAGAGCGTAATCAATCGCACCGTACGTGCTGTCAAACAGTCCCTGCAACGTCGCCTCGCCGGGGCTCTCGCCGAAGCCGGTGTAATCCACCAGGATCAGGTCCCAACCATCGTCCGCGAAGAGTGGCAGACTCACCACGTACCGGCTCTTGTTCGCATCGTTGCCCGGAACGGTGACGATTATCCCTTTGCGCTCAACCGAACTGGACACGTGCCAGAGACTGATCATCTGCCCTGTCGGCGACGGCACTGTCTTGGTTTCGTAGGCATAGCCGAAATCCGTCGGCAACCTCCGAAGCAAGGCCGACGGTCGCAGAATCAGTGTGTCCAGCGCACCGCAATTCAGCGTACTGGCAATCGTCAGCAGTCCAAGAAGCACGATCTTGCGATTCACGATACACTCCATCTCCGCAACTTCTTCCATCTCCTACGACGACACACCCGTCGAGTGACAATTCGCCGACACTGCGAGGTCGCTTTCGCGCTAATCCCGTCCTCGACTTGAATCACTTATTCCCAGTCAACCGCAAACATCGTTTGAATATAACCGGAAATCGCCATACATCGAGCCCGAACGATGTTAAATCGTTTGACCCCAGCCCTGCAATTCGTCTACACTCGTCGTACACGCCGACCCGTGCACTTGTACAACAACTTGATCACACGGTCCCGAATCGGGGAGCACCGATGATGAACCGCTATGCCGCCCTGTTTATTATCCTCTCCTGCATCTCCTGTACGCGTCCCGAACATGCCCGTGGACAGATTGTGCGCGATATCCGAGACGATGTCTTCTACCACATCATGCCCATCGCCTGGCGCGACTCGAACAGCGACGCACACCGTTTCGGTGATTTCGGCGGCCTGACGGATTCGCTCGACTACCTTGAATCCCTTGGCATCACCGCGATCTGGATCAATCCGATCTTTCCGTCGCCTGCTTATCATGGCTATCAGCACGGCCCGGCCGATCAGCTCAACCCCTGGTTCGGCACCGAGGCCGACTTTCTCGCCTTTGTGCAGGCCGCCCACAACCGAAACATCAAGGTCTTCGTCGACTTCGTGGTCTACGGCATCAGCCACAACTCGCCCTGGTTTCAGAATGCCCACGGCAATCCCGCCAGCCCCTACGACAACTGGCTGGCTTTCACCAACGCAGGCAATACCCAATACCTCGGCAGCACGTACTCCACATGGAACGGCAGCAGCGTCGGTTTCATCCACTGGAATCTTAATGATGCCAATCCGGCGGCACTCGTCACCCAGTGGGCCCAGAAATGGCTCGACCCCGACGGAGACGGCGACCCTTCCGATGGCATCGACGGCTTCCGCCTCGATCATGTCTGGGAACGATACCCCAGCGGGCCCAACGGCTGGGGCTACAACCTGATCGACTTCTGGCTCCCCTGGAAACTGGCCTTGCGCAGCGTAAACCCACATGCCTTCATCTTCGCCGAGCAGGCCGACTGGGGCATCACCGGCGTCGAGTTGCTCATGGCCTTCGACTCGGCCATGACCAAGCCGCTCGAATTCGCTGCACGCAGCGCCCTGTCTGGAGAAACCACCGGCGGCCTCTATGACACCATGGCCTACACCCTTGCCAATAATCCGCCTGGCAAGACTTTCATGGGCATTGTCGGCGACCACGACGTCGATCGGCTGGCATCGTCGCTCGGCGGCAGCATGCCCAAGGCGCGGCTGGCCGCCGCCCTCCTGCTCACGCTCCCGTTTACGCCGATGATCTACTACGGCGATGAGATCGGCATGCTCGGCGTTAAAGCCAATTACGGCAGCGACGCCAACGACATCCCCATGCGCGAACCTTTCAAGTGGCTGGCCGTCGACGGCCCACCGATGACCAATTACTGGGCCTTGCACGCGCAGGCATTCAACAACCGCTTCTCGCAGAACAACGACGGCCGCAGCGTACAGGAGCAGGAAGGCGTGCCCGGCTCACTGCTCGAAACCTATCGCACCCTGATCTCCGCACGAAAAGACAACGTCGCTTTGCGACGCGGGTCCTGCATCCTCGTGCCGCAACCCAACACGCGCACGTTCGCATTTCTGCGACACCAAACCGGCGAACAGACGCTGCTCGTCGCACTGAGGATCCGCAACACGTCCGCCAACACGACCTTCAACCTCTCCGGACTGACGATTCCCGGCGGCAGCACAACCGTCCGCGATGTCCTGACGAATCAGTTCCTTCTGAACCTGACCGACGCTAACAAGTCCGCTTATTCGTTCAGCATGCCTGCGTACAGCTACCGCATTCTTGAAATCAGCGCCCACCCCACACCAATCCCGCCCGCCGAGATCGACGGCCGCAACATTCCGCATAAGCTCGGCCCCGTGACTCTGGCCGCAACGCAGAACAGCCCGACCGGCCTCGGCGACAACGTCTCCGAACTCAACCAGCTCTTTATTCGCCCACAAGCCAACGGCCTGCGCATCGCCGTCACCGGCAATCTCACGGCCAACGGCACCGCGTTTGCTCTACTGCTCGACACCTTCCCTGGCGGCCAGAACATTCTGAACCTTAGCGGACTCTCACCGCCGCCCTCCGGCTTGCAGCAACTCACCGGGACTCGACTCGATACGCCGTTCGCGCCGAATCACCTCTACTTCATCAATTGTCATGCAGGAAACATCTACGTCGATCAGGTCGCATTGCCGACCGCCGGCTCCGGCACAAAAACCTTCCGCGGTGCGGGCAAGGTCGGCAGCGGAACCGGTGCACTGACAGGCGGAAACAATCCAAACGGCTTGCAGGTCGCCATGTTCAATGACAACGCCCTGGGCGTCACCGAGTTTTCTGCCGAAGACGCCGATACCGCGAACAGTGGATTCGATCTGCTGATTCCTTACGCCGACATCGGCCTCTCGCAGGCGCCCGGGACATCCTTTCGGGTCGCCGCGTTCATCGTGCAAACCAGCGGCCATGTCAGCAATCAATGGCTGCCCGGGACGAACACTTGGCCCCACAGTCTGGGCATCGCCCCGGACCTGTCCACCATACCCGGCTCGCAGTTCGTCGAGCGCCGCATCCCCCAACCTGGCGATGTGAATTGTGATTCGTTCCTCGACATGCAGGACATCGATGCCCTCGTGCTCGCATTGCTCGATCCGGCCGCTCATGCCGCGAACTGGCCCGGATGCCCTCTGCAGAATGCCGACATCAACCTCGACAACCTCGCCGACGCCCGAGACATCCGCGCGATGATCGAATTGCTCATCGGCTCTTGACGGCCATGCTGCCACGCCCGCAATCATCGACTCGCAATTGCAATCCGGAGATCCATTGCTCCGCACCGGTACGCATCCTAGACTACCCGCCTGCTGGCGCGTGGCGCGCACGGCAAGGTTCAAGGCAAGGATGCGCCGTAACCCGTGCGATGCAGTCGTCACTCGGGAACCATCATCCTCGGAGTTTCCCATCGACATGCGAAAGCCCTCCCAGACGACCCTTGCGGGTATCGCGCGCGGACGATTTGTACAGATGAAGCAATCGCTTGTCGCAACGGCGCTGCTTCTGACAGGTTGCGAGATCTGGTTTCCGCTTCCTCCGGCCGCCGATGAAGCCGAACGGGGCTTGGTGCGAATGTACCCGGGTTCGTTCAACACCAGTTCAGAGATGATCGGGTTCTACTACGGTCTCCAAGAAGCCGGCATCGATCAGGCCGTCGAGGTCGTGAAATGGGCGACGTTTCTCGATCACATGATCGACCCGGTCGGCGCGCAGGTCCGGATCGAAGAAAGTGCCGCTCAGGAGGCACTGCGTATTGCCGCATACAAACAGGCCCACCCCGGCCGGCCGGTCACCTTGCTCGGCTATTCCGGCGGTTGCTGGTTTGCGACGCGCGTGGCCGAACACATGCCGCCGGGGGTCCAGGTGGACCGGATCATCCTGCTCAGCGCCGCCTTCGACCGAAGCTATGACATGACCCGCGCCTTGGCCGGCACCCGACTCGATATCGTGAACTTCTGGTCCCCGAAGGATCAGTTCACCATCAACGTCCGCGACCGCTTCAATCTGGCCGATAGCACTCGCGCCGAGCCGGCCGCAACCTTCGGTCTCGACCATCAGGACCCACGATTGATCCAGATCACTTACAACCCTGCCTGGGCGGAACTCGGTCACTACGGTGAACACACCGACTACGTGCTCCTCGTCGGCTGGATCGCCAAATTCGTTGCACCGTGGGTGGCCCAATCCGATTAGACAAGCAACAAGATCGCTGCCGAAGTGAGGAACGAATGGATGCTACAGGCGGGTCGATTCCAACCACTCGCCTTGCAGCCGGGGCAGAACCAGCTATCGATTCGCTTCCACGTGGGCGATCAGCTTGTAGATGAGCTTGGCCGCCAGAAACTCCGTCTGCATGCTGCCGGGTAGCGGGATGACCTCCACCACGTCCGCCGCCACGATGGTGCGGAAGATGGCCGTCGCCTTGAGCAGATCCGTCACCTGAAACCAGTCGAGCCCGCCTGGCTCCGGCGTACCCGTACCCGGCGCATAGGCAGGATCGAATCCGTCGATATCGATCGTGACAAAGACGTGCTCGCTGAGCCGTTCGACGGCCTGCTCGATCCAGTCCACATTCGATCGCGCCTCACGGACGGTGATCGGTGCGATCTTTTTGCGCTGCATGAACCGGTGTTCTTCCAGACTGTAATTTCGGATGCCCACGCCGACAACACGAACCCCCATATCAACCACACGACGCATGACCGACGCATGACTGTACGGCGTGCCCTCGTACTGGTCGCGAAGATCAGCATGGGCATCAATCTGCAGCACGCTTAGCTTGCGATACTTCTTAAGGACGGCTCGAACCAGTCCACTGGTAACTGAATGTTCTCCGCCCAGACCGATCAGAAACTTACCGTCGGCCACAATCGGCCGTGCCGCCGCGAAAATAGACTCGTGCATCACCTCGGGACCGGCCATCTCCGGCGCAACCGGCTCCAGCGTGGCGATGCCGGCCCCACTGAAGTCCCTGCCATACTCATCGTCAAAGAGTTCCACCTGCTGACTGGCCGTCAGGATCGCCCGAGGACCACCACGCGTCCCGGTCTGGAAGCTCACGGTGCTGTCATACGGGATGGGCAGGATGGCGTAGCGTGCCTTTCGATAATCCGCGTGCTTGGCGGGCAAACCAAGAAAATTGTCTGGTATCCGATCCAAGGAGTGCTCCGGGGGTATTTGAGAGAGGAAATATCCACTGATTACGGCCACGTCGGCCTATCTTGGCCGCATGCAACTCATCCTGCAACATCAAGGCGACCTTTGTTGATTCAACATCCATTGAAGGGAAGGCCTTTGCGGAAGCAGAGAGTATTCTCAATGTAATCTGACCACAAGGCAGCCGAAAAAATCGCCCCCGGGAGGTCGGATTCGGCAGGTTGACGCCGCGAGCCCCTCTGAGTCTATTACACGCCTGTTGAGCCGGACCGGTCCGCGGCCGGTCGGCAACGGAAGACCAAGTGACTCACGAGGGAATCACGCGATGACCCATGTTGTGACAGAACGCTGCGTCAATTGCCGTTACACCGACTGCGCGACGGTCTGCCCCGTCGAGTGCTTCTGGGAAATCGAAGACCCCGCCATGCTGGTCATCGATCCCGATACCTGCATCGACTGCGGCCTCTGCGTGCCTGAGTGCCCGGTCCATGCCATCTACACCGAGGATGAGCTTCCGGAGCCCTACAAGGAATGGACCGCGAAGAATAAGGAACTCTTCTCCAAGGGCACGAACATCACCGAGAAGAAGGACGCCCTGCCCGGAGCCCTGACACTCGAACAGATTCAGGAAAAGGAAAAGGCCAAGGGGTGGGACATTCCCGAGCCCGGCGGTACGTGATGCACTTCGGCCGTCGGCCACGGCAGCTCGAACAACACTCGCGAATCGAACGCACCTGCGGCGTATCGATCATCCTGCGATGCGCGCTGGCTGCATTTTCCATCGGTATCGCTGCGGCCGGCTGTGCTCAGCCGACCAAAGGACCGACGGTCATCTATCTCGAAGGAGCCGGTTGGTACACCAGCGGTGGAGGCGTTGAAGCCGGTCTCCGCGATGCCGGCTACACAGGCGAATTCAGTCGATTCACGTGGACTTCCTTCCTCGGCCCGGCGCACGATCATTTCGTGAACGCTCGCAGCCGTGGAATCGCACGAAGACTTGCCCGACGGATCGAAGCCCAGCGCCGCAAAGAACCGGACGCCCCGATCCATGTCATGGGCCTCTCGGCTGGTACTTCACTGGTCCTGATGGCCCTGCCCATGCTGCCCGAAGATATCCAGGTGGACAGCGTCGTGCTCTTCTCGCCGTCGGTCTCCTCCGAGCACAACCTGACGGAAGCGATGAAGCATGTCCGGCGAAACCTCTACGCGACCAGCAGTCCCTACGACGGCATCCTCGCAGGTCTGCCTGTCAACGCAGACGGCAAGGGAGGTGCTCCTGCGGGCCGTTACGGCTTTCGAATGCCGCCCAGGGCGAAGGAATCCACCCTGATGGCCTACAGCCGGGTCATCAATCTGCCGTGGAATCCTTCCTATCTTGCCTACGGATGGAACGGCAGTCACACCGGCGTCACCAATCGACGCTTCGTCAAAGCGGTCATCGCACCCCGCATTCTCACGAATGAGCCGTTTCCGCTGGATCGATCCATACTCGATCGTGCCGCGGCGAGCCCGAGTGGAGGCCCGCGATGAACACCCACCTCACGCGAAAGAGACTGCTTGCCGCCGCATTGTTGGGCATGCTCACAGCTTCCGGTTGCGATGGCGGCCGGAACTACCAGGCCGGTCTGGCGGCGGAAAAACGAGGCGACGAATCGCGCGCCTACGATGAGTACCTTCGTGCCGGCGCGCGGCACCGAGGAGGAGGCGTCGCACAGGCGATCGAGCGTGTCGCGCCGCTGGCTGCGAGTGAAGCCGAAAGCTCGGCACTGGCGGCCATGGACGAAGGACGCCACGAGGACGCCTGGCGCATGCTGATGCGCACGCTGGAAATCCAACCAAATCATCCCAACGCGCCGCAGTTAATCCGCAGACTCGAACAGGAACACCCGAACGAAATCGCTGCCGCGAAGTCTGACTACATGCGACGGGGCTTTGCGGCATTGGCCATGATCCCTCCGTCCGCACTATCGAGCACCACCCTCGCCCAGGCAGTGCCGCCGACATCGCCGCGCGTTGATCCCGAGCCGCCGCGCAAAAGCTCAAAGCCCGAAGTGCAAACGCCCGAATCGGTAAGATCGGTGACACCGCGGCGTGAACCGGAAAAAGCCGAACCGAAAAAGCCCGAACCGACTACGACCGAGCAACCGTCGCGAAGAGTAACGCCGAAGCCGGAAGTCTCGCCACGAGATGCACCCACGCCCGCAACGCAACCGGAGAGAGAGACGCAACGAGCGCAGCAGGAGACCCAGGACCAGCGAGGCGATTACCTCGTAGTCCATACACTGAGTCTTCGCGATCGGCGATACCCTCGCCTGACCCGGACCGTCGACGGCATCACCATCCGCCTGCGCGACACCGATGACGACCTCGAGGTCGATCTGGACCTCTACGACGGTGAACGCCGCATTCAGAAGGTCCGCGAGCTGGAGCTGGGGCGATCCCAGACGTTTCGCGGCCGGTCGGGAGAGTTGTATCGCCTGACTGTCCTCGGCATTCATCACAAGTCACGAACCGCACGAATCGGCGTCCGCCCCGCATAATGGAATGTCATCATTGTGACACCTTCAGCTCGCAGTGATCGTGCCACACCTTCTCCATGCATTCAGGAATCGACGCACACCGCCCCGCGCGGACCGGCTGTCAGGTTCGATCGCAAGGTGGTAGAATGGGGCTTGCGTTTCAAAAGGGAGTAGCACATGCACACCCCGCCCCGACTCTATCGTGACCCCTCCCAGGAAACATGGCGACTGTTCCGCATCATGGCGGAGTTCGTCGAGGGCTTTGAGGCAATGAGCGGCGTCGGCCAGGCCGTCAGCGTCTTCGGCTCGGCCAGAGCCGGACCCGACGAACCACATTACCAGCAGGCCGAACGACTGGGTGCGCGGCTTGTCGAACGCGACTTCGCCGTCATCACCGGCGGTGGGCCCGGGATCATGGAGGCCGCCAACAAGGGCGCCTTCGTAGCTGGCGGCACCAGCGTCGGTCTCAACATCACGCTGCCGCACGAACAGGAGGCCAACGCCTTCCAGAACATCAGTCTCGAGTTCCACTACTTCTTCGTGCGCAAGGTGATGTTCGTCAAGTACTGCGTCGGAATGGTCTGCTTCCCCGGCGGCTTCGGCACGATGGACGAATTCTTCGAGGCCATGACCTTGGTTCAGACCGGCAAGAGTCCCGTCTATCCGGTCGTTCTATTCGATTCGCGATTTTGGCTGCCGATGGTCAAGTACTTCCGGGAGACCATGCTCGAACAGTACCGCACCATCTCGCCGGGCGACCTCGATCTCTTCAAGGTGACCGACGACGTGGATGAAGCCGTGGATCACTTGCGAGTCTGTGTCAACCGCGCGTTGGCTGATCTGCGTCACCCCAGCGATGCCGAGGAGGTCCGAATCCCATACGAACAACGCATCTCCGGCGAAGGTACGCGATACGGCCGACCTCCCAGCCGCCGTACCCTTGGCCCGATCTAGAGAGACATCCGCCGACGCGGCCTGTCGATCGACGATGTTCGCACACTCAAAGCGTGCGCATCGCCGCTACCATTTCTTAAACACGAAGAAACCCGCGGCGGCGATCAAGCCGAACCCGACCAGGTAATTCCACTTCAGCGGCTCCTTGAGATACACCACCGAGAAGCCACAGAAGACAAGAAGCGTGATGATCTCCTGAATGGTCTTCAGTTCTGCCGCCGTGAAGTACTTGTGTCCCCAGCGATTAGCGGGTACCTGGAGGCAATACTCAAAGAACGCGATGCCCCAGCTGGCAAGCACGACCACCCAGAGATCGACATGCTTGAATCGCAGGTGTCCGTACCAGGCAATGGTCATAAACAAATTGGAGAGCAACAGCAGCGCGATGGTGATAACCATGTCTACGTTCCCGGGGTGCGATGTCCCGATTTCTGACTCGATCCGTCCTCGCAGGCAAGGTAGATGGCCGGCGACCGTCATCGCAGCGGCGATAGTCTGCGCGCCGACAACCGATTCCTGCAATGCCTCCCGTTCATCGGGCTGCCTCATGCACCAACCAGACTGCGGCCGCGCCCTGGTTGCCCCAAACGCGTTTCGAGCTAGAATCTCATCATCGAAGAATGACCGATGGTCATTCGTCGAAACCTTCTAACGTCCGGGGGCGATCTGGCTTCGACCGGGCAAGTTGAGGAGATGGTGGCGTGCCGAGGTTGTCAGGCGGCCTCGTTAAACACCTGGCAAAAACTTACGTGCCAACTCTCAGTTGAGCATGGCTGCCTAAAACGGCTGCCCGTCGAACCGCCAACGCCTGCTAGGTGGGGAGACGGTGATTAGCAGGCTGGCTGTTTCCTGCTGCTCGGCCGGGAAACAGCGAGAACTTGTCGAGCTGGACGCCGCTGGAGCTTGTCGACCGGCGACGGCGGCGTTGACGACAAATGATCGACTACGCACGTAGAGGCCGTTTCTGAAGTGCTTCGGGACGCGGGTTCGATTCCCGCCGCCTCCATTCAAGGTGCCACTGCTTCGGCACCAACTGTCGTAGAGCAGCCCGAGTTTGCGCCTTGTTGCGCCGCTCGGCGCGGTTGGACCGCGTACCGTTGAGATCACGCGCCTGCCGTGTACAAAGTCTGCGGTTCATCGAACGCGCCGCGAAGCACCCAGACGATTCCTTTCTGAACGGCGTAAAATGCTCGAATTGCTCCGTTCCGTCGTCGAGGAGACGCCCTGCCGTGTGGCCTGCGATGCCGACCGCAAGTGGCTATCACTTGATCTCAAAGCGCATAATAGAGGACGTAATCAGGATTCGACGCGTTATCGACCCAGAATCCGGACTGCTCCGATCTAACATCACCGAGCGGGTATAAAAACCCCTCCCGAGTCTTGACGCGCACGTAAGCTTTTGGTTATAAAAGAACAAGCATAATGGCGGGGATACCTTGAAGCGAATGCTCGTGGCCGGGGGACTGCCCGCAGGTTCCCCGACTCGAAACGAAATACGTACCGGAGGAAGAAGGATGACGATTCGAAGCAAGCTCTTCACGTTCACCGGGCTTTTTGCCGCGGCCGTGGCACTCGCCGCTGCCTGTAACACCCTGCAGAACCTCGGTGATGCCGGCGGTACGCCGCTGGCCCCGACGGGAAGCGCCGCGGAAGTCTCCCAGGGTCGCAAGAATGCCGCGCTGACCATCAACACGAACCCCGGCAACCTGCTGCGGTTCGAGCTGCGTCAGCAGAACCTGGCGGACCCCACGCAGCTTCGCTGCGACCCGCTCGGTAACGGTCCCGGTAACCCGTGGGACGTCGTTGTCGGCGCACTCTTCACGCCGCAGTTTTTCAATCTACCCATGGAGTATGACTACGTCGGCCTGATCGGCGAGACGGGCTATGCCCTCGCGCTGCGCGTCCCGGTCGAGCCCTTCCTGCCCGCATTCTTCACACAGATTGAGTTCAGTCTGCGAGCGGTCAACCCCTGTGCGAACGGTCACATCGCGGCGCCGCTCATCGGCTACCTGCCCACACAGGCCGACTTCCCCTCCAACGACGATCTGGCTGCTCGCCGCAGTCTGATCAATCTCGCTGGCGGCGACGTCGCCTTAATCGCACACGGGATCAACTTCACCTTCAACCCGACCAGCACGACCGCGACGATGAACTTCCTCGGCCCGACCGGCTGGCTGGTCTTTCTGAGAGACAACGCCTTCCGCAGCGGTCGCTTCTACAACATCAGCGGTGCGCTCAAAGGTGCCCCACCTGCCTTCTTTGACACGCCGAGCCCCAATGACGACGGCTTCTTCGAGTCCGTCCAGGTCAACGGCGACAACTTCGACCTGCTCAGCGAGCCCTTCGGCAACACCTCAGGCGTGCCCAACGTCTTCACCTGCCTAGGTGCACCGACGCCCGGCAGCCGCTACGCCTTCGTCGATCTTTCGAACTTCGACGAGAACTTCGCCCCCGGCAACGGTGAAGGCGGTGGTGCCTTCATTATCCGCCGCGAGGCCTTCTTGGGCGCCGCCCTGGTCGTGAACCCCAACGTCCCCGGTCCGGCTCCGGCACCGGTCGGTGCCGGCGATACCATTCCGCCGCTGCCTTCCGGCTACAATGAGCCGATCATCATCAACATTAACTGTGCAAACGAGACCGACAACTCCTTCAACGGTCCTCCTGGCGTCCACGAGATCGGTTGGTCGATCTTCTTCATCCACGGCTACTAAGCCGGGTAATGGTCACCCGAAGCATCGGGTAGCCAGCCATGCGGATTTCTACGGGGCGTGTCCTTCCAAAGGCACGCCCCGTTTCTTTGCGCCGTCGTTCGAGGATCGTCAGCCATCCGTGGACGTGTCGCCTACCGATGCTTCACCTTCGAGCAGTCGAAGCCGCGATTCACAATCTGCCTGAAGTATTTTCATCTCTTCGTATTCATACAGCCGATCCCGCGTCAGTCGTCCCGCTGCCTCCAGCTCGTCGAGCAGTTCACCGGTCCGAACAAAGTTCTCCCGGGCCGCTTTCAGTTGCATGAGTTGCTCTTCGCGGCTCAAATCGCTGGCGATGGCCAGCGCCAGTTGCACCATACCCAGTTCGCCGTAGGCATAGGCCTCGTCGTGCGCCGCCAAGGCATCCACACGATCCGCCACCGCAAGGCGCTGAAACATCGCGAGCGCCTCGCCAGCCGGCTCAAGGGCCTCCCGCGGACGATTCAACCGGTAAAGCGTCTTGGCGATTCGCTGATAGCCCAGCGCCAGGTCGCGCTGCAGTACGATATAGTTCGGGTCAGCAGCGACCAGTTCCTTCAACTGATCACGATAACGCTCAAAATGCAGCAGCGCGTCTTCGTGCCGGCCCAGCCGCTCGTAGGCATCGGCTACTGTAAAGTCATTCACGGCCAGGTTTCGACGCGCCCGGGCATCCGACGGATCCGCCGCGATCATCGACTCCCGCACTGCCCGCGAGGCGAGTATCAGCTGGAGTCCTTCCTCCTTTCGCCCAAGTCGCATCAGGTTGCGCCCGATGTTGCTGCGCGTGGAGGCAAGATTCGCCTGGTAGCCCGCGTGCTGCGGCGCTTGTGCCACCAGTTGCTCTGAAATCGCAAGCGACCGGACCAGCAGCTCATGGGCCTTCTCGTCGTCGCCCATGTGCGCGTGGATTTCGGCGATGCGATCAAGAATGATGCTGTGGTTGCTCATCGCGTGCAGATCGCCGGGGTTCTTCTCCAGCCCCGCCGCTACGTATGCCTCATAGCGGCTGAAGCCCTTGAGGGCCTCCTCGTAGCGACCCATCGCCAGTTCCATTCGCCCCAGGTTGGCATGACCAAACGCCACCGTACGCGCAGAATCCGGATGCTCGGGAAACCTCGCTTCCAGGGCTTCCATCGTCTCGAGATGCTTTCGCAGATACACGATGGCTTCTTCGGTGCGCCCCATTGCACGAAGCGCGTTACCGACGAGCTCTTGTGAGCTACCGACAACTGACTGGGCCTGTGGATCGTCGGGTTTCATCTTCACCAGCCGCTCCGCCAGCGCCAGTGCTCTCTGATAAACCTCCAGCGCCGTCGCAGTGTCACCAAGATTCGCCTGGCTTGCCTTGCCCAGAATGCTCCCCAATCGGTGGTATCCCTCAATCAGCTCGTTCAGCAATTCTGCCTCCTGACCCGTCTCTGAAGAAAGCTCATCGAGATAATGAACCGCAGTGCGGATGATCTTCTCTCGCGCCTGGGTGGCACCGGACAGCATGGCAATCTCGTCATAAATATCATGGATAAAAATCCGTGCGAGCTGGCGAACATCTTCAAAACGCCGCTCTGCGAGTTGCCGCTGGACATTCTCCGCGTCCCGCGCCGCTTGCGATTCCTCCAGCAACTGTTCGGTAAGTTGACGCTGCTGCGACTCACGCAGCGCGAACCAGGCCATTCCAACCGCACCCAGCAGCAGCGTGCCGAAAACGGCCGCCGCCCCGCCCACCAGCGCCTTGTTCCGCTTTGCAAATTTCCGAAGCTGGTACATCGCGCTCGGCGGACGCGCGATAATCGGTTCATCGTGCAAGTAACGCCGGATGTCCGCCGCCAGCTCCGCCGCCGATGCGTAACGATGCGCGCGGTCCTTTTCCATCGCACGGGCGACGATTGTTTCGATGTCCCCGCGAAAGATCGTATTAATCGAGCTGAGCCGCGAAGGTTCCTCCTCCTGAATCAACCGCACCGCCTCGGGAATTGAGCAATTCCGCACGTCAATCGGCAGCCGGCCGGCGAGCAGCTCGTAGAGAACAACGCCCAGTGCGTACACATCTGAACGTATGTCCAGCTCGCGCGAGTCGCCGCGAACCTGCTCCGGGCTCATGTACGGAACAGTGCCGACGAGTTGACCGGCATCGGTCCGCATCGTCACTGTCTGCAGATCGGAATCTGTGGCCCTCGCCACGCCGAAGTCCAGCACTTTCGGTTGACCGATGCGGGCTGAATCCTGATCGCGATTTACCGCGTCGGTTGGTCCCGCGGGCGAGCGTAGGGCCGAATTTGCCGTCGAGGAGTCCGTCTCGTCGACGACCAGAATGTTCGCCGGCTTCAGATCGCGATGAATTACGCCCTTTTGATGCGCGTGATGAACGGCGTCGCAGATTCGTGCCAGCAGTTCCAGCCGCTGCCGGTTGCCGAGACCGCGATGGCGCGCGTACTCGTGCAGCGGCAGTCCATGGATCAGCTCCATTGCCAAAAAGGGCTGCTCGTAAGTGGCACCGCCGGGACCGCTCATCTCGGCCACGCCGGCTTCGTAGATATGGGCGATGCCTGGATGCTGGAGTTGACCGAGCACCTCCGCTTCGTTCTGAAATCGACGGATCAGGTTTCGCGACGTGAGCCCCGGCGTGATGACCTTCAGCGCGATCGTCCGACGGGGATGCTCCTGCCTCGCTTCGTACACCACGCCCATGCCGCCTTCACCGATCTTTCGGATGATCTGGTAGCGGCCAATTTGGTCAGGAAGCACCTCGCAGCCGGCAGGTTCGATCTGCTCGGCGCGCAATCGCGCTTCGTGTGATACAATCGGCGATTCGAGAAAGTCGTTCTGCGAGCGATTGGCTCCGACGAGTAGCCCATCGACAAACTCCCGCAATTCAGTATCCGAACCACAGAGCCGATCGAGTGCCGCTTGGCGCTCATCTGCAGAGAGCGGAAGAACCTCCGCGAAGATCGCCTCGGCCGCAGACCATCGATCGTCGCGAAGCATGATGCGTGCTCCTCGCTTTAACTCGTACCGGCAGCACGCCGGATGCTTAGGAACTTTCGGCGGAGTTCCGGTTCGATATCTGCGAATACAGCACGGCCTTGGCAAATCGCCAGTCGCGCTCCACCGTCGGGACGGATATACCCAGTGCCGCGGCGATCTCTTCCGAAGTCAAACCTGCGAAGAAACGCAGCATGACGATTCGCGCTTTCCGCGGGTCGCGCGCTTCGAGCTGCTTGAGGGCTTCGTCGAGAGCAAGGACATCTTCCGTCGGAGCATCGATTGACAGCTCGTCAAGTTCCACATCGGCGCGGCGAAACCCGCCACCTGCTACGGCCCCGGCCCCGCCTCGTTTCAGACTCGACTTGCGACGTGCCTGATCGACAAGAATCTGCCGCATGGCCTGTGCTGCTGCCGCGAAGAAGTGTCCCCGACTGTTCCACGTCGGGTCGTCGCTCCCGACCAGTCGCAAATAGGCCTCGTGGACGAGGGCCGTGGGCTGCAGCGTGTTGCCGGGCGGCGTACGGCCCATGCGCGATTGCGCCAGCCGTCGAAGCTCATCGTAGACCAGCGGCAGGAGTTCCGAGGCCGCACGCGGATCGCCCGCGCTGACCTTCTGCAGCACCTGCGTCACCATGCCGGGAGGTGTATGATCCATCCTGACACCGAACTGCTTTTAATTGGCCGACCGTCATGGAACCCGACGTGCTTATTATAACCACGGCGAGCCCTCGTGCGCCTCGATAATTTCCATGTTACAATCAGCCGCATTGCCGCAGAGTTGAACTTCAGGAGTGAACAACCATGTCCAGCGCAGCCATCGAGTCTTTAACGCCGACCGCCGTGTGGAAGATCTTTGCCGGCATCGCCGCCGTGCCGCGGCCCTCAAAGCAGGAAGCACGCATCCGCAAGCACGTGCGTCAGTTCGCCGAATCACAGGGCCTGCAAGTCCGCGAGGAGCAGATCGGCAACCTGGTCATCGATGTGCCGGCTACGAAGGGTCACGAAAACGCCCCGGTGACTGTCTTGCAGGCCCATCTCGACATGGTCTGCGAAAAAAACCGGGACACGCAACACGATTTTGATCACGAGGGGATCAAACTGCGGCTCGATACCGACGCGAAGTCGGGGCAAAAAATCGTTCGCGCCGAAGGCACGACGCTCGGTGCGGACAACGGCATCGGCGTGGCGCTGGCCCTGGCTGCGGCGACGGAAAAGGACGTGGTGCATGGACCGCTGGAGCTGCTTCTGACGATCGACGAGGAAGCCGGGATGAGTGGTGCCAAAGCGCTGACGCCGACCTCGTTCCGCGGGCGTCGGCTGTTGAATCTGGACTCCGAGGAGGACAACGCGATCTACATCGGCTGCGCCGGTGGCTGCGACACCAATCTCACGTGGAAATTAAGCACGAGCCCGGCCGACGGCTCGACCACCGCGTACCGAGTCGTCGTGGACGGCCTTCGCGGAGGGCATTCCGGAAGTGACATCCACGAGAATCGGGCGAATGCGATCAAACTCGTCGGGCGCGTGCTCGCTCGAGTGGACCAAGGCACGATGCGACTGGTTGAGCTCGTCGGCGGAAGTAAGCGAAACGCGATCCCGCGTGAGTCTCATGCCGTCGTCTTTGGCCCGTCGGGACTGCTACGAGTACTTCAGGAGGCCGGATCCGCTGTTGCCGCTGCATCGCGAGCCGAATCCTTCGAAGACGGCGTGCGCATCACCGTCGAGCAGGCCGGCGATACCACACCGAAGGTCGCAGCAACTGCGTCGGAGACGAATGCCCTCATTGCAGCGATCGTCGCACTGCCCAGCGGCGTACTCGGCATGCACCCGCGCGTGCCGAATCTTGTGCAGACATCCAACAACGTATCAACGGTTGATACCCGCCGGGGCGACGACGCGATCGAGATCGTCGTCGGGTGTTTGTCACGCAGCTCGTCTTCCTCACTCCTCGATCTGACGGCTCGCCAGATCGCTTCGATCGGCCGACTGGCCGGCGCGACGGCCGAGCATGGCAATACCTACCCCGGCTGGGAGCCGAATCCGGATTCCCCGACACTGGCGGTCTGTAAGCGCGTTTACGAGCGGCTCTTCAAGGAGTCGCCGCACATCCTCGCGATTCATGCCGGACTGGAATGCGGCATCATCGGCGAGCGCGTGGGCCAGATGGACATGGTCTCCTTCGGACCGAACATCACCGGCGCCCACAGCCCGGACGAGCGCGTGTACGTCGATTCCGTTGCCAAGTCGTGGAAGTATCTCACCGCGGTGCTGGCTGAATTGGCGAAGTCCGCGACGTAAGACCGGAAAGATGCGAGGGAATTAAGCTCGAAGATCAGTTCGGCCCGTGCATGTACTCATGGAGCCAGCGGATGGTCTCCTCCTGCTCCTGAATCTCCCGGGCCAGCAGATCGCCAATGGAGATCATGCCGACAAGTCGGTCACCGTCCACGACAGGCAAGTGGCGCAGCTTGTTGCGGGTCATGGCGGTTCGACAGGATTCGAGAGGTGTGTCGGATGAGCAGACCGCCACTTTCGAAGTCATTACCTCGTGGACTTTTGTCAGGGCGGGGTCCTTTCGTGCGGCGACGACGCGGTTGAGAATATCGCGCTCCGTGAAGATACCAGCGATCTTGCCCTGGTGGAGAACGAGGACTGCGCCAATGTGTCGCTCGTTCATCTTCTGGGCCGCTTCCAGGACCGATGCCTCACGGTCCACCGTGGCCACTTCCTTGCCCTTTTTCTCCAGTACGTGTCGAACCTGCGTCATGACATGCCCTCTGGACCGGCTGAATTCGGACCGGCGACGGACGCTACATGATTATAACGGCCTCCGTTTGAACGCCAGAATAAAATCCGGCGCATCACCATGCCACTACCTCACAGGTCGCAATGCCTCGGCCGACCCCGTGGCACGTTGATTCTCAGCACGACGAAACAGATTGACCAGCACTCGAAGAAGCGTCTGCCGGTTGAAGTAGGAATCGGGCAGTCGCCAGTGAAAAGTGTGGCCGTCGGGGATGCGCACCGATCCGCTGGCCCCGACGAAGAGGGGCTCGATCTTCCGGACCTCCCCTTCAAAGGTGAAGATCAGGTCCGGCTCCCGCTTGATGATCGACTGGATGTTCCACCCTGCGGCTCGTACCTTGAGTTCGGTAAGCGTCAGGAGCGTTTCCACGGACTCGGGGTACCTGCCGAAAGCATCACGCAGGTCCTCGCCGAGCTGTTCCACGTCGCGCGGCGAGGTGCATGCCGCAAATCGTCGATAACACTCCATCCGCTGTCGATCCGACGGGATGTAGCTCCGCGGCAGGTAGGCCTCCACGTCGAGCTCCAGATGCACGGCCACGCGCTGCTTCGGCGCTTCGCCCCGCATGCGACAGACCGCCTTCTCCAGCAACTGGCAGTAAAGCTCGTAGCCCACCGCCGCGATGTTGCCCGACTGCTCCGCGCCGAGAATGTTACCGGCCCCGCGGATCTCGAGGTCCTGCATGGCGATGCGAAATCCCGAGCCCAGCTCGCTGTACTGCTCGATGGCCTTCAGCCGCCGTGCCGCGGTACTGGTCAGTGGGCGGTTCGGCGAGAGCAGCAGGTAGCAATAAGCGCGGTGCTTGTACCGACCGACGCGGCCGCGAAGCTGATGCAGGTCCGCCAGGCCGAACAGGTCCGCCCGGTCGATGAACATCGTGTTCGCTGTAGGTATATCCAGTCCGGCTTCGATGATCGACGTGCAGACCAGGATGTCCGCCTCGCGCCGCACGAAGCTGAGCATCACGTCTTCCAGCTCATCGCCCGGCATTTGTCCGTGACCGATGGTGATCCGCGCATCCGGCACGAGCGATTGTACCTTCGCGGCGATGCCCTGGATCGAATGGACCCGGTTGTGGACGAAATAGACCTGCCCGTCGCGATTAAGCTCCCGCACGATCGCTTCGCGGATCAGTTCGTCGCTCCAGGCACAGACGCTGGTCGCAATGGAGCGGCGATCCATCGGCGGTGTGGCCAGACTGGATATATCGCGCAGGCCGATCATCGCCATGTGCAGCGTCCGGGGGATGGGCGTCGCCGTCAGCGTGAGCACGTCCACCGTCTCGCGCAGCCGCTTGAGCCGCTCCTTATGTTCCACGCCAAATCGCTGCTCTTCGTCCACGATCACCAGTCCCAGGTCGGTGAAGCCCACGTCCCGCGAAAGAATCCGGTGCGTCCCGATCAGCACGTCCACGTGGCCCGATCTTGCCGCGGAAATGATCCGCTTCTGTTCCTTCGTCGTGCGAAAACGGTTCAGACATTCGACCGTAAACGGGTAATCCCGCAGCCGCTCGCTGAACGTGCGATAGTGCTGTTCGGCGAGAACCGTCGTCGGTACCAGTACGGCCACCTGCTTGCCGAATTCGACCGTCTTGAAGGCCGCGCGGATGGCCAGCTCCGTCTTGCCGTAGCCGACATCGCCGCAGAGCAGACGGTCCATCGGCCGGTCGCGCATCATGTCCTGCTTGATCTGAGCCAGCGCCGTGAGCTGATCGGGAGTTTCCGTGTACACAAACGCCGCCTCAAACTCACCTTGCCAATGTGTATCCTGCGGAAACGCCACGCCCGGCTGCGATGCCCGTACCGCCTGCACACGCAGCATCTCCGTCGCCAGCTCGTCGACCGCCTCTTCCACTCTGGCCTTGGTCGACTGCCAGCGAGTGCCGCCCAGCTTTGACAGTTGCGGGCGCGCCGCCCCGGCCCCGATGTATTTCTGAACCAGGTCGATCTGCGATACCGGCACGTGCAGCGTGGCATCGTCGGCAAAACGCAGCGTGAGAAATTCCTCGCTCTTGCGAGAGTCCTTCTTGCGAATCGTCTTCATTCCGACGTACCGGCCGATGCCGTGCAGCACGTGCACGACATAGTCCCCTTCGGACAAGTCAAGAAAGGATTCGATCGGGCGGGCCGCTGCCACCTTCCGCAACCGGCGCTTTTGCGTGTATCGACGAAACAGTTCGTGGTGCGGCAGAACGATCAGTGAGCCGGCTTGCGATGCTGCTCCGCTGTCCACGCCCTTCCAATGAAAACCAGCGTGAACCAGGCCGATAAGCGTTTCAATCTTCGGTGATCCTTCGGGTGCGATTCCCTCCTGAGCGGCCAGTGTGAGCACCTGATCGACGAGCTCGCGGAGCCGCTCTTCTTCGCCCAAATTGTCACAGTACACCACCACTGGAGTTTGCAGGGCGAGCTGGATGAGCTGTGTGACCGCATCGGTCGCTTTCGTCTCAAAGGGTGGCAACGGTTCGCACGGCAGGTACAGCGTCTGAGAGTCCGGCACGCTCGACGTGGGAAATCTCGACAGATGCAGCTGCGAGAACCGACCGGCCGTCCGCAACACTGCCTCCACCGGATAGTGTCCGACGGGATGGCCCAGCCGATCGAGAAAGAGCCGACCAACTTCAACAATTTCAAGCGGTTCGCAGAAGACCACAATCGTCTGAGGATCGAGATAATTGAAGAACGCCGTGGTCAAACCGCAGCGAACCGTGCCCGGTCCCGGTGCCAGCGTGACCCGTGTAGAGTCCAGCGTCCGCGTGGACCGCTGCGTGCCCGCCTCGAACTGGCGGATCGATTCGATCCGATCCCCGAAGTACTCGATCCGCAGCGGGTCGAGGTCAGACGTCCAGAACAGATCAAGGATGCCGCCGCGTAGTGCGAAATCGCCCGGGTCTTCGACCTGGTCCAGCCGGGTAAAACCGCGTTCCGTGAGGAATCGCGCCAGCTCCTCCGGATCCTGCTTCGCTCCTACCTTGAGTGTCAGCGAGTTGGCATCTAGCGCCGCCGGGTCCGGTACCGGCTGCATCAGCGCCTGGATCGGCGCGACGACCAGCTTCGCCTGAGTCGGCGACGTGCGACCGCGCTGCAGCTCCAGAAGCTCGGCACACAGGCGCGTCCGCTCGGCGCCGATTTCTCCGGCCGCGCTGCCCTCGCCCGGAAGAGTCTCCCAGGCCGGCAGGATGTCCGCGGCACGGCCGAAGGTCGTCTCGATGTCATCACGGGCGTCGTCGCTCTGATCGAGGTGTGCGGTGACCAGCACCAGAGGCCGATTAAGTGATTCCGCGATGATTGCGGCCACGATGGGCGCAGCACTCCCCCAGAGCCCGTTTGCCGCCAGGGGGGTCTCACCCGCCGCCAGCCGCTCGCAAAGGGCCTTCAGAGTGGGGTCTGCAAGGATCGTGCTCTTCACAAGCACAATTCAATTATGCGGGTTCGCCGGAGGTCGGGCAAATCCGTCGATGCCGCCTTGAACGATCACGAGCAGCTTTGCGCGATAAAAGAGCCGCCTGGGCCACAAAATGGTGACCACGCCGATTGAATCGCCGGGCTCAATGAGTTACCTTGGAAGATGTCGAGCCGACCTGATTACCAACTCCCAGCATTGGGGTAAGGGTGAGGAGGATACCGTTGTCACAATTTTCGAGCCCCACCCGGGCACATGGATATGTCCGCGCGCACACTACCCGCGCGATCTGTCTACTCACCTTGCTCGCGATTTTCGCACCGCCCGCCTCGGCGCAGGTCCGCTGGCGCAGCGCACTGGTGGAAATGTCCGATGCCCGGGCCCCGCGGGAAAACATCGCGGCCCTTCGAAATATCATCACCCGCGACGGCAATCGCCACTTCATCGTCCGATTCGATCAGCCCGTTGACGAAGGCACCCGGGCACAATTGCGCCACGCCGGGGTTGAGCTGTTGGCTCCCCTGGGCAACCATGCTTACTTCGCCACGACCGGCGAGCGCAGCCCGCGCTTCCGCGATCTTGAGCGTATCACCGCCCTGGCCGCCATCAACCCAATCGAAACGACCGTCAAAATCCACCCCACCATCGCCGCCGGCACGTTGCCTGAGTGGTCGATCGTCGGCCGAGTCTTCGATGAAATCACCCAAGTCGAGGAAGACCTGGTCGCTCTCTACGTCGTCTTCCACGGCGATGTCCCGCTCGCCAAGGCAAGCGAACTCGTCGAAACGCAGCAGGGCGTCGTACAGGCCGAACTCTACAGCATCAATGGCCTGGTCGTGGAGATTCCCCGTTCGCGGATCAACACCCTCGCGGCGCTCGATGCGGTGCAGTGGATCGAGCCGCCGCTGCCGCTCATGTCGCCGGTCAACAGCAGTAATCGCGTCATTACGCAGGCCAACGACGTGCAGGCCGCGCCGTACGACCTCGACGGCACCGGTGTGCGTGTCATGGTATACGACGGCGGCGTGGCCCGGGCATCGCACATGGATTTCGGCGGCCGACTTACGGTTCGAGACAATGCGAATGTGATCACACACGCGACGCACGTCGCCGGGACGATTGGCGGCAGCGGCGCGGCCAGCGGCGGTACGAATCGCGGAATGGCGCCGGGGGTGATCATGGAGTCCTACGGTCTTCAGGTCAGTGGCGGCGGCACGTTTCTTTACACGAACCCCGGCGATCTGGAATCGGACTACAACCAGGCAATCAACACCTTCGGTTGTCATATATCGAACAATTCCATCGGTACAAACGTGGAGAGCAACCTTTTCCCCTGTGACATGCAGGGAGACTACGGTGTCACCTGCGCGCTGATCGACTCCATCGTGCGTGGTTCCCTGGGTGCGCCGTACCGCATCGTCTGGGCTGCCGGGAACGAGCGTCAGGGTACGCGCTGCAACGTGGAGGGCTACGGTGCTTATTACAGCATCGCTCCACCGTCCGGTGCGAAGAACCACCTTTGTGTCGGCGCGATTAACTCCAACAACGATACGATGACCTCGTTCAGCAGCTGGGGGCCGGTGGATGACGGGCGTCTCAAGCCGGACTTTGTGGCGCCGGGCTGCGAATCCGGCGGTGACGGCGGTGTGACCTCGTGCAGTGCATCGAGTGATACGGCCTACACGGTGAGCTGCGGCACGAGCATGGCCTGCCCCACGGTGACGGGTCTCTGTGCGCTGTTGTTGCAGGATTACCGCGTACAGTTTCCCGAGCTGAATGATCCGCGAAACTCCACGCTCAAGGTGCTTCTCGCACACAACGCGGTGGATCTCGGCAACGTGGGACCGGATTACCAGTTCGGCTATGGCAGCGTGCGAATTAAAAACACCATCGACTTCATGCGGACGGGGAACTTCACCGAGTCGCAGGTCGGTCAGGGCGGCGTGGTTCAGACGACGCTCGTCGTTGCGCCAGGCACGCCGCAGCTCAAGCTGACACTGGCTTGGGACGACCCGCCGGGCACGCCGAACGTGGTGCCCTCACTGGTGAACGATCTGGACCTGGTAGTGATCAGTCCCTCGCAGGTGCAGGCCTGGCCGTGGACACTGGACCAGTTCGCGCCGAGTGCGGCGGCGGTGCGGACGCAACCGGACCGGCGGAATAATCTTGAGCAGGTGGTGGTGGACTCGCCGGAGGCAGGCGTCTGGTCGGTTCGGATCGCCGGTCATGACGTGCCGCAGGGGCCGCAGGTGTTTTCGTTGTGTTCGTCGGAGTCAATCGGGGAGCTTTACGGGCTCAGCATCTCACTGGTGGACGGCGCACCGACGGTGATAGCCCCTGGTGAGCCCGTTGAGATGGCAGTGCAGATTACCGGGCTGAATGATACCGTTGTCCCGGGCACGGAGCGGTTGCATTATCGCTACGGCGGCGGGTCGTTCGTGGAAGTGCCGCTCGCTTCGATCGGCGGCAATGCGTATCTGGCCACGCTGCCGTCGGCGACGTGTGATGCCGCGCCGGAGTTTTACCTTTCCGCCGAGGGCGCGCTCAGCGGTGAGATCACCAATCCTGTGCAGGGAGCGGCGGCGCCGTATCAGGCGGCGGTAGGGGTGGTGGAGATTGTCTTCGAGGATGATATGGAAATACACCGCGGGTGGACCGTCGGCGTGGCGGGCGGCATCCCCGACGACAACGCGACGACGGGCATCTGGGTGCGTGTGGACCCCGTGGGCACGGCGGCGCAGCCGGAGGACGATCACACGCCGCCACCGGGGGTGATGTGCTGGGTGACGGGCCAGGGCGTGCCGGGCGGCGGGCTGGGCGACAACGACGTGGACAACGGGAAGACGACGCTGGTGTCGCCGATCATCGATCTTTCGGACGGCGACGCGACGATCGGATATTGGCGATGGTATTCGAACAATACCGGTGCGGCGCCGAACGCGGATGTCTTCGAGGTGGACATCTCGAACCAGGGCGGTGCGGTGGGGACGTACGTGAGCGTCGAGGTGGTGGGACCGAGCGGGCCGGGGACATCCGGCGGGTGGTTCTATCACGAATTCGTGGTGAGCGACGTGGTAACCCCGACGGCTCAGATTCGGATGCGGTTCGTGGCGTCGGACTTCGGGGCGGGCTCGCTGGTGGAGGCGGCGCTGGACGACTTCAGTGTGACGCGGTTTGCGTGTGAGTACGTCGTGCCGACGTGCAAACTGCCCGGCGACATGGACGGCAACGGCGAGGTGAATTCACTGGATATCCAGGGGTTCGTAGAGGCCCACGTCGTCAGCCCGTTTTATGAGATCTGCGCCGACGTGGCCGAGCCGTCAGGCGTTCTAGATACCGCAGATACGGAGGCATTCGTGGAATTGCTGCTAAGCCCGTAGGGGGCGTCGGGGCCTGTGATTACGGGTGGCATGGGTAAGCAATAGCTTGCCCGCGCTACGGTTCTACCGTTCTACTCGCATCCCTGCGTCACACGCAAAGCATATCAACGAATCTCGCAACCTGCTCAACGACTTGCGCCTCGTCCGCGCCAGTCTGCAGCGCGTCCGTGATGCGCTTCACGATCGCACTGCCCACGATCGCACCGTCTGCGTAGCCGCAGACCTCACGCACGTGCTCCGGCGTGCTGATGCCAAAGCCGACGACCACAGGAAGGCCCGTCTCCGCACGCACCTGCTGCACATGGTCGCTCAGATCGACTGGTAAAGCCGCTCGCTGACCGGTCGTCCCCTGCACCGACACATAATACAAAAACCCGCCGGCAAGCTTCGCAATCCGCGCCTGCCGCTCAGGCGGTGTGGTCGGCGCGATGAGCATCGAGAGACGCAATCCCGCAGCGGCAGCGCACGTCGCGAGTTGCGGCGCTTCTTCCAGCGCGAGATCAGGAACAATCAGCCCATCAAAACCCGCAGACCTCGCCCGCTCGACGAATGACTCGACCCCCATACGATAGACGATCGACACCGACACCATGGCGACGATCGGGTACGCCACCTCGTCGCGCACGTCCCGCACCATCTCGAAGATGTCAGCGACTCGCGTCCCCGCGGCCAGCGCATGCGTGAAGGCATTCTGAATTACCGGCCCGTCCGCGATCGGGTCTGAAAAAGGAAAACCAAGCTCGACCCCGCGAATCGACAGCGAGCCCATGCGACGCAAAATCACCTCCGTTGCCCCGATGCTGGGATAGCCCGCCGCGAGAAAAGGCCACAATCCCGGTGGCCGGCTTCGCAACGCCTGGTCGATTCGATGTTCCGCGTTCCTATCCGCCAAGTTTTCTGCCTCGCAACCTCGCCACCTCCACGCAGTCCTTGTCGCCGCGCCCCGACAGATTCACCACGATTACGCCGTCGCGCCCGAGCTGCGGCGCGAGCTTCACGCAGTGCGCCACCGCGTGAGCCGTCTCCAACGCCGGAAGGATTCCCTCCGTGCGGCAAAGCAACTCAAACGCATCGAGCGCCTCGTCATCCGTGGCCGAAACATACTCCGCCCGACCCGTCGAGGCCCAATAGGCATGCTCAGGACCCACGCCGGGATAATCGAGCCCCGCCGACACCGAATGAACCGCCTGCGTCTGCCCGTCGTCATCCTGCAGCACGAGCGTCTGCATGCCGTGCAGAACTCCGGGCCGCCCGCGCGAGATCGTCGCGCTGTGACGACGATCAAGCCCCTCGCCGGCCGCCTCCACCCCGATCAGCCGGACGCCCTTGTCTTCCACAAACGGATAGAAGATTCCCGCCGCATTGCTACCGCCACCTACGCAGGCCAGGACCGCATCCGGCAGCCGACTCTCCGCCGCCAGGATCTGCTGCCGCGTCTCCCGGCCGATCACCGATTGAAGATCACGCACCAGCATCGGGAATGGATGCGGTCCCATCACCGATCCGATGACATAATGCGTATCCGCTACCGTCGCGATCCAGTCTCGAAGTGCCTCATTGATGGCATCTTTGAGCGTACGCTGACCGCTCTCCACCGGCACTACGCGGGCCCCGAGCAGTTCCATCCGAAACACGTTAAGCATCTGTCGGCGGACGTCCTCGGCCCCCATGTACACGACGCAGTCCAGACCAAAGACCGCCGCCGCCGTCGCCGTCGCCACACCGTGCTGACCGGCACCCGTCTCGGCAATGATCCGCCGCTTGCCCATCCGCCGGGCCAGAATCGCCTGCCCCAGCGTGTTGTTGATCTTGTGCGCCCCGGTATGGTTCAAGTCTTCTCGTTTCAGGTAGATACGCGCCCCACCCAGGCGACTTGTCAGCCGTTCCGCCAGATAGAGCGGACTGGGCCGGCCGACGTAGTCCCGCAGATAGGCCTCCAGCTCCACCCAGAAGGCCGGGTCCACTCGTGCCGCAGCGTAGGCCGCCTCCAGTTCGTGCAGAGCCGACATGAGCGTCTCGGGGACGTACCGCCCGCCGAAAGCCCCGTACCGACCCGCCGAATCCGGTATCGCCGTCTGGCTCGTCTTTTCAGTCATGAGGTGTCTCCCGATCCTCCTGGCCCATCATAGAGGCCCGGCGACCCCCGCTACAATTCCTGATCGGGGAAGATGATGCCTGCAGGCGATGCGGCCGATAGAATAGGGCGTATGGCCACACACTCATTCGAAACCGCGGAAACGTTCAATTCCCCCATGGTCCGACAGATATCGGTCTTTCTCGAAGACCGAGTCGGCGCCCTCATGCGGCTCTTCCGCGCTTTCGAAGGCAGCGAAGTCCGCGTTGCGGGCATGTCCGTTGTCCATGCGATCGACTGCGCCATCATCCGACTGATCTGCGACCCGCACGAGACCGCCGTCGACATCCTCAACAAGAAGGGATTCCCCCTCAGCCAGACCGAACTGCTCGTCGTCGAAGTCCCCCACGGCCACGGTCTGATGTCCATCTGTTCGGCCCTCGTCGCCGGCGAAGTGAACATCGACTACGCTTATCCCCTGCTTGTACGGCCCACCGGCCGCGCCGCCCTCGCCATCCACACCGACAGCATCGATACCGCCGCGATGATCCTCCGCCGTCGCAAGTTTCAGGTCATGTCCGAGGACGAACTCGGGCAAGGCCCGATCCGCTGATGAATTCGCCGGAATGAACGAAGCTCAGTCAAATGGATCGCCTCAACCTCAAACACGATCCCGGCGAGCCGAGACCATCCATCGACACAACAACAAAAGCTCGCCGAACATGAAAAGCATACGCCGCCGCATCATCCCGCTGCCGATCATCCCGTTGACCATCAGCGCCATGCTCTCCTCCGGCTGTGACGCCGGCTACTTCATCCACCTGGCCATCGGCCAACTGGGCGTGCTCACGTCAATCGTCCCCGTCTCCCGAGCGCTGGATGACCCCCAGCTCACCGACGAGGAGCGCCATCGCCTCGCCATCACGCAGCAGGTACGGCAGTTCGGAATCGACGTCGTCGGCCTGCGCGGCACTGACTCCTACACCGTCTTTCATTACAACGGCATGCAGCCCGCCGCATGGGTCGTCTCCGCGAGCGCCCGGGATAGTTTGACGGCGTATCTCTGGGATTACCCCATCCTCGGCCGGTTCTCGACCCGCGGCTTCTTCGACGAGCAATTCGCTCGACAGGTCGGACAGGAACTGCTCGACCAGGGCTACGACGTCTTCCTCGGTCGTGCCGCCGGCTTCTCCACGCTCAACTTCTTCCCCGATCCGGTGCGGCAGTCCAACCTGCAGTTCGACGAAATAGAGCTGGCCGAACTGATCCTGCACGAGATGGTCCACCAGACCATCTTCAAGCTCGGCGACGGCAACTACAACGAAAGCATGGCCACCTTCGTAGGACGAACCGGCGCCCAGGCATGGTTCGACGCCACCTACGGCGCGAATTCACCAGAAGCCCAGGCCGCCCGCGTTCGCTACGCCGACAAGCTCATCATCGACATGTACGTCAATCTCATGTATGCCCGGATGAATGCCTACTACAACAACGCCGCGGCCCGAGGCGAATCACGTGAGACGATCATCGCCAACCGGCAGGCCGAGTTCGACGCCCTGCGGCAGGAGTACCTGGATACGCTCGAACCGCTCCTGCAGGACCCCGACTTCTGGTCCTTCCTTCGCACCGCGCCCTTCGACAACGCACGCATCCTCGCTGCCATCGTCTATCAGGGCGGCCTCGGCGACTTTCAGGCAGTCTTTGACAAGGTCGGCGGTGACTTCCGCGCGGCCCTTGCCGTTTTCGATGCCGCCGCGAACCAGAGCGACAGTCGTGCGTATCTGAGAGCGTTCGTCCAGCAGTAGCGGCGCGATTGCGCGGATGACGAGCCATCGATCTGCCTGCAATTCCTGCGGCCGCAGCGGGCATCCGATATCCTGTGCGAATCCCGAAAGGCACGATTCAATTCACTTGCCGTCCCCGTCGTCCCGATGTTACCCTACCGTGTTGTCTATCGCCGATTCACGATGTTGTAGGACCATGATGAATCAATTCCTCCACGTGACACAACGCACGCGATCGGCGCTGCATCTCCTGGCCGTCGCCTTCTTCGGATTGCCTCTACTGATCGGCTGTGCCCAGAAGAACGAACCTCGCATTGTCGACCTCGATCCCTACGTCGGGGGCCGGCCCGCTCCGATCAAGCCCGTTGATCCGCCCGCGCAGCGCACAGCACCGCCCGTTCGCACCGCCTCGCAGGATCGGGGATGGACGCCACCCGGCGGGATCAAGCGCCGCTGGGAGTGCATCGTCGTCCATCATTCCGGCAGCGATAAATCCACCCCTCAGGGAATGCGCGATCACCACGTTCGCGTCCGCGGATGGGACGAACTCGGCTACCACTTCGTCATCGGAAACGGAATCGGCTATGGCGACGGCCAGGTCTTCGTCGGTGCCCGCTGGACACAGCAGAAACACGGCGCACATTGCAAAACCGACAACAATTACTACAACGACCACGGCATCGGCATCTGCCTGATCGGCAATCTCGAAAACCACCCGCCGACTCAAAAGCAGATCGCCGCCCTTGCACGGCTCTCGTCCTTCCTGACGGCCAACTGCGGCATCCCGCAGTCGCGCATCTACACCCACGGCGGCGTCACAAAAAAGACCGCCTGTCCCGGACGACACTTCTCCATCACTCCAGTCCTCCGTCAGATGTCCCAGCAGTCTGCCTCCGCCGACATCAACCTCGACTTCGAGGCCGATGTCGGTGAGCCGTAACCATTGAGCGGAAAAGGGCCTGTAATTCGGGCTGTGCCGCACCAAACGGCACCATCGCTACAGCCGCAGCAGGTATTCAGCCGGATCACCTCTGAAACAACCCGCCTGTGAAACCTCGGGTCGTCTGAACGAGGATTTAACCCGGGTTTCCCTTGAATACAGAACCCATCGCGGTGAAACTATCATTATTCAGGGGCGCTTGGACCCGGCTCCTGTGGAACCGGACTCCAGTCCGGTCTTACGTACGACGTAACGCTGTAGTGCAGTTGAGCCGCTCCGGGTCGTTGTCACGATACCGACCCGTGAGGTTCACTCGGTCCCTCGGACAGATAACGCCACAGGACAAGGATGGTCCGCAACTTACAGTTAATGCGAGCCGAGGCAGCAGCGAGCCGGCCGGCCGTGAGATCAGCGGCTGCCTCAGTGGCTCTGGATTCAGGCAGGTAAATGCAAGACGCTAAATCCGGAAAAGACCGGATCAAGATCATCGTGGCTGTGGCGATCTTCATCGCTGCGGCAGGTTTCGCATGGTATCAGTTCGGCGGAGAGAGCGACTACGACCGATCCGTCATTCGTGGCTACCTGTGCAACGAGTGTCAGACGCCCTTCGACCATACACCGAAGGAGGGCGACATCGAGCCGCTGAAGTGTCCGAACTGTAAGGCCATGGCCGGCTACCAAGCCGAGCTCTGCTATTGGACGAAAGGACCGGATGGTCAATGGAAGGCCAAGCTCAAGCCGACCTATGTGATCCTCAAGCAGCGAATCGACCATACCAGTCGTGAACAGACATATTGTCCCGACTGTGGTCACGAAGTCGTCGGACACAACCCGAAGCCGTCGGACGACGAGATGGCCGCTGCGGAAGCCGAGGCGGGCAAGAGATAGCGAAAACGATCGAGGTTTGCCATGCGAACAGACCGAAGTCAGTACTCACCGTCGCCAGCGGATCAGCACCGCAGCCCTCGTAATCGTCCTTGGCAGCGGACGCGCGGCTTCACGCTCATCGAGCTGCTCGTTGTAATCTCGATCATTTCGCTTCTGATTTCACTGCTCTTACCATCGTTGGCCAGCGCGCGCCGCGCCGCACAACGCGTCGCTTGCCTGGGCACCATGCGCGGCGTCTCGCAGGCACAAAGTTCTTATACCTCCGACAACGACGGCTGGATTCCCGGCTCGCCACAGACGACCGGTCTCTATCTGCGCGGCGCTCCCGCGGCGTACGGCCCGGCCGTCCAGCGATGGGATTTCATGGGCCCCCTCGCTGAGATCATGGGTCTCGGCATCCCGCAGGGCGACGGCAGTCCGGATTCGATTATCCGAAGGTTCAACGAACTTCGCTCTAGCCCTGCGTTCCTTTGCCGATCCAACCGCTTTCTTTCCACCTACTACCCGTCACCCGGTGCGCCCAATGCGGGCACCGGCCGAATGGTCAGCATGAATACCGTTCGTGCTCAGCTCACACTTTTCAGCACGACCGGTACCGATCCCAGAGCGCAGGGAATGGTGAATGCCTCGACAAACTCTGACAATCTTCCGTCCACCTATGGCCCCGTCGTCAATCGATTGGGCATCCCGGCCAATAAGATTTTCTGTGCGGATGGCGCAAGATATTCATCCTCGACCAGCGGTGAGGAAGTACAGCCCGACTACGACCTGGCACCGGAAGCCGGATTCGGCGGTGCCTTCTGCGACTCGGGGGGATGGGCCAACTTCTCGAAGTCATGGGATCGCTCGCGCGCTCCAGGTAACGGCTACATCGGCCGCTACGATGCTCGGATCTGGGGCTTCCGACATGCCAACAGCGACCCGCCCGTCGGTGCGGCGGCCAATGCATTCAAGATTAATCTGATCTTCCACGACGGCCACGGAGAAACCCAGGGCGACCTCGATTCGACTAATCCCCACCAGTGGCTCCCGCAGGGCACAATCGTCGGCCTCTCCAATGTCTGGCGAGATACACGCCTTCGGTTCAACCTGAGCCCCGGACCGGGCGGAGCCGGTATTCGCATCGGTCCCTGATTATGCCTGCCGCACCGGTTTCCGAACCGCCCCCCCGCTTGACCGATATCTGGTTGGGCGCTTAACATATAAGCGATTGGATTTGCCCCGGGGAAATGCTCGATGCCTGCTGGTCTAGACGCATTCTTGTTGGCCCAACTTTACACGTCGTGATGACGCCGGTGGATCATCACCGGCCTGATTTTCTTACCGCGCCGCTGGCTCGGATGATGATGCTCTGCGCCCTTCATGACAGAACGCACCCGGCGGCTTTCGATGTGTTTCGTTCGCAGTCTTGCTTCCGATCGAGGCGACTCGCTTAACCAATGATTAAGATCACCCTTCCAGACAACTCCATCAGGGAAATGCCGGATGGTGCCACCGCCGCCGATGTTGCCGCCGCAATCGGTCCCGGTCTCGCCAAGGCCGCCGTCGGAGCAATCGCCGACTATGGCCACGGCCCGGTCACGCTGGACCTCGCAGCGCCGCTGACCGGCGATTGCCGCCTCAAGCTGCTCACCGACAGGAACGAGGAGGCCTTGACCATCCTCCGCCACAGCACCGCCCACGTCATGGCCGAGGCGATCTGCAAGCTCTGGCCGCAGACCAAGCTGGTCTACGGCCCGCCGGTGGAAGATGGCTTTTACTACGACATCGACCTCGACCACCGCCTGAAACCCGAGGACTTCGAAAAGATTGAAAGAGAAATGGCGACCATCATTGCCGAGGACCGTCCCTTCACCCGATACGAGATGAGCCGCGAGGACGGTCTGGCCAAGGTCCGCCGCGAGGGCAATCCCTACAAAGTGGAGAACGCCGAGCGTGCCAAGGGCGACCGGCTGAGCTTCTATGTCACCGGGCCCGAGCCCGGCAGGTACTGGGAAGACCTGTGCATGGGGACGCACATCCCGCGCACCGGCCGCATCGCGGCATACAAGGTGCTCAGTGTCTCTGGCGCTTTTCTGCACGGCGATGCGAGCAAGCAGCAGCTCCAGCGCGTCTACGGAACTGCCTTCTTTGACAAGAAGAAACTCGCCGAACACCTGACCCGTCTTGAAGAAGCACGAAAACGCGACCATCGCAAGCTCGGCCATGAACTCGGGCTCTTCGTGCTCGATCCCGTCGTCGGCAGCGGCCTGGTCCTCTGGAAGCCCAAAGGGGCGATCATCCGCCTGCTGCTCGAAGAGCATCTGCGCGCCAAGCTCCGCGAGCGCGGCTACCAGCCGGTCTTCACGCCACACGTCGGCCGGCTCGATCTCTACCGCACCAGCGGACACTTCCCGTATTACCGCGACGCACAGTTTCCGCCGCTGTACGAATCCGACGCCGCACGCCTGCTCAACGAGCTCTGGGTCGCCATCGCCGAGGCCACGCCCGCCGAGGGCTGGCCGAAGGATGCCGACAAGCTGCTGGGCGAACTGAAGCTGGCCGATGAGAACATCTGGTCTCGCCTCACTGGAGCCGATAGCGGTGTGCCGGCATCACAGGTCCTCCGACGGGACCCGCAGGCCCGCGACGCCAACCTGCAGATCATCCGCGAGCATCTTCAGGCCGGAGACGGCTATCTGCTCAAGCCGATGAACTGCCCGCAGCACATCCGCATCTACGCCAGCGACCCGCACAGCTACCGCGACCTTCCGGTCCGGCTGGCCGAGTTCGGCACGGTCTATCGCTACGAGCAATCCGGAGAGGTGTCGGGCCTGACCCGAGTCCGCGGCTTCACGCAGGACGACGCCCACATCTTCTGCACGCCGGATCAGTTGCAGGACGAACTGGCGTCGTGCCTCGAATTGACCCGCTATGTGCTGGAGATGCTCGGCCTCAGGGACTACCGTGTGCGCATCGGACTGCACGATCCGAACGATCCCAAGTTCATCAAGAATCCTGAAGCATGGGCCGAGGCCGAGGCCGCAATCCGTGCCGCCGCGGCACGCTCCGGCATGAGCGCGACCGAGGAGATCGGCGAGGCCGCCTTCTACGGCCCCAAGATCGACTTCGTCGTGAAAGACTGCATCGGCCGCGAATGGCAACTCGGTACCGTTCAGGTGGATTACAACCTGCCTGTCCGGTTCGATCTGAGCTACATCGGAGCCGACAATCGCCCCCATCGACCGGTCATGGTACACCGCGCGCCCTTCGGCAGCATGGAGCGTTTCGTGGGCATTTTGATCGAGCATTTTGAAGGGGCCTTCCCCCTCTGGCTGGCTCCGGTGCAGGTCGTCGTCGCGGCCATTAGCGAGAAGAGCGCCACTTACGCAGGTGAGGTCTTTGAAACCCTGCGCAAGGCGGGCCTCCGCGCCGAACTCGACGACACCGCCGAAAAGATCGGACCCAAGAAACACCGTGCCCGGCAGATGAAGGTGCCGTACATCGCCGTCATCGGCGAGCAGGAGGCGGCGGCGCGGATGGTCAACGTCAACGACCGCGAGGGCCGTCAGATCGGCAACCTCGCGCTGGATGATTTCGTCAGTAAGTTACAGGAGGAAAACCAGCCCGGCGGGCGGGATGCTTCGGCGCAAACGTAGCGCCGACCGCCAACCGGCTCATGGCTGATGGCTTGCAGCTGTCGGCTTTATTAGAAAGGACGGTGATCGCCCATTACTAACCTACGATGCAATGAACAGATTCGCTTGTCGCCGATTCGTCTGATCGACGAAACCGGCACCATGCTCGGTGTCATCTCGACCGATGAGGCCCTGCGCCGCGCCCGCGACGTAGGCATGGACCTGGTCGAGGTCTCACCCAACGAGCGCCCGCCGGTCTGCAAGATCATGGACTACGGGAAGCACAAGTACCTCCAGTCCAAGAAGCACAAGCAAAAGCACCACGAGCAGAAGCTCAAGGAAGTCCGCATCCGCCCGAAGACCGATCCGCATGACCGCGAGATCAAACTCAATAAGGCCCGACACTTCCTTGAACACGGTGACAAGGTGCAGTTCACCATGATGTTCCGCGGTCGCGAGCGGTTTCACCAGGACATCGGCAACGAAAGCTTCCAGGACATCATCTCCGCCCTGACCGACGTGGGGAAAGTCGAGCAGCCCCCGCGGATGTTCGGCCGGCGAATGACCATGCTGCTCGTGCCGACCAAGGTGCCCACGCACAAGCCGAAGCCCCACGATGAGGATCACGGCCACGACCACAAGCCCCGTGGCACTGCCAGGACGACGGCCAAACCCGCTACCGCACCCGCTGCGGATGCCGCCGCGCCGGCCGGCCCCGCACCGCAGCCGGCTTCAGAGTAGCAGGCCGGTTCGCGGCTCCGGCCGTGCCGGGCAATGTCCGATATGACGGCTGGCCGTGACTATGATCGTGCTACGCCGCCTTGCGGAATAGGCCCTGGCCGCTTAGACTGCTCGGCTCGAAAAAGTTCACTGCGCAAAGTAAAGAAGGTAGGAGCTCCACCCATGGCGGTCGACATAAAGCCCGGCACCACGATCAGCGTCACGGTCACCAAGTCGCCCACGAACGAGGCGGCGGCCAAAACCCTCTCCCGCATCTTCGCCAAGGATGCAGCGGCGAAGAAGACCCGCGTACGCCGCAAGAAGCTGCTTGCCGACGCCATGCGCGTCGAGCGCCGCGGTGGCCGTCCGTGGGAGATCCGATCGAAGGCCCCGCGACTTGTTCAGCCCAAGGCCGGTGACGCCTGCAAGATCTTCGCCTCCAGCGACGTTCTGCGGGACCTCGGCAGTGTCAAGCGATTCGTCGCAATCAAGCCCGCATAATCCCCGACCTCCTGTTCGCAGATCGCGAAGCGTCTGCGAACCTGTTCAACCCCTCACGAACTGCACGATGGATCCCTGCTGCGTAAAACCAAAACGCGACAGGAAACGCTGCGCCCCGGCATCCTCCGACGGCACGCCTGCCACGATGAACTTGGGAAGCAGCCGGCGCGCAAGCTGGAGGAAGTGCGAAGCCATCGCTCGTGCCGCACCGCTGCCTCGCGCCGCTTCGAGCACATACAGGTCCGTCAGCCGAGCGATCTCACCCACCTGCAAATAACCGATGCGTCCCGCCGGCCTGCCATCAAGCATGGCCACGAATACGTCGTAATGCGAATCGTTAAGCCGTTCGGCGGCCAGGGCTGATCGTTCCTCGCTGCCTGTCGCACCGTCGTCAAAGGTTGCCCGAAAGGCCTTCGGCATCGCTCGCGCCGGCAGCACACGGATCGCCGGGTTCGACTTCGCGTCCACCCAATCCCAGCTTGATAGCCCCCAGGCGATCAGCTCCTCGCGCCGCCAGTTGCGTGCCGAGAGCACCGCCCCGATCGGTTCGACCGCCTGCCCCGACGCCGGAACCCATGTGCGGCAGACCACGCCGCGCTCAGCAAAAAAGGCCTCCGCCTGCTCATAGGCGGTCGGCCCGTCGACATCCGCCAGCCAGACATCTCGAAGTTGGTTGGCCGCCGCAGAGTCGGCGAACTCGTTCGACCAGAAGGCCACACCGTAGGTCTGCGATTCCCACTGCGAGATCTGCTCGACCAGCGCCAGCTCCGAACGTCGGACCGCGGCGATGATATCGTCACTCGTTGCCATCTGCCTCCGTCCTCCCACACGAAATCTGACTCCAATCCAGTTATTGCCTCATCATAGTCGCTCGCAGCGAGCCATGCGTCGCCTGCCGCGCGGTCCGGCTCTCACACAAAACTTCATGAAAGTCGCGACGTACTCACATGTCGGATAGCGGATGCTCATCGAAGAGAACGAAACGATAGCCGTCAATCAGCAGCGGAAACGAGAGCCCCAGCACATCGCAGGCATACTCCAGCATGAAGACGAAGGGCCTCATCGAGCCCGGTATCGCAAAGAGGACAAACATCAGCATGGCGAAACAAGCCCAGACGACCTGCGGTTGCCGGAGCTTCATCCGCGTCTCCGGGTCAAAGGTGTGTTCAATGATGCCGAATCCGTCCAGCGGCGGTACAGGGATCAGATTGAACAGCACCACGATGAAATTCAGCACGCACATCGCCCCACAGAAATAGACCCACGTTGGTTGCAGGCCTGCGGTCGGATCGACCATGCCGACCCACGGATGCAGCGGAATCGCAAAGATAAGAAACAGGAGAAAATTGCTCGCAGGACCGGCGGCGGAGACATACGCAGCCCAGCGCTCGCTCTTCAGGGCTCCGCGGTCGATCATCACCGATGCTCCCGGCAGCGGAAACCCGCCGATGAGCAGAATGATCGCGGGAATCAGCAGACTGAAGACCGGGTCGATGAAGCGCGTCGGATCAAGCGAGAGATAGCCCTTCTCCCGAACGCTGCGGTCTCCGCCCCAGTAAGCTACCAGGGCATGAGAGAACTCGTGAAAGCAGACACACATCACCCAGGCCGCCAGCGCGGCAAAGACCAGCGGTGTGAACGTAATCATGGAGAATCCGGCAACGAGCATGGCAGGATTAAAACGACTTTGTCGCGCGCCGGCCAGTCGCGCGTGCCGTATCTCAACCGGCTGGGTTCAATCGCAAACGCCGGTTGAAGATCATGCAACCGAGTGCTGCGCAGAGCACACTGACGCCCAGCAGCACGCCGCACTCTTCCAGAATGCCCCTCAGTCCGAAGCCCTGTATCAGGGCCATGAACCCGTCATACGCCCAGCCGTTGATCGTCATCAGCCCCAGTTGCTGCATCCATTCCGGCATGATCCAGCGCGGCACCATGCTGCCGCCGATTGCGCTCATCGCCAGAATAATCATCGTCCCCAGTGAATCGAGTTGCTCCGTCGTCTTGCAGAACGAGCCGATCATCACTCCGAAGCCGGTCGTCGCCAGGCACGTCGCCAGCGTCAGCAGCAGCAGCCCCCCCGCAATCGCCCAGATGTCCACGCCGAAGACCAGCCAGGCAAAGAAATACATGACGCAGCACTGCATCATCGCCAGGAGAAATGAAAACAGCATTTCGCCCAGGAGGATGTGACCTGGCCGCAGCGGCGCGGCCAGCAGCCGACGCATTTCGCCCGTGCCCAGCGCCTCAAGGATGGTCCGTGCCGCATTGACCGCGCTGAAGAGCAGAAACATCGGGACGATCCCCGCGAGAAACGTATGCTTCGAGGCGATCTTCATCCGCTGTCCGACGACGTCATGCTTGTCAACCTTGATCAGCATCCGCGGTTCGGCGTCTTTCGTCGCAGCGACTGCCGCTTCGCCCTCGTCGCCCCGGCCCACCACGGCACCGAACATCTTCAGGAAAAACTCCCGTCCAGCCGCCATCTGCAGCATGCCAATGAAGATCTCCGCTTCGACCGGCTCCAGCGCATCGTAATACACCGTTACGCCGCGATGCCGCTCGCCGACCAGCGCGTTCGGCGCCTCCCCAAAGCCCTTCGGAATCACCACCGCAACGCGGAACTTCCCGCGACGGCGGATCAGTTCCTGTGCCGATTCCTCCGTCAGCGGGATGCCGTCCGGCGCTTCATTTTCCGTCCGCACCACTCGCACCTTCTGCGCCGCCAGCTCCGCGATCAGTCGGCGCGATTCGGACGACTCATCCTGATCAATCACCGCCACGCGAAAGGGCCGCGCCGCCGGTCCCGCAAAGATCGCCGTGAAAATCGAGTAAAGCACGATTCCCGGCAGAAAGATCACCGCCAGCGTCGCAGGCGAGCGCAAAAGCACCCGCAGATGCTTCATCGCCAGTATCCAGATGATCCGCAGTGACCGAGTCATGTTCTATGTTTCAACCCGCCCGTCTTCGATCGCTAATCCCGCAACGCCCGACCCGTCAGCTCAAGGAAGACCATCTCCAGATTCGGCTCCACCAGGCGGATGCTCGTCGGCTCGATGCCTGTCTCGCTCGCCAGTTCCGCCGCACGAAGGATCGCTCGCTGGTCGCCGGCCACACTCAGGTGCGCCGCACCTTCGTTGAGCATCCACGGTATCCGGCCCATCCCCTCCGCGAGTTTTCGCACCGTTTCCTCCGTCAGGCCGCGGCCTTCGATCACCATGTCCCGCTTTGCTTCCACTCGCCTGATCAATTCGCCCAGCGTGCCCATCGCCAGGATCCTGCCGTGGTCGATGATCGCCGTGCGACGGCAAAGCCGCTCGGCCTCCTCCATGTAATGCGTCGTGTAGAGAACTGCCCGGCCCTCGGAGGCCAGCCGCTCAACCATCTCGAAGATATAAACCCGTGCGTGCGGATCCACGCCGGCTGTCGGCTCATCGAGCAGCAGCAAAATCGGGTCGTGCAGAAGTGCAGCGGCGATGTTCAACCGCCGCTTCATGCCCCCGGAGAAGGTCTCAACAAGATCGCCGCCACGATCCAACAGACCCACGAGGTCCAATGTCGCATCGACGCGACGACGAAGATCGCCCCCCGACAGGTCGTACAACTTGCCGACCAGTCTCAGGTTCTCCCGCGCCGTCATCCGCTCAGCGAGACTTACCTCCTGCGGCACATAGCCGAGCTTCCGCTTGAAAGCATCCTCGTTTTCGAAGGGAATGCCGGCAACACGAACCGAACCGCTGTCCGGTGTCACAAGCGTAGCAATGATGTTGATCGTCGTGGACTTGCCCGCACCATTCGGCCCCAGCAGACCGAAGACTTCCCCGGCATCGATTGAGAAACTCAGACCGTCAACGGCCAGATGCTCTCCGTATGATTTCTTCAGCGACTGGAGCTCAAGGATCGCCAACCGGAATCTCCTGTGCAAGGACGCGAATCGCTGATTCTAACCGTAGAGAGGACCATCGACAGATGAAAAAGTAACGACACACAAATACACTCGAATGGATGGTTCCCAACTGATCCATCGGAACAGTTTCGGTCTCATCGAAGCTGCATAGCGTGCAGCGAATGTTCCGCCAGATCGCGAAGCTCCCGCACCTCGGCCTGTCGAATTCCAGCAGAGATCTCGATCAACTGCCGATAGGATGATTCGGCTTCGTTCAATCTGCCGGACTCACGATACAGTTCACCAAGAAAATACCACCCTCGTAATACGGAGGCATTCGTGCTGGTCAGCATCAAATCGCGAATGGACTCCAGCTCGTGCAGGGCCCGGTCAGGCCTGCCATCGAGTTGATGGATCACGGCTATATTGACCGTGTAGACGTCTCGCTTGTACGGCAGTAAACGACGGCCTTCGTCGAAGACTTCAATCGCCTTGCTGAGTCGTCCCTGCTGCTGATAACAGAACGCGAGCTGCTCGCGTGCGACATCATCCTCGGGGTAACGGTCTAATACCCGCAAGAAAAGCCGCTCCGCCTCCACATATTGCCTTTCGCGAATGGCGAGCATGGCCAGAGACAGGTTCGTGGTGCGCAGATTGGGATTCATCGCGAGCGATCGCTCCAACTCCGCTCGCGCTTCGATGCCATACCCCGCGCGGCGGAGCGCCTCGCCGTGCTGTGCAGCGGCATAGGCCGATGTCGGGTCGGACTGAACGCCCCGCGCCCACAACGCCACTTCATTGCCCCAGACAGGGTTATAATGGTGCGTCAATACAGCAAAAACAACAGCCGTCACGATGCCAAAACTCAGACACGCCTGACGCGCCCGAACAACCCGCCCGACCAATCGTCGCGCAGCACGGTCCACAAGCGTGCAGATCACGGCCAACCCACCCCAAAGCGGCAAGTAGAGGTAACGGTCGTGAACAATTTCCTCCGGGATAAACACGCGAACATCCAGGGACAGCAGAAGCGCAAACGCAAACCAGATCAGGCCGATCCGAAGAATCCGATCGCGATCCCACCAGTGACTCACCAACCGTGCAAGTATTAACAACGCCAGCAGCGGCAGCCAGAAGTTTCCCCAGCCCATGTTCAGATTATTCACCGCTCGCAAACTGTAGATCGGCCCGAGCCCCACCGGCCACATCATCTGACGTATGTAAAACAATACGATCGAAGGCGCGGTCGCCAGCACGCTGCTCAAACTCGGCGCCCCCGGCGCAAGTCGTCGCATCATCCCGAGAACCTCATACCGCGCGATCACAAACACGACGGCGACGAGCAGAAACGGAAACGCGCGGCACAGCGCGGAGCGAACGCGCAAGCGCCTGTCGTACGCGGCGGGATCATCCCACGCCCATTCCGTCAGAAAAATAATAATCGGATAGACAATCGCGCCTTCCTTGCTCAACAAGGCCAGAAGAAAGAGCGCGGTGGACGCAAGGAACCATCTTCGCTTCGACACACGACGCCACTTCAGATAACAGGCATAGCTGCCGAGCACGAAACCGCTCATCAGCATGTTCGGCACGCCCGACGCCCATGCAACGGACTCCACGTGCGTCGGGTGAACTGCAAACAGCCAGACGACCAGGGCGATAACGACCGGCCGCGCGCGGAGCTGGCAGAACACGACATAGATCAGCACGACCACGATAAGGTGCGCCACGATGCTCGTAACGTGCCAGCCGGGCGTCGCCAGCCCGAAGAGATGGTAATTGGCCGCCATCCAGAGAACGAACATGGGGCGCCAGTAATTGCTCCACGCGCTGCCACGATCGCCCGTAAAAGCCCAGACATCGGACGTCACCGCTTTCCACAGATAGCGCGGATGCTGAATGTAGGGATTGTTGACGATCTCGTACTGATCGTCATAAACGAACTCGCCGTGAAGCGCATTCAGGTAGGCCGCCGGGACTAACACAAGGGCGATGCCGAGAACTAACCCCCGCCACTTGCGTTTAAACTGTGCCGGGGAAATCACGCGTACGTCTCTCCCAGGTCGCGCCGATGCGTTACGCCTTCACAATCTTCCCCCGCCCCTGCCGCACGCCCGCCGTCGCGTTGCGCGTATCCAGGACAAGCTTGCTGTGCCGGACGATCATCGCGTAGTCATACGCGGAATGATCCGTCGAGATGAGCACCGCATCGTACTTCTTGAGCTGTGCCGCCGTCAGCGGGACGCTTTTCATCCGCAGATCGTGCTCCCGTCCCTTGTGCGTCCGCGGGATGTGCGGATCGTTGTAGTCCACCTTGGCGCCGTGCTCCCAGAGCAGGTGAATCAGCTCGATGCTGGGGCTCTCCCGCAGATCGTCCACGTCCTTCTTGTAGGCCAGCCCCAGCACGAGAATACGCGAGCCCTTGAGCGGCTTGCCGCGCTCGTTCAGCGCCGCCGACAGTCGGTGAATCACGTACTCCGGCATCTGCGTGTTGATCTCGCCGGCCAGCTCGATGAATCGCGTTGACTCGCCGTATTGTCGGGCCTTCCACGTCAGATAAAACGGATCGATGGGGATGCAGTGCCCACCCAGTCCCGGTCCGGGATAAAACGCCGAATACCCGAACGGCTTGGTCTTCGCCGCGTTGATGACCTCCCAGACGTCGATCCCCATCTTGTCGAAAACCATCTTCAGCTCGTTCACCATGGCGATGTTCACGCAGCGATAGACGTTCTCGACAATCTTCGCCGCCTCCGCCACCTCGCAGCTCGCCACCGGCACCACCTGGCTGATCGCACCTGAATACAGCGCCACCGCCAGCTTTCGGCTTGTCGGGTTCAGGCCGCCCACTACCTTCGGGATGCTCTCCGTCGAGTAATCCTTCCGCCCCGGGTCCTCGCGCTCCGGGCTGAACGCCAGGTAAAAATCCTTGCCCGCCTTCAGACCGCTGCCTTTCTCGAGAATCGGCTTGACCAGCTCGCGCGTCGTTCCCGGGTAGGTCGTCGACTCGAGCACGACGAGCTGCCCGCGGCGAAGCTCCTTCGCAATAGCGTGGGCCGTCGACTCCACATAGGTCATGTCCGGATCGCGCGTCTTGGAGAGCGGCGTCGGCACACAGATGATGATGACGTCCGGCTTGCGCAGCTCGCGAAAGTCCGCCGTCGCTCGGAAGCGCTTCGCTCGCTTGAGCTCGGCGATCATCGAGTCAGGGATATGCTTGATGTAGCTCTTGCCCGCGTTGAGCATCCGCACCTTGGCGGCGTCGACGTCGAAGCCGAGCGTGGTATAGCCGGCGTTGCCGAAGGTCCGCACGAGCGGCAGACCGACGTAACCCATGCCCATGATACCCACGAGGGCCTTCCGGCTGCGAATCCGCTGTTCTAACTTGGCTGCTGACAAATGGTCATCTCCCGTCAATCAAGCTGCAATAAAAGCCCCTATGCACGCAATCGAGCAGGGCATTAGAAAGGACGCCCGCACGATCGGCAAGTGACCGTGACCCTCTGCCCGCAACGTCTGGAAATATCGTCGAACCAAACCACGCAAGGGGCCGTACAATCCCGGCCGCACGGATGCGGCCTGACGCAAAACCATCGACTACGAAAGGATTCCGCCCCCATGTCTTCTGCCATCGCTTTGGCCCTTCTTCTGACCACCATCACGACAGATACCACGTTGGACCTCGGCAGGATCGACTTCGCCGCGCGCTTCGGAAAGTTCGACGGCTGCTTCGTCATCAAGGAAGTCAATACCGGCCCCATGCACTTCTACAACGAAAAATCTTGTCACCGTCGCCTGGCCCCCTGCTCGACGTTCAAGATCTTCAACGCCCTGGCCGCTATCGACGCCGGCGCAGTCGAAGGCCCCGACACCCTGCTCAAGTGGGACGGCACGCCGAATCGCCGGAAAGAGTGCGAGAAGGACCACACACTTGCCAGCGCCATCCGCGATTCCGTCGTCTGGTACTTTCAGGAACTCGCCCGGCGTATCGGGCCGGAGCGCATGCAGCGCTACCTCAACGGTTGCGACTACGGCAATTGCGACATCTCCGCTGGCATCGACACCTTCTGGTTGGAGACCTCGCTGCGCATCTCCGCCGTCGAGCAGCTTCGTTTCATGGAGCGGCTCTACAACGACAAGCTGCCCTTCAAGCCCGAGGCGATGCAGGCCGTCCGCGAGATGATCGTCCTAAAGCGCGGCGACGGCTGGACTTTCAGCGGCAAGACCGGCACCGGCGCCGGCGGCACCGAGAAGGCCGTGCTCGGCTGGTTTGTCGGCCATGTTCGATCGGGCGATCGGCAATTCGTCTTTGCGGCGAATATCCACGGTGACGGCGCAATGGGGCCCGTGCTGCGGGATATCGTCTTCGATATGCTCAAAGACCTCGGCCTGATCGAGCAGGCCCCCGCCAATACGCCCTGAATCCCGTCGCGGCAGGGGTGCCATCGCCCCGCACTTGTGGTAATCTTTCCGATTGGCAAGCGACCGGCGCATTTGTTCGAGCGCGGCCGGACCGCCGAGGATCACCGAGCCGACGAACAGGTCGGCAATTCATGGAGACCATCGCCGATGTTCGATGATCTCTCGCTCTGGCTGGGCGACATTCACCGGATCGTCTCTACGGAATGGGCCGGCGTGATCGTCACTTTCGTCGCCGTCCTTTGCGGAGCCATGATCGGTGTCGAGCGTCAACGGGCACAAAAGCCCGCCGGTCTGCGCACGCTCATTCTCATCTGCCTTGGCTCCGCCATTTTCACACAGGCCTCCCTCCTGCTCGCCGAGGGTTTTGCTGATCGCACGCGCATCGCCGCGCAGATCGTCTCAGGTATCGGCTTCCTCGGCGCAGGGGCGATCATCCGCGAGCGTGGACTTGTCATCGGCGTCACCACCGGCGCAGGCATCTGGGCGACCGCTGCCGTCGGCGTCATCATCGGCGGAGGTTACATCGCCGCAGGCCTGTTCTTCTCGCTTCTCATCATGGCCACGCTCTCTGCCGCTCGTTTCATTGATCGCCTCGCCACCGGCCCCTGCTCGGTAAAAACCCTTCGGCTTGAGTATGACCCCGATGGTGGCCGAACACGGTTGGCCATCCAGGCCACGCTCGATGACCACCAGCACTCGGAAACAGTCACCTTCGACGAACCGCCCGACGGCCCCGGCATCGCGCTCATCCGCTACTGCGATGCTCACCGCGACCATCGGACTTTCATGTCGGATTTGCTCCGATTGAAGCACATCACCCGCATGCAGCAGGATTGATATCGCGGTCACCCCCTGCCGCCACGCTGATACGCAAGGTCCGTATATCGCGCCACCGCCAGCCATGCCACGAGGCGATTACCTGCTTGAGTAAAAAGGGGAAATTTTTTCAGCGAGGCGCAACGGTCTGCGCGCAGGAACTGCCGATTTTAGTCCGGCGCGGGGTCAACGTTTGCGTCATGGAATGACAACCCCTTCGGAGCTGCGACATGTCAGGCCCAATGTATTCAGGAGGCGGGCAGCAGCAGCATACAGGCGCTCTGCGACGGCAGGCCGCATTCTGCGGTCGCGTGCTGCTGGCACTCGCAGCCGGCGCACTGTTCGGAGTGCTCGCCTGGGAACCGCCCGCACGGCAGGATACACCCGACCACCCCGACGCGCGGAGCGCGTCGAAACCGCGGCAGCCGGATCGCGTCACGGAGGATGCGACCGCTCCGCACCTTGCCAGCTTTCGCGAAGCCGACGACCCGAATGCGAAGGATCGCTCCGCACAGGTCGGCTGGCTTCGCGCCGGTGGTAGAAACGAAGGACTGCCCGAAAGAGCCCTTCGCCTGCATCCGCCGGACGACCACGAATCTCTGGTGGGAACTCGCCACAACCAGAACGAAGGAATTGACGAAGTTCCGATTTCGTCGCTTCACTCGCGCGGACCGCCCGACGAACCCTAGGGGGAGCGCTCACAGCGGGCACGGAGGCCGGCTTCACTCTCAACACGACGGGCACGGAGGCCCGTCACACCTTATCGAGGCTCAGGCAATCTTGTTCATCTCACTGATAGATCGCGGGCCGCGAACAATCGAACATCAGAGGCAGATTCATCGCCGGGTCAGAACGGGAGGCGGGTCGCTCGGGTCAGAGGAGGGGGACGAGTTCGTGGAAGAACTCGTCATTGCAAAGAGCAGATCATCCGGAAGGGTAGCGGCCTCATGGGACAGGGCCTCCACTTCAAATGCATCCTTGGTAATGCTCAGCCGCGTTAACCATTCACCACGATAATCAAAGCGGATCGTCTGGCCGGTCTGCTGGTTGATGAAGACTGTGCGCATCTGCGCGGGATTCTCCACGCGATCCAGCCAGAGCGACATGCGGCCGAGACTGGCCCCGGTGGCGATCTGAATACCGTCGACCATTGATGTGTACGCTGTTTCCATCGGGCAAAGGTGTCGCACGAGCAGCGCATCGTCACCGGCGGAAAGCCCAAGATGCCGCAGGGCGGCGATGCCCATGCGATAGCCGATGACCGAGCCAGGTGACAGCCGACCACAGGCACTGCGCAGGGTACGCAATTCTCCGGTTATGTCGCTCTTGCCGATCACGCGAAACGTCAGCGAAGCCCAGAAGCTCTCCCAGGCCGCGCGGCCCAGGCCGTCGGTCGGGCGAATGAAATGGGCCTTGATAAACCCGTGCCCGGCGCGCTCCAGAGGAATTGATGCCACACCTTTGGCATCCGTCCGCGTAATGAACGCATATGTATGCGTGTGCTCGTCGGACGGCTGCGCATTCGACGCCTTCGTATCTCCGGCAGCGGGATCAGCGCCTTCGTGACCGACACTGACCGGAACGTCCGGCCAGGGATGACCGTCAAGCAGGACGCGAATCTCGATCGTCTGGCCGATCTTCCAGTGGCACGGATTTGACATCGGGATGATTTCAAGCCGGTGGCCCAGCGGCGTCTTCCAGCCGTCGTCCATCTCCTCGCAGGGCCGTACCTCCACGATCGTTTTGGCAAACTTGGAGTATTCCTCGACGATCGGCCTTCGTCCCTCTGCGTCGCGCTCGGCCACGCGCGCCAGAGCCGCCTCGGCGCGCTCGCTGCGCAGGTAGCTGGTAAAATCCTCCGGCTTCATCTCGATCAGGTGCGGCTTCAGCGCGCAGCCGATGACATGTACGCCGACACCGCTGAATGCGCGGCGAATCGAAAGACCGGCATCCTTCGGCGCGAATCCTGTGATTTGCTCACTGCGACCCCGATAAGCGACCCGAAAGGAGGCCACCCGCCGAGGATCCGTGGCCCGCTCGCCGTATGGGAAGACCTCGCCGGTCACGAAAGACAGCCAGACAGACTCACCCTCGGCGGCCACGCTCTTATCCGCAATCAGCCAGGAATCATGGGCCGTCGCAGGTCGCACATAAAGCAATGTAAATAAGCAAGTTAAGAGACTTATCCGCGCTGAAATAGGTCGCATTGTCATCGCTGCTTCATCTCCCGAGATCGACCGTTACGGGGACTTATACCCGATTGCTCGGCAACGATTGCGGTCTGATGCCGAACAGCTCACCCACGAAATCTCAGGTAGCCGCCTGCTTGTGCGTGCTGTTGTTCGAAGGTTCTAGAAGTCGAGCGTCCTATTGCAGCGAGACTGGATCGACATCGACGGTCAGCGACTTCGCATCAGTACGGAGCGCGCCTTCGGATTTGAGCAGGTCGATGGCTCTAAGCATGGCGGCCGCGGTGTCGAAACTGATCTGCACATCGAAGCGGTAGCGATCGCGCAGCCGGGCTATCGGGCAGGGCTGGGCATCAAAGACACGGGCACGGATGCCGCGCTTTTTGAGCAATTCGTCGATTCGCAACGCGAGCTGCTCGGCCGATTTCTTCACACGGGTAAAAAGCGGATCGGCGAGCACGACCCGCATCAGCCGGGACCAGGGAGGCAGATGGGCCTTCTTACGTCGAGCCAGTTCGCTGCCGGCAAAGCCCTCGTAGTCGCCTTTGACCGCGTGCCGGATCGGTGCGGTGTCGGCCGCGAAGGTCTGCACGACCACGTGGCCGGGAGCTTCGCCGCGACCGCTGCGGCCGGCAACCTGGAGGACAAGCTGGAAGGTGCGTTCCTCTGAGCGAAAATCACTTACGGCCAAGGCGGTATCGGCACTGACGATGCCTACAAAAGAGACGAAGGGAAAGTCCAGCCCCTTGGCGATCATCTGCGTGCCGACCAGGCAGTCAAACTCGCGCCGCTCAAAGGCGGTGAGCACATCGGCATAATCGCGCGGCCGCTGCATGGCGTCGGAGTCCATCCGCCGCACGCGGGCTGACGGAAACTTGAACTTCATCTCCTCTTCAACTCGCTGCGTGCCGATGCCGAAGCGCATCAGCCGGCCCTGGCAACGGTTCGTCGGGCACTGCGTCGGCAGTTCCACTTTTTCGTGGCAGTAGTGGCAGTGAGCCATGCCGGTCGTGGAATGGAAGACCATTCGCACGTCGCAATGCGGACACGAGAAGACATACTTGCAACGTGGGCAGTGAAGATAGCCGGCGTAGCCGCGGCGATTGAGCAGGAGGACGGCCTGCTCGCCGCGATCAAACGTCGCACGGAGGTGCGTCTCCATCTCACGGGAGAGCATGTGAACGCCGGGACGCTCCAGATGCTCCTGGCGCATGTCGACGAGATAGACCGTGGGCATCGCCAGTCCCCGGACGCGCGTGGGCATGCGGATAAGCCGGTAGTGCGGCTTGTGCAGGGCGTTTTTCCAGGTCTCCAGCGAAGGCGTGGCCGATCCGACGACGACAGGAATCGATTCCAAGTGGGCACGCTTGATCGCAACGTCGCGCGTGTGATACCGCGGGGCGGCGAGATTCTTGTAACTCGGCTCGGCCTCTTCGTCGACGATGATCACGCCCAGGTTCGGACAGGGTGCGAAGACCGCGCTGCGCGTGCCGATGACGACAGGAATCTCCCCTGAAGCAATGGCCGCCCAGGTGCGCGAGCGATCGACGGCGGACAGGCCGCTGTGCAGCGTGGCAACGCGCTCGAAGCGGGCTTCAAGCCGTTGGACGGTCTGCGTGGTGAGCGCGATCTCGGGTACAAGCAGGATCGCCTGACGACCTTCGGCAAGTGCCTGACGTATGGCACGGATGTAAACCTCGGTCTTACCACTGCCGGTGACGCCGAAGAGCACCTGCACAGAGAATCGCCGGGCGGCGACGGCGGTGGCGATCTGGTTGATGGCCGCCTTCTGGTCGGCGGTCAGCACGTGTTCGGGCTCGTGCGGTGATGGGTTCGGCTTGATCGGCAGTACGGGCTCGCGCATGACTTCGATGCGGACGAGATTCTTCCTGGCGAGCGCGTTCACGACGGCGGGTGTGCAGCCGGTAAGTTCGCACAAGCGCACGAGCGGCAGGCGGCCGTCATACTGCGTGAGCGTGACAAGTGCGGCTGCTTGTTTGGGCGGCAACGAGCGGGCATCTTCGTTTTGGTGTTCTGGCGTTTGGGCGTTTTGACTTTTCGACGTCTCTATCAGCTCGACGTACTTGATCTTCTTCCAGCCGGCGAGGTCCTTGGCGGCCGCCGGAACCATCTGATCGAGCGTCTTGCCGAGATGTGCGCAGTAATAGCGGGCAATCCACCGGCCCAGCTCCAGCAACTTTGCGTCGAGGACGGGTGAATCGTCGATCACATCGATCAGCGTCTTGAGCGTCGATTTCCACGGCTGACGACTCACCTCGATGCAAAAGCCGCTTCGTGGCCGGCCGCCGCGACCGAAAGGTACCGTCACACGCTTGCCGGGCTCTACACGTCCTTCGAGTTCCGGCGGAACCAGATAGCTGTAAGTACGGTCGATCGGAATCAGCGGTGCGACGGTGGCGATAAGGGCCTCGCGCAGCTCCGGCTGTTCCAGAAGCGAGGGCGTCGCGCGATCGGCTTTCGAGCGGGACATGGCGGCGGTCACCGAAAGAGCAGCGGCATCGCGCCGGAGAATACAAGATCATCCACGTACGCGAAGCTTGCAACTGCGGCTATTATACGCGGCCACTGTCGGTGACGGCGGTGCGTCGCGCGCGGCTGTGAATTGCGGATTCGAGAATGGTTGAAGTACACGAACTGGTAAAGATCTTTCCCACGACCGAGGGCGGCGAGAAACGCGCCGTCGACGGTCTGAGTTTCGTCGTCCATCCGGGTGAAATCTACGGCCTGCTCGGACCGAACGGCGCAGGCAAAACCACGGCCCTGCGCATGGTCAGCGGGCTTCTCACGCCCACTTCGGGCCATGCGCGGCTGGCCGGCTTTGACGTCATCACCCAGCGTGAGCAGGCAAAACGCCGCCTGGGATATCTGACGGCGAGCACCGGTCTCTATCAGCGGCTCAGCCCAAGGGAGCTGCTGCGATACTTCGGCGCGCTGCTGGGTATGGACAAGCCGGCGGTCGAACACCGCATCGGCGAACTGATCGACTGGCTGGACATGCACGAATTCGCCGACCTGCGCTGCGGCGGGCTTTCGACCGGGCAGAAGCAGCGAACGAACATCGCCCGGGCATTGATGGGCGACCCACCGATTCTGATCATGGATGAGCCGACGCTGGGGCTGGACGTGCTGACGAATCGGATTGTGCTGGATTTCATCCGAGCGGAGGCGGCGCGGGGCAAGTCGGTGATCATGTCCACGCACTATCTGGACGAAGCGGAAACGCTCTGCCATCGCTTCGGCCTCATCCACGAGGGGCGACTGGTCGGCGAGGGCGATCTTGCGCACCTCCGCGAGCGAGCGGGCAAGCAGCGGCTGAGCGAAATCTTCCTGAAGCTCTGCGGACACGCGGAGCATGTGCTTCGGCAGCGGCCTGTCGCGGCGGGTCAGGACCGGGAGGATCAATGAAGCGTTATCGCCGCGTCTGGGTTGTGTACTGCAAGGAGCTGTTGGAGACGCTGCGCGACCGACGCACGCTCGCGGCAATGATTCTTGTGCCGATCGTGCTCTATCCCGTGCTGATGATCATCATCGTCGAAGCGCTACGGGCGGAGACCGGCCGTCGGCAGGCCGAGCGCTACCACGTGGCGGTGCCCGATGAGCTTCATCGCGCGTGGCTGCGCAGCGTGCTGGATCGTGAAGATGCAGCGATGGAAATTGACGACTCCAAAGCCGTACCAGGAGCGCCCGGCCCCTCAATCAATCTGGAAGAAGGGCCGGTGGCCTTCCTTCGCGCTCGCCTTCGCAGTGAACAAGTAGAAATTCTTGTGCTTGAGCCGGGCGGCTCGCTCTGGGACCTGGTCGCCGAGCAGAGTGCCGCCGCAGCGCTGTCCGTCGAGCCACCGCCCAATCCTGAGGAAGCGGCAGACCTCACGAATCGTCGCGTGCTCATCCTGCAAAACGACACAAACCCCCGCTCTGAATACGTCGCCGCGCAGCTCGGTTCGATTCTGCAGAACGAAGCTGAGCGGATCGTGCGGCAGCGCATGTCGAAGCTGCCCGGAGGCGTGGCGACGCTCTCACCACTGGTGTTGTCAAGCATATCCACCTCCAGCCCCGAGCAGCAGTTCGCGAAAATCCTGGCAATGGTCGTGCCGTTTCTGCTGGTCATCATGACGGTCACGGGCGCGCTATACCCGTCAATCGACCTGACGGCTGGCGAGCGTGAGCGCGGCACGCTGGAGACGCTGGCCGTCTCGCCCGTGCCGGTTGGACAGATCGTGGCGGGCAAGTTCGGCGTGGTGGTGACCATCGCCATGTTCAGCACGGCGCTGAACCTCGGCTCGATGACCGCCATGTTTCACTTCAGCAAGCTGGCCCAGCTCGCGGCGGGATCGGCACCGTCAACCACGATGCTGCCTGCGGACACGATTGATTCGGCCGGCGCGGCCGCGGAGGGCCGATTGACGCAACGGGACTACCACGAGCGCCGCCGGCAACTGGAAGCAGAGGCGAAGAAGAAGACGGGCTTCATCATCACCGCGGCGCCGATCGTGCTGCTGGCGATGCTGCCGTTCGCCGTCCTGGCCGGCGGCGTCATGCTGGCGACGTGCAGCTTCGCGCGGACGTTCAAAGAAGCGCAGAATTACATGATGCCGGTGATGATGGCGTTCATGATCCCGGCGATGGTCGTCTCGTACATGCCGACGACCCGGCTCGAGGGCGTCCTGCTCGTCCTGCCGGTCGCGAACATCGTCGTGCTCATCCGCGAGCTGTTTCTGGGCAATTACCAGCCCGCGGCGATGGGCATCTGCCTGCTCTCCACATGCTTCTACGCCGCCGTGGCGATGACCGTTGCGGCGCGACTCTACGGCAACGAAGCCGTGCTCTTCTCCGACGTCGGTAGCTACAAGACGCTGCTACGCCGACGGTTCATCAAACCCGCATCCCATCCCTCGGCGGCGACGGCCCTCGCCGCGGTTGCACTCGTCTTCCCGTTTTACTTCTACTGGCAGTCGTACCTTGTTAACCTCGATGATCCGCCAGATCGGATCCGACTCGTCATCGCCGGAGCTCAGCTTCTGGTCATGACCGCGCCCATCCTGCTGCTGACGTGGTTTTTCAAGCTCGATTTCCGGGATACCTTCGCACTGAATCGACCTCGCGCGCTGCCCATGGTCGGTGCCGTGCTCATCGCAGCAGCCATCGTACCCGTCGGGAACTTCCTTCGGGCCGTGCAGTACCAGTGGTTCCCGCCAGGTAAGGACCTGCTCGGCGACCAACTGCTCGTGCTGCAGGAAGGTTCGCTGGTCAGTGTGCTGCTGGCGCTGGCAGTCGTACCGGCGATCTGCGAAGAACTGGTCTTTCGCGGGTTTCTGCTCTCCGGTCTTCGCGGACGACTTTCGACGCTGGCGACGATTCTGATCGTCGGCCTGATCTTCGGCCTGTATCACATGTACATGGAGAAGATTCCCGTTCTCACACTGCTCGGGGCACTGCTGGCCATCGTCTGCCTGTGCAGCGGTTCAATCTACCCGGCGATGCTGATCCACCTGGCGAACAATGGATTGTCGCTCACCACGACCCGATACGAGGAACTCGGCCGAATACTATTGATGCCCTCGACTTACGATGCGGCGATCACGCCGCGATACGATTACCCTATGCTGGCCTACGCTGTAATCTTTCTGATCGGGCTGGGAATGGTGCTGCTGACGAAACGAACTGCCCCACATACGAGCTAGCGCGTTCGGCGTACAGCAAGCAACGTCGGGCGTTCAGCTGGTTACGATGTGCGTACATTCCATCTGATAGCGCGCAGCATCGAGCTTCTATGAGCACTGGCGCTATTACAGATACACCACTGCAGTTGCAGTTGGAATTACTGAATCGGCGTGGTCGTACCGCCGCCCGAGGTCGCCGCATTCGGAATCGTACTTTGACCACCGCCACCACCGCCGCCACCGGGGTTCAGGAAGTCAGTAAACCCGAACGCCGCGCCGACCGTATCAAGGATGCCGCTGAAGGTGTCGAGAATCGTCAGGGCGATGTCGTTGGAGGTTCGCTCGAACCAGCTGCTGTCGTCCGACTCATTTCCGGGAATCGTCGCCGTGCCGTTCTGAATGGCGATGGATCGCTGAATCATCAGTCCCGGACGACGCCCGTTGAGCGCGCCGCTCGTAGTGGTCGTGAACTGATTGCTAACGACCGTCGGCTGCGGGCCGGTACCATCCCCGGTCGGCGGTGTGGTCGGCGTGGATGGCTGCGTGGTTGTCGTCCCGGTATCCGTCGTGGTCGTGATGCCGGTACCGGTGCCCGACAGCCCGAGAAGCGGCCCGAACTGCTGAAGCAACTGGCTGACGTCCGTCTGAGCAGTGGTCGAGGTCAACTGTGCCATCACGACGTTCGGATACAACGCCGCTGCACCGACGAAGAGCGCAAGCGCCACAATGAATCGCATCCCGCTGATCTGTGTCCGAATCGAAGGCATGAGATCCTCTCCCGATTGTCGATAACTGCGGACGCATTGGCGATTCGCCCGCCCGTTGCTCTCTTCATTATAAGCCGAAGCGGCCCGACGGTGGCACCACAAGTCGGCAGCGTCAAAACCTGCGTACCCGGGGGGACATCCCGGACTGCTCCTAACTATCGGCTGGACGGCAGGTAGGCGTTGAGATTCGCATCGGGCAGCGGCGATTTCAATGCTGGGAGCGGGTGATACTCGGTCGTCGAAAGGCCGCGGAATGGCGTTGCCGGGCGCAAGTGCCGGGAAAGCTCTCTCGAACGGACCATGGAAACGCCATGCTACTTTTTCACGGTGCCGGCTTCGGCCGGTTCCGTCGGGCTGGCGGAGACGACACGTTGGATGGCGGAGCGAAGAAACGTGATCTTGGTATTGCTGGATTCGTCCACCTTAAGCGTCACTTCGTCGTCCCGGATCGACAGCACCGTCCCGAGAATGCCTCCGATGGTGACCACGCGATCATTTTTCTTGACGGCCGAGAGCATCTCTTCGCGCTTCTTGCGCTCCCGCGACTGCGGACGGATCATCAGAAAGTAAAACACAAAGCCGATCAGCAGGAGCGGGATCAGCATCGACTCAAGGCCCGGCTGGGGCTGGGCGGTCGGCTGTGCATTCTGCGCGAGCAGGTGGGCAAGCATCGTCATCTATGTTTCCTCGTTCTGTGTTGACCGTGTGGCGCGGGCTTCGCAGTCGGCCAGCATCGACTGAAATGTGCCGGCTGCCACGGCTTCCTGAATGCGCCGCATGAGCCGCTGATAATACGCGATGTTGTGGAGCGACACCAGCATCGGCCCGAGCATCTCACCGGCGAGAAACAGATGGCGAAGATAGGCCCGCGAATAACGCGCGCAAGTGTGGCATGCGCAGCCGTCGAGCAGCGGGCGATCGTCGGTCTTGTATTGTGAATTTCGCAACCGCACGAAGCCGTCGTCGGTGAAAGCGAAGGCGTTGCGCCCGTTCCGCGTCGGCAGGACGCAGTCGAACAGGTCAATGCCGGTATCGACTGCGCGAAGGATGTCAATCGGACGACCGACTCCCATCAGATAACGCGGCCGGTCGACCGGCATGGCCCCGGTAAAGCCGCGAAGCAGACGCGCCATTTCCTCCGGCTCTTCGCCGACAGAGAGTCCGCCGACGGCGTAGCCGGGCAGATCGAGTCGTACAAGCGCTTCCAGGCAGTGCATCCGCAAATCGAGATCGAGGCCACCCTGCACGATACCGAACAGCGCCTGATCTTCTCGACGCTGCGCATCGCGGCAGCGCCTCGCCCAGCCGATCGTGCGATCGACCGCGATCTGTACCTGTTCGCGCGGCGCCGGCAAAGGCGGACACTGGTCAAAGGCCATGATGATATCGGCGCCGAGTGCCTCCTGAATTTCGATCGCCCTTTCCGGCGTCAGCCGAAGCGACGCGCCGTCGATGTGCGACTTAAAGGTCACGCCTTCATCATCCACGGCGTTGAGCGTGGCGAGAGAGAAGACCTGAAAGCCGCCGCTGTCGGTCAGAATTGGACCGCTCCAGGACATGAACCGATGAAGGCCGCCCATCGTAGCAACGACATCCTCGCCCGGCCGCAGGGCCAGGTGGTATGTATTGGCGAGAATAATCTGGGCCCCGGCGTCGCGGAGTTGGTCGGGCGTCAGTCCCTTGACGCTGGCGCGCGTGCCGACGGGCATGAAGGCGGGCGTGTCAAACGCGCCGTGAGGTGTCTCGAAACGCCCGACGCGGGCCGCGCCGGCCGGATCGCGATGCTGTATCGTAAAGGGAAAACGTCTCATGTTCACGCGGGGGCCGATCGCCGGGAGGCAAACGCCGCGGTTAGTGCCATAGTAATGGCACTAACCATTCGCGCGACTTCCTCCGGCGCGTTCGCAACCCGTATTCTCGCGCCCGGTGCGCGGCTTGACAATGGCCCATCCGGCCGCATATAGTAGCACGTCCTGGCCCATGCCCATGGGCGCGACCGCGGCTTTCTGTTCAGGGCGCCCCGCACGCGGTCGTTGGTTTGATTTGTCCTGTATGAGTCTGATCCGGGCGGGGATATGGAGGAATGACAGTGCCGAATCGCCGTGAAGGTACCACCGGGCAAAGCACCTCGTCCGGACGCAACGGACAAGCGGATGCCCGGAACGAATCCGCGTTGCCGAATACTCCCGTGCCGAAAACCCGCCTCAGCGCGGACGACCTCGAAATGTTCCGCCAGATGCTGCTGGCCAAGCGGCAGGAGCTGGTCGGCACGGTCTCGACGATGGAAAATGAAGCCCTTCGCAAGACGCGCAGCGATGCCTCCGGCGATCTTTCGATGATGCCGATCCACATGGCCGACATCGGCACTGACAACTACGAGCAGGAATTCACCCTCGGTCTGATCGCCAACGAACGCGAAATGGTCAAGGAGATTGACGAAGCCCTGCAGCGCATCGAGAATGGCACCTACGGCATCTGCGAGGCGACGCACAAGCCGATCACCAAGGCACGGCTCCATGCCAAACCCTGGGCCCGGTACTGCCTGGAATACAAACAGTCCCAGGAACAGAGTCGCCGTCGCTAGGATCGCACGCTCGCGCCGCGGTGTGGCTTTGCCGGTCACGGATGATCCGGCGACCGCTGCAACGAGCGCGATTCGCCGCCGGACCGGGTATCCATGTCCACCACCTCATCGACACCTGCCGCCGCGACGCTCGCTGAAGCGCCCGTTGAACGCTGGGCCATGAGCCATGCGGCCAGTCATCTGCGGCTCTGGCTGACGGTCGTGTTCGGCCTGGTTGCCGACCTCTGGACCAAAGACTGGGCCTTTCGCGAACTGGCTCCGCATGAGTCGCGCGTCCTGATTGAGAACCTCGCCAGTCTCCAGCTCTCCCTCAATCCTGGTGCCTTGTTCGGACTTGGTGCCGGCCTGGCTCCGATCTTCGTCGGGGCCTCGGTGCTGGCGCTGCTCTTCGTGCTTTATCTCTTCGCGAATTCTTCGGCCTCGCGATGGTCGATGCACATTGCCCTCGGACTTGTGCTGGCCGGCGCGATCGGCAACCTCTACGACAGGACGACCCAGTCCGCATATGTCGTCTACTATCGCGACGGCAGCCGCGTGATCGGCACGCTGGTGGAAGAAGGCCCGCAGGCGATCACGCTGGGCGATTTTCCAAACGGCAACAATCCGCGGGTTTATCGGCTGCCGGATGATCCGCGTACAGGTCCCCAGCCCGTTGTACGCGACTTCATCAAGATCGAAGCGAAGCTCGGCAATCTGGCCCTCTGGCCGTGGATCTTCAACATCGCCGATGCCTGGCTCGTCGTGGGCGTCGCCGTTCTGTTGCTCAACTTCTGGTTTGACGGCAAACACTCCCACGAGCGCGCCAGCCCGAAGTCGGACCCCGCCTGACCACCGGACGGTCTCGGTTCGCTGCCATGCCGCAGAACAGGAATCAATCCACTCTGCCGATCGGACGGCCGCCTGCCGCGCGTCGCAGATGGTATCTTCGTATCCCACTGAAGCTGCTGATCTTCGCCGGGATCGCATTCGCAGTGCTCTATCCGCATCCCGCGCGGTTGGCTCGACACCTGCATCGGCTCCGGCAACTGGATGCAGTCATCGACCCAGACGCGCCGCACGTGGCAGCGCTCGAGACGATGCTCCTGGAGTGGGCGGCCGCGACAGATCCCGAGATGAACCTTGATCAGTTGCGGTCCGACTCGCATCGCGCGCAGCGGCTGGTCGAACGCTTCATCTACGAGAAGGTCCAATACGCATGGGACTGGGAACTCTGGGGCGTGGTGGATTACTTCCCCTCCATCGACGAAATCTTCGAGAAAGCCGGTGATGGACCGTTGCGGGAAGACTGCGACGGCCGCGCCCTTCTGGCTGCATCACTGATGCGCCGCCTCGGCTTCGAAGCCACGCTGGCCGCGGATCTGCGACACATGTGGGTAGAGACTCCGCAGGGAGCCTTCATGTCGCCGGGCGAGACAAAAACCATTGCTTTCGATGAGCAGGGGTCTCACGTCTCCTATGGCGCGCTGCTGGCGAATCTGCCGTCCTCGCTGACCTTCGGTATCGCCGTCTTTCCCTTGATGCGCGAAATGATTCTTCTGCTCGCGGCCTGGGTACTGATGCTCGATCGCAGAACGACTCCCGCTCGGGCCATCCTCGGACTGCTGCTGCTGGTGCAGGGCCTGCTTTTTCTGCGGCTGTCTTATCCGGTGCCACGAGGTGCCGCGGTGGAAATGATTACATGGTCCGCGTGGGTCGGCCTGCTGCACCTCGCAGCGGGTTTCGTCGTGCTGCTTCGACCGACCCGCACGCCGACGGCAGCGCGTTAGGGGCAAGTTGCTCCGTTGATCAGGTCGTCGACAAAGAACTGCACATCATCGATCGTGGCGCCGGCCGTTCCATCTATGTCGGCGCAGGAGCAGCTGGTACCTGCGGTCAGGCACGCGACAAAGTCCTGTATGTCAACGCCGTCCTTTTTGCCGTCGCCGTTTGTGTCGCCGGGGCACACGCAGGTTGCCGTCGCATTCGGCCAGAAGCCGCCGACGACTTCAAAGATCCCCCCGGTCATTGGAGCGGTGAACGACGAGGAGTCGGGTTGCCCGATGGTGCCGGCGATCGCGTAGTCGCCGCCGACACTGTCACCCGGAGCGGTCGCGCCGCCGCCGTCGATGGTATACCAGGCGATTTCATGCTGCCCGAACGCGGTGGCTGATAGGCAGAGAGCCGTGCAGAAGCCAAGGACAAGCATTAATTGACTCATGGAAAAGTCTCCAGGAAATTCAGGGAGCAACAATGATTGCTCCACCTCGGGCCGCGTGAAAGAATCTCGGTACGGTGAAAGTGTGATTGACAGGCGCATGATGCGTGTCGTTGGACAGCAGAAGCGGAATCAACGCCGGTGTGTTCGTTGAAGCATGATTAACCAATTGGTACGGTTGATTGGCCGAGCCGGTTGACGTACCGCCAAAATTGGGATCCACAAAGCGCATCGGGATCAGATACTCATAGGCCCGTGCGACGAGTGCGCCGTTCGGATACAGCGAGATCGGGCGGCGCGTTGACATGCCGATCGTTGGCACCATCAAATCGTTTGGCAACCAGTCCGGATCGACGTGCAGGCCGGTGGCAGTGACGAGGGGAATGTTCAGTCGCGGCGCGTCGAAAGTGTTCCCGCTGGTCAAGTTGGTGATTCGCACGGGACCGCCCGTCCAACCCAGCGCGTGTCCAAGCTCATGGCGTGCGACGGTCAGCAGGTCAAACCCGGCGGGAGGCGAGCCGCCGGTAAACTCCGAGTCGTCCGCGGGAGTTGCATCGACGTACCAGGTGTAGTCGGTGTTAAACCCCATCGTCGCACTGACGAGGTTACCCGTGGCGATGGTATAGGTCGTCGTCGTGCTGGCAAGCGAGGTGCTGCCGCCACCAAACGAAGAGAAAGTAAATGTGATTGGATAATTGCCGGGTGTGCTGCCTGATTCCTGTACAACCGCCTGCCATTCGCCGATGGCCTGCTGCAAGACGACCTGACGCGCCGCAGTTACACCTGTCCCGAAAGTCGCGTTGATAACCAGCGGACCGGCCCGCGGCGCCGGCGGCGCCTCATCGTCAGGGATGCCTATAGAGAGTACCTCGCACTGGAGTCCGCCGTGGTCATGTTCTGCGGCCAACAGTTTTTCTCGCTCTTCTGCGCTGACCGGCGGCGTCACCTCGACCCACGGCTTCTTCGCATCGTCTGTCACGGCCGCCAGTCCATTGCTCGAGGCGAAGGCCTGTTCGCTTCCGGTCGCAGCCGTCACGGCGATGCACAATAGATTGATAAATAAAATTCTCATTACTCAATCCTCCGCAAAGTTGGCTACTGAAGATTTACCAGGACGAGGACGAGCCCGCGGCCGGACTTGAGCGATGTCATGGCCTTGCCGATGACCGCGCCGTGCGAGCGTTCGCGATCGACCGACTTCATGGCGTGCCCGGGCGTCAAAGATGTCGTTAACAGGTCACCGGGCGAGATGGACCCCTCGCTCGCATCGCACCAGGTCCACACGCGACCGGAGAGCGCGATCGGCGGGGCGTCTTCATGGCCGGGCAGGTGGCCGAGGATCGCGCCCGCGGGGAAGTCGTTCGCGCCGCTGACCACGCCGGCCACGCGCTGGTTGTACGCGCACTGGGACATACGAAGCAGCCCCGCTTTCTCCGGGTCGATCTCCATGACCATGCCAGGTTCAGCGCAATCACTGGTAGGAAATTTCTCGGCGAGGTCTGCACCAACAATCTGTAGCACGCGGGTGCGCGTAGTGCCGTTTACGTCGAGAGTTGCGACCGGCGTCGTCGTGCCGATGCCGACGCGGGGGTTTGCTGTGTCGGTGAGAAACGTGGCGACGTTTACGTCATTGTTGCAGGTGATCTCAAAATTCTTGAGACCGCTGGTGGCCTTCAACTGCAAGCCGGTGGAAGGTCCAGTGTAAATTTGCCGAAACACCCATGGTCTTTCGGTGTCGAAGCGAAGCAGTTCCGCGCCGTCTCCGCTGTTTTCGACGACCACCGATCCACCCGCCTTGAGCGCCGTACCGCCTGCTGAATTGGTGAACTCACCGGCAATACCAGCGAGATCGCTTGCCGTTCCGACAACGCCGCGATGCGCGGTTGTATCCCCACGGACAGCGTCGCCGCCCGAGAACTGGCCGGTGTTGCGTACGTGCAGTTTCGCGGAGGGAGTCAGGGTATTGATGCCGACATTGCCTGATGAGTCGGCGAACATGAAATAATTGGCCGCGGCATCTGTGCCTTCCGTCGTCGTTCTGAAAAAGTACAGCGCGTTTGCAGACGCACCGATGCCGAATCGAGTAGTACCGCCGTAGCCCAATTCAATAGCGCCCGCGTTGTTAATTGCCAGTGACTTGGCCCAGGAGCTTGATGTCCACAGAGGGCCTCCGGCAACGTGTAGTTTTCCATCCGGCACACTGGTGCCGACGCCGACATTGCCCGCATTGTAATACGCATGGATTCCGTTCTGCGACCAGATGCTGTCGCCGCCGCCGCCGGTTGCGGCGGTTGTCTGCAGACTGCCATCCGGAAAGCGGATGCCGTCGACTCCCGGCTCACCTGCGACGTCGAGCTTGGCCGTGGGCTCGGTCGTGCCGATGCCGACATTGCCATCGACGTAATACAGGTCGCTTCCCGTGGGAACCCAGGGGGCGTAGGCGTAATAAGAGTAATACGAAAATGTGGAGAGATACGCATCATTGCAGGTTTGTGCGTAAGGCGTCGCGGTTAACGGTTGTCGTGGCGCAAGTACGACCGTATTGACCTCGATTTCCAGCCAGAGCGGCACGCCGGTGAAGACCCCCGTGCCGAAGTCGAGAATGACGGTGAACAAGCCATCCGCGACCGTCACACCTTTGATGGGAAAATCGGCTCCGTACTGATTCCCGTCGACATCGGCATCAAAGACACGAAACTTCATGTCGTAACTGCCGGAGGCCGGCGCGCCGGCCTCCTTGAGCTGCCCCTGATAGGTAAAAGACGTGCCTTGTCCGTGCAAAAGACTTACAGGTCCGATGACGCCGACAACGAACAATGTGGTCGCAATGAGTCGATTCATGACTTACTCCTTATGGCTCTTGGATTCCAATAAGAGGGACTCTCTCGCCGATGCCGGTTCCCCGGCATTCGCCGACGAACTTCCTCTCTTCCTATGCATGCGGCGCGCAGGCCGCGCGATACACGAACTTTCAACGATATCCATACAAAGCGGGTAGAATGATGATGGAGGGTCACGATCTCATGATTTCTCATCCCCCAGATGAAACCACCGTTGCGTCCCTGGTCGCTCGTGCCGTCAAAGGTGACGTGGACGGCCTCAGCGAACTCCTGGCCATCTTCGGGCCGCGGATCGAGTCGAATCTGAAGATCGGGCGATCGTGGCGGCCCATGATCGAGCCCGGCGACGTGATGCAGGTCACTTACCTCGAGGCGTTCCTTCAGATAAGCGGCTTTCGTCCTGAACTGGCGGGATCCTTCGAGGCCTGGCTGCGGCGCATTGCGGAAAACAACCTGCGCGACGCGATCCGCGGGCTGGAGCGACAGAAACAACTGCCGCCGGAGAGACGAATCGAGCGATTCGAATCAACTGACTCTTACGTCGGGCTGTTCGAACGGATCGCCGCGACGACTACGACACCCAGCAGGTTGGCAGCGCGAAATGACATACAACGGCTGCTCAATGCCGCAATCGATCGCCTGCCGCCCGATTATGCCGCTGCCGTGCGGCTCTACGACCTCGAGGGCCGGACCATCGCGGATGTTTCGGCAGCAATGCATCGCTCAACGGGCGCAATTCACATGCTTCGTGCACGCGCCCACGAACGATTAGGCGAATTGCTGGGGACGGCGTCGGCCTGGTTTGATTCCAGCGCGTGAACGTGACACCATACATATCGCACCTGTTCTTAGAGATTTCCTCGGGTGCAGTTATGTCCGTTTACGCGCTTGGTCTTCCGGAGAAGCTCCATGTTTGACGCAGCCGGCGCGAAGCGCCGACATCGAGAACTGATCGCCGCTGCCCGACTGCAATTCGAGCGAGCCGAACACGGCCGACAGACGCTGGGCGAATCCTCGAACGGCGACGGTCTCCAAAGCCCCGCGACCGATCGACACGGTCTTGACTTGCCCGGCTTTGAGATTCTGCGGGAGCTGCATCGCGGCGGGCAGGGCGTCGTGTATCAGGCGGTGCAGCAATCGACCCGCCGCACCGTTGCTGTCAAAGTCCTCCGTGGCGGACCGTTCTTCGGCGAGACAGAGCGGCTCCGCTTCGAGCGGGAAGTCAGCATTCTCGGACAGCTCAACCATCGAAACATCATCGGAATACTCGACCGGGGCGTGGCCGGCGGGAGTCACTTCCTGGTCATGGACTTCGTCGACGGCCGCCCGCTCGACCGGTTTGCTCGCGAACATGACCTGGAGCTTGTCCAGCGGCTGGCGCTCTTCGCCGAAGTCTGCGATGCGGTGCATGCCGCCCACCTGCGCGGCGTGATTCATCGTGATCTCAAACCCGGCAACATCCTGGTGGACGCGACCGGTCAGCCGCGGATCCTCGACTTCGGGCTGGCCAAGCTGTCCGACACGCCGGGAGACTCCGCGGCAAACGCAACGATAACGGGTCAATTCGTCGGCTCGCTACCGTGGGCTTCGCCGGAACAGGCCCGGGGGCTGCACGATGAAATAGACCTGCGCAGCGACGTCTACTCACTGGGCGTAATTCTCTACCAACTGCTGACCGACCGTCTGCCATACTCGACGGTGGGCGACATGGAGAAAGTGCTGGCGACCATCCGCACGGCCGAGCCCGTCCGCCCTCGGCTGCTCTCCAGCACGATCGACAGCGATCTCGAGACCATCGTGCTGAAGTGTCTGGCGAAGGAGCCGCCGCGACGGTACCAGTCGGTGGGCGAGCTCGCGCGGGATGTACGGCATTACCTGCGACGCGAACCCATCGAGGCCCGGCGTGACTCGGCAGGATACCTGCTTCGCAAGGCGTTTCAGCGGCATCGCGCGGCGGTCGCGGCGGCGTGTGCGTTTGTCGCGCTGCTCACCGGGGCGACGGTGCTGTCACTTGCCTTATGGCGGCAGACCGTAACCCAGCGCGACCAAGCGATAGCGTCCGGCCTGCGCGAATCGGCCGCTCGGGAGCGCGCCGATGCCGAGGCCGCCAAGGCGACCCAGGTTGCCCGGTTCGCACAGAGCATGTTGAGCGGAATCGACCCCGCGACGGCCGGCGACATGGACAAGCGTCTGATGCGTCTGTTGCTGGATGGCGCGGCGCGGCGTGTGGAGTCGGAACTGCAAGAGCAGCCGGAGGTGGAGGCGGCTGTGCGGCACACGATTGGCATGGCCTACCAGGCGATCGGCGAAGTGTCGGATGCGCGCTTTCAACTGGAAGCGGCCGTTAATCTGCGCCGACAGGCGCTGGGCGAGGAACATGCCGACACGCTCGAGGCGATGGACGACCTGGCCATGTTTCTCGATCAGACGGCGTCATACGATGAAGCCGAACGATTGTGTCGCACGGTCCTGGAGACTCGCCGCAGGATGCTGGGCGAGGACCATCGCTTGACACTGCTCTCCATGAGTAACCTCGCGGAGATCTGGGCGAGACAAGGCAAGTATGATGAAGCTGAAGCGTCGCATCGGCTGATATTGGAACGGCGAACGCGCCTCTTGGGTCCGGAAGACCCCCACACGCTGACTACCATGAACGATCTCGCAAGCGTGCTCCAGACAGTTCAACAGTGCGAGGAAAGCGAACAGCTTTACCGCCAGGCAATCGAGATCGAAAACCGCGTCAAGGGGCCGCTGCATCCACATACCCTTCGTACGACATCCAACCTCGCTCTGCTTTACCAGGAGAGCGGTCGAATGGAAGAGGCGCTCCCGCTGCACCGCAAAGTGCTGGAGATGCGGCTGCGCGTCTTCGGTGAGGAACACCCGGACACCTTCGAATCACAGATCAATCTGGCCATCGTCCTTCGGGCGCAGGGCCAGGTGGACGAGGCAGAGACGATTCTCCGACGGACGCTCGAAGCCGAGCGTCGTGTGTTGGGAGATAAACATCCGTTTGTCGGAGGGACGATCATTCTGCTTGCGTCTATTCTCGCCCGCCGGGGCGAAGTCGTGGAAGCCGAGATGCTGACCCGAGAGACCGTTGCGATCTACGAGGCGACTCTCGGCCCCGATCACTTCAAAACCATTACCGCCAGAATTTCCGTGGGCGTCTGCCTGTCGCTCCAGTCGAAGTTTGAAGAAGCGGAGAAAATCCTGCTGGATGGCCATGCATCCATACAGGGCCGGCTGGATATCTCAGCCGACTGGCAGGTGTCGACCGTCAATTACCTGATCCGGCTTTATGACTCCTGGGATGCTGCCGAACCGAACAAAGGGAAAGCAGATAAGTCGGCCCAATGGAGAAGCCGCCTACCCGGAAACATGGCTGGAAAATAGCTGGCTTGCGCAGTGACCTTCCCCCCGAATTCTGGTCCATCCAAAATGAGATAAACCTGTTAGATTTCGGTCATCAGACCCGCCGTTGGCGGGAGGAGTTTTCTGATGAAGAAGTCGAGGTTCACGGAGGAGCAGATTGCCTTCGCGCTTCGGCAATCCGAGATTGGTACACCGGTGGAGGAGATCACCCGCAAGCTCGGTGTCAGCCAGCAGACGTTTTATCGGTGGAAGAGGAAGTTCGCCGGCCTGGGCGTGCCCGAACTGCGTCGGCTCCGGCAGCTTGAGGAAGAGAACCGCAAGCTCAAACAACTGGTGGCGGACCTGAGTCTGGACAAGCGGATGCTCCAGGATGTGCTCTCGAAAAAAGTCTGAAGCCTGCCCGGAAGCAGTCTCTGGCAGCAGATCTCCGGGTGGCCTACCAGGTCAGTGAACGTCGCGCGAGCGGCGTTCTGCAGTTTGCCCGATCCAGTTGCCGGTATGAATCAATCACTCCGGAGCAGGTGGCTTTGAAGATCAGACTCCGTGACCTGGCGAGTGCCCGGGTCAGGTATGGATATCGCCGCCTTCACGTGTTGTTGTGCCGGGAGGGTTGGGCAATCAACCACAAGCGCGTTTATCGCCTGTATTGCCAGGAGAATCTGGCCATGAGGACCAAGATGCCCCGAAGGCACAAGAGCTGTCGAGTTCGACGTGAACGGCCGGCAGCCGGTCAGGTGAATGAGAGTTGGTCAATGGACTTCATGTCCGATGAGCTGTTCAATGGCCGGCGGTTGCGGCTCTTGACGATTGTCGATGACTTTACTCGTGAGAGTCTCGCCATTGAAGTCAGCCAAAGGCAGACCGGGCATGACGTGGCCGGCGTTTTGACCCGGCTGGGAACGGAGCGGGGACTGCCCCGAACAATTCGCGTCGACAATGGTCCCGAGTTCATCTCAAAAGCCCTCGACCAGTGGGCCTATTGGAACAAGGTGACTCTGGACTTCAGCCGGCCGGGAAAGCCAACAGACAATGCCTTGATCGAGTCATTCAACGGTCGGCTTCGAGCCGAATGCCTGAACGAAAGCTGGTTCCTGTCGCTGGACGACGCGCGGCAGAGAATCGAGTCATGGAGAATGGATTACAACGAGCGTCGTCCGCACAGTTCCCTGGGGAATCTGGCTCCCGCGGAATTCCGTCAACAAAGCCAGTTAGCCATGACCGGATCGACGTAGAATTTCTCGTTACGGCTGGTACAGAAAAAGGGGCAGCCGCAACAGACCCCAATCCTAACGAAGGACCTGGATCAGTTTTGGGGGGAAAGGTCAGGTCAACATCCATATCAACAAAATCGGACTCGATAGCAATCAGCGTGCCCCCCATTCACGGTACACCGTGTGTTTGGCCGGACAGATACGATATCACCACTAACGACTATTCTGGGTTAATGGCCCCACGTACGCGTACACTTGGGCCTCGGGGCCCAATCTGCTTGTAGTAAATTAGAAGGCATATTTGAGCTCGAATGGACACTGCTCGCCCGAGAGACCCCGTAGCGATCGAGAATCAATGGTACGGGGTCAATCGAGAGAAATTATTCTTTGCTGGAAAGTTTTTTTCTCGCATGGCACATTGATTGCTATAAAACCGCACTGAAACCTAACACACGAATCATCGTGTGTCCCGAGGGCCAACGGCTTTCACGTAAAGAATCGAGAGATCCACCATGTGCGGCGGGGAGTTCTCGAATTTCAGCAGCCGTACGAGTTTTTAAACTGTGAGGAGTAAATCATGCCAACACCCTGTAATTTGAAAGTCAGCGAGTATCCGGGTTCCTCCCAGAAAGAGGGCCGCGAAGGCACATCGGACATTTTTGAGATTGAGCACTATGTGCATCAGCCGGTTGATAACACGACCGGCGAGGCAACTGGTGTCCGAGTCCACAGCCCCCTGCGGGTGGTCAAGTATATTGACAAGGCCTCACCCGGATTCCACAAGGCCTTGAGCACCGGTCAGAATCTCAAGGAAGTTGTCCTCGATTTTTACCGGATTGATCCCGATTCGCGTGAAGAGAAGAAGTACTACACCATCACTTTGCGTAAGGCCCGCATTGTGGACATTCGCCCTTACATGCCCATGAGTTTTGTCCCAGCCAACGAATCTTATCGTCACATGGAGCAAATCAGCTTCGTTTACGAAGAGATTGAGTGGAAGTGGATTCCTGATAATGTGGTTGAAATGGACAAGTGGCGATCACCGGGCGGGAAGTAATCTGTCTCGCTCACCGTATCCTCGATATCGCGATCGGTCCGAAATCGTGGCGGCCGAGTGTGATCAACATACTATGGGGCATTCGTGCGGTTTTTATGGCCGCACGAATTGCCTCATTGTTGAACATACAGCAGTACACTGGTCGAGGTTATTTTCAGGATGATCATTTAGCTGAGCTTAGCACGCTCTATTCTAAATGACTGTTTCAAAACCGTGTTCATCCGTAGAGCCGCTGAGCACAAAGACCGACGGTGGCCAGTTCATTGAAGGCTTGAAAATGCGCCTCGGACTTTTCATAGCAGAGCTTGATGCGGCGGCAGTGGCCCAGGCAGGCGAAGGCGCGCTCGACGACGTAGCGCACGGCGCCCAGGCCGGTCGCCCAGGTGCTCCGCGGACGGGCCAGCAGCGCGGTGATGCCACGTCGCCGACACCCACGTTCATTCCGCGGCGTGCCATAGGCCTTGTCGCCGAGCAGAACCCTCACCGGCCGGCAAAGCCGTTCCTTGGCGTCGGGAAGACGCGGCACGCGATCCACCGCACGCATCGCGGGAACGGAATCATTCACGTTGGCCGGTGTCGTGACGATGGCCAGGGGAATGCCGGTCACGTCGACGATCAGATGCCGCTTGCAGCCTTTTTTCCCGCGGTCCGTCGGGTTCGGGCCGGTGTGCGCCCCCCAAAAACGGCGCGAACCGACTGGCTGTCGATGATCCCCACCCGTGCGTCGATCTTGCCCGCGCGGTGCAGCGACCGTTGGAGCTTGGCCAGCACCTTCGGCCAGACGCCGGCGCGGGTCCACTCGTGCAGTCGCCGCCAGCAGGTCACCCCGCTGCCGCAGCCCATCTCCGCGGGGATCATCCGCCACGGCATCCCGGTCCGCAGCACATACACGATACCTGTCAGGCAAGCGCGATCGTCCACCCGCGGCCGGCCGCCGTCGGGCTTGGGCCGCGCCCGCGGCAGGAGGGGCCTGATGTCCTTCCACAGTTCGTCGGAAACCAGCGTGAATGCCATGACGTCGCCTCCATGCGAAACGCGGCAACATACGCTTCATCGGCAGTTTACATGGTTTTGAAACAGTCATTAAGGACAACACACCGTGAGTCAGGATCGCCAGAGAATAGCCGTCAGTAAGCTTTCCTTCGCTTATCCCGACGGCAAGCCACTCCTTCACGAGCTCTCCTTTGAGCTGTACGCCCCGGCATTCCATGCACTTTTCGGTCGTTCCGGCGTAGGCAAGACGACCCTAGCGAAGATCATCTGCGGTATGGAGAACGGTTGGTCAGGGACCGCTTCCTTCCCGGAGCGAGTTCTCTATTGCCACTGCACAGAGAGGCTCCCACGTTGGCAGACAATTGGCTCCCATTTGCAAGATGTGATCTCCCCTCATAAGCGCCATTGCTTCACCCAACTCATGACATCCTTCGGCCTCGATAAGGAACTTCTCGCTCAACGACCAACCACACTCTCTAGCGGGCAACACAATCGCTTCAACGTCCTGCGCTATCTCCTGCAAGAGTTTGATCTGCTCATACTCGACGAGGCCCTCAATAACGTCGACGAACCTACGCGGCTGGCTATTCTCGCCGCGATCAAGACCATGTACCCCGACCGCGCATTTCTATACATTTCACACCAGCTCTTTGATGTGATCTCGTTCGCCAAGACCCTTCTAATCCTAAGATCTGGTGCGCAGGGACCTCAGATCGTCACCCGCCAGGGCTTGAACCTTGCAGAGTACAAGCCCAATGAGGTGGCTGGTCTGGCTGGCGAAATATGGACGGTCATAAACAATGCGTAAAGCCTTGTATTCCTTTCTCCTGATCTACGCTGCCGGACTGGTACTCCTCTTCACCTACCGAGCATTCATGGGCTACGCTGACTATGTGATCCCCAGCCCAGGAAAGCTGTGGGATACCGCGCAGACCTCTTGGTGGGCTTATTCACAAGCCACCCTCAAGACCTTCGGCCTAATGATATCTGGACATCTAATCGCCGTAGTCGCAGCCTTCCTCGTTGCTGTGATCGTCGCTACCCGTCGGCGCGTAGGACCCTACGTCCGTTCCGTCGCTTATACGCTTCAGGCATACCCGTTAGTCGCTGTGGCTCCCCTGTTCTTCGTGCTCTTTAGCGACGGCCTTGCAACTCAACTCCTCATTACAGTAACGATCTGCTATTTCCCTGTGCTGCTGACTATTCTGGGGGTCCTGATGCGTCCAGTTCCAGAAGTTGAGCATTTTTACGCCTCCAATCGGTCCCTGACTCGCGCTCGCCTCGTCAAGATACGGATGTCCGAGAATGCCGCGACGGTGCTAACCGCAGTAACGGGCAGCGCAAGTCTCGCAGTCGTCGGCGCAATTTTAGCCGAGTATCTCGCCGAGTATTCCGGCATCGGGTACTACATCTGGGTCGCTAACAACGGAAACCGGCTGGACGGAATCCTCGTTGCCCTGTTCACCATTGGTTGTGCCAACTGGATATACCTATCCGCAATCGAAGCGGTAGGTAAGCGAGCAGTGCGAGAACTCGTAAATGAAAAAGGGAATCTGCAATGAATGTTGCAAGACGAAAGTGGTGGCCCTTCGTGGTCGCTGTGGCCGTCGTCGTCGTCGGGCTGTTTCTCCTCCTCACCAGAACAGGAGAAGACAAGCCCGCGACGGGCGAGACCCTCGCCTACAGACTCAAGTGGCTAGCGAACACCGGATTCATCGGTGACCTTTATGCAGCCAACTACGGGTACTTCAGGGAGAAAGGGCTGAACGTCGACGTCAAGCCCGGTGGCCCCGAGCACGACGCGATTCGAGAACTCCAAACTGGTGCGGCCGCATTCGGCGTGGCGTCCGCAGATCAGGTAATCAACGCCCTGCACGAAGGCGCGGAAGTGAAGGTGATTGCACAGATCTACCGGAAGAATCCGGTGCAATGGATTTACCGTTCGGCGCTCGGAAAGCTAGGCGCGCCACGGGACCTGCGCGGTCGGTCCGTTGGTATCACAGTCGGGGATAACGACGAAACAGTCATGCTCGCTGTTCTTAAGAAGGCCGGTGTTTCTTACCGCGTGGTCGGTGAGGCGTCTCCCAAAGATCAAAAGCCTGGAACGGACCCTGTCGTTCACCTACGGCCGGTCCGTTACGACTTCGCCCCCTTCCTGAAGAGCTATCTCGACCTATTCCCAGTTTACAAGAACACCCAAGGCGTCGACCTCCGTGAGCAGATGAAGGCCGCTGGAGAGGCCGTGAGCTTCTTCGATCCGGACGAGCACGGGGGGGTACGGTTTGTAGCCAACTCAATCGTTACAACCCCTCGCATGCTGAAGGAGAATCCAGAGGTGGTTCGAGCCTTTCTCTCCGCGGCGCTAAAGGGCTGGACTGACGCCCTTGATCCACGGAAGGAGGCCCTGGCGACTCGTGCAATGGCGGATTACGTCAGAGAGTCCTCGAACGACCCCGGGGAAGTCCTCATGGCTAAGCTCCGTGACCAAATTGCGATTACTGCCGATCTGGTGCTGCCTCCCTCAGGCTCAGGGCTCGCTCTCGGCGTCATCGACGTCGCCGCGTGGAAAGAGACCGAGGCCATTATGCTGCGGCAGGGTATTATCAAGTCTCCCGTTCACGTTGAGAATCACCTCGCGACGGAGCTGCTGAGTGGGAACTAGGCGTAACACGAGCCGTGTCGGTGCTTACGTCCGGGACGCATACTGCTCGCGCCCTCAGGACTATATTCGCTACCGCCTCAGCAAAGGAACGCATGCCGAGGACTCACTCGCGCCCCTTGTTACGAGAACACTCACGAATCTCGCGGGAGACGACGCGACGATCATGGACATTGGCTGTGGCTTCGACCCCGTTATGGCATGCGTTCCCCACCGCCGCTACATCGGGCTCGATTTATCTGAAGCCCTGATGAAACGGCACCCCCTCTACGGCACTCCGGGCGCCGAGTTCCACCAGACGGATATCAGATACTGCCACTTCGAGCGATTCCCGTACCACGTCATCAACGGTACCCTGATTCTGAACTACATCCGAGATCCGAGCGGCTTACTGCACCGGCTCCGTCGTCCCGGGAAGGGTTTCTGTTTCTCGGTGCCGAATCCCGAGTTTGATCAGCAGTTTGGAACCCTCAATGGCAACGGCGTGGTGTCGCTTGTGATGAACCGATACAGATTCGACTATTACTTTCATCCGCTTCCTAGACTCCGCGCCGCGCTGCGGAGACCGCGATACCTCAGCGTAGCCTACACTCCGGAGATCGCGGACGGGATTCCGCCATTCTACGTTTGCCTCTACGGGAGATGGTAGGGTGCCTCTGAACTACCGATACGAAGCCTGGCGAAACTTGGTCCTCATTCTTGCAGGCATCCTCGTCGGATATAGCTTCGACAGCTTTTCGAGCATTCGAGATGCAGTGCTCTCGTTGACCGAGTTCGACAAGGTCTTCCCAACTACGATATGGCCGTCGTTGCTGAGCATTCTTGTCATTGGCTACGTTGCCAAGAACGCTCACGGCATCCTCATCACTCTCTACGATGACCACTACGAGGTAAAACTCGAAAAGAGCATGCTGTACGTCGTGGGGTCATGGTGTCTGACCGCGTTGTTGATCGTCTCATTTGCCTTGGTGTGCAAGCTTAGCGAGCTCGTCGATGATGGCCGCACTCTTGAGAACCGGTGCATTCGACTGATGACCTTTACGCTTTTTCCAAACATTGTCCTGTTTCTCTTCGATGTCTTCCACGTGCGAGCCTTCGAATACGCATACGGAGGAGGCCCGCTCGGACTATTGCGTCAGATAGGAAAGGAGATTCGGAGGAATCCGATTCATCGGTACAGCCACGAGAAATACAAGATCGTATGGCTATTCGAGAATGTCGTGAGCGTGTGCATCGTGGTTGTGTGGTTCGTACTTCTGAAAGCATGGGATTTCCCGCCACGGGAGATTGCTCTGACGCTTTGGGCGTTGGGATTCCTGCTAGTTCTGAATTCAGTAGTGGATTATGCACTCAACTGCCGCTATTTCTTCTTTGGACTGGTTAGGCATCAGGTCGATGTAGGGCCTGGGGCTGGGTCGGGTGGCTCTTCCGTACCAGCTGCAACGGCCCCCCCGAGTGGGTCACCTGTAGGAGCAGTGACGGCACCTGGCGACACTGAGGGCGACAAGGTAAAGTCAGAAGAGATTCAGGAGCATCATGGTCAAAGAGCCGTTGGTCATGGAACTGAAGATGCCGGGAGAGGCGATCGGCCGACCGAGTGAATCAGGGAACAGTTGGAGCTTGACGGTCGTATTTCCTCTTGCGCTTGGAGAGGACCTACCTGAAGCCAGTTCTCGTGTTTCCCAGCGATCCAGAGTCGTACAAGAGCCGCGATTCGCCGGCAGGCGCTCTCGCGGTTAACATGCAGGCCCGATGTATTCGTCCGGCCAATCTTTCAATTACCGTAAGCGTCCGGTGAAGCACGTTGGTGCAGGTCGTGCCGACGGCATGGCGTTTGCTAGCGATGGGGTTTCTTGAGCCGGGCGGAGATTCAGTTGGCGGCAACAGTCGTCAGGCGTGCGGCTTGCCA
>CAADGE010000043.1 GCA_900696465.1 uncultured Planctomycetota bacterium
CCCGACCAGCCACTCGCAGGGCCATCCTGGCCAACGCCTTCGGCGATCGCGTCATGCTTCGTTGAGTGCTCATGAGTCATATAACGGCCTTCAATAGGCACAAAGTTGAAGGATTTCTACAGGGCAAGCTCAGGGCACAATCTTTCAGATTGGCGTCGAGCCGATCCGCATCGATATCATCACTTCCATGGAGGGCCTGGATTTCGCCGCCGCATGGAAGAACAGAGTTCAGACGCGCTTCGGTCGAGTGCCGGTCACCGTCATCGGACAGGCAGACCTCATCAGCAACAAGCAAACGGTCGGACGGCCGCAGGACCTGCTTGATGTGGCACGGATCGAGCGCTTGGCGAGGCATCGTCCGAAGATGAAGAAGAAGTAATACACCGGTCGGTTGCACGGGAGGAGATTTTCCGAAGGTATTGCGAAAGGAAGAGATTCTCGCACCAGTATGTTTGCTACGCTTTCTTCGCCACTTTCGCCCAGGTGTCTTTCAGCGAGACCGTGCGGTTGAAGACGAGCTGGTCCGGCGTCGCGTCCGGGTCCAGGCAGAAGTAGCCATGGCGCTCGAACTGGACGCGGTCGGGGTGGATCGTGCCGAAGGCGTCGCGCGTCAGTTTCATGTCCGCGAGTGAGGGCTCCAGCTTGCAACCAGTAAGCACTTCGAGCGACGCTGGATTCAGATGATCGAGATAACTGCCGCCCTCCGGCACATCTTCCGGGTCCTGCGCGGCGAAGAGATGGTCATACAACCGCACTTCGGCGTCGATGGCGTGGGCGGCGCTCACCCAGTGCAGCGTGCCCTTGACCTTGCGGCCGTCGGGGGAGTCTCCGCCGCGCGTCGCAGGGTCGTAGGTGCAGTGGACCTCGGTCACCTTGCCGGTGGCGGTGTCCTTCACGCAGCCGGTGCATTTGACGAAGTAAGCATAGCGCAGGCGCACCTCGTTGCCGGGGTAGAGCCGGTGATAGCCCTTGGGCGGCTCCTCACGGAAGTCGTCTCGCTCGATGTAAAGCACGCGGGAGAACGGCACCTGACGTTTGCCGGCGGACTCGTCTTCGGGATTGTTCACGGCGTCGAGTTGCTCGATCTGACCATCGGGAAAGTTCGTGATGACCAGCCTGAGCGGGCGAAGCACGGCCATGCGCCGCGGGGCGATCCTGTTGAGATGATCGCGCAGGGCGTTTTCCAGCCGGACGATCTCGATCGTACTGTTGAACTTGGCCACGCCGATGTCGGCGCAAAAGCCGCGAATCGACTCCGGCGTATAGCCGCGGCGGCGCAGGCCGCTGAGCGTGGGCATGCGCGGGTCGTCCCAGCCGCGGACGTGGCCACCTTTTACCAGCTCGAGAAGCTTGCGCTTGCTCATGATTGTGTGGGTCAGCTCCAGCCGGGCGAATTCAATCTGCTGCGGATGCGGGATTTTCTTGCCCCACGGTCCACTGCCATCGTCGGTGCGACCTTCGTTGATGGCATCAAGGAACCAGTCGTAGAGCGGTCGATGGTTTTCGAACTCCAGCGTACAGATGCTGTGGGTAATGTTCTCGATGCTGTCTTCGAGGCCGTGGGCCCAGTCGTACATCGGATAGATGCACCACGCGCCGCCGGTGCGATGATGCTCGGCGTGCAGGATACGGTACATGACCGGATCGCGCAGGTTGAGGTTCGGATGGGCCATGTCGATCTTGGCGCGGAGCGTGCGCGATCCGTCGGGAAATTCGCCGCGACGCATGCGGTCGAGCAGATCGAGATTCTCTTCGACACTGCGATCGCGATGGGGGCTGTTTGTGCCGGGCTTGGTGAGCGTACCGCGCAGGCGTGACGTCTCTTCGGCGGACAGGTCACAGACGAAGGCCTTGCCCTTTTTCACCAGTTCGACGGCGTAGTCGTACATCTGCTGAAAGTAGTCGCTGGCAAAGAGTACGCCCGCCTCGGCCAGTTCGGGTGATACGGGCGTCTTGCCGGTGATTTCGTGCATCCCCACCCACTTCGCGCCGAGCCAGCGGACGTCGCGGACGATGGAATCGACGTACTCCTGTTCTTCCTTGACCGGGTTCGTGTCGTCGAAGCGCAGGTTGAACTTTCCGCCGTACTGCGCGGCGAGGCCGTAGTTGAGCCAGATGCTTTTGGCATGGCCGATGTGCAGGTAGCCATTCGGCTCCGGCGGAAAACGCGTATGCACCCGCGGCCGGCCGTCCGGCCACGCGCCCCAGCGCTTCGCGGTACTGTCGGCTTCGACGATCTCCTGAATGAAGTGGAGCGCGGGCTTCGAGTCGTTGTCAGACATGGAAGTGGATCCGTTTATGTCCTGAGTCCATCAGCGATTACTGAATCTTCATCTCGTCGAATGTTAAGTCTGCATACGGCCACAAAGGCCATCGGCAGGCCGCATATGGACTCGATGCGTGTGTAACTCCACGCTGGCACAGGCATTGTAGTGGATATGCAGCCGGAATGTGAGCAGTCGCCGCTCTACTTCTGCATCAGCATCCGCTCGATAAAGCCGGTGTCGATGTTGGCATTCAGAAAGTCCGAGTGCTCGAAGATCTGCTTGAGCAGCGGTACGGTCGTCTTGAGCGGTGCGATGTGAAACTCGTCCAGGCAGCGCCGCATGCAGCGGATCGCCTCCTCTCGCGTCGGACGATGCACGATCAGCTTGCCGACCAGCGAATCGTAGTACGGACTGATCGTGTAGCCGGCGCAGGCGTGCGAATCAAAACGGACGCCGAACCCGCCCGGCGGGCGGAATTCCACGATCGGCCCCGGAGACGGGCGAAAACCGTGCTCCGTATCCTCGGCGTTGATGCGAACCTCGATGGCCGATCCGTTCCGCGGGATGTCCTTCTGACGAAGCGTCAGCTTCTCCCCCGCGGCGATCTGGATCATCCACTTAATCAGGTCCACGCCGGTCACCAGTTCGGTCACGGGGTGCTCGACCTGGATGCGCGTGTTCACCTCGAGAAAATAAAAGTGGCCGTGCTTGTCGACGATAAACTCGACGGTGCCGGCCGAGTAGTAACCGGCGGCCTCGACAAGGCGCACGGCGGACTTGCAGAGTTCTTCACGCGTCTTCTCGCTGATGGCCGGCGAAGGCGACTCCTCGACCAGTTTCTGATGCCGGCGCTGCAGCGTGCAGTCACGCTCCCACAGGTGGATGGTGTTACCGTGCTGGTCGCCCAGAATCTGCACCTCGACGTGGCGCGGCTGCTCGACGAGCTTCTCGATATATACACGGCCGTCTTTGAAGGCGTTTTCCGCCTCGTTGCGTGCATTGCGGATCTGCGTGCGAAGCGTTGCCTCGTTGTGGGCAATGCGCATGCCCCGGCCGCCACCGCCTGCCGCCGCCTTGATCATCACCGGATAGCCGATCTCCTCGGCCAGTTCCACGGCTTCGTCATCTTCCTCGACGACGCCCTCACTGCCGGGAACCGTTTTAACGCGGGTCTTTCGGGCGAGCTTTTTCGCGGCGGCTTTGTCGCCGAGCAGACGGATCGTGTCGGCGGCCGGTCCGATGAACTCGATCTTGCTCGCGCGGCACTGCTCCGCGAAGTCGGCGTTTTCCGCAAGGAAGCCGTAGCCGGGGTGAATGGCGTCCACGTTGGCCACTTCCGCCGCGGCGATGATGCGATCCGCCCGAAGGTAGCTCTGCGCCGGTGCAGGAGGCCCGATGCACACCTTTTCGTCAGCCAGCCGCAGGTATGGCGCATCGCGATCGGCTTCCGAATAGACGGCGACCGTCTGAATCCCCAATTCCCGGCAGGCGCGAAAAACACGCAGAGCGATCTCCCCACGATTGGCCACCAGAATCTTGGAAAACATGCGCTTCTTGACCGGAGCGCGCGACGGCTTGCGCGACAAGGCATCGCCGATACGATCGGCCAGCGTTGTGCTGGCCGCCTTTTTGGATTGCTTCTCTCCCGCCATCAAGCGACCCGAACCGTCATGAGCACCTGGCCGAATTCCACCGGCTGACCGGACTGCACGTCGATCGACTCGATCGTGCCGGAGATTTCGGCCTTGATCTCATTGAACACCTTCATCGCTTCAATGATGCACACGACAGTATCCGGGTTGACGCGGTCTCCGACCCTCACGAAAGGTGGGGACTCCGGGTCCGGCGTCGCGTAGAACGTGCCCACCATCGGGGAAGTGATGCGACCCTGACCGGATTCGCTTGCAGGGGCTGAGGGGACAGTAACCGGTGCCGAAGCTACGGCCTGAGCAGGCGGCGGGGCCGAAGTGACCGTCGTGACGACCGGAGCAGCGTGCGATCCACCTCCGACCGCCGAATGGGTCCCGCGCCGCAGAAGGATCCGTTTGTCGCCGTCACGGATGATTACTTCTGACAAATCGTTAGTGACCATCAGGTCGGTGAGGGTCTTGATTTCTTCAATATCCATTCGACTCGCTTTCGAATAAGAGCGAATTGGACTGGGCCAATTCCTCCGTGCCACTCCCGGACCGATCCGCCAACCCGTTTGCGACTTCCTTGTCGGGAAAGCGGCAAGGGGGGCGATTCTAAGTGAGCCCGTGCGCAAGGGTCAAGATCGGGCGCAGGTTTCCATTTTTTAAGGAGTTATGAGCAACCGATGCCGGACGAGCCGTGGAGCCCACCGCGCCGCGTTGCAAAACTCGGTGCCAGCACCGTAGCGATGAACCGCGGAGAGGATGACGTTGTGTGGTTCCCGAGATAACCGAGTCGTATCCACGACGGATGCCACCTGGACTCGATAAAGCCGGGCGGGTGATGATGCCAGCCGATCCAGCCGGCAGAAGGCGAAAAGACCCGGTCGGAAGTCCCGAAAAGCAGCGTGCCGAGGCCGAGGAAGAAGAAGTCACCCGGGCCGCCGACGGAAACCAGCCCGTTCGAACATCGACCGGAGGCCACCGAAATGTCATAGCCGGGTGAAATCGAAGGTGCAAGCAGCACGGCAGTATGCACCGAAACGTCCTCCGGGAGCATCTCCAGGGCCTGCACGACGATGTAGCACCCGCCGGACTGGGCAATCAGACATACTGGCGAATCGGGATACGAGCGATGGTGTTCGACGATGAGCTGCGCAAGCCGTAGCGCCTGATGTCGTTTATGCCGGCGGTGCATGAGATTCACGAGAGATCGAACGAACGGGATGCCGGCATTCCAGTCGACCCGCACCACGCTACCGCGATATCTTGAGCGTAGAACGGCACAGACCATCTCGTAGTTGTACTGGCTGGGGCCTTCGATCCCGCCGAGGACCAGGGTCAGACCCCTGCAGCGCCGGCGTGGCGTATCGGCGCGGGCCGGGGGCTTTGGCATCCAGAATATGCTAGTGATTTTCGCCAATACCCCGTAGAGCGGGTCCAAAAGACCGCTGAGAACAGGGAAGAGGAGTAGCGGCAGGGAATACGGTTTCGCAGGTGCATTGAGCCGCGTGAACATCAGCGAACCCCGTTCATGGATTGGGTGGGTACGCCATCAGTATTTTGATATCCGCCCGACTTAAAGCCCGGCGCTCATCGTGGCTGGCCGTACTCTCGATGTGCCGTTTCGCTCGGAGAGTTTCAGGCGCGCTCGATGTACTCGCCCGTCCGGGTGTCGATTCGCACGACCTCGCCATTGGTGATAAACGGCGGAACGCGGACCGTCAGACCGGTTTCGAGGGTGACTTCCTTGCTCTGGTTGGTCGCGGTAGCGCCTTTGACCACCGGTGGCGCGTCGGTGACGGTCAGATTCACGGAGTTGGGAAGTTCAACGTTGATGACCTGCCCGTCCATGAGTTTCGCCGTGACCCGCTCGTTGCCCTTGAGATACTTGTCAGCGTCGGGCATGAGATCAGAGCCAACGTGGATCTGCTCGAAGTCGTTGACATCCATGAGGACGTAATCGTCGCCGTCCTTGTAGAGATATTCGTATTGCTTGTCCACCATGTGAGGCGACTGGAGTTCCTCATCCATGTTGAACCGGTTGTCCACGATCTGACCGGTCTTGAAGTTCTTGAGCTTGATCTGCATGTAACTTCGCCAGTTCCCCTTGGCGACACGGGTGGATTCGTGAACGATCCAGAGCTTGTCCTCCCAGAGGACGGCCTGACCTTTTCGGATGTCGATGGCTTTAGGCATGGTGCAATTCCCGGCAGGAGGTTACGACGAAAAGCGGCGGCGGGACTGGCCGTCAGACCCTAAAAACACAGGCGAACCTGCCGCTTGGTGGAGCCCTGTAGTTTGTGGGATGTCGCTTCCGCTGTCAAGCCGCGTCCTTCGAAAGGCCGTCCGCCTTTCTAAGCGCCAGGCGACCGCCCCCTGTGTTATAGTTCAGCTGAAGGATTCGAGGACACAACGTTGATCCTGACGGAGATCGGAAAATTCGTCGGTGCAAAAGTAGCCACGGCCGTGATCTTTCTGGCCGTCGCAGCCGGGGCCTATTGGTGTTATCAGAACCCCGACTCGGTCCGTGCCTTCGGCAACGCCCTGAAACTGACGCTGGTCTGGATCGTGGTCGCCGCCGCGCTGCCCTGGTCAAGCTGGCTGTTCATGCGACCGCTGCTCGACTTCCAGGCCAAACTCTCGAGCGCACACGGCGCAGCAATGACGAGTCTGGCGCTCATCGGCGCCTACTGGCTCTTCGACATTCTCTTCGCGCTCTGGCTGGCGGGTTGGAGCATCCAAGGCGCGCTGTCGTGGATCGTTGTGATTCTGGGTTTCATCGCCGCTGCCGCATATAATTTCATCATCTGTGAATCGCTGGCAAGAAATGCCAACACTTGAGGCAGAAAGCCGAAACCGACGGATGGCAAACCATCCGTAACAGCATGGGAGTCCAGGATGATCGGGCCGCAGGCCGGTGAGCGCATCAGCGAGTACGTCCTCGACGAACTGGTCGGTGCCGGCAGCTTCGGCCAGGTGTGGAAGGCGCGCCATCACATCTGGAAGGACGAAGTCGTCGCCATCAAGGTTCCGACGGACTCACAATTTGTGCGCAACCTCCAGAAGGAGGGCTGCACCATCCATGGTCTGCGGCATCCGAACATCGTCCGTGCCATCGGGCTTGACCCCTACACCGACATCCCCTACCTCGTCATGGAGTTTGTCGACGGTCTGTCACTGGCTGAATGGATTCAGAAATTCCCCAAGGGCATGCCCAGTCAGCCCGCACAGCGCGTCCTGATTGGGCTGCTTCAGGCCCTCGATTATGCCCACACCAACGGCGTGATCCACCGCGACATCAAACCGGCGAATATTCTGATCGCCGGCGGCGCCGATCGCCCGGTCGACGGAATCAGCGTGGACGATGTAAAAGTGACGGATTTCGGCCTGGGTCTCGCAGGGCAGATCACAACGAACACAATCATGCAATCCGGCAGCATGCTCGCCGAAGACGGCCGAAGCATCTCCGGCACACTGGCCTACATGGCCCCGGAGCAGCGCGACGGCGGGCAGGTTGATGCCCGCAGCGATCTGTACGCAGTCGGCATCGTCCTTTTTGAAATGCTCACCGGCGAACGACCCAGCGGCAGCGACATGCCCTCGCACCTGAGAGATGGACTGCCTTCGTGGGTCGATCCCGTCTTTACCCGGCTTTATACGCGGAAGGATCGCCGATTTGGCAGTGCGGCGGACGTCCTCCGGGCAATCGAGCCGGTGCCCGCGCGTTCGGTCTATGCCGAACCGCCGGCGCCATCCTCACAAAGACCGGCGGCACACCGGCGGGCGTCGACGATCGTCAGTTGCCCTTCGTGCCATGAGCCGGTCGAGCCGGGCGACAACTATTGCATCATGTGCGGCGCCCAGGTGGCGGCCACGGTTCGCCGCTGTGCGACGTGCGGCGGGTATCCCGACCCCGGAGACCAGTACTGCATCCACTGCGGAAGCGCCTTGTCCGTGACTGGCAGGTGAGACGATGTTCTTCTACTGGACACCTGGCATGCCGCTCATCCTGTCGGTCTTGTTGGCCGTCGCCTCGGTGTTCGTCTTTTATTGTCTGATGAAGTCGATTCGATCCGTCGCCGGCAGCATGTCGAACGACGACTCGATGAACGAACCCGGCTGCGATACAGACGGCGGCTCGTGGCGATGCCCGAAGACAAATTGTCGGGTGATGAACACCAGCCGCGCGAGATACTGCCGCATGTGCGGCACGGCCCGAGGCGGCCGCCATGCCGTTCGCGGCCTGTGAGGATGCGTGACCGCTGATGAATCCCGAATTACCACGCACGCGTGAGTTGGAAACCGCCTTCCTGGCCGGTGTTCAACAAAACATCAAAGAGGCCGGGTCGCGCGTGACCGGCAAGCGCACCGAAATCATCGAAACCGACAGCGGCGATCGGGTCCGCGCGGCAATGATCGATCTGCGGATGCACGACCGTCGCCTTGCGGCAGAGCTGCCACAGGGTCGCGGCATTGTTGTGAGGTCGTTTGCACGACGGCTTTTCTTCTGGAAGCGGCTGCAGAGTGTGACGATTGCCAGCGTTCTTGCGCCACCGGAGCCGCTGCTGAAGTCCGACGACCCCCCGCCGCCGGTAACGCTGGCTCAGGTGACGTCGCATGTGCGCTCGCTCGTGTCAGACCTCCGCGCACCGCATCTGGTCGGCATCTGCAGCCCAAGCGGCTTCGAAGAGAGCGTCCGCCGCGCGCCGATCGACATCCCCAATGTCACGCTGGTGCTGATCGAGCCGACCGACAGCAGCGGATGGAAAGTAACCTGCCCGGGGCGCACGATCGACGAGCGGCTGCTCAAGCTCTTCAACCCGGAAAACGTCGCCCAGAAGCTGGACCGGGTGCGACGGGAGATTGAGGAACGCAGCACGGATTTGTTGACGGGGGGGCTGTCGGCGGCGAGCATGGCCGCTCGGCTGGGCCTGCCGCCGCGGCTGGTGCAACAGGCCTTCGAGACGGCAGCCAAAGGCGATCCGGAGCTGCGGCTTTCAAAGCGCAGCGGCGATTTTCTGCTCTTTCGCGGAGCGACGATCTTCTCGGGCGAGGAGGATGGTTCGATGTCAGTGGCTCAGTGGATCAAAAATCTCTTCTCCCGCGAGGGCAACGAGGCACGTAAGATCAACGTGCTCTCAGAACGCCGGGCGGCACTGTCCGAGCGGCTCAACCGCATGTACGACGACATCGGCAAGTTGGAGAAGAAAGAAGCCCAGCTCGTCGAGGAGGGCAAGTCGGCAGGTTCAAACGTGGTCAAACGCCGAGTGGCTGCGCAGATCGCTCACATGCGGAAAGACATTCAACGGTGCAACACGAGCGCCTCGCTGCTCTCGAAGCAGATCAACATCATCAGCACGCACATCCATAACCTTCAGCTCGCCCAGACCGGTAGCGTCGCGCAACTACCGACGAGCGAGGAACTGACCGAGGCGGCGGTGAATGCCGAGGAAATGCTTGAGGAACTCGCCGCCAGCGACGATCTGGTAAGCAGTCTGGAAGTGAACATGGCCCAGACGGCGATGAGCGCCGAAGAAGCGGAGATTTTGAAAGAACTGGAAGGCCCCGCGCCGCAAGCGACGGCTACGGAGAAGAGCACGCCCCAGCACGAACCACCGGCCGTAGAGCGAGAATCAAAGCGATCCGAACGCGCCGGCCCGGCAGCGGAATAAGAGCCGATCGGGAATTTTGGATTTTGGATTGCGGATTGCCGATCGAAGCCGGTGAAAATCAGTTCGTCGGCATCGCGCAGCGCGCCGCGGATTCTTGGCATTTAGGCGTTTCTAGATTCTGGCGTATTGATGGCTCTGTTTGACTGGATCACCAAGCGAAACAAGTCTCTGTCGCAGATGACGCGACAGGAGCTTCGGCGGCAGGAACTGCTCCTGCAGCGCGAGCGCGATCAGCTTCTCAAGCGGATCAACGACAGCGCCGCCCGCAAGCAGGAGATTTTCGCCAAGGGTCGCGAAGAAAAATCACCCGAGGTCCGCCGCGTACTCGCGCAGGAGTTCGACCTGAAAACGACCGAGCAGCTCATGATGGCCCGGCAGCTCAACATCCGCACGAAGGAATATCTGACAGTCACGCGGATGCGCATGCTGCGGGAAAACGCCGAGAAGGCCCGCTCAATGGGCTCGCGGCTGGGCATGATCAGCGAGCGCGACCTCGTCACGCTGGAAAAACTCATCGAGAACGACTCGATCACCGCGGAAATGTACCAGGACCGGCTTGATTCAATGCTCAAAATGGAAGGCGAGGGCGTCGAATCGATGCTGACGCCCGGCAGCAAGCAGGTGCTCGACATCTGGGAGCAGATGGACACCGGCCTGATCGCCGACCCGAATCAGGCCTTCGACGAAGCCGACCGGCGGGTTCGCGAAAGACACAAGAACGCCGAAGGGGCATGAGTTAACATCAAAACGCCAGAGAATCGGTGGTACGCATGGCACTCGAAATCGCCCTTGATCGTAGCAAGGACCATGTGCGGCGTGCGATCATGCAGTTCGCCGCGCGGCAGGGCTGCCGCGTTACCACGCCGTGGTACCTCGACGGATTTCGCATCGAACAAAACGGCGCGCCAGCGCCAGCCGAAGCTGATACGATTGGTGGCACTGCGAGGGGGATTCTCAATGCTGCTGGTCGCCTCTTTACCGACAAGCCGAAAGGCCGCGTATATGTGGATGTCGAGCTTTCCCGCAGGCGCGGACAGACGATTGTGCTGATGAAGTTCGGAGAGAACGCGACGTCCGCGTCCATCGGCCACGCCCTGAATGCATACCTGTTGGATGACGCGGCATTCGTCACCAAGGCCCCGCCGGTCTGTCCGAAGTGCATGACGCCGGTGTCGAACGTACGGGCGAGCTTCTGCGGCCGCTGTGGCGCGGCGCTGACGGCCGGCGGCTCTCTTCTCGATGCTTCGTCCGCAACGGAGAATGGTGAAGAGGGCAAAGCAGGGCCGGCCGGCATCACCGACGAAAGCGAGGAATCGCGATGAGTCTGTTCAAAAGTGAGGAAGAGCGGCGCATCGAGCGGGACATAAAGATCCGCCAGGGCATCCGGCGGATCGAGAAGTCCATCTCCGAGCAGAACAAGTTCACCGAGGAGTTCATCAAGAACGCCCGACGGGCCAAGCAGATCGGTGACAACGCGCAGTATGTCTTCATCCGCAACTCGCTGAAAAAAACCGCGACAGTCAAGAAGATGCTCGAACGTCAGCTTCTGGCAGTGAAGAACGCCCTGATCATCAAGCGGCAGGCCGAGGCGTCGGCCGACTTCGCCGAGGCGATGGGCACGATGGCCCGCGAGATCGGCCGCATGTTCGGCCAGACCGACCTCGTGCGTACGCAGACCGAGTGGGAAAAGGCCATGGCCCAGAGCCAGACAATGGAAGAGCGCATGGCGATGTTTCTGGAGACCGTCGAAGACATCGCCGCGAGCGACACGGCGGAAGTCCCCGCGGAGATCGTCACCGAGCAGGAATTGGATGCGATGATCGAAGCTGAAAGCGAGGCCGAGCACGCGAAGGACATCGACGAATTGGAGGCGCTGCGTGCGGAGTTGAACGCCGTGAAGAACGCCGGACAGAAGGAATCAAAGTAGGGTGGGCACTGCCCACCACGCACTCAGATCCTCTCCAGAATGGTGGGCAAAGCCCACCCTACGAGGAAGCGTCGAACTTTCTTTAGTTTTTCATAATTCGCCATTTAACCTATGAGCGTCTCCTACGACACCTTCGATCGCCTCAAAGACCGTGGCCTCGCCGCGTACAAGGCCGGCGACTTCGCCGCGGCCAAGCCGTTTCTCATGCAGGCGGCCGACGCGATGATCAAGATTGCGGGCGAGACGACCGACCCGGCGCGGCGGCAGCGGCGGAAGGCGATGGCCGCGGAGCTGATCGAGTTCGCCAAGCAGTGCGACGTCAAGGGCCAGCGGCGCAAGGAAGATCGCCGCAAGGCCGCGAGCGGCGAGGATGACGACAAGGGCGCGAACGCCCAGGACTGGATCATTCGCGACAAGCCGAACATCGGCTTCAACGACATCGCCGGGCTGGAGGACGTGAAGCACGAAATCCGCCTGAAGATGATCTACCCCTTCGAGCACCCCGAGCTGGCCCAGCAGTACGGCATCTCCACAGGCGGCGGCCTGCTGCTCTACGGCCCGCCCGGCACAGGCAAGACGATGATCGCCAAGGCCATCGCCTGCGAGATCGACGCGACGATGTTCGTCATCTCTCCCGCACAGGTACTCTCCAAGTGGGTCGGCGAGGCGGAGCAGAACGTCCGCAAGCTGTTCACCGCGGCGAAGGCCGAGCCGAAGGCGGTCATCTTCATCGACGAGATCGAGGCGCTGGTGCCGAGCCGGCGCGATAGCTCGAGCAGCGTGATGACCCGCGTGGTGCCGCAGATCTTACAGGAACTGGAAGGTTTCGACCGCAACGCCTCGCGGCCGCTGCTTTTCGTTGGGGCGACGAACGAGCCGTGGTCGCTGGACGCGGCGGTGATGCGGCCGGGGCGGTTCGACGCAAAGGTCTATGTGCCGCTGCCCGACGAACCGGCACGCCACAAACTGTTGGAGATTTATCTCGGCAAACGGCCGCTGGCCGACGACGTCGACTTCGCCGAACTCGTCGCCCGGCTGGACGGCTACAGCGGTGCGGACATCAAGGCCATCGCCGAACGCGCCGCTACAATTCCTTTCATGAAGGCCGTCGGCGGCGGACAGCCGCACCCGGTCACTCGCGCCGACATCCTCTCGGCCATCGACGCGGTCCCTCCGTCCGTGAGAAAGAAAGACCTGATCCGTTTTGAAGAATTCGCGACGGAAAACTGATGCAACGGGACCACGGAGTCGTGGGACCAAGGGGCCAAGTGATCAAGGGGTCGATGGAGCATGCCCGCTCGATTCGACATCAACGAATTCGCACGTTCGCCGCAGGCCGTTGCCCGCATCGCGTCGGCGCAGGAAGTCTTTTCGCTCCTGAATCGTACGCTCACCCTGCCGCCGGGCTGCGCTGCACTCGTGTGGGAACACAACGGACCGCCGAAGTACCTGCCGGCCGGCGCACCGATCGAATCAAACGGCGTCGCTCGCCTGCTCTTCGTACGCACGCCCATCTTCCGGCTCCTCTATCACTTCACGAAGCTGACCTCGCAGGATGGCTACGATCTCTCCGCGACCGTCGATGTCCCGGTTCAGATCGTCGCCGAGCGCGCCGAACTGGCCGCCTTCTGCCAGCACGTAGTCGGCAGCAGCGGCGAGGTCACGGTCGAGCATCTCACGCACTACGGTGAAGAATCCTTCCGCGCGGCTGCCACGGCTTACGCAAAAGCCAACGACATCGTAGACCTGCTCTCGCCCGAGACGTGGAAGCGGTTCGACGCCGTCGCAGCGGAGCATTTCAAGCCGGTCGGTTTCTCCTCCGGGCTTGCGCTCGCGGGCGACGTTCGCATCACCATCGAATCGTCCGACTATGCCCGGGCAGCCGAGGCGCAGCGAACGCACAAGCTTCGCGAGCGGCGAATCGAGGAGCAGCGCCGCCTGCGCGAATTGGCGTCGGAAGCGCGGGCAGCGCATGTGTCGGACCTCGCATCTACGCTGGACAAACTTCGCGAGCTGTCGGCGAAGAGCGAGGGCACGTCGCTTATTGAATGGATCCGCACGCTCGACCCGTCGCAGCGCGGCGGGCTTTACCATGCGATGTTGGCGCAGCGGCACAGCGCGGAAAAGACGGAGTCCATCCTTCTTGTTGCCGGCGAGGAGCTGATCTGGATCGATCCGGCTTCGCCGCAGGGACCGGCGCGGCGGCTGTCGCTCTCGTCGGAGATCGGGCCGTTGCGATCGGTGCGGCTTGCGCGATGGGAAGGCCGCATAGTGATCCTCGTCGGTGCGCGCAGCGGCGTACATCTCTTGCAGACCGAGCAGGACCCGCGGCAGACGTACGCCTTCAAGGTCGATCAGGAGCTGCGCGGCGGGGTCAATTCGGCGTGCATCGTAGGCGAACATCTGTACGCGACGCACTCCGAAGTCGGCCTCGTCCGCTGGCCGCTTCGGCGTCCTGAACGCTTCGAACGATTGATGACCGACATGCTCGACGGCGCGAAGTCCGTGCGCGACGTGCAGGCGGACGACGCGGGGCGCATCTGGCTGGCCGCCGATCGAAGGGTCATTGGAATGACACTCGAAGCGGAGCAGCCGCCGATCATCCTGCAAACACCGGCGACCGTGACGGCCATGACCATCGCCGACGGCAGCGTCTTCGCCGGTCTCGAAGCCGGGCAGATTCTCCAGTGGCCGACCGCACATCCCGAGTTGATGGAGATGGTCCGCCCGCCGAGCGGCAGTCCGGTTGAGTCGATCGAACATCTCGAAGGCGGCGGCGTTTCGCGCCTGCTCGTCGCCGATCGCCGGCCCTACCTCGACCTGCTCGTCCTCGGCGACACATCGAGCATGCGCTACGCGGCCGGGCAGCCGCTGCGCTGGGGCTTCGCCGCGGCGGACCTCGTGGCGGCCGTCAGTGATCGGCGCGATCAGCTCACCCTCTGGCGAACGGACTCCCCCGCGGAGCCCATCGCGACAGTGCAGATCGGTCAGATCATCGGGCGATCCATCCAGGACGCGGCCGTTGTATGCTGCGGAGCTTTTCGTCAATAGGTACCTCTTTTTCGTAGTGCTTACGTGGCTACCACCGTTCGACCAGGGTGCGAGGCCGATCTGCCGCGCCTGTGAAACCGGGAAAGAAACCGGCATTGCAGGACAAGCAATTCAGGGCCGCTAGAACGCTCTTGCAATCGGCGGCCAGTGTCGATTGAGCGGTCGCGTCGCTCGTAAGCTCCCTTAATGACTGTTTCAAAACCATGTAACCTGCCGATGAAGCGTATGTTGCCGCGTATCGCATGGAGGCGACGTCATGGCATTCACGCTGGTTTCCGACGAACTGTGGAAGGACATCAGGCCCCTCCTGCCGCGGGAGCGGCCCAAGCCCGACGGCGGCCGGCCGCGGGTGGACGATCGCGCTTGCCTGACAGGTATCGTGTATGTGCTGCGCACCGGGATGCCGTGGCGGATGATCCCCGCGGAGATGGGCTGCGGCAGCGGCGTCACCTGCTGGCGGCGACTGCACGAGTGGACGCGCGCCGGGGTCTGGCCGAAGGTGCTGGCGAAGCTCCAACGGTCGCTGCACCGCGCGGGCAAGATCGACGCACGGGTGGGGATCATCGACAGCCAGTCGGTTCGCGTCGTTTTTGGGGGGCGCACACCGGCCCGAACCCGACGGACCGCGGAAAAAAAGGCTGCAAGCGGCATCTGATCGTCGACGTGACCGGCATTCCCCTGGCCATCGTCACGACACCGGCCAACGTGAATGATTCGGTTCCCGC
>CAADGE010000044.1 GCA_900696465.1 uncultured Planctomycetota bacterium
ACACGGCTCATCGAACTTATGAAAACCCGGCGGAGATCGTGAACTTGGGAAGCGAAGTCTGAGGCATGCAAACTCGAACGACAACCAGCGAGCCTCGCGATCGGGGGGGGTATGCAAAGAGAGGATGGATGCGGGGATCGAATGGTGCTCCGCCGCTCACGCCGATATTCGCCTCTATCGGGAGGCGAGCGCGTCTCGCGGACCACTCCGCTCGGCCCGATGAGGCGAGTTGAGAATGCCACTTCTCGGCCTCTCGAAGGCCAACCGTCAGCCCCCCAGGCCGCTGTCGGGCTGCTTGTACCCCTCCGCCACGGCTCGCTCGAGTCGGTCAATTTCGTCATTGGTCAACAGCTGGAAGTGCGACTCCCGCTTCCGCTGGGACAACTTCCCGTTGTTCTGCAGGCAGAATCGGATTAACAGGTCGATGTCGCGATCGGGCATGTCGACGATCGCCTGCACGGAGCGCTTTGTGTCGTCGTAGTTCGCCAGGAATGCCAGCTCTTCGACGAGTTCAGTTTCGATGGTCTGCTCGACGAAGGTGAACAGGCTCTCGACCTGCACGGTCATGTCCGGGTACCGGTACCACACGCCGGGATCGTTGTGGACCGTCATGCGCCCCTGATCGTCGAGCGTGTATTCCACCAACCCCAAGAGCGGGCGTGAGAAGGCCTCAAGCGACGCGTCGTACTTGGCGGCCTGCTTGAGCATCGCCGCCGAAACCGGGAAGATCACGCCGTCCGGCACGAAACCTCTCCGACTGAGGATGTTGTGGATGAGGAGACGGTGGATGCGGCCGTTGCCATCCTCGAACGGGTGGACGAACACGAAGCCGTACGGACTCCGCTATCACGAGCCCGACATATTCGTGCGATTTCTCGACCCCGCCGTTCAGGCTGAGCTGGGGATTCCCTACGAGGCTCTGGCGGTCCCGCTGCACACGATGGGTGGTTGGACCATTCGGAACGTCCGCGCAATGATCGTCGAGAACCGCGTGAACCTGATGACTTTGCCGAAGTGCACGCGCACTGTCGCCATCGGCGGCCTGGGGAACGGTGCATCGCTGCTGCGGTATGTCTCCTGGCTCCAGCACGCCCGCGTGTGTTACTGGGGCGATCTGGACAGCGAGGGCATTGTGATCCTGTCTCGAGTCCGATCCATATATCCGGCGACCGAGAGCCTGTTCATGGATTGCGCGACGCTAGATCTCTTCCGCCACCTCGCGGGCCAGGGCAGCGGGCGTCGCCCTCCCGGGCCCCCAGCAAATCTGACACCATCCGAGGCGGAGGCGTTCAGGATCTGCGATGAGGAAGGGCTGCGACTCGAACAGGAGCGCATTCCACAGGCGGCCGTGGTCGAGGCGTTCGCGCACAGGCTGGGTGCGAGGCATGACGCTCCGATGTCCAGTTCTCTCGTCGCTTCCAAGCGTCAGGTCTGACGCAGGCAGTTGCAGGGAATCAGAAACCGATATACCAAGACACCAACAATCTCTGGCATTCGCCTGCCGAAGTCGCAAAGGCGCATGGTGTGCCCCTTGTCCCCTCACTCCGACGGCTTCCGGGGCGATCCCGCACACCGGAGCCTTCGTCGGTCCGCACCCTTAAGTCCAGCGGATTGTCTCTCTATGAAGAACTGTCGCAGAGATGTAATGCGCTGAGGGTCGGGTGGTTCGGCGATTCGGACGGTGCCGAGGCTGCGCCGTTGGGAATATGTGTGTAGCTAACTGGCTTTGGCATGTGAGCGAGAGTGCGCCACACGAAGGGTCCTCAAGCCGTTCCCCACCACAAGCAGACTCGCCCCGACATCGGCGACCACTGCCATCCACATCGTGGCCACCCCTCCCAGCGCCAGGCCGAAGAAGACGCCCTTGATACCGATGGCAAGTGCGATGTTCTGAGTCAGGATCGCCCCGGCGTGGCGAGATAGCAGCACGAACTCCGGCAGACCACGAAGGTCGTCCTGCATGAGTGCCACGTCAGCAGTTTCGAGTGCGGTGTCGGTGCCTGCTGCGCCCATCGCGAAGCCGATGGTGCTCTTGGCGAGGGCCGGGGCGTCGTTGACGCCGTCGCCGACCATGCCGACGGTGTTTCCGTGCTCCTGGAGCAGGCGTTCGATCTCGGCGAGCTTGTCCTCGGGGAGCATCCCGCCCCTTGCCTCGTCGATGCCGACCGCCTTGGCGATGGCGGAGGCGGTGGTCTGGTTGTCGCCCGAGAGCATGAGCGTTTTCACGCCCAAGTGGTGCAATGACTTGATGGCCTCGACGCTGCTGTCACGGGGCGTGTCCGCAACAGCGATGACGCCGAGCACAGTGCTTGCGGAAGCGACCACCACCGCCGTCTTGCCCTGCAGCTCGAACTGGCTCAACACCGCCTCGACCTCCGGCGAACAGACCTTCCGCTCCTCGGCGAGACGGTGGTTGCCGACGAAGTACCCCTTACCGTCGATGCGTCCTTCGACGCCCCGGCCAGTGAGCGACTTGAAGTTTGCGACGCTCGCCCGCTCGCCATTCCACGCCGCCACCACCGCAAGCGCGACCGGGTGCTGCGAGAGCGCATCCAGACTCGCCGCGATTCGCAGCACTTCGTCCTTGCTGGTTGCCCCGATGGGCTGCACGTCTGTCACGCGGGGCTTGCCCTCGGTGATCGTCCCGGTCTTATCCAGCGCGACGACTTTCAGTTTGCGCCCGTTCTCCAGATGCACGCCGCCCTTGATGAGGATTCCGCGGCGGGCCGCCGCCGTCAGGCCGCTGACGACCGTCACGGGCGTCGAGATCACTAGGGCGCAGGGGCACGCGATCACTAGGAGCACCAGCGCCTTGTACAGCCACGGGTAGAACGGCTGCCCGAACGCGAGCCACGGCACCACAGCAACCAGCACCGCCGCGACGCACACAACCGGCGTGTAGACCCGGGCGAAGTTGTCCACGAATCGCTGCGTCGGCGCTCGGCTCCCCTGCGCCTCCTGCACCGTCCGGATGATCTTGGCGAGCGTCGTCTGGTCCTTGCCGCCGGTGGTTCGGAACTCGAGCACGCCCGACTCGTTGATGGTCCCGGCGAAGACCTTGTCGCCCGCCTTCTTGTCCACTGGCACGGACTCGCCCGTCACCGGGGCCTGGTTGACGCTCGACTCGCCCGCGA
>CAADGE010000045.1 GCA_900696465.1 uncultured Planctomycetota bacterium
CACATGACGAAGGCGCCGCGTGGGAGGCCTTCTACGAGTGGGCGTACGAACAATGCTGGGGCGGCGACTGCGAGGAATCGACGGCGGAACAGTTCCGCCGCATGATCGACAAGAAGCGCGAACTGGGACTGCCGCTGGAGCGAAGCTGGTGATTCCGTCGCATCGCCCAGGAGAGTTGACGCTATGGGTTTGCGCCCCTGGTTAAGATCCCTTGCACCTGCGGCGTGGCGCGGACGGCGTGGTCTTCGACTTCGAAGAAGTCTTCCTCGCGGCGGCTCATCAGGCGGGCCACGATCATCGAGGGAAACTGTTGCACCAGGGTATTGTGCTCGCGGACGTTGGCGTTGTAGAAACGCCGCGCCGCCGCGATGCGGTCCTCCGTATTCACCAGCTCGCGCTGGAGCTGCAGAAAGTTCTCGCTGGCCTTCAGGTCGGGGTACCGCTCGGCCAGGGCGAGCAGTTGATTGGTACAGTGGACCAACTCGTTTTCGTCGTCGGCCTGGTCGCGGATGCGGCCGTGATTGGCGGCGGCGCGGTTACGCGCGGAGATGACGGCTTCGAAGGTGCTTCGCTCGTGCTGGGCGTAACCCTTGACGCTCTCGACGAGATTGGGGATCAGGTCGTAGCGACGGCGAAGCACCACGTCCACATTCGACCAGCTCTCGTGGATGAGATTCTTCAGCCGGATGAAACGGTTAAGCGTAACGACGAACCAGATGACCGGCACCAGCACGACCGCCGCAACAACGGCCGGCACGATCGGAAACCCATCGACCTGTACTTGTGCATGCAACTGCATCGAAGCATCGTACACCAACGTCGACCGATGACAACGTCGCCATTTGCCGCGCAGGGCCGATCAGCCAGTGATGCGACGGGCGGCGTCCGACGACTTTCCGACACCGAGGTCCTCGCGGACATACTCGGGAATGCGATCGACGAACCCCTCGATGGCGGACATCACCAGCGGCAGTTCACTCGGACGGTAACGGCTGGTGTTCCAGATCAGGATCACCGGCCCGGCGAGTTGCCAGTCATAGCGCGGCAGCGTGAGCAGATACTCGATCATCTGCGGATGCAGCAGATCGTACGCCAACTTGCGATCGCAACTGCTGACGTGGTAGCGGCGCGAGAACTCGTCGCTCTCGAAATTGATGTCATCGAATCCGACCGCCGCCGCGAGCTTGTCAAATATCCCCTCGGGGCGCATTCGCAACCGCGGCAGGGCTATCGGAACGGTCGCGATGACCACGCCCACGCGGTGCGTCTGCTGATTCTTCCCGCTGCCGGTCGTGTAACGAAAGTCGAACATCTCCCAGCGAATCCCGTTTCGCATGCCCTCAATGAGATTCGCCGATTTGCGACTATGGCCGCGATCCAGCGGGGTAAAAGCACGATAGCGATCGTGAATCCCGCCGGGGTGTGCCCGGAAAGAAAGCCCGAGGGAATCGGCAAGTTCATGAAGCTCCTTGCGGCGCTTCTCGGCGGCAAGGTAGCTGTAAATGGCGATCACAATGCCGACCGCCAGCGCCGCGAACACCAGAAAGGACTGAAAGAACTCCGGCATACCATCGGCAGTCACGTGTCACTCCCCTGTCGCCCTCACTGAGGGGAAGGCATTCATCTGGCAAAGTCTGCCCAACTTAACGAGCACCGACCAGCGCGAACAACTTGCCCCGAAACCATTCGCGGAATCATACCACGAACGCAGGGGATTTCTTGACAGTTGGTTCGTTCGCCTGATAAACTCGCGTCTGTCTGAACGGCACAGAATCTCCGCGGGTCGCTCCGGTCGTCTCCGGCCGGAAACCGCGTGCCGCATTCGCGGCTGGGCAACCGAAGTCGTTGTGTACACCATCGTTGGGAGGGACCGACATGAATCCGATCGCTTACCGTCTCACGTTCCAGGCCCGATCGTTCCTTTGCATCGCCCTGCTGTTGAGCATGCATGTCATGTCCGGCTGCGGCACGATGCCCAATGTCTTCGCCGGCGGATCTTATGTGGTCGAACTCACAGCCGATCACCCGCTGACCAATGGTCTCAAAGGCACACCCTTATCCGGTGCGAAGTCCATCGAGATCAACCCTCTCACGCGCCAGTTCCGGCTCATCTACCCCGATGGCTCGCGGCACCTGAGCGGTACCTTTACCGAGAATGGCGGGCAGAAGACGATCAGCTCAATGAGCATCGGAGCAGGAAGCAACATCGTCACCCTCGATTTCAACAGCATCAACGAGATCACGCGCATCGCCAGCGGCGGCGGTCAGAGCTGGTATCGCCCCGGCTTCAACCCCAATGCGCCTTCGGCCCCCTCGGCGCCTTCCGCCCCTTCGGCACGGACGATCGAGAGCCAGATGCAAACCTACATGACCGCGAACGCCGATCTGCTCCAGGCCGCGGCGGAATACGACGCCCAACAGTCTGATGGTATCAAGGCAGGCGACCCGGCCGGTTTCGGTCCGTGGGCGATTGTGGCCGTCTTCGCATGGATCGCCGCCACCACCGTTGGCGCGTTGATCTTTGTCTTCCAGGTGGCCGTCCTGCTTGGCCTAGTCATCTAACGGACTTGGCGATCGGTAATCCGCGAACGAACCTTTGTTCGATTCTTCACAAGCCCGCTCGTTCCGATGGGACGGCGGGCTTGTCTGTTGCCGGGATCGCGACCCGGCACTTGACCGACGGCGGTTACCGCGTGTATGCTTATCATTTGACCAGTCTGAATTGTTGATGACAGGGCCGGTACGATGTCAACGCCTCAGGAAAGAATCGACCAGCGCGTGTGCGAAAGCCGCGCAGACACCTGATATTTTACAGCGATCCCCCCTCACCCAACGGGTCGATCGGCCGGCGAGCGGCGATCGACCCAATTTTATGCGCGCCACGCCTGCTTACTTCGAAAAGAGTGGCCCCGCCGCCGTCTCATCGCGATCAATCAGTTCTTCAGTCCGAGATCACTCAAGCTGCACAGTTGCGCGGCTGCTCATGCTCGATTTTCCCATGACGAGGTTTTGGCCGACGGTGTAGCAGTAGAGGCTCGCGGGTAGAAACTCGACACGTACGCCTTCTCGTTCGGTTGAACCGTGAAACGTACGAGTCGTGACTCTAATTCCCCTCAAGCCGTTTCGCTTGCAGAACTCGGTCTGCGCCTTGAGTTCTTCCGGATGCTTGCCGGGCCGATCGCTCCATTTCACCTCGACGGCCCACTCGAGAGTCCTTCGGCCCAAGCTGACAATGTCGACTTCGCCGCCCTTCCACCGGGCATAATGCAACTTCTGTGGAGAATGAAACCACTGGGAAAAAATCGCGGTCTCAACCAGTGAGCCGAGTTGCTCATCATCTGCGGTAATCGGTTGAAAAAGTGCGCTTCGCATGGAGGGATTGGTCAGGTAGACCTTAAAATAGTTCGCCCGCTGAAACCGTCGTCCGCTATGATCCACACGATGAACGACGCGAATGAGAAACGCCGCTTCCAGGTACTCGATGTATTTTTTGATGGTGTTCTTGACGACTCCGGAATTCTTGGAAAGTTCGGTCAAAGAAACCTCCTGTGCGGTGTTCAATGCCAGAGTCGTAAAGAGATAATTGAGCTCTTGGATATCCGAGATTCCGTAGAGACCCGGAAGGTCGCGCAGAAGGACTTTGTCAATGATGTCGCTCTTTATGAACCGCTGTGGGTCGGACTGGATCTCTTCTGAAAGAACAATCTCGGGATAACCGCCGTAGTTGAGGTAATGGACAAAGCTCTCATTGAGCGCATTGATGTTCGGTGCTTTGAACGAAGGTAAGTCGAAACCCGACGAATTGGCGACGGATTCGATCAGCGCGTCTTTTCCAAGGAGCGTTAGATACTCGTGAAACGTGAGCGGCGGGAGCAGGAAGTCCGTGAAGCGACCGGCGCCGGACTCCGTACTCTTGAGCCGCAGGGCTGCCGCGGCCGATCCGGATGCGACAAACTTGACGCGAGGCATGTCGTCCACCAGCACCTTCAGGTGGCGTTCCCAATCTCGCAAGTACTGAATCTCATCAAAAAATACGAAGCAGGGCTCCTTTCTTACTTTCGTCTTCGTTTCGTTTACGAATAGGTCTACCAGTTCATCGAGGCGAAGTCCGTTGTAAATTGGGTGATCGACCGACACATAGCAGATCCGTCGGCCGGACACTCCCTGGTCGATGAGCCTCTGAATTGAATGGTGAATCAGGACCGTCTTTCCGACCCGGCGCGGGCCCAGGAGCACGACGGCTCGCCGAATCCCCTCTGCCTTCAATAAAGTCAAGAAGAGCCCGAGGTATTCACGGGGACGTGCATAGTCTCGATACTGCTTGGCAATCTGGTGAGGAGGGGTCCACCACGGATTCTCCAAACGCATGCGCGCCGCAACTTGTTCCGCAGGAACCGTACGCATCTATCACCCACAACAAGTGAATCCACGATATTCTATCGATTGGCAAGCTAAGATCAATCGATTGATCTTAATTGATAATCTTCCATAAAGCCATTAAATGCAAATACTTAAGAAATCGCAGTGGCAGAGTTTTATCGAGCTAAGCTTGCTTGTTGAACAAGGGTCCAGTAATCTCGCTTGATGGGGCGACGACGATCGTATTCTCCCCGTACTCCGAGCCGGGCTGCTGAACCGCGGCCTTCTTCCGGCCCTTGCCCTCACTGCCTCCGATCAATTCGACCTGTTCATCGGCTCGGGCCGTGACGCGCTTCGCGATCGCCAGGAGTTGTTCGGTCAGTTCCTTCTTGTTCACACGCTTGATCTCGCCGCAGGCGTTGACCACCTCGCCGATGTAGCGCGTGAATGCGCTGCGTCGGTCGGACTCGTACTTGGCTTTCTTTCGGCGATTCAGATACGCCTGAAGCTTCCGCGCACAGTCCTGCACCGCCAGCTTGATCTCCTTGCGGATTTCATCGTAGTCGGCGATGGCCTCCTTGCCTTCGCTGGTAAACGGCACCCAGACGCTCGCCATGTGAACGAAGATTGCCAGCGGGCCGAGCGGCAGACTGCCGCCGGGCTGCGAAAGCCCGTAGCGACGCCAGTCCACATCGAGCACGGACTTATAAATGCAGCAGGCCGAAAGTTGATAGAGCAGCGGCACACGATTGGCAAAACGCATCAATCGTGCAGGAGATGGGCCGCGCGACTCCTGTACGACCTTCCCGCGCCGTACGACCGATTCGCTTGTCGGCTTGGACTCGTCGTCTTCCGCGTGCGGGTCCGGGCCCAATTCACCACCGTAGGCCAAACCGACCTCGATCTGAAACGGATTGCCACGATAGACCGCCGGCGGCCGCGTGCCCGCAGTGAAGAACTCGGCTTTTACGCCCTTGAGCAGACCTGCAAGAATCTGCTGCGGACCGATCGGTGAAAGACAGTCGGTCGATGGCGCGCGGATCGGCGTCTCCTGCATGGCCTTGTAAAGCGTCTCCGCCTCGTGCGTACCGATGCGAGACGGCCGCGACCGTGGGCTGATCTTTGCCTTTTCGCAGATGGTGCTGGCGGCAGCGCTGCTGACGCGTGAAAACTCGCCGTGCAGAAACTGGGCCACCGTCGACTGACGCGCATCTTTGAGCATCTTGATCAGCACACCCAGTTCGATGCCGTACGGATGCGGCTTGATCTCCGTCGTTGGTTCCGGCGCGGTCTCCGTACCGCGCGGAAACTCGGTCAACTCGCCCGCGGGATCAACAAATTCAAAGCGTGCGTGCGGGTTCGCAATAGCCGTCTGTTCGAGGTACTCATCCACCGACGAGCGGCCCTTCTGATACGTGCCGACCAGCTCGATCTTCACTTCGGTACCGTGGGGCCAGTCCACATCAACCGTCTTGTCCTTGACAATCTGCGGCGCGTTTGTCTTTGTGTTGATCTGCAGCTCGTAGTAATGCGCTGCCGAGCGCGCCCCGGTGCGCGAAGTGATACGCACACTCTTTCCCGTGGTGAGCAGGCCGTACATGCCGGCGGCGGAAATACCGATGCCCTGCTGGCCGCGACTCATTTTGAGCCGGTGAAACTTCGACCCGTAAAGCAGCTTGCCGAAGATATAGGGGATCTGCGTCTTGACGATGCCAGGGCCGTTGTCGCGAACCGTGACGACGTAGCGCTCCGCATCCGTCTGCTCGATCTTCACGTGGATATCCGGCAGGATGCCCGCCTCTTCGCACGCGTCGAGCGAATTATCGACGGCTTCCTTCACCGTGGTGAGCAGGGCCTTGCGCTTGTTGTCGAAGCCGAGCAGGTGGCGATTCTTGGCGAAGAACTCCGAGACGGAAATTTCCCGCTGCGCCTTGGACATCGACTCCGCCGTTGCGTAACCCTTCTTCGTGCGACGCTTAACCGGAGCTGGTGCTTCTGCAGCGCGTCGGGATGATGCGGATTTGCCGGCTCGGGCGGTTTGGCCTGTGGCTTCCGTGGATTTTCGATGCTTCATGGGCATGGCTGTCGGCGCCTCTTGCGGAGAATCAAGTGCAGGGCCGCGCTCGATCGGGAAGAGCAGTTGCGTCCGATCGTCCTGCCTGCGTCGCGGTCTGGAAAGGGTCGGTGTCGCTGTTGCCATCCCTGGCTCCCCGGTTTGTTCGTCTTCGCGTCCGCGTCCATAATAGTCATCGGCCGTAACGCTACAAGGCCGGAAGGACAACCGTTTGATATGCCGCTCACTCACTCTCGCGTACGGCTCACGATCACGTTGCTCCTGTTGTTATCGCTGACCGGCTGTCCGGCGCTGGATGTTTGGCGACCGCCGGCACCGACGCCCGAGGAATACGCCCGTGGGCTGATCGTGCTCTACCCCGGCTCGTCCAACATGCACATCGAAATGCTCGCGTTTTACCTGGCGCTCAAGGAAGCGGGCATCGATCTGGCCATCGAAGTGCGGCCGTGGGGAGAGTTTCTCGAACACGTATTCGACCCGATCGGAACGCAGCCGCTCTTCGCCCAGCGGGCAGAAGTCGAAGCGGCAAGAGTCGCTGAGTACGTCCGGGCACATCCCGGCAAGCCGGTGAACCTGATGACCTTCTCCGGCGGCGCCGTGTTTGCCGTACTCACGGCTGCGGCACTGCCGCAGGACGCGCCGGTCAATCGGGTCATCCTGCTCAGCCCGGGTATCTGGACCGGCACACCGCTCGCAGAGGCCCTCGACCGGACGACGCAGGGCCTGGTCAGTTACTACTCGCCGGGCGAGAACGGCGTTTACCTCGTTGCGCAATTCTTCGGCACGGCGGATGGGTACTTCAGTGAACCGGCCGCGGCCCTGGGCTTCAGCACGTCGGACCCGCGGCTGATACAGATTCCCTGGTCCGAGGACATGCGGGCCTTCGGCAACAACGGCGAACACCTCGATTACTTCTTCAACATTCCGTGGATCAAGGAATTCGTCGTACCATGGATCATAACCAGGTAATCGGTCGCGTTCGCTCCTGCGATGCCGGGAGAGTGTGCACATGCCCTCTCACTCGAGCTCTGAGACAAACGAACATATTCCGTCTCCCGCTCACCGCGTCCTGTCGGCAAAGTCTCGCGTACTGGTTTCTCTACTCGTTGCCCTGGTGTTTCATGGGGTCTACGCCGGCTGGCACTGGCAGATCAAGTACCGCAGCGGACCCGGCTTGATCTACATCTCTCCCGAGGGTGAAATCTGGAGAAGATCAGCAGCTCGTACCATTGCGACTGACTGGCTGCAAAGGTCGCTTCAAGTCAGGGCAGCGTCCATACCGGTACTGCGGCACGCTTGGCAGTCAAATCTGATCTTCACGATTCCGACATTGCTGCCCGCCTCGTTCATCGGCGTGCTGGTGTTCGCGATCCTCACGCGTCGGCGCGGGCCGCTTGATCTTCGCGATCCATACTGCCGATGCCGTCGATGCGGCTACATCCTCGCGGGGTTGGAACATCCTCGCTGTCCGGAATGCGGGGAGGTCATCTGATGCACCGCACGTTGCCGATGTGGTTGCGGGTCTCCCTGGCACTGATCGCAACCCTGCTTCTCTTCTGGCCGCTTTCGGGCTTCTACTGGTGCAGCCATCTGCTCGACGAAGATACGCCGTCGCCGGATGGTAAGTGGCGACCGACCTACGTGAGCGCGCCAGCCACGCAACTGTCGCTCGAAACGTTGCAGCGAGGCGAAGTCATTCAGGATCCGGCTTCGTTGATGGAAACCACACTCTCCGTGCTCGTTGCGATCGCGCTGTACGCAATCCTCACATCCGTCTTTGGGCCGCGCCAGGCGCAGCAGACCATCTGTCGGCGTTGCAGAAAGGTCCTGTACGGCCTGTCCGTCCCGCAATGTCCCGTCTGCGGCGAGCATATCTGAATGTATCTCTCACGCCCGACGCTGCTTCTTCGTAATCCCAATGGGCCGATCAGTCGATATCGATGAAAGGACTCTGATCAGGTAGACCTGCGCATTCTGGGACGCAAGGGGTACCCGCCGATGTTCGGAAAGCCAAAAGCGAAGCCCGCTCCGCTGGTCGGGGCCGCACACACCTATCAGCAGGGGCTGGCGGCCCTTGAGACGGGCCGATATTCCGAAGCCATCGAGAAACTTTCTGCCATCGCGGATGAGCGAAGTCTGCCCGGCACGCTGGCGCGGTTTTACCTCGGGCAGGCCTATCTGCAGCTCGGACTTCAGCAACTGGCCGTCCGAAATTACACCGAGGCGACCCGCTGCTTCACCGAGGCCCGGCGGATCAACCCGGACTCGGCCGGTCTCTCGCGCTACCTGGTAACCTGTCACGCGGCCGAGGGTCGCTACGACCAGGCCGCCGGAGAGATCGAGCGACAGCAGGCCGCCGGCGAGCCGGATCACCAGCTTCCCATCCGGCTGGCGCATGCCTATCTGCGGGACGGTCAGTTCGATCGGGCCGTGCAGACGCTGACCGATGCCATCCATGCGGCACCCAGGCGGTCCGACCTGCGGCTGCAACTTGGACTGATGCTGGCCTCCGCGGACCGATACGATGAAGCCATCAATTCTCTGTCGGTCGCCGCGAAGCTGTCCCCTTTCGACGCCGTGATTCATCGACATCTCGGACTGGCCTTCGGCGCGCAGCAGCGCATGTCGGACGCGGTCCGCCACCTGCGAACCGCGCAGCGGCTGGACCCGCAAGATGCTTACACCGCACAACTGTTGACGATGGCCTTGCAGGCGACCGGCGAATCCGCGACTTCGGACACGATCCGTCTTCGCGCGGCGCGATCGGACGCAGACTCGGAGGCGATCGAGCAGCTCGGGCAGGTCATCGTGGCCGATCCCGATTTCGTCGAGGCGTTCCTCAGTCTGCCGGAGTCGGAGGTCGACGCCGAAGTGTTTGGCCTGCTCGCCGGAACGCTGGAGCGGGCACTGGCGCACCATCCGGACTACGCCGATCTGCATTATCACTGCTCGCGCGTGTATCAACGGCTGGGGCGAACGGACGCGGCCATCCGCGCCGCGGGCCGCGCCGTGAACATCAATCCGCGCTACGTTCAGGCCCTCATTCTGCTGGGGCGGCTCTATTCACAGACCGATCGCGAGGCCGATGCCATCGACCGGCTGCAGGAGGCAATCGCGAGCGGGGGCGACTATCCCGATGTGCATTACCTGCTGGGCGAACTATATCGGCGGCGCGGGGATCGCGCGGCGGCGAAGACCGCCTATCGCCGCGCGCTGGAGCTGAATTCGAACTTTGAACGCGCCCGAGCGGCGCTGGAGACGATCGAGGTCGGCTAAGGGGGGTTGTGATGTCATTCCTGCTCGAGGCGCTGGGACGCGGATTGATCGCGCACCTCTCGGGGGCGTTCGAACGCATTCTCGGCACCGATACCAATGAGAATCTCGCCGAGCTGGAAAAGCTCGCCGAACTCGATCCCGAGAATCTGCCGGTGCGCGTCCGTCTCGGCGGGCGATTCCTCCGCGCTGACAATCCGACGAAAGCCCGCGCGATCTTTGAGGACGTGCTGCGCCGGCGGCCGGATGACTTCGCGGCGCGGATCGGCCTGGCCTGCTGCTACGACGCGATGGGAAAGATCGAAGATGCGCTCGAACAGTTCCGCGTCTGCCAGAAGGCCGATCCGCTCAGCCCGGCGATCCTCTTCAGTCTCGGGTACTGTCACGAGCGCGCCGGACGCGAGACGCAGGCGGTGGAATATTATCGCGAGGCACTGACGCAGTGCCCGACGCTGCGCAATTCCCACGAGCGGTTGGCCGCGATCTTCCTCCGGCAGAATCGGCTCGATCAGGCGATCGAGCATTACACCGCGTTGTGCGAGCTCGATCCGCATCATGTCGATCTGCAACTGACGCTGGCGAATCTGCACCTGCGCCGCGGCAACAACGCGGCGGCCATCTCCCGCTATGAACAGGCCCTGGCCCTGGAGCCGGACAACTGGGCCGTGCACAACGACATCGTGTCGGCCTACGAGGAAGCAGGTCTGATCCGCGAGGCCATCGAGTATCTGCACAAGATGCTCGACGAGCAGCCGGAATTCGCGGATACCCGCCTGCGGCTGGGCGATCTCTATGCCCGCGTGGGCAACGACGAGGCCGCCACAGCCAACTACCGTCGGGCGGCGGAGATGTCCCCGGACTATCTCGAGGCCAACGTCAAGCTCGGCACGCAGCACCTTCGGGCCGGTCGCTACGACCAGGCGGCGCAGTGGTTCTCCACCGCGCTGGAGATCAACGACCGCCTGCTGTCGGCCTACATCGGCATCGGCGTCGCCCAGCATGCCTCGGGGCAAACGGCCGATGCGCTGGCGTCCTTTGAGATGGCACGAAACATCGAGCCGAACAGCACGCTGCTCTTCTCCGAGGTGGCGCGGATGCATCTGAAGGCGGCGGCAAGTCAGCAGAGCAATCGTTATCTGATCGGCCGCACATCGACGAATGATAGTCCAACGGGTACTGCCGCTGTGCCGCAGACGCAGGACATCCTTTCGCAGCAGATCGACCGGCTGCGAGAGGCCGTCCGCCGAAATCCGAACCATGCCGACCTGCACTACCGGCTCGGTCTGCTGCTTCGCAATCGCGGTCAGATCGAAGATGCCGCCGCCGCCTTCCAGCAGGCGGTGCGGATCAACCCGACCTACATGAAGGCGCTCATCAAGCTCGGGCTGGCCCTGGGTGAACTCGATCGCACGGAGGAAGCCATCGAGGTGCTGTGCCAGGCCACGAATATCCAACCCGACTATCTCGACCTCCATTACCAGCTCGGTCTGCTCTTCGTGCAGCGCCACCAGTTCGAGATGGCAGTCGAGCATTTTGAGCGTGCCGTCGCCGGGCATCCGACCAATGTGGCCTTTCAGGGTAATCTGGCGCTGGCGCTGCAAAACATGGGCATGGTCGATCGGGCGCAGGCGACCTGGAAGATCGTCCGCGAACTGGACCCCGATTCGGTCTATGGGGAGCAGGCGCGGGCAGCACTGTCCGGAGCGAGCGAGCAGAGCTGATCAACCGCCGGCATTCGCCATGGCGAGTGCGGGAAAAGCACGGCTCACCCGAATCGGTCTTTTGGCTGTACAATTCTATTCCATGTCTACGACTGTCCGGATACAGCGGCTGCTGGCTTCCGCGGGATACGGTTCGCGCCGGGCCTGCGAGGAACTGGTCATTCAAGGTCGCGTGACGGTCAATGGGAAGATCGTGCGCGAACTTCCGCTGCTGGTTGATCCGCAGCGCGACCGGGTCAAGGTCGATGGCAGCTCCGTGCATGGTGAGCCACTGGTCTATTACCTGCTCAACAAACCCAGGGGCGTCTATTGCACGAACAACGACCCCGCGGGGCGCAAGCGGGCGGTTGATCTGCTTGTCGGCGTGAAGGAGCGGGTGTTTCCCGTCGGGCGGCTGGATGCCGATTCGACCGGCCTGCTGATTCTGACGAACGACGGGGCGCTGGCACAGAAGCTGACTCACCCGCGGCACGGCGCGCCGAAGACCTACCGCGTGGAAGTGGCGGGCATGCCGACGGACGGGGCGCTGCAGAAACTTCGAACGGGCGTGTGGCTTTCGGAAGGCAAGACGGCGCCAGCACAGATCAGCATCATCCATCGACAACGGACGAAGGCGGTGCTTGAGATCACGCTGCGCGAGGGGCGCAATCGGGAGATTCGCCGCATGCTGGCCAAGCTGGGGCACAACGTGCGGCGACTGACGCGGATTCGCATGGGCAAGCTGTCGATCAGCAGGGTGCCGCTGGGCGGGTATCGTCGCTTGACGCCGGCGGAGGTGAAGTATCTGCATCATCTGACGCAAGGCGCGGAGGATTCGGCTCTTTTTTCTTCACGCGGGCGCAGGAGCAGCGTTCGGCAAGGGCCGCCGCCGCGGTCACGAGCGCGTCGGGCACCTGAAAAATCGCGGCGCGCTCCTGAAAAAAGTTGAAAAATCCGGAAAAAGTCAGAGCCGGTTGTCCGTTGTCGGGCGATTGGGAATCGTGGGTGCGCAGTTGGTCGCATACGGAACAGGTCTTGATCGGTGTGCGCGCCGAAGCGTGAAGACCTGGGGCCTGGGATTTGAGTCCTGGTGCGATTGTGATCGTTCAGCCCTCGGCGCCGGTGAGCTTGGCGCTTGTGCTGGTACTGGGAACGGGCTGGAGGATTGCGCCGGTCAGGTCGCGGACGCTCTTCATGCCGTGGTGCGAGAGGTAGGCCGACAGACCTTCGATGATCTTCAGAGGCGTGGTCGGGTCGATGTAGAGGGTCGTGCCAACTGACACGGCACTGGCACCGGCGAGGAGGAACTCGACGGCGTCCTGCCAGTTGCGAATGCCGCCGATGCCGATGATGGGGATTCCGGCTTCACGGGCCACTTCGCGATAGACCTTGTGAACCAGATGAACGGCCATCGGGCGGATGGCGGGGCCGGAGAGGCCGCCGCTGGCGTTGGCGAGGACGGGCCGGCGTTTTTCGATGTCGATGACCATGCCGAGGAAGGTGTTGACCATCGAGAGTGCATCTGCGCCGGCGTCGATGGCGGCTCGGGCCATCAGTGACACATCGGTGACATTCGGCGAGAGCTTGACGATCAATACCCCGCGCTGGACCACCGGCCGCACGGCCTGAACGAGTTCGCGGAGCAGCGCGGCGTCGGTGCCGAACATGAGGCCGTCGGCGACGTTGGGGCAGGAGACGTTCAGCTCGATGCCGGCGATCTCCGGGGCGGCATCAACTCGGCGGCAGACGGTGACGTAATCGTCGACGCTGTGTCCGGCGACGTTGACGAAGACGTGCGTACCGAGCGTGGCGATCTCGGGGATTTTCTTCTCCATGAATTCGTCGAGGCCGACATTGGCTAGGCCGATGGCGTTGAGCATTCCGCCGGGGGTTTCGACGATGCGCTGCGGCTCGTTGCCCGTGCGGGGCTTTACAGTGACACTCTTGGTGACGAAGCCGCCGAGCTTTGAGAGGTCCATGTAGGGGGCGTACTCGCGGCCATAGCCGCAGGTGCCGGATGCGGTGAGGACGGGATTTTTGAGCGTGAGATTGCCGAGCCGGACGGACAGATCGTGCCCTGTTTCGGCGGTATGCTGGGATGGCGGAATGCTCACGCTTGAACTCCACGGCCATCGGGCGGACGCGTCGGTGCGGACGGCGCCTTCGACGACGGTTGTCGGCGCATCGACTCCCCGGACATGCCGGGTTCGGCTATGATCCACGCTGGACGCGGGGTCGTCCAGCAAAGGACAGCAAGCATGTCGCAGCGAACGATGGAAGCTCATTATCAGCCGAACTGGCGCCTGACCCAGGCGCACGGTCTGTCGGGCTACAACTGCGGCTATGCGGAATCTCCGGGCTGCGGCACGTTTGACGCGCACCAGCGCTCGCTCGTCTGGCGGCTGATCGGGGATACGCCAATTGCCGGAGACACGATCCTGCTGGATATCGGTTGCGGCATTGGCGGGCCTGCCGGGTGGATCATGGAGCGGTACGGACCGCGGCAGGTGATCGGGGTGGAGTTTCTGTCGTCGAGTGTCCATGCGGCACGTGAGCGGGCGAGCACGATGGTCCGTGCCCCGCGCTTTATTCAGGGCGATGCACAGAATCTGCCGCTGGCGGATGGCTCGATCGATGTGATCTTCAATCTGGAGTCGGCGCTTCATTATCCTGACAAGCGGGCGTTCATCCGTGAATGTCACCGGGTGCTCAAGCCGGGCGGCGTCCTGTGCCTGGGCGATATCACGACGCCGCACAAGCGGTTGTTCGCGCTGGCGGCGCTGCTCAATCGCGTACCGACGCAGTTCAATTCGAACGTGCGGCTGTGGACGACGCGCGACTACGAATCGGCCTTCGCATCGCAGGGGCTGGCGATGGACTGGCACGAGTGCGCGTCGAAGCGGGTGTCGGACTCGCTGGCGGACGGGCTCAGCGAGATTCGATCGCGCGGCTGGGCGGCGTCGGCCGGGTTTCGTGCGCGGTGTGTTTACCTTGCCTTTCTGGAGAAGCTGCTCCGTGCGGGCCGGTTGAATTACGATCTGTTTCGGCTGCGCCGGATGTAGCATTCTGCTCGCACAAGTCCTCCGGCATGGGCGGCAGGGCTCATCTCACAAAAAAGTAGATTGAAAACGCTTGGAACTTCTGACTTTTAGCCGGAGCGGCCGGGCGCGTGATGCGGACGGCCTCTCGATCATATACTTGCTCCGTGTGCGCGCGGAGGGGAGGAGACCTGGGTCCTGGGGCTTGGGGTACCGCGGATCAAAGAAGTGTTCCGCGGAGGATGAGCACGGCCGTGGTGAAGTAGATCACGATGCCGGTGACGTCGACGAGGGTGGCCACGAAGGGCGTGGAAGAGACCGCAGGGTCGAAGCCGAGGCGCTTCAGCATGATCGGGAGCATCGAACCGGCAACGGTGCCGAAGAGCACGACACCGACGAGACCGGTGCCGACGACGAAACCGATCAGGACCGCGTACTGCTGAATCAGCGGATCGCCTTTGGCGCCATAGTGCGCAAAGAGAAACGCGACGATAAACGCGGTCACGCCGAGAATCGAGCCGAACATAATGCCGGAGGCGAGTTCACGTCGGAGGACACGCCACCAGTCGCTGAGGGTGAGTTCGCCGATGGCGATGGCGCGGATGACGAGGGAGGCGGCCTGCGATCCGGAATTGCCCCCGCTGCTGATGATGAGCGGGATAAAGAGAGCCAGGACGACGACGGCCTCGAGCGTGGCCTCGAAGCGGTGCATCGCCGTGATGGTGAGCATCTCGCCGCAGAAGAGCAGAAAAAGCCAGGGCACGCGCTTGCGGACCATTGTCAGCGCGGTCACGTCGAGGTAGGGCTCGTTAAGCACCTGGACGGCGGCCATCTTGTGGACGTCTTCCGTTTCTTCCTGTTCCGCGACGTCGAGCACGTCGTCCACCGTGACGATACCGACGAGGACGTTGCTCGAATCCACGACGGGCAGCGCCGTGCGGTCGTACTTCTTGAAGGCGCGGACGGCTTCTTCCTGGTCGTCGTGTGCCCGAAGGCAGACGTAGTGGCCGTCCATCAGATCGGCGACGGTGCCGTTCGGGTCGGCGAGGACGAGGTCGCGCAATCGGAAGTCGTCGATGAGATGGCCGCGTTCGTCAGTGACGAAGATGATGTTGAGGGTTTCCTTGTCTTTGCCGACCTGGCGCAGGTGTGAGAAGACGTGGGAGACGCTCCAGTCCTTGCGGACGGCGACATAATCGGGCGTCATGCGACGACCGATGGACTCCTCGGGGTAGCCGAGCAGCTTGACAGCGATGCGGCGCTCATCCGGCGAGAGGAGACTGATGAGGCGTTGCGCGGCCTCGCCGGGCATTTCTTCGAGGAGGGCGGTGCGGTCGTCGGGGTCCATCTCGTTGAGAACGGCGGCGACCTGTTCCTGACCCATGGCGCGGAGGACGGGCTCCTGCAACTCGACGGGGAGATACTCGAAGACGTCGGTGGCCTTGTCGCGGGGGAGGATTCGGAAGATGACGGCGACCTGGTCGGGCGGGAGGTCTGAAAAGAGGTCGGCGACTTCCGCGGCGGGCAGATCGACGAGGGCCTCACGCAGCGCGGTGAAGTTCCGCGATTCGATCAGCTCTTCAATCTCCGGTTGGAGCAGTTCGCCCAGCATGGCAGCGAGGACGTCCTTCCTGCCGGACAGCATCGCCGGCGAGAACCATGCATCCGGGTTCGGCGCGGCTGCCGAACTTGGGGGCGGATTGTATCCGGCCTTCGTGAATTGGCGAGATGTAAAGCTCGCGTCACGGCATCGACGCGGCGCGCAGACCGCATGACTCGTGGATTCAGGCGTGGACCTGTGCGCCGGTATCGAAGGCCGCTGCGGCGAGAGATTCGATTCGCGATCGGACACGCTGTCGGAGCGTGCGGGACTTGAGTCGATCGGCCGCAGTGCCGGCCTGGGTTTCGAGCAGCTCGGGCGAGAGGAGCATGGCCGTCGGGTGCGGCAGCTTCGCACGCCAGACAAACCAGATCAGCAGGATGCGATCGGCAAGACCAATGCCGAGCTTGCGCATGGCCTTCTCGAACAGCCAGAGCGGGTGGACGGGCGGGCCGGAGCGAAGGCGCTCTTCCTTGCGTCGGGCCAGGAGCATCATCACGAGCAGGATCGAGGCGACGCAGACGACAAACCAGAGGAAGACGCGGAAGTCGGCGCCCATGGCGTTGTGGGTGCTGAATCCCTGCCGCAGTCCTTCGAGGCGCTGCCGGATGGGATCATCCGCGAGAAGGAAGGTCCATGTGTTCATCGTGCTTCCTCCGTTCCAGCCGCGACCGGGCTGACTTTTTCCGCGGCGCTCTTGAACTTGTGGAGCCGTCGGAGGACCTGCTGCGCGGAGCGCATGATCCGTGGATCGGGGTCGGAGATGGCCATGTCCTTCACGTATGGGAGGAGCGTGGTCAGTCGGAGCTGGTCGACGATCGAGAGCGCGTTGCAGCGATGTTCGAGGCGACTGTCGGCGAGCATGGCCATCAAGGCACCGGCGGCCTTGTTCACGTGCCTGCGGAGGAGCAGGCGAACGGCTGCGGCACGGACGGCGGCGTCTTCATCGTCCAGGAGCGGCACCACGAGATCGACGTTCACGGCGTTGCCGAGCCGGCCGAGTGCATCGATCGCGGCGGCCTGAACGGATGCTGCATCCTGCACGATGGCACGTTCAAGAATGCGCCGGCTGGTGAGATCGCCGATCTGGCCGAGTGCGCGGATCGCCGCGACGCGGACTTCGATGATTCGGTCGTTACAGAGGTTGAATATCTCGCGGTTGAACTGCGAGGCCAACCGCAGGGTCATGACGAGCTGGAGCGCACGGACGCGCTGGACCGGACTCGGATCGACCAGTCGTGAACGCAGCATCATGGAGAAGCCGGGTACAAACTGCACGGCAAGCCGACCTGCGGCGTGGGCCTGCGGCACGTCGATGCGTTCGAAATTCTGCCAGATATCTTCAAAGTCCTCCGAGAGACCCGCGGCGTCGAGCAGGCGCGACCATTCGAGCGGCCGGCCGTCTACGGTGCGATGACGGAGCCGCCGGTTGCCGCGGGATCGGAACTGGACTTCGCGTTCCGCCATTTCGCGCACGGCCGTGACTTCGTGATCCAGGGCTTGCTGCAGGGCGAGCGTGCTTGCCGGGGTGTCGATGCGCGTGAGTGCCCAGGCGGCGGCACGGTTGGCGCCGGGGGCGTCGATCATGAGGAAATTCGTGAGGATGGCAACCTTCTGATCGACGGGAATGCCGAGGGCGAGAATCCATGCGGGGGCCATCTCGGCGATTTCCGGCGGGAGGGTGAAGGCGGGCTCGAAGCCGTCGCCGAGCCATTCCAGGGATCGAATGACGCCGAGGTGTTTCTGAATTCGGGGGTCGCGGGCGATCCAGGCGCTGCGGATGAACTCCGCGAAGAACTCGCTGTCCCGGCTGGTGGCGAGCTTGGTGGCCACGCGCTTGCGGAATTCCGGATAGGCCAGAGAGACGTAGACGAAGGGGGCGTGATGCGGAAGGAGGCGTTCACCGATGACCTCGAACATGGCGTGCGAAATCTTGCCACGGAGCAGTGCTCCGCCCTGGAAGAGGGCATCCTCCAGTTCCTCGGCGAAGAGAACAGCGGCCTCGACGATCTCGGTGCGATGGTGACTCTCGAAGCTGGAGACGGCATCGCGCAGGGCGTCGAGGAGGAAGCGGCGTTCCTCGTTGACCATGCGCATCGTGGCGACAACGGTCGCTGCGAGGCCGCCATCTGCCTGTGACGCATCCTGAAGGATGGCTGTCGTCTGGGCCATGTTGGCCAGATGCTGCTCGGCCATGTCACGGAGGGTCAGCGCAGCATCACCGCGGATGCGAGAGGCACCGTCGTGAATGGCGATGCCGGCGAGATACGCGAGCCGGGGGTTGGAGCACTTTCGAATGATCTGCAGGGAGTTGATACGGGTCTGGGTTTCCGGGCTGCGGATGGTGTTGCGTAGAATCGGGAAGAGGTGCGAATTGCCGGCAATGATCCGCGCCTTGGCGGTGTCGTTTACCTGATGAAAGAGCACGGGGAGCAGGAGCAGACCCTCTGTCCGGTTTCGTCGGAGGATGGTTTCGACGAGTTCGATCTGCAGGTAGGGATCAACGAACGGGATTGCCGCACCGATCGCCAGATCGACGGCAGGATCGTCCGCCTGTTGCAGGTATTCCAGTATTTTCGGCCGAGCGAACATGCCCAGTCCTCTTCGGCGGTTCCGGCTGAACGGCCCTCGTGATGTCGTACGCCGCGCGCAGGAGCCCCTTTCCTGCATCGGTCCGATCTTGCAGTCGCGTGAAACCCGAGGCGCTGCCCTGTCAGGTAAAGCGTACGATCGGTCGGGCTATCGGACGCGGGCCGGAGAGAGCCGATAACCTTTGGCGAATTTTCAGAAGAGCTTGAGGATGGCGAACCCGCCGACGAGCAAAACGACGAAGGCGAGACAGAGCAGGTTGAAATAGCGATCTATGAAGCGCTGAACCGGCGGGCCGAAGATGTACAGCAGTGCGGCTACGAGGAAGAAGCGCATGCCGCGTCCGACGGCGGATACAAGGGCGAAGCCGAGGACGTTCATCTGGAAGGCGCCGGAGGCGATGGTGAAGACCTTGTAGGGAATCGGTGAGAAGGCGGCGGCGAAGACGATCCAGAAGTCGTACTCGAGATACCACTGGGTGACGCGTTCGTAATAGGCCTCGGCCTTGTAGAAGGCGATGATCTTCTGCCCGACGGTGTCCATGACGGTCATTCCGATGAGATAGCCGCCAAGTCCGCCGAGAACGCTGGCGATGGTGCAGTTCAGCGCGAAGCGCCACCATTTCGTTCGAGCGCCGAGAACCAGGGCGATGAGCAGCACGTCCGGAGGAATCGGGAAAAAGCTCGACTCGGCAAATGCGAGAAAGAAGAGAGCCGGTGCGCCGTAAGGCGTATTTGCCCAGTGCAGCACCCAGTCGTAGAGGCGGCGGTGGAAGTGCCAGCGACCTGGTGCAGCTGCCGCCTGCGTCACTCCATCGACGGCGTGGTCCATGCCTGGACCGTCGGCGTGATTCGTGTCTGACAGTGACTCGGTTGATTCACCGGCGCTTCGTCGCATGCCTGGCTCCGATCCGACTTCGAGGGCGGTATGCTACGGGGTGGAAGGTCTGCGGGCAAAGCAAGCGGTCAGCATCCATTCCGGGCGAGAGTTAGTCACTGCTGAAGGGCCTGGAGCTGGCGGTACTCGCGCTCGATCCATGCTTCTGCGCGGGGAAGGGTGGGCAACTGCGCGAGCATGGCCACGACGAGCACGCCGACCGCGGCGATGTTGAGCAGCTCAACCCCGGCCAGGCAGACGACGAGATTCATGAGGGCCGCGCCTTCGTAGAGCGCGGCCATGACGATTTTCTGAGTGAAGTACCCTTCAAACAAGCGATCCGGGGAGATCGATCGAGACAGATCTATCTGCCGGCCACGCCCGGCGGCAGCCGCCACACTGCCGGAACCATCGCCCGAAGCTGCTACGAGCTGCCGGCGACGTGATGAGAGGTTGACCTCGCCGATGAATTTTGCGACGGGGATGGCAGCTACGGCCAGCGCAAGCGCGACGTACTGGAACATCCACGGCAGGGCCGGCATCGTGTCCGGCGAGGCAATCAGGGGGATGACTGCCGCGAACGAAAGCACGCCTCCGACGAGCGAGACGATGATGAGCTGCAGTGTTCGGATTCGGGGTACGAGTGGTTGGCGTTGTTCGTGGGTGAGCATGGTAAACCGTCCTGATCGAAGTTCGCGTCAGATTTATATCGGTAAAGTGAGGCAAGAGGATTGCAGGCGGACGTGGTGCTGCTCTGAGAAGCGGCCTGGGGGGGGCGTCGTCAGTCGCCGAGGAGTTGCACCACGATCTCTCGTTCCCGTGGTCGGGTGTCGAAATCGATGAGCACGATCTGCTGCCACTGGCCCAGGGTCGGTCGGCCGCCGACGATCGGCACGGTGAGACTCGGGCCGAGCAGGGACGCGCGGATGTGGGAATGACCGTTGTCATCGTTCCAGGTATTTTCGTGTTCGTAGTAGTCGTCTTCGGGTGCGATCTTCTCAAAGAAGGCCTTGAGGTCGTGTTGCGCGAGGCCGGGCTCGTATTCGGTGGTGGTCAGACCGGCCGTCGAGCCGACGACAAAGAGCACGGCGATGCCGTCGGAAAGCGCTGCCTGCCGGAGGATGTCGATGAGCTCCGTTGTGAGGTCGATCACCTGGCTGTTGCCGCGGGTCTGAACCGAGATTCGATGTGTCTGTACGGACATATTCCCTATTATCTGTCAACGGGGCGACAGCGTCCACGCCACGGGCCGCGACGAAAGCAGCACGACGCCTTAGAATGAAAGACTCTATGACACGTAAACATGCCTCATCACCGCGCCCATCGACACCGGACGATGTTCCAGACGCCGACCTCGCGGAGGTCTTCGGGCTGGAGGAACGCGCCGAAGCGGCACCAGACCGGCCGCCGGCCGCCGTGGCGGACGAGGACGATCCGCTTGTTCGGATCGAGTCGACGGAAGACGACGAGGCGCCGCGCCGGGCGGTGATCAGTATCCGCCGCAAGCTGCCGGGCAGACGGCTGGACAAGTATCTGATGGCCCGGTTTCCGCGCGTGTCACGGACGACGCTGCAGCGGCTGATCAAGCAGGGCGACATTACGGTCAACGGGCGCCCGACGAAAAAAAGCTACGAGATGGAGGGCGGCGACGTGATCGAGATCACGTTTCCGCCGCCGCCGGTCTATGACGTGGCGCCGGAGCCGATCCCGCTGGACATCGTCTATGAGGACGATTATCTGCTGGCACTCAACAAGCCGGCGGGGATCATCGTGCATCCGGCGACGCGCACACAGGGCGGCACAATTGCCAACGGGCTGGCGCATTATTGCAAGCAACTGGCGAAGACGGACGATCCGTTTCGCCCGGGCATCGTGCATCGCCTCGACAAGAACACGACCGGCATCATGATCGTGGCCAAGACGGAGGAGGCCCACTGGCGATTGTCGCAGCAGTTCGAGGAACGGACGACGGAGAAGGTGTACCTGGCAATCGTGCATGGTGCGCCGGACTTTGATGAAGACATCATCGACGTGCCGATCGGTCAGCATCCGACGGTGCACGATCGTTACGTGGCGACGGGCTTTGCGGAGCGGCTGGGCGGGAAGTTTGAGAAGAAGCTTTCGAAGTCGGCCGTGACGCGCTACAAGGTGCTGCGCCGCATCCGGGGGTACAGTCTGGTGGAGCTGTATCCCAAGACGGGCCGCACGCACCAGCTTCGCATCCACATGTCGCACATCCGCCATCCCATCGTGGGCGATCCCTTTTACGGCGGCCGGCACGTCTCGCGACACCAGGTGAGCGGACGGCCGGAAGACGGCCACGTGCCCTATTTCACGCGGCAGCTCCTGCACGCAAGCCGATTGACGGTGATTCATCCGATCCTGCAGAAGTCGTTGACGGTGCGCGCACCGCTGGCGGCGGACATGCAGGAGTTTCTGAAACTGGTGGGGATGGACGAGAGTGAGATTGGAATACTGTAACGGGACGACCATCACCGGTGGGTCGAGCTGATTTCTGGATGCACCGGGACGGCACATGGGCACGCATAGCTTGTCCGTGCCATCCTGTTGTTTTGTGATCTGTCTAGAGAATCGGTTGCGGCGTGCCGAAGGCGATGACTTCGTTCATGCTGCCGCTGCGGAAGCCGCGGAGATCGAGGGCGACGTATTGATAGCCGATCCGTCGAAAGGCGGCGTCGATCTCGCGACGAATCTCTGATGACGCCAGGCGTTCGATCTCGCCAGGCGGGACTTCGATCCGCGCGAGCTTGTCATGATGGCGCACGCGGCATTCGCGGAAGCCCAGTTCGTGCAGCAGGGTCTCGGCCTGTTCGATCATGCGCAATTTCTCCGGTGTGATCTGTTCGCCGTACTGCACTCGGCTGGACAGGCACGGCGCGGCCGGCTTGTCATGCGTCGGCAGGCCCATCTGCGCGGAAAGCAGGCGAATCTCCCGCTTGGTCAGACCGGCTTCGGCCGCCGGTGCGCGGACGTGGTGCTCTTTCGCGGCCGACAGGCCGGGCCGGTAGTCGCCGAGGTCATCGGCGTTCGTCCCGTTGACGATGACGTGCAGGCCACGCTCTGTGAGGATCGGAGCGATGCGCGTGTAGAGTTCGGTCTTGCAGTAGTAACAGCGATTCGCCGGATTGGCGAGGTAGTTCGGGTCCTCAAACTCGCCGGTATCGAGGACCAGATGCTCGGCTCCGATAAGGCCAGCCAGATGCACGGCGTCTTCGAATTCGCCCGATGCGATGCTCGCACTGCGGCCGGTGACGGCCAGGACGTTTTCGCGACCGAGGGTGTCGACTGCGACCTTGAGCACGAAGGTGGAATCGACCCCCCCACTGAATGCGACGGCCACTCGCTCCATGGCGCGGAGCGATTCACGCATTCGTTGCAGCTTCTGACCTTCGACGGACTCGTTCATCCGAAGCATCCCCGACCACGTGCGACGACCCAATTCACAGTGGAGTATATCCGCAGAGGCGGTCGGCGGCGAATCCCGGCCGTGCAACTTCCTACTCGCGTCTGGCGCGCGGTCGGTATCTTCCCAATGGGGCATGCGCTTTCTACACTGTAGTCATGCCCAATGAGACACTTGAAGCCCTGTTCAACGAGATCGCCGATCTGCTCGAGATCAAGGGGGAGGATGCGTTTCGGGTCAATTCGTATCGCCGGGTGGCGCGCACGATCAAGAACCTGACGGAAGACATCGCCGAGGTCGCGGCGCGCGGGGCGCTGTCCGACCTTCAGGGCGTGGGCAAGTCCACCGCAGCTAAGATCGAGCAGTACATCAAGACGGGCAAGATTGATCTGCATGAAGAACTGCGGGCATCGATTCCCAAGGGGCTGCCGGAGCTGCTCAACATCCCCGGCATGGGGCCGAAGAAGGTGGCGCTGGCCTGGAAAGAGCTGGGCGTTGAAGACGTGGCTGGCCTCAAGAAGGTCATCGCCTCCGGCGAGTTCGCCGCTCTCAAGGGCATGGGTGAGAAGAGCGTTCAGCAGATCGCGCAGGGGCTGGCCTTCGCGGAGAAATCGGGCGAGCGGACGCCGCTCGGGTTGGCCTGGCCACTTGCTGAGGAACTTGCGGCGGCGATGCGGGCGGTGAAGTCGGTCCGGCGCGTCGAAATCGGCGGCAGCTTGCGGCGCGGCTGCGAGACGATCGGCGATCTCGACCTGCTGTGTGAGTCGGATGATGGTCCGGCCGTGATCCAGGCCTTCACGAAGCTGCCGCAGGTGCGTCGCGTGCTGTCGGAGGGCGACACGAAGGGTTCGATTGTGGTCGAGCGCCGGGACGGCGTGGAGATGCAGGCCGACTGCCGCGTTGTACCGAAGGCGTCGTTCGGGGCGGCGCTGCAATATTTTACGGGCAGTAAGGAGCACAACGTGCGGCTGCGCGGGCTGGCGGTGAAGAAGAAGTGGACGCTCAACGAGTGGGGACTCTTTGAGGGGGACCGACTGCTGGCGGGTACGGACGAGGCAGGAATCTACAAAAAGCTCGGGCTGCCGATGATGCCGCCGGAGGTGCGCGAGGATCGTGGCGAGTTCGACGCGGACGCCGAGGCGTTTGCCGAGTTGATTACGCTCGAAGACATCCGTGGCGATCTGCACATGCACACGCACGCGAGCGACGGCACCACCGACGCCCACACGATGGCCGAAGCGGCTCGGGACCTGGGTTACGAATACATCGCCATCACCGATCATTCGCGTTCGAGCGCGCAGGCCAACGGGTTGTCGCTGGACCGCATGTGGCGGCAGATCGAGCACCTGCGCAAGCTCAACGATAAGCACGATACGGTCGCGATCCTCGTGGGTTGCGAGTGCGACATCCTTGCGGACGGCAAGCTGGATTATCCCGATACGATTCTGGCGGCGTGCGACATCGTCGTGGCCAGCGTTCATCAGGCGATGCGACAGGAGAAGTCCAAGATTACCCGGCGCGTGATGAAGGCGATGGAGAATCCGTTCGTGACGATTCTCGGGCACCCGACGGGTCGCCTGCTGAACCGTCGTGCGCCGATGGACCTCGACCTTGCGGCGATCATCGAGCATGCGGCGCGGACGCACACGGTTCTGGAACTCAACGCATCATGGCAGCGACTGGACCTCTGCGACCGGTATGTTCGGATGGCACGGGACGCCGGCGTGATGCTGTCGATCGATACGGACGCGCACTCGACGGCCCAGTTGACCCAGATGCGCTACGGCATCACGACGGCGCGACGCGGCTGGCTGCGCGCCAAGGACGTGCTCAACACCATGCCGCTGGCCGCGATGCGTCGCTGGATCGCCAGGAAGCGCAAGCACGCGTAAGCAACATCCAAGACGGGGGAAGGGTTTCAACGATCGGACGGGTGCAGGCCGAAAAGGGCGCGGAGCAGCGCTCGGACATCGCGCTCGAGCAGGGCGCCGACGGCGCCCATTGCGGCGTACTCGATGGGCAGTGCACGAACAACGGGCCGCAGAATGACGTAGCTGCCGCTGTCCCGGGCAGCGTTCAGGGTCTGTGCATCGGGCCCGGCGAAGAGGTAGGCGGCCGTCGCAACGATAGCCACGGCTGCCAGCAGCCAGACGCGCGAGTGCATTTCAAAAAGCCAGTTGGCGAGCATGGAGCCGATGAGAAATCCGGTGCCAATTGCGAAATAGACCTGCCCCTTGAGGATGGGGTTCTCGGCCCCGCCCATGGCGTAGGAAATCACCGCCCAGGCGACGAGTGACACGACGGCGACACCACCGAGACCGTGCCGGACATCCGGTGCGCGATCAACCGGGACGGCGGGCATCGCGACGCCGGTATCGAACCAGCTCTCGACCCATCGGCCGACGACGAAGCCGACGGCGATCAGGGCCAGCCAGAGCCAGGTTTCAGCGATGAGGGCGGCGGTCGGAAACGGCGAGACGGCCGCTGTCGGCGTGCCGATGCCGAGTCGATACAGCACGAGCTTGTCGATCTGAGTGCCGCGCAGCCCGAGCGCCGCCAGGCCGACGGCGATGGCCAGGGCACCACGATCGGAGGAGCGTGCGCCACAGACGGCCACGGCCAGACCGCCGGCGACGACGGCCAGGCCCAGCAGTTCGGCCATGGCGATCACGCCCTGATCGACGTTGAGCAGTGAGATCGGCGCGAAAGGGTCGTTGGAGCGCGCGGCCCAGTAGCCGACGTACCAGAAGATGAGAACGGAGACGCTCATGCCGGCCAGGAAGCGGAGCTTGCGCACCATCGCATGGCCCTCGCGGTAGTTTGCGAGGTCGGGTTCGGTGTTCGGTGACAGGGTGGCTTGCATCATACGCATTCGTCTTGATTCTTGGGTCGGTCAATCTGCCGGGGCAATCACATCTAACCGCGGCCGGTCATGGTCGCGGGGGCCGACAACGGTTTGAGGAGCGCCTGAAGACGCTCCTTCTTCGCGGGCTCCATGCTACACATCGGCAAACGGAACTCTTCAGCCATCATGCCGCGCATCGCAAGGGCTGTCTTGATCGGTATCGGGTTTGTATCGAGCTTGAGCAGGTCGCGACAGATGGGAAAGAGCTGGTGATGAAATCGCTGGGCGGTCTGCCAGTCGCCCTGGAGGGCGGCACGGACGAGGCCGGACATCTCTCGCGGCAGCAGATTTCCGACAACGCTGACGACGCCGACGGCACCGATGCTCATGAGCGGCAGGGTGAGGGAATCGTCACCGCTGAGAATGGCAATATCGCTGACGGAGGCCAGTTCGCTGGCGCCGTCAACCGAACCAGTGGCGTGCTTGACGGCGACGATGTTGCGATGATCGGCATGCAGCCGGGCGATCGTATCGACGGAGATTTCCACGCCGGTGCGGCCGGGGATGTTGTACAGCAGGATGGGCAGCGGCACGGACTGGGCGATGAAGGCGAAGTGCTCGTAGAGGCCGCGCTGGCTCGGGCGGTTGTAGTACGGCGAGACGAGCATCAGCCCGTTGGCGCCGGCCCTGGCCGCAGATTGCGAGAGCGCAAGCGTTTTCTCGGTGCAGTTCGTGCCGGTGCCGGCGATGACGGGTACGCGGCCGGCTGCCCGCTTTACAACGGCGGCGACGACGGCGGTGTGCTCGTCGGATGAGAGCGTGGGTGACTCGCCGGTGGTCCCGCAGGGGACGAGACCGCTTACGCCACCGTCGATCACAAAGTCGACGAGTTCGTCCAGCGCGGGGTGGTCAATCGCGCCGTCACGAAACGGCGTCACGAGTGCAACGAAGCATCCTTTGAACATTGCGTGCCTTTTCTCACAACGCGCGGCCCGGTCAGGCCACGACGGTACCGGGAACGATCAGCGCATCACGGCGCGCTCGAGCAACTGACGCATCTCGCGAACGGCCTTGCGCAGGCCGACGAAGACCGCCCGGGCGATGATGCTATGGCCGATGTTGAATTCCGAAAAGCCCGGAATGGCAGCGACCGGCGACACATTGCGATAGGTCAGCCCGTGGCCTCCGTGGACTTCCAGCGCGCACCGGATGCCCTGCTGGACGGAATCGGCCAGGGTCCGGAGGGCGATTTCACGATCCGCCGGCGTCTTTGCGTGGGCGTAGGCGCCGGTCCAGAGTTCGATGGCATCGAAGCCCAGCGCGGCGCTTTTTTCGATCTGCGCGGGGACCGGTTCGATGAAGGCGCTGACGATGATGCCCGCGTCCTTGAGCCGCCTCACCGCTTCGCCGACGCGATCGGCCATTCGAACGACATCGAGGCCGCCTTCGGTGGTGATCTCCTCGCGTTTCTCAGGCACGAGGGTGCACTGAGTCGGTCGCGTGCGTACGGCGATGTCGACAATCTCCATTGCGGCGGCCATCTCCATGTTGAGCTTGCAGGCGACGACCTCTTTGAGCAGGGGTACGTCGCGGTCGATGATGTGCCGCCGATCCTCGCGCAGATGGAAGGTGATGCAGTGCGCGCCGCCAAGCTGGGCCTCGGCCGCCGCCCAGACCGGGTCCGGTTCGTCGGTTCGTCGCGCCTGGCGGACGGTGGCGACGTGGTCGATGTTGACGCCGAGGGTGGGCATGCTTGCGGCTCCGCATTCGCAATCGATTGCGACGGGTGTATTATATCGACGACCGCAGCAACGAGACAGCATCGGAGCGCAACGCCATGAAGCACGGAAACCGGCATGTTCTTACGGCCATGTCCGCTCTTGTCCTCCTCATCTTCGGCTCGCGGTCAGCGGCCGGCGAACGCTCGGCCGGTATGAGCTTCGCGCGGACGATGATCGCCGTGGATGCCGTGGTGGATGCTTCGCTGGATGACTGGCACGCCTTCTACAAGGTCTGCCACGAGAACCCGGAACTGTCGCTGCAGGAGAAGGAGTCCGCCGAGCGGCTGGCCCGGCATTTTCGCAAGCTCGGCATTGATACCACTGAAAACGTCGGCGGCCACGGCGTGGTCGGCGTCCTGAAGAACGGTAAAGGGCCGACCGTGCTGATCCGCGGCGACATGGATGCCCTGCCGATCGTCGAGGAGACGGGGCTGCCCTTCGCCAGCAGGAAGACGGCGAAGCTGCCGGATGGTCACACGGTCGGAATAATGCACGCCTGCGGCCACGACATGCACCAGACCGTGCTCGCGGCGACGGCGCAGACACTGGCGGCGACGAAATCGGACTGGAAGGGAACGATCGTCTTCGTCGCACAGCCGGCGGAGGAGATCGGCGTCGGCGCACGAGCGATGATCGAGGACGGCTTATTCACACGCTTTCCGAAACCGGACTACTGCATCGCGCTTCACGTCAGCCATGAGCAGCCATCGGGCGCGGTGGGCTGGACGAGTGGCTGGGTCTATGCGAACGTCGACTCGGTCGACATCACGGTGCACGGCGTTGGCGGGCACGGTGCCTATCCGCATGGGACGGTGGACCCGGTCGTCGCCGCAGCGCAGATCATCACCGCGCTGCAGACGATCGTGAGCCGCCGCCTGAATCCGCTCGATCGGGCGGTGGTCACCGTCGGCTCGGTTCATGCCGGCAGCAAGCACAACATCATCCCTGAGACGGCGACCCTGCAATTGACTGTCCGCTCTTTCACCGATGAGGTGCGCAAGGAGGTGCTCGACTCGATCCGTCGCATCGCCATCCACACCGCCCGCGCGATGGGCTGCCCGAAGGACCCGGAGGTCGTCGTGCGCTCCGATGAATTCACCCCGGCGAGCTACAACGACCCGGAGCTTACGGCGACGGCCGCTGAGGTGTTTCGCCAGTTGCTGGGCGAGAAGCAAGTGGCGGAGCGTCCGCCAAGCATGGGCGGCGAGGATTTTGGTCGCTTTGCAAAGGCGGCGGGCGTGCCGGGCTTCATGTTTCAACTTGGCGTTGTCGAGCCGAAGCGATACGCCGCATCGCAGCAGGAGGGCGGTGAGCCGAACCCGACGGTTCATTCGTCGAAGTTTCAGACGGACGCGATTCCCACCATCCGCACCGGCGTGCGCTGCATGACGGCGCTGGCACTCACGCTTCTGAACGGAGATTGAGGAAGATACAGCGTCGACGCGCGACGTGCATCCGCGCGACCGCGGATCACGACGGTGATACGGTCGACAGTGAAGCGGCAAAGAGCATCGCCAGCAGGACCGAGAGAATCCCGATTAACATCGTGACGCCGTAGATGGTGCGGTGGCTTTCGAGAAGCCGAATCCGTCGGCCGCGCAGGCGGGAGAGCTTTCCGGTGACGAAGCCGCAGATCCATGTCCAGTGCAGAATCAGGTGGATGCCGACGGCGACGGTCAAGGCGAGCATCAGGAAGAACTGGATGCGCGACTAGGTGTCGTAATTCATGCCCCAGATGGTCCAGCCGTCGGCCTCGCTCGGCGCAGGAAAGAGGGCCCGCAAGAGGATCGAGGTCCACAAAAGGGCAAGCAACAACAACAGCAGGAGGCAGTCAACGAGGAAGTTGATGCTCGCGCGCGACACTGAGCGGCTCCTTGTGCTCGCAGCAGGCCGCCGTACGGGTCGGCCATCCACGGTAGATCGTCAGACCGCCCAACACAACGACAAAGACGGCAGCGCCACGAAGGATACGTTGTCGCACAATCGGAGGCAAAAGCCGCGCGCTGAGGCCGATGAAGAGCATCGCCGGGAGCGTGCCGAGACCGAAGAAGACCATGACGGCGGCACCGTGTGGCGCGCCGCCGCCGGAGAGGGCGAGCGCGAGAAAGGCATAGACCAGTCCGCACGGAAGATAGCCATTGGCCATTCCTGCGAAGAAGTAGCCCGTCCATCCGCGGGCATTCATGAAGTATCCAAAGAGCGGTGCAATCAGGCCGGCGCCGAGGGAGGACCAGCGGGCGGGCAACCTCAGGATGCCGAAGGTGGTCAGGCCGATGCCGATCATCAGCAGCCCTGCAAGCAGTGCGAAGCCCTGTTGAAGGGTGATGGGCCCGATCCGGATGCCGGCGGACTGCACGCCCAGCGTGCCGGCCACCGCGCCGAGGAAGGCGTATGTGAAGATCCGTCCGGCGTGATAAACCATCTGCCGGGCGAAGAGTGGCCAGAATGGTACTCGGGCCGCCCCCAGCGCGCCGGCAAAGCCGCCGCACATTCCGATGCAATGGGCGCTGGAGAGCAAGCCGCCCGCGGTGATGGCGAAGAGTTCCGCAGTCATGCCGCCGCCTCCCTCACGACTTGCACCACAGGTACATGCTGAGTCGGGCGAGCCGCAGCATGCGATCGAGGTCGTTCTGTCGCGAGGCGCAGTGAGTTGGCGACAACGAACAGACTGCTGCAGACCATGGCCCCGGCGGCAAAGAGCGGATTGAGCCGGCCGGTCGCGGCCAGCATCATGCCGACGCTGTTGTAGGCGAAGCCCCAGAGCAGATTGAGCTGAATGGTTCGCACGGTGCGCCGACCAAGCCGCAGCAGCCAGGGGATGGCGGCCAGCTCGTCACCCGCGAGGCATACCGCGGCGCTGTCGCGCGTGACATCGGCTCCGCAGCCCATGGCAATGCCGACATCCGCCGCCGCCATTGCCGGCGCGTCATTGAGGCCGTCACCGATAACGGCGACGCTGCGGCCGCGATTGCGAAGCTCGACGACATGTCGAACCTTTTCCTCCGGCAGCAAGGCGGCATGCACCGGAACCTTGAGCCGCTGCGCCAACCGGCGACCTCGCGCTTCGTGATCTCCGGTGAGGACGCACAATTCGATTTTCATCCGACGCAAGTCAGACATTGCAGTCACGGCATCGTCACGAAGCGATTCGTCGAATGCGAAAAGACCGCGGACCCGATCCTGCCAGCCGATCAGCATGATCGGCCCGGCACTTTCGAGGAGGCGATCGACGTGCTTCTGCAATGTGTCGGGCATCCGCAGCCCACGATCGGCCATCAGCGCGGCGCTGCCCAGGACGATCTCCACGCCGTCCATATCCGCAAGCACACCTCGACCGGGAATGGTGCGGGATTCGCAGATCGGAGCATCGGACGGCGAAGTTTCGTCGAGGTAATCCAGTACCGCCAGGCACAATACGTGTGTGGAGTCGCCCGCGACGGCGGCCGCACGGCGCCGTACGACGGATTCATCTTCGCCCTCTGCCAGGATGAACTCCGCCACGCGGGCATCCGGGGAGGTGAGCGTGCCGGTCTTGTCGAAGCAGATGGTCTGCACGTCCGACAGGCGCTCCAGCGTCTCGGCGTCACGGATGATGATACGGCGCGATGCTGCAGCGCCGAGGGCGACCCAGATCGCAGCGGGCGTGGAGATGCCCAAGGCGCAGGGACAGGCGATGAGCAGTACGGCGAGCGGCGAGAGGATGGCCGCACTCCATCCATCGCGATGGTAACCGAGAACTGCGGCGACGATGGCAACAACGATCGTGACCGGGAGGGAGACGGCGGCGATGCGATCAGCGAGTCGATGGTACCGACCGCGCGAGCGCCGTGCGGCATCGAGCAGGGCCGTCAATCGAGCGAGTGTGCTGGCGGCGGCATCCGAGGTGACCTCGATGTGCAGCGTGCCGTCCAAATTCAACGTGCCGGTGTGCACCTGATCGCCGGGACCCTTTTCGATCGGTGTGCTTTCCCCGGTCACAAGCTGTTCATCGACGGCGGCGCGACCGGAGAGGATACGGCCGTCGGCTGCAATGCGCTGGCCGGCGAGAATGCGGAGCCGATCACCGATGCGCACCTCGGCCGGTGCGATCTCGATGTTGCAACCATCGCGTTCGACGGCGATGCGATCAGGCAGGAGTCGTTGAAGCGCGGCGATGGCATCGGAGGCCCTGAGGCGGCCGCGTGCTTCGAGCCATCGGCCCAGCGTGACGAAGACGAGGATCGCACAGGCGGTTTCGTAGTATGTTTCACCACGGCCGGTCAGCGTAGCAAGGTAGGAATAGAGAAACGCAGCAGCAACACCGAGGATGATGAGTGCATCGGTCGATGCGACGCGCCGGCGCGTCTGATCGATTGCGTGGGCGAAGATAGGGAAACCGAGCAGCAGAAAGACTGGCGCGGCGAACAGCAGCGAGAGGTACTGCATGAGACCCCCGAGTTGCGAGGAAATCTCCGTGGCGGCGACGCCCTGACCGGCTGCGATCTGCTGGCGATAGCCGAACATGCTGAACATCATCAGGGACATGGTGAGGAAGATGGCGACGCCGAGCCGGGCGAAAAGCCAGCTTAACTGTCCGGTATCGCCGCGGGCCTGTGTGATTTCGGCGGCGAAGCGGCAGCCGTAACAGCAGTAGGCCGGTACGTCGCCCTCACCGGGCACGCGGCTCGGCGGGACGGGAAGTTGGCAAAAGGCACAGGTCATGACAGGTGGCTCGGAGTGCAGCCGCGGGAATCAGGCACTTCACGGCCGATACGCAGGATGTCAGAAATAGTTCCTGGCCATCGGAACCGCATACTTGACGAGGTACCAGATCATGCCGATCCAAAAGCAGACCCACATGGCGCGCACGTACCAGGGAATGCGGTGCGTTGTGTAGGTGTGGTACTGGCGCTCTTCCTGGGCGGTCGATTCGCGCGGGTCGTTCATGGAGTGTGGTCCTTTCCTTCCGACTCGGCTCGGTCGAGTTCTTCTTCGCGCTCCAGCATGTCATACTTGGGCTGTTCGATGTTGCGAAACATCCCGTGGCAGATCGCCCAGCCGAGCAGGCAGACCATGCCTGCGGTGACGATCAGGTAGTTGACGACGGGTACCACGACGAACCCGGCAGTCTGATCCTTCTGAACAGCCAGGATGAAGAGGGTCAGCTTCTCGATGAAGCCGTACGTCGCCGGTGCGAGGATGGCGAAGGCGAAGACGACCAGGAAGATTCGCTTGCCGCGAGATTCGGGAAGGACTCTCACGATGCCCCCTCCTTCGGCGCCGGCGCAGCGACATCCGGACCCTCACCGTGAAAGTACGGATACTCCTCGAGCCAGCTACCGAGCCACTGGATGTAGGTAATGATGGCCATGCCTTTCTTGTTCGGATAGCCCTCGGCATCGAAGAACCAGCGGTACGACGGCATGACGGACGCGGGCGCGACAGATGTGGGCTTCCAGAAATGGGCGACGTGCCAGTCGTTACTCCGACGTGCGGCTTCGCGGATCAAGTCAGGCCCGACACGGCGAGTGCCGAAGAGCACAGGACGCTGCAGTACGTTCTGATACTCCAGTGCGTGGGAGACCGGCCCCCAGCGAAGGTCTTCGTTTGAGACGGGCCGGACGAACTGCGAGTGGCAATGCCAGCAGGCCTCGGCCACGTAGGCGCGATGACCGATTCGCAGGGCCTCTGAGAAGGATTCGTAGGACACTTCGCCGAAATGCTTCTTGAACTGTTCCGGGTAACGCTCTGCGAGATCGACGAACTCGTGGGTGATTCCCCGGACCGCCAGCTCGTTCAAGTCGAGTTCCTTTTCGCCCGCATAAATCGTCCAGGGCAGGACGGCCATCACGAGGAAGGAGAGGCCAAAGAAGCCGAGCCCGGCGACAAAAAAGATGCCCGATTTTGATTCAAACATTCGTCACGACCTCCCGGCGTATTAGGCGATGGCCGGCTGCTGCGGCATGACCGGCGTCGGCGGCGCCTCCGTCGATACGGGCGGCCGCCATCGCCAGGTCATGTATACGTTGTAGAAGAAAAGAAACTGCCCGACCATGATCATGATGCCGCTGAAGGTTCGCACGAGCCAAAAGGGCATCGAGGCGACGAGGGAATCATCCCAGTGGGCCAGGTCGCGCCACATGAAGCCCTGCACCAGACCGGCGACAAGCAGATCGAAGAACATGATGAGCGTACCGAGGGCGGTGAGCCAGAAGTGCCAGCTGTTGAGCACGGGACTGTACCACGCGGCGTTGAGCACGCGCGGTATCAGGTAGACCATCGAACCGAGCAGCCAGAAGCCGAAGACACCAAACATGACCAGATGGGCATGGCCGACGACCCAGTCGGTGAAGTGGATGATCTTCTGGAAGGTGAGCGTGGTCTGAAAAGCGCATTGCAGGCAGGTGGTGAAGTAGAAGACCATGCCGGTGTAGAACCAGCGAATGGGCATGGAAGTTCGCAGTGCGTCTCCGCGGCCGACGATGGTCATGAAGAAGTTGATGATGACGGTAGTGACGACCAGCTCGATGGCGATCGTGGTGACGACGGCGCCATGCTGGAGAAAGAGCGGAATCGGGCTGTAGAGGAAATGATGTATTCCAGTGAGAGGATAGAAGAAGGCCAGCCCCCAGAAGCCGACGAGCGACAGGCCGTGGCTCCAGACGGGCTTTCGTAGGATGATCGGCACGAAGTAGTACATCAGCCCCCAGCCAAGGGGCGTCACGAAGAGGCCGACGAGATCATGGATGAAAAGGCCGCCGATCGCGCCGGCCGCGGCGCCGCCGACGAAGTACTGCGGAAGAAAGTTGCCCATCGCGTAGACGAGGATGGTCCAGATGAACGCGGCAATGAAGTACCAGAGGGCAACGTAGAGCGGCCCCTGTGTGCGAGCGATGGGCACCAGAAAATTGATCGCAACCAGAATCAGCCCGACCAGCGCGAGCGGGTCGATCCACGTCGGCGTCTCTCCCCACTCGAGCGCCTGGGCCTGTCCGAGCAGCAGGCCGCCGGCGGTCGAAACAACAATGACCTGCCAGGCCCAGAAGATGAACCAGGAAAGGCCGCGATGCAGGACGGGTCGCAGGGTCATGCGCGGCACGGCCCAATGCAGGGCACCGAGAAACGCGTTAGCGATGAAGCCGTAGGCGACGCCGTTGGTGTGGACCATGCGCCAGCGGCCGGGAGAGAATAGCTCGATGCCCTCAAAGGGGTAACGCTGAAGAAACTGAAGCGAAAAGAGAAAACCTGCGAGGATCGCCAGGCCGAGGTAAAAGAGCGAGGCGACCAAGTAGCTGAAGACGATGCGACGATCGACCAGCTCGCCGGCGACGGAGGTCTCAAGCGATCGCGGGATGGCGCCGGAGGCCGCAAGGGTGGTCATTACCGTGTTACTCCATCTTCATCAGGTAGCGACCGATGCACGAAGCTTTCGCGTCGTGCGCTCGATCGCATGATTGTCTAAAAGTCAAAATCCACCGCAGGGGATTCTTCGGCCTTCTCAGGTTCCGCCGGAGGCGGCGCGCCGTGGAGGTAGATCGGCCGAGGCCGATCGCGCACCGCGACCTGGTCCTTCGACAGCAGCGCGGGGCGCTGGGCGATCAGACTCTGAACGTAATACGCCATGGCCCAAAGGTCTTCCTGTGATACGACGGGCGGATCGCCGGGCTGCTTGCCGGGAATGGAAATGGAATCGACCCAGGTGGGCATGGCTGTGCCGGTGATGCCGGCGGCAATGCTGCGATAGAGGTCTTCGACCTTCATGCCGGCGCGGACGAAATCGCGCCGGAAATCGGGCGGATAGACCATCTCACCTTCTTCGTTGGGCTTGCCTTCGGATTCGTACAGGTCGGGGCGAAACTCATCGCGGCGCGTGTTGCCCAGGGCGACGAGGTACTCGTTGATCTTTTCCTCGTGGACATAGGCCGGATGACACGACCAGCAGATGGCAAATCCGTGATAGACCTTCTCGCCGCGGGCAATGGCTTCGGCGCGGGTCTCGAAGGGCATATAAGGATTCGCAACGACGGGGATCGACGCCTCCGGCTCGCGCTCCGCCCATTTCGGAGAGAAGGTCTTGATATAGGCAACGAGGGCGTTAAGCGTCTGATCAGGCAGCAGACCGAAGGACGGCATCGCGCTGCCCTTGAGACCGTCGCGGAGGGTGCGCTTAAGGTCGTCATCTGTCGGCAACTGGCCGGAGCGCGTGGAACTGAACTTGTAGAGGGCGGAGGCGAAATTGCGCGGCTTTGGATTGAGAAAGATCGCGGCCTCGCCGTTGCCGTCGCCCTTTTCACCGTGACACCCGACGCAGTAGCGCAGATAAGCCACGCGGCCTTCATCCACAAGCGATTGGCCCAGCTTGACCTGGAAGCCGAACTCGGCAGGCCGAGAGGTGTCGGCATCGGGCCGTTCCGACTGGCACGCAGGAGCGGCCATCATCGCGGCGATGATGCAGGTGACGAACCCGATGGGAAGTATGCGACGCAACATGCTTCTTAGCGGATCCTCCCCTGCTCGAGTGGTTGCCTGGGAACAAACCTCCCCCACTGCTCGACGGCGAGCATGGTCCAGCCGAAGACCAGATGCGTCGCTACGGCGACGTACAGCGGCACCTGCTCTACGATCCAGTTGCCGCCGATCAGGAGCGGCTGCAGCCACGACAGGATACCGTAGAAATTCACCAGCCAGACTCCCAGACCGAGCACGGTGGCGACTGCGAAGCGCTTCATGCCCGTCGCCTGACCGAACCAGCGGGTCAGGATCATATGGAAAGGAATGCCGCCGATCATTCCGGTGCCAAGGTAGAGGCAGCAGCCGGCGGCGAGAATGAAGCCGTTGTCCGTGAATTCAAGCTGGAGGGCGCGCTCGCCGAGCGGAAAGGTGAGATAGACGCGGATAAGTTCGAGCGGATGCCGGCCGACCATGGCGGCCCCGACGATGTTGAAGAGCAGACTCGCCGAGGCGGCGACGAGACCGAGCACCATGCCCGCGAGCAGATGATACGTGGTGTAGTAGCCCTGCGGCTGCCAGGCATTCGGAGCGGAAGGTGCAGCGAGCTGCGCCTCAAGCGACGCGACCTTGTTCTTCAAAGTGGAGAGTTCCGCCTCAAGCGCGTCGCGATCCATCGTCTGTTCCGTCAGGCGATGCCGGCGAAGTGGAGCGAAACTCCTCACCGGCCGTGATCAAAGACCCGTTCGATTTCGCGCAGCGAGCGCTGCGCGTTGTTCAATTCGCATTTAACGAAGTGTGTCCGTAATGTCAACCTTTTTTTGGGAGATTGCACAAGCTGGCACGCGCCGCGCGACCGAACAGCAGGTGCATCCTGATCGATTGCATCTTGGAAACTGCAAACATCGGCCGCAGGCGGCTGCGCAAAGTCGCCTGAGCAGCCGCGAGCAAGCCAGTCGCGCGAAAAAATCCAGCCGCTGATCCTTCGTGCCATAGCCGTCGTAGTAGCGGGGCAGGTCCACGATCTGTCGGCATTGAATGCAGTGGCAGCGCGTACATCGCCAGAGATCAAACGTCTCACGGAAAAATCGGCGGATGTTGCACCGCACTTCGAAGAAACGATCTCGCGCCGCGTCGAAACCGGTGCCGCAGACATTGCACTCACTTCACTCACCGATCATCTAACGGTCCGTCCGCGTTCCGCGTTGCCGGGGCGCTTCATTGGTACGACGTGCCCCGCCATACGATTCGTCTCCCGCTCATCAGTTCCCGCGCCGCACGGATGCAGATACCGATCATCATGGCCGAGCCCAGCGGGTGCAGCAGTGCCAGCCGCCGGCAAAGACCTGCCTGCCGGTAGACCACGACGGCCAGCGCTGTGGAAAGCAGCAGGTGCACAAGACTCGTCGCCAGCCAGATATCCGCATGCGGCACGGCCACGCCGAAATGCGCAGCCAGCCCCAGCCCCGCGAGGATGCCGATCGGCAGAAGCGATACGAAGTTCAGCCCATTGATGGTGATAAGAAAGCGCGGCAGGGTCTTGAGTCCGCCGATGAGCGTTCGTGAGATGCCGCGGACGGTGCGCTGAAGGGTGCCGTAGAGCCGCAGGGTGAAAAGCTCAGGCGTGAGCACATAGGCGATGCGATGGCCAGCACGCTTGGCGATCCGCATGATGGCGCTGTCTTCGTCGTACGCACGGATGACGGCGCCGTGACCGCCGATCTGCGCGTAGCGTTCGCGCCGCACAACGAGAAACCCGCTGCCGATGGCGTTGTCCCACTTCGGATCGGCGATCTTCCGCGGGTCGTACCAGGCATAGGTCACTGCGCCGAGCAGCGGCACCAGCAGCCGCTCCCAGAATTGCGTCAGTTCCGGCCGGCCCATAATCGCCAGCCAGTCCAGCCGCTGCGTACGCACATGCTGCACGAGCGTACGCAGGCAATCGGACCGCAGTTCGAAGTCGCTGTCTACGAACGCGACCCACTCACCGGTCAGTTCGCGCATGGCAATAGAGAGCGCGTGAGGCTTGCCGTAGCAGCCCTCGGGAAGCTCGGCGATGTCGATCCGCCGGACTTCGGGGTGCCGCGCGCGGATCGCATCGACGACGGCAGCTGTGCCATCCGTCGAACGATCATTGACCACCAGGATGCGCTTGTTCGGATAGTCCTGCGCGAGGATCGACTCGAGGCAGGCAGCGATGTGTGCCTCTTCGTCCTTGACCGGGATGACGACATCGAGCAGCGGCCAGTCGGTAGTCGAAGCGTCGTCCGCGGGTGCAGGCAACTGGCCATGACCCCGGAGCATCCGCATCGATTGCAGGAGTGACCAGCCGAGCATGGCAACGCCGATAAGGTAGCCGACAAGCAGGCATCCGATCACCAGTGACATGCTCATGAGGGAACGTGGGACAGGGGAGTTATGAAAATCGATGCGAAGCCAGGGACGGAATCGCTTCCTGAAAGCAGACGACCAATTGAAGCTATCGACCAGGCGCGGCGCTGTCAACGAAGAGACACGACGTGGCGAAATGGCCCACGGAGACGAGCCAGTCTCAAGACATGGGCCGTTCCGGCAGAGCGGTTGGAGTGCGTCGTCCGTCGTGTGAGAGCTGGTGACTGCGGGTTTGACAAGGGCTGTCGATCGGTTCTAATTAAGTGTTCGGTCGGCTTAACCGACCGCCGGGGCGTAGCTCAGCCTGGTCTAGAGCGTCTGCATGGGGTGCAGAAGGTCGCTAGTTCGAATCTAGTCGCCCCGAATAAAACTTGCTAAACAGCCACTTCACGAGCGTCGCGCTCGTTTCGTGTTATCAAATAGGGAGTTGCAGAGACCTCACTGTTTCGACAATTCGATCGAGATTCGCTGATTTTGAGGGGGGTGCAACTGGACTTTTGGACCAGGGTCGAATATCGAACCTATGCCACGAGGAGATACACTCCTACCAGCAGAATCAACACGCCCGCAACCCATCGCAACACGCTGGCGCTGCGCGTCCAACCGCGTGAATCCGCCAGCCGCTGGACCATTCCAATCGAGGTTCCCCCAACCAGCACAAGTCCGCAATGGCCCAGACTGTACGCAATCAGCAGGATCGCTCCAAAGGCCGCACCCTTGAGCGGCATGATTGAGAGCAACGCGAGCAAGACCGGACCGGCGCACGGCAACGATACAAGGCCGAAGAGCAGTCCCAACAACAGCGCGCCGATGAAGCCCTTCTGCTTCGGTTGCATTCCGGCCGGTGCCGGGATGTGGAATCGCAGCAAGCCCACCAGATGCAAACCCATGAGCAGACACACGCCGGCGGCGACATACGTCCACCAATTTGCCTTCAACACCGAACTGGCCGCCCACGTCGCGAGGAACAGCACCGCGAACATAATGGTCAGACCAATGCTGAACGTCAGTGAGAGCAGGAACGATCGCCCCACGCTGCGATTTTCCTGTCCCGCGACGTATCCGACCATCAGCGGCACCATCGCAAGCACACAGGGATTCGCGGCGGTTAGGAGTCCACCGGCAAACGCGGCCGCGGGAGCCAGCCAGAGGTTGTTCTGCATGGTGATCGCGAGATTTTCGGATAGCTGTTCGAGCATTACACGGCTCCCAGCTCCTTCAACTTGGTGATGATCTCATCCTTCGCCAGGAAACCTTCATGTCGCCAGACCTCCTTGCCTTCGCGGTCGAAGAAGACTTGTGTCGGAATCACGCGAAACTCGTAAGGCTTGCCGGCCTCTGGGTTTTTCCAAACGTCGATGAACTCGACGACGGCCTTGCCGGCGTATTCAGTTTTCAGGTCCGCGAGAATCGGCGCCATTTTCTTGCAGGGGATGCACTTGTCCGCGCCGAGGTCGACCATGCGCGGCAGCGCCGGCGCTGATGTAACTGGTGGCGATTCCAACGTTATTCCGCGCGGCTTCTCCGCCTCCGCAGGTTCACGAGACCCACGCAGCGTGGCCACAACAATGACCAAGGCGACCACACCTCCCGTCACCAGCAAACTCGTCAGCAGATTACGATTCATCGGTGCTCCTCCCGGTCATCGCTGCGCCATGACGTTAGTGAGCAGCTGCGCGATCTCAGCTTCCGGCAAGACCTTGCCTGCGGCGACCACTTTGCCGTCGATGGCCAGCGCCGGCGTAAACATCACGCCGCGTTTCATGAATTCGTTGATGTCTTTGATGTGCTCAATCTCGTAGTTGAGGCCGAGCTTCTCGGCGGCCGATCTGGCAGCCGCTTCGAGCATGTTGCACTTCGCACAACCCGTTCCCAGAATTTCGATTTTCATGATGCGCTCCTATCTGAAATGGCCGAAGAGCATTCCCGTGATCGTCGCCATGACGACAATCAGCAGACTGAATGCGGCGGTTTTCTTCACGCCCATGACCTTGATGAGCACCAGCATGTTCGGCAGTGACAGCGCCGGGCCTGCGAGCAGCAGTGCAAGTGCCGGCCCCTTGGCCATGCCGTGCTCCATCAGCGCCTGCGTGATGGGAACTTCCGTCAGCGTCGCGAAATAGAAGAGCGCTCCAACCAGCGACGCCACGAAATTGGCCCGCAGGCTATTGTCACCGACCAGTTGACCGATTTGCCTGTCGGGCAGGAGCGCGGAGATGAAGCCGACCACGAAGACGCCGCCGAACAGCAAGGGGATGAGCAGCTTGGTGAAGTCCCAGGTGTTGTGCATCCACGTGCCGAATTCTTCGCGGTCCACCCATTGCCAACTCATCACGACGACCGCCAGACCCATCAAGCCCGCGATGTACCAGCGGAGGTGATACACATCCATGACCCAGCTGTGGGCCTCCTGAATGGCGACAATTTCGTTCTTGGGAAGCGTCAAGCGCTCGCCGGCGCGAATGGCGCCAACCGACTCCTGGACCTGAATCATGACCTCATCGTGCATCTCCTGAAGCACGACGCCGCGGATCGCTGTGCCGTTGGTCCGCTTGATGATCGCATCGCCGGGGTTGAACCAGTCAGAGAAGACGAGGAAGGCGATCATGCATCCCAGCAACATTGCGTTTTGCCACAGCCTGCGGCGCGGTGCGGGCGGATCGGGCATCAGCATCGCCGCTTCCGCCTTCACTCGCTCCTCACGACGGTAAAGCCCGGCCATACCGAGGCCGACAAGCGACGCAAAGCCAATCGCACCCAAGGCGCGCCATAGACCGATGTCAAAGCCAAGCACACGAGCCGTGAGAAAGATCGCCAGAATGTTGATCGCCGGCCCGGAGTAAAGAAACGCGGAGGCGGGGCCGAGCCCCGCGCCGAGCTTGTAGATGCCGGCGAACATCGGCAACACGCTGCACGAGCAGACGGCCAGCACCGTGCCGGCCACCGAGGCCACCGCGTAGGCCGCAAGCTTATTGGATTTCGGACCGAGATAACGCATCACGGACGCCTGCGATAAGAACGTCATGATGCCGCCGGCGATGAACAGTGCCGGGAGCACGCACGCCAAGACGTGGTTTCGCGCGTACCACTGCAGCAGCTTGAACGCTTCCAGAATGGCGGCGCTTATCTTGGGATTGGCCAGCGGCAGGAAATACGCGACCAGAAACACGGTCACGAACGCGGCAAGAATCTTGAGTTGCTTTGTCATTGCGGCCTCTCAACATTCTTCAGGAATCCATCCGCAATATCTATGCCATCATGGCCATATAGCCATGAATATGCCGAAAAAAAGAGCGATCCTCTCGATCATCGCAGCACTGCTTGCTGGGCCTTGAGATTCTCGCTCAGCACTGTTTCCAGGCATTTCCAGAATCCGCTCAGGCAACAGACTTTGACACGGTAATACGCCATGACGCCTTCCTTGCGGTCCTCTATCAAGCCGGCCTGCTTGAGAACGGCAAGGTGTTTGGAAACCGTCGATTGATCCGCCCCAACGAGCTCCGTGAGGTCGCACACGCAGATCTCGCGGTCTTCCAGTGCCTCAAGGATCATGAGCCGGCTCGGGTGGGCCAACGCCTTGGCGATCCGGGCACGGGCTTCGTAACGCTGACGAGAATGTCGGGGCTTGATGTTCATGGCTCTATGGCAATTATACCATGCACTGATGTTTAGGCAAATCGAGGCCCTTGGTTTTCGATGGTCGCCGGGCTGGGTGACCGCCGCATCCGGCGGCTCGGGCACGTCGTCGGGGTCAGTCAGCCCCTGCTTCACGCCGGGATCGAGCATGACGGCCAGTTCGTCGACGTCGAATCCCAGCAGCGACCAGTCGATGCCGGCATCCTTCAGCTCGGCCAGCTCGATCGGCAGCAGTTCCAGATTCCATTCCGCCAGCTCGGCCGTTTTGTTGTCAGCGATGCGGTACGCGCGAATCTGCTCCGGCGTCAGGTCTGTGGCGACGTGGACCGGCACCTCGGTCAGCCCGAGCTTCTGCGCTGCGCGGTAGCGGGTATGCCCGCAAACGATGACGCCGTCGGCGTCGACCACGATCGGCTGGCGGAACCCGAACTGCCGAATCGACTCGGCGACGGCGTCCACCGCCGCATCATTGATGCGAGGGTTCTTCTCATACGGTTTAACCGCGGCCAGCGGCCGCAACTCGATTATCATCTCGTGACCTCCGTGTCATCTTTGGAC
>CAADGE010000046.1 GCA_900696465.1 uncultured Planctomycetota bacterium
GCCGCCTGGGCTCGGCCTTGACGGCGCGAACAACGCGATCCCGAAAGACGGAATGTCTCCTGCGAGTTCTCACGCATGACCTGATGATCCTCAGGCGTGCAAGTTAGGGATTTCTACAGAGCAATTTAAGACTTGAGATTTCAGGGTTTGGATTTGAACGTCTTGCTGAAAAACCATGCGATTGTCGGCCGTCCGCACTATCGTCGGCTGGTGAGACGCCAGCCGCAACGGTGTATAGGCCGTGCGATCGACGAAGATACACACCAATCGGCCATAGCTATGCTTCGCGGCCCTGGGTGTCTGGACCGAGCGTTCGTCGGCCGCTCACACGTTAATCGCCGTTGAGCATCACGCCGGTCGGGGCGAAGCGGGTGAGCAACGTTACAGAAAGGGATATCAGCCACGGGCGGTCCAAGTTGACAGGTGGGGACGGGTCGCTTCTAATGCGTGGTTTTCCCACGGTCCGCCGGCTGTGACGTTCTATGGCAACCCTAGACGAGTTGCGAAAGCAGATTGACTCCCTCGACGGGGAGATTGTGCGCCTGCTGAATGCCCGGGCGGCGGCGGCGGTGGAGATCGGGAAGATCAAGGCGGCGTCGGGGGTGGGCGTCTTTGCGCCGGATCGCGAGCGGGAGGTACTCGACCGGATCACGGCCGGCTCGCAGGGACCGCTCACGAAGGATTCGCTACTCGCGATCTACCGGGAGCTGATGTCGGCCTCGTTCGCCCTGGAGCGACCGCCGCGGGTGGGCTACCTGGGGCCGAAGGGGTCTTACTCGCACGAGGCGGCGATGGGGAAATTCGGGGCGTCGGTGGAGTACGAAGCGTTGTCGAGCATTCGGGCGGTGTTTGACGAGATGGCGCGGGGGCATGTCGATTACGGCGTGGTGCCGGTGGAGAACTCATCGAGCGGCGCGGTGCTGGATACGCTGGATGCATTCATGCAGTTCGGCACGCGGATCTGCTGCGAGATGTATCGCGCGATTCATCACAACCTGCTGGCGGCCTGCCGACAGGAAGAGATTGAAGTGATCTATTCGAAGCCGGAGGCGTTCGTCCAGTGCCAGCGATGGCTGGCGGAAACCGGTCTGGCGTCGAAGGTCTCGCCGGCACCGAGCACGAGCCGGGCGGCGGAGATGGCGGCCGGCCAGCGCGGGGCGGCGGCGATCGGCAGCCGGCTTGCGGGCCAGTTGTACGGGCTGCCGATTCTGGCGGCGAACATCGAAGATCATCCGAACAATGCGACGCGTTTTTTTGTGCTGGGTCATGATGCAACCCCACCGACGGGCAACGATCGGACAAGTCTGATGTTCGTGACGGCGCACCGTGCCGGGGCGCTGGTGGAGGTGCTGCTGGCGTTTCAGAAGTCGGGCATCAACCTGACAATGCTGACAGCGCGGCCCAGCGCCAAGGCCGACCTGGAGTACAACTTCTTCGTGGACATCGACGGTCATGCCGAAGACGATGCCCTGCGCAAGGCGCTCGACGAGGCGCGGACGCACTGCAAGACGCTGCAGGTGCTGGGCTCGTACCCGAAGTCGACGGACGTGCTGGCGGCGTGAATCAGCGGAGTTGAGAACATGCGACGACCCTTTGTGGCGGGTAACTGGAAGATGAATCTGGATCTGGCGACGGGCCGGGCGCTGGTGAGCGAGCTGCGCACGCGCCTGCCGGCGTCGCCGCCGATCGACGTGGCGATCTGCCCGCCGCACATTTATCTGTTTCCGATGGCCAAGGCGGTCGCCGATACGCCGATCCGCCTCGGGGCGCAGAATTGTTTTCATGAATCCTCGGGTGCGTTCACCGGCGAGGTGTCGGCGGCGATGGTCAAAGAGACGGGCTGCACATACGTCATCCTCGGCCACAGCGAGCGCCGGCACACGATCGGTCCGAAGGATGCGAGCGGCCGCGTGCAGGGAGAGACGGACGCGATGATCGCCGCGAAATGCCGCGCCGCGATGTCGGCCGGGCTGGTTCCGATCGTCTGTGTCGGCGAGACACTGGAGGAACGAGACCGTGATCAGACAGAAGCAGTGCTCTCGCGACAGATCGATGGCAGTCTGGCGGGAATCGCGCTCGACGGACCGGAGAAGCTGGTGATTGCCTATGAACCGGTCTGGGCGATCGGCACGGGCCGGAACGCGACACCGGAGCAGGCACAGGCGGCCCACCGGCATCTGCGAGGCCGACTGGCCGAGCGATTCGGCAGGGGCATGGCGGATGGGATTCGGATACAATACGGCGGCAGCGTGAAGCCGGACAACGCGATTACCCTGATGAAGGAAGCAGACGTGGACGGCGCCCTGGTGGGCGGCGCGAGTCTGAAGGCGAGCGACTTCGCAGGAATCATCGAGGGCTGCATACGAGCAAAGGGACTTTGAGGACGAACCATGGCAACCATGATGCTGGCAACATTCGGAACGACGGTGGTGACGATTCTGCTGGTGGGCGTATCACTCCTGCTGATCGGATTGATCCTGCTGCAGAAGAACCGGGGCTCGGGACTCAGTGGTGCGTTCGGCGGCGTCGGCGGGCATACGGCCTTCGGTACGAAGACGGGCGACTTTCTGACGTGGGTCACGGTCGGATTCACGGCGCTGTTCCTGCTGCTTTCGGTGGCGGGCGTGTTCATCTTTGAACCGGAGTCGCGCACGGCCCGACCGACACCTGCGGCAGTACCAGCAGGTACCGGGCAAGCGCCCGCCGATGAAGGGACTGCGCCGATGACGCCGGTTGAGACGGGAGAGAGTTCGGCGCCCAAGCCCATTGAGTTGATACCGATGTCAGCTCCTCCGGAGGGTTTTGAGCCGCCGGCCAAGCCGTCGGAACCGGCGCCGACGTCGAACGATACGCCTTAAGGGGTGGTTGGAGCCGCCGCATGATCCTGAGCATGACCGGTTTCGGCGCCGCGGAGGCCTGCGAAGGCGGCGTATCGTATCGCGTCGAAATCCGTAGCGTGAACAACCGGTACTTCAAGTCGGCGATCAAGCTCCCGGAGCACCTGCAACGGTTTGAAGGCGATGTGGATCGCCTGCTGCGAAGCCGACTGGGCCGCGGGAGTGTGGCCTTTGCACTGCGACTGCGTGATGACAACTCACCGACCTCGGTGCGGATCAACCCGGCGGCGCTGAAGAAATACGTGGAGACGCTCGAGATGGTAGCGGCCTCGCACCCGTCGGCGTCAATCGACCTGGCCGTGCTGCTGGAATATCCCGGCGTGTGCGAGCCGGTGGAGATGGATGAGGCGGTGCTGACCGCACAGTTTCGAATCGTCGAGCGGCTGACGACGGAGGCGATGGACAAGCTGATCTCGATGCGTCAGGTCGAGGGGCAGGCGCTGGAGCGCGACCTTGCTGAGCAGTGCACGACGATCCGCGATCGGCTGTCGCAGATTGCCGATCGGGCGCCAAGTGTGGTGGAAGAGTATCACAAGCGTTTGCACACGCGGGTACAGCAGTTGCTGGAGACGGCGAGCGTCGAGTTGGACCAGGAATCACTGATCCGCGAGGTGGCGATCTTTGCTGAGCGCTGCGACGTGAACGAAGAACTGTCGCGGCTGGCGAGTCATCTGGACCAGTTTGCGGAATTGTGCGCCTCGCCGGAGGAAGCCGGCCGGAAGCTGGATTTTCTGGCGCAGGAGATGCTTCGCGAGGCGAACACGATCGGCAGCAAGGCCTCCGACGGGCAGGTTTCCCGGCACGTCGTGGAGATCAAGGCGGCGATCGATCGGTTGAAGGAACAGGTACAAAACATCGAATGAGAGAGGTCGGGTCTTCGGTCGCATGGCAGGGAACGAGTCGCCAGGGAAGGGCAACGTGGTGGTCATCAGCGGACCGAGCGGCGTGGGGAAGTCGACGGTCTGCAAGCGTCTGTGTGAGCGTCTTCCGGCGCGATTCAGCGTGTCGGTGACGACGCGACCGCCTCGTCCGAACGAGCAATCGGCGCGCGACTATGATTTCGTGTCGCCGGAGGAGTTTACCCGGCTGCGGGATTCGGGCGGCCTGCTGGAATGGGCGCAGGTGTATGGCCACCTGTACGGGACGCCGCTGGCGGAAGTGGAAAAGGCCGTCCGCGAGGGGCGCACGATCATCCTGGAAATCGACATCCAGGGTTGCATCCAGGTGCGATCGAAGCTGCCGGAGGCGAAGACGTTCTTCCTGATGCCGCCGACGCCGGAAGAACAGCGCCGACGGATCGAAGGTCGCCGGACGGACGACGCCGAATCGATCCGCCGCCGACTGGAGAAGGCGGACGGCGAGATCCGTTACGCGATGGAATCCGGATGCTATGACGCTTTCATCGTCAACGACGATCTGGATGAGGCGGTGAACAAAATCGAAGCGTTCATCCGACAAGGCGGATGCGCCAGATAAGACGAGAGGTAACCCACAATGATTGACGCACTGAAGAATGAGGATCTGGTCAACAAGGTCGGCGGCCGATTCAAGCTGGCCGCCCTGATTCAGAAGCGGATGAAGGAGCTGATGTTCGGCGCCCGCCCGCTGGTCGAGCCGGGCAAGATGACGCCCGCCGAGATCGTGGTGCAGGAGATCATGGAAGGCAAGCTGGAGGCGGTGATTCAGGAAGGCAAGCGTGACTCCTGATTCGACGGGCGGCGCGATGCGACCGGATGCCTCGCTGCTCTCGGGCTACGAGGTCGTGGTGGGCGTCTGCGGCGGGATCGCCGCTTACAAGGTCGCGTCGCTGGTCTCGGCGCTGGTGCAGCGCGGCGCGGGGGTGACCGTGGCGATGACGTCTGCGGCGCAGCGGTTCATCACGCCGCTCACGTTTCAATCGCTCACGGCGCGCCAGGTCTTTACCGATCTCTGGGAAGCGGAAAACTATCACGATCCGCAGCATCTGAACCTCACGGAGGCGGCGGACCTGTTCATCGTCGCGCCGGCCACGGCGAACATGATCGGCAAGATGGCCTGCGGCCTGGCTGACGATCTTCTCTCAACGATGATGCTCTCAGCAGCGTGCCCGGTGCTTCTCGCGCCGGCCATGAATACGCGGATGTGGGAGAACCCGATCGTTCAGAAGAACCTGGAATCGCTCCGTTCGCGCGGGTATCAGGTGACCCCGCCGGGTGAAGGTTGGCTGGCCTGTCGGACCATCGGCGCGGGACGCATGGCCGAGCCGCAGCAGATTCTGGACCAGGCGATCGGCCTGCTGCGCAAGTCACCACCGCGGCGATGACGAAAGCCCTCGCTTCACATCGTGCCAACTTCAAGACACTCAACATTGCGAATCGTGATCACGGCAGGGCCGACGCGCGAGCCGTTGGACACGGTTCGCTTTCTCTCGAATCCCTCCTCCGGGCGAATGGGCTATGCCATCGCCGCGGCGGCGAAGGCCGCAGGGCACCGAGTCACGCTCGTCAGCGGGCCGGTCGAGCTGCCGAGTCCCCGAGGCGTGCGTGTCATTCGGGTGCAGACCGCGGCGGAGATGCTTGCGGCTGCGAGTCAGGCATTCCGCGCTGCCGATGGTGCGATCTTCGCGGCGGCCGTGTGCGACTATCGCCCGAGGCGAACTGTCCGTCGCAAGCTGCCGAAGTCGACGAAGGCCACGTCACTCGAACTGTTGCCGACGGCGGACATCGCGGCGACGCTCGGCCGGCTCAAGGGGCGACGGGTGACGATCGCCTTCGCGCTGGAAGACCATGATGCACGGCGACATGCAGAGGTGAAACTGCGAAAGAAGAACTGCGACGCCATCCTGCTCAACGGGCCGGAAAACGTCGGCGCGCCGACCGGGCGATTTGAGCTGCTGACGCGCGGCGGTGCGTGGGAGACGTGGCCGGTTGCATCGAAACGGGCAATTGCCCGGCGGATCGTTCAACTCTTCGAGCGGCTCGCGGCGGCGCGATAGCGGGCGACGAATGCGGCGTAGTCCTGCGGTGTGTCGATGCCGACCGCGGCGCGCGGCACCACGCCGACGGCGATGGCATATCCATTCTCAAGAAATCTGAGTTGCTCGAGCTTTTCGCGGGTCTCGTTGGGGGTGGGCGGCAGTTTGGCCAGTTCCAGAAGAGTCGCGCGCCGGTAGGCATAGATGCCGAGGTGAAGCAGCCATCGCGACGAATCGTCGGGCCGTCCGGCGTGATCTCGCGGGTAGGGAATCAGCGCGCGGGAGAAATACATGGCACGACCTCGCTGATCGAGCACGACCTTTACGGTGTTGGGATCGGCGGGATCAGCGCCGGCGGAGAACGGACAGGCAAGCGTGGCGATGGACAGGTCGCTGGCATCGGCGAGCAGTCCTATCAGCCGGTCGATGTTGTCCGGCTCCATTTCGGGTTCGTCGCCCTGCACGTTGACGATGATCTGTGCGTCCAAATCGGCGGCCACTTCGGCGATTCGGTCGGTGCCGGTTGGATGGTCGGCGCGGGTCATGCGGACCTCACCGCCGAAACCGCGGACGGCCTCGGCGATTCGCTCGTCGTCCGTGGCGACGATGACGCCGTCGAGCCGGGCGGCTCTCGACGCTTGTTCGTAAACGTGCTGAATCAGGAACTTGCCGGTCTCCCGGGCGAGGGGTTTGCCGGGAAACCGCGTGGAACCGAAGCGAGCGGGTATGACAGCGACCGCTTTCACGGCCGGGAGGGTAGCTTCGGCATCGGGCCCTGTCAAAGTCGCAGGTGCGCCGAGTTCGTGACGGACCGGCGATCGCCAGCTATGATGGACGCAAGCGCTGCGGGCCATGCGCGGTTGTGAGGAGATCGTATGATGAGGATGATACAGAGCTCGAGTCGTGCGAGCATCCGTCTTTCGGTCATCGCGGTGCTTGCCGTAGCGGGACTGATGATCGGTCTATCCACGCTACCGCACCGGGCTTTTGCGGATGATGCGAAGACGGACGCGCCGGCGAAAAAGAAGGACGCGAAGCGGAAAGCAGTCCCTGCCAAGGATACGAAGAAGATGCCTGCCCTGCAGTTCAAGATGAAGGACATCGACGGAAAGGATCAGAACCTGGCGCAATATCACGGCAACGTGATCCTGGTGGTGAACGTCGCTTCGGAGTGCGGATTAACGCCGCAATACAAGGGCCTGCAGGAGCTGTACGACACGTACAAGGATCAGGGCTTCGTGGTGCTGGGTTTTCCGGCGAACGAGTTCGGACGACAGGAACCGGGCAGCGATTCGGTAATCAAGGATTTCTGTACGAAGAATTTCAAGGTGACGTTTCCCATGTTCTCCAAGGTGGTCGTCAAGGGCGAAGGCATCTGCCCCCTCTTTTCGTACCTGACCTCGAAGGAGGCGGGGCATGAGTTCGGCGGGGAAATCGCGTGGAACTTCAACAAGTTCCTGATTGATCGCGAGGGCCGGGTCATCGGCCGGTTTGAACCGCGGACGGCGCCGGACGCCGAGCCGCTGGTGGAGGCGGTCACGAAGGCGCTGGAGCAGCCGATCCCGCCAGACTCCGCGTTGGCCAAACAGAAGAAAGCGACCTCCGACGCGCCTTCGAAGAAGCGCGATCGCCAAGGCCATTAGTCAGCGCGAAAACACCACCCCTGCCGGCTTTTCACCCGCGCCGGCGCGTGAGGACCGACAAGAGCGATGAGAATCCGCGAGCTACTTTCCACCGGCCGGCCGTGCTTTTCGTTTGAGTTCTTCCCACCGAAGACGGACGCCGGACTGGAACAACTGCGTCAGTCGATCCGCGCGCTGCGCGATCTGCATCCGACGTTTGTCTCCGTCACCTATGGCGCAGGCGGGAGCACACGCGACCGGACCATCGAACTGGTGGCTGAGATTCAGCGGCACTACGGCGTGCAGGCGATGGCCCATCTGACCTGTGTCGGCGCGACGCGTGAGGAGATCGGTGACGTGCTGCACCGGCTGCGCAGCGCCGGGGTGGACAACGTGCTGGCCCTTCGAGGGGACCCGCCGAAGGGGCAGGAGCGGTTCGAAGCCGTCGAAGGCGGCTTTCGATATGCCAGCGAGCTGGCGGCGTTCATCAAGCAGAATCATCCGTTCTGCATCGGCGGGGCGTGTTATCCGGAGGGGCATCTGGAATGTACCGGAGCGGGCGGCGCGCGCGACCTGGCGCGCGACCTGGAGAACCTGCAACGGAAGGTCGATGCCGGGGCGGAGTTTCTGATCACGCAGCTCTTCTTTGATAATCAGAAGTATTTTGATTTCGTAGCGCGTGCACGGTCGGCGGGCATCGGCGTACCGATCATTCCCGGCATCATGCCGATTACGAACGTGGAGCAGATTCGCCGCTTCACGCAGATGTGCGGGGCGACGATCCCGGAGCGCCTGCTGACGGAGCTGGATCGGCTGAAGGACGACGAGGACGCGGTCCTCTCGCAGGGCGTGGCCTACGCAGCGGCGCAGTGTTTCGACCTGTTGCAGCGCGGCGCGCCGGGGATCCACTTCTACACGCTCAACAAGTCCGCCGCGACGCGGACGATTCTCACGGCGCTGCGCACCGTCTGGCCGCCCGCGGCGCGGCCGGCATGATCAACCGTGGCACCTGATGCGCTGGCCCATTCCATGCAACGCGTGCTGATTACCGGTGCGAGAGGGCTTCTGGGCACGCCGACGACGCAGATGCTCGCGGCGCTCGAAGGCGTCAATGTTCTTGCAGCGGGCCATGGCGAGCTGGACATCACGAACCGGCAGGCCGTGCAAAGCTGCCTGAAGGAGTTCCGCCCGGACCTGGTCATCAACTGCGCGGCCTTCACGAAGGTGGATGCCTGCGAAAGTGAAAGCGATCGGGCGGAACAGGTGAATGGCCACGGCGCGGGCATCGTCGCAGAAGCCGCGGCGGCCGTGAACGCGCGGCTGATTCACATCTCAACCGATTACGTTTTCGACGGTGCTTCAATGCGGCCGTATCGGGCGGAGGACCCCCCTGCCCCGGCGGAGTTGCTTTGTGCCTACGGGCGATCGAAGCTGCTCGGCGAGCGGCTTGTGCAGGCGAAACATGCTTCGCCGCTGATCGTTCGCACGGCCTGGGTCTATGGAGAAGATGGACCGTGTTTCCCTCGGACGATCCTGCGGCTGGCGGCTGAGCGACCGGAGCTGCGCGTGGTGAACGATCAGACCGGTTCGCCGACATACGCGGCAGACCTCGCCGGGGCGCTGGTGGCGTTGGCACAGACGGGCGCAACCGGCATCGTGCATGTGACGAACGGCGGGCAATGCACATGGTATGAATTCGCCTGCGAGATTGTGCGGCTGGCGGGAATGACGACGAAGGTGGTTCCCATTGCGACCGAGGAGTATCCCCTGCCGGCGCGGCGGCCGAAGTACTCGGTGCTGGACAATCAGAAGTATGTGGAGATCGCCGGTGCGCCGTTGCGATCCTGGCGCGAGGCGATCGCGGAGTTCGTGCGTTCGGCTTGAGCTTCACCGCAATAAACGCGAGCGAACCAGTCGTATGGAGCCCTTCTGCCGACGAGGACGCCGGCCGCTGCGACGGCGCGCAAAATGTTCTGACGGGTTATCCTACCGCCGGCGCAGGCGTGCGAGGTCGGCCTCGGAGGCGATATAGCCGAATGCGGGCCAGTAACCGCCGGCGACGACCTTCTCGAAGATTTCCACGGCCTTGGCGCGATTGCCTTCGCACAGATGCCAGTTGCCGACGCCATAGCCCATCGTGGCCAGGTCGAGGTCGCTCGCATTGCGAACGTCAAGCAGGTCTTCGGGACGCAGCAGTCCCTTGTACATCAGCAGGCGCTTGTGATAGGCGTGGTTCTCGATGATTTCCATCTCTTCGGTGATCGGTTCGAGCAGCTTTTCGGCGTCGGCATCGCGATTGAGCCGTCGCATGGCCATGTACATCCAGTCGGTCACGGCGACGAGGTTGTCATCGTACTTGCCGCGGCATTGCATGCACTTCTCGAAGGCATCCAGCGCACCGGAGAAATCTCCTTTGAGATAGCGGGCGACGCCGAGGTGATACCACACGTTGAAGTGCAGCGTCGTCAGAGGGATGTTGCGCGCGTTCGGCGCGCCGTCCTGCTCAATCACGTCTTCCTGACCGGTGATCAGGCGGGACGCGCTTTCCAGATCGGCGATGGCTCGGTCGAACTGTCGCAGGGTGATGTAGCGGTGGCCGCGATGGCGGTAGAGCGGCGCATACTTGCGGTGCTTCTCGATCCCCCTCGTGTAGACTTCGACGGCCTCGGTCATCCGCCACAGGTAACCAAGCCGGCGACCGACCCAGATGATTGCCTCGGGGTCGTTCGGACGATCGCGCATCATTTCGCGCGCGCGGCGGAGGTCGGACTCCAGCCGGTCACGCTGGGCCTCCGGCGGATTGGCATAGAGCGGACGACCGAGGAGCGAAGTGGCCTCCGGTGCCTGCAGGTCGTTCGGCTTCTGCCGCTGAGCGGTCTCATACTGCCCGATCGGCTGCGCGCAAGTGGCGGCGAGAATCAGCGAAATGGTCGTGATTGTCATGGTGGTCCTCCCCGTCATGGTTCCTGCCAATCGGATAATGCTCGCTTGCCTCGAAACAATGGCGTCCGACGGCGACAACCTTCTGTAGCCCCATACCATATATCGGGAATCGCGCCGTGTCCGGATCAGAGTGACCCCATGGAGTCTAGCTGGTGGCGCGCTTGATTTTTGTCGCCTGAGGCCTGATATTGCGTGGCTCGCAGCCCCCGGTGCGACTGCCGGAGGGCCCTGCGAGCGAGAAAAACCGGGGCGTGTGTCCGAGTGGCCAAAGGAGACGGGCTGTAAACCCGTTGGCTTATGCCTTCGCTGGTTCGAATCCAGCCGCGCCCAGTCGTGTCGTAGCCAACTGTGATTTCCTGTCGGCCGGCGCCCACCGCCCCGGATGAGGATGAACCTCCCCAACCAGATCACCACCGGGCGACTGCTTCTGTCCGTTGTCTTCCTCTGTCTGCTGGCGACGTTCGAGTATTCGCGGCGCGCGGCACAACTCTGGATGCTCGACCTGGCCTTCGTGTTGTTTATCGTGTGCGCGTTGTCGGACATCCTCGACGGTTACCTGGCCCGACGGCATAACCAGGTGACGTCGTTCGGGCGGATTCTCGATCCCTTCGCGGACAAGATCCTGGTTTGCGGCGCGTTCATCCTGCTGTTGGGCCGCGGCTATGTCGATGAGGATGGTCAGAACGTCGCCGGACTCTCGGCGTGGATGGTAGTGATCATCGTGGCGCGCGAACTCCTGGTGAGCGGCTTGCGGGGATATTCGGAATCATCCGGCAAGCCCTTCGGGGCCAACTACTGGGGCAAGGCAAAGATGCTGGTGCAATCCGTAACGGTGCCGATCATCGTCATCTCCGTGGGACGACTGCGCGGGACGGAGTGGATCGTTCCGCTGAGGACCTTCATGATCTGGCTCACCCTTGCCATCACCCTGCTGTCCGTTGGCTCGTATCTGATGGCCTCGCGCGGTGCGCTCATGGAGCAGTCGCGTGACTGATACGATCCGCGCCGTCGTACTCGGCATCATCGAAGGGCTGACCGAGTTTCTTCCGGTATCCAGCACGGGCCACATGGTGCTCGCCATGCCGATGCTGGGGATCGACGGCGAACACGAGCCCTGGCCGGCGTTTCTTTACTTCATTCAGACCGGCGCGATCCTTGCAGTGCTGATTTACTTCTTTCGCACCCTCGTGCGGCAGGTCTTTACCATGCCGACGCGCGGCTGGAAGGATCACATCCTCACCAAGCTCTTTCTCGCGATACTCCCGGCGATCGTGATCGGGATGCCGCTCAATGACATCGCCGAGAAGTATCTTGAGAAACCGATGCCGGTGGCGATGGCACTGATTGTCGGCGGGGCGCTCATGGTGGTGATCGAACGCCGCTATCGCAGGCCCACCGGCCCGACGATCGAGCAGGTCTCCCTGCGACAGGCGCTGTACGTCGGGCTGGCCCAGTGCGTGGCGATCATCCCCGGGACCAGCCGCTCGATGGCCACGATCATGGGCGGGCTGATGGCGGGGATGCCGGGTGCCGTGGCGGCAGAGTTTTCATTCTACCTGGCCATTCCGACGCTGCTGGGGGCGGGGCTGCTCCGGGTGATCAAGCACCGGGAGGCACTGACCGGCGATCATGCCACGATCATGCTGATCGGGTTCGCCGTGTCGTTCGTCGTGGCGTGGGCGGTCGTGGCGGCCTTCATGCGATACATCCAGACGCGCCCGCTCTGGCCGTTTGCCATCTATCGGGCGGTGCTCGGAGTAGCCGTCCTCGGCTGGTACCTGACGCGCTAGGCGGCCTGTGTGGTACAAGTCCTTCTCCATGGGTCAGTTACGGTTAAGTCGATTCATCAGGGTTATGCGTACCTGACCTGTTTTTCTTCATCTGGTCGAAAAATCTGGAATCTCGGGGAAATCCCGCTAACCTTTTTCATACGTACCTGTCTGACAGATCGTGACCGTGCGTGCGGTCAACCGCGGTCGGGTAAATCGCGGAACGGGAAGATCGGGTCCTGTATTCGGAGCGTTTCGAGCCCACGGGAGGTCAGCATGTCCAGTCGCGTTTCCAGATTCGTCGTTGGCTTCGCACTCGCCGCCGGCGCCATGTTGGCAATGGGGGCGCGCGAGGCGAAGGCCCAGTACGGGTACGGGTATGGTTACAGCAGCTACAGTGGCTACGGGGGCTATTCCACGAGCTACTATCGCGCCAGCAGCTTCGGCTATGGCGGCTTTGGCGGCTGCGCGCCGGTCTATGCACCGCCTCCGCCGCCCTGCGGCCCACGCTTCGGCTACAGCGCGGGGTATGTGGGTTTCGGGGGCGCCGGCTACTACCCGCCGCCGCCTCGGCGCAGCTTCGGGTTCTCCTTTAATTACGGTCGTTCACGCGGCTTCCATCCGGGCTTCCATGGCCGTCCGTATCGCGGCGGCTTCGGACGCGGATGCAGGTAGGCGAACCCAACAAGAGGACACGGGCGAGACGCCCGTACCACCCTCATTGAGAAAGTCACTCAGGGGATCGGGTGCGTGCCCGATCCCTTCTTCTTGCGCGGGTACATCAGATCTGCCCGGCATCTTCCGGACGCGGTTCATCAAGATGAAACTTGTTCAGCATGCCTTTTAAGTCCGCGGGCCAGGGTGCGTGCACGGTGATGCGCCGCTGCGTCTCCGGATGGAGGAACGACAGACTTGCCGCGTGGAGACACAGGCGCGGCACCCTGGGAAGTGCGACCCCTCGGGCGTATGTGTCTTCTCCCAAGACAGGGCAGCCGAGGTCGGCCATGTGGATGCGGATCTGGTGCAGCCGGCCGGTCTTGGGGCGGGCTTCGATCAGCGACACGTCTTCGGATTCCTGGAGCACACGATAGGCCGTGATCGCCTGCTGACCGGTCCGGGTGAGCACCGCTTTTTTCCTTCCGGCGACGACTTCGGCGATGGGCTTCTGGATCACTCCCTGTGCCGGGCGCGGATGGCCGGCCACGATCGCCCAGTAGATTTTCTGTACCTTGCGATCGCGGAATTGCTGCAGCAGATGTTCGTAGGAAGCATTGCGCAGGGCAACGAGCACCAGGCCGGAGGTCTCCCGATCGAGCCGGTGGAGCAGGCCCCATCCGCGCGCCTCGCCAAGATTCTGCAGGAGGTTTCCATAGTCAACAAAGAGCGCATTGAGCAGACTGTCTTTCTCATGGCCCTTGCCCGGCTGGGTGACGACGCCGGACGGTTTTTCGACGACGAGAAAACTTGAGTCCGCCTGTCGAAGCACGAAGGGGATGTTCGGATTCGGTGTGACGGAATAGTCGCGCATGAGTACCCGAACCACCGGTCGACAGGAAGCGCCGACTTCGGCGGGCGCAGGTAGTGTATCCGCATGCGTCAGGCGTGAGAATCGTCTCGGCGAACGACGCCGGGACCATTGAGCGTGTGCAGAAGAAAAAGACGGACGCCGCCGCGATCAGAGGCCGACGGTGTCGGGTCGTGAACAGCAGTGCTCTCGGAAGGTTCGCGGGGAAAAGGGAGACAAACGAACCGGCACATGTCACGACCCCATCACCGCTTCGGAGGAAGCTGCAACCGGCCGATCGAGGGCGGCGTCCGTAGCTGGTGCATGGCCGCGCCGCGCGATGGAGACCCTCGCGGCGCGGCCGATGGTCATTAGCCGACGTTGAATATGGAGAGGATGGAGTTGAGAAGCTGACCCATCCATCCAAAGAGGGACTCGAAAATTGCCTGGAACGGACCAAACAAACTGCTGAGATCAGGAAGCATCGGACATTCTCCTATCGCTGAGCCCGGTGTACATCGAATTGCCCGACACAGCGCCGGGCGGACGAAGCGAGAGTAAGCAGCGCGTATGCCAGCATGCTTTGTCCTTTAATAACAGCCGCCAGTGGCGTTTGGATGATGCCGGGGCTTCGGAGTTGGGCAGAGTTGCCCATCACCTGCCGCGGTCTGGGGGCAATGGCGCTTTTCTGGGGGGCACCACCAACCTGCCTGCCCACCTTTTGCGTGCCGGGGGAGGTTTCAGCGCATTCGCGCCTGAAGATCGAGAAGGGGCCGATTCGGTCGAAGAAAGTCGCCTGCTGCACGGTTGTGCAATCTGTGGCGGAGGCCTCGTGCAGAAAAATGTACTCGGCCTGGTCGAAGCCCTGCGGCTCAGGTCCGCGGTGACCGCATTCGACGATGCCCACTGCCGGGCGGCGCGAGAGATAGGATGCGCCGAGCAGCGTGACCTTCGCCTGATCGGCCCGAGGCACATAGCCGAGGAAGCCGGCCTCCGGCGGCATGTGCGCGCGCTGCCATTGAGCAATCTGCTCGGTCTCAAACCATCTATCGGCGGTGCGGCGACGTGATCGGTCAAGCGACTGATGCGTCAGCAGCAGCTCGTATCCCAGGATCAGGGCGACCGATATGATCGCGGCTCCGCGTATCGAAGGGGAAGCGTTGAATACCGGCACATGCGCAGCTGCACTTTTTGCGGCCCAGACGATGGCCGCCCAGAAGATCGGCAGCAACGGCAGGACCAGCCGCGGTCCTTCCTCCCACGGCCAGAGGGCAAGCATGACCAGGGTCAGCAGCGCGTAGAGATCAATCAGAGAACGAAGAAGAAGAAGCCGTGCGAGAAGGAGGGCAACGACTCCCCCGCCGATGAGCCAGTCGGCGGCCATGGAGGCAGGACCCGTGAAGGCCCTCCACGCGAGATGAGCAGGCAGGATCGCGGCCTTGATGTCGGCGAGGCGCTGCGGACCGAATTGAAGCAGCCGCTCGAATTGGAGTGCTATCCCGGTGGCATCGGTGGCCTCGATCTGCCGAGCGGTTGTCCAGATCGAACCGTAGCCGTAGGCGGCGGGGTAGGCCGATTGTCGAAGGTGCCAGAGCGCGGGCAGGACGGCGAGGGCGATCAGGAAAATCGCGACGTTCATCCAGCGCATTGCAGCAGGATCGCGACGGCGCGAAGCGAGTGCAATCAGCAGGATCGGCACGAGCATGATGCCCATCGAACGAATGAGGATCGCCGCGGCCGCGAGTAAACCACCGAGCAGCAGTTCGCTTCGCCTGATCTCGGGTCGTGACTGCCAACGGACAGCAAGCCAGAGGCACCCGAGCATGGCCGGGAGAAAAGCCATCTCCGAGAGGAGCCGGGTGGACTGGATCAGCATGATCGGACTGGTCGCGAGGAGCGCGGCGGTGAGCCATGCGGACGGCCTGCCGAGAAGCGGCCGCATCAGCAACCAGGTGAGCAGCACGGAAGCAACCCAGCAGAGAAGTGAGAAGATACGGATTGCGGCAAACGGCAGCTCTCCCTGCACGATGAGCGGCGCAAGCAGAAGCGAGTAGCCGGGCGGATGCACGAGCCGGGCATCGCCCCAACCGCCCTGCTCCCAGATCGAACGGGCTGCGCCGAGGTATGCGAAGCTGTCGGGCGAGAGGCCACACCAGTCGCCGAGCGCGGGCACACCGACCAGAAGCGTCAATGCGATCAGGCCGCTTGACTGGAACAGCCACGCGCGATCCGGCCGTGCGGCATGTGTCGATGTGGGTACTTGCGCAGTCGCGCGGCGTTGTGTGAGGGTCAGCTCCAACTGGGCGGCTCCCAAACTTTTGCGATCCTGCCACGAGTTTCGTGCGGCGCTCACCAGGGAGAAGACCACCAACGGCGGGCGGATCGCGCTTCGTGGAATTCATCGACGAGCCGACGGCACTGCCCGAAGTGCAAACGCCGACCGACCGGCAAATGCTGCGTATGCTGTTCTGGAAAGTGAGATGGGCGGGATAACGGGCAGGGCTGGCTGGTAAAAAAATGCTGTGCGGCAGGCACGCCAGTCTGGTCACGAGTGTTCGGGCCGGAGAGAGGAAGGATCGTGACCGAACCGTAGGCGGCGCACCCACCGCACATCCTCTGTGGGATTAAATGGCAAGCCATGTGCCATCGCGTCGAAATTGCGAGGCGGAGCAGATTGCTCCAGTTGAGTGCGCTGAATGGAGAGACGCGCTCCTGAATGTCGGGCGAATGTCGCTTAGCGAGTCTGGAAGTGCGTGTTTCAGGACGCACCGACCTGCGGTGCGTTCTGAAGCAGGCGGAGGTTTCCGCTCTGCCGCGAGAATATCCGCAGGAGAAGCGAGGGCACTGCCCCGAACTGACGATCGAAACCGAACACTAGGTCGTGCGAACTTTCTCACGGGGAATTTCCACGGCCTCGAGTTCGCCATCGAGACCCGGTGAGGGCTGGAGGTACTGATGCTTGAACTGCTCAGAGGTTCTTGAGCGCTTCATGCGAAGTTCGCGGTCGCGCCGCACCAGCTCGCCATCGGGCAGGACGGCCAATTCCACGGCTCCCAGCCGGAAGGTCTTTCGCTTGGATTCGTATTCGTTGTTGATTCGAGCGAGGGCGGCATCCATTTCAGCGGCCAGACTGGGGCGCGTGCGGATCGCCTCGGCTTCCACGTAGAGTCGATAGTACGGCACTTCTCCCCAGCGCGGGGCGAGAACGAAATCCACGATCTGTTCGCGATCCGCTTCGAGCGCGCCGTTGGACTCCACCTCGCGGGCACAGACCTGCTGCATGGCCTGAACAACCTGGTCTTCGGTGAGTTTCTCGCCGGTCATCGAGGAGGTGTGGGCGTCACGACTGAGGAACTCGATGAGCGGGGCCTGTCCCATGCGACCCGTGACGCGGACGCGATCACCGAGATCGTAGCGGAAAAGTCCGCTGGCGTTGGTGAGCAGGAGGAAATACTCGCCCTGCTCGCGGATATCGTGCATGCGCAGAACAGTGGGACCGGGCGTGCCGTACTCCTCGGCGGGAATGAACTCGTAGAAATGTGAGGTGACCGCGAGAATGCCGGAGGCCGTGTGGTCGGCAATAGGAATGGACATGCGGCCCTCGCTGGCGATCAGGCCGATGTCGCGGACGGGGATGTCACCGAAGAAGCGAGGGAACTGGGCGCGGTAGAGGCCCATCGTTCCGCCGGTCCAGTGGGCGAGGAAGTCCATTCGCCAGTAGTCCTTCGGATAGAGCGTGCCGGTTCGGGAAGCGATGGACGCGAGCCGTGCGGCGGACTGCGGATCGGCCTTGAGCCGCGGGCGGAGTGCCGATCGCACGGCGGCAGGCACGGGCAGCTCGGACCACAGGGTGCCATCGTGAATGTCACGGATGAGTCGCTCCTTGTGCTCGTTGCCGATGCGTGCGAGCAACAGCAGCGTGGCGGGGTTCGCGGTGACGGCCCACGAGACATCTCGTGGCATGGCGAGCCGCATGATGGTGTAGTACTTGGCTGTGGGGTCGGTGATGGCAGCGACATCGGGCGGAGAGGTGTAATAGCGACGCACCAGCTTCTTCTGCGTGGCGGCCAGGAGCCCGGTGATCGCACCGCAGGGCACACCGGAAGGGGCGGCATGATCGTGCATGGAGCTGGTCACCTGGAGGATGTGGCGCAGCAACGACGCGGGGTGATCCATGATCGCCTTGAGGCCCCAGATGTTCCATCCGGCGCGGCACTCGGCGAGTACTTCCCTGGTGATGGGGATGTACTTGGGCTGGTCGGTCGTGCCGCTGGTCAGGGCGAACATGAGGATGCGCTCGCCGGGGGCGAAGAGCGCATCGACGCGGCCTTCGCGGACTTGTTCGATATAGGGCGAAAGGTCGCTGTAGCTTCGGACGGGCACCTGTCGGACAAAATCCTCGTACGTACGAATACGATCAAACCCATGACTGCGACCGAAGCGGCTGGGAGCCGACCGCCGGATGAGCTTCTCAAGACCGCGGGCCTGCACGCCGTCGGCGTCGTTCACGGCGCGGAAGAATCGCCTCGCGACCGCTCCGGCGTGGGAGCTGGCGAAAAAGGCGAGAATCGAATCGAGGAAAGATCGCTTGTGCACCGGTGAATTGTCGCACAGGAGCGGCCGCAGGTGAAGGATCAGTTCGAATCAACTTCGGAAGAATCTGCAGCAGCCAGTGCGGGTTGTTTCTCGCGCGAGCTGTCCGGCACAACTCGAGTTGCGAGACCCGTTTTGTCGGTTTCGGTGGAACGCGCGAGCGGTTCCGCGGACGGCAGGCGGGCAGGCACCGGCGCCGCGGAGCCGTCCTCGGCAGCGGTGAAAGAATGCGGCTTCGCCAGACGACCCAGGGCGGTCTCGACGAAGCGGCCTTCCATGTACATGTTTCCGGGGTCTTCCCGGCGTGCCAGGTAACGATCGAAGAACTGCACGATTCGCCGGGCGTATTCCTCGGGCACCAGGTCCACGGACTGATTGTGTTTGGCCGCCGCGACGATCCAGAGGAACTTCGGCTGCGCGGAAAGGGCGTAGAGAAGGCGGGACTGTTCAACCGGGATGTAGCTGTCGCGTTCGCCGTGGATGAAGAGCATCGGCCGCGGGATCATGCGGGTGAGGGTCTTTCGGACGGAGGGAAACGTGCACTTGAACTTAACGCGGCAGGTCAGGAACAGGCACCAGCGGAGAAACTGCCAGAACTCCGGCGGGTGATTTTCATAGACAAACTTGACCTTGGCGAAGATCTTGGCCCATCGCTGCATGAGATGTTCGAGGGTGCAATCCGAGGAGAAGGCGCCGTCGGTGACGATCGCCTTGACGGAGGTGCACGACTCACTTGCAAGAATGGCGGCACACGCGCCGCGGGAGATGCCGAAGATGCCCATCTCGATGGGTCTGCCCTGTTCTTCCAGCCATTGCTCGACGAAGGCGATGGCCCCCATCATGTCTGCGACTTCGCGGTCGCTGGCCCACTGCCGCGGCGTGTAGCCCTCTTCGGCAGCGCTGGCGCCGTGGCCTCGGAAGTCAAAAGAAAAAACATCGTAACCCGCCTGAAGCAAAGAGCGGCAGTAGCGCGCGCAGCTAAGTCGATTGCTCTTGAATTCCGGGGCGAAGAGGATCATGCCGCGCCGTTCGACGTTCGGTGGCGGGTGCATCAGAATGCCGCGGAGGCGGATTCCGTCGGTGGCGTAGAAATCCTGCTCCTTACCCGGAATCGGTCGAAAACCGACCTGCGGGACTGAGAGCGGCGGCAGGGTATCGCTGATGATGTTCAGACAGATTCGGACATACTTTGCAAGAATCAGGGCGGGGATGACGACGAGCAGCAGGAGTGTCAAAACAATCGAGGAGAGGGCCCAGTTGTGATAGAAAACCTTCCAGACGGCGGTAAGCCCGTCGGCGAGGATGGTGCCCGTGGAAATCAACCGTTCATACCTCCAAGTTATCCTGAGCGGGCATGATAGGAGTAAAACGGGCCGCTGACTAGTTCCCTTGATGCGGGCCGACAATATCGGACGAAAGTGTCCTTTGATCAAGAAACCTGAATCCCATCGTCGTATCTGATCGACGTGCTGCGCAACACTTGAGCAATGCTTTTATCGGGCTATTCGTCCAATTAGTAACCTGATAAGGAGTATCGGCAATGGGTACCTTACTTCGGGGAAAACACGTGAAAACCGCCACAGGAAATAGGTATTTTCAGCAATATCGGAAATCGAATGAAGGCGGCTCCCTAAAGGTCCGAATGGAGGGGGGCGTCGGACCGCGAATCTCGCGGCTGACGACCTCGCCCACAACCCGCCGAGGCATCAACCCAAGGGTGCCGAAGCGGTCTTCCCACCAGGCCGGGGCCTTCAGCAAGGCCTCGGCTTTTTTTATTGGCTTTTCAAGCAGAGGCAGAGATGAGTGCGCACAACAGACGCTCCGCATCTAGAGATTTCGTAGCGTGCCAGTGTTTACTCACAAACGACTTCCGAGTTCCTGCGGCTACGCATTCTCGGCAAAGAAGCATGGACGGAACGCCCATACCACCCTCGCTTCACTGGGCTATTATTGATCGAGGAGGCGGCGGGTGAATTCCTGGATGTCCCGGCCGTCGATCTCGCCGTCGCCGTTGAGATCGGCATTGAGGGGATCACAGGAGGCATTCGCAGCACGGAAGGCGTCCTCATCCAGTATCGCTTGTGAGAAGCCGGGCACGTCATTGATGCTGATGGCGCCGTCGCAGTTCATGTCGCCGCGCGGAGAGGCGCAGGCCTCGGTCACACCGCGGAAGGTGGGCGAGAAGTTCGGGAAAACGGTAGTGAGGTTACTGTTGGCCAGCCGGTGCTGAATGATTTCGGCGAGAATATCGCGGTAGTCGATGGTCGTCTGGAGGTCCCGGCCCTCGAAGAGCTGTTCGGGCTGGAGACCGGGCCAGTTGGTCAGGACGCGGCCGCCGGCGATGTGGTTGCCGAGGACGATCATGGCGTTTCCGTGGCCGTGATCCGTGCCCTTGTTGCCGTTTTCCTCGATGCGGCGGCCGAATTCAGAGACGACGACGACGGTAACGTTTTTCCCGTTGCCGGCGAACATGTCCGCATGGAAGGCGGCGAGGCCTGCCGCTAAATCAGTGAGCTTGGTGGCGAGGATTCCTTCGCGGGCGCCCATCTCGATGTGGTGATCCCAACCGCCGATGTCAACCTGAATGGCTTCGACGCCGATCTCGGCGCGGATGAGCGCGGCGGAGGATTTGAGCGACTGGCCAAAGGGCGAGTTCGGATAAGCGGTGTTGCCCTGCGACTGGTAGCCGTTGAAGTTGATGGTCGCGAGCAGGTCGATGGTGGCCTGCGTGGTGATCGCGGAGGTCTTGAGCGGGTCGTCGGTCTGCTGATAGAGGTTGGTCAGCGCACTGCGACGCGCGGGACGCGTCGCGGCATTGCCCTGCAGGTTGAAATCATTGGGCTTGGGAATCGGCAACGAATCCGGAGCGCCGTGAAGGGTGCGCTGCAGACCGAAGTTGAGACCGATGGCTCGAAGGATGGAACCAGGAACCATCGGGGCGCTGGTCATCAGATGCCGCCCGAGCCAGCCGCTGAAGATCACAGGGTCGTTGGGGTTCGCATACTCCATGACCTTCATGGCGTCGAAGTGCGAGCGGGTGGTGTCGGTCGAACCGCAGGCATGAACGAAAAGCAGGTCGCCATTCTGATAGGCGGGCAGGAGCGGGGCCATGTAGGGTGGAATGCCGAAGAAGCCGTTGAGGTCGATGGCGGCAAAGGGGCTTCCGCTGTCGGGCTGCGGGATGTTGAGCGTCGGGCGGGCGGCGTAATAGGCGCTTTCGAGATAAGGGACGCACATGGTCAGCCCATCGACTGCGCCGCGCAGGAAGATGGAGACGATGACATCGCGGGCTGCACAGAACTCGCTGGCCAGGGCGACGCGCGGCAGCCATGCGGGAACGCCGGCGGCGATGATGCCTGCGCCGGTTGCGCCGAGAAACTGCCGCCGGGACAGTTCCATGTATTCGCGACAACCCAGTCCGTCACACCTGCTCATTCGACAACCTCTTATCGGTCATGCCCGCGGGCGGGGCATCAGTACCATTGGTAACTCGGTGCGGAAGCGGCCAGCCCGATGGCATCGCGGATGATGCCTTCGGTGGGTGAACCAGCGCCGAGATAGTTGAGAAGGAGGGCCTTTTCCGAAGCGGGCATTCGACCACCAAAGAGCCGTTGATCGATGCGGTCGGCGACGGCTGCGGAGGTCGATGCGCCGTCGAGGAACGCGGCAAGATTGATCGACGTATCTGCGATTCCGTTGTTGGCGAGAATCGCGGAAAAGTTCCATCGCGGAAGAAGCAGGCCCGACCAGGCATCGAGCCGATCGGGATAACCATCCGGTGGGCTGTGGTAGAACGGATGATGACCGGCGCTGCTGTAGAGATTTCTCAATGCGGAGCCGGTGAAGAACGGCTGGGGATTGATCTGCGTCTTGGTGGCCCGCATGGTGGAGGCGAACAGGTGGAACGGTCGCTTGAACTTGGGTGCGGCCGTCGAAGGATTCTCGGTGGTGAAGAGGGTCCGCAGCATGGCCTTGATGTCGCCGCCAGTGTTCATGTAAGTCGTGGTCACGGCGTCGACGAGGGTCTCGGACGGGTTGTAATCCCAGAAGCGCTGGCAGAGCTTGCGGGAGATGAATCGGGCCGTACTGGGATGATGTGCAAGAATGTCGAGCACGGTCAGGCCGTCGTTAAAACCTCCGCCAGCGGGAATCTGGGTGCCGAGAACGACCTTGGGGCCGTTGTCGTGCCATTCGGGGCGATAGAGGAACTCCCACGTGCTGCCGGAACCGTAGCCGTAGTGCACGGTCCAACCGGTGAAGCAGCGGGCTACTTCTTCGACGTCTTCCTGGGTGTATCCGCCGCCAACATCCATGGTGTGGAGTTCCATGAGCTCGCGGGAATAGTTTTCATTGGGACTCGTGCCGTTGCTGATGACGTTGTCGAGGTAGAACATCATCACCTGCGACTGAGCGGTTGCGGCGAGCAGTTGTGGGAAGGTGCCGAGGGCGTGCTGGCGGATGGCCAGCCGCAGCCAGAGCGGGAAGAGCCAGGGAATGTGGCTCTTGTTGATATCGACGTTGAAGTGGTCGGTCCAGAACTCGACCATGCGCTCGAGGAGTTGGCGCTTGCTGTAAACGGCGCGGACGATGGTGGATTCCGTCACCTGATGGACGGTGACCTGCGGCTGGACGCTGTGAAGATTGTAGGGGTTCCAGTTCAACCGCAGATAGCTGGAGATTAACGAGTCGCATGCATTGTCAGGGATCGCCTCCGGATTGAGATGGTGCTCCAGATAGCCGTGGTACCCGAGGGTATCGGCCAAGAGCTGCTCCTCCTCGGTCCAACCGAAGGTCAGGCGATTGACGAGGAACCGGTTCGCAGAGGGCTGCGGGGCCGCCTGGGTGGCGGAAGGACGCATCGCAGCCAATGATGAGAAACCGGCGAGCAGGAGTGACCGACGCGAAAGGACAGAATCGCCGCTGCGGGACGAAGTCCCACCGGCAACCTGCTTTGCAAGGCGTTCGAGCAGATTCAGCATGTTTCCCGCTCCGCCCTGTCCGCTCTGGACCGGCCCTTCTCATGCCCGCTCTGAATGAGCGCGATAACCATTCTACCTTCTCTAAGGATCAAATCAACGTCCGTCATTTCGTGCGAGTGGCGACCCGTACATCCACTGTTGGGTGGCGACCGCTTAGTTCCCAAGCAGCAAGGTCAGGAAACCGGGCACGTCAGCCATCGTAACCGCCTGGTCGCTGTTTATGTCGCAAGCGCATAATTCCTCACCCTGCGGGGGCTGGCCGGTCAGGATTTCGATAAACCTTTGAAGATCCAGCGCGTTAACGACGTCGTCTTCGTTAACGTCTCCAAGGATCGAATTTGCGCAATCGTCACACACGTCGCCGATGCCGTCGTTGTCGGTATCGGACTGGTCCGGATTCGGGACGGTCGGGCAGTTGTCGCAGCCGTCGACCACGCCGTCGCCGTCGGTATCGATCGGGCAACCGTTCGGCAGGACCGGAGTCGCGCAGGCCGGTGTGCCGGGGCACTGGTCCTGATCGTTCAGCACGCCGTCGCCGTCGTCATCGAGGATGGAACAGCCATTGCCGTCAACCGGTTCGCCCGTCGCGGTCGCAGCGCAAAGATCGTTGACATCCGGCACGCCATCGCCATCGGTATCCGCGAGGGCTGCGATGAAGAGATTGTCGTAGAAGGCGTGATCGTCACCACCGCCATCGAGATGATACAGGTCAATATCGGCGAGGGTGTTGTTGGACTCGGGGACAAAGGGGACGTTGTAGGCGACGCGCGTGCCGTTGAGATAGACGCTGTAATTCCTGGCGGACGGCGCGTAGTTCAGATTGACGCGCAGGGCATTCCAGGTGCCGCGGGTCACGGTCACGCCGGTGACCTGAAAGGCGTTGCCGGACCAGACGAGGAGCCGATCCTGCGCGTCGATGATGACAGCCGCGACGCGGCGCGAGACGGGCAAGGAAGTGTCGTAGAGATCGATCCCCCAGCCGGCGCTCTTCGGGCCTGCGCCGGCGCTGAGGAACATGTCCCAGGTGATCTGGATGATCGGAGCGGAGGCAATCTGAACGGAGTGATTCAGCTCGCGCCAGTACCAGTCGGCGCTGGTGATCACGACCGATGCATCGCACCGAAAGGACATCAGACCGGTCTTGGCGAAGGAACTCTGGACGACGCCGCGGCCGGGGGTTGCTGGGTCATCTGTGGACTGCCAGCCGTCCTGGCCGAGGAGGTTCCCGTTGACAAATGGCGGATTCTCGAAGCCGGTCTGATAGAGCACCTGAGCTGTGGACGAGGCGGTACCGCAGAAAACGATCAGGATTGCCAGGAAGGCGGGACGCATGAAACGGATACCCCTCACGCCGCGGCCTTCGGGAGGATCCGAAAGTCGCGGAGCAGATGAAGGCCTCGTCGGCTCGCGGAGAGTGAGGCGGGTCAGAAGCTTCTTTCACCCTGCAACTACAGGATATCCGGCCGGCCGGCCGGATTCAAGATCGGCCAACGTCCCGGAAACTGCGATCGCCGACAGTAAAACCGATCTATCCGGCCATCGTCTGAAATTATCGCCTCCCGTGAGGCATTCGCAGGATGCGGGACTGCTGATGTCACGAGTCCGCAAGGAGCTTGAAAGTCCGGATCGTCGTCGTGCATCGTCCGCACGATCAACCGAGCCGATTCGTCCCCCGATGCGGTAATGTGAAGATTACGTTGAAGATTACTCTATTGAAGCAGGAGGGCCGCGAAGCCGGGAATATCGAGGTGGTCCACCACGCTGTCTTCGTTGCAGTCTCCGGCGCAGCGCTCGTATCGCTCGGCATGATCGCCCATGACCAGCTCGACGAAGCGCCGGAGGTCGTGGCTGTCGACGAGCAGATCGACGTTGATGTCTCCTGGGATGGTCTCGGGGCATTCGTCACACGGCGTACCGATACCGTCACAGTCGATGTCCGGCTGCCAGAGGCCCTGATCGTTCACCAGTCCGAGGAGCAGGGCGCAGTCTCCAAACGAATCGCCAGAATGGTACGTCACGAATGGGTTGTGGTGTTCAGGACAACTATCACAGCCGTGGAAAACACCATCGGCGTCGGTGTCGACAGGGCAGCCATTGGGGGTCACCAGATTGACGCAGGCAGGCATCACCGGACATTCATCAAAATCATTGGTGACACCGTCGCCATCGTCGTCGAGCAAAGAGCAGCCGTTCGCGTCGATCGGCTCACTGTCAGCCGTGCTCGGGCACAGGTCGGAGAGATTGGGAATGCCGTCGCCGTCCGCGTCGTCCGGCGCGATGACCGAGAGATTGTCGAAGAATGCGTGATCGGTGCCCAGTGCGTCGATGTTGTAGAGGTCCACATCGGCGAGGACATTGGTCGTGTTTGGCGAGAAGGAACGATTGAGCGCTACGAGCGTACCGTTGAGGAAGACCACGACTTTTCTTTTACCGACGGCGTAGTTCATGTCCACTCGGAGCGCATGCCACTGGTCCCGGCTTACGGTGAAGCCGGTGTCGTAGAAATTGTTGCCGTTCCAGACGAGGAGGCGCCCCTGGGCATTGACGATCACCGCCGTCACCCTGCGCTGAAGCGGGACAGAATGGTCGTAGACGTCGATTCCCCAGCCGGCGCTCCTCGGCCCGACGCTGCTCGCAAGGTACATGTCCCAGGTGATCTGAATTACAGTCGCTGCGGATACGTTGACCGCATGATACAGATCCTTCCAATACCAGTCGGCACTCGTCGTGACGACGGAGGCATCAAATCGAAAAGCCCGCATGCCGGTATGGGCAAAGGCGCTTTGAACGATGCCGCGGCCGATGGTCGGAGGATTGTTGGTGGAATGCCAGCCCTGCTGTCCGAGCAGGTTACCGTCAAAATAAGGCGGGCTTTCGAAATCGGTCTGGTAAATGATCTCGTCTGCGCGGATCGGCAGAGTGATGAGTAGTATCAGCCACGCAGCTACGGCCCGGCGCATGACAAGTTTCCAGTTTCGCGCGGCGGCGCGAATACACGCGGTGCGGCGAAGCCCCCGGCCCTGCTCGAATGAGTACAGATGAGAGTTTGCCCGCTCCGAATGTGCAGGATAACACAGGTCTGATTGCGATTCAAGAAGCGGCGGCGGACGCTTGAACCCGTCTGTCTTTGATATCGGTCATCCTGGCAAATCCAATTCGGCGTGCATCAAAATGGAGCCCCGACCGGCTTGCGTCGGGGCTGTACCCGAGAGGATGAATACGGCACTGTCGGCCGCACTCACTTTTTTTGCAGTAGACCGCGAGTCGCCGACTTGCTCGAAACAACATCGCGTTTGGATCGAGACCATCGCGTTCTTCGCCCGGTATGAAGGACAACGAAGCCGGCCACGAGCGCCCCCAGCGGCATGACGGCACCGGCACCGCAGATGACGGACTCCTGTGCGGAAGTCGACTGTGGCACCGCATCACTGCGTGAGATGCCGGGCGCGCCGGGATCGATGATGATACCGTTGGCGATCAGGTCCGCATCGCCGCGAAGTCCATCGACGAATGTCAGGGTAATGACATTGCCGGAGATTTCGGCGCCGGTTGTGCCGTCGAACTGAAAATCGTACCAGTGCGGCGAGGGCTCGTCCGGTGTCGGACCATACTTGTAATACTTGTTGAATGTCGTTCCTTCCGGCACGTGAACAAAGATCTGTACCACAACGGTCGCACCGGGCTTGATGCCTTCGATGGTGAAGCTGATAAAGCCGGCGGCGAAGTTGATGCCTGCCGGGGCGTCGTCCGGTGCCGGATTGTCGCCTGCCTTGACGTGGATCAGGATTGTCCCCTCGGGCGCGGCAACGGTCACCCAGTCGCCGTTCGTGTTGAGCACGGAGCGGACGTGGTCCTGCTGGTCATCCGGGATGCCGTCGAAATTGCCGTCCACCGGCGGCGGTGTGCCGCCGCAACCGGCGATGGGCGAGTAGACGCAACTCCCATCTACGCAGGCGTCGAGCGTGCAGGGGTCTTTGTCGTCGCAATGTGCATCGGAGAGACACTCGAAGCAGCCATCCGCAACATCGTCGCAGTATTCCGCCTCGTCGCATGGAGGCGTGCCGGACAGGCACACACCGTTTTCGCAGGTCTCCATTCCATTGCAGAAGTTGCCGTCGTCGCACGGCGTGATCTGGCTGCAGGAGCAGCCCTGTGGATTGATTCCTTCCCCGGGCGGCGTGTTGGGGCAGAAATCGTCCGTGTCGCAGACGCCGTCGAGGTCGGAATCCGCACAAAGGCGAGCCAACCATGCTGCGCCGAAGCCGTTGGGGTCAATGCCCCATCCGACGATGGTTCGCCCGTCGTCTGAAATGCCTTGCGCCGCGTTGAGGGTCCAACCGGTGAGGTCAAGACCGTAGCTGATCAGGACGCTTTTGAGATTTCGCATGCCTGTCGCCGGTGTCCAGACGAAGGCCTCGCGTCCAGCGGCGGTGGTTCCTTCACCGACCACGACTGCGCCGTTGGACGAGGCATCCCACGCGGCGCTGTAGAACGTACCGCCGGGAAAATCACCAAGCCGAATGACTCCGGTGGCCTCCGTCCAGACGAAGGCCTCTCGATTGAAGGGCGGTGTCGTCGGTTGACCGTTCCCAACGATTGCAATGCCATCGGTCGAGATGCCGTACGCCGAGAGGGTTCGAAAGTTATCCGGCTCGCCGGAGAGATGCGTCATTCCCGTGGCGGAGGTCCATCTGAAGGCGCCGAAATTGAATGGTTCCATCCCGCTTGCACTCTCACCGACGATGATCGAGCCGTTTCCGGAAATATCCCAGGCAATGGAATTGCCGCTTCCGCCGGGAAGTGTGCCAAGACTGACCATTCCACCGGCTGCCGTCCAGCGAAAGGCACGGAGCGGTTGGACCGAAGTCGTCTGGACGGAACCGACGACCACTGATCCATCGCCAGAGACGCCGAGGGCCTCGCTTCGGCGCAAGGGCTGACCGGGAAGGCCGCCAAGTCCGACCATTCCGGAGGAGGTCCAACGGAAGGCCTCGGTCCAGCCGGGCGTGAGCGCGCTGGAGCTTCTGCCGACGATCACGGCACCGTTGGAGGAAGCGCGAAATGCCTGGCTCCAGAACTCGCCGCCGGGCAGATCACCGAGGCCGACCATTCCGCCGGCCTGCGTCCAGCGAAAGGCCTCGTTGCCGGAAGCAGAGGAGCCGCGACCGACCGCAACGAGACCGTTTGCAGAAATGCCCAGTCCCATGCTGTCGAACACGCCGCTGGGTAGATCACCCAAGCCCTGAAAGCTCGGTCCTGGCTGTGCAAGCGTGGCGGGAATCGGTGTTGCCAGAAGGAGTGCAAAAGTCAGCGTGACGTTGACTGCCGGACGAATCTGCTGTGCGGCTCCCATTTTGATAACCTCCAGATAATGCATCGCATACCTCGAGCAGCTTGAATACCGCGCTCGGCGGGCCCGCAGAGGGCACGGCGGCGCTGTAGTCGGGGTACGCTCCCCACAGAAATACTCCTGACCGAGATGAATCTCACACGCGAATCGGATCCAAGTTCGTCAATGAACGGGCCAAGCGGATTCTGGATTGGAGAAGCCGGGTCGCCCATTGCGGGCGTGAGAACTCGATCTGCATGGTGTATGACAGAAAGGAAAGCCCCGGTCATGGCGCAGCGATCCGACGCCATGCCTGCCCGACAGCGTGGATCGAGTAAGATAGGTGTCCGGAAAGGACACCTCTTTTGGATACCACGCGTCCGAGTTTGCTGTTACGCATCCGGAACCGCGACGACGAAGCGGCCTGGGGCACGTTCGACGGAATCTACCGGCCGCTGCTCCAGCGATATGCGCTGGCCTGCGGCCTGAAGCAGAGCGACGCCGAGGACGTGGTACAGCACTGCATGGCGGCGATCCACGAGAAGATCGGCGCGTTTGACTACGACCCGCAGAAGGGTCGCTTCAAGGCATGGCTGCGGACGATCGTCCAGAATCGCGTGCGGAACCTGGTCCGCAGCCGAAAGGAACAGGGCGACCGAGACGCGCAAATCGATCGACTTGAATCGCGCGAGCAATCGCCCGAGGACGTATTCGATCAACTGTGGATGCAGGAGCATCTCTGGCACTGCCTGGAGCAGGTTCGGAAGGATGTGGAGGAATCGACCTACCGGGCGTTTCAGATGTACGTTCTTGAACAGCGGCCGATCGAGGAGGTCTGCCGCGCGCTGAACATGCGATCGAACCTGGTCTATACCATCAAGTGGCGACTGACGGAAAAAGTCGCCGAGCGGATGCGGGAACTCATCGGCGATGCGGATTGAGATCATGACGCAATGTCCGAGCGATACGATGCTGGTCGCGTATCATGCCCGCGAGCTGCGTGAGACGGACCATGCGGCGATCGACGAGCACCTGCGGCAGTGCGATGCCTGTGCACGTCGTGATGCCGCCATGGTGGCACGACACGAGAGCTGGGTTGGTCGGCTTCGGCAGGCGGGGTTGCCTGAAAGGTGCGTGGAAAGTCAGATCCGCCCGGCTGGGCGGACCGGCTCGGGCAGCGGTGCGTCGCCATCGGCCGGCGCGGCGGCATCTACTCCTCTCGGCGTGAACGAGTCTACTGCTTTGATCGGCGTGATCGCCGGTTACGACCTTGAACGGGAGCTGGCGCGCGGCGGGCAAGGCATCGTCTACAAGGCGATTCAGCGATCGACGCGGCGGCACGTGGCGCTGAAGGTCCTTCGCGAAGGCCCGTTCGCATCGCTTTCGGCACGGCGGCGATTCGAGCGGGAGATCGAGCTGGTCGCCGGACTGCGGCATCCAAACATTGTGCAGGTCTTCGACTCGGGCGTAGCGGCGGACGGTCGGCACTACTTCGTCATGGACCTTGTGCGCGGCGAGCGGCTCGATCAGTACGCCGGCACGCACAAGCTGGACCTGCGCGGCCGGCTGGCACTCTTCGTGCTGGTCTGTGATGCGGTTAATCACGCTCATCAGCGCGGCATCATCCATCGTGATCTGAAGCCATCGAATGTAATTGTGGATGAGCAGGGTCAGCCGCGGGTACTCGATTTCGGCCTGGCGCGGATGGCCGAGAGCGAGCCCGATGCAGGCATCACGGCGACAGCCATGCTCGCCGGTACGCTGGCTTATCTCTCGCCTGAGCAGGCGCGGGGCAGGCCTGATGAGCTGGATATTCGCAGTGATGTGTACGCGCTGGGCGTGGTGCTGTACGAACTGGTGACGGGGGCATCTCCGTACCCGGTAGAGGGCGATATGACGACGGTGCTTCGTCACATCGTGGAAACGCCCCCGCTGCGACCGAACGCGGCCCGCCGATCGAGCGGCGGCCGTGGTGCATCGATCGACGGCGAGTTGGAGACGATCCTGCTGACGGCGCTGGCAAAGGAGCGCGAACGTCGCTATCAGACGGCGGGCGAACTGGCACGGGACATCCGGCAATACCTTGCAGGCGAACCGATCGACGCGAAGCGCGACCGCCGCTGGTACCTCATGAAGAAAGCAATACGGCGCTATCGCACTGCGGTTGCGGCCGCGGCGATGGTCTTCGTGGTCGTCCTCGGTTCGGCGGTCGCCCTGGGTGTGATGTATCGGCGGCAGGGCGCTCTGCTGAACGAAGTGACTCGGCAACAGCAGCTCGCGGAATCGGCACAGACCCTTGCGGTCGAACGGTTCGAGGACCTTCGGAAACTGGCTCGCTCCTTTATCTTCGAACTCAATCCGCTCCTGTCGAATCTACCGGGTTCGACGAAGGCCCAGGCCTTTATTGTGGAAACGGGACTGGCCTATCTCGATCGGCTGGCTCGGAGCGACGCACTGACGGAGGACTTGAAGAACGATCTGTCCGCCGCGTACTTCGCGATCGGCGATATTCAGGGCGATCCGGAGTCGGACAACCTGGGCGATCCGACCGGTTCACTGGAGAGCTATCACAAGGGACTTAAGCTGCTGTACGAATTGACCGGACCGGTGCCGGAAAAGATGGCGCATCTGAGTACGCACTGGCTTGTTCACATGCGCCTATCCAAGGTGTACTTCGCCCAGGGTATGCGGGACGAGGGGCGGGAATATGAGCAGAAGGCAGTGGCGCTGGCGGAGCGAATGTACGCCAAGGATGCGACGGATGCTCGGGCGCGTTCGAACCTGAGCTACGTGCGTGGATTGCAGGGGGATCGCCTGCGCTCCCGTGAGCAGTTTGAGGAAGCGCTGGCACTCTACCAGGAAGCCGCCGAGCTGGCCCGACCTCCGGAAGGCACACAGCTCAGCGTCCATCAACGCCACGGTCTGGCGCAGACGCACGGGGCCATCGGTCAGGTGCTCATCCGCCTTGGACGGATGGAGGCGGCGCTGGAAGAATACCGCGAATGTCTGACGCTGCTCGCGGAACTGGTCAAAGAGGTCCCCCGCCACGCGCGGTTTCTCAATGATCTGGCCATCAGTCACGAACGCACGGGCTTCCTGCAGCAGACGCTGGGCCAACCGGAGGAGGCCGTGAAGCATTTCGAGGCATCCATCGCCATGTCGGAATCGCTGCTGGCCGTCGAAGCCAACAACGCGCCGGCAAAGGCCAATCTTCTGTCGACGCTGTCGCGATTGGGTGAAATCCACCTGGCGCGCGGTGATGTAGAACAAGCACGTGATGCCTTCGAGGTCTCGGCCCGCTACGCAAAGGAGATGTATGAGAAGTTTCCGCAGGACAGCAGCCGGCGACGGGACTGGGCGGTCGTGTTTTACAAGCGGTCGGAAGTGAATCGGTATCTGGCGGACCGAGAGGGCATCGCGCCGGATGTACGACTCACGCATCTGCGAGCGGCGCGGGAAGACCTGAGGGAGTGTCTCGGCGAATTTGAAGGCATGCGCGAAAGCGGAATCATCTGGCCGAGCGACGCCGGTGTGCCGGACATGCTTGCAGAGGAGATCGAGAAGCTTGACGCGGCGATTCTCGCGATGGAGAGCACGCCGTCATCTCCCTGATTCCAAGCCAATGATTCACGCGGCGCGATGTCCGGATTTTGACGGGCGCACGTGCCGTGAATAAACTCCATTCTCGATCGCCGGCGGCGCGGTCCATCGTTCAATCCGACATTACACCTGCTTTCGGAGGTGCGACGTGCGAATCGTTCGACCCCGCTGGTTGATTCTCTGTTTCCTGCTGCTTGTGTGCTGGAGCGGCTGCGTATTCGGTCCGACGGCGCTGCAGATGAGCCGGGCCAGCTACAACGAGGCGATTCAGCGGACGACGAATGAGCAGCTTCTGCTCAATCTCGTGCGCTTGCGCTATCGCGACGTGCCGTTTGTTCTCGAGGTGGGCAGCGTCTCGGCGCAGTTTGAGCTGCGACAGGATGCCTCGGCGGTGGGAACGCTTCGGGAAAATGTCGGGCCGAGCAAGCCCAATCCGCATTCGCTCGATGTGGGGATGGGCGTCACTTTCTTTGACCGCCCCACCGTGACGTTTTCGCCGGTGCAAGGGCAGGAATTTGTTCAGCGGCTGATGACGCCGCTGACGCTCGAGACGATCGTGCTGCTTCAGCGCTCGGGCTGGAGTATCGAGCGTGTCCTGCGGCTGACGGTGCAGCAGATCAACGGCGTGGATAACGCAACGCGGGCGACCGGCCCAACGCCGCAGCATGTACCGCCCTATCGGGAGTTTGCCCGGGTCTGCGAGCTGATTCGCGTACTGCAGCTACGCCGCGACCTGGCCATCGGATACGTCACGAAGGACGTGCCGATCTCGGATCCGATCGCGCTCACGGGCATCTCGGGGGAAACGCTGATAACCGCGGCGAAGGAAGGTTACCGGCTGATGCAGCCGGATGGTGGCAAAGCGAGATATGTCCTGATGGGACCGCGGCAGTACCTGGAGCTGTTCCTTTCGGAGTCGGCGCTTGCATCGCCGGAGGTCAAGGAGCTGTGCGGACTGCTCGGCCTGGCGCCGGAAAGGAAACACTACGAGATTGTGCAGATCGGCACTGATCTGATCGATCACGCCGCTACGCACGGGTCGAGGGACACGCTGGCCATCGGCACGCGGGCGCTGCTCGGGATCATGTTTTACCTGTCGCAGGGGATCGAAGTTCCCTCGCTGCACGAGTATCTTGGACTGGTCACGGTGACGCGCGATGAGCAGGGACTGCCCTTCGACTGGAACGAGATCACCGGTGATCAGCTTCGTGTACGATGTTCGATCCTTCAACCGAGAAATGCGGCGGTGGCGGTGAAGTACCGCGGCTGGTGGTTTTTCGTGGAAGACAGCGACCTCGATTCCAAGGCGACGTTTACCCTGCTAGCGCAGTTGATGTCGTTGCAGGCGGGCGTGGAGGCGGGGCCGGGACCGGTGCTGACGCTGCCGTTGGGCGGCTGAGCGTGAGAAGAACGATCCGATGAACCGATCACGTTCGATTGAGAAGGAGATACACATCCTTGCGCCGGTGGAGGCGGTTTGGCACGCACTGACGGACGCGGAGGAGTTGACGCGATGGTTTCCGCTGGAGGCGCGGGTGACACCGGGCGAGGGTGGCACGGTCTGGATGTCGTGGAAAAATGAGTATCAGTTCCAGACGCCGATCGCAGCATGGAAGCCGAACGCGCACCTGCGCTTGATTTACATGGAGCCGACGTCGGCGGCGAAGCCGGGTGAGCCGGGGATTCCTTTTGAGGTGCCCTATAGGGTGGCACTCGATTATCACCTGGAGGGGCGGGTGGGCGAGACGGTCTTGCGATTGGTGCATTCAGGTTTTTCGTCGGATGCCTCGTGGGATTCGCAGTACGAGGCGACGGTCGCGGGGTGGGAGTTTCAGCTTGCCGGGCTCAAGCTCTATCTGGAGCGGCATCGGGGGACGCCGCGGCGGTGTATCGTCTGTCGTGCCATGCGACCGACACTCACGCGCGAGGAGGCGTGGGGGCGGCTATGGGGAGATGGCGGGCTGGCGGCGCGGGCTCATCGACCTCCGGGCGAAGTGGGCGTGCGGTACGCGATCACGACGGCGGCAGGGGATCATCTGGAAGGCATCGTGGAGAACTGGTCACCACCGGTGAATTACTGCGCGACCGTGACGACGCTGAACGACGCATGGATGCGGGTTCATCTGGACGAACTTCAGCTTTTCGGCGTGCGCGATACGAACTTGTGGATCTCCACATTTGCCCTGCCGGAGCAGCAGGTGTACGACCTGCAAGGACGGTTTGACGGGTTGTTCGCGCGGTTGTTCGGCGGGAGGGCATGAACGATTGGAGAGCGCGTCTCGCGGTTCCACACTTCGCAATCCGTCGGATACTTGCAAGTTTCCGACAATCCTGCACTAATGCAATGATTGCCGCGCGAGCTTCGGCAGGCCTGACCGGGGCTCGGGTGCAGGCGGTTCAGGTTTCTGTTGCATTCGATTGAACATCGCTCGTACTCGTTCATGGTGAGGTGCGATTCATGCGTTGGTCCCGCTATCTGATTCCCACGACGAAGGAAGTGCCGAAGGATGCAGTCGTCGCGTCGCATCAACTCATGCTCCGGGCGGGGCTGATCCGCCAGCTTGCGGCGGGGATTTATTCGTATCTGCCGCTGGGCTATCGGGCGCTGCGCAAGGTCGAGCGGATTGTGCGAGAGGAGATGGATCGTGCCGGGGCGATTGAGCTGCACATGCCGGTCATGCACCCGATCGAGCTGTGGCAGCAGACGGGTCGGACGCAGGCGATGGGCGACGTGCTGCTTAAGCTGCGGCCGGTCAAGGATGGGGATGAGTCGGACTGGCGGGCGCAGACGGTGCTCGGGCCGACGCACGAGGAGCCGGTGACGGAGATCGCCCGGGCGTATCTGAACAGTTACAAGCTGCTGCCGGTGAATCTTTATCAGATTCAGGTGAAGTTCCGTGGCGAGGCGCGGCCGAAGAGCGGCGTCTTGCGGACGCGCGAGTTTCTGATGAAGGATGCGTACAGCTTTGACCGGGACAAGGCGGGGCTGGATGCGAGCTATCAGAAGATGTACGACGCCTATTGCCGCATCTTCTCGCGGTGCGGGCTGCCGTACATCGTCTGTGAAGCGGAGAGCGGGCCGATCGGCGGGGATGCCTCGCATGAGTTTATGGTGCTGACGGACGCGGGCGAGGATTTTGTCGCGGTGAGCGAGAACGGCGACTACGCGGCGAACACGGAGCGGGCGACGTGCGCGCCGCTGCCGCAGGATGAATCGCTGATGCAGGAGATGAAGGAGGTTCACACGCCGGGGCAGCGGACGATTGAGGAGGTTTGCGCATTTTTGAAGACGAAGCCGGCGCAGATGATTAAGACACTTGTTTATGCAGAAACGTCGAAAAGTCAAAACGTCGAAAAGTCGAAATCGGAAGCGCCGGGCGTCTTTGTCGTACTCGTGCGCGGAGATCATGAGGTTAATGAGAACAAGCTCAATCGGGTGGCGGGTACGAGGTTGGAACTCGCGCCACCGGAGACCATTCGCAAACTGACCGGCGCTGAGGTTGGGTTTGCGGGGCCGCATACGCTGGGTAAGTCTGTCGTCGCGCATACGCTGATCGTCGATCAGGCGGTGGCAGTAATGCGGAATGCTGCGACGGGGGCGAACAAGACGGATTATCACGTGACGGGGATCAATCCGGGGCGGGATTTTCCACTGACCGGCGACCACGTCACTGTCGCCGATGTGCGGACGGTGATTGACGGCGATTTGTCGCCGACGGGAAGCGGATCGCCAATTCGGATCAAGAAGGCGATCGAGATCGGGCACGTCTTCAAGCTGGGGACGAAGTACAGCGACGCGATGAAGGCGACATTCCTGGACAGCGACGGCAAGCCGAAGCCGCTGATCATGGGTTGTTACGGCATCGGGCTCAACCGCATCATGGCGGCGGCGATTGAGGCGCATCATGACGAAACGGGGATCATCTGGCCTACGTCGATCGCGCCGTTTGCCGTGCTCATCGTCGCGCTGGACCCGCGCGAGAAGGACGTGATGGACACGGCGGAGAAGATTTACAACGAGCTGACGGCCGCGGGGATAGACGTGCTGTTTGATGATCGCGACGAGCGGGCGGGGTTCAAGTTCAAGGATGCCGACTTGATCGGGATACCGGTGCGGATCACGGTCGGCCGCAAGGCGCTGGCGGAAGGCGTGGTGGAGTTAAAGGAGCGAGCGAAGGGAGAGGTGGAGAAGGTGGGGCCGGAGGAGGTTGTATCGCGTGCAGTCGCGTTGATACTTGGCACGATGTCGAAGTAGTACTGAGTTCAGCGGTTTGAGTAACAGGTTCGGATAACCTATACTGTTATTATTGAATATGACTACTCAAGCCCTGCCGAGTTTTGAGGCCGCTTTCATGGCTGTCGAACGTGTCGGAAGGTTGCTGCGCAGTGCTACGACAGCGTTGGATGAGGGCGATGTCCCGTACGCCGTCATCGGCGGCAATGCGGTGGCAGCATAGGTTGCAACGGTCGATCCCGGCGCAATCCGCTTCACCAAGGATGTCGATATCCTGATCCGCCGAGCCGATCTGGCGAGAGCAGCTCAGTGTCTGGACACGATCGGGCTTGAACAGGTCGATGTGTTGGGCGGAACGGCCTTTGTCGAAAAGGGTGATCCACGACCTTCACAGGGTGTGCACTTTCTGTTCGCGGGCGAGCGTATCAAGCCGAGTTATGCACATGCCGCTCCCGAGTTGACTCAAGTCCATCGGAGCGCTGAGGGGCATTTTGTGATCGATCTTTTGTCCCTCTTGGCCATGAAGCTTCAATCGTTCCGACCTGTGGATCAGACACATATCATCGATCTTAAGGCGGACGGGCTAATTACCCGGGAACTCGTCGCGCAGTTGCCGACGGACCTGCGAGAACGGCTCGAGCAGCTCCCTGAGCCGGACACGCATTAAGCTCACCGAGATTTCATTGCAGCTATCCGTGATCCTTTCCCGCATACGTCTTTGTGCGCGTGTCCACCTTGATTACGTCTCCGGTTTTGATGAAGAGCGGCACGCGGATTTCGAGGCCATTCTCCAGCGTCGCCTCTTTCGTGATGTTTGACGCGGCGCCGACGCTGTGGCCGGGCGGTGCGGTCATGGTGACGGCCAGCGCGACAACGTCGTCGACCTGCACGCTGATGGGCCTTCCTTCGAGCGTTACAACGCGATAGGTGTCGCCTTCCTTGATGAACACATCGCGTCCGCCGAGCTGCGAGCGCGACAGCTCATGCTCTTCATAGGTTTCGCTGTCCATGAAGACCAGAGCGTCGCCCTTGTCGTAGATGTATTGCATCATGCAGTAACCGTGCTCGACTTCCTCGATGGGCATCAGATCGTCGAGGGAACGGTCCACGGGATGACCATCGCGGATGTCGCGCAGGGCAACATGGACAGTTGGTTTCTGCTTGCCTGTGTGGCGTTCGTTGAAATCGACGACTTCGTAGACGTGGCCCTCGTGCCGGAGCCACATACCACGCTGAAGGGGGATGTTGGCCATGGGGATGCCTCCGTGAGGTTCGAACTGTATTCTACTGGAAGGGGCCAGTGGGTCGAAAGATTTTAGATTTTGGATTGCCGATTGCAGATTTGGGAACGCGGAAATCGGGGCGATTCGAGCGAAGGTTGCATTCGTCAGCGGCGGAGGTATTCGAGGGCGGCGTCGAGGACGGGGTCGCGGTCCTTGAAATCGCCCTTCTTTACTTTGACGACGACATCCGGGGCGATGCCCTTGCCTTCGATGATCGTGCCGTCGGGCTGCATGTCCTTCCAGGAGGGCAGCGCGACCATGACACCGTTGGGCAGCTTGTGCGGTTTGGGGTTGCCGCTGCTGCCGAAGGTTTTTTCGCCCACGAGCTTTGCGCCGGCGCCGTGGCGCATCATCAACACGAACGATTCGCAACTGCTCATAACACCTTTTCCTATGAGCACGACGACTTTGCCGCGATACGCAGGCCGCGCCTTGTTGGGCTCGATCGACCGATCGACCGCCTTGGCGAAGCCGCTTTTGCTGCGCTTCGTCCGGTAGGCATTTTTAGAATAAACAGCGCGCCGGGTGGCAAAGCAACCGGCAAAATCGCGCGCCAGCATTTCGTCACCGCCTGCGTTCGGGCGGACGTCAATGATCAGGCCGGGGGCGTCGGCGAATTCGGCCAGGGCAGCGTAGGCGGGCTCCAGATCGGCGGGCGTGCGCGGCCCCTAGGTGCTTATCAGGATGTAGCCGATGCCGTCGTCGAAGCGGCCGATGCTGACCGTGTCGTTCTGTTTTGTGAAGCCGGGCACGAGTTTTTCGAGAAGTGCGCCGCGGTAATTCGGCTGGATGCTCCGCTGATACGAAGCAAAGGGGATGGAATCGACCTGCACAAGGATGTGCACATCCTTCGCATGGGCCAGGAGGGCCGCTGCCTCGCGGGCGAAGGCGGCCTGCGTGCGCGCATTCAGGAGCTTCGGAGTGTATTGTTTGAAGCGTTCGTCCCAGTTTACCTTGCGAAGATCTCGATAGGAGTACGCTTCATCGATCAGTTGTCGAAGCTTGTTGATGCTTTCTTCATTGACTTTTTTTGAGAGTCGCTTCGGTTTGGCGCCGCTCTGCGCAGCCGTGTGAAACGATATCGGATAAATCTCCGCCGGCTCGCCGCTCACGCCGCGGAAATTCGTTGCCGCCGGACAATTGACACTGTAATGATACGCATGGTTCGGCTGCAGCTTGACCGGCACGACGAGAACCCGCTTGTTTACCCAGCGGGGTTTGTCGGTGAACTCCGGAAAGTTCGGCCCGCCGCCGCAGATGGACCACCCGTCGGGGTTCATGTCCTGATCGAACTCGATTCGGATTTCCTTCCGCTCAGGATCGACGTGTGTATCGCCGTGGTCGGGCACGGCCTTGATGACGCGCGGCGGCGCGGCATTAGCCGGCACGGAACAGATACTCGCGATGATCACGAAAAGTATCGTGCTGCGAGAAAGCCACTGACGTTTTCGCGGAAACATCACAAAATCGTAGCGACATTCGTTTCCACCGGCGAAACGCGCAGGACCCCGCCGCAGACGCTGACAGCACAGCACCCGGCCAGACTGAACCCTTGCCGCCGCGCAATCGCTTCATGTAATTGCTTGTGAAAGCGTAAGTTATGTGCGCAGACCAGATACTCGAATGCACGAATACAAATTCAGGATACCAGCGCTATACTCGTCCAGAGAGAAGTGGCGGATGGCTGTCCGGTGGGTGTAGACCCGGCTGAGTACTCCATCCCTCCCAGGGCTTCTCGATAAGGTCGATTCAGACCGCAGCTATTCCGAAACCACGAAAATAAGAAGGGCTCTATCGCGCAGCATTCGCGCGCCGCGCCGGACGTACGGCTCAGTCCAAGCGGTGCGGCGGTAAGCGAGTTGCGCAAGGTCGCCTGACTGCGTACGCAGCATTCAGAGCTTGTGTGCGCTCCTGCTGATCGTGGATGTCGGAGGGATGTGGTCGAACCGTTGGGAGGACGTGTATGACCTAGTGTTAATGTCAGCCATTTATCAAAGCAGTTTTTCAAACCCAGTGAACAAGGACCTGTTACCGAAAGAAGTCGTTTGACCGCCTGTTCTTCACAGGCAGAAAACAAGGAGAAACAACGATGTCATTACGAAACTGGATTCTCTCAGCCGTTGCACTCGTCGCGGTATGTGGCGCTGTGGCTTTTGCCCAGGTGGGCTCGCCGGGCCAGAAGGCGATTGCTCCGAAGGAAGTCACGCTGACGGGCAAGGTGGTCGACCTGCAGAACTTCATGACCGAGAAGTTCGCGTCCAGCGATCACAAAATGTGCACGCAGACCTGCATCCGCGCGGGCGTCCCGGTCGCACTGGAAACCACCAACGGGCTGTACATTCTCAGCCAGGGCGAGAAGGGCGCTTCGAACCTGTTCGCGCCGTTCGCCTTCGAGCGTGCCGAAGTGAAGGGCAAGCTTTATGAGAAGCACGGGGTGAAGTACATCGACGTCACCTCCGCCACAAAGGCACCCGAGTCCCACAGCAAGATGTAACCACACGACGGTTCTGTCGGTCTTGCTGATTCGTATGGAGCGGGGACCACTTCCCCGCTCCAGCAAAAAGTTGCTTGATGTAAAGAAACACTGCGGGCGGATGCGTCACGCTGACCGCATCCGGCTGCAGCGAAAACTGGTTAATGTCCAGGATTGACTGGGCATCCATACGGAGTACCGAACATGGCTACGAATGTACCGCATCCGACTCAACAGCCCGGCAAGCCTGCGCCGCAGCCGCAGAAGCAGACGCAGCCGCCCAAGCCGGCTCCACCGGCGCCCAAGCCCGCCAAGAAGTAACGGGCTTAAGTGCATGAGTTGATAATTTCCGCGTCACCGTGGCGAAGTCATCGCCGCGGTGGCGCGGATTTCTATTTATCAGCAGTATTCAGTGAATGCGTCTGCGAAGGGCGAGATTTCCCAGTTGACCGCAGGCGGCCATGGCGGCGGTGCCCTTGGTGTTGCGGCGAAAACACAGCTGGCCGGCTCCCATGAGTTCGAGTTGGAACCGTGTGATCACCCCGTCCTCCGGCGTCTCGTACGGTGAGTCCTCCCGCGGATTATACGGGATCAAGTTTACGCAGGTTCGCAGACCGCGCAGGTAATCAGCAAGCTCGCGGGCGTGATCCACTGCGTCATTCAGGCCACGGATAAGCACGTATTCGATGAGCACATGGCCTCCTGCCCGGACGGGGTAAGCGGCGATCGCTTCCCGTAGCAGGGCCATCGGCTCAACGCGGTTGATGGGCATGATCTGCGAGCGGATCTCGTCATTGGGGGCATTGAGTGAGACCGCTAGATTAAGCCGCCGCCAGCCCAGCGATGCCAGCCGGCGGATTCCGTCGCAGCGGCCGACCGTTGAGACGGTGATGCGCCGACGGGGTATCTGATTGGCGTGGTCGTCGTGCATGGCGCGGATGGCGTCGATGACGTTGTCGAGGTTGTCCATCGGCTCGCCCATTCCCATGAACACGACGTTGCGGACGTTGGCGTTGAAATGTTCGCGTGCGGCGCGGACCTGGCCGAGGATTTCGCTTGTCGTGAGATTTCGCAGCAGTCCCATCTGCGCCGTCTGGCAGAAGGTGCAACCGCGCTTGCACCCGATCTGAGAAGAGACGCAGAGCGTGCGCCAAGTCTTGTCGCGGGCGCCCATGGGGATGATGACGGACTCGATTTCATATCCGTCCGGCGTCCGCTGGCAGAACTTGATCACGTCGCCGTCGACGAGCTTCCGCGAGACGGGCAGAACGTCAACGGGCGAAGCAACAGCCAAAGCGTTCGTTTCGAGCGAGATCATCATTCACTAGGATATCAGACGATCGGCCCCGGCGTCAGCAAAGTAGGTTTGCGCATGTGAGGCGATGACATTGCTTGACGACTACGCCCGGGGTGGACAATAATCAGGGGCTCTCCGGTGGCAGCTCCGCAAGGCACCTGCAGAACCGTGAGAAGCATCGTCGGCCGCGTGCCCGAGTGGACTAAGGGAGCGGATTGCAAATCCGTGATTCGTCGGTTCGAATCCGACCGCGGCCTGTTTTCGGGTGGGGAAGTATTCCTTTCAAGTTAGGCACGGTCAACACGGGCAGGTTGCGCTTGCCCATGCCACCCATCACAATCCTGATCGGGGCGGCCGGCTCGTCAAAGCGGCTGGCTCATGAGCGTGGCCGGCTCGTCAAAGCGCTGGTTCGTCAAGGAAACTGACACAACGGCGCGACTGGCTCAATAAGGAACATGCTCATCACGGCGACTGGCTCATCAGGGCGTCGGTGTAGGGCTGGACGTCGAGTGCATCGTTGACTTCGTCGTCGTTGGCATCGGCGAGGCAGCGCTCGAGATCCGTTGCGTCAAAATGCTCGAGCAGCACGGCGACGAATTCCTCGATGCCCATCGCCGGGAGGTATCCGCTGCTGGCCAGGAAGGCGGCACGGAAGGCCTGCCAGTCGACACAGTCCACGTCGCCATCGGCATCGCTGTCGCCCGGCTCGCACTGCGGTACGACCGGCCCGGAATCGGCGCCGGTGTAACAGATTCGGAACTGCTCGAAGTCGTCCTCATCGACGTCGCCGTCGTTATCGAAATCACCAAACATCTGATCGGGAATAAGCAAGTAGAGCTTCTTCGTATCGGTGCGGGCACTTTGGTCGACAATGTGGAAGATAGGCTTGAAGAGGCCCACTTCGGTCGGCGTGCCGCTCAGCAGGCCGCCGCTGGAGAGCGACATTCCGATCGGAAGCCGTGAAAGCTGCAGTTCGATGGAATCGACATTGGTGAGCGCCGGCTGGGCGTTATACGACGCGAGGAAGAACTTGTTGACGCCGTTGGAGACGCCGATTGTGCAGGTCAGGTTGGCGTTGGTAGCTCCGTAGTTCATGCGGATGCGGCCGTCCTGGAAGAGCGTGCAACTGAAGTTCGCAGGAATGCTGCCGGAGCGAACGACGCCCTGCCAGCGGAAGGTAACCTGACCGGCAATGCTGGAACTGATGAAGATGTCACCGCCGGGGACATTGGTGCGCAGGTCGTCCCACATGACGGCGATGCGCCGATTGGCCTGGAGCAGGGCCGTGCTGTTGTTCCAGGTGCTGCCGACATAGGCGCCGAAGTTAATCCAGCCGTCGGTGGCGACCTTCACGGCGGTATAAGTCTGACCGTAGAACGGAAATGCGAACGGCAGGTTGTAATCGAACGCCGCGTCGTCGGCCTGCCAGCCCTGGGCGATGCCGACGCCGCCGTCGAACAGACTCTCACCGAAGGAGTCCTCACCGTAGTTGTCGATGATGCTCCAGGTCAGCGGGAGATCGCCACCGACGGCATCAAGCTGCAGCGGACCGTAGGGCTGACCCTCAGCGCCATCGGGCAGCGCGGACGTGGCAATCAGCGGATCGCTCGTGCCCTGGATGAGCATGATGTTATCCAGTGCGATGCCGTCCGTGGGAATCGACTGATCGTCGTACTGCTGGAAGCGCAGTCGGAAGGTCTTGTTGTAGCTGATGCCGGCCGCGGCGGCCGCGTCGTCAAGGTTGAGCAGGACGGTCTGGTAAGACGTCGTGCCGTTGATGAGCTGGGCGATGCGATACCAGGTGTTGCCGTCGGCGCTGATGGCCACGCCATCGCCTACGGCCGAACCGACCCAGGACGCGGGCAGAGAGTGGGTCTCGTCGTTGAACTCCTTCCAGTCGTATTGCAGAAGCACGTTGGAAGCGCCTTCGAGATCGATGACGAGCGTCAGTTCATTCGAAGCGAAACCGGACGACGAATCCATCGTCACGTGGTAGTTACCGATGGGCCCGTTCGCGTTGGTCACACGTATGCGACCCGTCGGCGTGCTGCTTGCCGTCCAGAAGACGGAGACGGGCGGGCCGGACTCAAAGTCCTCGGTAAAGGGGAATGAGGCGGGCGTGAGGATGGTGATCCGCACGGTGGCCGCGTTGGAAGCGATCGCGCCGTCGTTCACCCGGTACATGAAGGTGTCTTCGGGATTGAAATTGAGATCCGGCGCGTAGGAGACGGCGTTCCCCCCGGCGACAAGGGTATAGGGCACAGAAAAGATCGGACCGGCATTGGGGTCGACGAGCGTGCCGCCGACCGGAAGCGAAACGATCTCGTAGGTCAGCGGGTCATCGTTGGCGTCGCTGCCGACGAGGGTGAGATCGATCGGCGTGTTGATGGCCGTCGTGGCCGACACGTCCTGTGCGTAGGGCGGCATGTTCGCGGACGGTGTACCGATGGCCAGGATCATAACGTCGTCGATGTTCCAGCCGGAGAAGACGGTGTTCGTATCCGTCGGGCCCATGCCCCAGCGAATGAGCACGAAGGGCTGATCATCGGCAACGTGGCCGATGTCGTAGGACTGCTGGCTCCAGGCGTTTTCCTGAAGATCGCTCGTGGGGTTGGTGAAGACGGTCGTCCAGTTAACGGCATCGGTCGACACCTGGATTGTGGCCTTATCGAAGGCCGCGTTCTCAACACCGAGCCAGCGAGCGAACTTGAGCGTCACACCGTGCAGGCCGGTGCAGTTGAGCGGCTGCATGGTCAGATACTTGACGGAGAGATTGTCGGGATACGCGCCCTGCAGGTTGTAGCCGAAGACAAACAGGCCGGTGAAGCCGGTGGTCGGATCTCCACCCTGTCCGCCGGGCTGGCCGAACTGCCACTGGCCTTCACGGGCCCAGCCGGGATCTTCATCCAAAGGGAAATTGAAGACCATGACCGGCGTGCCGACCGTCACTTTGACGCTGGCGGTATTCGAATCGAGCAGGCCGTCGTTGGCGACGAAGGTGAACTGGTCCGGTCCTTCGTAGCCCGTGCCGGGGACGTAATGCACAAAGTTCTGATTGTTCACCAGCGTGTAGGGCACGGAGTTGATGGCGCCGGCGTTCGGATCGACGAGCTGACCGTTGGTCGGCAGCGAAGTAATGACGAACGACAGCACGTTGCCGGGATTGGGATCAGAGGCGAAGAGGCCGATCGCCGTGGTGATGTTCTGCGGGGTCTTGGCAGTGCGATTTCGTGCGACGGGCGGCAGGTTGACCTGCGCTGCGGCGACGATGCGCACGTCATCAATGAACCAGCCGTCACGCTGGAAAATGCCGTCGGAGACAAGTCGCCAGCGGACCTTGATGACCTGCCCGGCAAAGGGCGTCAGGTCGTAGACTTTTTGTGACCAGTCATAGTCACCGCCGGTGTCGGAGTCGACATAGCCGACGAATTGATCGTTCGCATCGACGACTTCGAGGGTGCAGCGGTCGTAGAAGGTCTCCAGCATGCACCAGTCCCAGTACTCGAGGAAAACGGGCGCCGTGACCCCCGTCAGATTGATCGGCGGCGTCTGCAGCCAGGCGTTGGTATCCTGATCGTACGTGTAGGTCAGGTCAGTACCCCAGCAGCGGTTGCCGCCGATGGCTCGAACACCGCGCGTGCCCGCGAGAGGTCCGCTCCCGCCGACTGCCTGGCTGAAGGGGATGTTCGTCGAAGTCGGGATGCCGCGCTGCCACTCATTGTTGGTGCCGCCGCTGGTCCAGCCGGGGTCGGCGCCTTCGCTGTTGTCGAGGAACATCGTCACGCCGTTGCGGAAGATGTGAGCTCGTGCGCCGAAGCCGTAGCGATTGGCGCTGCTGCGCGGATAGACACCGTAGAAGAAACCGCCCTCAGCAGCGCCGACATCGGTGAACGAGGCAACCGCGCCGTTGTAGATGACCTCGACACCGGGAGCAACTTGCTGACCGACGGTGTAGGACTGGCCGTCGGTGGGCATCCATGCGAACGGGATATAGGAGCGAACGAGCAGACTGGTGTCGTAATCGTTGGGCGGCGGGGTCCAGGAGACGAAGACATCGTTCGCAATCCCGGTGACGGAAACGGTCTTGATCCGGTCGGGCCAGCGGATGCCCGCATGCGCCGAGGCCACGGCCATGCCTGCATCGGAGCGGCCGAAGCCAAGCCGGTGACTGTGACCGGTAATGCCGTCGAATCGGCCGTAGGGTTCTTCAATCCGTACGGCATTGTGTTGCAGAATGGCGCGGGCCTGTGCGGCGGTCATGTTCGGATCCTGCGAGAAGATCAGGCCGAGAACGCCGGCTGCCAGCGGCGTCGCGGAGCTGGTGCCGCCGAAGGCGTTGGTGTAGTCGAGATTGTCGGGAATGCCGTTGTAGCCGCTTGAGCCGGTGTTGTCGGTGGTGGTGATGTCGATCCAGGAGAAGCGCACGCCGTCGTCACCGCGATCGTTGGTGGGCGTGGTGATGCCGACCTCGGGTCCGACGTCGCTGAACTCGGTGTGCATGGCGTTGCTGTTGGTTCCGCCGACGGCCATGACGGTCGGGAGTTGTGCCAGCGCGGAGACGCCGTTGACGGTGTGATCGCTGTTGGCGGAGGCGAAGAGGACGATGCAGCCCTTGCCGTTGCGACCGTTGTTGGCCGCAAAGTTGATCGAGTTGACGACAGCCGTGGGAGCGAACACGCCATCGGCAAATCCCCAGCTGTTGCTGAGGATCGCCGCGCCGTCGCTGTGGTCGCCGTTGTCGTCGGGGTCTACGCTGAAGTAGAAGCCGGTCGCGATCTCAGAGACGGTTGCCCCGAAGAACTTAACGCCGATCAGACCGCAATCCGGGCAGGCGCCGCGGACGCCGATGTTGTTGCCCTTGGCGACGGCCACGCCGGCACAGGCGGTGCCATGGCGCTGGCCGCCATCTGGACTCGGGTCGTCATCCGGAGGGACGTTGTCAAGATCGATGCCGGCCGCCCAGTTCGGGAAGAGGTCCGGGTGCAGCTTTTCCACGCATTCATCAAGAATCGAGACGCGAACGATGGATTGTCCCTGGGCGTGGGGACCGTGATCCGTATCCCAGGCGGCTTCGACGTTGATATCTGAATTCGGCTGAGCACCCTTGCTCGTGTCGCCGTCGAGATGCCACTGATGAGAGTGATAGAGCGGGTCCTGAATGACGGGCGGTGCGTAGGTGACCATCGGCAGATGGGCATCGAGATGTGCGAACTCAACAAGTTCCTTCTTCTCGTGCAGCAGGTTGCCCACGTCGAGCGGCTTGGTGGTCGTGACGTCGCGAACCACGAGGTAGTAGCGATTCGGCCCGCGAGCGACCTTTTCGACGTCGCAGCCGTGGGCCCCAGCGAAGTCACGAAGTGCGGCCTCGTCAGCGCCATCCTTGAGACTCAGAATGATGCGGTTGGTCGGGTAGATCGGCACGTCACTGCCTTCGCGATAAAGTAGCGGCAGTGCGTAATCGAGGTCCGCCAAGGCGCGTACCTGCGTTGCATCCAGCCCGCGAACGACGTGCAGGTCACGGTTCTTGAGGCGCTCCTCGGTCTGCTTGATCAATTCAGGGAATTCCTCGGGATAATCCATCGCAGGCCAGAGCGTCGGTCGCTGACCGGCGGCCCTCGTGGCTGTGGACTTCGGCCGGGCAACGAACTCATCGGTCGCTTCCCTCAACTGGAGTTTTACGTCCGCCCCTGACGGATCTGTCTGGTAAATGTAGGGCACGGGCAACACCGGGCCGGAGGCCGCGGCGCCGGATTCCGGTTTGTCGGCAGCGGTTAAGAGGGATGTCTCGATCCCGATCCAGGAGACGGCAACACAGACACAATAGATGACGATTGATCGCAGGGTCACAGGTATCCTCCGCGCGCAGGCGGCCATAGAAGGGTGAAGATCGCAGTCGCCAGAACGCCCGAATCGGGCGCACGCCAACCCCCCAGGTATGAAATCCTCCAACAATGCCCGCCGTAGCAGACTTGAGTGTAACCGGGAAAAGTGGTAAGTTCAATATAACGTTAACATCGGCGAGGCAATTTTCCTTGCCCCATCCGGCGAGCCGGTGATCCACCAGGGGGGATCGACGCTCGTAGTTTCGTTTCGTGGAAGGAGCAAACCGTGTCGCGATCCAATTTTCGCCTCGTTCTGGTTTCCCTGTGCGCGCTGACGGCCTGCCTGGTTTCACATCCGTCCGTCTTTGCCGCGTTCCCCCCGCCGTCGAATGACACGTCGGCAACGGCCCAGGTCATCACCTCGCTGCCTGCGATCATCGAAGGTTCAAACGTCAACGGTACCAGCACGATCGACGCGACGACCGTCACCGGACTGTCGTCGGTGCCCGGTCCGGATGTCTTCTACCGTTTCACCCCCCCATCGACGGGTTCGTATTGGATCATGATGATCCCGTGGCGTCAGGTTCCTGTTTACGGAGCGACGGGCGCGATGCTGCCCTCGCCCGATCTTTGTGTTTATGTGCGCCGAGTATCGAATGGCGTATTTCAAGGCGGTGCCGACGCCAACCCGCGCTTCATGCCGGAAACGGTCGTGCTCAATCTGACCGGCGGCGTGCAGTATGAGATCATCGTCGACAGCATCTATGCCGACCCACGCCTGAACCAGTTCGAATTCACGCTGATCGTCTCCGGGGCACCGGTCGGATCGACCGAGGATTGCACGAACTACGGAACGATCGACGGCACCATGCTGCCGCATGTGTCCGTTGGAACGGTGACCGGCGCGGTGGATGACGTCTCCTTCACCGAGGGCACCGGGCGATGCGACGTGGCCAATACCTCCGGACTTGCTCTGGCCGGGCGCGACCATGTGTATGAGTTCCAGACCGGTCCGGACCCTTCCGACGCCGGTGAATACGTGATCAATCTCATACCGACGGGGACGGTCTGGAACGGTTACGTTTACGTGGTCGATTCATGCCCCCCCTTCTACCCGCTGGGGTGTTTCGGGGCCGCGAGTCACACGGCATCGACCTCGAACCAGGCCGAGGCAATCGTGGTGAGTCTCGACTTCGATAAGAAGTATTACATTATTGTTGACGCGGCCACGACGACGCTCACCAACGCCAGGTATGCACTGCTGGTGGATCGCGCCACGGGATACAACATCACCGAGGTCGAGCCGAACGACACGCCGGGTACGGCCTCACCCCTGCACGCGACAGATCAGAATGGCGGACAACTGGTCGGCCCGTTCGACGTGGACTACTTCTCCTTCGCTGCGCAGGCCGGGAGTCGGCTGTACGCCTTCGTTGACCTGGGCACGGTGCTGCTCTCCGGGCTGGACACCAGGCTGCGGGTCTTCGGGACCAACGGCACGACGCTGCTTGAATTTGACGATGACGACGGGGAGCCCACCAACTCTCCGGTCGCGACCCTCGTGCAGCGTACTTCAGCCGGTGCCAGCGTGATCGCCGGGACGCCGCTGTTTTCGACCGGCACGCATTATCTCCAGGTCGCCGGCGACGGCTCGGGCACCAACACGGTCGCCCGCTACTTTGTTCACTATGGACTTCAGCCGGCCGGCCGTGCGCCGACGCCGGAATGCGAGCCGAACAACACGGCGCTGGCCGCCGACATGAGCGGCAAGGAATACTACTCCGGCGTCATCGCCACGCAGGGCGATCAGGACTACTACGCTTTTACCGCCACGGCCGGCGAGCGCGTGCTCGTCGCACTGGACGGTGACCCCGAGCGTGACAGCGGCGGATCACAGGCCGATCATCCGGCACACCTGCGCGGCGCACTGACCGTCTATGACCCCGATGGCGATCTCCTGATCAGCGTGACCGATCCGAATGCCATCAACGCGGCACAGGTCCCCGACTACCCGGCACAGGCGCTGGCGTTCACGGCTCCGATCTCGGGTACCTACAAGGTTCGCGTTACCGGCGCGGGGGCGACGGACTTCGGTCCGGGGCGAACCTATCACCTGGCGATCTTCCGGAACAACGCCGCGCCGTCACTCGCCGAAGCCAGGGATCCGGTAATCGACAGCATCACGCCGGACTTCGACGCTGACACGCTCGCCGTGGAGGCGCGGGACAATGCACCGGGCGACACCGGCATCTGCGCGCTGGCACTCTCGGCGGATTCAGTCAATTTGCAAATTTCCGCGAGCTTTTCCAACGGTGACCCGACCGTTTCGTTTACCGTCGGCCTCGTCACCCCCGGCATGAGTGGTTACGGCAAGATCATCGTGACGGATTGCGCCGGCAACACGGCCTGCGCGTTCGTACAGATTGACGCCGATGACCCGGTATGTTCCGGCAGCGCAACAGTCAACCCACGACGCACTTTCCGCAGCCGGCACGATCCGATCCATGTGCCTGACAATCAGCCCGCCGGGCCGGGCATCAACGGCACGATCAACATCCCGGAATCTGCCATCATTCAGGACCTCAACGTCACGGTCACGATTGAGACGATCTACCCGCTGGATATTGATGTGTTTCTTGAGAGTCCGATGGGAACGGTGTTCGAAGTGTTCACCGATCGCGGCGGAACCTCGTCGGGATGGGACATCACCAATGCGACCTTTGATGACAGCGCCTCGCAACTGATGCCTCTGCTATCGAGCGCGGCACCCTACACGGGCACGTGGCTACCGGAAGGCGCTGGCGGTCTTGCGGTTTTCAACGGTCAGAATGCCCAGGGCACCTGGAAGCTCAACGTGCGCGACGATTCGGGCAGCGGCTCGACCGCCGGCGGCGGTGCGCGGCTGGTTCGATGGTCACTGGATATCAACGCGGGATTCGCGGGGCCGGAAACCTATCAGGGTCTTGCGACGGATACGGCAGGGGTGAACGGCGGCGTGGCCTCGATCGACATGATCGACGCGGACAACGTCACGCTGGAAGTCTCGCCGGGCTTTGTCGTCGGTGATTTGAGCGTGCCGTATACAGTGCGCCTTATCAACCCGGCGCAGAACGGCTCCTGCACCATCGTGGTGACGGACCTCTCGGAAAACACCTGCGAGACGCTGGTTTCGCTCAATGGACTTCCGGATTCGACGCCGCCGTCGAACACCGGCTTTGCCAGCCGGGAGATCGAGATGTCCAGGGAAGTACAGGGACTGCTCCCGAATGCGAATCCGGTCGGCGTGGTCTCCACGGTGAACCTCGGCGCGAGCAACGTCGTCGGCGAAGTGGAAGTGGAAGTGATGATCGACACGCTCTCCGTGGGTCGCATCGCATCGACGCTCACGCACGACGGACGCTACGCCGTGCTTCTCAATCGAACCGGCATGACGGAGCGAGGCAGCGTCGGCCTGACCAAGGACAACATCGAGGTCTATCTTGATGACGATGCGCCCGCGGCCGACGACGCGCACCTCGAGCCGCCGCTGGGAACGATCGAGTTTCTCGGTCTTCACCAGCCGGACGGTCGCGGCGAGTACGTCGGCGACGGCATTACGACGGACTATCGTGACAACATGCTCTTCGCCCTCGAGGGGCTGGACTCGGCCGGTGCGTGGGACCTGTATGTGGCGGACTTCCGCCTGCAGGGAGCTGCCGGTGAGCGGTCTGTCTTCCGCCGCTGGCGGGCCGTCGTCAAATCGCCTGGCGCGCCGGAACGCTTCGTGGGCCAGGTGCGCGACGAGTTCCCGCAGGCCGGAATCTGCTCGATTGAGCTGGGGCTCGGCGCGTCGAACCTGACGCTGGAGGCATCCTTCAGCCCGGGCGGTGCAGAGGCGGAATACGTCGTGAGTCTGACGGATCCATCGGAGTCGGGCACGGGCAGCGTGGAGATCACAGACTGCGTCGGCAATACGACGATCGTACCGATCAGTCTGGCCGCGGGCCTGGACGATCAGAATCTGCCGACGATCAGCGGCGCGGTCGATCCGGTGGGCAAGAAGTTCGAAGGTGTGGCGACAGACCAGCAGCCGGGGGATTCCGGCATTGTCTCGGTCGAACTGCTCCCCTACTCCGAGAATCTGCAATTCGTCTCCATCAGTCCGAATCCGCCGAACGGCGCGGGCATGGTGGAGTTCACAGTCGGTCTCGTGAATACGGCTGCCAACGGGCGGGGTTACGTTCGCGTGACGGACGCGACGGGCTACCGGCGGCACGTGCTGGTTCACATCGACGTGGTCCCGCCGACGTGCGACGGCTTCGTGAGCCGGTCAAAGCGCTATCGGAGCAACGATCTGCCGCAGGCGATCCCCGACAACAATCCGTCGGGCGTGGTGTCGAGCATCGTCGTGCCGGACCTGAACATCGTCAGCGACGTGGATATCACGGTGAACATCACGCACGGCTTTGATGATGACATCCATGTGGCACTGACCAGCCCCGCCTTCCTGACGCTCTGGGGCGACATCGGCTCGACCGGCAACGATTTCATTCACACCACCATCGACGATGAGGCGGCCGGGCCGATGCCCGACGTCGCCGCTGCCGCGCCGTTTACCGGTCGATGGCAGCCGCTGGGCGGCCCCACCCTCTTCAACCTCGACGGCGTGCCCGCAGCAGGGACGTACTCCCTGCTGGTGCGCGACGACAAGACGTTTGACACGGGCTCGTTCGACAGTTGGTCGATCACAATCGAATCGCTCAACTTCCCGTGGCGATTCCAGGGCGAGACGTTCGACTGGGAAGCGCGCGGACTGGGTGTCGGGTCGATCGCGCTGCTCGGTGATGCCTGCAACGTCGCCCTGAACACCGACCCGTACACGCCGGGCGACTTCCTCGTCGTCTATGAGGTAACACTGGTGAATCCGATGGCCTGCGGCCGCGGCACGGTCCGCGTCACCGACCTCGGCGGAAACTACTGCGATCAGTATGTCGAGTTGAACGGCTTCTGCGGAGTGGGTGACTTGAACCACGATGGCATGACGGATATCGACGATATTGATCCGTTTGTAGCGGCACTGCTCGCTGGTGCGGGCGATTGTACCGCCGACGCGAACTCCGACGGCGCGGTGGACGGTCTGGACATTCAACCGTTTATCGTAGCGATATTGCCCTGAATACCGGATACGACACGGCCACTTAACGACGCAAGATGATAGAGGAAGGTACTTTAGCGAAAGCGCTCCACCACGGCGATTCCGTTCGACTTTTGCTGGAAGTATGGGCGGAATTATTGATTCGCCCCGGCTGATCGGTTATGCTTATCGTTAACCTTGGAGGGGAAAGTATCATCTTTTCCCATTTGTGAGTTGGCGAAGTCTCTGGCGCACAGTTCGGAGCTTCGTCCCGAGACAGTTGCTCAGAAATCTGGAGGTTAGGAAGATGCGATCTTCGCTTGTCGCAGTGCTCGTTCTTTCCATGGCCGGCATCGTTCATGCTGGTCCACCGGTCGTTATTATCAACCCGATCGTGTTTGAGGGTTTCAACGTCCCCGGCATCGGCCTGATCTCGGGCGGCTTCGCGGCTTCCGAGCGTCACGCCGTGAATGACCACGGTGACTGGCTCGTTCGCGCGGACACCACGCATGCCGATACCAATGCCGACCTTGTCGTCCTCAACGGCAACGGCCACAGCACCGGCTCGCTGCTGCTGCGCGAGAATCAGCTCATGACGGCACCGGCGGGCGCCCGGCTGAGCACGCCCGACTCGATGTACATCAACAATCACGGAAACATGAGCTTCAATCACTTCCTGCGGGACACCGGCAGCACGAACAACGACAGCGGCGTGTATTTCAACAATGACCTGCTCATTCAGGAGAGCAATCATGTGACCGCCGCCGGTATCTCAGCCAACTCGCCCTGGCTCGGCTTCTTCGAGACGCGCATCAACAACAGCAACACCGTCATGGTGATGGGCACCTGCGATGATCCGGCGATCGCGTCGGGCGTTGATCAGCTCTTCGTGCTGGTCAATCCGTTTACACTGGCCCAGACGCTGGTCGCTCGCGAGGGTTCGGAAATCGTCTCCGGCCGCTTCGTCGAGACCTTCGGCACCGGCACCCACACGATGGCCCTGAATGATCACGGACACGTGATGTTCACGGTCGATATGACCGGCGCCACGACCGACGACGGCGCCGTCGTTATCTGGGACGGCACCAATTACAACGTGGTGATGCGCGAAGGCGACGCCTCGCCCGTAGCGGGTCGCAACTGGCAGAGTACCCCCACTGCCGTCGACTTCAACAGCAACGGCGACTGGGTGGCCCGCGGCGACCTCGACGGCGCCACGACCGATGACTCCGTCATCGTGAAAAACGGCACCGACATCATCGCCCGCGAAGGCCACGGCCTTCCTGCCATCGGCAGCTTCCTCTTCCAGAACTTCGGCACCGGCGGCGTGGCCATCGACAAGAACGGCAACGTGGTCTGGTACGGCGACTGGGATGATCCGGACACCACCCGCGATAAGGGCCTCTTCTGGAATGACCAGCTCATCGTTCAGATCGGCGTGACGCAGGTACAGGACGGCCGGATCATTACTTCGATCTCGGCGGTCTCGGAGAACATCTCGCTGAGCGGAAATGGCCGCTGGCTGGTCTTCGAGGGCGTGCTCAACGACGGCACGGACGGCGCCTTCATGGTCGAGATCATCCCCGAGCCGGGCACGCTGGCTTTGCTAGCCCTCGGCCTGACGGCTGTGATCCGACGGCGACGCCGGTAAGAATCGTTACGATCGGGATGCTTACAGTTCCGATTACGTTTACTATTCCACAAAGGCCGGTGGGCATCGAGCCCGCCGGCCTTTTTCATATCCGGACGATCGTACTCTCCTGTTCGCCATCTCACAGCACGATGGTAGCGTTTCCTGTCTCCTTCACAGCGGTATCTCGACTTCAGACACTTAAAGCCAGGACATGCGATTGTGATCGATAACCGTCGCCGATTCAGCATGCTCAAATGTGGAGACAGGCCATCTCATTCACGGTCTGACACGGCACGCCAACGAGCGTCCCAATTCGTTGCGCTGCAAAGGTTCTCGGACCCGGGGGGTTGACGCGGGCCGCAGGTTTCGGATACGATTTGTGTTTGTGGGAGAGTGGTTTGGGATCCTGATGCGGAGTCCTTCCGCATCGGGAGTGAGGTGGAGTGGCAGCGTCGCAGCAATAACAGACGTCTATTCTGTTAAAGCGTCGGCGCGACCTTTCTGCAATCCGAATCAATTCTCGAATCGTTTCTAAACGTGTCCGTCGTCGGGAGTTTTTTCCGCGAACCGTTCGACACAAAAGGGTTAAGGAGTAGGGTAAATGTTTAATCGCAGAGTCCCATCGTTGTGCGCAGCGCTGACGCTGTGTATCTGTCTTGCCATTGGTCAGAGTTGGGCGAACGACCTTACGGCCGCTCCGTCTGACGTGTCGGACAATCAGATCCGGCTCAAGAACGGCGAACTCCGCAAGGATCGCAGTTACACCAGTCAGGCCCGTCCGAACGCATCGTACAACGTGCGCCCGGTCTATCCGGTTCTGCTCCCGCAGATGGATGAAAACGCCGCACAGCCGCGTGGCGTTGCCCCGGACTGCACGCTGCCTCCATGCGACATCATCATCTATGACAATCTTGCTGGCCCGGCGTCGGCCGGCGCCTTCGGTGATAACGACGGTGTGCCGCTCTATGACGACTGCGCGCTGGTCGGCCTGGATCGCTTCATCTGCCGATTCACGCTCGGCCTTGGCGGACTGAACAACACCGGCGGCATCGCCCCGGTCACGCTTGAGATCCGCAGCGGAAACTACTTCCCGATCTGCCCGGAAGACCCCCGCTCGGAAGTTCTCTACACGGCCACCCAGAACATCGCCCTGACCAACCCCTTTAACCTTGTCAGCTACAACGTCGATCCGCCGGTCTTCCTCGACTACGACTTCTTCTGGGTCGGTGTCAGCACGCCTCCGCCGGATAACGACGCCGGCTGGACCATCGGCGGCCAAGCCGAAGTCGGCTACACCGAGAACAACATCGTCATCCCCAACATGAACGGGACCTGCGAAGACCTCGGCCCCGGCCAGATGGACGACTATTTCTGGTACGGCGGTGATCCGTGGGCCGGCATGGGTGTTCAGATTCTGGCCAACCCCGGCCCTCCGGGCGCCTGCTGCGTCCGCGACATCGACCTCGGTGGCGGCCTGGCCCAGTGCGATGACGAAGTGTTCCGCTCGCAGTGTCTCTCGGCGAGCACGACGAACCTCTGGCGACCGGGCGAGTGCGCCGAATTCGGCGAAGACCCGCCCTGTGCACCGTGTATCTCACAGGCCGGCGCCTGCGACGGCGCGACGGTAGCTTCGGAGGCCAACTGCTCCAACGGTTACATCGACACGCACAATCCTGACTGCACGGTCCCGAGTCTTCCGATCATCGGCTGCGGCGATCGCATCTGCGGCACTTCCGGAACGTACGCTTCTGCTTGTACGACGGATACACAGTGCGCCGGTGGCATCAGCTGCGTGGGCGGCGTCTGCGACGGCCCGCCGGACACGCGCGACAACGACTGGTATCGCCTGGTGCTGACCGAGACCCGCCAGGTCTCGATCAAGGTGCGGGCGCGATTCGCAGTTCAGCTTTCGCTGATGAACAACGGCGGCGATCCACTGACCTGCTCCGACGAGGCCCTCGATTTCGAAGCCGGCCGCGCCTGTGAAGAGCTGGTGATCAACCGCTGCCTGCCCGCCGGCACCTGGCATGTGCGCGTCCGACCGGACACGTTCTCGGCCATCCCGTGCGATACGCGGTATCGGCTTGAGGTCGACTGTGGCTCGTGCACACTGCCGACCGGCGCCTGCTGCGATGCCAGCATGGCCGGTTGTTCGATTCTGGCCGAAGTGGCCTGCGTGGGTCGCGACGGTGTCTATCGCGGCAACGATACCACATGCGAAACGGCGGACTGCCCCGGCGTTCCGGCCAACAACCTCTGCTCGGCGGCGACGCTGCTGCCGACGTCGGCCGTGCGTATCAGCTTCCGGCTGGATACGACCTTCGCGTCGGACACCACGACGCCGCCGGCCGATCCCGGTAACTGCACGAACGAGCTGGACAACGGCACCACGCCGATCCGCAAGGACGTCTTCTTCCGCTATCGCATTCCCACGAACTACCTGGGAACGGCGATCACGATCGGTGACGTGGTCATCAGCACCAACGACCAGCCGGATCATCCGCACGAGTCGCTGTTTGACACCTGGGTGGTGGTCTACGGCAATCCGTCGATGGCCAATCCCTGCGACGCGGCGACGTTGTGCGGCCGCCCGCAGTACGAGTGCAACGACAACATCCTCAACAACGGTACGAACTTCAAGTTCAACTCGCTTTCGCACCTCGTCATTCCCGTGCAATCGGGAAGCGGTTCGCTCTTTGATCCGGGCGATTGCATCCTGATCCGCGTTGGTCGAGGCGTCAGCGGGATCACCCCGGCCAACCCGCCGGGCGGTCCGGGCTGGTTGAACATCGACTTCATCCCGCGCAGCGCTCCCTTCTCGCTCGACACGGGAAGATGCTGCTTCGATGCGGATGATGCTTTCAAGTGCACCATCGAGTTAACCGAGGCGGCATGCATCGGTGCAGGCGGCTTCCCGCGAAGCCGACTTGACTACAACCAGGGCGACCCCAGCGTGGTCGAGCAGGTGGCCGGTTGCGATGCCGATCCCTGTCCGCGAGCGGGCGATGCCTGCTACACCGCTTTGGACCTGAATGACATGCTCGGAGGTGATGCGGGCACGATCACGCGTGGCATCCGGAACGTGACATACTTCAGGTACACGGTCCCGGATGTGGGTGGCATCGTGCTACACACCTGCGGCAGTGCGGGCTTCTACGACCCGATCCTCGGTGTCTATCCCAATTCGATAAACGCCAACGGCGACTGCAATCTCAGCGCACTGATCAAGTTCGGCGATGACTGTACGTCCACCACCTCGGCGGCCGATGGTGCGCTGACGTCCGCCCCCTGTTACGGCGGCATCAACGCGACCTCGAGCGCCTGTCTGTGTCTGAGCGTCGGCCCCGGCATGGACGTTCAGGCCGGCCAGGAAATCATCATTGCCTTCGGCTCTTCGAACCAGCCCGGCAAGCAGTTCGTCTTCCAGGGTTCACCGCGACTGATCGTGAACCCGGTGACGGACCCGCTCGACCCGCCGGTTCTGGCTTCGCTGTCGGTGGTCACGCTTTCGCAGTGCTTCTCGTGTCCTTCGGACTGTCCGGGTGGCGCACTGCAGGAAGGTTCGGACTTCATCTGTGTCGACACGGCTGATCCCCAGCCGCAGGACCTGCACAACGGCGGATGCAGCGCCACACCGCCGTCCTTCAACGGACCGACGATCGATTGTTCGGGCGGACCGGTGGTCATCTGCGGTCGCGCGGGTAACTACCGCCATCCGTTCCCCTGCGACAACACATTCGACTGCCCGAATCTCGAACCGTGTTCGGGTCAGGGCGGCTTCTGCATCGGTCCGGCCCGCTTCGTCGCTCGTGACGAGGACTGGTACCGGATCGTCGTGGACAGCCCTCGAACCATCCGCTGGCGCAGTCTGAGTTCGGAATTCGCGTTGCAGATGGAGATCTTCGCGGATCCCGAGGGCGACTGCGACAACATTTTCGTGCTTGCAGCCGGGTCGACGGATTTCGCGTGCACGCCACCGACCGGCGAACCTTCCAACCTTGAGGTGTCCGCCAGCGTCTGCGCCGGTACGTACTATCTGCGTGTCACGCCGTCGGTCTTCGGCGGCCTGGGCGATACGTCCTGCAACGCCGAGTACACCGTCGAGGCCTCCTGCGAAGAATTTGTCCAGCCGGTTTCCTGCTGCCTGGGCGACATGAACGGCGACGGCAAGGTGAACGGACTTGACATCCAGAAATGGATCAGCGTCCTGTTCACGCCGCCGACGGCGCTCGACAACTTCCTGGGCTGCTTCGCGGCCAACTTCTGTCGTGCCGATATCAACAGCAGCGGCGCGATCGACCTGGCCGACCTGCCCGACTTCGTGGATCTGCTGGTCACGGCGAACAAGCCGGTCTGCACGCTCGGACCGGTTTGTTCCGACGCGGCGACCAGCCAGCTGCCGTTCGACTCGCAGGGCATCACCAAGAGCGACCTCGACGCGACGGATGAACGCCGCGCCGCAGACTGCTTCAAGCCCCTTGAGAGCGGCATGATCTCCACGGTCTGCTGGTGGGGCGCCTACGCCGACATCGCCGGCGTCGATTGCGGCCCTGAGTTCGACTGCTTCCAGATCACCTTTTACAGCATGCGGGACGGCTGCGAAAAAACGCAGTTGAACCGCTGTCCGGACCTGCGGATCGAGCCGCCCGGCTCCATCTTCGTTCCGGATGCCACGCGCGTGGCCACCGGCGCGATCATCACGCCGAACGGCCTCGTGACCGAGTGGTTCTACACGGCCACGCTGCCGACGCCGATCCAGGTGACGGCCGGCCAGTGCATGTGGATGGAGATCGTCAACAAGACCCCGGCCAGCAACTGCCAGTGGCATTGGGAACAGTCGCCGCAGGGCGACACCCGCCATGCCGCCATCCAGTACGTCGTACCCACGGGTGATCTCCCGACGAACTACGACGACTGCACGGCTGCGGCGCGCGACCTGGCGTTCAGCATCAACCTGCGGATCGACAAGGGCGGCTGCGCCCGGCCGATCGGCCGCTGCTGCTACGACGCCCCGCCGCTCGGCACACTCAACTGTGATAGCACGACGGAAGACTACTGCCGTGCGGTACTTAACGGTGAATGGATAGAGGACGGCAATTGTTCTGATCCTCATCCGCCGGGATTGCCAGCAGATCCTCCGTGCGTCGTCGGGCGCTGCTGCTACCTCGACGAGGAACTGACGCCGCAGTGCGTCAGCACCCTGCTGTCGGCCTGCAATGCCGTCGGTGGTCTCTGGGTCGAGGCGGCTTCCTGTCCATGCCCGACCGGCCGCTGCTGTCTGGGCCCTGGCAACTGTCAGGACAGCTACACTGAAATCCAGTGCATCTCGGCCGGCGGTATCTGGGGCCTTGGTGAGACCTGCGCCTCACCGTGCCCGACCGGTATCTGCAACAATGTCGGTCGCTGCCAGTTGCCGCATCTGTCCAGCGGTTTGCAGCAGGGCGGCTACGTCAGCGATGCGGATAACGAGGTCTCAACGGCTGATGACTTCCGCCCGACCTTCACAAGCGGGCTGAACTACATCGACCAGATCTGCTTCCGTGGATTCCATCGCCGGACGACGGTCGCGGCGGACTGCGGCGGCGGCGTTGAGACGTCTGAAACCTTCCGGATCACCTACTACGCAAGTGCCGGTGATCTGCCGGATACTTCGACCATCATCGGCGGGCCGTTCAACGTGACGCCGCTCAAGAGCGTCCCGGTACCGACAGAAGGTGTTCAGGGCTTCGGTGCCCAGTACCAGTACGAGGCGTTCCATGCGGCGGTCCCGGTCACGGCCAACCAGTGCTACTGGATCGAGATCGTCCAGACCGTCTCCGATTCCGATTGCGTCTTCCTCTGGGCGACGTCCAACGAGGGCGGCAACCAGAAGGCGGCCATCCGGAAGTACGGAGCGGCCGGCGATGCCTTCCCGTACCAGGTCGTGGACCGCGATCTGTCCTTCTGCGTCGGACCGGTCAACGTCGGCTCGGCCAGTTGTGCCTTCAGCCCGGTGGCGCCGCCGAACAACACCTGTGCCAATGCCATCAACCTCGGCACGGGTTCGATGTCGTCGCCGGTTGTTGGTACGACGATCGGGGCCACGCTTGAGCCGAACGCCTCCGCAGGATGCACGAACGCGGCCACCGCCGCCGACGTGTATTACAAGTGGACGGCGGCATCGGGCACGGGCAATCGTGTCTTCAGCTTGTGTTACCTCGACACAACGTTTGACTCTGTTCTTTCGGTCCACCTGACCACGGGCACTAACGTGCCGCCGGGCGGATGTCCTCCGACGACGGTCACGCAGGTCAACCCGCTGAGCGGCTGTAATGCCGACGGTTGCCCGGCCGGTTTTGGAACGAACTTCCTGTTCTTCCAGGGTCGCCAGTCCCGCGTCTCCGTGGGTCAGGCGGTCATCCCGGCCGGCTCGACGGTCGTCGTGCGTGTCAGCGGTACCACCAAGGGCGGCCCGGGCAACAACCCGCCGAACGGCAAGTTCCGGCTGCTCGTCACGCAGTAATCACGGCGCGCGGCCGGGAGGCCCCGCAGACGTGACCTGATGCCAACTCAACGGCCCCGTACGCTACCGGCGTGCGGGGCCGTTTTCATTGCGGGCGGTGTGGATTGAGTGTTGTCGAGTCGTGCGTACGTTTCCAGATTGCGCATCACAGCGATACCGGACGCTGCAACACAGGGCAAAGAGACTAGTCCTTGGTGCCGATGTCGTTGGTGAAGGCCGTTAGGACGAGCAAATTCTCATCGCGCTCGTGGCGTTCAACGTACTGCAGCAGATTCTGGATGCGGCGGCAGCAGTCGAGGATCAGCAGGTGGTCCTCGGGACGCAGGTCGCCCAACTCGCGGTGTATCTCGTCCATCAGATGCGCCAAGGCGGCATGCTCGCTCGCCAGCCGCTCGACCTCGCGTGAGAGCGCCGGCCGCTGCTCGACGACGCAAAGCATGTAGCCATCCTGCTCCTCGAGGGCCATGTGCTTGATCAGATGGGCACGGAGATGGTCGAAGGCCTGTCGCACATCCTGGATCCATCGTCCCTGGTTGGTCCGCGGGCAGATGGCCGCCTTCTCCTGGAGCTTCTCGGACAGCGTGTGGACCTTTTCGTGCTCCTGGCGCATCCAGTGAGCCAGTTCCTTGGTTTTCATCGCGACTCCTTGCCGAATCTGTGCCCGTCGTCACTGCCTGGGCGCAGGCGATGCAGCCGGACAGTTGTTGCCCGACAGTTCCATCTCGATCTCATCAACGATCAGCGGAAAATAGGCGTCCAGCGCGCAATCCAGATCTTCCCGCAGCGGACAGGTGCCGTGGTCATCCTCATGCGGGCAGACCTGGCAGACGCGTAATCGCAGCGTGTCTGCGTAGGGATCAATCCGCCAGCTGTGCGTCTTCTGTACGATCTCCACGATTTCGGGCAGACTACGGAAAATGGCACAGGTGCGCGACGGCGGCAGACTGCACGTCCGCGCACTGGTGAAGCGGGCGCAACGCGGGCAGATCAGATTCCGCAGGCGCGCTTCGACTCGGCTTAGCAGCGGTTCCATTGTTCTGTCCTCCTCTCCGTGCAGGCACGATCAACACCGGACCAGCCCGGATTCGTCTCTGCGGCCTGGGAGAGCGCCAGCATCCGCAGGAGATCGTGCGCACCAAGCATGCCGACGACGTGATCACCCACGACGACCGGCAGTGCGCCATACCGCTTCCGCGTGAGAATATCGACGGCCTCGCAGATCCGGGTGCCTGGGGTCACGGTCTCCGGGTTCGGGGTCATGACGTCCGCGGCAGTCAGGACATCGATGCGTCGGGTCTGCAGGCCGCCCAGGACATCGCGCTCGGTGATGATGCCGATGAGGCGATTTCGTTCGTCCACGACCGGAAGCTGGGCAATCCGATGGTGGAAGATCATCGAGGCCACGCGAACGAGCGGCTCGCCGGCAGAAACCGTCATCGGACACGGAATCATGCAATCTTCGACGAGCATCATTTTCTCCTGATTCGCCCGGTGACGACCAGCGCCACCACAGAAGATTCGCGCAGCACCGTCCGACGAAGACCCTCATCATGGACGGCGGCGCACGACGAAGGGGGCAATGCTCGTGCCACAGGGTTCACGAAAACCTCAGAGGCAGTGATGCTCGCGATCTCGATCCACCCCCGAGGGCGATGGACGACCCGGTCGGCAGGATTACGGGAGCTAACTCCTCGAGGATGGCGAACGACGTAACTTCTTTCCGGAACTGAATCTGCGGAAATCTCCGCAGGAAGACGGAAGAAATCCGCCTGACGAGCGGCGTCGAGGGGAGCATCCGCTCGAACTTCGCGGCGATCGACAGCATTGCTCTCGGTATGGGCAAGTCCGCGAAGTGGCATATCAATTGCTTCATCGGGCCTCACAAGTCGCACGGCGGCAGCCGGCGGCAGGACTCGTTTCTCAATGGCCGGGCAATGAAGCAATCTGCCTCTGACTACGACCAACCAGGCGATCACAATTCGCACGAGTGTCCTGACCATCAATCGGCGCGAGGCCGGAGCCCCTCGATTTCAGATTCGGCGGCAGGTTCGATCGTGGGGTATCTCTCCAGCCGTTACGCAAGATATAATCGCGGTATGGCCGGTGATCTGTTCGCGGAAATGAAGCGCTATGTCGGATTCACCGAGGCCGATGCCCGGACTTTGGCAGACCTTCGAAGTCGAATATCCCCTTATCTTCCAGAGGTGGTTGACCGCTTTTATACCGCCCTGCTGGCGGACCCAACGGCCCGCGCCGTGCTGGAGGCGGACCCCAATCGCCTGCCCCGCCTGCGTGTCTATCTGCGGGAGTGGCTGGAGATGCTCTTCTGCGGTGTGTACGACACCGCTTATTACGAACAGCGCTGCCGCATCGGCCGCACGCATGTTCGCGTCGACCTCCCGCAGCACTACATGTTCACCGCGATGAACATCATCCGTATCAAGCTGAGCGAGCGCCTGCGTGCCTTTCAATTGCCCAATGCCTGCGAAGCGTTAAATGCCCTGCACAAGCTGCTGGACCTCGAACTGGCGATCATGAATGAGACCTACCGGGAGGACTACGTTGATCGCATTCAGTCCATCGAGCGGCTTGAGTTCGAGCAGCGTATCAGCGAGTCCGAACACCTGGCCACCATCGGCCAACTGGCTGCCTCACTGGCCCACGAGATCAAGAACCCGCTGGCGGGCATCAGCGGAGCGATCCAGGTGCTGGGGGCCGAGCTGAACGACGGACACCCGCACAAGGAGATCATTGCCGAGGCACTGCGCCAGATCGACCGGCTCGACGCCGCGGTGCGCGATCTTTTACTCTATGCCCGGCCGAAGCAGCCGAGTCTGCGCCGCGAGGATGTCAGCCAGATCGTTGCGCATGCCCTCATCCTGCTGCGACAGGAGCCGGCATTCCTGCCGGTTCGCGTGCGTTGTGAGGGGCTGACCGAGCAGCACTGGGCTCTGGTGGATGAGACCCAGATCAAGCAGGTCATCACCAATTTGATGATCAACGCGGCACACGCCTGCGAAGACGGTGGCTCGGTGGAATGCCGCATCTCAAAGCACGGTGACAAGGTCCGCCTGGTCATCGAGGACGACGGCGTCGGCATGCAGCCGCATGTCCTGGCCCGGGCGTTCGAGCCCTTCTACACGACGAAGGCCCGCGGCACAGGGCTGGGGCTTGCCATCTGCCGGAGGATCGTGGAGACGCATCAGGGTACAATCGAGGTCGAGAGCGAGCCCGGTATGGGCACGCGCGTCACCATTGAGCTGCCGGGAGCCGCATGAGCAAGCCACGCATTCTGATCATCGAAGATGAGAAACTCATCCGCTGGTCACTCCGGCAGCGCTTCGGCGAAGAGGGCTATGTGGTCGAGGATGCCGAGACCGCGGCCGAAGGGCTGGAGAAGTGGTCGTCCTCCACATTTGACCTGGTCATGCTGGACTACAAGCTGCCCGATTCGACCGGGCTGGACGTCCTCAAGACCATCCGTGAGCAGGATCAGGAAGTCGTCGTACTGATGATGACCGCCTACAGCACGGTGGAAACCGCCGTGGCGGCGATCAAGCTGGGGGCCTACGACTACGTCAGCAAGCCGTTTCAGATGGATGCGCTGATGCTCACGGTCTCCAAGGCCCTGCAGACGACGCAGCTTCGCCGTGAACTGCGTGACCTGCGCAGCCAGCTTCGGCAGGATTTCGGCTTCGACCGCATCCTCGGACAGTGCCCGGCGATGCAGCAGCTATTTCAGATGATCAAGGACGTGGCTGCCAGCGGTGCTTCGACCGTATTCCTGCGCGGTGAGAGCGGCACCGGCAAGGACCTCGTCGCCAAGACCATTCATTACAATTCGGACCGGGCGCATCGCCCGTTCATGAATATCACCTGCACGGCGATCACTGAAACGCTGCTGGAAAGTGAGTTGTTCGGTCACGAACGTGGGGCCTTTACCGATGCCCGGCAGATGAAGAAGGGCCTGCTGGAGCTGGCCGACGGGGGCACGGTCTTTCTGGACGAGGTCGGTGATATGCCGCCGCAGCTTCAGGCGAAACTGCTGCGGTTTCTCGAGGAAAAGACCTTCCGGCGCGTCGGCGGGGTACGTGACATCGAGGTGGATGTGCGCGTGATCGCGGCCACCAATCGGGACGTCAACAAACTCATCAGCGAGGGCAAGTTCCGCGAGGACCTCTATTACCGTCTCAACATCATCCCGGTCGATCTGCCTCCCCTGCGCGATCGCGGTGACGACATCAAGCTCATTGCGGAGCATTACGTGCAGGTCTTCGCCCGAGAGTTTCGGCGTGATGTGAAGACGCTCAGCCCGGCGGCCGTCGAGAAATTGACCGGCTACTCTTGGCCCGGCAATGTTCGTGAACTGAAGAACATCATCGAACGGGCCGTGCTGCTCAGTAAGCACGCACATCTCGAGCCGGATGATCTCGTACTGGGGCGTGGCGAGATCACGGATGCGTCGCAACTGATTCGCCTGCCGCCCGGCGGAATCAGCTTGTCGGACATCGAGGAACAGCTCGTGCGTCAGGCGCTGGCCATGGCGGGCGACAATCAGACGCAGGCGGCCAAGCTGCTGCACATGTCCCGAGATCAGCTCAAGTATCGAATGGAGCGGTACGGCCTGGGAAAATATCGTCGATCTCGGAGTTCATAATTCGCTGAACCACGCAGACCAGCCCGCCTGTCGCAACGACTCATAATCGAGACAAACTAATCAGTTTGTCACGTGCCATCTTGCTTGCACACCGCGCGTTTTCTTCCCACATGCTGCAGCGGATTTCACCGGCACGAACCGACCGGGAACTCAACTCATTTAAGACTATGTATATCATTAACTTACGAAGCGGCAATGGGCGTTGCAGAAAAAAGCACAGGCCGCGTGTGAATATCGTAAATCTGATTGAATTGGATAGTCTCTAATGAATAAAACAATCAAAAATCGATCATGGTTTACCCGTAGAGTTTTGAAAAAAACGCTTGAAATCGCCTAAAAAAGTAACTATGCTTTGTTCGGTCCCACTAGAGAGCCTCCTTTCTCTACTCTCCGGCCCGAGAGGTAGGGACCTAGGACTGGTATCACCTACCAGTCCTATTTTTTTGCGCTCGCAAAGCAATCCGTGCCACGACACTGTCACCTGCGACTCCAGGATGCCGGGTCCTGCCGATAAAAACCCTTCATTTGCGAATAGAGTGCCGGATGCAACCGGGCGAATCGGCGGCCTTCTTCGAAGAACTGCTCCGTGACCACCGCGAAGAACTCGCCGGGATCGGTCGCGCCGTACGTATCGAAAAAGGAACGGCGCCCATTTCGATCCGCGAAGACGAGGGCCTTGTACTCCTCCGTGAAGACATGCTTCCACGCTGCGAGCTGGGCAGCATTCTCCAGCGGAGGCACACCGTCCGCATAACCGTCGAGCAGGTCCAGCGCATGGGCGAATTCGTGGAACACGACGTTGTGGCCGTCTTCGTCGATCCAGCCGGCGCGGCGAACGCTGTCCCACGCCAGCAGCACCGGGCCACGGTTCCACGTCTCGCCGATCTTGTCGTCGCAGATTTCGTACCGGCGGCCGTCCGGGCCGACGGCCTCAACACATTCACCGAACTCGCCGGGATAGAGAATGACCTCCTTCGTCCGCGGGTACAGCCCGAGATGCGGCGTGTGGAGCACGAGGATACATGCCTGCGCCGCGACCAGCAGCCGCATTTCGTCGGTAACCACCAGCCCTCCCGATCCCCAGAACTGCTTCTCTGCCATGAACTGCACGATCAGCTCATGCAATCGAGGAAGGTCGGCCGACGGCAGCCGACGGTAGATCGGGAGTTTCCGTGAAAGAGTTTCGATGCACTGTTGAATCAGACCGGTCGCCTGTGCAGCATCTCCTGCACGGCGATGATCAAAGGCGAAAATGCGACGTAACCAGCCGAGCATGACCCATGATCCTGCTTCCGGAGCCCCCTGCTGCGTGATTCACTGTCGAACAGCCGTCTGGAGCGTCTGGATCGTCAGGCCGGTGACGTAATTCGCATCGCCTTCGAGCCAGCGATCCGCCTCGTTGATCCAACTCCCGTCGGGCCGCTGGAGCAATATGAGCTTGCGACAGAGGTCCACACGCCAGTGGTGCGGCTTGCCGCGTGAATCCACCACGACAGGATCACCCCATGCATCCAATGCCTTGGCGAAGACGTGATAATAGTAATAAAGCCCCTGCTGAGCCCGAGCGCCAGGCATGCCGGGGTTTTTGTCGAGGGTGTAATGCCGGCGAATCCAGTCATAGGCGGACCTGATGCGGGGATCGTCACGGCCGACGCCACAGTAGATCATGCTCTTGAAGCCGGCGTAGGTCATGCCGCCGTAAGCACGGAGCACGGCCTGCCCTTCCGTCACCTGATCGCTGGCCATGGACTGCCCGCCATCGGCCGCCGTGTAGATGAAGCCGCCGTCGTTGTATTCCCTGGCGAAGGGCTGGTCGTTCGTCGCCGAGTTCAACTGGCATCGGGAGATGAAGACAAGGGCCCGCTGATAGACCGGATCGTCTTTCGACAGGCCGCTGTCGTGGAGGGCCTGGAGCATCATCTGCGTGTTGGAGAGGTCCGGGCGCTTGGTGGTGTTGTAGCCGGCGCCGCCGTACCACGCGTTGGCCCGGTCAATGGATTCGTTCTCATCGTATTGCAGGCGTGTCAGGAAGGCCTGCGCCTTGGCGATCCGTGCTTTGTGCAGATCGTCGGGCAATGCAGCGAGAAAGCTCAGTGCAACGGAGGTCTGATAGTTCGCAAGATTCTGCTGGCGTTCGTAGATGCCGCCGTCGGTCTGCTCGTAGCGAATGATGTGTGCGATGGCCCGCTTCACGACGGCGTGGTCCGGCCCGTGACTGCGATCTTCGGCGAAGGCCTGTGCGACGATGGCCGTAACGGCGGGGCCGAACTGCCGGGTCCAGCCGCCGTCTTCTTCTTGCGTACTTCGCAGGTAAGACAAGCCGCGATCGATTGACTTCTGGACCTGGTCGCGCAGCTCGCTCGGCAGCTTTTCATCTGCGGCCTTCTTGTCCTGGGCCTTTGCAATGGTGCCGCAGCACAGGCACCCGATCGCTACGAACGTGATAACGCTACGGGAGATCGCTGTCATTTGTTCGGCCTCCGCTTGTGAATCGTTTCGCACGGCCATGCTTAAGCGCGCGATGACAGAAGCTTAGCACGAATGGCGAAATAACGCGCCAGGCGCGTTGACCCGCCGAATGGAGAATTTTAATATGCAACTCACCGGTCGGCATCTGTGTCGGCCGGTTTGTTTTTCAATCTCGAAGACATCCTGCCGTCATTTTCTGACGCCGCGCGAGGTTTTTTCATGCCCCTGTTGGCTGGTACCGTTGCATTTTCCCGATTCAGGATTCATGGCGGGTCACCCAAGCGGCTGGATGATCGTCTGCTCGACAAGCTCCGTGCACAGGTCATCGGCGAGCGGACCGGTGTAGCAGCGGGCGAGGAGGAAATCGGCTGGATCGGTGGACGCCATCTGCTCGATCGTGAGTTCGACCTCGAGAAGAATATCCTTCTGGACTGTCTTCATTTCGGGATGCGGGTCGATACGAGTCGAATCCCGCCGGACCTTTTGCACGCCTACGCACAGCAGGAACTCGACGCCCTTCTGCGAGATCGCCCGCCGACACAACCCGTCAGAGGACGATCGACAGTGGCAACATCGGCTGAGGAAGATGACGAGAGCCATCACACAGCAAATGGTCGATCGAACGGTCGCGGCCGTGCATTCGCCAAGCTCAGGAAGCAGGCGGTGGATACCGCCCGGCAACGTGCGGCGCAGGAAATAAAACAGGGGCGCTATCGCCGGATGCAACAGGTGCCGATTCTCCTCGACTCGCGGGATGATCTGCTCTATCTCGGAGCAACGACCCCGGCGCTGGTTGAGCGATTGTTGCCGCTGTTCAAGGAGACATTCGACAAGCGGCTGGAGCCGCTCACGGCCGGCTCGCTGGCCTATCAATGGGCCGAAGCCCGCGGCCTGTCTCGCCGGATCGAGTCAATCCAGCCGGCGCGCTTTGTGGAACATCCCGGAGGCAATGGCCAGATCGACGTTTACTGGACGGCCGGTGATCCGAACTCGCGGGACTTTCTGGGGAACGAGTTTCTCGTCTGGCTGTGGTACACGCTGGCCGAAGAGACGGACACCATCGGACTTGCGGACGAGACCGAGGCCTCGCTGGTGATCGTCAAGCAACTGGCCCTTGAGTGTCCCTGGGCCGAGAGTGGCAAGGCGGTTTTCAGTGCCGATGGTCCGGCATCGCTCCCGGAGAGCCGGAGCGCCCTGTCGACCGGCAAGCTCCCTCGCAAGGCCGGGCTGATAGTCTCTCGCCAGGGTGAGCAGTATGAATTCGTGCTTCAGGCCGAGACGTTGAACGTCACTTCCGGCGTGCTTCCGAAGCTGGAGACCAACGGCAACCCCCGCGCCTACTACGAAGAGCGGCTCGAGCAGATCCGCCATCTTTCGCACACGATTGACCTTCTTTATGGCGCTTTTCTGGAGAAGCGCACGGACGCCGAGTGGCCGCTGCTTCATGAAAAAATCCGGGCGTGGATGAGTGGTACAGTCGCGCGCTCCGCACCGATTCACGTGGATCAGGCCGCCGAGGTCCGCGCGCCCGTTGTGTAAGTCTTGCTACAGCGCGGGCTCAATCTGACGAACCTGGTAGGTGCCGGCGATGGCGTCCAGCGTCAGGGTGACGGGGTCGCCGGGTTTTTTGCCGAGCAGTTCCCGGGCCAGCGGGCTCTGATAGGAAAAGACGTGCCGACCAAGGTCGGATTCGTCGAAGCCGAGGACGGTAATGACCAGCGACTGTCCGCCGTTGGGCGGCGCGAGCGTGACACGCTGGCCGATGCTGACGTGATCCGTAGGGATTTCCTGTGGTTCGAGTACTTTGGCCATGGATATCTCGCGGTTAAGCTTGGCCACCCGGGCCCGGAGCAGGTCCCGCTCTTCCAGTGCAAACTTGTACTCGGAGTTTTCGGACAGGTCGCCGTGGGCAGCAGCTTCGCCGATGGCCTTGGCGTTCTCACGCATCTTCACATTGACCAGCTCGGCGAGTTCTTCCTCCTTGGCGCGAAGGCCTGCCGGCGTGAAGTAAAGTACGCTTTCGTCCTCCCACATCGCTACCTTCGGCTTCACATAGAGGTGGGCAAAACGCGCCCGAACGATGTTTGAGAGGTCGTCCTGCACCGTCGGTCCCAACCCTTCGGCGCGCTCGACCAGCCGGCGAACGGTCATGCCCATCGCATCATCAAGCGACTGGATGCACTTGCGGAACTGTTCGTAATCCTTCGCCGATAGCCCCGAGCGGACTTTCGCCCGGAGTTCGTTGACGGTCTGCCCGGCCGCCTTGCCCTCGGACATTCGCGCCGGGCCGACAAGGCCAAGCACCAGGGCAAGAAACTCTGACAGCGGTGGGATCTTCAGCGGCGTCTGCACGGACGGACCCTTCCAGAGCCACATCAGTGCATCGGTGTATCGGCCGGGTTCTGCCAAGGCGCGATCTGCGATGCTTTGCAGCAGCGAACCTTGACCGGCCTGCTCCACCCGACGGGCCAGTGCATCACACTGACCGGCAGGTGCGAAGAGAATCAGCTCGGCGAAAACTGCGGGCCAGCGATCCGGCAGGGCCTGCTCAACGGCAGCGACGGCCAACGGCCAGAGTCGGGCATCGGTGATCGAGGCCACGAGCGCCGCCGGCGAGGCAGCATCCCGCAGGGTCTGCAGGGCGACGCGCTGGGCATCGGCGGAGACCTCGAGACCTTCAGCGAGCAGACGCTCAATGACAAGAGCCGTGGCGAAGGCCTGGGCGGGTTCTTTGTGCTTTCGGAAACGGTCAATGCGGTCAACGAGGGCCTTCTGAACACGCTGCATGAGCGGCGCATCTGCGGACTTCTTGTGGTCTTTGCAGTTTCGCAGGTAGGACTCGAGAAGCTCCAGCCATTCGCGCGGTGTCTGCGCCTTTTCGAAGCTGCTCCAGAACTCCTCTTCCGGGCTCTGGCCCACTTCGTCGAAGATGACGAACATCGGTGAGCGTCCTTCGATGCGGAGATTCGGTGATTTCTTGACGGCATTGCGGAACTTCGTCCACCAGTCCGACCAGTTTTCAGCTGGCACGAACCTCGGCGAGAGGACCAGCTTCAGCGCGTCGCGGTTCATCTTTCGGCCGTGGCCACGGAGAACGCCGATCACCAGAGCGGCAGGATCGCGCTCGACCAGTTCACTGATGCGCTCCGGGGCAAGTTGAACGAGCACGCGGAAGTCGTTCTCGTCAGCAAGGTCGTAGTCTTCGATGACACTCGCCAGATCAAGCGTCTGCGTGCGGCGGCCCGACTTGATCTGCAATTCGCCGGCTTCCAGATCCATCGAGACGATCTGAGCTGCATGCTCTTCGGTGCGATGAATCAGAAAGCGGCCTTCCGCCAGTGCCAGTCCGACATCGAGAAATCGAAGTGCACGGCGAACCGATTTGCCCGACTTGAGACCCGAGCGGTCCAGCCATTTTTCAAGGTCAGATCGATCGGCATGCGTCTGCCGATAGAGCGTAAGGATTTCTTCGCGCAGCTCGTTGCCGTCGGAGAGGTGGACCAGCAGATGCCGGCCGATCTCCAGCACTTCCTCGGGGGAACGCTTCTCCTTGAGCACGGAGAGCCAGGCCCAGCCCAGGGTATCGGCGAGCTTGCTCTGACCGGCCTTGACGACCAGATCGATCACGGCGAGGAGCGAGTCTTCGTCCACGTCCAGCAGTTCGAGCTTGGCAAGCCATTTCTGCTCAAGATCAGCCCAGCGATTCGATTTTGCGAGTGCTTCGAGGTCTTCGTATGCCATGCGGTTTTGCGTCCGTTCAACCTTGGGGAGAAAACCTGTATTATGAGGCATCCCGGCAGTCCTGTCGAGGCACGCAGCCGCATCGCTTCGGCCAACTTTGAACCCGCAAGCGACATCTCAAAAACAATGATTATCGCCTGATTTCGCCGATCCTTGCGTTACGATGGTCCGTGGCAGCACGCTCGAACGAACAAACAGCCGGTGCTGCCGAACCATTCCGCAGGAGCTCGAAGGATGACGAACGAACAGCTCGACCAGTTCAGGATACAACTCGAAGCGGAACGGGCCTCGCTCTCGAAGACGCTCGCCGCTTCGAAAGAGTCCGCCAAGGGGATGGAACTCGATCAAACTCGCGTCGGACGACTGTCCCGCATGGATGCCCTGCAGTCGCAAGCAATTTCGCAGGGCGCCAATCGGCAAATTGCGGCTGAACTGGAGCAGATTCGCACCGCGCTCGAGCGGATCGCGAGCGGCGACTATGGCACCTGTGTATCCTGTGGCAAGGAAATCCCGCTGATTCGACTGGAAATCTACCCGTGGGCCGACACGTGCGTCCAATGCGCACAGCGGAACTCATCCGCGTCGTCGAGCAAGTCCTAGATACCCGCCTTTTGTCGCTGGGCAGCCGTCAGCAGCCCGTCGAGGCGCTGCTTGAGTTCGGTGAAGAGCTGTTCGATCGGCGCGTTGAGTTCCTTGAGTCGATTCTGGCGGGCCGTCACATCCGGAATCTGCGCGGCCTGCGTGCGATGATCGGCCTGCGCGGCCTCGATCTGCGCGGCACGCGTTCGCACATCGCGGAAAATGGCCATCGCCGAAGTGGTCTGTGCCGCAGTCAGTTCATGCTGCGAGATGAATCGGCGTACGTACTCCTCCCACGGATGCAGGGCGCGCGGGGCCGGAGCGGGCTGTACGGCCTGCGGCGCCGCAGCTGCCTGCTCGAGGGCCGGCTGTTCGACTGCGGCGGCCGGTACATCGGATCGCAGTCGGGGATCGATCGTCTGCTGAGACCGTGTCTCCCGGCGTTGCTGTCGCTCCTCGAAGCGTCGCCGACGCTGGCCATCGCGGCCCGCTTCATCATCGCGACGGACCCGCCAGCCGTTGCGCTGCTGTTCACGACGCTCCCTTCCTTTCTCGGCCTGCTCGACCGGAAGGAGCGCTTCGACGCGGCGGGCGGCGGTGTCAAAATCGAACGGGTACTTTTCCTCAATGGCTCGAAGGCCGTCGCGAATCCTGCGAAACTCCGGATCGTCGCGGAGGTTGCGCCATCGTTCGCGACGTGATTCACCGGATTCGTCGATCGCCCCCGCTGGTGTGCGGTCCTGACGCGCCCAGTATTCTGCCATTTCAGACCGAAGTCGGTTGTATTCCGCGGCATCCGGGCCCATAGCCGCCTCACGCTCGGCCTGCATGCGAACGATCTCCGCCCGAACCTGCTCAGTCTGGCTATCGTCGAGTTCGTAAAGCCGAGCGGTCATGTTGACCATGCGATCCAGGCGCATCTGGACACGTTCTTCGGGGGTTGCATTACGCATTTGCTCGCGGCGCTCCCGCCACTCACGACGACGGGATTCGCGATCCGGCTGCTGCTCCGATTGACGAGTGGCCTCGAGATGATCCGCCGTGGAAGGTGCCCCCTCATCCGGTGACTGCCCGGCTGTGGTCATGAGGAGAATCGTCAGAAGGGTTGCGAGGGTCGTGTTCATGGATCAAACCACCTTGCAGAAAGTCGTGGACAGCGTTCCCGACATCACATCCGGCTGTCTCAGGATTCTAACACGGATGCCCCACCGGCACCGGCCTATAGATCGGCCAGGAAACAGAAGGGGGGCGAACCGCGACAGCAGGGCCGACCACCCGGCCGGCGTCCAACCCCCCTGCCTGCAAAACGCCACCCCGGTGATTGGATTGCAATAAAAAGTGAATTGGTTCGTTTGCCGTCGTGTGAACTAATCAAGGGGGCTTCAACGTCTTATTCAAAATGGGCTTAGGTCGGCGGCTGCAAGGAGGCCTTGTGGCAGGCGACAGAGGCACAACTCGTCCTGGGTGCGGCTACTGATCGAGCAATACGTCCACGAGTTGAGCTGCATCCATCAGATCGATCACGCCGTCGTCGTTGATGTCCGACGCGCAGTATCGGCGCGGTGTGGCGGAATTCGGACTCAGAACGACGTCAATGAACGCGTTGATATCCAAGCTGTCCTTGAGCAGATCTTCGTTGACATCGGCCTTGTCGCAGATGGCAGGCAGCACGCTGCGATTTGTCAGATAGACGCGGTCCCCGGAGTTGGCCAGATTGTTGTTGATCGCATTTCCGGCGGCCCAGAAGTTAACCTGTCCCTGATTCGTCGCCGGCGCGCGCCAACGAAAGTTGTACTGCGCGGCATTGCCCATCCCTGCCCAGTTGGCCACGGCGTTGCTCACGCCGGTCGACGTGTGCGTGATGAAGTTCGTGCCGCCGCTTCCCGTCGGATGACGCGTGTTCGTCGCATCGGTAATAATCAGCGTACCGCGAAAGGCGCCTGTGGCGCTCTCAGCGCTGAATTCGAATCCCGCGCCGGCCTGCACGCTGTCGGCCACGCGCACCGTGATGTCGTACAGTCGGTTGAGGTTGTACTCAAGCGGTGCATTGAGAATCTGTACGCTGCCGGTCGTGTGGCCAAGACTGCTTGCATGACAGGCGGAACAGTTGGTGCCGCTGCTGGCCGTGCTGCCGTTTCGAAAAGGCGGCGCGCCGCCGCGATTCGCAAAGACCGGGACTGAGGTGCAGCAGACAACCAGGCCGCAACCGATAAGAATCGGCAGCAATCGCGCGGTCATGTATATACCCTCCGAACGGCTCGCGTGCTATGTGCTTCGTTAGCCCGGCGAGAATGTGGGTCGGCCTGCCGGACCGCGATTTACGATCACCCGTCGGTCGCCTATCTTAACACATGCGAAGTGTAAATTCATCCGACCCGCGTGCAATTTAAGTTAATTATTGCCGGGCGGAGCTGGATGTCTGCGGAAGGGTGCTCCGGCAAGTCGGATTTGGCTAATTGGAACGAACACTCTGGAGACGAGCATGGCCATCCGATTGAGCGAGATTGAGGCGCGCGTACTCGGCGTGCTCATCGAAAAGTCAATGACCCAGCTCGACACCTACCCCCCTCACACTCAACGCGGTCGTGCTCGGATGCAACCAGAAAACCAATCGTGAGCCGGTGACGAATCTCTCGGAGGGTCAGGTCGCCGGAGCCCTGCATGAACTTCAGAAATGGCGGCTTGTTTCGCATGCCGATACACAGCGCGGCGCTCGGGCCAATCGCTTCCGGCATGACGTGGAAAAGCGATTCGGCTGGAATGCCGCAAAGCGGGCGCTCATGGCTGAATTACTCCTTCGCGGGCCTCAGACGCTCGGAGAATTGCGAGGCCGTGCCGCACGGATGACGCCACTGGGCGATCTGCCTTACATGACGGAGTTGATGAGTGAATTGCAGAAGGGTGAGCAGTCAATGGTCATCGAGCTGCCGCGTCAGCCGGGAAGGAGTGCCACGCGGTGGGCACATCTTCTATGCGGCCCAATCGACGCTGCAGCCCCGGACACGTCGGCACAGTCGATAAGCTCAACAGATGCACCGGCTACCATGCCAGCGCCGATCGAGAAAAGCGACGAATCACTTCATGTGGAGGTTGCTGCGTTGCGTGCGGAACTTGCAGAGCTGAGGGTCGAGGTCAGATCGCTCCGGGCGTTGATCCAGCCGCCGGGCCATTGAACGGCAGAAACAATCCATTCCTCGCTGTGAGGCAACCACCGCGGTCCAGCCGTTCCAGATCAATCTGTGACATTCATTTGGGAATCGCGACGCCTCGCTGCTGGGCAATGACAGCCGCATCTTCGTACCCCGCGTCGACGTGGCGGAAGACGCCCATCGCCGGGTCGCATGTCAGGACGCGTTGCAGCCGCTGGTCGGCCAGCTCGGTGCCGACAGCGACGCAGACCATGCCGGCGTGGATCGAGTAGCCGATGCCCACGCCGCCACCGTGGTGGACGCTCACCCACGATGCCCCGCATGCCGTATTCGCCAGGGCGTTGAGAATCGGCCAGTCGGCGATGGCGTCGCTGCCGTCCTTCATACCTTCCGTCTCGCGGTTGGGCGATGCAACGCTGCCGCAGTCGAGATGATCGCGGCCGATGACGATCGGGGCCTTGACCTTCCCCTCGCGCACGAGCTTGTTGAAAGCCAATCCGGCCTTGGCCCTCTCGCCGTAAGCCAACCAACAAATCCGAGCGGGCAGGCCCTGATAAGCGACCTTCTCCCCGGCGAGCTTGATCCACCGCGCGAGGTGCGCATTCTCCGGGAACAGTTCGAGGATAACGCGGTCCGTCGCGGCGATATCCGCCGGGTCGCCCGACAGTGCGCACCAGCGAAAAGGCCCGCTGCCCTCGCAGAAGAGCGGGCGGATGTATTCTGGCACGAAGCCGGGGATCTTGAAGGGATTGAAGTCGATTGCAGATTCGCCGGCGATTGTGGATTGACCGGACGCCTGCCACGGAGCGAGTCCTTCGTCGACGGCCTGTTTGGCAAAAGCGCGGATGTTGTTGCCGTAGTCGAAGGTGATCGCGCCGCGCCGCTGGAGCTCCAACATGCCGGCCACATGCTCGGCCATGGTTCGCAGAGACTCGCGGCGATAGCGTTCGCTGTCTTCGGTGCGAAGCCGTAGCGCCGCTTCAAAGGACATACTGTTGGGCACGTAACCGTTAAGCGGGTCATGCGCCGATGTTTGATCCGTCAGCACGTCGGGCGTGATGTTTCGGCGTACAAGTTCAGCGAGCAGGTCGGCGGCGTTGGCCAGGACACCGATGGAGACGGCCTGCTTCATTTCCTTTGCCGTCAGCGCCCAGTCGATGGCCTCGTCAAGACGATTCGTCATTTTGTCGAGATAACGCGTCTCCAGCCGCCGCTGGATGCGGTGCGGATCGACCTCGGCGACGAGGCACACGGCATCGTTGAACGTCGCCGCCAGCGGCTGCGCACCGCCCATGCCGCCAAGACCGCCGGTGACCACCAGGCGACCCTTGAGTGAGCCGCCGAAGTGTCGGCGGGCGCATGCACCGAAGGTCTCGTACGTCCCCTGTAAAATTCCCTGCGTGCCGATGTAGATCCAGCTTCCGGCCGTCATCTGGCCGTACATGGTCAGGCCCATCGCCTCCAGCCGGCGGAACTCCTCCCACGTCGCCCACTTGGGCACGAGCATGGCGTTGCTGATGAGCACGCGCGGGGCGGCTTCGTGCGTCTTGACGATGCCGACAGCCCGGCCGCTTTGCACGAGCAGCGTCTCGTCGTTCTCCAGCTTTCGCAGGGCGGCGACGATGCGATCAAAATCCGCCCAGGACCGTGCTGCCTTGCCCGTGCCGCCGTAGACGATGAGCTTGTCCGGCTCTTCGGCGACCGCCGGGTCGAGGTTGTTGTGCAACATCCGCAGGGCGGCCTCCTGATGCCAGCCCTTGCAGGAAAGTTCGCTGCCGCGCGGGGCGTGAACGATTCGTGCACCCGTAATCGTTTTCGTCGTAGTCGGCTTCATATCGCTGCTCCCGATCGAAACACCCGAAGAATAATGCACGGCCAGATGTTGTGTCACCCGGTCGAAGGATGGCTCGGTCGGTGCCCGACCGACCGCATCTACCCCGGTGAACGTTTCGACACTCCGTCCGGTCCGAATCTCCCCGATGCCGGTCCCGGTGTTCAGATAATAACCGGTCAGGACGATCCGGAGGACGGTTGCTAAAGCCGGAACGCTTGATTGCGATATGGATGTACGCTTATCATAAGCGTGGGTCAGATTGGGGTGAGGGGCGGGCGACCGGCCATCGCTCGAGGGGGGTGACTTCCCTGTTGATCTGCCCGCTATCGGCGAGCACCGAAGTAGTCAGTGGATTCTTGAAGTGGGAGTCACAATGCGAGCGACCTTCCTGTCCGCGCTCTGGGTGCTTGTCTATGCTTCGATGGTCTCCGTGGCCGTGGGACAGGTTCCCATGGACACCAACATCAACAATTTCTTCCTCCACGGCACACAACCCAACGGGTTAACGAATCAACTGCTCAACTCAAGTAACTGCATGACCTGTCACAGCGGCACCGTCACAGGAGTCGGGGCCACCGTGCCGATCGGCGACGACTGGAACGGCAGTCTCATGGCCCAGGCGGCGCGCGATCCGTTGTTCTATGCCTGTCTGGACATCGCCGAGAGGGATGCTCCCGGTTCGGGCGACCTCTGCATTCGCTGCCACGTGCCTCGGGCCTGGCTCGAAGGTCGATCCACGCCGACCAACGGCGCGCTGATCAACTCGGGCGATCGCGACGGAATCAACTGCAGCTTCTGTCATCGGCTGGTGGACCCGTTCAACGAACTGGCCGATGCCCCGACCGTGGATGTGGAGATCCTCGCGGCGCTCGGTGCAAACGCTCCGCCGCCGCAGATGGACCGCGGCATGCCCAGCGCGTCCGGTCACGGCGGTAACGGCAGCTACGTGGTAGATCCGCTCGATCGTCGCCGCGGCCCCTTCCCGCTTCCGCCGATCGGCGAGCCGGCCGAAGGAAACGAGGCCGATTGCGAGCTGTACCACGAGGCGCTTTTTTCACCGTTTCACACGCGCTCACAGATGTGCGCCACGTGTCACGATGTGAGTCTGCCGCACTTCAAGTATGACCTGAGCGGCACGGCTTTTATCCCCAATCCGCTCGGGACGGCGCACCCGAGCGGCAACAAGTACGACATGGTGCCCATCGAGCGCACCTACAGCGAATGGCTCAAGAGCGACTTCGCCGTCGGCATGGGCGTCAACATGGAGGGGCGCTTCGGCGGGCCGGGGCAGACGTACGTCTCGCAATGTCAGGATTGCCACATGCCGTCGGTGACGGGTCACGGTTGCCGTTTTGTGCCGGAGCCGCGCGACGATCTGCCGCGCCACTATTTCGCCGGCGCATCCACCTGGCAGCTCGACGCCATCGCTCAGCAGTACGGCCCCGGCGGAACCGGCGAACTGTCCGCCGCGAAGGTGAGCGCCCTCGCGGCCAACAAGGCACGAAACATCGATATGCTAGAACGCGCCGCGGACTTGATCGTCTACCTCGACGATGAACCTACGCCCGGAATTGATCAGTTGAAGGTCCGCGTCGTGAACCAGACGGGGCATAAGCTGCCCAGCGGATATCCGGAAGGCCGGCGCATGTGGCTCACGGTCGAGTTCTTCGACTGTACGGATTACACGGTCCCGTTCGAAGTCCGTGGCCATTACGACTTCGACACGGCCGACCTCGATACCGGATCGACAAAGGTCTACGAAATGAAGGGTGGTCTCGATGAAACGCTGGCCGCACTGCTCGGACGAACGCCTGGCCCGGCAATGCATTTCGTGCTGACAAATAAGGTCTTCAAGGATAATCGCATCCCACCGCGCGGTTTCACCAATCTCAAGTTTGCAGCAGTACAAGCCAGCCCGGTCGATTATGCCTATGCCGACGGGCAGTATTGGGATGACACATACTACGAGATTCCGGCGTATGCCGTCGGTGCCCGGGTCACGCTCTACTACCAGGCGACCACGAAGGAATACATTGAGTTTCTCCGGGATAACAACCCATTCCCGGGCAACCCGAACAACCGCGGCCAGATTGCCTACAACTTGTGGGTCTCCAACGGCAAGAGCAGGCCGGTGGAAATGGCCCGTGTCGGTTACCCGTCTCTTTACGGCGTGGAACTGAAAGGCGACATGACCGGCAATCGCCAGGTAACGGTGGACGACATTCCGGACTTCGTGGATGTCCTGCTCGGGCTGAACACCGATCCTCGCCTGATCTGCGCCGCGGACATGGACAACCTCAACGGGCCGGATGGCGCCGACATCCAGCCGTTCCTCGACAAGATTCTGGAACCGTGATCGGCCACGCCCTCCGGTGCGGACATCGATCCGCGTGAAAGCGGAGCGAAAACATCCGACAAGATGATTGTGATTCGCGTAGCGGCGCGGTAGCATCGCATTTTTGCGACGCCGGAGGACGCACGCGCGAATGAAGCTGACCGACCATCTTCCCCCCTCCCTGGTGAAAGTGCCGCTCGCCGCCAACGAGAAGACAGCGGCCATCACCGAATTGGTCGACCTCGTGGTCTCACAGGTTCAGATCGCATCGCGCGACCGATTGCTCAAGGCGGTCCTCGAGCGGGAGGCCCAGCGCTCGACCGGCATCGGCCGCGGTTTCGCCATCCCCCATGCCAAGTGCGAAGCGGTCGATCAACTGGTCATCGCCCTCGGCCGATGTCATGAGCCGATCGACTTCGCAGCGATCGACGGGCAGCCGGTGTCGCTGATCGCCCTTTTAGCAAGCCCGATCCACGCAACCACGACGCACATCCAGGCCCTGGCCAAGCTCAGCCGCCTGGTGACGAACGGCGCATTGCTGAACCAGCTGCTGGCAGCCACCAGCAGCGAGGAACTCTACCGAGTTGTCTCGGCGAATGACGTAGAAACGTGATTCCAGCTTCGAGGACCGCCGGCCGATTCCTGTCTGAAGTTCAGGACTTGTGAAGAACTCGGTTGGCGTCGCCTACGATTGTCTGAAGCACACGTGAGGTTGCGTGTGCCGCAGACATCGAAAAGTGTATTCAGATCATCCCTGCTTCGCAGACCTCAACCTACCAGCCGACGATGTTGTAGCCGGCATCGACGTAGTGAATCTCGCCGGTCACGCCGCTGGACAGATCGCTGACCAGGTATAGGCCCGCCTTGCCGACCTCCTCGGATTCGATGTTTCGTCGCAGGGGGCTTTTGGTCGGGTAGTGCTCCAGAATCTTGTCAAAACCGCCGATTCCCGCCGAACTGAGCGTGCGGCACGGACCTGCGCTGATGGCATTAACACGGACGCGTCGCAGGTCGCCGAGGTCCGCCGAGAGATAGCGCACCGTGCTCTCAAGGGCGGCCTTGCACACGCCCATGACGTTGTAGCCGGGGACAAACTTAACCGCGCCGAGGTAACTGAGCGTGAGGACGGAAGCACCCTCGCGGAACATGTGATAGGCCTTCTGACAGGCGGCGATGAGCGAGTAGCAGGAGATGTCCATCGCCTGCTTGAAGTCCTCTCGCCGCGTCTCCCAGAAGCGGTTCGTGAGGGCATCCCGGTTGGCGAAGGCCACGGCGTGGACGATGAAGTCGATCTGGTCGTATTGATCGCGCACCTTGCCAAAGAACGTCTCGATTTCGTCGTCATTGCCCAGATCGCATGGAAGGACGATCTTTGCCCCGATCGGATCGGTCAGCTTGCGGACGCGCCGCTCCATCTTCTCGCCCGGAAGATGGTTGAACGCCATTTCCGCACCTTCCCGATGCAGGTAGGAGGCGATGTACCAGGCGAGACTGTGATCGTTCGCGACACCGAGCACCACACCCCGCTTACCAGACATCAAACCCATGTGCCTTCGTCTCCTGGTCGTGCTGCGAACGCCGGTCGGCCGGTGTTCGGTCAGGTTGAAATAGAACGATCGCGAACCCCAGCCCGGGGGACGCCGCCAAGGTCCACAATCTAGGCGCTCAGATTCATTCTGTCCAGCGGCATCGGCCAACACTGATCGCGGAAACCACCGATGCGGCTACGCGCAAGACACGGTTGACGCTATACTTGCACCCTCGCGTGGCCGCGGAGGAGCTCAGGTGTTCGACGCCCGCTCGATGTTGATCTCCATCCCCAACTGGGTCGGAGATGTGGTCATGGCCACGGCAGCCCTGTCCGCCATCCGCAGGGCGTACCCGCATGCGACGATCACCCATCTCATGCGGCCCTATGTGGCCGAGGTACTCGCCGACTGCGAACTGGCTGACGATCAAGTATTCTGGCCGGGGGCAGGCAGTCCGACCCGCACGACCTTCGGGCTGATCACGGACTTGCGCCGCCGCCGATTCGATCTGGCCATTCTGATGACGAATTCGTTTCGCTCGGCTGCGGTCGTTCGGGCTGCAGGGGCACGTCGGCGCGTCGGATACGCGCGGGATGCTCGCGGATGGCTGCTGACGGATCGCCTGTTGCCCAAACGGGTCGGTCGCAAGTATGTTCCTGTCCCCGCGCTGGACTATTACAACGATCTGGCTCGTGCAGTGGGCTGCACGGACGTCTGTGACCGACTGATTCTTGCGACCAGCACGGCGGACGAGGCGGCCGTCGATCGCCGTCTCGGCGCCATCGACCCCGATCGCCCGCTGATCGTGCTCAACCCCGGCGCGAATTACGGCTCGGCGAAGTGCTGGCCGGCGGAGAAATACGCGGCCCTGGCGCGGATGCTGACCGATCGATTCGACGCGCGGGTCGTGGCCTCGCTTTCTCCGAAGGAGCGTGATATCGCCGACCGGCTGCACGCCGCGGCCACTGGTCCTTTGGAGATTTTTGTAGATCCTCCGCTCGGGCTGGGACCGCTCAAGGCCCTCGTGCGCCGGTGCGACCTGCTGATCACGAACGACACCGGTCCGCGGCATTTCGCCGCCGCGTTCGATGTTCCGGTGGTCACCGTTTTCGGATCGAGCGACCCGGCATGGACGGATACGCGATTCGACAAGGAGCGCGCGGTTATGCTCGATCTGGATTGCCAACCCTGCATGGAGCGTGTGTGTCCATTGAGGCATCACCGATGCATGGTGGACCTGTCGCCGCAGCAGGTCTTTGAAAAAGCGGAAGAACTGCTCGAGTCCGCGAAACGTACCGGCAGACGAAGAGTGGTCAGCCATTGAGGCGCGCCGGCGCGAGACAAACTTGTTCGATATGTTGATACGCGATTACATCCACATCGACACCCCCTTTCGCGAGCGCCTCGAGCGCGCCGGGCTCAGCACGGTGCAGGCCGTGCTGCAATGTCCGGGAGACCGGCTGGCGGCCTGGAGCCGTACCAGTGATGCAATCTCGCTGAAGCTGGCGGCCTCAGAAGGTTCGATCTACATCAAGCGTTACCACTACCCCACCTGGCGGCAGCGGGTCCGGGGCATGTTGCGCGGCACGTGGCTTCGGGCCTCGCGCGCCCGGAGTGAATTTCGCGCCCTCGTTGCCATGCGGCGACTGGGAATTCACGCGGTCCGGCCGATCGCCTTCGGCGAGCGACGCATCGCCGGATTCGTCCGAAGCTGTTTCCTGATCACCGAGGCCGTGCCGGAAGCGATGTCGCTCGTATCCTTCATCAAGGCCTTCGCCGATCACGTCGCTGCCCGCCAGGCGCGGCGTGCGAAGATCGAAATCCTCACCTCGCTCGCCCGCCAGGTTCGACACATGCACGAGAAAGGTTTCGTGCATCGCGACCTGTTCTGGCGAAACGTCCTCATCCGCCCGCTGCCGGGCGATCGATTCGAGTTTTACTTCCTTGATGCTTCTGTCGGCCGTCGCATCCGCATCGCACATCGTCGGCAGGACAGCATCGTACACGACATCGCCGCCATGGGCGTCCTCGCGCCGGAGTTCTGCTCGCTGACCGACCAGATGCGATTCCTGCATGAGTACCTAGGCACGGACCGGCTCACGCCTGAGGATCGCGCCTGGCTGCGCCGCGTGCAGAAGCGGCAGGATCATTTTCGCGAGGCGGAGCTGCTTCGCCTGGAGCGCGGCGCCGTCTTCGACCCGCCGATTCAGAGGATGGCCGTCGCCCCGTAAGACCCGGCCCCGGGAGCCCGCTGCAACACGCGAATGAGTATGGTTCTACGCATCCTGGAGCCCGCGCTGGCCGACATCCTGCGTGCGGCCGGCCTCGTCTCATGCGAGGACTACCTTCAAAGCTCGCGCGGCGCGGTCATTCACGAATCAAACACCACCTGCACACGAAGATTCGATTTGCCGTCGCCCGGCGGCACGATTGCCTGTTATCTCAAGGTGTATCGGTATCGCGACAAGCCGTTGACCCTTCGTTTCGGACGAAGCAAGCCGCTGCGCGAAGCGCGAAACTACTTCACGCTGCGCAGGCAGTGCCGGATCGATGTCCCCGATGTGATTGCCGTCGGCGCCCGCCGTCGGCTGGGCCTGCTGGAGGACGGATTCATCCTGACCCGCGAGGTGCCTGCTGCCTGTCCGCTGGATGTCTACGTTGACCAGCGCTGGCCGTCCAACAAAGAGAAATTAGCGATGCGCAGCCGTCGACGGTTGCTGGAGACAGTGGCCGATCTGGTGGCGCGGATGCACGCGGCGCACTTCTTCCACATCGACCTGCAATGGCGAAATCTCATCGTCTCCGACCATGAACGCGATCAGCCGTCAGTCTTCGTGCTCGACTGCGTTCGCGGCGGCCGGCGGATTCATCCGCTGATGCGCGCCCACGGGCGTCTGCGCGACCTGTCGAGTCTCTACAAGGATGCACGCGGCCGGCTGTCGCACACCGAGCAGATGCGATGGTTGCGGCGATACCTCGGCACGAGGAAACTCTCCGAGGTTCATCGGGCAATGATTCGCTCCATCGTTCTGGACCGGGAATTGAAGGATAGCGAGGCGCCGGCGTGACGACGCTGTTTGAGATCGAGGCGGACTACCGGGAGGCGCTGGCGGCCGCGGGACTGGCGGACCTCGACGCGCTGCTGCGCGCCCCGGCCGCCGGCCCGCCGGCCAGCAAGCACGCCCATCGGGAGACCGTGCCGCTGGAGATCAAGATCGGCGGCGCGCCGCGGCGATTCTTCCTTAAGCGCGTTTTCAAAGTGCCGCCGCGTCATGCGATCTGGCCGCTGTTTCGATTTCGGCCGGGCATCTCGCAGCCGCGACATGAGTGGGAAATACTTGGTGAACTGGCGGAATGCGGCATCCCCTCGGCGAAGCGCGTGGCGTACGGCGAGCGGCGCGTGCTGGGCATTCCGACGCAGGCGTTGCTACTCGTCGAGGCAGTGCCGTTTGAGCACACGCTGGAGGATTGGCTGGTGACCGGCTTCGAGCGGCCGGCAAATCTCACTTGCGAGCAGCGCGATGCGTTGATTCGTGCAACCGGCCGGCTTATCGGTTGCATCCACGGCCGAGGTTATCTGTGGCCTGATATCCATGCGAAACACATCTTTGCGACGCCGGCGTTGGGAAATCCTGAACGCCCGGACTGGCATCTATGCATCATTGACGTAGAGAGAATGTCGCGCCGTTACGACCATTCGAAACAGCATTGGATGACATCCCGCTTTAAGAGGCATGATCAGGAACTCTTTGTCCTTCATCGCTCAACGGTGCCCACATGCTGGTCGCGACGGGATCTTGTCCTATTTTCCAAAGGATATGGCGATGGCATGTGCAAGTACTTTCAAACGCCGCGCCATCCTTGGTTGCGTGACATGATACGGGTCTCTAAAAGGTACTCGATGTCACCGACACAGCCCGAGGGTCTTAGCCATCCGCGCAGGATCGTTCGCGAAAAGGTAAACGGCATCATGGCGGCTCGCGACGATCGAGACGTACTTGCAAAGGCGGGGATTCGCAGCATCAATGATGTCTTCGAGCTAAGCGAGGGGAAGAATCTCACCAAGCCGGGGCTTGCTTCCTATCGCGATCGGATACGCCTGACCTTGCGCGGCGCGGATGGCGGCGAGCGGGCCTGCTATCTCAAGCGTTATCGCAGACCTCCGCTGATCGAGCAGCTTCGGCGGATGCGGGAGCACGATCGGCGAGATTCGAGTGCCAAGCGCGAGGCACACTTCATCAAGCGGCTGTCGCTGCTGGGCATCCCCACGATGCACTGGCTGGCGTGGGGGCAGGAGATGAACGGACCGTGGGAGCGGCGAAGCTTCATTATCACGGAGGAGATTGCCGGCGAGTCGCTGGAGAAGCTGGTGGGGCGATTGAGTTCGACACCGGCTGTTAGCCGGTGCCTCACGGAGGCCATCTCGCCGCGGGATCGGCATGAGATCATCCGCCAGCTTGCCATCATCGCCCGTCAGTTGCATCAACACCGACTGTTTCACCGTGACCTGTATCTTTCGCATGTCTTTCTCACCCGTAACGCCGACGGTGGCATCGTCCTGCGGCTGATCGACCTCGCGCGGATGATCGAAAAGCCGCTGCTCCGCGAACGATGGGTCATCAAGGACCTCGCCGCTTTGAACTACAGCAGCCCGTCGCCGCTGGTGACGCGTGCCGACCGGATGCGTTTCCTGTACCATTACTGCTGCGCCGCAGAGCGTCGGTTATCTTTGCGCCTGATCTGGCCGGACAAACTGGCGAAAAAAGTGATGCGGCGCACGGCGAGAATGGCGCGACATGATTTGAGCAGGATGGCTAAGGCGTGATGGGCAGGAAGCTAAAGGTGTGAGGTTCGTCGCGGATGGCGTGACGTGCAACGATGATGGGTGGTTCGGCGTGAAGATTGCGATCGTCATAGAACGCTACGAACCCTGGCGCGGCGGCGCGGAGACCTCCACGCAGGAACTGGCTCGCCTGCTGGCCGCCAAGGGTCACGACGTCCATATCGTCACCACGACGAATGCCAGCCCGGCGCACCGGCTGACCATGCATCGCATCCCCGGCGGCGCCATGCTGCGTCCCCTGCGAATGGCCGCTTTCCTCCGGCGAGCCGCGCGCTTCATCGAGCATGAATCCTTCGACATTGTTCACGCGATCTCCCCCCTGGCGACGGCCGATACCTACCAGCCGCGCGGGGGCCTCGCCGGCGAAACGCTCGAACGCAACGTCGCCACCCGCAGCAGCCGGCCGCGGCAGATGCTCAAGCAGGCCCTTCAGACCATGAGCGTCAAGCGGCGATCCATGCTCGAACTCGAGCGCGCCGTTTTCCGCGAATCCGGCCCGGTGATTCTCGCCGTCTCGAACTACGTCGCCCGGCAATGTGAGCGGCTTTACGGCGCCCGTGCACCGCGGGTGCGGGTGGTCTTCAACGGCGTGACCACCGACCTGCCCAGCGACGAAGAGCGCGCCGCGCATCGTGCTGAGCTTCGCAGTCAATATCATGTGCCCGACGATCACCTGCTGCTGCTCTTTGTCGCGCACAACTTCCGACTCAAGGGGCTTGGGCCGATGATCGAGGCGGCCTCGCGCATGGTTGTGGCCGGTTTCGACCGCTTTCGGCTGCTGGTCATCGGTCGTGACAATCCGGTCGGTTACCAGCGCCGAATAGATTCACTTGGTCTCGGGCGGCACATCACGTTCACGGGACCCTCTCAACGCACGCCGGCCTTCTTCTGCGCTGCGGATGTCCTCGTGCATCCCACGTATTACGATCCATGCAGCCGCGTGGTACTCGAGGCGCTTTCCGTCGGGCTGCCTTGCATCACGACGGCATTTAACGGTGCCTCGGAAGTCATGGCCGACGGCCGCGAGGGCTTCGTCATCGAGTCACCGGATGCCGTGGGAATGATGGCTCGGCGTATCCAGGAACTTTCCGATCCCGAGCTTCGGCGGCGCATGTCGCAGCGTGCCCTGGCCCTTCGAGAGACGATCAGCATGCAGCGCCACGTGGATGAACTGGAGACTGTCTTCCGGGAGATCGTCGAGGCACGTGGCGCCGTGGCAGGCGGCAGGCGTTGAACAGACGACTCGATTACTTCAGCGCGCGAAGCGGATCGATCCGGCGACGGGTGAGGGACGTGCAGGGCTGAGCATTTCGCGATGATTCCACTCTGGCAAGTTCTGCTTCTGCTGATCGGCGCTTACCTTCTGGGAAGCATTCCCTTCGGAATGCTCGTCGCGCGGAGCAAAGGCATCGACATCCGCAAGCACGGCAGCGGCAACGTCGGCGCGACGAACATCGGTCGGGTCCTCGGAAAGAAATGGGGCGTGCTGGTCTTCCTGCTGGACGCCGGAAAGGGTGCCGTCTCCACTTTGGCCGCCGGCGGGTTGACGGCCGGAGTTGTGGTTGCCGACGCCGACTACCTGACGCGCGATCTGATCTGGCTTGGCGCGGCGCTGGCCTGCGTGATCGGAAACATGTTCTCGGTCTTTCTGCGTTTCAAGGGTGGCAAGGGAGTCGCCACGTCGCTCGGGGCGCTGCTGGGGGTCTATCCATACCTGACGCTGCCAGCTGTTGCAGCGTTCTTCCTGTGGGCCATCGTGGTCAAAATGAGCGGCTACATCTCGCTGGGTTCGATTCTCGCCGCGTCCTTTCTTCCGATCGCGTTTATCACGATCGCCGCCGCAAAGAATTGGCCCCTCGCGCACCACTATCCTCTGCTCACCCTTCTCGTCGTACTCGCCGCTCTGGTGATTTACAGGCATCGGACCAATATCGCCAGACTGCTGAACGGGACCGAGAATCGGATCGGACGGCAAGTCGATAACGGCGATGCCTGAGGTCCGAAACAATTGTGGTGCGCACCATTTCTTCGCCCGGGTAACGAGCGTCCGTCTTGATTGACGCTTAGGTGCGACATAGACTAGATGGTGACTTATTTTCCGCGGCAAGCCGGGTTGCGGTGTTCCTCTGGACCGATCCGGCAACGCGTGCGAAGACGCGCCATAGGATATCGGACCGGCATTGGGGGCCAGGATCCTCGCACTCCTATAACGATGCGGCCGTAGGCGGTCGTGTACGCCTCTAATTACGTCGTCGCCTGGTTCGCCTCGACCAGGGCGCTACAGGTTCGCTTTTTATCAGAAAGCGCTGCATCGAATGGGCCGAAAGAGTCTCTGGCCTTTCGTCCCGCGGGAGGGTAATGCGATGTTGAAGTCACGAGGTATTTCCCTGGTAATGACCGGCCTGCTCCTTGCAGGCCTCGTCGTCTGTCAAATGGGAGGGTGTTCGAGCGGATTCTCCCTGCTGCCCTTCGCGTCGATCACCGCCGTGCAGCTCTTTGATCAGCCCGACTTCACCGTCGCCTTCAGCATCGACAACGCGGTTTCCAATCCGTCGGCCGTCACCAAGGTCAACTGGGTCTTTGGCGACGGCAGCGGCTTTGTGGAAGGCGCGCCGAACCGAACGACTATCACCTATCGCTATTCGAGCACCGGAAACTTCCAGGTCACGGCTTACATCTTCGGCAGCCAGGGTCTGGCCGAGCAGATCAGCGGCAACGTTAATGTCGTGCCCAGTGGGAATCCCCCACCCGGCCCCGGTGATACCGAACTGCCTGCACAGATCAGCGGCGGCAATCCGGCCGACGGGGCGCAGAACGTCCCTGTCACCACAACTCTGACCTGGACGGCCGGGGCGCGGGCCACGAGCCACGACGTTTATCTCGGTGTCGATCAATCTGCGGTAGAGCTGGCCAACGATGCCGACGCGGTGAACGTCAAGGGCAATCAGACCACCACGTCCTACGACCCCGGTGGTCTTCTTCCGAACACGACCTATTACTGGCGAATCGATGAAGTCAACAGTGTCGGCATCACCAAGGGCACGGTGCGTAGCTTCAAGACCGCCGCGGCTCCGGCCAAGGCGAAGAGTCCGGTTCCGCAGAATGGTTCGATGAATGCACGCGTGGATCAGATACTTAACTGGACGGCAGGGACCGGTACGACGAGCCATGACGTTTACTTCGGCGACGACATGATGGCTGTTACCGACGCCACGCGTGACACGGCGGACATCTTCAAGGGCAATCAGTCGGGGACAAATTTCGATCCCGAGGATGAGAGCGCGACCCAGGAAGGCGAGCTGCTTGGTTCGACGACCTATTACTGGCGAATTGACGAGGTCGGGCCCGGTGGGACAACGACGGGCGACGTGTGGACGTTCACCACGCGGGCTCCGCCACCGATGATCACCAACCCGGTGCCGGCGGACCTGGACATCGATGTGGACATCGATGTAGTCCTGACGTGGACCGCGGCAGCGAGCATCGAATCCTTCGATGTGTACCTCGGTGTGGACCCGGTGGATGTCACTCTGGCCGATCGCAACAGTCCGGAGTTCCAGGGCAATCAGACTTCCAAGAACTTCACGCCCGGGACGTTGCTGGCGGACACGGATTACTACTGGCGGATCGACACGCGGGGTCCCGGCGGAACGACGATGGGTCTGGTGCTGACCTTCCGAACGGCAGACATCCCGGCGCAGGCGGTGCTGACGGCCCCGGCGCATCAGTCGCAGGATCAGGACGTGGAAGTCTCACTTCAGTGGACGCCGGGGGCCGGCGGAGGGCCGCTGAGCGGATTCCAGGTGTATCTGAGCACAACCCAGTCGCAGGTAGTGAACCGTAACGCCGCGGCGCGGGTAGCCACGCTGGGCGCGGGGGCAACGAACTTTACGCCGACCTCGCCATTGGCATCGAACACAGATCACTTTTGGACGGTCGATGCCACGGGACCTGGCGGACGGCGTGAGGGGCCGATCTTCCGCTTCCGGACGGGTACCTTGCCGAACCAGGCGTCAATGCCGATGCCGGCGAACGGAGCGACGGCGGTGGCGCCGGACGTGATGCTGGCGTGGACGGCGGGAACCGGCACGCTGAGCCACAACGTGTACTTCGGTACGAATTCGAACACGGTAACGAATGCCGATGAGGATGATGCCGAGTTCCGTGGCAATCAGCTCCTCGGCGTTGAGACCTTCAGCCCGCCGGCGGGCGTGCCGTCGGCCTTGGCAGCGAATACGCAGTACTTCTGGCGGATCGACGAACTGGGCACAGGTGGCACGCGCAAGGGCGTAACGTGGAACTTCCGCACCGGGCCGGGCAAGGCCATCAATCCGAACCCGAATGACGGAGCGAACAACACGGCGGGCACGTCGAATCTGACCTGGACGGCCGGCTCCGGTGCTTCGACGCACGACGTGTACCTGGGCACGGACCTCGGCATCGTGACCAACGCGACGCCGCTTACCGTAGGCGTATTCCGGGGGAACCAGGCGTCCACAACGTTCGACCCGCCTGGAACGATGCCGGCGAACACGACACATTACTGGCGAATCGACTCGGTGGCGGCGGACGGCATCACCAAGACGACCGGCGACGTGTGGACGTTCACCACGGAACTGGGCAAAGCGACGAACCCGAACCCGTCGAACAACGCGACCGGCATCGCGCTGGATGCCATCCTCGAATGGACGGCCGGCGCCGGCGCTGACATGCACGACGTGTACTTCGGCACCAGTCTGGCAGCGGTGACCAACGCGACGACGGCGGATCCGGAATATCGCGGTCAGCAGGCGGACACGCTGTTCGACCCGACCATGGTCATGGCGATTATGGCGGATACGCAGTACTTCTGGCGGATTGATACCGTGGCCGTCGGCGGCGCGCCGGTCCGCAAGGGTGACACCTGGCGATACCGCACGCTTGCCCCACCGGCACAGGTGAGCGGACCGAATCCGGTGAACGGTGCGACGGGTGTGGCTACAAACACGTCACTGACGTGGGCGTCAGCAGACGGTGCGACGACGTACGACGTTTACTTCGGGACGAGTCTGGTCAATGTGACGAACGCGACCACGGCGGATCCGGAGTTCCAGGGGAACCAGTCGAGTCGGGTTTTCACGCCGGGAGCGCTGGCGAATAACACGCAGTACTTCTGGAGGATCGATTCGAAGAACGCGGCGGGGACGACGACGGGGAGCGTGTTCTCCTTCACGACGGTGCCGTAGCCGCAGTTGAGTTGCCTGTTCATTGCGATCCACACGAGGGGATCCGTGCCGATTCGGCCGGATCCCCTTTTCTATCGTGCAGTTGGTCGATGCAGCGCCTGGGCATCAATTTCGGCCCGCTCTTCCTTTGGACGTGACTTCCAGCGTCGATGTATCCACAGATACTGCTCCGGCGCCGCGCGAATCGCGTCCTCCATCGCCTTCGAATACTCCTGCGTGATCCAGCGGAGCGGATCCTCCTTCTCGCGCCATTCTTCCGGGCGGATGATCCGGTCGACACAGATCTCGTAGTGAAAGCCCTCGGCAATCCGGCGGGCGCAACCACAGATGATCGGCACTTCGAGGTCCATCGCCAAGAGCCCGATCGACTTGTAAGTCGATGCCTTGCGGTTGAAGAAATCGACGAACAGCCCTTTGCTGCCGGCGTTCTGATCGGCGATGAAACACAACGCGCCGCGCGACTCGATCACGTCTTCGGCGGATTGCGTGGCCCCCTTCTTGTACAGAAGCCGAAGCCCGCTGCGCTCGCGGCGATCCAGCAGGAAACGGTTGAGGTACTCGTTATCCAGGGGTCGCATCACCGCGACAATGTCGAAGCCCAGCGTCGCAAGGGTAAAGCCGAGAAGTTCCCAGTTCCCGTAGTGGCCGGTGAGCATGATGCAGCCGCGACGTCCGAGCAGGATGCGGATGGCCTCGTCGAGCTTTCGCAGTTCGATGTAACGCGGCCAGGTCCACTGGGTAATCAGCCGGGGAGCGAGCAGCAATTCGACCGGCAGCATGGCCAGTTGCTGCATCGAAGCCAGTGCGACCTGCCGCACCCGCTGCTCCGTGAACTCCGGGAAAGATGTCCGGATGTGCGTTTCCGCCCGATTGCGATGATCTCGAAACTTGCCCAGCAGCTTGTTGAGGGCCAACTCTACCTTGGCCAGCCATCGAAACGGTTGCAGCGACTTAAGCCACCGGGGAAACCTGGTCTCCGGCAGCGCATGCGGCAGGTGATACCAGACCCAGCCCAGCCGCCTCATCATACGCAAGCTGGTATCGATCGGAAAACAGGCGAAGGCCATCGCGACCGCGCGAACGAGGAGATACTGAGAGTAATCAAGCCAGCGGCGACGCACCTTCATCGCGCGGATTCTAACCGAGGTTGCCGCCATGACGAGAAGGGGCTGCGCGGGCGATTCCCGTCGAGCCGGGCAGCGGTACAATCCCGCTCATGTCGCTAACGCCCACCCGTCTGAGCCGAAACACCGTCTTCGTCATCCTGCTGATGCTCTCAGGGCTGGCACTGCTGCTCCCGGCAGATGTGACGGACAAGGTCAAGCACGTCGTGCAGTTCGTGGTGCCGGTGCAGGACCTCGCTCGTACGGCTGCCTGGCGTGCGGCACGCCATGTCGCCGGAACCGACGGGCCCGCAGACGCGGCCGCCATCACTGAACCCCTGCTGCACGAACTGGGTTCGCTCCATGCAAAGTCCCTGCAACTCGAACAGCAGCTCGCTCAGCTTCGTGCCCTGCGCGATCGACAACTGCCGCCGTCCGTACCGTTGCTCGATGCGAGGATCGTAGCCCGTGATGTCGCCTCCTGGCGTGATACGGCGCTTGTATCCCGCGGCTCGCTCCGCGGTGCAGGATGGCGGGACTGGGTCGCTTCTCGCTTCTTCGTGGACCGCGGCGCCGCGAGTGAGGTGGACAGCGGTCAGGCCGTGCTGGCCCGCGAATGTCTCATCGGCCGAATCGAGCTGGTCAGCCCCTACATGTCCCGCGTCCAGCTTCTCACGGACATCGACAGCCCCCGGCTCGAGGTCCGCATCGCCGCGGTCGATGGCGCCAGCGCGGAGATCATCGACTACGCATGCAGCATTCGCGGTATCGGCCGCGGCAGGATGGCCATCGAAAACGTCGAATCGGCCTACATCGACACGACGACCGAAGCGGAAACCCGGGAGCGAGGACCTCGCCGCATCCGCGTTGGTGACTTAGTCTACAGCGCTCCGGGCCAGCTCGGCCTCCCGGTTCCGATGGCCGTCGGGCGAATCACCGAGATCGCCGAGAACCCGAAAAAGCGGCTGGTTCACACGCTGAACGTTGAGCCGCTGGTATCGCTCGATGAGTTGCGCGACGTGTTCATCATCCCGCTGGTGCCGGCCGAGTCGCTGCAGATACCCTGAGGCCGGTCGGCTTGCGTCGTGCCTCGCATCCACGGCCTGAACGATGCCTCTTACACATCCCGCGATTCTGTGCGACAATTCGGCACGATGAAATATCGATCCGGCAAGCCACGCATCGAACGCGAGTATCCGCCACGGGAAGACGCCGGCGTGCGAAAAATATCCACCGCCGCCGAAGTACTCCATCTCGATGAATCCCTCATCGTGGTCAACAAGCCGCCCCGCGTCAGTCTCGATCTCGCCTGGGACGACGAACCCACCGTACTGGATCAGCTCGAATCGGCGGGCCGGATCACCGCGGATGAATCGCCCGTCTCGGTGTACATGCTCGAACCACTGCTCAGCGGTCTGGCCATCCTCGCGAGGAGCGATGCCGCACTTGCCGAACTGCACCGACAGATGGCCGACGGCGAGATGGTATTGAGCTGCCTGGCTCTGGTTCGGGGTCGAGCAGAATCCTCCGAAGGCGTGATCGACCAGCCCGTCGGGGCAAAGAGCCGCACGAACACCCTGCTCCGAGTCGACCCTGAGGCAGGTCGCCCGGCGGTCACCCGCTGGCAGGTGCGCGATACCTACATCGGTGCCGCCCTGCTCGATTGCACGACGCAACCGGCCGACCCGAACCAGGTCCGCGTTCATCTGCAGCACATCGGCCTGCCGCTCATGGTCGACGTCGCATACGGCGGCGGCAGCGCGCTGCTGCTCTCTTCGTTCAAGGCCGGCTATCGTCCCAGCGGACGTCATCCGGAGCGGCCGCTTATTGATCGCATCTCGATACATGTGCAGCGCGTGCAGATGCGGCATCCGGCGACCGGCGCTCCGCTCGCGCTGGAAGCGGGACTGCACAAGGACTTTCGCGCAGCCCTGCACCAGCTCGATCGTTTCGGCCGGATCACTGCACTGTGAGTCGCATGGGCCACCCCTGCGTCCACACGTTGACGATGCAGTGAAACCGAACCATACTCACAGGTGCATCAATCGGAGCCACAGATGCCCGCAATGAGCAAAGACCCGCCTCCGTTACTAAAAGTCGTCCACGCGGACGAAGCGCTGCTACTCCGCGGTATCCGGACGGTCATCGACGGCGTTCGCGCCCGCCGGGCACGGGTCCTGCCGGACGAACGCGGCCGACTGGGCGAGATCATCCGCGCGGACGATCCGTGGTATGAAAAGTTCGGGCAGGTCTATTTCACGACGACCTTTCCGGGCATCGTGAAGGCCTGGCACTATCACAAGCTTCAGACCGACCATTTCTATTGCATTCGCGGCACGATCAAGCTGGCGATGTACGATGCGCGCGAGGACTCACCGACCAGGGGCGAGGTCAACGAAATCTACATGAGCGAACATCTGCCCTCGCTGGTGCGCATTCCGCCCGGCGTCTACCACGGCTGGATGAACGTGTGCGACGTCGAGACAATCGTCGTGAACATGACGACCGAGTGTTACAATTACAAGCAGCCGGACGAATACCGCGCTCACCCGCACGACAACGACATCCCTTATGACTGGACGCGAAAGGACGGCTGATCGCCGAAATGGCCCGCGACCAATTCATGTCACCGGCTGACATGCTGCGATCTGGCTTGCGATGAACACTCACGAGAGATTGAACGCCCACGCGCGCTGCACAATTGTGAAGTGTGCACCGGTACCGCCGCCGTCGTAGTACAACCATAGCACGTGCATGAGACACACTGAGGATTCCGGTATATACTCCCCTCGTGGCGCGGATGTGTCTGAGACATTCTCCTGAACATCGGGGGCGTCTTTCCAGCGCGGCCGGCGTGAGGATGGCCTGCCTGCTTGCGCTCTTTCTCTGCCTGCTGCTGACCTGTTCCGTTCCGGCCACGGCCCAGGAACCCTCCTCGACGACAACTCTTCCCACCACGGCCCAGGCCCCGGTAACGACCACGGCGCCTGCCCAGCCGCCGGCCATGCCGCGCATCGCGACGGTCCCGCGAACGATCGAGGAGATCACCCGTCTGCTCAAGGAGCTGGACGAAGAAGCCGCTGCGCTGGCCCCGACCACGCAGCCGGTCACCAGTCAGCCCACCACGCAGCCCGATGGCGAACTGGACGCCCAGCTCGATGGCTGGCGACTGGAACTCTGGCGAGCGATACAGGAACTCCGCAGCCAGCTTCTCGAACTGGAGCGACAGACGAAGCAGCTCGAAGGACTCGATGAAGACGCCCTTGTTGCCCAGATCACCGAGACCATCGCCGACTATCGAAAGAAGACCGCTGAAGTCCAGAAGCTGCGCATCCCGTTTGAAATCACGGAAGAGCAGGTCGCCGAAGCCCGCACCCTTTACGAGAAGCAGAATCAGGCCCTCGAAGTCCTGACGGCCTCGCTCGCCCAGCAGGAGGCACTCATCAATGAGGGCTTTGCCGCTCAGCGCAGCCGCATCGCCGAAGAACTTCGCGCGCTCCAGAGCCGCCGCGAGCGGCTGGAATCGGTCATCGAGGCGGAACTCCGAGCGGCGGATTCCGATGCGGCGCGCGAGATCATCCAGCTTCGCCGACGCGTGCTTGCCACGCGCGCGCTGTCCCTGGAAACGACGCGGGTCAATGTCGGCCTGCGCGAGCGGCTCACCCAGCAGGAAGCCCAGCAGAACAAGCTTCGTATCGATGCCCTCCAACCCTACGTCGCGGCACTGCGTCAACGAATGACGTCCCTCATCGAAGAGCGAAGCCGTAGCCGCGTCGAGCGCCTCCGGGCTCGGATCGACACGGTGGACATCTCCGAGGTGCAGCGCGCCGCCTACCGGCTCGAACTCATTTGCGCCGAACACACTGCCAACTTGCAGCGCGACTTCGCCGACGCCATCCGCGACCGCTACACGGCCGGCGCGCTGGCCACGCGACAGAGCATGAGCAAGCGCGACCAGAGCTACTGGAAGGAGTTCAGCGCTTCCCTGACGCGCCGGTCTCCCATCGAAGTGCGCAGTGCCTATCAGGATGCCGGACAGGCGTTGCAGCGCGCCCGGACCGAACTGTCCCGACTCCAGAAACTGCTGGACCTCAGTCTCTCGGAAGATCGCAAACTGGAAGACTATCTGCTTCGCGCCCTCGCCGAGTACGACGAGGTCGCGACGGAATTCCAGTCGCTCACGCAGGATGCCACTGGCGAAGAGGTTATTCGTCTCAAGAGCCGGATCGCGCAGTTCCGCCCTGATCTGCGTAAGGCCTTCGAGGACATCATCAAGGACGAGCAGGATGTGATCGAACGCCTGCGCCAGGGCATCGAAGTTGCAGAAGCGAACGTGGCCCTGTGGGAAGAGGCCGTCAGCCGTCTCTACTGGGCACGGCTGATCACCCGCGGCCCGACGATCCTGGACGCCGATGCCTTCGCCGTCATCTCGGACGAGATTCGCGCTCTTGGCACGAGTCAACTGCAAACATCGCTGGAGGTCGCCTTAAAGGCCTTGGAGAGCCGGCTCAATGTGCAGACGCGTCTCGACTGGTCCCTCTTCGTTATCACTTCGCTGGCCATCATCTACATCGGCCAGTGGCTGACGCGGACCTGCCACCGCATCCGTTCGGAGCCGCTCGAAGAAGAATCAGCCGAATCCATCGCTGACGATGCAGCCGGCGCACCCACAGCGCCGCCAAGGTTCGGACTGCGCCTCAGGTACCACCTGGCACGCGTGGGAATGGTCGTCGTACCGATTCTCATCGTGCCGGCTGTCATCATGGCCTTCATCCTCGGGCTGGACATCACTGGTGCGCCGGCCAGACTCGGATATCTCGCGACCCTGCTCCTGGGCGGCACGGCCCTCGGCATCGGCGTCGTCAATGCCGCATTCAAAGCGCCCAAGCCGCGCTATCGGCTCATCGCCTGTAGTCGAGCCGTGGCGCGTTATTACCGCCGCTTTGCCTACACCATCGTCTTTCTTGCTCCCCTCTTTCTTGGCGCAGCCGGCCTTCTCAACGCACTCGAACTCGCTCCTCAGACCGCGGCCCGGCTGGTGACTTCCTTCGTTTTCGTTACCACGCTGGTCGGGTTCATCTTCCTCCTTCGCCGAGAGACGGTCCTGAATGTCTTCCCCAGAACCCAGCGCGGCCGCTACACCGGTACCGTCGCCTTCCTCCGGACCATTCATCCGTTTCTGCTGATGCTGGCGCTCCTGATCATGATCATGCATGTCATCGGGTACTCGGCCCTGTCCGTCTATCTGGTGACCGGGCTGACCTCTACACTGGCAATCACTCTCGTGGCATGGCTGGCCCATCAACTGGTGAAGGAATTCGTCTATTGGATCGTTTTAAAAGCCCGGGCGGTCCAGGCCAAGTACGCGCCGCCGGAGAAGGCGGACGCCGCAGCGGACGGAACCAGCCCGGCCACCGGCGCCGCCGCCCAGGAGGTGCCCGCACCGTATGATGCAGGACAGACGAATCTGTTGCATCGCCTTCCCCCTGCCGGACGCGCCGTCGTTCTGGTCGTCCGCTGGCTGTTGATTGTGGCCGCAGCGCTTTCCGCATTAAGCGTCTGGGGAATAGGGCCGAACGACGTCAAGCGGCTGCTGGACTTGGAGCTGTGGCGCCACGGTGAGCAACCGATCACACTCTGGCGGATCGGCGGAGCAATTCTCACCCTGCTGCTGACCATTCTTGCTTCGCGAGCCCTTCGGCAGACGCTCCAGTCGCGCGTCTATCCCCATCACCCCACGATCGACCGCGGGATGCAAGCCGCCATCAACACGCTGCTGCATTACCTCACGATTGCCATTGGTATCTACATTGGCCTTCAGACGCTTCAGATCGACTTCGGCGCCCTCGTCGTGCTCTTCGGCGGTCTTGGACTTGGGATCGGCCTCGGCCTGCAATCGCTCGTGATGAACTTCATCAGCGGTCTGCTCATGCTCTTTGAGCGGCATGTCAAGGTCGGCGATACGGTCATCGTACATGACAAGCTCGGCGAGGTGACCAAGGTCAGCATGCGATCCACGACCATCCGCACGCCGGATGGAATCTACCTGGTTATTCCCAACGGCGAGTTCATCAACCAGAAGGTGGAAAACTGGACGCTCGAAGGTCAGCCGATCCGCGGGTCCGTGGATGTGGGCGTGTCATACGGCGCCGATCCGCGCCGCGTGAAGGATCTGCTGGAACAGATCGCCTTTGCCGAGCCGATGGTTCGCATGGACCCTGCCCCCGCCGTGCAGTTCGTGAATTTCGGCGACAGCGCCCTGCACTTCAAACTGGTCTGCTGGTTCAACAACCCTGGCGAGCGCTGGACGGGCATGCTCAACATGCGTTACACGATCGTCGAAAAATTCCGCGAAAACGGCATTGAGATTCCATTCCCGCAACGAACCCTCAGCTTCACCGGTAATCCCTTTCAAGTACAAAGTGTGCAGGTCGCACCGTCGTCAGGTCCGATGCCCGATCACCCCGCCGACCCGAATGCGAAGAGCTGATGACTGCGTGGGGCGCTCAATGGCCGAAGGAGATGGACCGGCCTCGCACTCTCGTCAGGTGAATCATCCCCAGAGAATTCGCATCGAGCCGAAACCGCCCGGGTCGCTTCGCTCCCACTCCTTGCGAACGAGACCGAGTCCATAGACGCAATACTCAAACTGCTCACTGAGCGTGGAGAGCAGCAGCGCCGGTGGCTGCGTATTGTCGGTGGACAGGTCGGAGGCGATCGCGTACGAACGCTTGCCCTGCTCCAGATAGTTCAACAGATCATCACGGGCACTGCGCCGTCGCATGCGCCGGAGGTTCTCCGGGTAGATGCCCGTCCAGAAGAGCGTGAAATCGCCGATGTGCTGATGGACGCGGCGACGGCGATCCTCACTCGCGGCCAGCGGACCGACCTCTGCCTCGGCGAGCATCTCGGCCACATCCTCGATCCGCCGGCCGCTGCCGTCGCCGAGAAGGTTGATCCGCTCGATGTGGATGAACTCCGTCAGCAAATCGGTGACGTAATCCAGCAGCGAAGGGTCACAAAGCCCCACCTGCTCGTGGAAGCTGGTCTCCACCAGTCCGGCGAACCAGCGGCGTAATTCATGATCCTGCGGCAAGGAAGTCACGGCTGCGTACCTCCTCATGCCCCTCGGGCCACGGGAAAGGATCGGGAGCGAACTTCGCTTCGTTTGTCTTCGGTTATCGTCTCATCTTCATTGTAGGATTTATCAACCCCCAGAGTAAAGTTGCCCTCCTTGATTCGATCCATCGTAAAATTATCGGCCGGCGCGGCGACGGGTACCCTCCCATCCGCCACCGGCTAACATATTTCCCGGTGAATGCAGAACAGCGCCTGCCGCCGAATGCGGCTCCGGCCACGAGGAACTCCGGCCATCAAGACCGCCGAACTCAATTATGAACTTCCTCCCGAGCTGATCGCCCAGCGTCCGCTCGATCGTCGCGATGCGGCACGGCTGCTTGTCCTGCATCGCGACAACGGCCGACTCGAACACCGCGTCTTCGCCGATCTGCCGGAATATCTTTCTCCTGCGGATTGCCTGGTCCTCAACCGATCCCGAGTCCTGCCGGCGCGGTTCGTCGCCCGCCGCGCGACCGGCGGCCGCATCCCCGGACTCTTTGTGAAGGAAGCTTCACCCGGTCGCTGGCAGGTTCTGCTGACCGGCACCGGGCGCCTGCGCGCAGGCGAGACGCTGGCCCTCGAAGGCGGCCCCTGGAAAATGACATGGCAGCGGCACCTGGAGCGTGGTCTCTGTGAGGTCACCATCGACCCGCCGGATGGCGCGATGACTGTCCTCGAACGCGTCGGCGCGATGCCTTTGCCGCCATACATTCGCCGCGACGCGCCCGATGACGAACTCGCGACGCTCGACCGCGAACAGTATCAGACCATTTATGCCGCGGAGTCCGGTTCGGTCGCCGCACCCACGGCCGGACTGCACTTTACGCCGGAGTTGCTCGAAAAGATTCGCGCCGCAGGCACGCAGCTCATCGAGGTCTTGCTCCACGTCGGACTGGGTACCTTTCAGCCGATCGAAGTCGATGACCTGAAGGACCACCGGATGCACATGGAGCAGTACTCCATTTCCACCGAGGCCGTCGCCACGGTTAAGTCGTGCAAACAGCGCGGTGGCCGCGTCGTCGCCGTCGGCACGACCAGCGTGCGCGTCCTCGAAACCGCCGGCACCGGTGGACGACTCGAGCCCGGCTCGGGCTGGACGGACATCTTCATCTACCCCCCCTATTCCTGCCGGGTCGTCGATGCACTGGTGACGAACTTCCACCTGCCCGGCAGCACGCTGCTGGCGCTGGTCATGGCAATCGCCGGACGCGAGCAGACGCTTCGTGCATACTACGCTGCCATACAGCAGCGCTATCGCTTCTACAGCTACGGTGATGCGATGCTGATCGTTTGATTGGGCCCACCCAGGCCGATGAGACTGCGCGAAACACTATCGCCTCTGCCGTTGTCGGAACCGCCGCTGAGTGGCCTGGTGGGCGGCTTCGAGAGTGTCCATCTGTCGCTCGGCATCGTTGATCTTCGCATCGAACTCGCGCTCCATCTCTTTGGCCGTCGTCGGTAGGATGCGCATTTCGCCGGACTCCACCCGAAGCATACGTCCGGTCTCATCGACGTACATTTCCGACGGCAGCGCTGCAAGACCTTCGCGATCTTCGACGAGGAAGACCTTGCCTGTGGATGCCCCCTCTGGCAGTTCCGCCGCACCTTTGACCTCGACCACGCGTGCAATCATACCCACCCGGCTGTGGTCGAACGTCACAAACGCCAGCATGCGCGGCCGATCAAGATCACCGAGCAATTGCGGCAACATCCGCAGAACGGCGCGCGGCACGTACGATTCCGATAGCTGGATCGGCGGATTCTCCGTCATCGGCTGATCCAGCCCGAATTGCTGGCTCGTCAGCAGCACCTTTTCCGCGCGAAGTCCATCTTCAAGGGTGACCTCCAGCGAAGCCGGCCGTTCCGCCATAGCCGGCACCAGCGAGGTGATGCTGGTCTCCCAGCGCTCGTGCTTCAGGTTCGTGCTGACCCACATGTTGCTCTGGAGCCGACGGGCGCGGCCGTCCGGTTCGAACATCCACGCACGTTCCTTGACGAGGACGCCCGGGCGACCATCTCGATTCTGCTCGCGTTGCCAGATGACCACGAAGCCGACGGTTTTGCCATCCAATTCAAACCTGAGAAACTGCTCCGACACGAGCACGCGCGTCAGATCTTCCGGACGCAGCCCGCCCAGAAAGCGCCGACCGCTCTGCATCGCGACCGCAAGGTCTTCCTCCTTGATCTGGTCGATCAGGAGTTCGAGCGAACCGAGCACCAGATTGAACAGCGGCTCGCTCTCGGCGCGCAATTCCGCCGGTCCGTCGTAAAGCAACACGAAGTAAACCTGAGGGCGGGCCTCAACGATCGCCTGCATGCGAAACTTCCGGCGACCCTCGCGCTGGAAAGACGCCGCCAGCACTCCGCCGCGACGGCCGGCCAACTCCTGCTGCTGCAGAGAGTGAATTTCCACCCCCGAATGTTCGAGCTCGATCGTCTCCGAGATGCGCTTGAGCATCTCGTCAATCGGCACCGGCTGCGTCGTGCTCGTGTACTTGAGCACGATCTCCTCCATCTGGCCGGCGCCGAGCGGATGAACCATCTGCACGAGCGTCACGCCGCGGCGCTCCGGCAAGCGGCGGCGGATGATGCGCCAATCCTTCGGTGGCCGGACCGACACGCCATAACTGCCATCCACAATCGCATCGGCAAGCACCGATTCGACCGAGTCTGACCATGGACCCGACAGAATGACCGGCAGCAGCAACAGAGTGAAGATGGTGGTGAGCATGTGTGTCACCCTCGGGATCGTCGTGGCGGGCGCGAAGTTTCCACCGCCGGTCGCGGTACCGACCACTCCTTGAATCGGACCGATTCGCAAATCCGCCGAAATCGATCTGCCACATGTGGATCGTGGGCGGCGCCCGTGTAGTTGAACTCGATAAGGAGCCCGTCCCTGGTGACGGCGGAGGCCGTCAGAAGCACCGTCCTGCCGCCGCGATCAACCTGCCGCTTCATGCGACCCTCAAGCGTACCCATCATGACCGTGGATACCTCGCTTCCCGGCGGCTGCGTGCCCTCCTTCACGACAGACTCACGATCGCCGGCTCCGTCGATAACCAATTCGTAGCTCACTTCCAGAATGGCTTCCGGAGCACGTGGATGCCCGAGGACAAAGGTCACATGGTCGCTTTCGCCACTCGTGATCGTCGCTTCGGCGGCGTCGTAGAGCCGGGCGAAACCCTCGGGCACACTGAAGCTGATCGGCCAGTTCGCAAGAGACTCTTCGCGCAACGTGATCGGCTGTCGGGCCATGACCCAGGCCAGCGTCGTGGTGCCGGCGAGGACCAGCGCAGCGGTGGCGACTCCCCACCCGCGCCGCGCCGGCGTCTCACGCGTATATTCCTGCCACATGCCTACAGGATAATCCGCAGGGTCGGCCCGGGCAAAGTGTTCCATCACGCCCGACGGCATGTGCAAGGATTTTATTTCGATGGAAAAGATCAGACGACCGCGATGACCCAGCGGAACAGGAACATGTAGAGCATTGCGATCAGGATGATGAGGCCGATCCGAAGTGCCGACTCGAGTTGCTCCAGCCGTAGGCGGCTGGCCTCTTGATCCTTGGCGAGCAGATGGGCAGCGCTGCCCGCCTTTGTCAGACCGACCTCGAATTCCACACCGCGGATGATGAGCCGCGCTTCCGCCGATGCGATTGAAAGCCGTCCGGCAAACCGCACCAGTGCTCTCCGCTTGAAAAATCCGATGGGGCCATGCTCCGTTTCGCCGCGGACCATCTCACGAAAGAGCCGTCGGCAGGCCGCGCGCTTCATCGCCTCCGATGTACGCGCCCCGGCCAGCACCGAGTCCAAGGGTTGTTCAGGGAAGTCTTCCCCCATCGTCATTCCCCCTGTAGGACGATATGCCGCTCGTGCCCGGGCTTCCAGCCATGCGGCCGCCGTACGGCGGGCGGAACGACCTTATCGGCTGCTCACCGACAGCAGGGGTTAGCGGTGATCGGGGTGCAGTCTGCAGGCCCGCTTCGCAATACTGCCTACGGCTGAATTGTCAGACCCTGCGGCATCGCTTATGATCCCGCCAACTACGAGAAAGGTCGCCAACGGACACGCTGCATGCATCGACACCCTGAACTCCCTAAGGCATTTGCGGACCTCGGTTTGGAAGTGCCGATCCTCCGTGGCCTGGCCGATATGGCCTTCACCGAGCCCTCTCCGATCCAGGCGGAGATGATCCCAACCGTCCTCTCCGGTAAGGATGTGCTCGGACAAGCGAAGACCGGCACCGGCAAAACGGCCGCCTTCGGTCTCCCCCTTCTGCAGAAAATCGATCCGCAGGGCCGGCTGCAGGCGATGGTGCTGACGCCGACGCGCGAACTGGCCGCCCAGGTGGTGGGCGAATTTCGTCGGATCGCCAAGTACCTGGATCTGCATTGTGTGCCCATCTACGGCGGCGTGCGGATGAAGGAACAGTTGCACCTTCTTGGCAAGCGGCCGCACGTCGTCGTCGGCACACCCGGCCGGATGATCGACCTGCTCGATCGCAAGCTGATCACACTGCAGGATGTCAACATCGTCGTGCTTGACGAAGTCGACCGCATGCTGGACATCGGCTTCCGCGAAGACATTCGAAACATCCTCCGCCGCATCGAGCATCCGCACCAGACTGTATTCGTCTCCGCGACGCTGGAGGACGAAATCAAGAAGCTGGCCCGGCAGTTCATGACCGACCCGGTCGAGGTCAACGTCTCGCGCGATGAGATGACCGTTGAGCAGGTCGAACAGGCGTACTGCGTGGTCGATCCGTGGGACAAGTTCCGGTTGCTCAAGATCGTGCTGGAGCTCGAGCAGCCGCGGCTCGCGATCATCTTCTGCAACACGAAGCACGGTGTGCGCAAGCTGGCCAAGCGGTTGCACGCCCTGGGGATGGAGGTCCGCGAGATTCACGGAGACCTCGTCCAGCAGAAGCGCGAGAAGATCATGGACCGCTTCCGTAAGCACAAGATTCCAGTGCTTGTTGCGACGGACCTGGCCGCCCGCGGCATCGATGTTCACCAGATCAGCCACATCATCAACTACGACATGCCGCAGGATCCGCAGATTTACGTCCACCGAATCGGCCGCACGGCCCGCATGGGGGCCAGTGGAAAGGCCATCACCTTTGTCACCCGGGAAGAAGGTCCGGAGCTGACGAAAGTTGAAGTCCTGATCAATAAGGAAGTCAGCAAGCTCGCCCCAGAGGGATTTGAGCCCAGCCCGCCGCCGGAGGATTTCGGTCGTGGCGACGGCCGTCGATTTGGTCCGCGCGGCCACGGTCGGGGAGACCGCCCGGTACCCTCTGCAGTCCCGACGGCTGCGCCGGCGGCACCCGCCAAGCCGGCCGCTTCGACCACCAATCTCGGCGGGAAGTTCCCGCTGCCGCGTCGCCTTCGTCGCCGCTGATCGCGAACAATTGCTGAAGGCGCCTTGATCGCTCCAGACAGCACGATCGGCAATACCTTCCCTGATTTACCACATGACCCATAGCAAGCGCGAGTGCGCTGTGGATGTGCCGCTGGTTGCCTGTACGTTGCACATGAGAGCGGGCGCTGGCGCGGCAGATATTCAAAGCAAAACGTGAGTGCCAGAGCATTTGTCACTATCCAAATGCGGCCTGCAACTCGATTCGTTACGCGCGATTAAGATAGGATCCAATCAATTATCAAACTGAGACCTCTCATCCGCGTGCAGTCCCCAGCATCAGGTTGACGCCACGGATAGTATTCTGCACGACCCATAACATGCACAAACGGAGTGCACCGCTTCGGCGCGATGACAGACATTATCTCGCTACGTTGTCTTGAAAGTTCGCATCGTAATTGATACATTGCTTCTTTGTCAGAGATTTGTGGGGGTTCCCGCTGCGATAAGATTTGCAAAGGGCCGACAACTCCATCTACGAAAGGGTATTTCGACTGCGCGATCTCGTTTCGCGCCTGTATCGGACTGCATCATCGTTATAGTCACAGGAGAGAAAATGACACGGTCAAAGTTTTGCACGATTGGTTTGATTCTGTTGTCACTCACGGTCATAAGCATTGCTTCGGATGCGAATGCTGCCCTCCTCTTCTTCGAGGACTTCGAGGGCTACACGAGCTTCAGCGGCAGCCAGAATCCCGGATTGCCGCTGCTATCAGAAGGCGCGAAGGAAACCTGGTACGGCGGACGATTCGAAACGGGCGACGGCGGCAGCATCGATTCGGACCTTTCCGTCTGGCGGCTGCCCGGCGTCTATCCGAACAATGTCACCTTTGGCCAGTTTGAAGATGATGCCGGCCTGCTGTTCCGCGTCTCCACGCTGGGAGTCTCCAATCCCATCCTGAGCTTTGAATGGAAGACCCACAACACCGAGAGCGGTGACCGCTTCGTTGCGGGCTACTATGTCGGTTCCATCGATTTCGTAAACGACACGCCCGACGGACCGAATAACAACCTGGTCCGTCGCTTCAATCAGGACGGTCCCACCTGGAGCGGCGGCGGTTGGGTTGAACTGCTCCGCGGACGCAACGAAGTTTCCTGGACGAGTTCCGTCTTCCCGCTGCCGGGCAATCAGCCCGAAGTGTGGGTGGCCTTCTGGATGGACAACGGCGAAGGCGACCTCGGCAAGCTCGACAACATCGCAGTCACGCCGGAGCCGATGACGGCGACCTTCCTGCTGCTGGGCCTCGCCGGTTTTTGTCGCAACCGCCGACGACGGGCCTGAAGGCCGTTGCTCCATGGCAATCACAAGCAGCTCGATTGTGGTCGATCTGATTGCTGAGGTAGCACCAGGCGCTTCACCCATCCTCGGGTGAAGCTGCACGGTGAACATGCGCAGACTGCCCAGGAGTTACCCGATTGGCCGCCCGGATGACTCACCCTCGGGATTCCAGCGCGTGTGCAGCGTGTGAGATACGCCGACGAGATCGCACAGCTTGCCGACCACGAAGTCCACGAGATCATCGATCCGCTTCGGAAGCATGTAGAAGCCCGGAGACGCCGGACAGATGATCCCGCCGGCACGACTGATCCGCAGCATGTTCTCCAGCTCGATCTGGGAGATCGGCATCTCGCGCGTGACGAGAATCAATCGGCGCGCTTCCTTGAGGTGCACAGCCGCGGCCCGCGAAATGAGGTTGGCCCCGGTGCCCGATGCGATTTCGCCGAGCGTGTTGCTGCTGCACGGGCAGACGATCATGCCGTCGGTGAGAAACGAGCCCGATGCCAGCTTCGCGCCGACATCCCGGTAGGGATGCACGGTAATCGATCGTGCCGCCTCGGGCCCTGCCAGCGTTTCGGGCGTCGGTCGCCGAAGGTTCAGTTCGTCTGCGAAGAGCCGCCGACCGTACGGCGACATCACCAGATGGACCTCCGCGCCGCCGGCCGACAGCACCTGCAACAATCGCCGGGCGTAGCACGCGCCGCTCGCCCCGGTCACGGCCACTACGATTCGTTTCGACATGGCTCCGATCACCTTTGATCCCCCGCATACGGTCATTCAGGCGCTGTGGTAATCTACACGCATCAAGACGATGTTCGATCCATCATGGCGAGCGAGGCCAGGCGTTCGCTGGCTTCGTGCGCCCACACACTCTCCGGATAGCCAGACACCAAGTCCCCCATCACCGACCGGGCTTCGGCCGTTAACGAATCCTCTTGCAGGACTTCACCCAGACGGAACATCGCCTCTGCTCCCGCCGGTCTGCCTGACAGCTCTGCAACGAGCCCACGGAAGCGCTGAATGCGTCGGCTGATGGCCGGTTCCAGCAGTTCGAGTCGCACACGGGCGTAGTCCGCCGTGTGTCGCCCGGGAAAGGCCGCGATCAGTGCCGTGAGGTTCGCCCGGTACGATGGGTCGGTCTCGTCCAGCGAACATAACAGAGCCGCGGGATGCACCATGGAAGCCGGATCCAGCGACGGATGCACAAAAAGGGCTTCGTAGGGTTGCGGCGAATCGTCACGGCAGGCCGACAGCATTTCGCGCATCCGGCTCGCCTGCAGCGCGATCGCCCGAACGTTGATACCCAGCCCGATCGTCGGCTCGGCCTTCTGAAAGACCGAGGTTCGCGGCGCAGGCGTACCGGCGGCGGGCCGTGTCGTGGCCCGGGATACGTCGTACCGATCGACCACCTGCGAGAGTTGGTCTATGGCATCCTCGATCCGTGCTGCCTGTGCATCGAGTAGAGCAAGCTTGTAAAAGGCCACCGCGCACAGCGGGTTCTCGGGGAAACTCTCAAGAATCGCCTGCCAGGTCGTACGCGATGCCCGCCTCGGCAGATCGTCGCGAAACTCAATGCGATGATCTCGCAGCAGCGCGCGACGATGCACTCGCTGATCCTGAGCCCGCGCCTTGAGAAAGAGAACGGCGGCGACGTAGCGCGAGGCAGGGAAGTGTTCGAGGAACCAGTCACAGTGTTCGATCGCCAGGTTGCGGTCGTTTTCGACGCGGGTCAGTGCATCCATCCTCGTCGATTCGAGCACCTGGCTGTAGATCGCGTCGTAGGGCTGAATCGTGGTATTGCTCCAGATGCGTGTCGCTTCCCGATGTGCCTGCGCGGCAATGTCGATGGGCGAGAAGATGGCCCCCGAACGCGGGCCGATCTCCGCTTCGAGCAGCCGGTACTCCAGTTCGTCGCGGCCGACCTGTGTGTGGAACAGAACGAGCGGAATGGCAAAGACCAGCGCCAGCACCGGCGGCACGCCGCCGGGCCGATAGTTGATGAGCTTGGCGAAGGCCAACGCGACGGCACAGATCACGCAGGAAGACAGCATGGCCAGCACCCACGGCGCGTAGATCAGGGCGCGATTCTGAATCGGCTGCGACCGGCCGGCCGGCTCCCACGATGCGGAGATGAAGTAGATGCCGATCGGAATAAGTCCCACCATCGCGGAAGCGAATCGAAATGAGAAGCGGAAACGAGGCAGACTCGCCAGCACACACCCTGCCAGCACGGTCAGCCCCAGCCAGGGCATGGCTGCGAGGAACATGACCATCGCGGCAAAGAGTACAGACGCGGGAAGGCGATAGAGAATCGCGACAAGGATCGGAATCGAGCCGATGGAGGCAAAAAGCATCCCGACAATCACGCTGTGAATCGGCACGAGCTCCACATTGATCGGCGAGGTGAGGAACTGGGTGAGCGTTACCTGGTTCGGCCCGCTGGGGTTGAACGACCGCTGCATGAGGTCGGCATAGCCGGCGTACTCCCATGGGAAGAAAACACCGGTCCGCAGCCAGAACGTGAAGCAGCACAACCCGGCGAAAAGCACCGCCAGGAACAGAAGCATGAACGCCGCGCGAACTCGATACTTCGGCGCCGTCCGCGACCAGACGTCGACAATCTGTGACGGCGAACCCGGTGACAAACTGGCAGGGGCGACGTCGGTCATCGTTCCTTCCCGGCCACGTACACCGTGACGATGCCGAACGTCAACCGGCGCTGCATGACTCGCGAAAACCCCGCTTTTCTCAAGGCCCCCATCATGCCCTCGCCGTCCATGAAGGTCCCGACCGAGGCCGGCAGATAGCGATAGGCCCCGCAGCGGTCACGGCTGATCCAGGTCGCCACGCGCGGCAGGACGTGGCGAAAGTAAAAGCGGTACAGCGGGCCGACCAGCGGCGCCCGCGGCATCGAAAACTCGAGAATCACGGCACGGCCGCCGGGTCGAAGCACGCGGTACATCTCCCGCAGACCGCGATCCAGGTCCTGCCAGTTTCGGACACCGAAGGCACAGCTCGCAACCGTGAATGTGTCATCAGCAAAAGGTAGTGCCAGCGCATCAGCCGCGCTCCAGCGGATCGCCGTCGAATTCGTCGACCCCGGCCGCGTGATCGCCTGCGCGAGCATCTGCTGTGCGAAGTCGCAGCCCACGACACCGGCCGGCCCGACCGATGCGAAGGCCCGGGCGAAGTCGCCTGTACCGCAGGCCAGGTCGAGCACGCGATCATCCTTCGTGATCTTCGCCAGCTCGACGGCACGCCGCCGCCAATAGCCATCCCGTCCAGCCGACAGGACGCGATTAACACGCTCATAAGTCGGCGCGATCTCATCGAACATCGCCTGTACGCGCCGGGCCTTGTCCGACTGCCGATGCGGATCTGTCAGTCGCTGATCGTCCCAGACAAGCTTTTCAGTCGGTGTAAGCGGCATGTTGGGGACATTCTAGCCGAGCGATGTTATTCCGCGCAAGCCGGCAATTTTCGTGAAAGGATTGAAGCCGGACATAAACAGGCCACTGGGCCTTGCGAGGTCAGAGGATAAACAGCGTCGCCAGCGTCGCAAGGATCGCCACGACAACCCCGATGCCGAGAATCAGATTCGGCCAGGCCAGTTCGAAGTAGTACTTCCAGAAGGCGATGAACATCAGCAGGCCACCGGTCACGATCAGAATGAGCACACCGGGAAACGTAAATCGGTTCAGCGGTCCGAACGTCGGCCCGGTGAGCACGGAGAGCCGCAACGAATTGGCGGCGACGAAGGCCAGCGTCATCAGTGCAATGCCGATCCCCACGCGTGCCTGTCCCCATCGAACTCGCACGCGCAGGCCACGCACGGCGTCGGATGCATCGATGCCGCGCATTCGTGCATCCTGGAGTGTGAATGGTTCACCGCATTCCGGACACCGCCGCGAAGTCAGCCCTGTCAGGTTGTAGTCACAATTCGGACACAGATGCAACGGTCGCTCCGGTACGGCGTAAGTATCCTGACCGGATTCGGTGCGCGCGTCGGGAAACTGCCCGACATTGCGCTGCGGTAACGGCTCCGTATCGAGCGGCTCCAACTCAATATGAACCGGCTGTGACAAATCATCCGCCCACTCCGATGGAGCGTCGCGATCCGGCGTTGATCTCTTTCCCTGCGGTTCGCTCATTCATCCAGCCCGTACTCGTGCCATCGCCCATCCACCAGCCGCTTGATCTCATCACTCATCGTCAGGAGACGCGGCCAGTCGCGGACAATGCCCTCGCCGGCAATTTTGCGTGTGGCGTCGATGCCCATTTTACTCCCGGCGGCGAGGTAAGGCGCGGAATGGTCGAGCACGTCCATCGGCCCGTCCACAAGGAAGGTATCCCGCCGCGGATCGACATTGGCCCCGACGGCGAACATGACCGCCTGCTCGTCGTGCACGTCCACGTCCTCATCCACGATGACGATGAACTTGGAAAACATCATCTGCCCAGCGCCCCAGATGCTGCTGGCAACCTTGCGGGCCTGTAGCGGATACGCTTTGCGGATCTTCACGAAGCAGAAATTGTGGAACGCTCCCCATCGCGGCAGGTTGTAGTCGATGATGTCGGGAATCAGCATCTGCAAGAGCGGCAGAAAGACCCGCTCCGTCGCCTTGCCCATGTAATAATCTTCCATCGGCGGCAGGCCCACGATTGTCGTGGGATAGACCGGGTTCTGCCGGTGTGTGATCGCCGTGACGCGCATCGTCGGGTATCGTTCGGCGAGACTGTAAAACCCGGTGTGATCGCCGAACGGCCCTTCTCGTGCCGTATCTGTGGCACTCACCAGCCCTTCGATGACGATCTCCGCGTTGGCCGGCACGTTCAGCGGAATCGTTTTCGCCGGCACCAGCGGGATACCGCCGTCGTTCAGGAAGCCGGCGAAGAGCAGCTCGCTCACCGTCGGCGGCAAGGGACAGGTCGCCGCATAAGGCAGCACGCTCTCGCCGCCCAGCACGATCGCCACGGGCATCTCCTTGCCCTGCTCGGCCCACATCCGCTGATGCCGCGCCCCGTCGTGGTGCATGTGGCAGTGAAAGATGGCCGACTTCGGACCCGTCACCTGAATGCGATACATCCCGATGTTCGGCTCGCTTCCGTCCGGCGCGGTCGTATAGATGCCCGCCAGCGTGATGTAGCGACCGATCGGAATTGCAGATTGACCTTCCGCCGCTCGGCCCCTTTCGCCTTCGACATTGTGGCGTTTTCCGACGATGACATCCTCATCCGCCCCGCCGTCGTGCGGCCAGCATTTGATGATCGGCAGTGCCTGCAAGTCGGCGTCGTCCGTGTGCACGACTTCCTGACACATCCCGCGCTTGACGACCTTCGGCGTGTAGCCGGCGATCTTCGCCAGCTCCGGAAGCATCTTCATCTTCTCCATGAAGGTCGTCGGCGGCTCCGGCTTGACCAGTTTCTGTACTTTCGCCGCCAGCGATTCAAAATCCTCGCAGCCCAGGGCCATCCGCATCCGCGCATAGCTCCCGAAGAGATTGATCGCCAGCGGTATGCGGCTGCCGCGTACGCGCTCGAATACCAGACCGTAGCCGCCCGTGCCCCCGTGGATCGGATCCGTCTTGGGCGCGCCAGCCGCGCCCTCCGGCGCGAGCGACTTGCTCATCCGGTCGGCGATTTCCGTGATCTCCAGTTCGGGATCCACCTCGGTACGGACGCGCCGAAGCTGTCCGGCGCGTTCGAGCGCTGCGATGAATGTCTGCAAGTCTGGATAGGCCAAGGGCGGCTCCTTCTCCCCCTGCCACTCTCCCCGGAGGAGCATCCTCATCCGCCGGCGACCGGGCCGTTACATGGTAGCGTAGCCCTGTGGTTTTGGGACTTTTGATTCCCGACGAAAGCCCATACGCCTGCTCGCAGCGCTGCCACAGCGGGCTGCCATTCATCAGCCGTATTCACGCTTGTTTCAGGACCTGACGCGGCGAGCCGAAGTCGGATTGCCTGGCGTCCGATGAGCAGATGCCGGGAGCACAGGAGTTATTAGAACACCGTCGACCGGGGGAGACGCTGATCATGTTGCCTGATTCTGATCCGTCACCGGACGAACTGTACGACCCGACGACAGACCCGGATGCCAATGCTCCGACGCGCGACGGAACCGCTTCCGAGCCGATCCCGCTCTTCGACGGTGAACCATCGGCTTCGATCATCGTGCATGATCGGGCGACGATCCCGGCCGAGCAGACCATTCGCGGACGCCGGACAGATCCGCGAAAGAGCATCGAAGGCGCGTGGGTGCTGTTTGCTCCCGAGGTTCGGATCGGCCAGCCGGACCAGGTCGAGTGCCCGCTGGTGGACATATCCGCCGGCGGCTTTGCGGTCTATTACGACCAGGCACTCAAGACCGGCGTGCGAGGATTCGTGTCTTATCGCTCGATCTGTGATCTGCCGATCCGCGTCGGCTTTACTGTTCAGAGATGTGAACCGCAGGAAGACGGCCTCTTTCTCGTCGGCGCGAAATTCGATCATCGACTGCGCTATGAAGACCGGCGACTTGCGACCGTACGGCGCGGTCGCGAAGTGGTCCCAGGAATCAGGGCTCGTCGCATCAAAATGTCGGCGATACACGAAGCCCCATCGACTCTGATCTGATAGTATCGCTGGGATCTCCGGCGAATCGGCAAGGGTCGTCGCCGGGCACAGGCAGTCGCGCTGCGGCGATTGACGACCCCCGTCGCGGTGCGTACGGTACCGCCATTGGCACAGCCCAGGAGGCGCCTCGTTTGGCTCGAACGCTTGTTGCTCTCATCTCGCTCCTCCGTCCGGCGCAATGGATCAAGAACATCTTCGTCTTTGCGGCGCTGGTCTTTGGTGCGCGGCGGGATGAACCGGAGGCGATCCTTCTTTCCCTGGCCGCCTTCGCCATTTTCTGCCTGCTGTCCGCAGCGGTATATGCCTTTAACGACCTGCGCGACTATCGCGAGGACGCCCTGCACCCCACCAAGAAAAAGCGGCCGGTCGCCAGCGGCGCTATCTCCCCCGCCACGGCCGGCGCCGTGTCGTTGCTGCTGGCCATCGTCGGGATGAGCTGGTCGTTGCAGATGTCCGCCGGTTTCGCCCTGACCGCCGGTTGCTTCCTCGGGCTGAACCTGGTCTACACCATCTGGGGCAAGCATCAGGTCATTCTCGATGTCATCCTGATCTCTGTCGGATTCGTCATGCGGGCCCTCGCCGGCGCACAAGCCATTGAGGTTGAAGTCTCGGCCTGGCTCGTCATCTGCACGTTCACCCTTTGCCTCTTTCTCGGTTTCGGCAAGCGGCGATGCGAGCTGGCCGTGCTCGAAAACAGCGACCGCGCCGCGGCGCATCGGGCAACCCTCGCCCGGTACAATCCCGGCCTGCTGACACAGCTTCTGGCCACCAGCGGCGGCATCGCGGTGACGACCTTCCTGCTCTATACCCTCGACCCGGCCACCACCTTCCACCCGCTGGTCTTCACCACGCCGCTCGTGTTCTATGCGATCTTCCGTTATGCGACGGTCATCGAAATGGGAGAACGCACCGGACCGACGGATGTGCTCATCAAGGACAAGCCCTTTCTGTTTACCGCGATCGCCTGGACGATTCTGACGCTGGCCTTCGTCCTCTACGGGTCCAGGATCGAAAAGTTTCTCCCCCCCCTGCGTTATCCGGGCCAGATGCCGCTAGAGCAGCGGCCGGAACCGGATGACACGCGCGAAGCCGAAAATACAGATGTTGATACCCGGCAACATGCGCGCGGCGACACCTCATTCTAACTCATTTATTCATAATTGGTTATCAACTCGGCAGCCGCTCATCGGCCCGAACACTCCGAACATTTATTACCGCTTGAGCGATAATCCTGACAGTGGTCGTCAGCAGGAAAGGTCTATGTCTTCAGAGGTGGATGTGATTGCGACCGGCGCGGCAGATGAGATCGATCACGCGTTGATCGAAGCGGCGCAGCGCGGCGAACGCGGCGCACTCGATACGTTTGTGCGCCGAAACGATCGCTGGGTCCGGGGCGTGGTCTATGCCACCTGCGGAAGCGCCCAGATCGTTGACGATGTGGTTCAGCATATCTGGACGCGCGTCTGGGAGCAGATCGGCACTCTGGCCGATCCAACCCGCTGGCGCGGCTGGCTTTATACGCTCGCCAGAAACGCCGCAATCGATGCCGGGCAGAAATCCGCAAGACGCCGAACGCGTCAGGTCAATCTTGAAGAAACGGCACCGCCGGTCTCGCGGGAAGCAGGACCGGACCTTCGGCTGATCCGCAATGAACAGGAGCGTCGCGTGCTTTCAGCGATACAGGGCTTGCCCGAAATCTACCGCGAACCGTTCATCCTTCGACACCTCGAAGGATGGAACTACGCTCGCATCGCAGAAGCCCTGAATATGCCGGTTGATACGGTGGAAACTCGGCTGGTACGTGCTCGTCGGCTGTTGCGAGAAGCACTGGGCGACTACTTGAAAACGTAACGTGAGGAACGGACTGGGAGTGGTGTAACAATGTCCTACGATCAACCTGACCATCTGAATATGGCCGACGAGCGCGTCGAACGGCTGATCTGCCGTCGACTCGACGGCGAAATCAGCGCGTCGGAACAATCGGAACTTGATCGCCTTCTCGCGAGAGACCCTGCGGCTCGGCGGCTGCTTTCGGATTACGCACGAATCGACGATCTTGCCTCACGTTCGCTTCGACATGATTTCAACGGTGCGAGGGCGGCGGCGCGTCCCCGGCAGCTTGGCGGCTTCAGGCTCGCCGCCGCCGGCGCCGTTCTGGCGGCGGCCGCCGTCGTCGCCTTTTCGTTCCTGCCGAATCTCTGGCGTACGAATACTGCGGCACCGACGCGCTTCTCCGCCCGGCCCTCTCAGCAGATGGTTTCCCCGCCTGCCTACCCGCGCGGCCGTGTGGTCGGCGAGCCCGTTCCCCAGTTTGTGAACTACCGCGACGCCGATTACCTGCCGCAGACCCGGCAGCAGGACGTATTGCGTGACCTGATCGGCGTACGCACCAAGAACGAAAAAAATCAGGATGTGATCTACATTTTTGAAAGGAATACCGAGTCTACGAAGATCGTACCTCTGTCGAGTGATTTCTGATCATCGACCGTCGAGCGTTGCTCAGACCAGAAATGTCAGAGGCGCCACTTCGGCGGCCCTGACCGGAACGTTATTCAAAAAAGTGCGAGTCTGTACGGTTGCGGCCACGAAACGGATTCCGGACGGATTCCGGCCGCTGAAGATGAAAGGGAGAGCAGAAATGACAGCCATTCCATCGGTACTGGTGATCCTCATGGGCCTCTACGGATCGCCGCTCGCCGCCGCGGTCACGGACGACGGCGCGAATCCGACCCCGCAGAAGGTCAAAATGATGGTGGTTTCGGGCGATGCGTCCGCCTGCGATGATTCAAGCCCGAAGATCGTCAAGTGGACCTCGGCCTCTGGTCAGGGCGAGGTCGAGGTCGAGGGTGACGTTGTCTTCATGCAGCCAGACGGCAGCGGTCAACAGAAGCACGTCATCAAGCTACGACAGATGAATGCCGGCGGTCCGGCGGACATTCAGCCCGGCGGCCCCTGGCTGGGCGTCCAGTTCGGCCCGGTTCCCAAGGCCCTTTCGGCACAGTTGAATCTCCCGGCGGAATCCGGCCAGATGATCCTCAATGTGGCCGAGGGTTCGCCCGCCGATCTTGCCGGCTTCCAGCAATATGACATTATCACGGCGATCGACGGCCAGCCGGCCTCGAGCAACATGACGGCCTTTCTCGAAGTCGTTCGGTCCTTCAATCCAAATGAGACGCACACCTTTTCGTTGCTTCGCGGAGGGCAGCAGGTCCAGGCGAACGTGACGGTCGCGCAGCGACCCGCCCCCGAGGCCATGCCGAAGATGAAGTACGAGAACGAAATCGAAGAATTGTCGCGTGGTCGCGTGTTCGGCCGCGGCGGCATGATGGAGAAGGACGACCAGGGCAACTGGGTCTTCAAGGGTTTTGATGCCCACAACACGCCTGATTTCTTCAAGGCCCTGCCCGGTGTGACGGGCCTCGATTTCGACATCGCCCTGCCCGGCGGCTCGAATCAGATCTTCCTGCACAAGACCGAAGGCGAAGAAATCCGCATCACCCGGGAAGACGACGGCCAGGTTACCGTCACTCGTACGGTGACGGAGAACGGCAAGGAAAGCACCACGACGACCACGTACGCCTCGGTTGAGGAATTCAAGGCCCAGGAGCCGGAACTGAGCAAGAAGTTCAAGTTCCTTGACAAGGGCGCCGGCTTCCACTTCCTCGGGAATATCGGCGATGCCGGTGACTGGCAGCAGTTCTCCCAGCTGCTGGACGAGCAGATGCAGGCCAAGATTCAGGAGAGTCTGAGCAAGCTGCACAATCTCGACGTCAACATGGACCTCAGCGGGCTGGATCACCTGCCGCGCGTGGGAGTCTTCATGGGTCGCCCGTCGACGCGATTCGAGGTCACGCCCGAAGGTCAGATCAAGGTCACGACCCGCAGCGGCGAGGATGAGCTGGTCGAGATTTTCAACAATGTTCAGGAGCTTGAAACGCAGCGGCCCGATCTCTATCAGCGCTACCAGCGCTTCCAGGAGCGTGCCTCTCGGCAATAGTTCAATCTATTAAGAAATATGCGTGAGACTCTTCCGTCGGCGTCGCTTATTCATGTAGCACACGACGGCATCCACTCGACTCCCACTCCACCCTGTCACTGGGTCGGCTTCGCCAAACGAAGCCGGCCCATTGACGTTTATGGCGACCGCTTCCTTCGTAAGAGAAAACCGTGCGGCAGATCACCAACGTTTAACGGCCGCGAGCGGCTGCGAGACCCACTGGGTCTGGCGCTGCTGGCGGCCGTTACATGTTGTTCACTCAGCTCAGCTCGCCGAGTTACTGGATTAACTCAAAGCGGCGATCGGGTCGCTTGCACGACGTCTCACGCCGCGAGGAAATCTTCCTGTAGTTTGCTGCGAAGCTTCTGCAGGGCACGGTTCTGAATCTGCCGGACACGTTCCTTCGTCACGCCGATCAGCAGGCCGACCTGCTCAAGCGTCTTTGGGCCTTCTCCGTCCATGCCTTCGACCTGTCCCAGGGCGAAGCGTGCCTGCAGAACGCGTGCCTCCACCTCGTTGAGGTCCGCTGTATTGCGTTCGAGAATGCAGCGCAGCTCGTCCACGCAATCGGCCTCCGCTTCGACCCGCTGCAACTCAAGGTGGTCGCTTCGCTCCAGCGACGGGTCGAACTCCGTCGGGAAGCGACCGCGATACCTGCTTGACCGCGAGGCGACGCGCGAAAAGCTCTTGAGGATCGCGCGGCAGGCGTAGGTGCTGAACTTGAAGCCGCGGCCGCAGTCAAACTTATCCACGCTTCGCAGCAGGGCCATGTTGCCCTCGCTGATCAGCTCGGCGTAGTCCACGCTGCCCAGGCGGGTGCGCTTGGCCATCGCCAGTACGAGCGGCACGTTTGCCTGAACAATCTCGCAGCGGGCGGTAATCGCCTCGGCATGCCAGCCAAGCAGCTCCTCGGCGGCCTTGGCCGTCAGTCGTTTCGTGGCGAAACGTTGCAGGATGGTGGCCATGCGGAAGCGCGCGTAGTTCATCCGCAAAAACAACTGCTGCTCTTTCTCGGTCGTCAGCGTTGCGGCGGGCATCGCCGAATGATCCGTGGGCTGACTCGGCTCCGATGCATTGCACCAGGGCTTGGCGCTCACGCCGCGACCGTTCGCCTCGCCATAGAAGTCCTTCACTGCGTGCAGACCGTCAAACTTCGGATGGACCAGGTACTCGATGGGCTCGGAAAGGATTCGGCGAAGTCGCAGTCGATCCTCCGGCGAGAAGCGTTCGAGTACGGCCTGGACCGGACTTCGAGCCGTGGGTGTAAAGACGGTGCGGTTGAGGGTGACCGTGGCGTCGTTCTCAGGGGTGTGAGCAGGATTTGTCATTTGGCCGACTCCCGCGGCCTCCAAGGGCCGCTGTTTCGATTGCCAGGCAAAGCACAGCCATTTGACGATGGGGGACGGTCGCTCCGGCACCGCGTACCGGAAAACCGCGACGCACCGTCGGTGTGCGAGGCAATCGACGTCAACTCTAGCTGGCTGGTCTCAGGCAAACGCTCGCTCTGGCCGTCTGCCCAAGCCATCGGGCCCGCCAATGAGGACCGATGTCGGGGAGGGAGTAAATCGGGTCACTGCAGACAATGTCGAATATAGCACGGGAAAACAAGTAGGCAAATTTCGGCTAACGATAAATGTTTCAGGAATGGGACTGAATCCTCTCGGATCGTCCATAACACGTTATTTGAAAAGTGTTAGCGAATATATCGGGTCTGCAACGAATTTCCAGAATGTTACAATTATTCTTTTTTATAACAGGACTAGTAACTCTGCTTATTGTAATGTGTGCCTATTGCACCGAAAACGACTCCTGCATCATTTTCCCCAATCGGGAAATATTTACCAGACATGTGCGGTTGCTCGAACATACCCAATCCCGGTTCAGTCGCGACAACCGTTGCGAGGCAGGTATGCACTCAGGAGATCAAGTGTCGAGGGCTGGTTGATCGCTGCTTTTCCGAAACCAGGAATACCGCCCGCGGCGACGGACATCGCCTGCGCTTCCGCGAAATTGCTGACCATCATGATCGGAATATCGGCGAGATCCGGCTCTCGACGGGCTCCTCGAAGAAGTTCCATCCCATCGCTGCCGTCGGCAAAGATGAGCCGATTGAACAGCACCAGGTCATATGACTTTTGCCGCATCCTCGACAGGGCATCATCGACGAACATGACCCGATCAACCTCGACCCGAAAATGGGTCGTCAGCATCAACCGAATGCTGGAATGATCCGGGTCGCAGTTGCCGACATCCAGCACACGGGCAACATTCGCATCGCCCATTCTTTCTCCTTTGCCGTTTCCGAAGCGGACATTGCCGACCCGTGGCGCGGCGGGTAGAGTGACGCCGACGGTCCGCCAGATGCGGTTGACCGCTCTCTCGGCCATTATAACGGGCCGGTCTCGCAGAAGCTTTACCTGCTGCCCGGCAGCAAGGGAACGAGTCCTGCCCGCATGAGCGGATCGATGCGATTATCGCAGCGCGTCAATCAGATCAAGGAGTCCGCCACGCTGGCGGTCACAGCCCGGGCTGCCGAGATGCGCAAGTCCGGGATCGACGTACTGGGCTTCGGTGCCGGCGAGCCGGACTTTGACACGCCCGCTCACATCATCGCCGCCTGCAAGCAGGCCCTCGACGCCGGGCATACGCGATACGCCAAGCCGACGCACGGTATTCCCGAGGCCCGCGCAGCGGTCTGCGAGAAGCTTCGCCGTGACAACGGCCTCAATTATAAGCCGGACCAGGTCATCATCACGGTCGGCGCGAAGGAGGCGCTCTTTCTCGCTTTTGCCGCGCTGATTGATCCCGGCGACGAGGTAATTCTCCCGGCGCCTTACTGGGTCAGCTTCCCGGAGCAGGTCAGTTTCTGCGGCGGCCGGGTGGTCACGATCTTGGGCGATGAGGCAGGCGGTCTGCGAATCAGTCCTCGACAACTAGCCGACGCCATCACGACGCGCACGCGGGTTGTTCTCTTCAACAGCCCGTCGAACCCCGGCGGCTTTGCCTACTCGCCCGAGGAGACCCGCGCGCTCGCGGCCGTGCTTTCCGGGAAGGACCTCATCGTCTTCTCTGACGAGATGTACGACTGTCTTCGCTTCGGAGACCGACGGGAGCATCTCAGCTTCGCCGCCATCAGTGACGAGTGGTATGCAAAGACGATCACTTTCAATGCCGCCAGTAAGTCCCACGCCATGACCGGTTGGCGGGTAGGGTATGCCGCCGGGCCGCAGGAAATCATCAACGCCATGGCCCGCATCCAATCCCACACCACCAGCGGCACGGCCACGTTCATTCACCATGCCCTCGTTGAGGCCCTAGTCGGGGATCAATCGCACGTCGAGACGATGCGACAGGAGTTCGAGCGTCGCGGCCGCAGGATGTACGAGCGCCTCTGCGCCATGCAGGGCGTCACCTGCGTCCGCCCGGATGGGGCGTTTTACTGTTTCCCGAATGTCTCGGGTGCGTTCGCCCGGCTGGGTGTGACCAACTCCGGCGAGTTCTGCAAGAAGGTGCTCGAACAGGCACACGTCGCCCTTGTGCCCGGCGACGCCTTCGGCATGGATACGCACGTACGTCTCTCGTTCGCGACGGATCCGAAAACCATAGAAGAGGGGCTAGACCGCCTCGAAAAACTGCTCGGGCGACGATAACCCGCTTCCCGCCTGAACTCATGCTGTAAACTTCTGTTGCCTCGCACGCAGGCGGCTTCTCGCCGCGATAAATGCGACTGCCGCCACGCACAACCACGCGAAGACATCCCCAAAGCGCGTATAAAACGTCGTGATGTTCAGCGGATGCACGTCACCGAGGATGACCGCCGGCTCCTGCATCGGCGCCTGCGATATGACCACGCCGATCGGAGAAATGATCGCCGTCGAACCGGTAGTCGTCGCCCGCAGCAGGTAGCGACGGTTTTCGATGGTTCGCATCACTGCCAGGTGCTGATGCTGCCGCAGCGCCATGCTGTCGCCGAACCAGGCGTCGTTTGTCAGGTTCACAAGCACTTCGGCACCGGCCGAAACGGAAACACGATTCAGCCCCGGCAGCAGGTCTTCGTAACAAATGCAGATTCCCAGTCGAGCCGTTCCTTCCATGACCAGCGGCTCGGCGGATTCGCCCGCCTCGAACGCAAACTCCCACGGCGAGAAGCGCCGCATCGAGGGAAACCATCGCTCGCCCGGTATGTACTCGCCGAATGGGATCAGCGTCCGTTTGTGATAACGGGCAAGGATTTTTTCCACAGGCGAGATCAGCATCGCGCTGTTGAAGTGCCGCTCGGGTTCGAGCAGAAAGCTGTCTCCACCGACCAGATAATATGCCCGCGGGCCGATCAGCGGACTTTCCGGATCGCGCCCTTCTTCTTCCAACTGCTGAGCGGATCGGAAATCGTCAAACTCCATCGAGAGGGCGCCGATCGCCGATTCCGGCCAGACGATGAGCTGTACGTCTTCGGGCAGGTTCTTCGAGAGCTGCATGCAGGCACGAAGTCGTTCCCGCCCCATGGTGCCGGGCTGGATCAATGCAACCCGCAGGACCGGCGAAGCGGCCATCGCCTGCTCGATGGTTCTGATCCGCACCAATCCGTAGACAACTGTCAGGGTAACGGCCGCGGCAAAACCGGTCAGATGCCATCGCAACGACACTGGTGTGAACGCTGGTGCGCCTCCGGCCTTCCTTTGCTGTTTCGCCCCTGAACCTGGACGTGCCATCCACACGCCGGCCAACACGACATGGAACAATGTGCCCCCCCAGACGACCAGAAACGTCGGCCCGAAGGCGCCGGTCCATTCGGCGAGCTGCACCAGGACCGGAAACTGCAAGAGGGCCTGCCCAAGGCGGTATGGAAAGAGACTGGGCCAGAGAAACTCCAGCGCCGTCCAGACGACCGGCAACAGCAGGATGCCCGGACGATCTCCACGAAGCCGTGCGACGATCCAGCCGGCCAGTCCGTAGCGCACCGCACCAAGTGCGTGAAGCGCAAGAATCAATGTCCACGCCAGTGCGGGCGGATGTCTGGCAAATCGTTCGAGAACGTCCGGCAGCCAGTGGGCACCTGCGGTATGCATCGCGTAGCCCACAAGCCACATGCGCCAGAAAATCTGCCGCGGCGTACCCCGCGATGTGATGGCGGCCATACCGGCGACAGAGAGCCAGATCGTCCAGCCGAGCGATGGCCAGAGCCACGGCAGACACATCGCTGCCCCGATCACAATGCAGGACAGCGCCACGAGCAAACGCGATCGCAGCGGCGGCCGTTCCTTCGACGCCACCGGGCGGACTTCCATTGTCTTGCGGTGCCTTTTCGCCATGTGCAGGGCCGGCGAGAATAATCGGACGCAGGGCGAACTCGCAAGCAGTTGATCTGATGAAAGCGGCAAGCCCGTAACCGGCGAAGGATGGAGCGGCGCTGTACCATGGGCACATGCAGATAGACAAACAGGGCAGCACGGTGGCAAACTCTCGCACGCCACGCCTCGCGAGCGCCGCATGGCCCGGCGTGCTGATGGTCTGCATCTTCGCGATGCCGTTCGTGATCATCTCGCAGTTCATCGCCCACTACGAAGACGCGGTCGTGGATGACGATCTCTTCGCCTACTTCGGCTGGTGCATCCGCGAGGGCGCCGTTCTTTACCGGGACCTTTGGGACCACAAGCCGCCGGGCGTCTTCTGGCTGAACGCAGCCGGCTTTCTCGCGGGTGACACGACCGGCGTTTTCGTAATCGGCGTATTGACGCAGCTTGCAACGCTCGGCCTGTTCATCACTGCTTCGTATCTGCTCTTTCATCGTGGCGCGGCGGCGATCCTGTCGGCGACGGCGGTCGTGTTTCTGACGCATCGCCACTACTTCGGCGGCGCGAACCGTGGCGAGACGTATGTCGTCGCGCTCGAATTGTTGCTGCTCGTCTGCTGCCTGCTGGCCATGCGTCGGGATCGATTCGTGGGGTGGCTGTTCGGCGGTGCCTGTGGTGGCGCGGCCCTGCTCATGAAGCAGACCGGCTTCGCCGCGCTGATCGCCATCCTGCTGCATCAGGCGATCCTCGTCTGGTCAGGCCGAATCGATCGCAGCGCCGCGCTGCGTCGCGTCATGTTCTTGCTGGGCGGTGCAGCCGCCGTTGTCGCCATCGCAGCAACTGTGCTCGCCATCCAGTCCACGCTTGGCGAGGCCGTGCGGGCCACACTGACCGCGAACCGCGATTACATCGCCCTCGGGGGCGATGGCCCCTCGGATTCGAGCTGGTGGCGGGATAGGATCGAGCGATCCGGATGGCCGCTGCTCAAGCTTCCGATCCTGCTGGCCGTCGGCTCCCTGCTACATGCCCTGGCGAAATTGCTGCACGGTCCCCGCCGACAAGCCGTGTCTTCGACCAACAAATGTGACATGCCGATGGCACTTCTCTCGATCTGGCTGGTTGTCTCATGGGCCGCGGCGCTGGCCGGCCCGATGCACAGCACGCACTACATGCTGCCGGTTCTGCCGCCGCTCCTGCTGCTTGGAGGGCGAATACTCGATCTGCTCTTCGGCGAAGCGGCGATCCTTCAGCTCGCCGCGCAACGGGCGTGGATCATTGTGGCGGTCCTGGTGTTTGCCTACCTGGCTTCGGACGCTGTGTCGGCTCAAATGCAGAAGGCGAGCGTCGTCTATTGGGACCGTCGGCCCGAGCGCGTTGGAGTACATCTGCGCGTGCAGCCCACGGCCGCTGAAATGATCGCACAGCGGATCGCAGAATGTACGGTGCCCGATGACACGTTGATCTGCTGGGACTACCTGCCGAAGGTGGCGCTGGAGGCGCGACGTCGCAGCGCGACGCGGTTTCCCTCGAAGCTGCACTATGATATCGCGGTACGGAGCGGCATTGCTCAGGAGGATGAGTACCTCGATGCCATCGTTCGGCACGCGCCAGCCGTCATCGTCCTCAAGAGCGCCACGCGGCGCGTGCTCGAAACCGCGGCGGAAAACCCCTCTGCCGAGGATCACGCCGTGGCCAGACACATTTTTTCGGTATATGCCTGTCGACCGCAATGGACGCGGGGCGATATCGAATTGCTGATACTTGCAACGAAGCCGGCCATCGAAGGCGAAGTGAAATCCGCCGGCGGTCAGTTTCTGTCGAGGTAAACCTTCTCACCCGGACGGATGGCCTTCGGCCCAGGACATCGGGCCAACAGTTCTTCGGCACATTGTGCGAGGAGCGGACTGATTTCGAAGAGCCCGTCCGGTTCCCCATCTGCACGAAGCGGTATCGTGTAGCCCGCGTCGCGCATCCAACGCGCGGCCCGGCGGCTCATATCGCGGCGCGCGGTCTCGACCGAATCGACGCCGGTGGCATTCTTGACCGGGCTGAACTCTTCGGCGCGGGAAGTTTCAAGCAGCATGGCCCGCTCGGCCAGCGGCAGTGCATCGAATACGAAGGATTCGAGTTTGACCGCATTCGGCTCTTGCGGCTCTACGCGCCGCCCGTCGGGCAGCTCGACGAAAGGCACTTTCTTCATCGCACGATGCCAGGGCAGTGCAAAGGCGGCACGGTCGGCGGTCAGGCGCTCGACGAATCTTCGAGTCAAAAGGTGGATCGCAATGTTACCGGCATCGAAGCGGCGCGAACCGTCGGGATTTCTTGCCCGGGCCAGCGCCTCGGGAAGATCGGAATACTCAATGACCACGAGCTTTCCGCCGGACATGGCGAAGTTGCCAACCTTTTCGAGGTCGTCGGCCTTCGGAAGCGTCTTGCTGGACATCTCCGAACCGCTCTCGTCGTGCAGGCCGATGAAGACCGGATCGAGGCAATAGACCAGCGGATTATCCACCTGAAAGTAGGAGATGTGTTCGATGCCGCGGCGGGCCATGTCGGCGAGCATGCCGGTCGTAGCCAACGCCAGCAGTGAGCCGCCGTGGCCGTCCGGCGACAGGGCCACGCGATGCGGTTGATCGAGAAGGATTCTGCCGTCACGATCGAATGCCGGCATGACACCCTGCTCAAAGAAAAGCACGTCCTGAGCAGGCAACCCGAAGTGCGCATTCGACTCGAAGAACTGCCGAGTCGCTTCGTCATTCGCCGGGCTGGTCATGACGTACCACGGCACGCTTGCACCGCTGTCTCGCTGTGTGGCCAGGATCGACTCCGCAAAAAGCTGGAAGAGCGGCTTTTCTTTCACCGGTGAGATGCGAAAGGCCCCTTTCGGCCCTTCGAAACCCAGGCGCGTCCCCTGCCCGCCAGCCACGGTCAATGCGGCCACTTTGCCCGCTGCAAGAAGCGCTCGGCCGCGCTCGATCGTCGTTGCGGTTACGTCGCGCCGTGCGATTACAGGTGCCGGGCTCAGGTCATCGGGGATCGCGTGAACCGACTCACCGCCGGCCGCAAGCCGAGAGAGAGAAGGCAGTTCGGCACAGTTAATGCTGGTCAGGTCCGCGAGCAACTCCCCGCGCTGCGTCTGACTCAGCCGGTCCCAGAAGGCGAAGACATGCCCTTGTCCGACGGCATCGTAGGCCTTGCGCAGTTCTTCGTAGCTGGACCTGGAGTTCGGGTTCATGGCGTGCGGATCGTCGCTCCCGGTTGATGCGAGTTCACGTCGATAAACTATCAGGAGCCAAGGGACTGTCAACGTGATGAATCGTGAAGAACGTCAGGGTGATCGGGCAAGGCAGAGCCGACGCGGCTTCCTGCGTCGCTCGGTGGGTGCTGCGTTGGCGGCCGGCCTCGCGCAGCCCGCCAGATTGATGAGCCAGGTTATTTCCGCGGCATCGACTTTGAAGGACGATTCACACGATGCGCTGGCTCGCGTTGTGCGGGTCACATCTGATCGCGTGATGCCGCTGCGGGTCGTTCATCGCAACATCCTGACCGATGCCTTGAACGAAGGTCTTCGACTGTTGACCGGCAAGAGCAGGATCGCCGATGCCTGGCATGCGCTGCTCGATCCGCGCGATGTCATTCTGCTGAAGTTCAATCAATCGGCCGCCGAACGGATCGGCACCACGCAGGCCGCCGCCGAGGTCCTTGTCGAATCTCTGGTCAAGGCAGGGTGGAATCCGAACCAGCTGATGCTCCTTGAGGCCGGTGACATGACGGGCGATTTGTTGCGACAAACCCGACGGCCCGATCGCCGCTGGCAGGGAACGTTGGTGAATTTCGGCGAGAGCGGAAGCGACTCGTTCATCGCTGCGCTGGATGAAGCCACGGCGATCATCAACGTACCTTTTCTCAAGACGCATCACCTTGCCACGATGACCTCCTGCATGAAGAATCTCTCTCACGGCCTGATCCGCAGGCCGGCCCGCTTTCACGCCAACGGGTGCGACCCCGCCATCGCAGAAATCGTTCGCAGCCCGCAGATTCGTGATAAGTTGAGACTCAACATCGTAAATGCACTTAGGGTCATTGCTCATACGGGCTCAAAGGCAGACGGCGAGGTCGTTGAGACGGCCGGTACCATCCTGCTCGGAACTAATCCCGTGGCCTCTGATGCCGTGGGATTCGGTCTGCTGAACGAGGTTCGATCGCTCAGGAGCTTCCCCCCCCTTCTGAAGAACGCCTCACTTCCGCGACAAATCGTTACTGCAGAAAGACTTGGGCTTGGAACAGCCGATCTTGAGCGGATCGAAATGCCTCTGGTCAAGCTGTAAACCAATCGCGAGTCGTGGTTTCTGGTCTGCCCTCAAATGGGTCGATGAGCCAAGCCGGGCTTTTTAAGATTTATAATGTCATATTTATTGTAATTTGCGGTGCCCCTTCCTGTGATTTGTTGCGTGGCCCGAAAACGCTTTTCCCGCAGCAATATTGGGAAGATTATTGACACCTCGTGAACATATGATACGATATAAGCAGGATTATCCGGTTGTGTTGCGCCCGACAGGGGTCGGGCCACACCCGGTGGATTGTGTGTATCACCCAAGGAAGCGGCACGAGCGAAAGCGTTATCATTCCATAAATATTTATGAACGCCCGCGCGGGGACGTAATCCCGCGAGTCATTCCTTCCGCAAGCGCCGTAAGCTTCCAAAACACTACACGCCATCCTCGAAACGAGCCCAACGGTACTTTCCTGACAGTTCCTCATCGCAGGAGACGTGTCGGGTTAGACTTCCGGATTCGTTTCAACACGCCCGAGAGGCAGACCCGGACGTCCTGAAATTTCGACTGCGACATACGCCTTCGACCACTCCGCGGTGGAGTGGAAGGTTCGAGGGCGATCGACAGGTTCAGACCGCAAACACTGGCAGGCGGACTGCACCTGACTAACCGAAGCCCTCCAACGCAGGGCGACACGACGAACTGACCGATCGCAACCGCGGCCGGAGGTTCAATGAAAGGTTTCATCATTTATTGTGTCTTGTCTTCGCCTCGGCCTGCCTAAGGGCACGGTGAAGGGACCTCGGAACTGCCAGGAAGGAGCACGTATCGTGAAGAAACGGAAGGCATTTACCCTCATCGAACTGCTGGTGGTAATCGCGATCATCGCATTGTTGATCTCGATTCTCCTCCCCAGTCTCTCCCGTGCGCGAGAGCTCTCCAAGCGCACCGTCTGTTCGGCCAACCTGCGGGGTATCGGCCAGGCGATGTACATCTACGCGCAGGACGAACCGGGCGTCTTCCCGACCATCGCTCAGACCTTCACCGGTCCGGTGACCAACAACATGGTCCTCTTCCGGCCGATGGATCGAACGACCCTGCCGCTCACGACGGGCATTCCGTCGGTCACCGTGGACCTCTGGGCGCTGATTCGCCAGAACAACACCACGCCCAAGCAGTTCATCTGCCCGAGCACGACCGACCTTCCCGATCCGGCCCAGGACTCGCTGGCCTACTATGACTTCCTCAGCGAGCAGAACCTGAGCTATGCCTATCAGTATCAGCACAGCCCGAACCGGGCGATCATCGGCACCAGCTCGGAACCGATCTTCCCGGTCATGGCAGACGCCAACCCGTACGTCAAAGGCAAGGTTGCGGACCGCTTTGACATCGACCGCACCAGCGTCTTCCGCGGCAACAGCAACAACCACACGAACCGCGAAGGACAGAACGTCCTCTTCCAGGATTCGCACGTCGAATTCTCGCGAGGTCCGGACGTCGGTCTGTCGGGTCTGACGCCGATCCCGGTTTTCTCGAAGGGCAAGGACAACTGCTACACCGTCCACCTCGTAACCAGCGGCGGCGGCGGTGTGGACCCCGGCAACGCCATCCCGACCAGCACGAGCGTCGCGCTCGGCAGCCGGTCGGATGCTTGTCTGGTCCCGTAAGCAGGTCCTCGGATCCCTGCTCTACGGCCGGAGAGCACGACGTGACAACCTCGGGGCGGCAGGTCGCCTGGCCTGTCGCCCTTTTTCTATGCGCATCGGGAGAGGCCTTTGGAAAAGAGGATTCTGCGGCCCGATCCCGGCGGATCACCCATCCATCGACGGGCGAATCCGCATTCGCCCGTCAACGGCGATGACGCCCTGACCCGGTGGAAGGACCATCACAGGGTTCAGGTCCAGCTCCATCAGTTCGGGGACCGCCTGAACCAGCGCTGAGACCTTGAGAATGGCCCCGATCAGGGCCTCACGATCGGCCGGTGGCGTACCGCGATAACCCTCCAGGAGCGGAGCGGACTTGAGCTTCGCGATCATCTCAGCAGCATCTCGATCGCTTACCGGCGTCAGTCGAAATGAGACATCCTTGAGCAACTCCACATGAATTCCACCCATGCCGCAGACCAGCAGCGGTCCGAAGACCGGGTCGGTCGTGACACCGATCAGCATTTCAACGCCGTCGCCGATCTGACGCTGCAGCAGCACTCGCTGCAACTCGTAGCCCGCAGTTGCCAGTCGCTGCTTCATGTGACCAGCCGCCTGACGCACATCACTTGCGGTCTTGAGGCCTAGGACCACACCGCCGACGTCGCTCTTGTGCACCAGACCCGGCGCCACGGCCTTCATCACCAGCGGATAACCCAGGCGGTCGGCCTCGACGGCGGCTTCCTCCAATGAAACCTCCCGTGCTTCCGCCATCTTCAAGTCGATTGCCTTCAGAACCTGCGAGACTCCCTCTGGCGAAAGCCAGCTCGGGCCGCCGGCAGCCGCTGCTTCGTTGCAGATGATCCGACGAACCTCCGTGATGACCGGTGGCGGCAAGACCTCGATATTCCCTCTGGGCCGATTCTTCCAGGTTCCGTAGCGATATGCGGCTGACAGTGCGATCGCGGCATTTTCCGGATAGCTGTAGGCCGGCAGCCGCCCCCGTGGCCCGGAACCCAGCATCTCTGGTGTTCCCTGGGTCGAGAGGAACACGGTCTGGATCGGCTTCTCGCCGGGCAGATCGCCTGCCGCACGGGCAATCGCAGCGGCGACATCTTCGGGCCGGGTGGTCATCAACGGCGGGATAAAAATAACGACGATCGCGTCGATGTTTGGATCGTCTCCGAGAATGCGAATCGACCGTTCGATGGTTGCGGGGTCATCCGATGCGACCAGATCGATCGGATTGCTCAGGCCCGCATGAGGAGGAAGAAACGCGCGAAAAGCGGCAATCGATTTCTCCGACAGACTCGGCAGCACCAGACCGCGGGCCTCGCAGGCATCGGCCAGCAGGATGGCAGGACCGCCGGCATTTGAAACCACGCCGACGCGCGGTCCGCGGGGCACGGGCTGCGTCGCCAGCAGCGCGGCCACGTCAAACATTTCCTCAAGAGTCTGCGTGCGAATGACGCCGGCCTGCTCGAAGAGTGCATCGACGGCGACATCCAGATTTGCCAGCGCCGCGGAGTGGCTCGAAGCCGCGCGGCTGCCGGCGGCGGAGCGTCCGGCCTTGACCGCAACGACGGGCTTGCGTCGAACGACTTCCGGCGCGATGCGCGCGAACTTCCGCGGGTTGCCGAAGCTCTCCAGATACAGCAGCACGACGCCGGTGCGCGGATCGTCCACCCAGTAGCTCAGCAGGTCGTTGCCGGAGACGTCGGCTTTGTTGCCGACGGATACAAAGCTTGAGATGCCCAGATTCAGCCGCTTGACCTGGTCGAGAATCGTCAGCCCGAGCGCGCCGCTCTGCGTGAGAATGGCGATATTCCCCGCCGGCGGCCAGATCGGCGTGAAGGTGACATTCAGCCGCACACGCGGATCGGTGTTGAGCAGGCCCATGCAGTTCGGGCCGACCATGCGTATGCCGGCCGCTCGCACCTTGTGGAGAATCCGCCGTTCCATCTGCCGCCCTTCTTCGGACGCCTCCGCAAAACCGGCGGAGATGATTACCAGCCCTCTTACGCCGGCGAAAATGCAATCGTCCACGACGGATTCGACGGCTGACTTCGGGACGGCGATCACGGCGAGATCGATCGGCTGCCCGACAGCAGTCACGCTTGAATACGCGCGCAGGCCCTGCACTTCTGAGGTCTGCGGATTGATCGGATAGATGCGACCGGTGTAGCCATCGCGCAGCAGATTCGCCAGAATCGCCCCGCCGATGGAGTTGACCTTACGGGACGCGCCGACCACGGCGACTGACGTCGGGTTGAGCAGCTCACGAACGCCCACGTCACGCAGGTCCGATGGTGATGAAGTTACGTTGCCCAGCATCGTCTTAAATCCATGGCGGAGAGATTCTAACGCTGTTTACGCAACGGCAGCGATTCCCCCCAGCACGACCACCCAACCAGAGCAGTAACCCATCGCGTGGAGAATCATAGCAAGGAAGATGCCATCGGGCGGCAAAAGAAACGGGCCCCGCGCCGCCGAAGCGCGGCACGGAGCCCGGTAGAGAACAAGTGTCAGGATGTCGTATCAGGCCGCAGCGGACTCAAAAGCCGTCTGCGTGACTGCCAGATGGCAGTCTTTTGTTCGTCGTGCCTAGCTTCTGCGTCGTCGAACGACGAAGGTCAGGCCGGCAAGCAGCAGGGCCAGCGTGCCCGGCTCCGGCGTGGGATATTCTTCGAGGATGAAGCTGTAATTCGGATGGACCGGATCGAGGTCCAGACCGATCACCAGCTCGCCAGCGCCGGCCCCCGGGAAGAACGAGGCATTCGGCAACACGACACCGCCATCGGCCGAGAGGTCGGTCGCGCGGTTGGGATTGCCGAAGAGATTGCCCGGGTCCGACCAGTAGACATTGGAAAACGGCGACATGCTGAAGCCGGACGAAAGGCCAACATCAAACCAGGCGCGTCCACCGCCATGGACAACCATGTGGTAGTCGGTCCAGGGCGTGCCGGTCAGGTTCGTCACCGCTTCGTCCAGAATGACGATGTAGGGCACGGCATTGGGCGATACCTGATTGAAGGTGATCGACAGGCCCGGGAATGCGCCGGAGGCATCCGGCGGTCGAGTGAAGTCCTTGGCGATTTCGATGGCGAGATAGTTCTCACCGATCTGATCGACCAGGATGCTCACTAAGGCGTCGTCGGCGACGACGGCTTCCCAGCCGCCACCGAGGGCCAGCGTGACGTCGGCCTGCGCGACAGCCGGGATGAGAAACAGACTCAAAAGGGCCACGCAGGCGGTAAGGGCTCTCAACGTTTTCATTCTTCCTTCTCCTGACATCTTGCAGTTTCAGGGCCGGGTTACTGCCCCTGTTATGCGAACTCCGAGGGGGCATGCCCCTCACATACGTCATCCACCGGCCCGGGCACGGCCTGTCAGCCGAACCCGAGCCGATGGAAATGGACCTCAGTTACTGGCGAATCACCGCATTGGACTGGCCAGGACCGCCGATGCGACCCGGACGCGTCTCGATGTTCGGCGTGCAGGACACGTTCAGCGTGTAGCTGCCCGAGTCACCGTTGAAACCGGACACGCGGATGTAGTAGGTCGTACCAGCCGTCACCGGCAACTGCACCTGGGAGTGCGTCGAGGTCGCACACGCGGCGCTGTCGTCGTTGCACGCCAAGTTCGGAAGGGCCGTGCAACTGGCGAAGACCGACAGGGTCGTGTCAAAGACCGGATCACTGCCGCAGGTATTGATCGTCGCCGTGCCGGTGCAGGTCGCCGTCCAGCAGTGCCAGACGTCGATCCAGTCGTTGAAGGCGCAACTGCTGATATCCGTGCCGGTCGCGCCCACGGTCGAACCGTTGTAGGGCACGCCCGTCTGGACCGGGATGCAGTTTTCGCACTGATCGTTCTCCGGCAGGCAGATGGTCGGCGTACAGACCGATCCGTCTCCCTTGTACAGACCACCGGCGCCCTGGCAGTCGGCCTGCGAAAGGACGATGCAGTCCGTACCGAAGCAGCAGGCGCCCGCACGAACGATACCGTCTCGCGTCGGGACTTCCTTCAGAGTGAAGGATGTGCGAGGCGACAGCGTCAGGTCGACACCGATCTTCAGCGGAGCGATCGGCGGGTTGTTCACGTTCCAGATCATGCCCGGCGGAATCACGCCGTTGTAGGCAGTGAGTTCCTTGGCCTTGGTGAAGGTGCCAGGATCGAGGAACCGATCCCAGAACCGAGCCGTGAACGGATTGACGTTGAAGCCGGAGGCCGGAACGTCGAACCACGCCTCTGGACCGTCGAACAACCGCCAGTGGAAGTCGAGCCAATCGACGCCCGTCTGGTTGTGGATCGTCTCACCGGCAATCAGGATCATGTTCGCCGTCTGTCCATTCGGGCAGACCTGGACGAAGTCGATCAGAATCGCAGGGATCAGACCGCCGAAGCCCGGGGGCTCCTTGAAGACCTTCTGAATGGCGATGGTCACCATTCGCTGCGACATATCCACGTCGAGCGTATTGATAACAACGTTGCTCGGGTGCGAGGTGCTGGCACACCAGCCGGAGAATTCACCGGAGGCGTCGGTCAGCGGGATCGTACCCGGAGGACACGTGTCGCACGGCTCCTGGACGCACGGCGAGGTACCACCGCGGTTGAAGCGGAGCGACCAGCTCACGAGCGTCCCCAGATCGCTGCCGGCGTTGTCGCTGACGGTCAGCGTCCAGTCACCGGAGGCGTTAAGGCCGTCGAAGGCCGACAGGGCCTGGTTGGGGATGTAATTCGGCGGCGAGGTCAGGTTCAGCGAGCATGCGCCCTGGATGCCGACCGTACCCTCGTCGTCGAGGATGATGTTGTTGTAGTTGTCCTGAGCACAACCGCAGCAGCCGGAGGCATTGCAGAGGCCGCCGACCAGGCCCGGTCGTTGGATCAGACTGACCGAGGTGGCGCCCTTCGTCAGGGTCACGCAGAGGTCACCGACCCAGGTGTGGTTGATGGTCAGGGCCACGTCGAGGTCCTCGACCGTGAAGCTGTTGGGGACATTCAGCGTGCTGCTGACTCCGCCGGCGTTGTTGTCCGGGATCGCCACGCCAGGGTTCGCCGTAAAGATTTCCGTCGAACCTCCGACCGTCGCACAATCCGTGCCGTTGCCGAGATAGTCACCACCTGCCGCGGCACAACCAACTTCGGTCGTGACGAAGCACTCGCCGCCGACGCAGCATCCGCCGGTGGGCAGACACTCTACGGTGGCCGCACAAGGCACGCCGTTCTCGGTGAGGATCAACTCGAAGTTACCCGTCGCACCGCCGAAGCCCTGTACCAGGATGTAGTACAAGCCGCCGGCCTGCGAGCACCAGGTGACGGTCGAGTGCAGGCCGCTGAACTGACAGGCCGCATCATCGTTGCCGGTGATGCAGGTCAGATTCGTGCAGGTACCGCAGTAGACATTCAACTTGGTGTCGTAGTTGGTGCCGGCGCTGCAGGTCGTCGCCGTAATGGTGGTGCCCGTACCGATGACGGTGTACCAGACACCCGGTGCCGTGATGCTCGTGATGCAAGTGGTGGCCGGCGGAGAATCCGGCGTCATGCCGACCGTCGAGCCGTTGGTGTTCGACGGAATGGCCAGCGGACCAACCGCATCGGTGCACAGGTCACCCGGAGGCGCGGCCGGACACGGACAGCTCAGGTTGAGCGTGATTGCACCGCGGCCGGCGTTGTCATAGGAAGCGACCTGGATGTAGTAGGTCTGACCGACCGTCAGGCCAGTGGCACAGGCCCGCGACCGGAGACCGTTGCACTCGTCTTCACCACAGGCCAACTCAACCAGGTTGCCACAAGTACCGGAGTAGATACCGATCAAGGTATCGGTCGCGCCGCTGGAGCAGACATCGGCAAGGGCCGAGGTGTCCGTGGCCACGAACTTGTACCAGATCGAACCGACGCCCTGGCCCGCACCACCGAATCGGCAACTGAAGGCCGGATCCGTCGGTTCGGTGAGAGCGAGCGTGTTGTCACCGAACACCGTGCTGTTGCAGGTGATCAGTTCAGCACCGGAGCAGGGGTCGTTGTCCGGCGGTGGCGGGCAGTCTTCGCAGATCGCCGTTGCCGTGTACGGAGCGCCGCAGGCCAGTGTTGACGTGAACTGCGGAGCGACGAAGAGGTACCACGTACCGGCCGGGAGGCAGGCCGAGACTTCAACCGGTGCACAAGGTGAACCGGTTCCGAAGACCAGGAAGGCCGTCACACCGGCACAACTGTCGATGCCGAAGTTGTTGACGATGCCCGCAAGGACGTCGAACTGTCCGACGACGCGCCAGCGGACCTGGGTGGCCTGCGTGAGCACGATCTTGTACCAGTCGGTATCGCGGGTGCTGCCATCAAAGGCCGCCGTGCCGCAATAGGTCTGGCCGCAGGAGATGTTGGTGAAGACCGGAGGCGTGCTGTTGCAGCCGCCGTTGACCGTATCAGTAGGCAGACCGCAGTTCGGCTCGTTCTCAGATATGCCGCCGACCGGGCAGGTGACATTGCACGGTTCACACGCAATGGCCGTGCTGCACTGTGTGCCGTTGCTCGACAGGATCAACTCGTAATTGCCGGTATCGCCGCCGAAGCCCTGGACGAGGATGTAATAGGTCGTGCCGGGGCTGGTGCACCAAGTGACCCGCGACTGGAAGCCGGGGCATGCGTCATCGTTGCCGGTGACGCAGAAGAGCTGCGTGCAGCTTCCGCAGTACACGTTGAGCTTGGTGTCATAGTCGGTGTTGGCACTGCAGGTCTCGGCTGTGTAGGTCGTGCCGTCACCCACCACGGTGTACCAGATGCCTGGCGCCGAGATCGACGTGCTGCAGGTGAAGGCCGGCGGAACGTCCGGCGAGGCAGCGAGGGTCGAGCCGAGGGTCGAACTGGGAACGTTGATCGCAATTGCAGTATCGCAATCATCGCCCGCAGGACCAGCCGGACACGGGCAGGTCAGCTCGAGAGTGATCGGACCGACGTCCGGAACGCTGAACGAAGCGACCTGGATGTAGTAGGTCTGTCCGATCGTCAGATTGCGGACGCAGACGCGCGAGAGAAGACCGCAGATGTCTTCGCTGCAGGCAAGCTCTGTGAAGTTACCGCAGGTGCCGCTATAGACGGCCACGAGGGTATCGGCCTGAGCGCTGCCGCACAGATCGACCAGGGCCGAGGTGTCGGTTGCGACGAACTTGTACCAGATCGAATTGACGCCCTGACCGGCGCCACCGAAGCGACAGGAGAAGGCCGGATCCGTCGGATCACTCAGGGCCAGCGTGTTGTCACCGAAGGTGGTCGAGTTGCAGTCGATCAGCTCAGCATTCGCACAATCGTCGTTGTCCGGACCCGGAGGACAATCCTCACAGGAGAGCGACACGACGTACTCGCCGTCAGCACAATCAACAGTACCGGTGAACTGAGGGGCAACGAACAGGTACCAGGTACCGGCAGGCAGACAGGCCGAGACTTGAGCCGGGACGCAGGCACCGGCTGTGGCGAACTGGAGGAACGACGTAACACCGGCACAACTGTCGATACCGAAGTTGTTCACGATACCGATGAGCAGGTCAAAATTCGCACTGCCGGACCAGGTGACCTGGGTGGCCTGCGTCAGCACGACCTTGTACCAGTCGGTGTCGCGGGTGCTGCCGTCAAACGCGGCCGTACCGCAGAAGGTCTCGTTGCAGTCGATGAGCGTAAAGACCGGGGGCGTGCTGTTGCAGCCGCCGTTGACGGTGTCGGTCGGAAGACCGCAATTGGCCTCATTCTCCGGCTGGCCAACCGACGGGCACTGGGCACAGGCACCGACACAGTTGATCGATAGGGTGCCGCTGCCGGTCGCCGACTGATAGCCGCCGATGCGGATCAGGTAGGTTTCGCCGGCGGAGACGGACAGGTTCAGCGAGGACTGGAGTCCGCAGGAATCGTCGTTGCAGGCGATTGCGGAAGCAGCCGTCGGACACTGGCAGCCGGCATACACCGCGAGCTTCGTGTCATAGGTGCTGCCGCAGAGACTGATGACCACGGTGCCGTCGCACTGCGAAGTCCAGCAGTACCAGATGTCGGCACCGACGTTCGAGTAGCCAAAGAAGGTACAGGCAGCGGGCTCATCCGGGCCGTCAGTCGTTGCGCCGGTCGTGTTGAATCCAATGTTCACATCGCCGGAAATGGCAGTGGCGTTGGCACAGTTATCGTTGGCAGGACCGGGACCGCGCGGACCAGCTGACGGCTCGGACTGCCCCTTCTGGAGGAGACCGCCGTGCTTGCTGGCAGGTGCAGCCGACTGATTCGTACCCAGCGTGACCGGAGCGACCGAGATCGTCTCATTCAACCGGGCATCGGTCGATTCCAACTGCTCGCCCTGCTTCAGGACGATCTCAGAGGAGACGGACTTCGAACCGATGTTGAGCCGCAGTTCGACGGACTCCTCGGACGGAAGGACCGCCTCGACCGTGGACATTGCTTCGCCCGGTCGCTGGAGTTCGATGACCAGCTTCGAGTCCTCGGTCGCCACGTAGTAGTGGCCATCCGAAGCCGGAGCGGTCTTGATGGACTCGCCGTCCACACGGAGAGCAAGCGAAACGTTGCTCGCATCCGCGCCTTCCAGAACGATCTTCACGGACTTGAGTGCGGGCCCGTCCGCCAAAGCCGGATTCGCGCCGAAACTGGCGCAAATTACGGTCAAACAGACCAGAAGTGTCCAACAGGTCGTGGACTTGCTGCGCGGCATAATCATCTCCCTTTCTACATACTGAGTCGTTTTTGAGGGAAGAATCTGAACCACCCGGAGCAGATTGAAGCGAACGCTTCTCTATGCCTTTCCCTGAGATTTCAATGGCCGAAAATGCCGAGAGTTATCGATATCACAGGCAAATATGGGTCGTTCAGAGTTGTTCCCCTTCCTCCGTTGCTCGTGTATCCCTTCCTGGCGACTGTCGAGGAAACCAACGCGAATGCGCTGGACCCATACCTCGAAAGTACGCGCGCGTGCCCTGGACGCAGATTTCGCCCACAGACACTCGGGGTTCAGTATCTCGAAATCAATCACCAAAGTCAAGGGTTTGGGGACGTTATAAAACACAGATTATCTGAGGATTTTTGTAGCAGAGCAGCTTTGCTGCTGATTCCTGTCGCCCTGTTCATGTTCTCCCCAGATTTGCCTTATTGTGACGAGACAGCGAACCGGCGGGCTGATTAATTGGAAAGTTCATTGACGACGATGGCCGAATTACGGTACTAATATGGCAAGCGCCGCTGGGGCGAGCCAGTATCCGCGCACCTGGTCTTCATTACTCCATAATTGAGGAAAGGTTACGGCGGTTCTTGTCATCCGCCCGACGACGCTACGGCATAGAATTGGGTTGGTTCTCGGCCGTTCGATCGCAAACTTGCGTAGCTGGCCGAATGCTCAATCTCGGGGGAAGCCGTACTTACCCGCTGTGGGAACTTGTCAGGTGAAGTTGAAAAGGACCGACTCAGCAATCCTGAATCGCACTGGCCGAGCCATTATTCTTGAATGCAGGAGAGCAGCTATGAACATTCGTCGCCTGTACCGGGTAGCCGGTCTCTTACTGATTGGAATCTTTTTCATCATCACCACCGGTACCGCCTTGGCCAATCCCGATGTGATCGTTTCCACGATCGGGAGCACGGTTCAGAAGTACGGCACGGTCAATAATGTAACGGCGTACGCCGTTACGACCGTGTCCTGCAACCTCGGGACTTCGCAGGCCATCTGGATCCAGGGGACGAATCAGCACCCTGTCATCGCGCAGAATCTTTACCGCTACAAGGTGGTCAACGGTGCGGGTCGCATGGAGATGATCGGCATGGCCTGGCTCAAGCACGGCTTCTGTGCCGCGGATGCGCCCGGTCCGAATTGCGCGACCTGCCAGAACGCCGGCACCTGTGACTGGCTCGGACTCGGCTGCACCGACACCTATGGCGCGGGGCTGAACGGCAGCCAGGGCAACCTCGGACCGCGTTCCGACGTGAACGCGTGGACCGGCGCGTTCAACTATCCCTTCCCGACACAGGGACAGACAGGCAACGCGATCTACAAGCGACTGCAGATCAGGAATGATGATCTGAATCCGGCGCTCAATCCCGGTGCGGGCTACCTCTGCGAAGTGCAGTACATCTGCACCGACGAGCAGCCGGCCCAGCGCTACAACAATGTCTCCTGGCGGCCCATGCTGGTCGGCGCTTTCGTGGACGGCGGATACAATCTATCCTTCACCGGCTCGACGATGGTGCAGCAGTCGGCGATTCAGGCGTGGCCCTCGTATGAGCCCGGCGTCACGCTGGTGAATGTCAATATCCCCGGCGACGGCCGGATGATCCTCGGCTATAAGGTCACGGAGATCGTGCCCGGCAGCTTGTGGCACTACGAATACGCACTCTACAACATGAACAGCGATCGCAGCGCCCAACTGGTTACCGTTCCCGCCGCTGGCACGGCAACGATCAGCAACATAGAGTTCCACGACGTGGACTATCACAGCGGCGAACCGTATTCGAACGCTGACTGGACAGCGTCGGCCAACGAGGATGGTGTCACCTGGTTGACACAGAGCTTCGCCCAGAACCCCAACGCCAATGCGCTGCGATGGGGCTCCACCTACAACTTCCGCTTCGACTGCGATCGACCGCCTTACCCCGGCACGGTCAAGGTCGGACTCTTCAAGCCCGGTTCACCGGCCAACATGAACGTGGCGGCCCTGGTGCCGAATCCGTGCGTGTGCCCCGGCGATCTGACCACCAACGGTACGATCGACGGTCAGGACATCTCGAACATGGTGCAGATGATGCTTGGCGCGATGAGCGGTAGCCCGTGCGCCGACCTTGCGTCGCCCTATGGCACCCAGCCCAACACCGCGGACGCAGAAGCCCTCGTTGAACTGCTGATCGGCGGCGCGTTGTGTCCCTGAGCACGCATCACTGAAAGGCGCTGGTCGTCAAAGCGATTCCAGATCAAACGCCGACCGCGACATCGGCCGGTGTGAAAGTTGCGCGCCCACATTCGGCAGGCAGCCCGCCACCTGGGCGAAGTTCGACGCCATCTGTCCGGTCTCGCCCAGCTCGATCGAGAGGTCCTCGGCCGTCTTCTGAATCTGCACGACCAGTTGATCCAGCAGTCGGCCGACCAGTTCGTCCGGCTTTGGTGTCAGTCCGTCGAGCTGCTCGAAGAGCCGTTCGACGATTTCCATGTCGCTGCCACCCAGCGCGATCTCCGAACAAGTCACGGCGGCACCGACAATCCGCGACAGGCGCGGCGCATCGGCGCACTCTGCCGTCGTGGTCACCAGGTGATGGCGCCGCACGGCGTCGATCAGGTGTTCGTCGAGCTTCCAGTCGGCGAAGACGGCCGCAGCCACTTCCGAATGCGTGATCCCGAGGATGCGTCGTTCCAGCTCCTCGATGTTTGAACTGAGGCAACTCGATAACTGCCGCAAGACCTCGCCGTAAGCCGCGCTGGCACCGTACGCAAGCAGACCGATGCCGACATCGACCAGTAATCCGGCCGTCGCTGCATCTTCGATTGCATTTGGGTCAAGCGTGCGGGCCAGTTCTTTCGCCGCCACGCTGGTGGCCAACGCTGCCTGCCAGTAGAGGTTTGGCTGGAAGCCGGGCGGACAGGCCTGGCCCATCCCGCTGACGATGTGATCGTTGATGACCACGGCGCGGACCCGCTTGAGGCCGAGTCGGACACAGGCATCTTTGACGGACGACGTCGTTTTGGCACCGGCGTAGAGGGCGCTGTTTGTCTGCCGCAGCAGTTCCGCCGTCAGGGCACTGTCGCGCTGGATCAGCTCGGCAACGGCCTGGTAGTCACAGTCCGGATTGCGCGTGATCGAGAGAATCTTCGACACGACCTGCGAGGGCGCAGGGACCCTCGGCGACTGTCGGATGCCCTTGAGGATTCGATCGGGCGCGTGGCTGGCCTGTTGTGAATTCACGGCAAGGACCTCGACCGGCAACGAACATGAGTGTAAGCAACCGCGTGGGGCGCCTCACTCCGATTCTTTTGAATGTGCGAGATAAGCTCGTACGCTCGGCTGGTCAGGCCGAAGCCGCAACGATTGCTCCCATGCCTCCCAGGCCATTCTCCGCCAGGCGGGGCTCATCTCACGATGATACATTTTGATGAAGCTGGTGCCGAGGTTCGCGTAGCAATCCGGGTCATCCGGCGCGATCTTGAGCAGCTCGCGGTAGATGGCGATGGCGCGCATCGGGTCACCGACGGCATCGTGACACGCCGCGAGGTTGAAAAGTGCTTCAGTGCTCTCCGGCCGCAGCTTGAGCGCCTGTTCATACGCCGCGAGGGCCAGTCCGTACTGACCGCGGCCGGCCAGCTCGAGACCTTCGTTGAAATGGGCGCGGAACTGCCGATCCCGCTCCTCGGGTGACATCGACGTAACATCATCCTCGTGCTCCACCATGACGCGCGGCGGGCCGACGGCCGTCGCCTTTGGTCCAAACAGACCGCTGCATCCGGTGCACCAGCCGGTGAGCGCGAAGATCCAGCAGCAAGTCTGCGTGCGATGCTTCACGTCAGGGTTCCTCCTCGATTCGGACGGCGCGGTTCGCCACGATCTTCGGCATGTGCGATGGAGACGGGGCATCTGCCTTCGCAGCATCTGTCGACGTGATGGTCGCATCTCCTGCTTCGCCAGCATTCACGGCCTTCATCGGTCGCGGCATCGCACGCGGAGAACCGACTGGAACGGTCGCCGGCGACGGCGCCGGCTCGACCAGTTCTTCCTCTTCGTATGTTTCCGCCGGTGGATCACTGAACATCGGCCGCGGCAGCTCGTATTCCGTGGGCACTTCAAAATGCAGCGGAACATCCTGCAGCCGTTCGATCTGCTTGAAGTGCGGCTTGTACATCTCGTACACGCGGCGATCGCGATCGTCGATTTCCGTCGCCGATTCGGCGTGCGCGGTGAGGAAGACCAGCAGGTCCACGCGCTCGCTCCGCGGATTCTCCTGCCGGAAGATCGCGCTGATGCCCGGCAGATCGCCCAGACCGGGCACCTTGTTGACCTGGTGTATCTTGCGATCGCTGATAAGACCGCCGAGAACGATTGTCTGACCATCCTGCATGATGACGCGGGTGTCGAGTTCGCGGGTCCGGATGCGCGCCACGCGCAGACCCGTCGTGCCGACGACATCGTCGCCCAGGGCGCTGGTGGCCGGATGGACCAGCATGCTGATGCGGCCGTCGAGCATGATCGTGGGAGTAACTTCGAGCTGCACACCAACGGGAATGTATTCGCTGAATGCCTCAGTCACGGTGCCGAAGTCGGTGATGGTCGCCTGAAGGATGGGGTAGCGCTCGCCGACGAGAATGCTCGCGCTGTGGTTGTTGTAGACCAGCAGGCGCGGATTGGCGAGCAGGCGGATCGAGCTGTCCTGCTGATTGGCCCGAACCAGTGCGGTGAACTGCGAGAAGTCGATTGATCCCAAGGCCAGTCCGCTGTTGGTCTGCGGCGTTCCGCTTGGGTTGTTGTAGGTCGACGGTCCGCTGGCAAAGCCGGCACGATTCCGGATCGGCCACTGGTGGTTGATAATCGGCCCGTTGGCCAGCGCGCTGACGTTCCAGTCGATGCCCAGCTGCCGCTGGAGATCGGTTGTCATCTCGACGATGCGGGCCTCGATCAGCACCTGCGGCGGCATGCGGTCCAGATCGGCGATCAACTCGGCGATCTGGTCCACGTTTTCCTTCACGTCGGTCACGACCAGCTTTCGGGCGTTTCTCGGCAGAACGGGGCCGCTGTTCTGCATTGGGCCGGCGATGCGTCCGCCCGGCCCGCTTTGCTGTGCCGGCCCCTGTCCGAATCGGCCGGCAGCAGACGCGGCGGCGCCACCTCCTACGCCGCCTGCATCCGTAAAGTTGCCAGCGAGACTCGTAAGACTCTGTACGCCGTAGGCGCTGTCGCTGTTTTCGTTGAGCACTTTCATGCGGCCGTGCCGACTGAGGGCGAACTCGAGGGCATCGCGTACCCGTTCGGCATCCTGACAACGAAGCTGGAATACACGGGTGACCAGCGGCGGACCGGACGGTTCGCCGGTTTCCTGCGGAGGCCGTGCCACAGTGATGACACCATCCTCGACCGTGTAGATGAACCCGTTGTTAACTGCTATCGCGCGCAGCGCTGTGTGAACATCCACGTCATCCAGATAGACGGAGACCTCGCCTTTGACCTCGGGACCGATCACCAGATTCAGACCGCCCTGGCTGGCCACCAGCCGAAGAATGTCCACGATGTCGCCTTTGGCGGACTCCAGTGTGATCCGTGCGTGCTCGACCGATGCAACAGATGTAGTCATGGCCGGCGCCGATTCGGATTGCGCAATCGCCGGCAGCGCCACCGAAGTGATCGACGCGAACGCAATCAGGATGCCGATTCGATTGCAATGACTCATGGCCGCCCCCCGGAAGGCATGCTCACCGGCGATTCCGCGCCGAGGTCATAGCGAAGCGTCCAACCTCCGTACTCGAGCGTGATGGAACCCTTTGCAATTTCCACCACGCGGTAATTCTGTTCGACGATGTCTCCGACACGTACAAAGTTTCCGCCCACGACGGCGATCCAGCGATCACCTCTGCGCGAAACGCCCGTAAAGGCGATGCGCGGCGCGGCCGGCGGCGGCTCAGGCGTCGCAACCGGACTCATTTCTGCCTGCGCTTCGGTCGGCTGTGCCCTGCTGCGAATTCCGAAGGGATCTCGCCCCCACGGTTGCGCTTCGATCTCCTGTTGCGCTCTGCGGATGGCGGCCTCGGCTTCGGGCGAGATCACCACTTCAGCAAACTGGTCCATAACCGTTTCGTCTGCCGGCTCCGGAGCGGCGACCACCGTCGCGCTCGCCGATGACGGCAGATACCTCACCATCGCCTGCACGCGCCAGATCAGCACGAGCGACGCCGGGATCAGGATCATCAGCACTTTTTTCTGGCTTGCTGCCATTTATCCCTTCACCAGACGGACGGCCGCTGTCGGAAGTTGAAACATCTCGACTGTGATATCCGCTGCCAGCAGCGCACCCGTTGAGCCATCGGAATTCAATTCCGGAGTCAGCGTGAAGCGAACCACTCGTGCTGGAACGCGCTGCGCTTTGCAGCGCTGCATGTACTCGGCGATCTGCGCGTAGGCCCCGCTGACGCGGACACGATACGCCGGGTAAGGCGTGTCCGCAGAAGTTGCCCGGGCTGCGGACGGTACCGGCTGAATCTCGCGCACGTTCACTCGCGCTGCACGCGCCGTGGCCATCAATTCCGCCTGGATCGTGGCCGGTTGCATTGCTTCGCCTGCGCGACTTTCCAATTCGGCACGGCGCTGCGGCAGGTCGGTGACCGGGTCTGGCGATATCACCGTGGCCTGGGTCATCGCCGCCGTGGCCATGAGCGTGTCGGAAAGCTGGTGCAATTCAGTGATTGCCTCACGCGCAGCCCCGCGCTGTGCCATGGCGAAGACACCAGCTCCGACCACGAACGTCGCACCGAGCGCCGCGGGGAGCCACTCCCGGAGAATCGCATTGGTCGATCCGCGCGTCATGCCCGCCCCCTCGCACCTGTTCGCGGATAGGCCAAATCCAGCTGAATCGACAGGACGCCAGCCCGGTCAGATGCCGTAACGCTTAGTTCGCGCTGCGCAGAGACGACCTCCACGCGCCGGAAGAATGCGCTTCGCTGAAGCATGAGCAGCGTTTGCGAAACGACCTCGTCGAAATCCCGTCCGGCGCGATCGGACATCACATCGGCCTGTATCGTCAGTACATAGGTACCGTTGTGTGTCTCCGCACGGTACTCGGTTGCCTGAAGCTCAGCAGGCAGCAGCAGGGAGAGTTCCTTGAAGACGCCCACCCAATGCGGTGTGCAATCTCCAAAAGCTTCAAATCGCCCCTGCAGCTCTCGAACCTGCTCGGCCCGCGCGGCGCGGTCTCTGAAGTTAGCCACCTGTTGCTCAGTTTCTGCGAGTTGTCGGCGGCGGAGGTCCAATGCTGGACGCAGCGAGTGATCGACCCGCGCCAGCAGGACAGCCAGCAGAATGATTGCCGCACCGACCAGCGGACTGCAGACCGCCAGACCGCGACGCCATCGCCGTACGCGCTGGGCGCGTCGGATGTGTGTGGGAATCAAGTCCGGCAGGTCGCGCCAGTAACGAGCAGCCAGGACTGCAATCTCATCCGCTTTGTTTCCGGCGCCGGCAGCACCCGTCGTTGCCATGGCTTCCTGCAACGGGCCGCGGGATTCGACTTTGAGCGACGTTCGCACCGAAACGGCCGAAGCCAGACCCCGAATGCCGGCACCCTGGCCGACGAGATCGAGTTGCTCTACCGTGCACTTCATGGAAGTCGTTGCGAACGTCAACCACTGCGTAAGCTGCTTGCCGAGCTTTTGCAGGAAGGGCTCCACCAGCGGCAGCAGGCGCTCGCCCGGCAAGTTCAACGATTCGATGTGCGCGTGCGGCTCCGGTATGCCGACCGTGTCGCGTAGTTCGACGGCTCTGGCTTCATCGAGCTGCCGTACCTCTTCGCCGGAGATGATCGGCCGCATCAGCGCGGTGGTGACGTCCGTCGCTGCGAGCGGCAGATCTGCACAAACGCAGGGAATGTTTCGGTGCAGGATGACCAACGTGCTTTGGCGCTCGCCGAAATCGAGCACGGCATGTAGACCCTCGCTCGTCGGGATGAACTCCATTGCTGCGGCAGCCAGCACGTCGGGCCCGGCGCACATCGCGAGCACGTTCAATCTGCTGTGACGGGCAAATGTGAGGGCGGCATCGACCAGATCACGATGGACAGCCGTGGTCTGGACGCGCAACGGACCTGCCTCTGCGAGGGATTCTTTGTTGACAGACACCTTTCGAGCCGTGTTGCGGGAGTCGATTGTACGGATCGAAAGCGCCGCATCCTCGACGGAAAAGTGCAGATGTTGCTTGAGCTTAAGCGTGACCGCCTGCTGCAGGGCACTGCCCGACAACGGCGGCATATCGAAATACTGGCAGGATACCTGTGAACCGCCGAGGACGAAGATCACGTCGTGTCCGTGGAGGCCGCGCTCGGTGATGAAAGCATCGAGTGCATCGAGCACGGTCTGATCGCGCAGCGGCGTGTGCTCGTTATCTTTGCGGCTGGACCAGAACGAGGTGGCCTCGCGGACATAAGGCATCGCAGCGCACGAAGTACCCGCATGCAAATCGGCCTCCACTTGCAGCAGGCGGACTTCACCGGCGCCGCTCTGAATGATCAGGATTTCCCGCAGTGTCGACATCCCTGTCCCTGCTCGAACCGCCGATCGGCTTTACTGCATCCGGAACTCGATCACCCTGCGGAAGTGTTTCCACGGCGTATCCGTCGCCAGGGGTCGTCCGAATGCCCGATGAATGGGCGGATCGGTGCTGAACTTCAATACGCGAAATGACCCCGTCGCAAGGGTGGGGACATTCTGCTCGTTTTCATTGTTCGATATCGTCCCCGGCGTCCCATTACTATCGTTATCCACGTCTACCCCAAGTCCGATTTCCCGGGCGGCCATCTCGATACCGCTCTCGGCGGCGTAGAAGGCCCCGGTGCTCAAAAAATGACCCAGCGTGGCGGAGGTGCCTGCTCCTCCGACATGAAACAGCCAGAGCACGAGCGTTCCGATAACCAGCAGTGCAGTCACGAACGCGAGCAGCGCCGCGCCACGGCGGGTCGGCAGCTTTCGCCGGTCATTGCGGATCGCTTTGCATCTCATCGAGAAAACTCCGCAGGTAGATGCCGGTGCGCACCCGCGCGATGCTGGTACTGCGTGCCAGTTCGAGTTGCGCGTGGATGCGACGGACCTTATGACGATCCGTCTCTGACAGCGGAAGCGAACTGAGCATGCCGCCGCTGCGATCGTGATAGGTGAGGACGAAGTTCAATACGTCGCTCGCGACAACGTGCCAAGTCGCACCCTGATCGACGGTCAGTTGCAGTGTGCCGCCGAGCCGGCGAAAGCCATGATCACCGAAACGGATTTCATTCGAGGCGGCGGTCTGAATCTGTGCCCGGCCCAGCAGGCAGGGTGGCTCCGCGCCGGGGCACTCGTCCTGGCCGATCTCTCGGACATAGCGCACGAACTGCTCCATCGCCGCAGCGGCCGTATCGGTCAGCTCGACTCGAGCTGATGTTTCCGCCCGGATACGCGAGGCGCTCCAGATCAGCGAGGCCGCCGTACCACTGATGACAACTCCCACACTCATTGCAGTAACCAGTTCGATCAGCGTGAAGGCCGACCGCCGTCGCGGTAAGCTGCCTGTCGCAATTGGTGTTGACCTCATGGCTGGAACCTCGCAAAGACTCGCTCGATCACGAGTTGCCGGTCGCCGCCGTTCCACGCAACCGTTACGACAACTTTCTTGTAGCCCTGGTCACTGCCGGTCTCTGACAGTTCGTGGTTCACATTTGCAACGCGAACCGTACGGTAATACTGCGGAAAATCAGTAACCGGCGACTCGTCGGGAAATGCCGCAATCTGCGGCACGGTGACTGCGTCGTAGCCATCCGTGCCGCGTGCCCGCCGGGCAATGACTTCTTCCATGCGCTCGATGGCCAGAAACGACGCCACGGTCATTTGCGTCGGGAGGATCGAATGCATCGATGTTTCTGCGAATGCGGAGATGAGCGGCGGCATGGCGACAGCCAGAATGACGAGCACCATCGCCACTTCAAGGATGGTCACGGCCTGTCTCGTGTTTCGATTCGGCATCACTCGCGCTCCACGAAGCCGCTGACCGGATGCAGTCGGACCGTAGCTCCCGTGGTCACCTGAACGGAAGCGATCTGCGCCAGGGGTAAGCCGCCGGCATGGTACGGCGAGCCAAAGCTGTCGAACTCAACTTCATCCGTTCCGTCGATGTTGACGACCGTCAGTCGGACGTGCTGCAGCGCGCCAGTATTCAGTTCCACGGTGTTGGTCGGAGCGTCATGGGCCAGCGCGAGCGGCTGACGGTTCGCCTTGCCGGGCTGATCCGCATCTTCGATATAGAGGTGGTATTCGTCGGCTCCTGCGTCGAACTGCACCCAGGTGCGCAGCCCGGAGGCGATCGCCGTGCGCTGTGCGTATCGCAGGTCGGAGGCGATCCGTCCGGCGGCTGTTCGCGCACGAAGCTCGGTCAATGTCGAAAGCATCGGCCCGCCGACTGCGAGCGCAAGGACGCCCAGGATGGCGATCACGGCGACCAGCTCGATCAGCGTGAACGCCGTGGCCATACTGCTCGCTGCATCCTGCCCACGTCGCATGGCTCGGATTCCCCTGTGTCCCATCAAGCACGAAGCCCCAGGCAGAAGCTGCCCGGGGCTCCGAGGTTCATACCCGCGAGAGGTGTTCGGCCTGGGCCCCGCTTCAGAAGCCGTTTTCGCCAACACCGGTAGTGTTTGTATTCGCCCAGAACTGACCGGTCGTGGCGTTGTAGGCCCAACCACCGGAGGTTCCGACGACCGTACCGCGCGTGGTGCCGGCCACGACGTTGTTCTTAACCGTATCCGTGTCGAAAGGATTGTCGCCCATCACATCCATCATCACGACGCCGGCCGTGGTAAGGTCGGTGATTGCCGGGTACTTGAGCACGCCGCCGCCGCTGTCAGTCGCGCTGTGGGCATAGTAATTTGCGATGGCCGCGCGGACGCCCCCGAGCACCCCTTTGCAGGCGGCAACCTTTGCATCCTGTCGGTAGTCGAGGTACACCGGCAGTGCGACCGCGGAGAGGATTCCGAGGATGACAATGACCGTCACGAGTTCAATGAGCGTAAAACCCGCACGCCGGTTCATCGAACGATGATTCGCATACATCTGACTAGCTCCTTCTTTCCATGCGGCATGGCCGGCCGATGATCACGCTTGATCGGCAGCTTCCGGTGCCCACGTGGCGCGGTCCCCCTATGCACTGCCGACCAGTTTCAGCAGCTTCCACATCGGTAAAAAGATGGCCAGCGCAAAGAAAAGAACGACCACCGCCAGGCCGCCGACGAGCACCGGTTCGACGAGGGTCGATAACAACTTCACACTGCGCTGCGTCTGGGTCGCATAATACTTTCGCAGATAGGCGAAGATCTGATCCGTTCGACCTGCGTACTCACCGATCGCCAGCATGCGCTTGACCAACGGCGTCAGCCACCGGGCCTCGTTGAAGGCCTCCGTCAGCGACCGACCGCCTTCGACGGCCCGCAGCATCGTGCGGACGTCCTGCTTCAGCGCTCGATTGGTCATACTGTCGGCCGTGACCCGGAGCGACTGGGTGATCGGCAGCGCCGCCTGCATGAGCAAGTCCAGTAACTCGACGAGGCGAACCATGTACACGCCGAGCAGCAGATTCCCGAAAACCGGCAAGCTGAGCAGTCGCGGATCGAGCCAGGCGCGCACGGATGAATACGTCAGGAGGCGCCGTATGACGAAGCCCGTCGCCACAAGGATCGGTAGTACGATCAGATAGTGTTGTGTGATCGCGCTGCTGACAGCCATCAGAATCCGTGTCGGCAGGGGCAACCGGCCCTCGAATTTTTCAAACATGGCCACAAACTGGGGAACCACAAAGACCAGCATGAAGGCCGTCGCCAGGACCAGTGAACCGGCGACCAGCGTCGGATACAGGAGCGCTGATCGGATCTGACCGCGTGTGTCCGCTTCCTGCTCCTGGTAACGCGCGAGTGCAAGCAGCACCTCGGGCACCTTTCCCGCCGCTTCTCCCGCTGCGACCGTCTTGATGAAGATATCCGGAAAGAAATCGGGTTCGCCGTCGAGCGCGTCGGCGAGGGATTTACCGCCTTCGACCCGCGAGGCAATGCGATAGACCGCGGCACGGAGATCGGCGTTGCGTGTCTGTTCGGCAACGGCCTTCAAGCCCGCGATGATCGGAATCCCACTCTCCGCGACGGCCGCCAACTGGTGTGTGAAGTCCATCGTGGCCCGGCGTCGCGCCCATCCGCCCTTGATGGTCCGGATGCGACCGGTCCTCGTCGTGGACGCTTTCGCGGTTTTCGCGGACCGGCCGACCGTCTCGTTCTCTCCTGACTCGACTCGGATCGGCGTCAGTCCACCGGCTTCGATCTGGGCCAGCGCGGCGCGCTCCGACTTTGCTTCAAGCACTCGACTGCTGAGCTTGCCGCTGAGATCCGCATAGTGGACGACGAATTTCGCCATGGATTCAACTCTGGGGTATTCGGCGCGATCAGCACCTGCCGGCGACACGGGCCACTTCTTCAATCGATGTAATTCCGTGACGTACTTTTTCCAGACCATCGTGCAGAAGGAACTTCATGCCCTTCTCGCGCGCCGCGGCACGGATCGCTTCGGCCGACTCCAACCGTACGATCATCGCGCTGAACTCCTCGGTCACCTGAAACAGCTCGTAGATGCCGCAGCGGCCGACGTAGCCGGTACCGATGCAGCGCCGACAGCCGCGGCCGCGCATCGGCTGAAAGTCCGGCGCCTGATCCGCCAGACCGACTGCACGGAGCAGGAACTCCGGCGGATCATCAGGCGCCACACATTCCGGGCAGTTGCGTCGACACAGCCGCTGCGCCAAAACGCCCAGAAGCGATGACGAGATTAGGTACTCCGGCACGCCCAGGTCTCGAAGCCGGGCCACGGCTCCGATCGCGTCATTCGTATGCACGGTGGATAGCAGCAGGTGGCCGGTCAGCGCCGCCTGAACGGCGATCTGCGCGGTTTCGCGATCGCGGATCTCGCCGACCATGATGACGTCAGGGTCCTGTCGAAGGATGGAACGCAACCCGGCGGCGAAGGTCAGGTCTGCGTCAGGGTTCACCTGCACCTGGCGGACGCGGCTTGTGCGATACTCGACCGGATCCTCGATGGTGACAATGTTCTTCTGCGGTGAAGTGATGGATCGGAGTACGGAATAAAGCGTCGTTGACTTGCCGGAACCCGTCGGACCCGAAACGAGGATCATCCCGTGTGCACTGGCCACGAGCCCGCTGAAGGCCTCGTGCATCCTGCGTTCGAGACCCAGCTCATTCATCGAGATGGCGTCCGAGGCATTTCGGAGCAATCGCATGACGACGGCTTCGCCGTAGACTGACGGCAGCACGGAGATGCGAATCATCACTTCATGGTCGCCGTTGCGATACTGATAGGCGCCGTCCTGTGGCGTGCGTGTGTTTGAAATGTCCAGCCGGCTAAGCACCTTGATGCGCGAGACGACCGGTCGATGCAGCCCCAGCGGCGGCGCCGCGACTTCGCGCAAGACGCCATCGACACGAATGCGGATGCGGAGTTCCTTTTCACCCGGCTCGATGTGAATGTCGGAGGCGTTCTGCCGAACGGCTTCGTTGACCAGGTCATCAACCAGGCGGATCACCGGCCGCGCTTCCCCGTCGTTGGAGTCCTCGTTCACTTCGAGCAGGGAATCCATCACCGACGCTTCTTCGAGGTACTGGCTCGCACCGTAGGCCCGCTCGATCAGTCCGAGCACTTCGCTGCGGCTGCCGGCGCAGACTTCGACCTCCTGTCGCGTCATTCGCCGAACCTGGTCGATGGCCGCCAGATCGTTCGTATCCTCCATGATCATGGTGATCACGCCGTCGAGTACAAACAGCGGAAACATGACATGCCGTCGTGCCAGTTCCTCGTCGACGATGTCTGAGTTCTGAAGCCGAGGGATGAAGTCCGACAGGTTGCAGTAGATGGCCGCGGCCCGCATGGCCCGCAGTGCGTGCAGATTCGTCTCCGTGAGGACGCGGTGCTTTCGCAGAACACTTTCGAGGCCGGTGTCGCATTCCTGGGCCTCGGCCATGTAGGCCATGATCTGCTGCGGCGGCAGAATGCCGCCGGCGAGCAGTTGATCGCGCAGTTCATCGTCAGTCGACAGCAACACGCAGTTAACCTTTCGTCCCGATGAGCTGTGCTTCCTGGGGCGATTCCTTCGCCGCGAAACGAACCAGGAGCTTCTCGTCGCTGCCGCTGGCATCTGCAAACTGCAATCCGGCAATGTAGCTCGGTCGGTGATCGACCATGGTGCAGCGGCGCACAATGGCCCGGATGGTCAAGGGGCGCGGCAGGGCCTCGCCCTGTTCATTCGTGCCTGTCACTGTGAGGATCAGCCGCAGATTTTTCGGGAGAAAAATCGCGGAATGCAGACCGAGGCCGCCTTTGCTGACATCGACAACGCGAAAATCCGTCAACGCGTCCGGAAAGCTGAGCCGGAACTGATCCGCGTGTTCGGGATGCACCGCCACCCGGGCCTCGCACAGGGTCTGATGGCGCACGAACAGCCGGGAAGCGGGTGTGATGGAGTCCTGTCTCGTCATCCGGCGGACATATCGGGTATTCCGTCGGACTGGTTCAGCGTCCGTCGCCTGGTCAGGGTGCGATAATGATGTGAGGAACGGTTTGCGCTACGCAACGTGCCTTCAAACTCGCTCAGGACGCCCCACTCGAAGCCGGAATCTGTTCCGACGTTGTGGAAGCGGCGGCTACCGTCACCGGAGCCGGCTCGCGATGTTCGTAGGCACGCTGGCGCGGGTCGCGGCCGAAGATCAGCCGCCCGAGATGCGCGCGGGCACCGATGAACAGCGACAACATCGCCGGCACGACGACCAGCGTGAAGACCGTGGAAATCAGCAGACCACCAAGAACGACGGCGCCAAGTCCACGGTAAAGTTCCGCACCGGCACCGGGTCGAAGCACCAGTGGCAACTGGCCGAAAAAGGTCGTGAGCACGGTCATCATGATCGGCCGGATGCGCGTGCGCACCGCCTCGCGGATAGCTTCCTCGCGATTCATACCGTAACTGATGAAGTTCAGCGACTGATGTACGATGAGAATGCCGTTGTTCACCACGATACCGAGCAGAATGACGAAGCCGAGGATCGTCAGCATGTCGAGCTGCTGTATCGCTGAAGTGGGGTCCATCCACGTCCATTTGTTGATGATCGCCAGGCCCAGAAAGCCCCCTACCACGGCGAACGGCACCGTGAAAATGATGACGAACGGGTAGGCGAACGATTCAAAGAGGCCCGCCATGAGCAGAAAGACCACGAGGAATGACAACGCCAGCAGCCACTTGAGCGAATCCCATGTGCTGCGAAGTTTATCAGCGTTGCCCGCGAGTCCGACGATCACGTCCGGTGAAATTTTCGCCTTCCTCGGACCGTAGCCCTCGGCGCGCATCGGACCGACGATCTCATTCTCGATCGTATCGATGACCTCCGGCAGAGAGAGTCCCTCGGGCGGGCGAATGGTGAGCTTGACAGCTCGCTGCGTTTCGATGTGATTGATCTGCTGCGGTGCGGTCGTCTGCACGATGCGGCAGACGGACGAAAGCGGCACGATCTGACCGATCGGCGTGAAGATCGGCACTTCGGCGATCTGCGCCGTCGTGTTTCGCCCTGTCGACGGATCCTCTGTTCCGGCGAACTTGATCGCCAGGTCGATCGACTTGCCCGATTCGCGATACTGCCCGACGACGCGTCCGTCGCCACAGGCGCGTACGATTGAACCGATCTCCGCGACGGTGAGCCCGACATCTCCGGCGCGAATGCGGTCGGGAACGATCTGATCTTCGCGGCGATCGAGCATGAAGTTGCTCGGCTGCGCCTCGGGGCGCTGGCCGAAGCGCTCCATGCAGGCCATCATGATGTTACGCGCGCCGTCCACGACCCGATCGAGGTAGTCGCCGCGAATCTCGATGTCCACGGAGTTGCCTGATCCCACCCGGAAGATCGATGTCTGAAAGAAGATGGCGAACGCATCGGGGACGGCAAACCCGGTTGAATTGAGCACTTTCTCCAGCGGACGCACCACGGCCGGGTCCTTGCTGGAGCAGCCCATGAAAACTCCCCCGCCAAACGCGACGAAAAAGAAATTGTCGATCGGCGGCGGCGGCACGCGCCATTCCTTTATCTCGCGACGCACTTCCTTGATCCGCTGTTTTGCCTTGCGGCGATCGTCCCGGGAGAGACTCTTGTCTTTCGACTGAGCTTCAGCGGTAGCGAGTTTCTGTTCCAGACCGGGAATGACCACGCGCTCCACCATGCCGGACCAGTTTTCAAGCAGTTGTGCGTATTGCGGGGTATCGAATTCCGCTTCCCAGAACTGGCGAATACCCACCCGACCCTGTGCGGGGTCTCCTTCTTCCAGTTGCATGCCGATCCGCGCAAATTCATTGACGTTGTATCCCGGCGGTGTGACCAGGAAACCGAAGATGAGGTTCTGATTGCCCGCCGGAAGATAGCTCGGCTCCGGAGCCAGCTTCCAACTCAGCAGAACCGACCCGCCGGTCAGCAGCAGGATCACTGCCAGTCGTCGGGGAACCGTCCGGTTTACGAAGCCGACGAATGCCGAGACGGCATCGGCAACCCGGCCGCCCTGACCCTCGCTGACCTTCGGTCGCCCGAGAATGCGCGCGGCGAGCGGCGGAATCACCGTAACACTGACCAGCAATGACAAGCCGACTGCGCCGCTGATGGCGATAGCGATGTCTCGAAAAAGCTGTCCTGCCTCCTCCTGAACGAAGATGATCGGCAGAAACACGATCACCGTAGTCAGCGAGTTGGCCAGGACCGCGCCCCAGACCTCCGAGGCGCCGTCAGCCGCCGCCTGCACCCGCGTCTTGCCCATCTCACGATGGCGGAAGATGTTCTCCAGCACGACAATGGCGTTGTCCACCACCATGCCCACGGCGAAGGCCAATCCCGCGAGCATGACCACGTTGATGTTTCGCCCGGCCATCGGGATGACGAGAAAGGTACCGATCACGGAAATGGGGATGGCGATCGCGACGATCGATGTTCCGCTGATGCTGCGCAGGAAGATCATCAGGATGGCCACGGCCAGCGCCCCGCCGAAGAAGATGTTGTCGCGCACAAGTCGTATGGCCGACGTGATGTACTGCGTCTCGTCGTAGACCTGCGTCAGTTCCAGCTTGAGATTGCGATGCGACAGGATCTCCGCATTGACCCGGGCGATGGCGGCGCGAAGTCCCTCCATGACCTCGATCACGTTTGATCCGGTCTCCCGGTAGGCCGGCAGCGCCAGCACTTCCTTGCCCAGACTGCGCACAAAGCCGTACCGGCGCTTGAAGGAGTCGACCACTTCGGCGACATGCCCTACGCGGATCGGCCCGCCGGGGCCGACGCGGATGACCGTATCGCGAATGTCATCGAGTGACGTGTACTGCCCCATTGTGCGGATCACAATGTCGCGCTTGCCCTGCGCGCTGTGACCCGCGGAGACGTTCGTGTTCTGACTGACCAGTGCCGTCTGCAGCTCGGTGAACGTGACCCCGGCCTGGGCCAGCTTGTGCGGATCGACCACGACCTGAATCTCTCGCTCCCGCCCGCCGAAGATACGAATCGATGAGATGCCCTTGACGCGTTCGAGCATCGGCTTGACGTCTTCATCGACGAACGTAAAAAGCGAGGGCACGTCCAGGTCCGGACGGTCGCTCGAGAGGATCATCCAGGCAATCGCCTCTTCGCCGAACGGTCGGCCGCTTTCGACGATCGGGTTGTCGAACTCGTTGAGCGGTATCTGGTACTTCACCCGTCGCAGGGCGTCCGAGACGTCCTGCTTGGCGATGTCCTGATTCGTACCGACTTCAAACTCCAGCGTGATCGAACCGCTGCCCTGGTCCGATGTGCTGGTCATCTTTCGCAGATTCGTGACGCCTTTGAGAACCTCCTCCTGCGGATCGATGATCTCTCGTTCGACCTCTTCCGGGCTGGCGCCCTCCCAGGAAGTCGTCACCGAGACGACGGGTTCATCGAGATTCGGCGTGAGCTGCACCGGCACGCGAATCGGCGAAGGCATGATCGACGGCGGCGTGATGGTGAGCAGCCCGAAGAGCACGAGCAGGATCACGCATACCGCGACCTTGACGGGATTCTGGATGAATTGCTCAACAAGCCGCATGGTCGTCCGTTTGGATTCTTCATCGTCACGGAGCAGCCCGCCCCGCTGCATCCGGCAGCCGCATCGTTCACGAGTTCGTGACGGCGGGCTGTGGCGGCATTACCGCCGGGAGGTCTTGACGCCCTCATCCTTCCCTTTTTCGCCTTCACCCTCACTCGGAACAATGATCACAGGCGAAGGGCCGAACATGTATTCGTTTCCGCGAATCACGACACGGTCGCCCGCCGAAAGTCCGGCGGCCTCGACCGCCACGCGATCGGCGTATTCAGAAATGATCTGAACGGTCATTGGCACGGCCGTAGCGCCGCTCTCACCGTCATGGACAACGAAGATCATCTGTGCACCACGGAGCACGACGGCATCCTTCGGAATCACCAGACGAGCTTCTTTCTTTCCCGAGGGCACCGCGGCGCTGACAAACATGCCGTCGCGAAGATGGCCGTCCTCATTCGGCAGGTCGATCTCAACCGGGAAAGAACGCGCCCGGTCGTCACCGCTGGAAATGACGCGGCTGATGCGTGCAGCATAGTCCTTCCCGACGGCCGCGACGGAAACCATGACCTCGTCGCCGACCGTGCAGTGATCGACGATCGCTTCGGGCACGTTCACGCGAACCCGCGCCGTGGAGAGGTCCAACAGCTCAGCCACCTCGCCGCCGACATCGACCCACGCGCCGACCTCCGTGCGCTTGGCGATGACCTGGCCGTCAAAGGGGGCGACGATCCGCGTGCGTTCAAGTTGGTCGGCCGTCCGCGTCACTACAGCTTCCTGTGCCCGCAGGGCGTGCTCGGCCTGAAGCGTGCGCACGACTGCCGCTCGATGGTCGGCCTCGGCATCACGAAACTCCTTTTCAGTGCAACGATCCAGCTCCCACAGGCCCGCGATACGCTTTTGCTCGAACTCTGCCTTGGCTTCCAGAGCCCTTTGCTCTTCCAGAGCGGCCGCGAGCACATCGCGACGGGCCACGGCTTCGTCGTACGCAGTCTTGTGGGTTACGTCGCGAAGTTTGCAAAGCAGTTGTCCGTGAGTGACCTCGTCACCTTCTTCCAGCGGTAACTCGTTGACGATACCAGCGACGTCCGCTGCCACGACCGACCGCCGCCAGGGGCGGATCGTCCCGACGACGCGCAGTGTCGGCTCCACATCGACCTGTCGCGCTTCCGCGACGGCGACCTTGGACGGCCCCATCTGCCCGAATGCCGGTCGGACGGTCAAACCGATCAGAAAAAACAGGATGACGCTCGAAGCCAGAAATGTACGGTAGGATGTATAGATGGAACGAGCCCTCGGGGTCTGTTGCGGCGAGTCGTCAACCATGGGTCATCATAGATATTAGCGGCCCTGAGGGCAACGTCGCACGCGCTTCCGCTTGCGGAAGCGGCTCTTTTTTTCGATCGATCGATGCGCGCGTGCGATCTGATCGATGTATTCGGACCTCGACCCTGATCGCCATCCCGCATCATCCGGCCGGATATACTAGAAAGACGGGATTGACGCCGTCGGCCGGCCCGGCGGCACGGCTGCGGCGCATCGTGGGATATCCGGATGTTCGAAAACGAAGAACTGCCCATGCTCCAGCCCCGGGGTGAGACCCACGCGCAGGACGCCGACTCCATGGCGCGTACGCGACCGTTCTATCCGGGCCTGCCCACCGGCACCGGCATCGGCAAGTATCGAATCCTCGAGCGCATCCGCACCTATCACAACGCCGTCGTGTACAAGGCCCGCGACCAGATGCTTGACCGCCTCGTCGCCGTCAAGCAGATGTCACCCGAGCTGATGGACAGCCCGATCGCATGCGGCAATTTCCGCCGCGAGGCGCAGCTGCTGGCCCGCCTTCCCAAGGATGCTCGCCATGTCCTGAACATACACGAACTGATCGAAGATGAAATCGGCCTCTTCATCGTCGAAGAATTCGTGCCGGGGCACTGGCTCGAATCGCTCATCTTCAAGCGCCAGGTGGACCACCGTGCCGCGTACAAGCTGCTCAAGACCTCGGCAATGGGACTGCGCACGCTTCATTCCCATATGATCGTGCATCGCGACATCCACCCCGGCAACATCATGGTCACCAAGGGTGGCGGCGTGAAGATCGCCAATCTCACCTCCGCCGCGCACGAAGGCGATCTGAGCCCCCCGCCGGTCATCACGCCGCAATATGCCGCTCCGGAACTGCTTCTCGAAAAACGCTACGACAATCGCGTCGATATTTACGGTCTGGGCCTGGTTATCTACGAGGTCTGTGTCGGCCGCCATATGATCGAGCAGCATTTCCGGGATGTCTTTGAGAGCTCATTTCCCGTCGGGCGATGGATCGAGTGGCAGACGGATTACCAGCAGCATCTGCCCGATGCCTGTGAACTGAATCCCCTCGTACCGCCGCAACTTTCTGCGATCCTGCGTCGCATGACCGCCAAGCATCTCGACCAGCGCTACACGTCGATGGACGAAGTACTCGAAGCGATCTCCGGCTTCTTTACGACACAGGCCAGCGGTCCGGAAGCCGGCCGAGCGTTGCCGTCATCCGTCGATACCGGGTGGAAGGCATCGCGATACCTGCCGACTTACCCGGAGCAGACGTCCCAGGGACCATCGGCCGCGCCGATCCAGGGTCCGACGGCCGAATCGGGCCTGCGCCGAACTTCGACGCACACGGTTCGTTCGACCCGTCGGCCTTACACCGATTCTTCACAATGGCAGTGGCATGGCGTCGACAGCCCGGCTCCTGCCGCCGGTCATTTGCCGTCGCGGCGTTCGGCCCACCGCCGAGCTCGCCGACCGCTCTCTGTCAGCGCCGGCATCCCTCGGCCGCAGGCGGTAACGGTCATCCCTGCGCCTCCGTCGGTGCACGAAGTTCACAAGAAGCGCATGCCGCGCTTTGTCCGCTGGACGCTGATGTTCCTGCTGATCGTGTCGCTCGGCGGCGCTGCCGGCAGCGCCATCTGGTATTTCCGCCATGGGCCTGGCGCCATCAATCCCATGGAGCAGCTTATTAACCTGGGCATTGCGGAATACGAGCGCGGCAATATCAGTCTGGCGCAGAGCCATTTCGAGGAAGCACAGCGCATCGAATCAAATGACCGCGACTCGGCGGCATGGCGAGAGCGGAGCAAGTTCTGGCTGGAGCTGACAGCCGCACAGATCGCTTTGGAAAATGGTCACTTCGAGACCGTCGCCGCCCTGCTTCGGGACGCGAGCAAGCGCGGTGTTAACCCGGGGAAGGTGGATGAACTGCAACAGAAGGCATGGATCAAACGCGATGCCCAGCGCCTGGCCGCCGAAGGCATGGAGCATCTTGCCGAGGGCAATCTCGTCGCCGTCGAAGCTCGACTCGATGAATACGCCCAGAAGGCCGCCGCCGTGGGCATGGATCCTTCGCAGCTCAAGGACAGTCTGAACCTGACGCGCAAAGACCTCAAGTATCAGGAGCACATCAAGCAGGCCCGCGAAGCTCTGAAACGCGGCGAGCTTCTCGAAGCCATCACCGCCTGTGAGCGCGCCGAGGCATTGCAGATAACGAGCGAAACCCGCGAACTCCGCACCGCCATCACCAATGCCCAATCCCGCAAGCAGTGGGTGGACAAGGGCGATCAGGCGATGATCGATCGCGAGTTCGCGGAAGCCGAGCGCTGCTACATCCGGGCCATCCAGATCACACCGGGCGTGGAACTGGAGCGCAAGGCGCGGCTCGCCAAGGCCTATGTGCTGTATATGGAGGCGGAGGAGCTTCTCAAGACCGGCGATCTTCTTGAAGCGGAGAAGAAACTCAAGAGTTCGCTTTGGAATACGCCCACGCCGGAAGGCCAGTCGCGTTATACGAACATGGCGCCCGCCTTCGATGCCGCCCGCCTTGTTCGCAATGCCGATCGTGAGGTCGAAGCGGGGCGATTCAAGGAAGCTGTCAATCTCTACCAGCAGGCCATTCCCCGGCTGCCGCCGCCTGCCGATGCTGCCGCCGAGAAGAAACTCCTCGAGGCCCGCCGCGCCCTGCTGATTCTGGAAGGCGATGCGGCCATGGAGGCGGGCGACACGGCCGCTGCCCTGCGCGCCTACGACGAGGCGCAGAAGATCCGCCGAGGCAAGGACATCGACCAGCGTCTGACCGGCAAGCGGACAGGGGGGGAGTAGGCACGCTGCCATTTTTCGTATGACAAAGGGTCGTACCCCTCTCAAAAGCTGACCTGAACCCCCCTGTAGCCAGGTATTTCACTTCCCGGACGAAACTCTGAGAAAATTGTATGAACTCTTTCGGTCCCCTGCGCCACTAGTAGGATGAGCGACCATGGATGACCGACTGGCCACGCTGGAGCAGCTCTACCATCGCACCGGGCCGCGCCTGCTGCGATACCTGCAACGCCACGTGTCGGACAGCGCCGTCGCGGAAGACCTGCTGCAGGAAACTTTTGTCGTTGCTGCGCAGCAATACGACAAACTCGCAGCAGCCCGGAGCCACGAGGCGTGGCTGATCGGAATCGCCCGAAATCTAGCGCGTACGCATCGTCGCCGGATGCTGCTTCGTACCACCGTGTCGCTCAGCGCCGAGCCGACGCAACCCATCGCACTGCAGGACGACACGCGACTTGAGGAGATGAAGGCGACCATCGAACGATTACCCGAACCGCAGCGAGAAGCCCTGCAACTGCGCCTGTGCGAAGGGCTCAGTTATGCGGAAATCGCAGAAGTGCTGGACGTGCCGATCGGAACGGTCCGATCGCGGATCCACCACGCAGTCGCGGCCCTGCGGGAATGGGCCACCGAAATCAGAACGTCGCCCCAGACGCGAGGATGAAGCCATGAACCGTGCCACGCTTGAACAACTACTCATCGATCGCCGCATGGGAGAGCTGTCCGGTGAGGTCGGCGAATTGATCGATGCCTACCTCGCGGTCCAGCCGAGTGACGCGGTAGTGGCACTGGAGATCGACGCCCTGATCGAGAAGTCGTACGCTGCCCTGCACACATCCCCGCCGACGAACCGCCCGCTGCCGCCCTTTCCGGCAGCCAAGGTTGAGCAAGCCCTCCGCACGGCCTGCGTCGCGCTATCTCCTGTCGAGCAGCGTGCCCTGCGGTTACAGCGACTTCGCCCACTGGCCGTTGCCGCCGCTCTTTTCCTGGCCTTCCTGCTCGGCACACGCACCGCGACTACGCCGGAAGCGGTCACGCCGGAGCCCGTGCAGCTTGCCATCGGCGATCTGCCCTCGCCCGCCGAGGTCACCACTTTCTGGTCCGTCGATCGCTATGTCACCGCCCGATCCTCACGAATCGATCCGTATCGCAGGAACCTGGAATGGACCACGCCGATCGCGTGGCCAAGACTTGGAGAACAGCAATGACCCATCCACGAAACTTCACCGTAGCTGCACTCTTGCTGACCACGCTGGTCGGGTGTCTTCCCGAGGAGCGCATCACCTGGTCGCCCGACGGCCGCCGCGCCGCCGTGGCCACGCCCGGCGGCCTTTACTTCATCGACGACAGTGGCAAAGTCCTGACGCCACGGTTAACCGGAACACCGACGCGCTGCGACTGGTTCGCCGACAGTGGTCGTCTCGCGGTCGTGCACACGACCAAGGCCGCGAACTGGAAGGACATCGCCGAGCTGTTCGACGCACCTCAGACGAAAGAGATCCAGCGGCAGGCCGAAGCGCTGCGCGAGCGGGTCCTCGCCTACGATGGCGAATGGAGCAAGTTCAACCTTGATCCCGCCAGACAGCTTTCTCCGGAAATGCAGCTCGGAGCACTCATCTACATGCGCGATCATGACGCCGAAGGTGTGCCGGAGAAGCTGGGCGACGAATGGAAGAAGATTCAGGAGATGGAAATCGCTGTCTGGACGCTCCAGATCTTTTCGCTCGAGGAGGAGGCGCTGTCTGCCGGGAAAGTGCTGGTGCGATCCCTGGCCGAACTGCGTCAGCCGCGCGTCTGTCCGAAGGGGCGACACATCGCCTATCTCAAGACCGGTTCGGCGGAGAATGATTCCGCTCTGCTGCTGCATGTCGTCTCCGCTGACGGCGAGCGCACGCTCAGCGCAGCATCCAACGTAGCCATAGATTTTGACTGGAGTCCGGACGGCGCATCGCTTGCGTACATCCAGGCGGCGGCCACCGATGAAGGCAAGGAGAATATCCATCTCGGCTCGCTGAGCACGGCCACGGTCGTTTCAACTGACGGTCGGCTGCTCGCCGAACCGGTCGCCCGAGAAGATCGTGTCGGTTTGCTCTTCAATGGCGCGCTCGGCGTGCGCTGGCTTCGCGACGGACGGTTGCTGTTTTCCTCCGTCGAGGTCTGCCTGCCGGCAACCAGCCGCGATATGCCGCAGGAGTGGACGATGTTCGTGCTCGATCCTCGGATGCCGGCAAGCGTGTCGCGCGTGCTGGGCCGCGACTTCGACGAACCGCGTGATCTGGCGCTGCCGCTCTTTTCGCTCAGCCCGGATGAGAAGCGCGTGCTCATCCCCGGCACGCAGGGTCGGCTGAGTCTGTATGAGTTCGCATCCGGCAGCACGGTGGAGCTTGTCCATGCCGACGAAGGCGGCGGCAAGACGCGGCTGCTGCCGTCATGGCGCGGCAATGACGAATTCACGTTTGCATCCGGCGACCAGGTCTATCAATGGAAGGCCGGTCAGCGCAAAGCGTTGAGCGAAGATTGGCCGACGGAAATGCGCGAAGGATGGCTGACGGACAAATGATCGACCTGCTGATGCGAGGATCGCTATCTGCTCAATCCAGAAGCTGTCGGCGGAGGTCGAATGGGAACGAGTTCACGCAATAGCCGTAGTGATGACCCAGCGCGTTGATGAAGAAGTAGAGCCCCCGCGGCCCTTGGACCTTGCCCATCTCGACCTCAAACAGGACGCGCTCGTACATGGCCCGGTCGCCATCGGGTGCAAACACTAGGATTCCGTTTTCCATCTTCTCGGCCAGGCGGCCGGTGATGTAGATTTTCCCTGATTGGCTGACCAGGCCGCGGTCGGCGTCGAGCAGCGGCGGGAGCTGGCGGACAAACGCCGGTGCCTCGCCGCTGACATCATACACGCGACAGCGACGCCCCTCGCGGTCGGTCACGCAGAGGTGTCCATTGGCCACGGCCAGGGCATGCGGCCCGCGAAAGGCGAATCCTTCGTCGAGCAGGCCGAGATACCGCGCGGAAGCATCGAAAATCTGCACCCGATCGTTGCCGTAATCGGCGACGTAAATACGGCCGGCGGCGTCGACGGCGATATCCCACGGCGTGTAGAACTCGCCCGGCTTGTCGCTTGCAAAACCGGGCCATGCATCTCGATGCGGTACGATCTCGGTCAGCTCGCCCATGTCGTCGTAAAAAGCGATGACGTGGTTGACCGGGTCGGTCATGACCAGTCGATGATCGGAGTTGACGGCGATGCCCGCGAAGGCGGGCCGGTAACCGGGAAATCGCAGGTTGCGTACGCCGTACGGATGGGTGCCGATCTCGCCGTCCCATCGGAGGAGCTGAATCGGCCCATCACCAATAAGGGTCATGACGGCGTAGTCGCGGTGAATCGCCATCTTGACCGAGTCTTTTCCATAGGCGAGATAGCCCGGCGCAGCGAGACTGCTTTCTCTGCCATTCTTATCGACGCAGGAGACTGCGAAGAATGTGTCGCCCGAATACTCGGCATCGACAGGCGGCCGCTGCCAATAGGCACCGTCGTAGCGAAGCCACCAACCCTCGGGTAGTTTGCGGTTGACCGCCACCAGCTCCCAGGGTGCAACTTCATCGCCTCCCAGACTCGTCCGCCGGTAAATGCGGAACTCGTCCACCTTACGAATGGTGAATCCAGGCGGTGATGACCATGTGATCGATACCGGCGGCTGAATCTGTGCGCGGTCTTCGCAGTAGGTCGCGGTCGTCACCGGCGCGGGCGGCGCATCGGGAAGGCCGAATCGAGTCTGAAGGTGCACGACATACTCGTCACGCTGCCCCTGCAGGTAGGCCGTCAGACAATCGTGAAGGCGAAGGAAGTGGTAGGACTCGCTGCCATGAGATCTGAGTTGAAGCAGCAGCAGTCCGTTACCGCCATCCAATGCGATTCGACCGAAGGGATTGGGACGTGCACGATAGCCCGATGGCGTGTCTTCGTCCGGTGCCTCCTGGTCAAGCAACGTCAACCGACCCAGCGCGTCGGTCGGCGCTGAATAGAGCGGATCCCCCGGCGCGACACCAACGATGAAGCCGGCGTATTCACCTTCCGATTGCAGTTGAAAGACATCGACCTGAACATCCGCCATCGGCTGACCGTTACCGGCGTGGGCCACGATGGTGATTTTCTCCGGTAGCTGATAAAGGTACTCACCTTGCAAACCGCGCGGGCGACCTCTCACGCGGTTGAGATAGGCCGCCTCTGGCTCGGTCAGTCGAAATCCACCCGGGGTGTGCATCAGCGTCCGCGGCCACGGAAACAAGTGCTGCCGATTCACATACAGGCGGCGTGAATTGACCGCAAGGCACTGCTCCGGTCGTGTGTCAATCTTTGCGAGATCAACCAGCCCAAGCTGCAAGCACAGCGTCTTGAGCGCGGGCCAATCCACCTTGAGACCGGCGTGGTCAACGGTGGCCTCCACAACCGGATTGCCGAAAACAAGAACGGCGGCGTTTTCGGCGAGGCCGTCGGAACCTACGCCTCGGCGCAACGATGATTGCCACTGGACTCGCTGATCCGGATCGTCGGGATCGTCAACGACGAGGATGCGATCACAGCGGATGCGCTCCAGAATGCCCTCGGGCTGAGTGTGAAATGCGGATTGGTGAAAAAGCGCATTGAGACTGCGGAGCTGATACTGCACCCAGTCTTCAAAGCAGAAGGAGTCGACGAGGTTCCGCGACGTGTCGAAGCGCTCGTAAAAGTCCCTGGCCACGACGACGGCCACACCCAATGCCTGAATCGGCTCCTCGAAGGTGTTGTTCCACTGGTTGATCTCGATCGTACTGCCCTGCGAACGCAGTTCGACGCGTAATCGATCGGCATCCGGCGACCACGGCCAGCTCGCCTCAAGCACGCGCATTTCACCTGGCGCGATAGACTCGACGGGAATGTTGACCAACTCGGTACCGTCGATCGAAACGCGGGCCAGGGCCGATGCCGATGGTCTGGCGCCTGCATTGCGAACATGAATCCGAAAAGTGACTTTCTGACCGGGCTCGGGCTTCCAGGACACGCCATCGGTATTGACGTCAACGCGTGGAACGCCGTCTGCGCTGTGCACGAGGCCGTGCAGGTGCGGATCACGCGGCAGGCGCTCGACGAATGCAACGGTCAGATCCGGCAGCGCGGGCTTCTCGCGATGGCGCAGATACCGGCGGAAGTCGATTCGCCGGACGTGCCGCGCATCGAAGGCCGAGGGGCGATTCTCCGCGCCGAAGACCAGCACCTGATCGGCCCACTCCATGGCTTTGCCCAGGCGAAACGTGCCGTCTTCGAGCGTGATCAGGTCCATGAACTCGAGACGACCGTGCTCGAAACGGTAGCCGAAAAGGCCGTCGACGGCACCGGCCGGCTTGACCGGAATAACGCCGGGGACCGCTCCATGCGACGGATCCCCACGAGAAGCAGACGCAAGTAGCAGAGAAGCGGCAATCCAACCGGCGAGCGATCGATACGTGCGAGTCATAATCGTGGATTGTCAGGGAAACCGGCCGGTCGATCAAATCGGCATCAGGCACCGGCAAGCGCGGCTCGAAGGGCGGCTTGTATGGCCTTGTCTTCGCCCGGCGAATACGCGCCGGCATTCCATCGAAAACCCAGCCGATCGTCGGCAACGCGCGGGATGAGATGGAAGTGAACGTGAAAGACGGCCTGTCCGCTGGATTCACCTGTATTCTGGAGAAGATTGAGCCCGGTGGCGCCGGTCACGCGAAGAACGGCACCAGCGAGCTTCGGCAGGTGAGAGGTCAGCCGGGCCAGGACATCCTCGGGCACATCAATCAGATCACGATAATGCGACTTCGGAATGAGCAGGGTATGACCCGGCGCGAGCGGGGAAATATCAAGAAAGGCGACAGCGTCATCAGATTCGAATACTTTAAGCGCGGGCACCGCGCCGGAGGCGATTTTGCAGAAGATGCAGTTGCCGGAAGTCACAGCCGCACCTCGCGGTGAGAGATTGTAGTCAGCGCTTACTCGCTCTTGGCCTCACCGGCAGTATCGGGCTTGTCGGCTTCTGATTTCGGTGAACCCTTGGTCGCGCCGGACGCCTTCTTCTTCGTGGCCTTGCCTTCGAGATAGCGAACACGATCGGCGGCCTTGCGGCGGCGCGGCATGCTCGTCTTGCGCGTCGTACCGGTGGTCGGTTCCTCGGTGCCAACGAGCTGGAGGATGGCCAGATCGCTGTTGTCACCGATTCGATGCTTTGCCAGCCGGATGATGCGGGTGTAACCGCCGGGCCGGTCCTTGTATCGCGGGGCAATGTCGGTAAAGAGACGATGGACGACCGATTTCGCGACGAAGGTGTAAGTCTTCTTGTTGTAGCTCGCGGGAACCTGACCGGTTCGATGACGACGGCCGGAGCGATTTGTCAGAATGCGGGCCTGCTGTGCCGAAGGCATGGCATCATAGCGTTCCTGCTCATCCTTCGAGAGCGCAGCCCGATCGCCCAGGAGAGCGAGGACGCGCTGGCGGGCCTGCAAGGTGCCCTTGCGCGCCAGGGTGATGAGCCGCTCGACAAAGGGACGGACGTCCTTGGCCTTGATCAGGGTCGTTTCGATCTGGCCGTACTGAAACAGACTCTGGGCGAGGTTCCGCCGCATCGCCTTGTGGTGTGCGGAGGTTCTCGAAAGATGTCGTCCTGCTACGCGATGTCTCATGGCTGCTTACCTTCGTTCGCAACGGTCGACCGCCGGCTTACCATCTGAAACGGATGGATCGCGATCCGGCGGCACTGGTCTCAAACAGTCTGTAGACTTACTGGTTCCCGACTACATCGGGCTGCCCGGCGTCGCATCGGCGGACGGCGCGGCAGACGGCGGCGGGGCATAGGGACTCGGACCGGACATCCCGGCTACGCCGGAACTGACCGGCGCGCTGCCGAATTCACCCACACCGCCCATCGAATGATACTCGGAACCCGATTCGCTCTCGCCTTCGCCTTCATCGTCGTCATCATCGCCCATGTCCATCGGTACCGAGCCGCTGTCCGAGCGGAGCGCCAGTCCATGATCGGCGAGCTTGCGCTTTACCTCGCGGAGCGACGTCTTGCCGAAGCTGCGAAGCTTGAGCAACTCGGTCTCCTCCTTCTGGATCAGCTCGCCGATGGTCAGGATGCTGGCGGACACCAGGCAGTTGCTCGCGCGAACCGACAGGTCAAGGAAGGAAACGGGCTGGGCCAACAGCGACGGATCCACCGCACCCCCGCCTGCAGCGGCGCCGGCATCCTGATCACTCCCGTGAACGGCCAAGGCGCTACCCATCTCAAAGTGCTGGACGAAGGCGTTGAGATGCTTGCGAAGGATCTTCGCGGCCTCAACCAGGGCCATGTCCGGCGTGACGGTGCCGTTGGTCCAGATTTCCATGACCAGGCGATCGTAGTTGGTGCGTTGTCCGACGCGCGTGTCTTCGACACGGTAGCGAACGCGCGAAACGGGCGAATAAACCGAGTCGACCGGAATGATGCCGATGACCTGGTCCTCGCCTTCGATCTTGTGGTCGTCTGCGGTGGCATAGCCGCGACCCAGGCCGACGGTCATATCCATCTCGAAGTCGACTTCGTCGGTGAGGGTGCAAAGGAGCTGGTCGCGGTTGATGATCTCGATGGCCGGGTCGCACTCGATTTGATCGGCGCGGACATGGGTCGTCTGCCCGCGCTTGCCCTTGACGTGCAGCCGCATGGTCTTGGGCGTGTCAGTGGCGAGCCGGACGATGAGCGACTTGATGTTGAGGATGATCACCGTGACATCCTCGAGGACGCCGGGCAGCGAGGTGAACTCGTGGCCGGCGCCCTTGATTCGGACGTGGGTGACCGCGGCGCCCTCCAGACTGGAGAGAAGGATCCGGCGCAGACTGTTGCCCACCGTCGTACCGAAACCACGTTCGAACGGCTCGACGATGAACTTGCCGTACGTCGGGGTACCGACGCTTTCGTCACGAAGGACGCGCGTCGGCAACTCCAAACCTCGCCACCTAATTCGCATCGTACTAACCTCCCAAGGTAAGGACGACCATCCGCGGGGCGACCGGTCGACCTCAATTCGTCGCACCGTTGGCACGTCCGCCGCGTGCGTCAGGGCGTCGCTTGATCTTTGCTGCGTCAGAATCATCGACTACAGAACTCAATGACGAGCTGCTCTTCAACCGGAATCTGCACATCGTCCCGGCCGGGCAGCGCTTCGACTGTGGCTTCGAGTCGGGCGGCGTCCAGCTTGAGCCAGGGCTGAATCGCGCGGTTGGCGTCGGCGTCGACCATCGACCGGACAAGCTTCTGGCTGCGCTCGCGCTTGTGCACTGCGATGCGGTCGCCCACTTTCACCAGGTAACCGGGCTTGTTGACCGGCTGGCCGTTGACCGTGAAGTGCTTGTGGCCGATGGCGATTCGCGCCGCCTTGCGAGACGGGGCGAAGCCCAGCTTGCAGACGACGTTGTCCAGCCGGCGCTCCAGCAGGCCGAGCAGGGCCGTACCCGTATTCTCAGAACTGTGCTGAGCGCGATCAAAGTACCTGCGGAACTGCTTGTCCCACAGGCCGTAATAGCGCTTGACCTTCTGCGTCTCGCGCAGGCGCTTGCCATACTCGCTGGCGGTCCCGCGACGGAAGGCCCGGCCGGCGCCCGGAGGGGCGTTACGGGAGGGCTTCTCCATCGGACACTTCGCGCTTTCGCAGCGCGAGCCCTTGAGCATCAGCTTGATGCCCTCGCGGCGACACATTCGACAGACTGGACCGAGATTCCTACCCATATCCTTCTCGCAACCTCTCGCTTAGACCCGGCGCTTTCGCGCGGGCCGACATCCGTTGTGCGGCAGGGGCGTCACGTCCTCAATGGACACGATCCGCAGCCCGCCGGACTGTAAACCTGAAATGGCCGATTCACGCCCGCTGCCCGGGCCCTTCACGCGGACCTCCACCTCGCTGATGCCGTACTTGCGGGCGGCACCGGCAGCCGACTCACCGGCCCGCTGCGCGGCGAAGGGCGTGCTCTTTCGCGTGCCCTTGAAACCTACCGTGCCGGCCGACTGCCAGCACAGGGTCTCACCGTTGAGGTCGGTGATGGTGATCATCGTGTTGTTGAACGTGGCGCGTACATGGGCAATGCCCTTGGCCACGTTGCGACGCGTCTTCTTTTTGCCTGCTGCCTTTGCCACTTTCGGATCGATCTCCCATGGGGGCGCCGGTACCGGACCGGGCCTGGTTAACTGCGAAGTTCCTTGACGCCCTTCTTGCCGGCGACCGTCTTCTTCGGACCCTTGCGCGTACGGGCGTTGGTCCGAGTGCGCTGACCGCGAACCGGCAGGCCGCGGCGATGGCGCAGCCCGCGATAGCACTGGATGTCCTTGAGTCGGGCGATGTCCTGAGCCACCTTGCGCCGGAGCTGACCCTCGACAACGTAATTGCGGTCGATGATCGAGGCGATGCGGCTGATTTCGTCCTCGTTCAGGTTCTTGGCGCGGACGTTTTCATCGATGCCGGCTTCCTTGAGGATGTCCTTGCTGTGGCTCGGACCGATCCCGTAGATATACTGAAGCGCGATGACAATGCGCTTTTCATTCGGAATGTCCACACCCGCGATACGTGGCATCTGTCAGTCTCCTGCTTTCCCGCTTAACCCTGGCGCTGCTTGTGGCGCGGATTGGTCTTGCAGATCACCCGCACCACGCCCTTGCGCTTGATCAGCTTGCAGTTTTCACATATTCGTCGCACGCTGCTGCGCACTTTCATGATGACTCACTCCCTCGACCGCCACACCGATCCGGGCCTTATCGCCCGTCGGTCAGAACATCGATCCCCGTGGGTGTAATCGCCACGGTGTGTTCGTAATGCGCCGACCAGCTCCCGTCGCGCGTCACCTGGGGCCACCCGGTCCAGTCGCCGGCCTTTACTTCCCGTCTGCCGGCGTTGACCATCGGCTCGACCGCAATGACCAGGCCCGGCTCCAGCCGGAAATCGCCCTTTCGGCTCTTGCGGTCAGCATAATTGGGCACCTTCGGTTCCTCGTGCATCTGCTGGCCGATGCCGTGGCCGACGAACTCCCGCACGACGGAGAAACCCGCGCTTTCTACCAGCGCCTGAATCTCTCCAGCAACCTCGCTCCAGAGCATCCCGGGTCGCATGATCTCCAAGGCCAGCTCCAGCGCCTTACGGGTGACATCCAGCAGGCGCTGGCTCTGCGGACTGACGCGGCCGACCGGCCAGGTATTGGCAGCATCGCCGCAGTACCCGCGAAGCCGCACGCCGCAATCAACGCTGACGATGTCGCCTTCCTTCAGCACCCGGTCGCCCGGTATTCCGTGGACGACCTCCTCGTTCACGCTGGCACAAATGGCCGCGGGAAACGGGAACTTCGTATTCGGCGTCTGCACGCCCTTGAACAACGCCACGCCGCCCGCGGCGGTGATCGTCTCGTCGGCGATGCGTCCAAGCTCGCCGGTGGTCACGCCCGGCCGCACGGCCTCGCGAATCCGCTCGTGGACGGCATGAACTACGCGGCCCGCCTCGCGCATCAACTCAATCTCGCGCGGACTTTTGAGCACCACGTTTCGCAGTCCACCGGCACGAGAGCCCGACATCACGCTTGACTCTCTCATGATCTGCGGCAGACCCTTTCAATGGACGCCGTCACTTCTTCCACGCTGCCGCCCGCATCGACCGACTGGAGCACGCCGCGCGACGTGTAGTACGCCACGAGCGGCTTCGTTTCGGCGTGGTAGGTCTTGAGCCGCTGACCGACCACTTCGGGCTCGTCATCTTTGCGGCGCGTCAGTGCCGAGCCGCAATCATCACAAACGCCGGCCTTGCGCGGCGGCGAAAACATCTCATGGTAGATCCGCCCGTCCGTGGGACAGGACCATCGTCCCGTCAGGCGCCGGGTTACTTCCGCATCGTCAACGACCATGTTGACGACAATCTCGATTCTAGCGCCGCGAGCGGCGAGCCGCTGATCCAGCCCTTCGGCCTGGGCCAGCGTTCGGGGAAAGCCGTCCAGCAGAAAGCCCGCTGCGGCCTCCGGTCGGGCGATGTGATCCATCATCATCGCCAGGATCAGGTCGTCCGGCACGAGGACGCCGCGATCCATGTAATCCTGGGCCTTCCGGCCAAGCTCGGTCCGGGCTTTTCGCTCGGCTCGAAGGATGTCGCCACTCGACAGATGCAGCAGGTCGAACGTCCCGGCAATCCGGGCGGCCTGCGTGCCTTTGCCCGCTCCGGGCGGACCGAGGAGAACGACGTTCACGCATACGCTCCCTTGATCCTCGAACCACCGCCGTCTCCGAGGAAACCGCCGTAGTTGCGCATGATCAGGTTGGCCTCAATTCGCTGGACGAGATCCAGGCCGACGCTGACCACGATCAGCAGACCGGTACCGCCAAGGAATGAGGACACGTTGAGCGGAATATTCAATGTCGCGGCGATGACCTGAGGAATCAGGGCGATGGCCGCAAGGAAACCAGCACCGACATAGGTGATGCGAGTCATGACGGTTTCGAGGTAATCGGCGGTGCGCTTGCCGGGGCGAAGACCGGGGATGAAGCTGCCATAATCCCGGAGGTTGTTGGCCATTTCCTTGGGCTGGAACTGCACTGTCGTCCAGAAGTATGCGAAGAAGTAAACCAGGATGACGAACGAAATCGCGTAGAGAAAGCTCGACCGGTTGAACTCGGTGGCGATCATCCGCAGGAAGCCGGAATCGGGGAAGAGATTGGCGAGCCAGTCGAGGATCAGACTCGGGAAGATCATCAAGCTGCTGGCGAAGATGATCGGCATGACGCCGCCGTGATTGACACGAAGCGGGAGGTAGTGTCGCTGACCGCCCCAGACACGGCGGCCGCGCGTCTGCTTGGCCTGCTGGATCGGAATCCGGCGCTGGCCCTGAGTGATGAGGATCGACCCGGCCACAACGCCAACGAAAGCGAGCAGAAGGAAGACAATCTTCGCCGGGCCCATCTGGGCATCGCCGCTGACGTCGATGGTGGCATTCTGAGCAACCCAGATCACGGCTGTGGGCATCTGAGCCACGATGCCCGCCATGATGATGAGACTGATGCCGTTGCCGATGCCGTACTCGTCGATCTGCTCGCCGAGCCACATCAGGAAAACCGTACCGGCGGTCATCGTCGAAAGACCGATGAGCCAGAAGGAAAGCGTCGGCCAGAAGTTTGACTGGAAGTTGCTGTAGTCACTGTAAACGAGGCCGGAGCCCTGGATGTACTTCAACCAGAAGGCGGCCTGCAGGACGCAAATGCCGACGGTGGCGTAGCGGGTGTATTCCTGAATCTTCTTGCGGCCGGCTTCACCTTCCTGCTTGAGTTTCTCCAGAGCGGGGATCACCGTACCCAGGAGCTGGAAGATAATCGACGCCGAGATGTAGGGCATGATGCCCAAGCCGAAGATCGTGCTCTGCTGAAGGTTTCCGCCGGTGAACATGGCGAAGGCCTCAGTCAGTTGCTGAATACCGCTGCCGGCGGCGTCGCCACCGCTCATCGCCGAAAAGTGGGCCGAAAGCTCCTGCTGATCGACGCCGGGAAGCGGGACGTAGAAGCCGATGCGATAGATCGCCAGCATGCCCAGCGTGAACAGAATCTTGTTCCGCAGGTCCGGCACTTTGAAGATATTGAAGAAGGCCTTGAGCATGATTGTTCCGCGTCCGGTTCGTACTTAGTTCCACGATCGGGCGGCGAACAGGATCGCGCGCCCCTGCTTCCATGCAGGTCGTTTCGTTACTCCGTTGCTGCCGCCTGGTCGGCGCCGCCTTCGGCGGCCTCGGGCTTCTTATCCTTCTTCGAGGGCTTGGCGGCCTTCTCGCTCTTATCGCCTTTTTCGCCTTTGGCGCGCTTGCCGCCTTCTTCACTCGTTTCGATCTTCGGCAGCTTGCCGGTCGGCGGGCCGCGCTTGATGAATTTCTTCTTCGGTTGCGGGCCAAGTCGCTTGACGATGCCGCCGGCCGATTCGATCTTCCGTGCAGCGCTGGCGCTGAAGCGCTCGGCCTCGACGGTCAGCTTTTTCTTCAATTCGCCGTCGCCGAGAATCTTGACCGGGTTCTTTCGATTGCGAATCAGGCCTGCTTCCTCCAGCGAGGCAGCAGTTACATGGCCGCCATCTTCATAGCGTGTTTCGAGGTCCGACAGATTTACCACCTGGTACTCGGTGCGAAAGTGGTAGTTGTTGAAACCAACTTTGGGCAACCGGCGAAAGAGCGGGAAAACGCCACCCTCCGACAACAGGCCGCGGGCACTCGTGCCGCCGCCGCTGCGGGCGCCCTGCCCCTTGTGGCCGCGACCGGAAGTTTTGCCGTGGCCGCTGCCATGGCCTCGACCGACGCGCTTGCGCTTCGGCTTCGCGCCGGCCCGGGTGGTGATGGTGGTGATGTTCATGGCTGAATTCGATCCTTCTTAACTTGCCCGAGCCAGACTGACGCCGCGAAGACGCTCAACGACATCGCGGTCGCGCAGCTGCTCGAGGGCCTTGAGCGTAGCTTTGACGAGGTTCTTGGGGCTGGTCGAGCCGTAAACCTTGGTCAGACAGTCCTTCAGGCCGACAAGTTCGAGAACGGCACGGACGCTGCTGCCGGCGATGACACCGGTGCCCTCGCTCGCGGGAATCAGCTTGACCATGCTCGAACCGAATTTGCCGCGGACCTCGTGGGGAATCGTGGATCCGTACACCGACATCGACCGCAGACTGCGGATGGCCTGCTTGCGGCCCTTCTCCACCGCGGAGGGAACTTCGTTGGCCTTACCGTAGCCCAGGCCGACACGACCACGCCGATCACCAACGACGACCAGCGCGCCGAAGGAAAACCGCCGACCACCCTTGACTACCTTGGAACAGCGGTAGACCTTGACGACGTTGTCGTCATACGAAGGGCCTTCCTGCGGTTCCCTGTGTTGCTGCTGTCGTGCCATCTCGCTTACTCACTCACGCTCAGGTGTGCCCGGCCGAAGCCGGATCACATTTCTAAAACTCCAGTCCTGTCTGACGCGCGGCCTCGGCCAGGGCTTTGATACGTCCGTGAAACCGGCGGCCGTTGCGGTCGAAGGCGACCTTGCGAATGCCGTGCATCCGCGCCTGCTCGGCCAGATGTCGGCCGACGATGGCCGCGGCCTCGCTGTTGCCGCCGTTCTTGATCTGACCAACGAGGGCCTTGGTGTTGGTGCCAGCGGCGCAGACGGTGCGGCCGGTTGTGTCGTCGACCAGTTGTGCAGATATATTCCGATGACTGCGGAAGACCGTCAGCCGCGGGCGCTCGGGCGTGCCGAAGACGCGCTTGCGGATGCGGTACTTTCGCCGGACCAATCTGACTTTCTTCTGTTCTCGTGCGTTCATTGCTGTCAACCTGTCGATCGGAAAGCGCGTCCCGATCTGCTGGATCATCCACCGCCGCCTGCGCCGGCGAAGGCCTTGCCGGCCTTGCGGCGAATCTGTTCACCGGCATAGCGAACGCCCTTGCCCTTGTAGGGCTCCGGCGGTCGGGCATCCTTGATCGAACGGGCGAACTGCCCGATGACCTGCTTGTCGATGCCGCTGATGGTAAGCTTGGCAGGCGTTTCATCGCCTTTCGTCTGAGCGACCTCGATATCGACCTTGACGCCGGCGGGAATCGGCAGTTTCACTTGGTGCGAATAACCGACAGTCAGGTCGAGCGTCTTGCCGGAAACGGCACAGCCATAACCGGTGCCGTAAATCTCAAGTTTGCGCTCATAGCCGCTGGACACGCCGACGACCATGTTGTTGATCAGTGCGCGGGTGGTGCCGTGCAGGGTGCGGTATTCGCGCGAGTCACCGGCACGGGAGACGACGACTTCCTTGCCCTGCTCGACGGCGACGGAGACGCCGGCGGGATGGGTCCACGTGAGCGTGCCCTTGGGTCCGGTCACGGAAACGAGGGATCCCTTGACCTCGACCTTCACGCCGGAGGGCAGGGCAACGGGCTTTTTACCGATACGAGACATCGCTGTTACCTATCACATGGCCGCCTATGGCCGATTGCGACTCACCATTTAGTAAACCGTGCAGAGCAGTTCGCCGCCGACGCGCTGCTGTCGGCACTTGCGATCACTCATGACGCCGCGACTCGTCGAAACGATCGCGATGCCGAGGCCGTTAAGCACCCGCGGAATCTTCTCGACGGGCACATAACGTCGGCAGCCGGCCTTGCTCTCGCGGCGCAGACTGCGAAGGACCTGCTCGCCGCGGGGGCCGTACTTGAGCGTGACCCGCAGCAGATCACACGGTTTTCCTTCGATCCGCTCCACGTCGGCGATGAAGCCCTCGTCCTTCAGGACGCGGCACACGGCCAGCTTGAAGTTGCTGTAAGGCGCCGTCACCTGCTTCGAGCGGTTGTGCAGCCCGTTGCGGATGCGGGTCAGCAGATCGGCGATCGGATCAGTCCACATTCTGTCTTGGCCTCAACTCTCTTAACCGTACTTACCTGAAAGACGCTGACTCGGATCGTCCTGCTCGCCGGGCCTACCAGCTCGACTTGCGGACGCCGGGGATTTTGCCCTCCAGGGCCATCTGCCGGAAACACAACCGGCACAGACGAAACTTGCGATAAACGGCACGACTGCGACCGCAGACCTGGCATCGGGTGTAAGCCCGAACCTTGAACTTCGGCTTCGCCGCCGCTTTGATCATCCAGCATTTTCTGGCCATAAGCGCTCTTTACTCTCAAAGCAGTCCGGAGGTCGTCACAGGCGAACCTCCGATCAGGATTCCTTCTCGTCCTTTCGAAACGGCAGACCCAGCAGGGTCAGCATGCGCCGGCTCTCACGGTCGTTGCGGGCATTGGTCACCATCGTGATGTTCATTCCTTGCTGAAACTCAACCTTGTCGGCATCGACCTCGGGGAAGACCGTCTGCTCGGTCAGGCCCATGTTGAAATTGCCGCGGCCGTCAAAACTGTTGGGATTCAGCCCGCGGAAGTCGCGAATACGCGGAACCGCGACGCTGATCAGCCGATCGAGAAACTCGTACATTCTTGCCCCGCGGAGGGTCACCATCAAACCGATCTGCTGACCCTGGCGCAGCTTGAAATTCGAGACACTCTTGCGGGCGCGGCAGACGATCGGCTTCTGGCCAGCAATCTGCGTCAACTCCTTCTGGGCCGCATCGAGCCGCTTCTTCTCGGCAGTGGCGCGACCGAGGCCCATCGAGATCACGACCTTCTGCAGCCGGGGAATCGACAGACGATTCGTGCGCCCCAACTCCTTCTGCAGGGCCGGAAGCACTTCCTTCTTGTATTTATCCAACAAGCGAGCCATGTCATTTTCGCGCCGGTCGCTTTACCGGCGCGCCTGTCAGAGTGTTTACGATGCCTTCACGGCCTTGACGTCCTCGAGCACGGTGCCCTTGGTCGTCACGCGCCGCTTGCTGAGCAGCTTGCCGCCCTTGTCACGCTCCACTTCGAAACGCACGCGGCAGCCGCGGCCGGTCTTCGGATCGACGGCCATGACGTTCGACAGGTGAATCGGGGCTTCTTTGCGGATGCGCCCGCCCTGCGGATTCGTCCGGCTGGGTCGAAGATGGCGATAGACCAGGTTGACGCCCTCGATCAGGACGCGGTTCTTGACCGGATCGACGCGCAAAACCTTGCCCTGCTCGCCCTTGTGGTCACCGGAGATGACCTCAACCCGATCGCCTTTTCGAATCTTCGCTGCCATGGTACTTCCTGAACCGATTTCTACGGGCCGCACGACGCGCGACGTTCATACACCTTACACCACTTCGCTCGCCAGGGAGACGATCTTCATGAAACCTTTGTCGCGAAGCTCTCGGGCCACCGCACCGAAGATGCGCGTGCCCTTGGGATTCTTCTCCTCGTCGATGATGACGGCGGCGTTGCTGTCAAAGCGGACATAGCTGCCGTCGGGCCGGCGAACCGGCGACTTCGTGCGGACCACGACGCACTTAACCTTGCGCCGGCTGCTTCGCTCCTTGCGGCTGTTGCCCTGCATGTAGTCGCTGTTGGGCAGGGCCTTCTTGACCGAGCACACCACGATGTCGCCGACCGACGCGGTGCGTCGCTTGAAGCCCTGCCGCGGGGTCGACCCGCCCAGGACGCGAATCACCAAAGCGCGCTTGGCGCCGGTGTTGTCCGCGATGTCTACGATGCTCTCCGCCTGAATCATGACGCCTGCTCCCTCGTCGCTGTCAACCCTGCACGCCCCGTCGAACAATGCGCGCCAATCGCCAGGATTTCGTCTTGCTGATCGGGCGGCATTCGACGATTTCCACTACGTCGCCGACCCGGGCTTCGTTTCGCTCGTCGTGAACATGCAGAACGCTGCGACGCTGCTGAAACTTGCCATACTTCTCGTGCTTGACGAGCCGGTCGATGCGCACCTTGATCGTCTTGTCGCGATTGTGGGCATCCACCACCGCGATGCGGCTGCGCCGGGCGCGTCGCTTTTCGGGGGTCTGCGGGGTCTGCGTCGTTGCCATGTCTCAAATCATCCCGTCCGCCGATGGCGGCCGCGTGCAACCGCCTCTATCGGGCGGCGCGGGCGGCCGTGCCGGCGGATTCCATATGGTACTGCTTCTGCTCGATGTTCTTCTCGCCGCGCTCACTCATCACGGTGAAGATGCGGGCGATGTCCTTCTGCGTCTTGCTCAGCTGCGAGGGGTCCTCGAGCTTTTCGGTGACGCGCTGACTGCGAAGATCGAAGAGATGGCGGCGCAGGCGATCCAGCTCCGCGTGCAGTTCCTCGGTCTTCATTTCTCGAATCTCGGATATCTTCATCGCACGGTCTCGACGAATCGAATCCCTGGTCAATCGCTCCGGGGCCGACGCCGGCCCCTGACAGCTACAAGCCGGAGCGCCGCTTCACAAAGCGGCAGCGGTATGGCATCTTGTGCGCCACGCGCGACAACGCCTGGCGGGCCACATCCTCCGGTACGCCGCCGATCTCAAACAAAATCGTCCCGGGCTTGACGACCGCGACCCAGTAGTCCGGTTCGCCCTTGCCCTTGCCCATGCGTGTTTCGAGCGGCTTGCTCGACACGCTCTTGTGCGGAAAGATGCGAATGAAGACGCGCCCCTGCCGCTGCAGGTAGTGCGACGCACACATTCGCCCGGCCTCGATCTGGCGGCCGGAGATCCAACCGGCCTGCAGGACCTGGAGGCCGTAATCACCGTAAGCCACCGTGTTGCCGCGGGTCGCGTTGCCGCGAATCTTGCCGCGCTGGTGCTTGCGGAATTTCACTCGTGCCGGCATCAGGGCCATCTGAACAACTCCTCCGCTCCGTCGTTATTCCTGCCGCGGTTCGGGCCGCGGGCCGCGTCCCCGACGACCGGTCGGTTCGGCGTTGTCGGCCGCTTCCAGGATGCTGTCCATGTCGCGATAGCTGCCGCGGTGCAGCCAGACGCGCACACCGATCGCCCCGTAAGTCGTGAAGCTCTGTGCGTAGCCGTAGTCCACCCAGGCCTGAAGCGTCTGCAGCGGGATGGAGCCGAGCTTCTGCGTCTCCATGCGCGACATCTCGGCGCCGCCGAGCCGGCCCTTGCAGATGATCTTGATGCCCTTGGCGCCGGCGGCGATGGAGGCATCGCAGTGCATTTTCATCAGACGGCGGAAGCTGCCGCGCTTCTTCAACTGCTCGGCAATGTCGAGGGCGATAAGCTGGGCGTTCAGATCGGGGTTCTTGATCTCCTTGATGCTCACGCTCACCTTGCGGTCGATCAACTCCTCGAGCGCTTCACGGAGCTTGTCGACCTCGGCACCCTTGGGGCCAATGACCATGCCCGGACGGGCCGTGGCGATGACCACCTTGACTTCGTTGCGGGTGCGTTCGATTTCCACTTCGGCGCAGCCGGCGTAAGGAGCCGTGCGGTTGAGCTTGCGGTCGATCAACTGACGGATCTTGAAATCCTCGATGAGGAACTCGGCGTAAGCGGCCTTCGGCGCGTACCAGCGCGAGCGCCAGTCCTCGGTGATGCCGATGCGAAACCCGGTTGGATGCGTCTTCTGTCCCATGGACGTTACTTCCTCGGTCCTTCTCCCACCGTGACCACAATGTGGCTGGTGCGCTTGTGAATCGGATGCGCCCGGCCGCGGTCCTTCGGCTGGAAGCGCTTGATGATCGGTCCCGGATCGACGCGGGCCTCGTGAACATAAAGCGAGCGGACGTTGGCCTCCTGTTCATCGGCGTCGGCCATGGCGGCGCGAAGCACCTTGTCCACGAGAACGCTGGCGCGTTTCCGCGTGAACTTGAGCAGCTCCAGCGCTTCTTCCACGTGCCGGTTGGCAATCAACTCGGTGACCAGCCGCGCCTTGCGCGGGCTGATGCGGGCGTATCGATGTTTGGAGGTCCACTTCGCCATGGCACTACCTGCCTAATGCGTCCTACTTCTTCTCTGCCGTCTCGGCCTTCTTGACGCCGCTGTGGCCGCGCCACGTTCGCGTCGGGGAGAATTCGCCGAGCTTGTGACCGACCATGTCCTCAGTGACGAATACCTTCTTGAAAACCTTGCCATTGTGCACGTCAAACGTACGGCCGACGAACTCCGGCGGAATCGTGCACCGCCGGGCCCAGGTCTTAATGGGCTCATGGCTGCCGACGTCGATGGCCTTCATCACCTTCTCGTACAGCCGCGGATCGACGTACGGTCCTTTTTTTAAGCTGCGTCCCATCGTTGTTCCGTTTCGATCGCTCCTGCGATCACTCCTTCATGCTGCCCGGACGCTACTTACGCCGGGGTAACGATACCTGTCCGTAGCGCAAGCTCTTGCGCCGACGGAGAATCCGACGGTTTGAGTTCTTTCGTGGGTTGCGCGTCCGGCCGCCTTTGGCGAGCTTGCCGGTCGGGCTGCATGGATGCCGGCCGCCGCCGCTGCGACCTTCGCCACCACCAAGCGGGTGAGAGACCGGGTTTTGCGCCGTGCCACGCACATGCGGCCGCCGACCGAGATAGCGCTTCCGGCCGGCCTTGCCGAGAATGACGTTCTTATGCTCGAGATTACCGAGCTGACCGATCGTCGCACGGCAATCGGTGCGGACCTGCCGCATTTCACCCGAAGGAAGCACGATCGTCGCCCACAATCCTTCGCGGGCCACCAGCCGAGCAGCACCACCGGCCGTGCGAACCAGTTTGCCGCCCTGACCGGCGATCAGCTCGATGTTGTGGATGTCCATGCCGACGGGAATGTCCTTGAGCTGCATCGCACAGCCGACCTGGGGCTCGGCCTCGGGGCCGCTCATGACCTTGTCGCCGGCCTTCATCCCGTTTGGAGCGAGAATATAGCGCTGCTCGCCATCGGCGTAATTGAGCAGACCGATGAAGCAGTTGCGGTTCGGGTCGTATTCGATGGCCTCGACCGTGGCCATGACGCCGTCCTTGTTCCGCTTGAAGTCAATGATGCGGTACAGGCGTTTATGGCCGCCGCCGCGGAAGCGAGACGTCGTGAAACCCTGGTTGTTGCGACCGCCGGTCTTGTGCATCGGGCGCGTCAGGGCCTTGACCGGTCTACGGCTCTTGTCCGTCAGCTCGGCGAAGTCATTGACGCTGGACTGGCGTCGTCCGGCCGTCGTCTTCTTGTGAATCTTTACTCCCATGTCGGGCTACCTTGCATGCTGCGTCCGCGACTGTGCGGGCGATTCATCGTGTTCTCATCAGAACAGGTCAATGTGGAAGTCGGGCTCCAGGACCACCACGGCCTTTTTCCATTGCCGCGTCAAACCGTACTTGAAACGATAGCGGCGTCGCTTGCCTTTATGCATGCTCGTGCGGACATCCCGCACTTTGACGCCGTAAATCTTCTCGATCGCGTCGCGAATTTCGATCTTGTTGGCCTGAGGGTGCACCTCAAAGCTGTAAGCGCCGCCGCGACCGGCGCGACTGCGCGTCGCCGCGTGCGAGACGCGGCTCTGATGGGTGCCCTTCTCCGTCACAAGCGGCCTGCGGATGACGTGGTAGATGTCCATCTTCTCACCTAGTCCTTCGCCGCAATGAGCCGGCCGGCATGCTCAGGATTCTTCTTCAACGCCTCGAAGGCCTCGGTCGTAAAGACCAGCCGCCGGGCACGAAGCACGTCGTAGGCATTCAGTTCCCAGACGGCCTTGATGCCGAAATTCGGGATGTTGCGGCTCGAAAGCTGCAGGTTGTGATCCATCGCGGCCACGGCGAGAATCGCCCCCTGATCGCTCTTGGTCGCACGCAAAATGCCAGCAAGCTCTTTCGTCTTTGGAGCGCCAATCTTCAGTCCCTGGAGAATCACTGCCTCGCCGCTGCGGGCCTTGGCGAGGATGGCCGAATTACGGGCCAGCCGTCGCATGCTCTTGGGCAGCTTTTTCGAATAGTCTCGCGGTACTTTGGCGAAGGCATGGCCGCCGCCGACACGCACAGGCGTTCGGAGGTTGCCGGCGCGGGCTCGACCGGTACCCTTCTGGCGGTAGAGCTTTCGCGAGGCGCCGTGGACTTCGGCACGGGTCTTGGACTTATGCGTGCCGAGCCGCAGATTGGCGCGGTAGGTAACGACGGCCTGCTTGAGCAGATCCGTACGGACGCGACCGCCGAGCACGGCCGGGTCGAGCTTCTCGCTGCCGACCTGTTCCCCTTTTGTATTGAGTACCGGTATCTCGATCATCTCACTACCGTCGTTAAACAAAAAAGGCCGTCGCGGCCATCGGCCGCACGACCTTTCACCTCCGTCATCCCTTGGTCTTTGCCTTTGATACGATAAGGTAACCATTGCGCGGGCCCGGTACGACGCCGGCGATCAGCAGCAGGTTGCGATCCTTATCGACCGAGACCAGCTTCTGGTTGCGCACGGTGCATCGCTCGTTGCCCATTCGCCCGGCCATGCGCTTGCCCTTCTTGATGCAGCGGCCCAGACCGCGATTACCCGAAGAGCCAATGCCGCCGGGCGAGCGATGCTTGCGCTCGGTGCCGTGCGAGCCGGGCTGGCCGCCGAAATTGTGCCGCTTCATGACGCCCTGGGTGCCTTTGCCGATCGAAGTCCCGACGACGTCGACAAACTTCACGCCGAGTTCCTCAAAGATCTCGACCGTGACCACGTCGCCCGCCGACTTGTCGGTGGGCTTGGCCAGGCGAACCTCCCGGACAAACCGCTGCGGCACGCTGCCGGCCTTGCGGGCATGGCCGATCTGCGGGCGCGTGGAACGGCTGGCCCGTGCCTTCTCGAATCCGAGCTGCACGGCTTCGTAGCCGTCGGTGTCCTTCGTCTTCACCTGAAGAATCGGGCAGGGCCCGGCTTCGATGACCGTCACCGGGATGGAGCTGCCGTCCTCCGCGAAGACGCGCGTCATTCCGACTTTCTTTCCGAGTATGGCCGCGTTCATGGCGATACGTTATCCCTTACCTTTTGCGCTTTGCAGGTTCGCGCGATAAGGCTCACGCGACAAACTTTCTTCAAAATAGGAAACGAGGTCCGGATGCCGATTTCGGTGCCAACGTCAGGTCACCGATCCTGCATCACGCCTTGATTTTTACAAACACGCCTGCCGGCACCACCAACCGATTCAGCGCCTCCACCGTGCGCGCCGTCGGATCAAAAATATCAATCACCCGCTTGTGCGTCCGCATCTCGAACTGCTCACGCGACTTCTTGTCGATGTGAGGACTGCGAAGCACCGTGTACCGTTCGATCCGCGTCGGCAGCGGGATGGGACCGCGCACCCGGGCATTCGTTCGCTTCGCGTGCTCGACGATTTCCTTCGCTGAAAGATCCAGCGCCGTACTGTCGTAGGCCTCCATCCGAATGCGAATGCGATCCAATGCCACGTTGCGTTCCCGACTCTTCGTCCGACCGTTTCGCCCGCCCACTTCGGGCAAGGCAAGACCGGACAGCGTACCAGAGTTCCCAGTGTTGTCAAGCGAGGCAAACCGGATTCTCGATCCAGATCGACCTTACCGTAACCTATTGCGATACAAAAAGTTGCATGCGCGAAAGCGGTAAACGCCTGCGGGGGCTCGATTTAATCAATATAGCCGTGTTTGCGGAGCAGGTCCTGTTGCAGCGCCGGCGGCATCGGTTCGTATGAATTGGGCTCCATCGAGTAGCTCGCACGGCCCTGCGTGAGCGTTCGAAGCTTCGTGGCGTACTGAAACATCTCCGCCAGCGGAACCAGTGCATGCAGGATGCGATACGGTCCGCGACTTTCCGTGTCCTCGATGATGCCGCGCCGCGCACTTAGATCACCGCTGACCACACCGAAGTGCTCTTCAGGCACCGTGACCTGCAGCTTCATCACCGGTTCGAGCATGATCGGGCCGGCCGCTTTGACCGCCTCCTCGAAAGCGAGTCGGCCTGCATTCTCAAATGCCAGTTCAGAGCTGTCGACATCGTGTTCCTGTCCGTCGATCAGCGTCGCGCGCACGTTCAGAATCTCATAACCGGCGAGCACTCCCATCGGCAGCGCATCGCGCACGCCCCGCTCCACGGCGGCGGCAAACTCCGGTCGGATGATGCCGCCGCGCGTCGCATCCATGAACTCGAATTGTTCCTTACCCTTGACGAACGGCAGCGGCTCAACGCGCAGCTTCACGATGGCGTACTGCCCGCGACCACCGGTCTGACGGATGAATCGACCCTCGGCCTCCGCTGCGCGGGTGATCGCCTCGCGATAGGCAACCAACGGCCGACCGACGATCACCGGCACGTTGAAATCATGTGCCAGCTTGTAAGTCAGCACTTCCAGGTGAAGCTCGCCCATTCCGCTGATGATCGTCTGACCAGTCTCCGGATTAAAATGGTGCCGGAAGGTCGGGTCCTGGCGTTCGAGCTTGGCAAGCGTCTCACCGAGCAGGTCGCGATCCTTCGTATTCTTCGGCTCGACGGAAACACTGATGACCGGCGTGGGAAACTCGATGCGCTCCAGGACGATCGGTTCGCGGGCATCACACAAGGTATGTCCGGTGAGCGCATCGCGGAGCCCGACGCAGGCGACGATCTCGCCCGCCGGGGCTGCGTCGATCTGTTCGCGACGCTTGGCAAACATGCGGAACATGCGGCTGATGTTTTCCTTGGCGTTGGTGTTGGCATTCAACACGCGCATCCCGCTCTTGAGCACGCCGCTGTAGACGCGGACGTAATACAGATCCAGCGGTTTGTCGGCGACAATCTTGAAGACCATCGCGGCCATCGGCTCATCCGGCCGGGGGCGGCGATGCAGTTTCGAATCATCCGTCAGGGAGCGGACGCCCTCGACCGGCGGGCGATCCAGCGGCGAAGGCAGGTAATCGATGACGCCGTCCAGCAGCGGCTGCACGCCTGTGTTCTTGAGCGAGGAACCGCAGAAGACCGGGTGCAATTGACCGGCGATCGTTGCGCGCCGCAGGGCTGCCTTCAGTTCCTTCTCTGTCAGCGGCGCCTCATCAAGATATTTCTGCATCAGCGCGTCGTCGGTCTCGGCGACTTTCTCTTCGAGGTGATGGCGCTGCGATTTCGCAACGTCCTGCATGGCTGCGGGAATTTCTTCTTCGACAATAGTTGTGCCCTGGTTGCCCGTGAAACGCAGGGCCTTCATCTTCACGAGGTCGACGACGCCGCTGAAGCCGGACTCAGCGCCGATAGGAAGCTGCACCGGCACCGGGTGCGCGCCAAGCCGCTTGACCATCGAATCGACGGACATCTCGAAATCCGCCCCGATCTTGTCCATCTTGTTCACGAAGCACATGCAGGGAACGTGATACTTCCGCGCCTGTCGCCAGACCGTCTCCGACTGGGCCTCCACGCCTTCCTTCGCATCGAAAACGATGACAGCGCCGTCAAGCACGCGCAGACTGCGCTCGACCTCAGCGGTGAAGTCGACGTGCCCAGGCGTATCGATCAGATTGATCTGGTGATCTTTCCACGGACAGGTTACTGCGGCGCTGAAGATGGTTATGCCGCGCTCCTGCTCCTGCTCGTCGAAGTCCGTGGTCGTGGTCCCATCATCCACTTCGCCGATGCGGTGGGTGCGGCCCGTATAGAAGAGAATGCGTTCCGTCGTGGTGGTCTTGCCCGCGTCGATGTGAGCGACAATGCCGATGTTTCGTACGCGGGCCATTTGCGGTCCGTCTTTGCCAGCGTCCTCCCCTTTTTCAGATGACTTCGTCTGCATGCTCATGTCAGCGGGCTGCTTTCTATGTAGTCATGATCTAGGTTTCGGGGAATAGTCTATCGGCAGGTGTGCATAAAACAAAAAGTGCCGCGATTGCACAAGGCAACCGCGGCACTTTGCGAATCACAAGATTTCGAAGAGATCAAAGGGCTACTCAGGCCCCGATCAATCTTCTTACCGCCGTCGGCGGATCAGGCAGAGGGCGCCACCGGCCAGCAGGGCCAGCGTAGCGGGCTCGGGAACAACACTCACCGTAAGAGCATAGTTGCCCGACTCCACGTGACTACCGGTCCAGCCGAAATCCGGGAAACCGGAAACCCAGATGTAATACGTGACGGATTCGTCCGCGAGGTATCGGACAGCCGAACCGCGAACAAAACCAGCACTATTGCCATCGCTGCCAGCATCATCATTGGCGACGAGTGTGACACCAGCGGCCTTCGTGACGCGAAGCAGCGTGTCCGGTGCGTTGCCGAACGGGCTGAGCGGCGTGGTGATCGCCGTCAGGACACAGCCAGCAGGCAGGACGACGCTGAAGACGTCCACATCGCCAGCGGCCAGCGAGCCAAGGCCGACATCCGCAGATACATTGCAGTTGCCTGCGTTCCAGTCGGCGTTCGAACTGATCAGAGGGTTCGCACCCGCGATCGTGTTGTTCGCACCAGTGTCGAAACCGACGAAAATAGCGTTCGCCGGTGCGACGACCAGAAGTACAAGTGCCGTGATAAGAGCTGTGATCCGCATTTTATCTCCTCCGATTTTCGAATGCCCCTCCGGGCATGCAATGCTTCTGACCCTGTCCCTTTCCGTTTGAGTCCACTCCGACTCAAGGGCCTAGCTTATCAGATTGGCGTAGTCGAGTCAATACTTTCCGGCGTAAAATTCGATTGAAAAATCGCAACAACCCATTCAGGATTTACGCGCAGTTCCGTGATCGGACACCTAGCCATAACTATCCATAAAATAAAGTTTTGCGGAACTCAGTAGGTCAAAAAAGCGACTCGAATTATCCGTCACGGAACTGCGGGATGACCGAGAAAACCGGCCAGCTTCTCCATCTCCTGCCCGGTGAGCTGTGGGCATTGTCTAACTGTACTGAATAGGCACGAAACGCACGAAATTCAGTTCCCGGACTACCCTCGTCAAACGACTCAGGTGGGCTTCTTCAAGCCAGCCAGAGAACCTCGTGAAGCGTCGAGCGACTCCCCGGATGGCTGGGACTACCGGGCGTCGTGCCGGACCTGTCCAGGCCATCCGATAATTCAGAATTGACTCCATACCACTTCGCCGACGCCCTTGGGCCATCCGCACGGCCATAATGCTTGACAGTCGCATGGAATGTCCCTAGATTGCCTGGTTTGGCTTGAAACCAACTTCAGAGGATGGGTGGTGCGGGATGGTCCTACCCGGAGCAGCCGCAGCAATGCGACCCGGGCCTGTGGAACAAAGTAACTGAACCGGCATCCCCGACAGGTGACAAAATGCTACCGGCGAGAAGGTCCAGCAAATCCATGACCCGGAAGCGCAGGTCACACCATGCCCTGCGTCCGGTGAATACGACCGCATGCCCGAAGTGCGGGACGGCCCGACTGCCGCATCGCGCGTGTGCGAACTGCGGTTACTACACGTCCAAGGTATCGCTGAAGATCGAGACCGAGGAGTCGTAACACGACCATGCGGATTGCGATCGACGCCATGGGAGGCGACTACGCGCCCGCACAGATCGTGCGCGGCGCCGTGGAGGGTCTCCAGTTTCTCGGCCCCCAGGATGAAATCTGGCTGCTGGGCCGAGAGGACGATGTTCGCGCGCACCTCCCGAGCGAAGGCGGCGACGATCCGCGAATCCGAATTCATCACTGCCCGGAAGTCATCGAGATGGATGACTCTCCGGTCGAGGCCCTCCGCCAGAAGAAGAATTCCTCGATCATGATCATGGCCAAGCTCGCGGCCGAACGACAGGTGGACGCCGTCATCAGCGCCGGCAATACCGGGGCCTGTGCCGCGGCCTGCCAGCTCAAGATGCGCACGCTCGGCAGCGTGCAGCGGCCGGGCATCGCGGTCGTGCTGCCGTCTTTCCACGGTCCGCTGACCGTCTGTGATGTCGGGGCGAACGTCGCACCAAAGCCACACCATCTGCTGCAATATGCACAGATGGCCAGCGCCTATGCCGAGTTCATCCTCAAGATTGATCATCCCCGCGTCGCTCTGCTGTCCATCGGCAGCGAAGAAGTCAAAGGAAGCCCGCTGGTCAAGCTGACGCACGATAAGCTCAAACGCGATCCATCGGTCAATTTCATCGGTAACGTCGAAGGCCGGGACCTCTTTTCCGGTGCATGCGATGTTGCCGTCTGCGACGGTTTCGTCGGCAACGTGGTGCTGAAGCTGACGGAGGGCCTCGCCGAGGGTCTCTTCAAGACGATCGCCCGCGAAATCGCCGCGGAAAGCGTCGATCTGGCCAAGCGCTTCGAGCCGGTGGTCAAGACCATCTGGGCAAAGCACGACTACAGTGAGCACGGCGGTGCTCCGCTGCTGGGCGTGGACGGCATCTGCATCATCTGCCACGGAAGCAGCAATGCCCGCGCGATCAAGAATGCCGTCCGCGTCGCCAGTCAGTATGTCCAGAGCGACGTGAACCGGGTCATCCTCGAACGACTCACGGAAGAGGAGACGGTGGATGCCTGAACCCCTTCGGATTCGGATCGCCGGTTCGGGCCGCGCCCTTCCGGACAAGGTGCTGACGAACCAGTGGTTCATCGATCGCCTTGAAACGTCGGAAGAATGGATCCGTGAGCGCACCGGCATTCTCGAGCGGCGCATCGCCTCCGAGGGGGAGTCCACGGCCACGCTGGCAACGACCGCGGCTCGCAAGGCCCTGGCCGACGCGAAGATGAGCGTGGACGACATCGACATGATCATCGTGGCGACGATCACGCCCGAATGTCCCTTTCCTTCGACGGCATGCTTCGTACAGCAGGCCCTGGGCGGTCCTCCGGTACCGGCATTCGATCTGGCGGCGGCCTGCAGCGGATACATCTACGGATTCATCGTTTCGTCCTTTCTGCTCCAGAACGGCCTCTATCGCAACATCCTGCTGATCGGCGCCGAGACGATGTCGAAGATCACCGATTACGATGATCGCAGCACCTGCATCCTCTTTGGCGACGGCGCCGGTGCGACGATCCTGTCCGCATCACCCAAGACCGATGGACCAGCCCTGCTGCACTATCGTATGCAGGCCGAGGGCTCAGGCCTCTCGATGCTGGCTGTCCCGGCCGGCGGATCACGGCTCCCGGCTTCAAAGATGACCATCGACGAGCGGCTGCACTACGTGAAGATGCAGGGCCGTGAGGTGTATAAGCTCGCAGTCAAGCGAAACCTCGAGCTGATAGATTCGACGCTGGCCGAAGCGGGTGTGTCTCCGGAGGACATCGCCCTGGTCATTCCGCATCAGTCGAATCTGCGAATCATCGAGTCGGCCCGGCAGCGGCTCGGTCTTCCGCAGGACCGCGTCTTCACAAATATTCAGCGTTACGGTAATACCTCGGCGGCGTCGATCCCGATCTGCATCGACGAATGCCGTGAAATGGGGCGGATCAAGCCGGGCGACCTCGTGCTGCTGGTCGGCTTCGGCGCGGGGCTGACGTGGGGATCGGCCCTGATTCGCATCTGATTCTTCTTATTCACGAAACGACTCGAACTCGACCAGGCGACACAAACCCTCAAGGAGCGTGCAAACGATCGTGAGCAAGACCGCAGTCATCTTTCCTGGACAGGGCGCACAGCAGGTCGGCATGTGCAAGGACGTCTACGAGGGGTCCGATGCGGCGCGACAGGTTTTCGCGCGTGCACAGGAAGTCCTCGGCATCGATCTCGCCCGGCTGTGCTTCGAAGGTCCGGCCGAGAAGCTGGACACGACCGAATGGTCCCAGCCGGCGATCTTCGTTACTTCGGTGGCCGTTTGGCATGCATTGAAGGCCGCAGGCATTGCGGACGAGTTGAATCCGCAGGCCATGGCGGGCCTGAGTCTGGGCGAGTACACCGCTCTTCACGCGGCGGGCTGGATGAGTTTTGAAGATGCGCTGCAACTCGTCGCAGAACGCGGACGACTCATGCAGGCGGCGGCGGAATCCACATCGGGCGGCATGGTTTCGATCATGGGTGCTGACGAGGCCACGACCTCACGCTTGTGTGAGGAAGCGGCCATGGGAGAAGTCCTTTCCCCGGCAAATTTTAACTGCCCGGGGCAAATCGTGATCTCGGGAGCCAAGTCCGCCTGCGAGCGAGCAACCGGCCTTGCCGAGCAGCACGGTGCCCGGGCCATCCCGCTCAACGTTGCCGGTGCCTTCCATTCAGACCTTATGGGACCGGCCGTCGAGGGCCTCTGGAAGACCCTGCAGACAACAAAAATAACCCGAGGCCAGATTCCAGTAGTCGCAAACGTGTCCGCTGGCTATTATGACGGCCCGGAAGGCGTTCGGGCGTCCCTGCGGGAGCAGGTCGCCAAGCCGATTCGCTGGCAGGCGTCGATCGAGAGACTGATCGCCGACGGCTTCGATCGGTTCGCCGAAGTCGGACCCGGACGGGTTCTGACCGGCATGATGCGAAAGATCAATCGCTCGGTAACGGCGGAGAATTACTCGACGTCCGCGTTTCTGGAGCGCGTCTCCGCATAGGGCGCAATGACCAGGCAGAAAGCCGGCTGCGACGCAGCCGGACAGGAGGTACGCGGCAGGCATGGCAGAGCTGATGGATCGGGTGGCGATTGTGACGGGCGGCTCACGCGGCATCGGCCGGGCGACGAGTCTGGCGCTGGCGCGCGAAGGCGCAACGGTCATCGCCTGCGCCCGCAACGCAGAGCGTCTCAGCACGCTGCCGGCAGAGGCCGCGGACCAGCGCTGCATCGGTAAGCTGGTGACCCGGGCTCTGGACGTACGCGAAAGCGACAAGGTTGAGAAATGGGTCGATGAGATTGCCTCCGATTTCGGCCGGATCGACATCCTCGTGAACAACGCCGGTATCACGCGCGACGGTCTGGTCATGAACATGACCGATGAGCAGTTCGACGACGTGGTGGCGACCAACCTGCGAAGCGTTTTTCAGCTCACTCGGGCGGTCGCCAAGCACATGGTGCGTGCACGCTTCGGCCGGATCGTGAACATCACGAGCATCTCCGGCATCATGGGTAACGCGGGCCAGGCGAACTACGCGGCCAGCAAGGCGGGTGTCATCGGCCTGACAAAGTCGGTCGCAAAGGAATTATCGCGCCGCGGTGTGACGTGCAATGCCGTCGCACCGGGCTTCATCAAGACGGACATGACCAATGTCCTGTCAGAAAAGGTCAAGGAGCAGGTTCGACCGCTCATTCCCCTGCAGCGGTTCGGCGAGCCCGAGGAAGTGGCCGCGGCGATTGCTTTCCTGGCGTCGCCCGCTTCGGGTTACATCACCGGACAGGTGCTCGTGGTGGACGGCGGCCTGCACATGTAGCGAGTCGACACGCCGACCCTGTCGGTTCGGCGGAGTTGCGTTGTCCGTATGACCCGCGGGCGACGGTTGCAAGCGGGCAAAAAATGGAGTTGTGAGAAACCTGTAACGCCGCGGTGTGTGGCGCCGGAGCCCAGGTTGGCAATACCGGCGGATCGGCACACGGCGGACACGCAATTGAGGAGAGTCAAGTGGTGGCTGTATCCCAGGAAGAGATCAAAGAGAAAGTCGTCAAGATCGTCAGCGAGCAGATGGGCGTGGACAAGTCCGAGATCACCATGGAGACGTCCTTCGTCAACGATCTGAACGCGGACTCACTGGACACGGTCGAGCTGGTGATGGAGTTCGAAGACGAGTTCGAGCTGTCCATCCCGGACGAGGAAGCCGAGAAGATTCAGACGGTCGGCGCCGCGGTGGATTACATCCTGAAGGCCCAGAACCAGAAGAAGGAATAGCGAGGCCGGTCTTGCGACCATCCGTCCTCGCCGTAAATGCACCGTGAGGTCCGTCGAATGAGCCAGCGCCGCCGAATCGTCATCACCGGTATGGGCATCGTCAGCCCGCTGGGAAACTCCGTGGACTCATTCTGGGAGCGGCTGCTCTCGGGTGAGAGCGGCGTGGCGACCATTCAGCGATTTGATGTCTCGAAATTCGACGTACGATTCGGTGGGGAGTGCCGCGAGTTCGACCCGGCCGAGCACCTCGACCGCAAGGAACTCAAGCGGATGGACCGCTTCACGCAGATGGCGGTGGTTGCGGCCTCGTTCGCTTTCAAAGACAGCGGTCTCGAGGTCGGCAAGGTTGACCCGACGAAGTTCGGCGTCATCACCGGCTCGGGCATTGGCGGCTTGACGGAACTCGAAGAGCAGCACTTGCGACTGCTCGAAAAGGGCCCTTCAAAGGTTTCTGCCTTCACGATCCCCAAACTCATGGTCAACGCAGCGAGTGGAAACATTTCGATCCTCTTCGGCGCCAAGGGCCCTAACACGGCCGTGGCTACGGCTTGCGCCTCGGCGACGAACGCCATGGGCGACGCCGTGCACGCCATTCGGCGCGGCGAGGCGGACGTGATGATCACCGGCGGCGCGGAAGCGGCGCTCACGCCGCTGGGCCTGTCGGCCTTTGCCTCGATGAAGGCCCTCTCCGAGCGCAACGACGAACCTGCGAAGGCCTCGCGGCCGTTCGATCGAGACCGCGACGGCTTCGTGATGGGCGAGGGCGCGGGCATACTCGTCTTCGAGGAGTATGAGCACGCGAAGAAGCGCGGCGCGAATATTTACTGCGAAGTACTCGGCTACGGCATGAGCGCCGATGCCAATCACATTACGCAGCCCGATGAATGCGGGCGCGGCGGTGCGGCGGCCATGCGCTTCGCACTTGCCGATGCCGGCATCGCTCCGGACCAGATCGACTACATAAACGCCCACGGTACCGGCACGCCGTTGGGCGACGTGGCGGAAACCGTGGCCATCAAGTCGGTCTTCGGTGACCACGCGCGAAAGCTCAAAGTCAGCAGCACGAAGAGTTCGATCGGCCATCTCCTCGGCGCCAGCGGCGGTGTGGAGCTGATCGCCACGGTGATGGCCATTCGAAACAGCGTCATCTCCCCCACCATCAACCTTGACCATCCCGGCGAAGGATGCGACCTCGACTATACACCCCGGGTCCCCCAGGATGCCCGGGTCAACATGGCGATCAGCAATTCCTTCGGTTTCGGCGGCCACAATGCCTGCATTGCCGTCGGCCGGCTGGCCTGATGCGGGCTTCCCGGCCTCCCGCCGCGGCTGCTTACTTCAAGTCGCTTCTGTACGGTGTCGATAAAAACCACAGGATTTTCCTGCGCGCCCGGTTCCGCTGCGACCACCGGCAGGATCGGCGCGATCGACCTTCACCGGCATCGCCAGAGGCAATCGCTTGATTTCTCAGGATCATATCGACACCGTCTTGCAGGATGCCGAGCAGGCGGTGGACACGCTTGCGGATGATGTCGGTCGTCTCGCGGAAGGTAAGACCGTCGCCCGACCGGATGCGAATCTGCCCGCCGATCAGGATACCGCCCCCCAACCAGCCGCATCCCCGGCAGCGCATCAGTTGCCAGCCCGCTGGCGACGCCTTCTGAATCTGCGGGTGACCGTCAGCGTGGAGGTGGCCAGCCGCCGCATTCCGCTGAGCGAGATTCTCAAGATCATGCCGGGTACGATACTTGAGTTCGATCGGAGCGTGGATGAGGACCTGGACCTGATGATCGGCAGGCACCGCATCGGCCGAGGGGTGGCCGTCAAGCTCCATGAACGATTCGGGTTGCGCATCACCGGCATCGGCGACGTTCGTGATCGCCTCGCGTCCATGACGGGCTGAGGCGTCCGCCCTTCGTCGGGTCGGGGGCCGCTGCGAGAAAGACCGCAAGAAGACTATGCGTATCATCGTCACCGGCGCCGCCGGATTCATCGGCTATCACCTGTGCAATCGCCTGATCGGTCACGGGCATGAGGTCATCGGTGTCGACAATCTCGTCACCGGCAGCGAGGCCAACGCGCAGGACCTCTGCCGCCTGCCGGGGTTCACGATGGTTCGCCAGGACATCTGCGAGCCGCTTCGCATCGTCGGCCCGATCGACCGCATCTACAACATGGCCTGCCCGGCCTCTCCGATTGATTTTCACGAGAAGGCCGTCGAGATCATGATGACTTGCAGCGTGGGCATTAAGAACCTGCTCGAACTGGCGCGCGAGCACGACGCCCTGCTGCTCCAGGCATCGACCAGTGAGTGCTACGGAGATCCGCTGGAGCATCCGCAGCGCGAGACCTATCGCGGCAACGTCAGTCCCATCGGTCCGCGGGCGCCGTACGACGAGGGCAAGCGCTTCGCCGAAGCGCTGGTGATGACCTATCATCGATGCCACGGCCTTCACACGCGACTCGTTCGCATTTTCAACACCTACGGTCCGCGGATGCGGGCCAACGACGGTCGGGCGCTTCCGAACTTCATCAACCAGGCGCTCTCCGGCCAGCCGCTCACACTGCACGGCGATGGTTCACAGACGCGCTCATTCTGCTACGTCGATGACCTCGTCGAGGCGATTCTTCGCGCCGCCGACAGCGACTACCACGAACCGATCAACATCGGTAACGATGACGAGATCACCGTCCGACAGGCCGCGGAGGCGGTCATCGAAATGACCGGTTCAAAAAGCCCGCTTCATTTCGTGGAGCGGCCGGTGAACGACCCGGAACGTCGCAGGCCGGACCTGACACGGGCCCGTGAACTGCTGGGCTGGTCGCCGACGACGCCATGGCGCGAGGGCTTTGCCCGGACGGTTGAGTATTTCAAGTCCATTCATCCGACGGCCTCGGTCTAGCGCTGATGCAACAACGTCGGCATTGATCGAGCGTCACCGCCGATGCATTCAGCGACAATCGGTTGGATTCGATGTCCCGCTACTGATAGAATGATTGTTTCGCGAGCTGTCCGACTGGTGGGAGTTCCATTGAAGTTTATCCGCATACATCTGGCCGCCCTGTGTCTGCTTGCCGGCTGCTCCATGCCGGCTCCGCCATCTGCATCGCTCGCACCGTCATCGGACACGGCGTCCGCGCGGTCGATGCGCGTGCCACCGGAAGGAGCGCCACTCGAGCGGGCCACCAACCCGGACGAGGCGGCGAGATGGCGCCGACTCATCCGACAGGATGAGCACGGCGAAATCGCTCCCGATGCGCTGCACCGCGCGCTCGCGCAGCGGCGGGCCATTCTCGAACAGGCCGTTGCGCGGGGCGGACAGCGCATCGCCGGAATTGATCCGGCCAACTGGGTGGAACGCGGCCCGCGCAATGTCGGCGGGCGCAGCCGCTCGCTCGTGGTTGATCCGACCAACCCGAATCGTTTGCTGGCCGGCAGCGTCAGCGGTGGTATCTGGGTCAGCGAAAATGCCGGATCGTCCTGGTCTCCGGTGGACGACGGCCTGCCGAATCTCGCGATCGGCTGCATGACCATCGACCCGAACAATCCAAACATTCTCTATGCGGGCACCGGCGAAGGATTCTTCAACGGAGATGCAATCGGCGGGACCGGCATTTACAAATCGACCGACGGCGGGCAGAGCTGGTCCCTGCTTGCGTCGACGGCATCCTGGGACAATGTCTGCCGCATCGCCGTCTCGCCGACCAATTCAAACGTCGTCCTGGCATCGCGAAGGTACGGCGGCATCTACCGATCGACAAACGGCGGCGCCAGTTGGACGCTCCGGCTCAACGCGCAGGGCTCGTTCTACGTGGCCTTCGATCCGACGGACAGCAACAAGGCCGTTGCCCATGTCATCGACTACGACTGGGGACTCGGCGACTGGTATCACCGGGCGGTCTATTCGACCAACGGCGGCTTCACCTGGACAACGGCCTCCGGCGACATGAGCAGTCAGGTCGGCTTCGGCTCGCGCATCGAGCTGGCCTACGCGCCAAGCAGTCCGAACATCGTTTATGCCTCGAGCGCCACGGGCGGCGGCCGCATCTGGAAGTCGACGAACGGCGGACAGTCCTATTTACTCCAGACCGTCAGCGGCAGTTCCAGTGTGAGCTGGTACGCCAATCCCCTCTGGGTGGACCCGACGAATCCGGACTTCCTCGTCACCGGCGGATACAACTTCTATAAGAGCACGAACGGCGGTGTTTCTCTTTCGCAGATTTCCGACGGTTACATCATGACGATTCAGCCGCACGTCGACATGCACGCCATCGTGCACGACCCGGGCTTCGACGGCATCACGAACCGGCGCGTGTACGTCTGTACCGATGGCGGCGTCTGGAAGACAGAGAACATCTACACGGCCTCCACCACAGGTGGTTGGCAGAATCTCGACGTCGACTACCGCACGACGCAGTACTACGGCGCGGCGGGCGACGGCACAACCGGCCTGATCATCGGCGGCACGCAGGACAACGGCACGCTGCGGCTGACCGCTGGCTCGGACCAGGGCCATCTCATGTTCGGCGGCGACGGCGGCTTTTGCGCCATCGACTGGGAGAATCCCAACTTCTGCTACGGCGAGTACATCAATCTGCGGATCGTCCGCTCGACCAACGGTGGGCTGTCGGCCGGCTACATCACCAACGGCCTCGGCGATGCCGGCGGCTCGGCCAATTTCATCGCACCGTTCATTCTCGACCCCAACAACCCGGCGCGGATTCTTGCAGGCGGATTGCGACTCTGGCGATGCCCGAATGCGCGGATCGCGTCGTTTCTGCTGTCGTGGCAGCAGATCCGGCCGGCGGGCACGGACCACATCAGTGCCATCGCCGTGGCGCCCGGAAATCCCAACATCATCTGGATCGGGCAGAATAACGGCGAAGTTCATCGGACCCTCAACGGCACCGCCGCTTCACCCGTCTGGGAGCCGATCGACAACAATGGCGCGCCGGACCCCCTGCCGAATCGTTATGTGACGCGCATCGTGATCGACCCGGACGACCATGACGTGGTCTTTGTCACCTTCGGCGGCTTTTCCGCCGCCAATCTCTGGGCCACGGCAGACGGTGGCGGCACGTTCGTTCCGCTGTCGGGTCTCGTGCCAAATCAGTTGCCGGCCGCTCCCATCCGCGGATTCGCCCGACACCCGCGTAAGGCGGACTGGCTCTATGCTGGCACGGAAGTGGGCATCTTCGCGAGTGAGGATCGCGGCGCGTCCTGGACGACAACGCACACCGGACCGTCGGCAGTCAGCGTCGATGAGCTGGTTTTCATGCACAACAGTGAAATGCTTCTGGCAGCCACCCACGGGCGCGGTATCTACACCATTGCCGTGCCCGCCTGCCTGCTGCTGGGCGATGTCAATCAGGACGGCATTCTCGATGGTGCCGACGTGGAAGGGTTTGTCCGCGCGAAACTGGGTGCGCCGCTTCCGCAGGACGAAGAAACCTGTGCGGACTACCTGACCGGCACGCTGGAAGGGGACACGCTGCTCTTTGTTAACGATCTGCTCGCATCACAGTAATCGACGGCGGGCCGAACCAGTCAGACGTGTACGCTGCTCGCATCGGGTTCGATAAACTTGCGCCGTGGGAAACCGCGTGCCTCATGATCGCAGTCGCTGGCCATCCGAGAGCTTGTCGAGGCCGTCCGCGACGATCGACTGACCCGGCGAGAGTCCACTGAGGACCTCAATCTGATTGCCCACCTGGCGACCCAGGGTCAACTGCGTCGCACGCAACCGCCCGCCCTCGGCGACGAAGGCCCGGCCGCCATTTCCGGAGCCGTCGCGCTGGCAGGCGCTGGTGGGAATCCAGATGCCGGTACCTGCTGAGCTTGAATCGCCCTTCGTGTCATCCACCAGGAATGAGACCTGTGCAGACCCCTCGACGCGGAGGAACTCGTCCGGGTTCTCGATGCGCACTTTGACCTGAACGGTGGCCTTGGAATAATTCGCGCCGGGGTCCAGCCACATAACACGGCCTTGATAGCGGCGATCCTTGTAGGCATCCGGAATAACCGTGCAGGCAAGACCCTGGCGAATGCGGGCGATGTCCAACTCGCTGATGTCGACTTCAACGCGGAGGCGCGTCATGTCGGCAATGGTGCAGAGTTGAGCATTGGCAATCGCGCCACGGCCACCCTCGGCGGCCACAAAGTCACCGACTTCGACGTTGCGTTCGAGGATCACACCGGCGATCGGCGCGAGTACCTCGCAATCCGTCAAGGCCTTCTGTGCCCAGCGCAGGGCGGCTTCGGCGGCCGCTACGCGAGCCTGGGCTTCTTCATAGTCACGGCGGGCCTCTGCGTACTCAATCTCCGGCGCGGCGTCCGTCTCGTGCAGTTTCTCGATCCGGCGGAAGTTGATCTCCTGATAGCGAAGACTGGCCTGTGCCTGCTCAAGTTGCGCGGCGGCCTGATCGCGCTGGGCCTCGTAGATGACATCTTCGATTCGTGCCAGGACCTGACCTTCCTTGACCCGGTCGCCCTGTTCGAAACGAAGTTCAACGATCTGCCCGGAGACTTTTGTATTCACCAGTACCTTGTGGTCGGCGACGATCTTGCCGGTCGCGGTCAGCACCGGCATCGGCTGCGACACATCGCGCGCCGTGACCGTCACGAGACGGATCTCGGAGGCAGCGGCGGCAGCATCTCCCAGCGGGCCGATCTTCTGCGCGCCGATATAGCCAAGCCACGCGAGCAAGCCGATGGTCACGACAGCAAGCAGCCAGCGCAGCGGACGGCGGCCGACGGTCGACGTGGAAGGCGCCTGAGCCGCCATAGGGCGCTGCTCTTTGGGAATGCTCAGACTTCGTAGTTGAGCACGGATGTCAGGTCGTGTTGCCATGACACTCGATTCTAGCCGGACGGGCTTCTGCATGCAGGGCCGCCGAGATCATGAACCATTTCCGGCCAACGGCGGACCTCGCCGCAGGTGCCACTCCACGCCGCCGGTGCAGATTCTGCACCGTTGTATCGGTCCTCGGAATCAGGCCTTCCGCAAGGCCTCGATGATCCGGGTGCGGGAAGCCCGCACGGCCGGGGCCAAGCCACCGAAGAGACCGACGAGGGTGGAAAGCCCCAGCGCCGACAGGATGATCTCCGGAGTCACGCGAAGTTCATATGCGAGGACCGTCCAAGTCGTGTCGGAGAGAAAGTCCTGGCGGGACCCGTCGACGCTCAGACTGACGGCGATGCCGACGAGGCAGGCCGTCAGCGTGATAAGCAGGGATTCCACCAGGAAAGAAGTCACGATCGAACGCCGCGAAAAGCCGATGGTGCGCAGCATGGCGATCTCGCGGCGCCGACTGTCAACCGAAGCGTACATCGTGTTGGCCACGGCGAAGATGGCGCCGACGCTCATGATTCCGATAAGGATCGATGTGAGCAGGACGATCTGGCGGGTCTTCGTCGATAGATCGTCGTAATAATCGACCTCCGTGCGGGCGTTCATTCGCACAGCGGGGCCCTTGATGTAGCGGATGGCTTCCTCCGCTCGAGCCGGGTCCTCCAACCGGACGGCGATGCTGGAAACAAAGCGGAAATTGTGCGCATCGGCGATCATGGTTCTGCCGGACCAGATTTCGCTCTCCAGCGCGCCTCCTGCCGCCTCGAAGACGCCGACCACTTTGAACACGCGATTGGTTGAACGGCCGAGCATCACTTCGCCGCCGACGTGCAGGTTCTGATAGCGGTCGCGCGCCTGTACGCCGACGATCACTTCCTGTGCCCCGTCTTCGAAGAGCCGCCCTTCGATGAGCTTGACCTCGGGATGCACGTCGAAGGCAACACGATCAACACCGCGAATCGCGACATTCGCCGGGGTGCCATCCGGCCCGATCCGTGGGACGGAGGTTTGCACGCACAGCTCCGGGCTGAGAAGCAACTGCCCACTCGAATCCGTTGCGATGCCGGGCGTCTGGACGATCCGGCCCGCCTCATCGGGGTAGATGATGCTTGTGCTCTCCGCGGTGGCACCGGTCTTGAGGACGAGGACATTCTGCGGCCATCCGCTGGCACGAAGAGATGCGCGGATGCCCGCAGCGAAGGAGAGCAGCACACACAGCACGGCCACGACCACCGTGACGACGAAGAACGTCAGCGAGGTGCTCAAGCGTCGCACGAGCAGGTTGCGAAAGTTGTAGGTCAGCGGTAGTGCCATTTTCGCTCACGCACACAGTCAGCGTACAGGTCGCATTCAATACACATCCGATGTTGGCCGCGCAGGCGCACGGTGTGACCGCGCTCACTCGAGACTTCGCAGGGCAGACACCACCTTCATCCTCACGGCCAGCCAGGCAGGCCACAAGGCGGCAACAATCCCGATGAGCAGTGCCATACCGACGGCCTTGATGCACGTGGACGGCGCGATTTCAAGCGTCTGAATCAGCGGAATCGTGATGTTGCGTATCGGCGTATAGGTAAAAAGCACAAAAGGCACACTCGCCCCTACCAGCCCCCCGACGGCACAAAGAAGGAGACTCTCCGTTTGTATCAGTGAGAAGGCGAACGCAGAACCGAAACCGAGCGACTTGAGCGTCGCTACCTCGTTCGTCCGATCGCGGAAATTCATGCTCATCGTGTTGGTCGCGGCCATCACGGCAACAAAGACGGTCAGGGCAGCGAGGATCGTCAGATTTCGCGGCAGGTTGAACTGCTGGGTGACGAATTCGTTCATGAAAGTTTTTTCGTCGAGCGTGCGCGTCTCATCAAGCGAGCCGGCGAACTGGGCGTCGATGGCTCCGCGAAAATGATCCAGGTCTTCGCGAGAGGCGCACTTCACGAAGAAGAAAGTGACATTGCCCGACGGGGCGCCGTACTTCTTCAGCTCCTCCTCCAGGTAGTCCCGCCGGCACCAGTTGGTCACGAAGTCCTGCGCATTTTCCAGGGTAGAGACGATTTGAAACTCGATCAGCTTGTACGGCGGCACCGACGGGAAGATCGTGATCCGATCGCCCACCTTCCATCCCATCTCCCGCGCCGTACCGCGGCCGACCATGATCGCCTGCTTGTTCCGGAGCCAGGCATCCACCTCCTCGTCGGTCAGTTGATGCTCGGGAAAACTGGCGATGAACGTGTCGTGATCGACGGCCAGCGTCGAGAGCGGCATGGGGTCGTTCTCGCGCTGTCCACCGATGTACCGCAGACCACAGACGGAGATAAGACGGGTCTTCTCCGGGTCCAGGGCCTCGATCTTGCGGCGATGGCCTTCTGGCAATGGATTGATGATCGACGTGCGCTGCGTGACGGCGAGCCGAAGCTGCCGGGCCGAGTTGTCGAGAAAGTTCTCAAAGCCGTCCACGACGGCCATCGACAGCACGTAGATCATGATCGGCAGCGCCACGGCCGCCGACGTCAGGCCGGACCGCAGCGGATTGCGCGTCAGGTTGCGATAGAGATAAATGAGTCGAAGCGGCAAAGCGAGTTTCATCCGTTACACAATCGGTATGTATTTATGTCGTGGCGTTCAGGGTTCGCGTAGCGCTGTGACCACCTGCATCCGCGCGGCGCGAAGCGCCGGTACGAGGGCGCCGATCACCCCGACCACAACCACGAGACCCAGGGCTTTGGCAATCAGCAGCGGCGTCATCTGTATCTTGAATGCCATCGTTGTAAATGTCGTTGCCCCGAACATGTCCTTCGTGTTTCCGACGGCCTGCAGCCAGGCCCAGCAGGCCACGCACCCGAGCATACCTCCCACCAGGGCGAGCATGACCGCCTCGATGACCAGACCGAGCAGAATCTGAGCACTGGAGAATCCGATCGTACGCAGCATGGCCAGCTCGCGCGATCGACCAGCGACAACGGAGAACATCGTATTGGCGATGGCGAACACTGCCGCCAGGGACATGATCGCGACGAGCAGGTAGGCCACAAATAAATAGACCTTCATCAACCGCGATTGGGATTCCCAGTATTCTTCTTCGGTCTGCGCGGCAAGCTGGATCGCCGGGCCCTCGATCTGCCCAATGATCTGCCGGGCATCGGAGCCGTCGGCGAGCCGGAGATTGGCCGAGGAATACATCGTGCGGTTGTAGGAATTCATCAGCGAGGGCAGATAGCCCCAGATCTCACTCTCCATCGGACCGCCGTCGGCCGAAAAGTGACCCACGACCTTGTAAGCACGATCCGCGCCATAACCCAGATTGATCGTGTCGCCGATCTGAAGACCGGCGAACTGCTGTGCTGCGGCCAGCCCGACGATGACCTCCCGTTCGGCCGTGGAAAAGATCCGCCCCAGCGGGCGGATATTCGGATGAATCCGGAAGGCGTCCAGCGTGACGCCGCGGACGGCCACGTTGGCATTGGTGCGACCGCCGTCCCGCAGGCGCGGCAGCGATACCTGCACCATCATCTCGGGGCTCACGAGCACCTGGCCGGTCGCTTCGTCGCGGGCGACGTTCGTCACCTGACTGAGTTTGTTGTATTCGTCGACCGGGATGGCGCTGTTGCTCTCGGCGGTCGCACCGCTCTTGAGGACGATCAGCTTGTGCGGATCTCGTGCGACGGACAGGGAGTGCTGAAGTGACTCGGAAAAGCCGAGCATGTACGCGAACACGGAGACGACCGACGTGATGACCAGGACGGTCAGCACGGTTGTGGTCTTCCGCACGAAGAGATTCCGCCAGTGATAGGTCAGGGGCAGGGCCATTCGTTAATCGTCACCGTCGTTCATCTCTGCGAAAGCAGGACTGATGTTGCTGGTTAGGCCCCGACATAATCATGCCACCTTTCGCAAGGCGTCGGTCGTCTGGAGTCGCATCGCCTGAAATGCGGGCCACAGGCCGGCGACCACGCCCACGCAAAGGGCGATCGCCATCGAACCAATGACACCGAGTCGGGTCACCTCCAGCGCAATCATCGGGCCGATGCCGGTCAGCCGGATCGGCAACAGCCAGAGCAGCACTGCGGCAGGTACGACCCCCAGCAGGGCACCGCCCATGGCCAGCATGATGCTCTCGGACAGCACGATCAGGAACACCCGGCCGGACTGAAACCCGATCGCCTTGAAGACCGCCAGCTCCCGGGTGCGTTCGCGAAAGCTCATCATCATCGCGTTTCCGGCGACCAGGGCGACGATGACCACGACGACCATGGCCATCGTCTGCATGAGTCCCGGGATGTTTCCCATCGCCTGCGTGAAGTTCGCCACGAAGGCGTTTTCATCCTCGGACTTGGTCTCGTCAGGACTGTTGGCAAACAGTGCGTCGATATCCTGCTGAAGTGTGCGCAGACCTTCGGCACTCTTGCACTTGATCCAGAAGATGTTGCAGCGCGCGTCGTCCACGCCCGCGTCCTTCATGGATTCGACGAGATAATCACGCCGGAACCAGAAGAAGTTTGCCCGCTCGCGGTTCTCGACGATCTTGACGATGTTGAACTCGAGCTGCAGATACGGCGGCACGGTGCTGACCAGTGTGACGCGATCGCCCTGCTTCCATCCGTAGGTATCCACCGGGTTTCGACCGACGACGCATGCGCGACGATCGCGCTGCCATGCCTCGATGTCCTGCGCGGTCATGCCGACGTCGCTGTAGACCAGCGGAAACGTGTCGGGGTCCCCCGCGATGCTGGTCAGCGTGTTCTGCGTATCGGGTACGCGCCCGCCGAACCAGCGCATGCCGCAAACGGCTGCGATTCGGCGGCGATCCGGATCGAGGGCTTCGATTTTGGAACGCATGCCCGCGGGAAGCGGATTGGTCAGCGTGGTCTTGTGATGGACGCCGAGGCGCAGCTCCTTCTCCATATCCGCTGAGATCTGTGCCAGGGCCACGACAAAAGAAATGGCCGCGACAAAGACCGCCATCGGCAGCGCGAAGGCAACCGCCGTCAGCACTACCCGCAGCGTGTTCCGCCGCAGGTTCTGCATCAGCACATAAGTCAGCGTCACCGGCCGCCCCCCGCTCTCAGGAAACCATGGCCGCGGCGCCGCGCGGTCTTGCCGGATTGAGTTCTTCTCGATCGAGCACGCCTTTGTCGAGGTGGACGGTCCGCTGCCCGTGCGAAGCTGCCCGCGGATCGTGCGTCACCATGAGGATGGTCTTACCAAACTCACTGTTGAGCAGATTCAGAAGCTCCAGAATCTCCTCGGAAGTCTTGGCATCCAGATCGCCCGTCGGTTCGTCGGCCAGGATCACGTCCGGATCGGTAACGATGGCTCTTGCGATGGCAACGCGCTGCTCCTGGCCACCGGAGAGCTGGTTGGGCCGGTGATCGGCCCGGTCGGAGAGGCCGACGACCTCCAGCGCCGTCCTGACGCGTTCCTTCCGTTGTGACGAAGACATGCTGAACAAAAGAAGCGGCAACTCGACGTTCTGCGCCGCTGTCAGCACGGGCACAAGGTGGTACATCTGGAAGATGAAGCCGACGTGCCGGCTGCGCCACGCCGTCCGTTCGCGCTCGCTCATTTTTTCTAGATGAGCGTCGCCGACGCGCACGCTGCCGCCGGTGGCAGAATCGAGACCGCCGATCAGGTGCAGCAGGGTTGACTTGCCCGAGCCGCTGGGCCCCATCAGCACGACGAACTCGCCGGCGGCGATGGTGAGATCCAACCCTTCGAGGACAGGAATCTCAAGGCGATCCTTAAAGTAAACCTTGCGAACTTTGCGCAACTCAATGTCAACGGTGCTCATGGCTGCTCCCCGGGTGCCGCCCGGGGATGGGAGGCAAACCGTCGGCGGGATTGTATCGTCGTCGCCGGGAAACTTCACCGGGGGCGGCGCGTCATGGCCCTGAGTCGGTCATGACCCCAGCGGCAAATCGTGCAGCCGGCTGGACGAAGACGCCACTCCTGGAGTGGCCGGAGGCGCGTCATCATCGATGTCAATCATCATCTTCGTCCTCATCGTCATCGCTGCGTGGAGGGCGGCGCGAATCCGCGTCGGCAGGTCGCTCGGCACGGGTCGGTCGCTCGCCATCCGGCGGCTGAACGATGCGGTCGATGTGAGCGGTCAATCGATCCTTCGCAGACATGTAAACCGCCAGCTCCTCGTCGTCCACCTTCATCGAGCAGGCCTGACGGTAATAGAGCAACGCCTGGCGATAGTCCCCCATCAACTCGCTGACGATACCGAGGGCAAAGACGTTTTCCTGCCGCTTGGGCTTGCGAGCGTGGGCGGCGCGAAAGATTTCGAAAGCAGTCGCGTAGTCATCGGCGCGCAGGGCACGAATGCCGTCTTCGCCTTCGCTCTTGCCGATGACTTCGTAGGTATAAGCCACTCGCACCGGCGCGATACGGGAAACGAATTCCTGCGCTGCACGCTCAACCAGCTCACCGATGAAATAGTCCACCGGGTCGAGGTCCGCTTCGTCGATGCAGGTCCCGAAGAAGAAGTCCGGCCGCTTGCGGTCGCTCTTCTGGACAACCGGCGAGGCATGCTGAACGATGGCCCGCCCGGTCACCGCATCCACCAGACTGAAGGTGCATTGCACGGTCAGATGACGGCTGATCTCCTCGATGTCTCGCTGTGGCAGGTTGAAGGGCAGCGCGGGGCCGGCCGGCCGGCCTTGGGCACGGTAAGGATTCGGCGGTGCGCCGCCCGGACCTCGACGGAAACGCGGGTCACCGGATGGCGGTGGGGCGCCCGGCCCTCCGCCGAGCAGACCAACCCAGTCGATCTGCGAACGCCGGCTCCGCTGGTAGTCGATGCTCAGGTTGATCCGGCTCATGATGAGCCCGTCAACCGCGAGGATGCGGCCGGCGCGCTCCAGTGCATCTCCCTCGACGATTCCGACGAGCTGAAGGTCCTGCTCAGCGAGAATCTGCTTCGTCGCGCGGCGCTGCACGATCTTCAGGGCATCGGGCCGGTCATTCGCTGCGCTCTGTAGCATCGCTTCGATCAGATCCGCGGCGATGTTCGACCATTTCTTCTTGCGAATGTCTTTGCGCTCTTCGTCGCTGTCGACGCCGGAATCGATGACTGCAACCGCGCGAATGTTCTCGGGGAGCTTCTGCGTCGGCGCCAGAACGTAACTGACTGTCACGTCCAACCGTTCCTTTGCAGTGGCGGTCGCAGACGGAATGACAGAAACCAGCGTGAACAGCATCACGGCGATGCCTGCGGGAATCGCGAATGGAAAACGTCTCGCCAAAATCCTGCGGAATTGAGTCGAAGCGTGCATGTCTGTTGCCTCTGTCCGGGTGTCGTCGGGCTCCGCGCGGAGCCCTGATGAGGGAGGACACCCATAGGATAGCAGACAGACACACGGCACGGCAGACAGGTTAGTGCAGATTCTCACTGGCCCGCAGCCGCCGATGGATCCCCACATCTATCTACTTATGGCAACTGTCCATGCCGCGCTTTTCGAGATATTGCTGGTGATACTCCTCGGCCCGCCAGAACTCTCCGGCCTGCACGATCTGCGTGGCAATGGGTCGTCGAAATCGACCGGAGGCATCCAGCTTCTCCTTCGAGGACTTCGCCGCAGCTTCCTGCTCCGGCGTGCTGAAAAAGATCACCGAGCGATACTGCGTTCCTACGTCCGGTCCCTGCCGGTTGACCTGCGTGGGGTCGTGGGACGACCAGAACAGATCGAGCAGCTTGTCGTACGACACGCGCGAAGGATCGTACTCCACGCGAACGACCTCGGCGTGACCGGTACGTCCGCTGCACACGTCCTTGTAGGTCGGCCGGGACATGTCCCCGCCGGAATAGCCCACGGCCGTATCGACGACGCCGTCGATCTTGCGAAACGCGGCTTCCACTCCCCAGAAACAACCGGCGCCGAACATGGCCACTTCCGTCTTCATTTTCGCATCCTTCCTCATGGTAGGTCGATCGCTGGCCAGCCGGGCTTCCGACGTGCCGACGGGCTGAACATTCATATCATGTGGTGCAGCAGGAGAAGCAATCGAGACCGGCGTGCGCGGCGTCTGACCTGTCGATTGATCACCGCAGCCGGCGAGCAGGGCGATGAAGGCCAGCACGACCAGCAGCGCCAGCAGTTGGATCTCATTCGATCGGGCCTGATTACGCGAGTACATGCGATCTCCCTTGTGCGGATCAACCCGTTCAGGTTCCCGCAAATGGTTGCCATGAGTCTAGTTCGTGACACCCGGCCCGACCAGCGGACCTGGTATTTGGATGTCATCCCGGCTGGAAAGGTTACGAAAGCGAATGAACGAATGGTCCGCCGCCTGCTCGAGTAGCTGCGATTGCACCCAGCGGCGGATCAGATGAGGCACCGTTCCTGGAGCAATCGTCGATAGGCCGGTGAGGGGTCGGGGTAGGCGAACTTCTCCGGCAGGGTCCATTTGGCGAAGAGTTTCTCGTTGTCGCGGTCGATCACCGCCATGTCGGCACTCTTGCGCTCGTCGATCAGTTCCTCGTGATAGACCAGCGCCTCTCGGCAACCGACGACCATCAGCCCCGCCTCGCGCTGTACCTTCAGGGCGAGGTCCGGGTCCCACGCGCAGAAATAGTAGCGTTCGTCGAGATAACCCAACCGCTCCATCAGCTCACGACGCAGCAGACCGAAATTCGCATACGGCAGACCGCGGACGTTGTAAATGCTGAAGGATTCGCCCGCATGCTCGATCGTATCGAGCTTGTTCCACGCCCGATCCTCGTTGTGATAGAAGGCCACCATTCCCACATCTGACAGGTCAGGACGCTCGATCATCCGCACGGCCGCCTCGACCGCGCCGGGCAGCGGATACGAGTCATCGTTGAGCCACATGACATAGCGACCGTTCGCTGCTCGAAACCCCTTGTTGTAGGCCCGAGTGGCCCCTTCGCGAACCGCCTCTCGTATGAAGTGAAGATCGGGCTGCGCCTCGGCCCACTCCTCGGTGCCGTCTCCCCTGCTGCCGCCGACGACGATGATCTCGCAAGGCAGATCGACATGCTCGCGGATCCTGACGATGCACCGCTGCAGTCGCGCGCAGCGATGGTAGGTGGCGATGACGATGCTGACGATCGGACTCGAAAGGGGGTGATCCGTCATGAAGAAGTCCCGACCTGCGGCAAATCACAGCCGACGCCGGACTCGTCCGGCACGGCACAAAATGTATCGGCCGTGCAATCCGGGCGACGATAGATATCAGGAGCAGGAAGGACCCCGGCGCTATGAATTCCACCCTCCTACCCAATGCAACAACCGCATCGGCAACGGCGCCGATCACGCTGGATGAGCTTTTCCATCGGGGAGATTACTACGCTGTCCTGCGGTCAACCCTGCCACTGCTCGGCCATGCCGCTGCGGCCGTTGAACCGCAGCCCCCGATCGATGAGACCACGCGGGTCCACGCCGCTCTGCTCGCGGTTAAGTCCTATGTGGCCCTGGGGCTGATCGGACCCGCACGAGAATTGCTGGCGTCCTCAGCGAGTCCCCTGTCGGTCATCCCGGAGTTTGCCCCGCTGCTAGGGCAACTGCAGCAGATGCCGTCGGGTCGCATTCCCATCGAAGTGCTACGGCGACGCCTTGAGGTCAACGCGGCGCGCCTCTATACGCGGCACCCGCACCTGCGAGAGTTCGACCCATTCTTTCGATCGGCCCTCGATCAATTGGAGTTCTACTGGGGCTCGGACCATAACGTTCACATCCGACGGATCGGTAATGCGCTGCTAGGCGGCTGGACCCCTGCCCTGCTTCCGCTGAGGAAGCTCGCCGCGGAATGCACTCTGCCGCACAACCCAAAGGAACTCTTCTGTCAGCCGTACCTCGTGTGCGGCGATCATCTCGGGGTTTTGTTTCGCCGCGTCTTTGATGCCACGTCGCAGATGTTTATGACATTTTCTCCGCGACTGTACCTCATCGAGCAGGATGCGCTCCTGTTTGCAGCTTGTATACTGGCGCACGAGAACATTGACGCATGGTGCCATGAGCGTGTCAGTATCTTCGTCGGACCCGATGCCGTTACCCGGTTCGAGAAATACCTCCTCACGCATCGCGAACAGTCTCCGCCCGGCTTTTTCATGCGGCTGCCATTCATCGAACACGATTCCAGCGAAACGCTTACCGAGGCCGTGCGCCGCGTGGCCCTTGCGCACGGCGAGCAGGTCCGCGCAACCCACCAGCGTCTCACCACGTACTACGCCACAGTTCGCCCGAACCAATGGGCGGAACGGTTCGCCCGGGCGGTCTCACAGTCGCCGAGTCTGCCGTACGCCGCTCGACCGCTCCGAATTCTCGGATTGACCAGCCGATTCACGACGGTGCTTCAGTATGCGATGCGCGACCTGCAGGCGGCCTTCGCCGGCCTGGGGCACGACTTCCGTGTGCAGATGGAGCCGAGCGATCATGACCTGACCACCAACGTCGACATGGTCTCCTATGTGGAGGCGTTCAAGCCCGATCTGGTGTTTCTGATCGACCATCTTCGCCGTGAATACCCGCATTCCATCCCGCCGGGAGTGCCGTTCGTCTGCTGGATACAGGATCGCCTGCCGCACTTGATGAACGTGGAGGCCGGTCGCTCGCACGGCCCGCTGGATTTCTACATCGCGCCGGCTTGTGCCGAGTTGACCGAGCAGTACCAGTATCCGCGTCGACAGGGCATGACCTGGACCATGGCCACCAACGAAAAGGAATACGACGTTTCCCCACTGCCGGATTCGGAACTCGCCGACTACCGGTGTGATTTTTCGTACGTATCGAACCAGTCGAAACTGCCGGAATTATTTCACGCGGAACATCGCGAAACTTACGCACACAATGCGTCGCTCGTGCGCGTGCTCGATGATTTGTTCGATCGAATCAGCCGGGCGGTACGTGAGGACCCTCGCACGGCCCCTTTCCGTCCGGCAAGTGAATGGATCGAGGATTCCCAGCGCGACCTGGGCTTGCGGGCGACATCCGCCGAAATCCTCGATCGAATCTGCCGAAGTTACATTCACCCGCTCGTCGAGTTGCTGTTTCGTCAGTCAACCCTCGAGTGGGTGGCGGATTATTGTGATCGTACGAACCGCGTTCTTCATATCTACGGCAGCGGCTGGGAGAAGCACCCGCGATTCGCCCGCTACCACCGGGGAATCGCCGCCAACGGCCGGTCGCTGCGCGCCATCTATCAGGCCAGCCGCGTCAATCTTCAGATCATCGGAAGCGGGGCCGTGCATCCGCGTCTGTTGGACGGTCTGGCAGCCGGCGGCTTCTTCTTCATCCGCGGCTGTGCGCTGGACCGGATACACAAACCGTGTCGGAGCTTTGTCGAAATCATCCAACGGATCGGGCTCGTGGCGGATCACAACTATCTGGCTGAAGAGATTCCCGACCTGTCCGCCGTATTACCGCTGGTCGCTCCGGTACTCGGCTCTCGGGCCGGCGCGAAGATGGTCCGCTTCCGCACGGCCGAATTGGAGCTGATCGAGTCCCTGGCAAGCGAGAACGCCAAGGGAGTCGCTGGTGCCGTCTTCGAAGACTATGAAGCCATCGCCTTTGATACGCGGGCCGACTTCGAGCGCCTCGCGGAGCGATTCCTCACGAAGGACAGCGAACGCGCAGAAATTGCCGACCGGATGCGTCGCGCCGTGCTTGATCGGTTCACCTACACCGCGCTGGCCAAAGACCTCCTGGCCTTTCTGAGTGACCGCCTGACGAACGCAGCGGACAAACCGGCCGCAGTGCAGGTTTGATGCTCAGGCAGGGCCAATTCCCGCCCGATAAAACCCTGTGGATGGCCTCGGGCCGCACACGCTGAACATTGCGCGATACGGATGCAGTCCGACTTCGTGCGGGCGGGGATGCGGCGGAGAGTTTTCATCCGAACGGAAGCATTCCCTGGATCGTGCATGACCAGAGTGATGGGGCTAATCACGGCGCGCGGTGGATCGAAGGGCGTACCGCGCAAGAACGTCCGCCTTCTCGCAGGCAAGCCCCTGATCGTCTGGACAATCGAGGCCGCGCAGGCAGCTCGACGGCTGGATCGGCTGATTGTCTCGACCGACGATGCGGAAATCGCTGAACTTTGCCGCTCGCATGGCGTCGAAGTCCCGTTCCTGCGGCCGGGCAAACTGGCAGACGACGCATCGCCCCACGCGGATGTCGTCCTCCACGCGATTGAGTGGATGCGCGTCCATGCCGGCTATCTGCCGGATTATCTCGTGTTGCTCCAGCCGACCTCACCGCTGCGTATCGCTGCCGACATTGACTCGGCCGTCGAAATCGCCATCCGGCGGCAGACCGATGCCGTCATCAGCGTAACTCCGACACACAATCACCCCTGTCTTGTCCGGCAGATCGACGAACAGGGGTTGCTGCAACCCTTCGTGCCGTGCGAGTTGGCCTATCCTCGACGACAGGACCTCCCGCCGGCATATGCTCTGAACGGGGCCGTGTTTGTTTATCGCTTAGCGACGATTCTCCAGAGACGAAGTCTGGCCTGCGCAAGCTGCCTGGCTTACGTCATGCCCGAGCAGCGATCGTTGCAGATCGATACACCGTGGGATTTTTTACTCTGCGATCTCGTTGCTCGTCACACGACTGGCGACGAAAGTCTCAACACAGCATCAATGGCCGTTACACAGCCCGGATAACATACGATGTCCCTGGACGACTGGCATCCCATACGTGAACTGCGCGAGCGCGAGGCCTGGGTCTTTCAGCACACCAGGAAGGCGTCCGACCCCCGCCACGTGCTGATCTACAGCATGGATCCCTGGCAACTCGCAGCGTTTGAACAATTCCTGCACCTGGCGATCGAACGGAAAGGCCACCGCGCGACAACGGTATTCGACGACGGCCTCTTACCGCTCTGCGCCTGGGAAAACCACACCGTCGCCGCGCCGCCGCGCGAAAAGCTCACGCAGCGATTCGAGTTCATGCACGCCTGCTTCGGCATCGACGCCCGCGGCACATCGACATACCTGCCGAAAGAGGCGGCACAGCGCGCCGTGCGGCTGCTTATCGATCACACACCGGACGAGCGGCTCGCAACGATGGAGTACGGCGAACTGCCTGTCGGGCGGATCGCCCTGCGCGACCTGACGCAATACTCCCTCGGGCGATTCGAGCCGCGCGGACCCGAAGATGTTGCACTCCTTCGTCGGCATCTCGTGCACGCCGTCATGAGTATCGACCTCGCGCGGACGATACTCGACGCGGAGCAGCCGGACATCGTCGTCCTGGTCAACGGCAAGTCGATCATGTACTCCTACATGTACGAACTGGCCCGGCATCGCGGCATCGCGGTGACCACCTGGGAAGAAGGCGGCTACCACGATGCCTCGGTTGTGCTGGCCAACGATGCACGGGCGATCGACTTCCCCGTGGACGAGACCTGCTGGCAGGCGGCGCGGCGACGACCGCTCTCGCCGAGAGCCGTGGCCGAGGTGGACGGCTACTTCGACCGGCTCCGCCGACAGAAGGCGCGATTCTACACTTACTACGATCATGAAGAACGTGACTTCGTCCGCATTCGCCGCGAACTGCGCATTCCCGAAGATGCCAGGATCGTGTCACTCTTCAGCAACATCATCTGGGACACCAACGCCCTCGAGAAAGACCTGCCCTTTGCGAGCATGTTCGACTGGATTCGCGCGACCATCGACTGGGCAGCAGGACGGCCGGATCGCTGCCTCGTCGTGCGAGCCCATCCAGGCGAGGCGAAGCTCTGTTTCCGCACGCGGACGCCGATCAACGATCTGATCCGCGCCCACTACGGCGATCGCTTGCCGGAGAATGTGCGTCTGGTCGATCCTCAGTCGGAATTCAGTTCCTACGAGATCGCCGCCCACAGTGAACACTGCGCCGTGTACACCTCGACCCTGGGTGCCGAACTCACCCTTGCCGGTCTTCATCCGCTTATTTGCGGTACGCCCTTTTATCGCGGCAAAGCGGTCACCTGCGACATCGATTCTCCCGAGCAGTACTTCGAGATTCTTGACGGGCGGCGCAAGCCCCCTGCCGCCGATGTGACGGCCTTGCGCAAGCTGCTGCACCTGGTCATCTTCCGGCTGGTGAAGCGGCCGGAGTTCTTTCACGGCATTCACGATCATCCGCAACGGCCCCGCGTGGCCATCGACACCTTTGAAGGGTTTCCCGAGTCGATGCCGATCTTCAACGACATCGTCGACTGCATTCTCGAACGGCGCAGCTTCACCGCGAACGAGTCACCCGGGAGGATTGCATGTCCGGCCTGATGGTCCAGAAGCACTCTCCCCAACAAGCCCTTGAACGGCTCCAGGCAGCCGCGGCGCATGCGCACTCCGCTGGTCCTCAGTCGATTCAGCTCGGCGACCTGTCTCTTAACTATGTCGATGCCCCTTCCCTCTACACGGCTTACAAGAACATCTTCGTCGACCGAATCTATCACCTTACACAGAGCAGCGACGCGCCAGTCCTGATCGACGGCGGCGCGCACATCGGCCTGGCGGCGATGTACTGGAAGCGACAGTTTCCCGGAGCGAAGATCACCTGTTTCGAGCCGGACGAAACCGCCCTGTCCCTGCTTCGGCAAAACCTTTCGGATAACGGCATCGATGATGTCACCATCGTCGCCGCGGGCCTGTCTGATCAGGAAGGCGTCGCTGCGTTTCAAGGCGACGGCGCCGACGGCGGACGCATCGAAACTCCGGACGCCACGATAAGAAGCCATTCCTCCGGCACCGTGCGCACGATACGACTCTCCAAACACCTCACCGGCCCCGTAGACCTTCTGAAGCTCAACATCGAAGGGCAGGAATGGCCCGTGCTCTGCGAACTGGAGCAGTCAGGCAGGATCGGTCTGATCCGACGAATGGTCATCGAATACCACGGCTGGCCCGGCAGCCGACAATCACTCGGTGACATGCTCAACCTATTGGATCGCTGCGGCTATCGCTACCTCCTTCACGATTTCGACCGGGAGACGAACCCCGCAACGAAGCCACCCTTTCGGATTCGCACCAACGCCCCGTGGTTTTGTCTTGTGTACGCGGAACAAGTAGCGGCGGCGGGAAGCAGTACAGCGCAGAAGGTTGAACTCGAAACAATCAACTGGGGCGAACTGCGGCGCGTCACGCCGGTCAGCCGGGTATTCGGACTCGATCGCGGCACGCCGGTGGACCGCTACTACATTGAGAGATTTCTCGCGCACCATACGTCGGACATCTGCGGACACGTTCTCGAAATCGGCGATGCAACCTACACGCGAAAGTTCGGCGGCTCGAAGGTCAGCCGATCCGACGTACTCCACGCGGTCGAAGGCCATCGAGCCGCGACCATCATCGGTGATCTTTCCACCGGAGCCGGTATTCCGCCGTGTACTTTCGATTGCATCCTGCTGACGCAGACCCTGCACGTCATCGAGGACTATCGCTCCGCAATCGTTAACGCCGCCCGCGCGCTCAAGCACGGCGGCGTGCTGCTGGCGACGCTGCCGGGCATCAGCCAGATCAGTCGATACGACATGGAGCGCTGGGGCGACTGGTGGCGCTTCACCAGTCGATCGGCTCATCGGCTGCTTGCCGACGTCTTCGGTAACGGCCGCGTCGAGATCAATATCTTCGGCAACGTGCTTGCGACGACGGCATTCCTCCAGGGAATCAGCGCGGAGGAACTCCGTCCCGACGAACTGGATCACTTCGACCAGGATTATGAGCTGGTTCTAGCCGTCCGCGCGTTCAAGGGAAACCCGTCATGACACCACGATCGAACCAACCAGCCCGTGAAACGGACTCGACAGCGCAACATCGCTCACGCGGGGCGATCATACTCCTCTACCACCGGGTCATAGAGCTTTCCGGAGACCCCCAGCGGCTATGCGTTCACCCGCGAAACTTTCGCAGACACCTGGAGATTCTGCGGCGCGAGTTCCGGCCGATCTCGCTCCGCGAGCTGTGCAGTTGTCATTCGATGGGTAGCGTGCCTGATCGAGCCGTCGCGGTCACCTTTGACGACGGCTACACGGACAATGCACAGATTGCCGTCCCTATGCTGCAGGAGTTCGACATATCGGCGACGATCTTCGTCACGACGGGAAACATCGGATCGGTTCGGGAGTTCTGGTGGGACGCGCTGGAGCGCATTCTCCTGCGAACGCCACATCTGCCTGCCTCGCTTTCGCTCAAGGTCGGCGGTCAGCGACACACCTGGCGCCTCGATGACGGCTCGGCAGACCGACCGAGTGATCCATCCTGGCATGTTGAATCCGATCAGCCGCTCACCAAGCGACAGGGGTTGTACCGCCTGTTGTGCCGCGTGCTCCGCGACATGCACGCCCGAAAGCAAAATGACGTTCTGACCGCCCTGTTTCGATGGGCACGCGTCAGCCCGGCAGCGCCGGCAACGCATCGCGCCATGACCATCGAACTGCTGCGGCGCGTCAGTCGCGAGGGCCTGATCGAAATCGGCTCGCACACAATGACGCACCCCGTGCTATCGAAGCAGCCACCCAGGCAGCAGTACGAGGAAATCGCCGCCAGCGGAGAAAGATTGTCCAGGATCATCGGTCGACCGGTCACAAGTTTTGCCTATCCCTACGGCTGCACGCGCGACTTCTCGCGGCAGACCATCGACCTGGTTCGAAGCGCTGGCTACCTCCGTGCATTCGCAAACACCGGTCGCTCGCCCGATGCATCGGCGAGAATCACCGCAGATAGTCCCCGCTTCGCCTTGCCGCGTGCCATCGTGCGCGACTGGGATGCACCGACTTTTGCCCGATATCTTCACCGTGCGTTTCGTGACTCAACCCGAATCGAAAGCCCGCGACATGCAACGGCCGGCGCTTGACATCCTCCAGATCAGCACGGCCGACGTCCTTGGTGGTGCGGAACGGGTCGCGTACGAACTTCACCGTTCGTATCGCCGACTCGGCCATCGCAGCCGCCTCCTCGTTGGTCGGCGGCGAACCGACGATCCGGACGTGCAGCTCCTGACGCATGAACACGCGGGCGATCCGTGGCGGCGATTCTGGTGGAGGCGACATGCCCGGCTGCAACCGAACTTCACGACGACGCGCGGCGCGCGGTGGCTGGCGCGCTGGTATCAGCGGCTGGCCGAACCCGCCGGATGGCTCGACACGCTTCGCGGCGTGGAGGATTTTCACTATCCAGGAGCATGGGATCTGCTGGATCGTCTCCCGCGACGACCGGACATCATTCACGCCCACAATCTGCACGGGAAATACTTTGATTTGCGAGCCCTTCCGCAATGGTCGCGCGTGGCGCCACTCGTGCTCACGCTGCACGACGCCTGGCTGATGACCGGCCATTGTGCCCATTCGATGGATTGCACACGCTGGCAAAGCGGCTGCGGCGGCTGCCCGGACCTGTCGATCTACCCGGCGATTCGCCGCGACGCCACGGCACGGAATCACCGACGCAAGGCCGATATCTTCCGGCAATGTCGGTGCTACGTCGCGACGCCCAGTCGCTGGCTGATGGATCGTGTGCATCGGTCCATTCTTGCGCCGGCGATCCTGGACGCAAAGGTGATTCCGAACGGCGTCGATACCACGGTCTTTCATCCGGGGGATCCGTTGGCCGCTCGCGACGCGCTGCGCCTGCCGAAGAATGCTGACATTCTGCTCTTCGCGGCCTATGGCATCACAAAAAACACCTTCAAGGATTACGAAACGCTTCGCGCGGCAGCCACCCGACTCGGAAAGCAGGCAGATCAGAGAGCGGCGGATCGCCCGCTGTTGATTCTCGCGCTCGGCGATGACGGGCCGTCGCAGCGTGTCGGCCGCGCCGAGATCCGCCTCATTCCGCACGTATCGAATCCTCATATCGTCGCGGAGTACCACCGCGCCGCGGATTTCTATGTGCATGCCTCGAAAGCTGACACCTTCCCGACGTCGATCCTCGAAGCCATGGCCTGCGGGCGACCGGTCGTTGCTACTGCCGTCGGCGGCATTCCCGAACAGGTCGTTTGTCTTGAGGGCCGGACACGAGGGCAAAACGAAGCGACCGGCCTGCTGGTTCCACCGGGCGATGCCGATGCAATGGCATCTGGAATCGACCGTTTGCTGGGAGATGATGCGCTTCGCAGTCGGCTGGGCCGAAACGCGGCACGCCGCGTCGATGCAATGTATCGACTCGAAACTCAGGTTGAAGCGTATCTGAACTGGTACGAAGCGATCACCGGCCGACACATTCGTTCACCAGCGACTGCTCAGGAGCAATCCGAAAAACAGCATGAGCGTGTAGGAAAAAAGCACCCCGACAAACGCCGCGACGCCGGCGACCAGCCGGGCCCTCGGAAGCCGGAGGTAGTCGCTCAGGGCACGCCCCAGTAACACACCCAGCAGCAGGATGTAACCTGCTATTCCCCCGAAAAAAGTCGTCCACTGCCACCAGGGCAATCGCCAGAGACGGTGTTCTTCCATGTAGATAGGCACGATTCCGGTAAAGAGCTTCGAAGTCTTCGTGATCGCGAAAACCAGCAGCATCATGACCACATAGGCCCCGACCGGACCCGCGACGGCGGCGATCACTCGGAGAATCTGCGCCTTGCGGAGCCGGCAGCGACCGAAAGTCTGATGCATTAGAAACAAAACCAGCGCCGCGCCGAACAGACACAACAGCAGCGAAGCAGGCAGATGCAGGTAACGCAGATCGCCCATAGTCGGCCAGCGGGCAAGCCGCCATAGCTGCGCGAGCGAAGCGTCGCGCGGCCAGAACCAGATCGGCGGGCCCAGTCCGGTCCAGGCAGCAGCGCCGAAGACCTTAACGGCCAGCAGTACGACCGCAGCGGACACCGTGTGCAACGCTACGAGCGTAACCAGTATCGTCAGCAGAAGCTGAACGAGCAGCGCTCCGGAACGCACCGGGTCGTACAACGTCACCCGTGTCCAATATCGCCGGGGTGCAAACGTAGCCAACAGTGTGCGAAACCACGAACGGATCGGCTGCCAGCGCCAGCAGTGCTCAAAGAGAAAATCTCCGCCGGCCAGCCGCCGCCGGAGCATCGGTCGCCACTGGAACTCAAGACCGCATTCCGGACACCGTGGTTGAGGCAGGCCGCGCAGATTGTATCCACAGCGAGGACAGCACAGGTCGAAGGGGAGTCTCTCCCAGTCGGGTGCGCCGTTGATTAAGAGCGCATCGAGGTCCGCCGCGGACAAGTCGGTTTCCCGCGGGTGCGCGTCATCCATCGCGGACGGATTCGACACCGACGGCAGCCCTCGCACGCAACAACCGACCCTCAATGCAGCGGGACGTGTATCAGAGGAAGAAGAAGATCAGATCGATGATCGCGAAGATCAACTGAATGATGATGGTAAAAATGTCCATGGCACACATACCTTTCGGCGAGGCGACCCGCTCACTCGATTCTAGGGGGCTTCGCGCGTATCGGCGGCGAGGGAGGCCGTGGAATCGGCAGTGCCGATGTCACCGCGCAGCCAGCCGATCAGCAGGTAATCCGCCGAGATGCGCCCCTGAACGGCCGTGGGGTCGTATTCAACCGTGAGAATCGTCTGACCGGCTCCATCGAGCATGGACTGCGCACGCGCCGGCTCAATCTGATCGAAGAATCCCCTGTCACGCAGATTCCTCGACAGGCGCGAAGCGACATCCAGCCCCAGCGGTCCGGCCTTCGCCCGACTCGGCAGCGATGAAAAGGGCACGATCGCCAGGCGCGGATTTCTCGTACGATCCAGGCGACGCTCTACAAGACCGGCGGCCTGTTCGGCGAGACGGGCCGGCTCGTCGTTGCGAGCCACCACTTCACCCAGCGTCTGCCCTTCCCCGGAAGCCACATTGATGAGCTTGAGCCGCAGGGCCGTCTCACCGGCGGTGAGTCGGTTGTCTTCCCGTGAACCGCCGCCGCGTACCAGCTCGCGCACCTGCTGCTCCAGCGAGCTGATCGGCGTGTCGGAAAACGCCCGCATCACCACGCGACCCGAGCGATTAAGCACGAACCGCGCCGGCAGGTCATAGCTCCACTCGGGCTCCAGCCAGGCACGCAGGTCGGTCCGCGCTTCCCGTGGAATGACGACACAGGGAAAGTTCCCTCCCGCGCTGTGGAGGATCGGCACCGTCGTACGCGCCCATTCCTGTGACGGATCGAGGTTACAGGCGATCACCTGGAACCCTTGATCCCTCAAGTCGTTCTGCAGGCGGGCAAGCATTTCCATTTCCTCGCGATTCTGCCGCGACCACGACGCCCAGAAATCGAGCAGGACGACGTGGTGCCGATACTTCGACACAAAGTCCTGCAGGCCGGCGGCATCAAGTACCGGTGCCATGTCGGGATAGCGATAAGCGAAGGAAGAGCCCGCCGGAGGATTGGACGGCGCCTTGCCTTGATAGTGCCAGGTATTCTCGGCGGGGTAGCCGTCCTGCGTGCAACCGACCGAGAGCAACAGCCCGACGGCACACGGAAGACAAATAAAAAGGAACACACGGACCGACTTGCAGCAGGTTCCCGGCAACATCATCCTTGACCTCCGGGCAATCGAGTTGCCCTCTGACATTCACAGCGGCGATAAGACACTTGCAAAATCTTCGCCTGCTCCGCGAACGCACACCTGATATATCGGACGTCCTTGCACTCAGTCTTGCGATGCCCCGATGGTCTCGGGCTGGCCGACCGATTCTTCGGCCCTTTTTTCAAGCACATGCATCCGGTCGCGCACCTCGAGGGCCATCCGGGAGTTCGGAAACTCCTCGACGATCTGCCGGCCGACCTCGATGGCCTCGCGCCAGTTGTGCTCCGTCACGGCAAAGGAAAACTGCAAGCCCAGGTTGTGCAGCTTGCTGCGGAAGACGCCGCGGGCAGACTCCTCGAGCGCGGCAGCTTCGTTGCGCGTCAGGTACTGATCCAGTTCCTTGAGTATGGCGATGCCGCGATCCACTTCGTTTCGGCGCACGGCGTCGTCCCACTCCTTGAGCAGCCGACGCTTGTGCTCGCCACGGCGAACGGCAAACAGGCGGGGAAGTTCACGAACCTCCGCGCTTTCCGGATGCTGTGTCAGCAGGCGGTCCATCGCACGGCGCGCAGCGTCCCAGTTCTGCGCGTCCAGAAGCGAGCGCACCTGGGCGATCGACTCATGCACCACATGGCTGTTGAGCCGCTGGCTGCACAGGTCTACTTCGGCGCGAAGGCGAGCGGCTTCGTTCTTATAGCCGTGGCGATCTTCCAATTGCTCGACAAGGGCGTAGGCCGCCTCCAGATCACCGCGGACAATCTCCTCGTTGATTGCAAGCCGAAGCGCCGTGCGTTCGCGATCGCGATGCGTCAGTGCCCGGACCGTCTCTGAAAGTTGAACGTTTTCGGCAATGGTATCGAGATGCTTAACCGCCGTCTGCATGCTCGAGTGCATCTCACGAAACGTGTCATACATGCGAAAGCTCGTGCCCTCGAGCTTCAGGAGCACATCGAGCACGCCGCGCAGGAACAGATAGACAGCCGAGAGAAAAAACGCCCCCGAGACAACCGCGACCCCGGTGAGAACTGCGAGAAATTGTCCGTCGCGCGTATCCGCGAGAACAAAATAGGACGCAGCGACGATCAGGCCGAAGACGCCCGAGAGCGCCAGAAGACCGGCCAGCAAAGCAGACCGCCTGACCTGCTCAAATCGTTGCGGCATATCCGACATCACGGCACTCAAAAAACAGGACGGCAACCGCCCGCCACACTCGATGGTCGTCCCAAGTGACTGGCTGTTCACACTTTAGGGTATCACCACGTGTCTGTCAATCGACATGATGTTTAACCATCGCCGTCTTGGAAGCTTATGAACTTCATCAGCGGCCGCCAAAGAACGGTGAGTCTAACCAGACAATCGGTACTTCCGGTCAGCGCAACGGGTCCGTTGTAAGGATGGTACGGCCACGGCGATCGCTTCGGGCCTCGTCTTCGCGCTGGGCAAGATTCAGGGCTTCGTGCTCGGAGGACGCCTGCCGGCGGGCATCGGCAAGCAGCCGAAGATAGGTCAGCACGCCGACCGCCAGAAAAAAGAGACTCACGGCCGTGACCGAGTCAATAGGCAAAGATGCAACCGGGTCCATGCCATTTATTCCTTTGCGAACTTCAACCCGATCAGCGGCTGAAGTCGGCATCATGCGTCGGCGAGAGCAGAATTACGTTCTGACTGAGAAACTCGCTCTCTTCCATGATGAGCGGGCGATAACCCGGCTTGGACAGGCGGATCTGGCCATTGCCGTGGATTTCGTGCTTGAAGATGTTCCAGGCGCCTTTGCCGTCGGTATGGCCGATCAGTCGCCAGTTGCCGTTCGGCTCTTTCTGCTCGATGCGAACATTGTTCACCGAACTGGAAGTCTGGCGATCGCTGACCTGCCCGAAATGGGAAAACTCCGTGCAGCCGCCCACCGCCACGAGGACGAGCAGCGCGGAAAAGCGCCCGGCCCGCATGCGCCGGTCAGTTACCGATGTACTTCGCGTAGACCGAGCGGGCCGTGTCGGGTTCATGCGTGCCCTTGATGATCGCCCGGCCGTCGCGAAAGAGTGTGATCTCATAGTCCTCCACCTTGAAGCGTAGTAAGTATCGGTTGATCTGCGGGGGGAACTTGGCCACCGCGGCCACTCGAGCGGAAACGGCCTGTAAATCCACCTCCGGGCCGCTGGCGCCGATCTGCACGGCGTCACGTCCGCATAAGGAAGCCGTCCGGCTGCCGCCCGACGAATTGAGATAGTCGAATCGCCTGCCCTTGCAGCAGGGGCAATCGCCGGACTCAAAGGCATTTTGCAGATCGAAGGCGTCGAAGCGACCCGCCCAAGCGTCTATCTGGATCAATTTGCGGCTCAATTGCTCGAATTTGCCGGTCAGTACTTTGACAGTTTCCACGCATTGCAGCGCGGCCACCAGATGCACGACGGGCGCCAGCACACCGGCCGTGTCGCAGGTCGGGCTCATGCCCGGCGGCGGTGGCTGCTCCCAGATACATCGAAGGCACGGCGTTCGACTCGGAAGGATCGGCATGACCATCCCCGTCGCAGCGACACAGGCGCCGTAGATCCACGGCATCCCGTGCTTGACCGCAACGTCGTTGATCAGAAAGCGGGTTTCAAAATTGTCGGTGCCGTCGAGAATCAACTGAGCACCGTCGATGTACGTCTCGATCGTGCCGGGATGTGCATCGGCGACGACCGGCTCGATCATGACGGTGGAATTCACGGCGGATAGCTTCTGCGCGGCGGCAACGGCCTTGGGCATACCGTCGGCGGCGTCGCGCTCGTCAAAGAGTACCTGGCGCTGCAGGTTGTTCATCTCAACAAAGTCACGATCAACAATCCGCAGGAAGCCGACCCCGGCACGCACGAGGGTATCGGCGATCACCGTCCCCAGCGCCCCGCAGCCGATGAGCGTCACACGTGACGCCAGCAGCGCGCGTTGACCGCACTCACCGATGGCGTCGAACAGCACCTGCCGGCTGTATCGCATCAGGTCGGAAGCTTCGTCGATGCGTCGGGCTTGATCAGATATCGGCATGGCGTCGGTACCGGAGGGGGGGGTACTCATGTCTTGAATCCACCGACATCGTAATCGAATCGCGCGAGAGAATGAAGACGCCCGGCGGGCCTACTGGTACGACGCAGATGGTGGTTCGTCTTCTTCCTTCGAAAGTGCCGCGAGGTAACCGTCGGGCGGCGGCGGCTCCTGCTCGTCGGGTAGACTCGGTGGGTGGATGCTGGCCGGATGCACGGCCTCGTAGTCCGACATCGCATCGGGCGCGACGCACAGTGACGCGCCTTCGGCACTCTCCATTCGATAGTGATTCCACGAGTTGCGGGCCGAGCCCAGAAACATCGCCCCCAGGACGAGCACGACCATGTGGTTAAGACTCATCCCCAGACCGGCCGTAACGCCCGAGACTGAGTAAAGCAGCATGATCACGCCGCACAGACCGGTCACCGCGGCATCAATGAGCAGACCGGCTTTCTGCCGCGCGAAACAGAGCGCACCGGTCACGAGCAGCAGCGCGCCGCCGATGCGGAGCATCCAGTAAAAAACGTCCACCATCGCGTTGTAAAAGCGGCTGTCGCTGATGCCGGTGGCGGCGAAAAACCAGCCGAAAAGGGACATGATGATGCCGGCGGCACACGCATGCGTGGCGACCTGTCGACATCGATCGATCATGTTGCGGCCCTCGATCGTCGTCCTCTCGTGCTTCGGCCAGATCGTCTCCGGCTGCTTGTCTCACGATGCCGTGCGCGGTCCGCGACGGCCCAGCGACGCGGTAACGGATTCCAGCCATTCCGTGGCCTGGCGGATGAGGTCGGGATTGGTCAGTCGCTTGAGACTGTCGTTCAGGCAGCGCTGGGCCTTCTCATACTCTTCCAGGTATTTCGCGTAGAGAATGCCAAGCACCAACTGCACCTGCTGGGCCTCGCCGTCAGACGGATAATGCTTGAGGAACTTTTCGTATGCCTCTGCGGCCTGCGGATACTTCGCCGTACGCATGAGATGGTTCGCCACGTCGAGCATCTGCCGCCGCGGCAGACACTGCTTCGAATCGTGTGATAGCAGCGCCGCGTAGCGGGTTGCCGCCCCCTCATAGTCCTCCGATTCGAGCTGCTCGGCGATCTCGCTTCTCAGGCGGACAACGTCGCCATCGGGCTCCGGCGCTGCCTCGACCACCTCGCCGCTCTCAGCAGCCACCGGGCGGGCCACACGGCCATACGCCATCTGTGCCCGAACATTGGGATCAGCCATCATGGCCCGGTACTGCTGTCTCTGGTAGTAACGTTTGCCCATGGCGATGATGTCGTACTGATCGCGCGGCAGCGCGCGAATCAGCAGCATCAGTGCGCAACAAAGGAAGCCGAAAATGTAACCGGCAATGTGGGCGGAGTAAGCCACGGAGACGTAATCCCGACCGCCGGCCAGACTCGGCGCGAGGATGTTGTCCCAGAGAATGATCTTCACCACGATCAAGAGCAGCGCCTGAATCTGAGCCGTACCGATGAACCAGACGAACCAGTAGACCACGGTGACATGCGTCCGCGGAAAGAGCACGAGGAAGGCCGTCGTGATTCCGGCGATCGATCCGCTGGCGCCAAGGCATGGACTCGTCCCGCCGAGCGAAAAACCCAGCCCGGCGAACACGCCGCAGGCCAGATAGAAGAGCAGATACGTCACATGCCCCATCTTGGAGTTAACGGCATTGCCGAAGACCCACAGAAATAGCATGTTGCCCAGCAGATGCATCAAGTCGCCGTGCAGGAACTGGTAACTGAAGAACTGAATGACCGAGAGATTCTCCGGATCGAGCATGTACTGCCGCTTCCAGAGCGCAAGGCCCGTGGGCATGGGACGACCGGAGAAGACATCCACCACCAGAAAGATCAGCACGTTGGCAATGATCAGGAAGTAGTTAACAGCGGGTGTGCGCCGAAACTGTGTATCCGTTCGTATGGGCAGAATCAGCAAATCCGAACTCCGAGGCAAGGGTCGTGATCAATCGCCGGGAGGGCGTCTGCGAACGACTTCGGCCGGCAAGGCCCGCGGCAACGTCGAACATTTTAGTCCGTCCAGCGGCCTGCGGCGAGCGTCCGAACAACGCTAGCGGGCGAAGAAGTAGAGAAGGATCTTATCGAAGCGTTCGGCCCATGCGGCCTCGTTATGCTCGCCTTCGTAGACCTCCTGGTAGTAATAGTCCCTCCCGGGCGACAAACCGGCCCGGTCGAGGATCGAGATCAGCTCCCGGGTTCGAGCGATGCCCTGGTGTAAGGCCTCGATCTGCCGGCCTTCCCGAGTGCCCATGTCCACCCAGAAGCGCATTCGTTTCATCCAGGCCTTGTCGCCGGCCTCGATCTGCCGCAGCAGAGCGCCGTCGTTCCACATCAGTGCCGGTGAAATGACACCGCACATCGAGAACGTCTGCGGGTACTCCATGCAGATCGACAGCGACACCAGACCGCCGAGCGAGGAACCGGCCACCCCTGCATGCGCCCGGCCCGGCTTGGTGCGATACGTCTGGTCGATGAACGGCTTGACCTCCTCGACGAGGAAGCGGGCATAGTCAGATGCCCGCCCCCCGGTACCTCGCGATTCATCGCGATCCGGCGTGTATTCGTTCATCCGATCCGGCGTGTTGGCGATGCCGACGATGATCAACGGCTTGATCCGGCCGGTCTCGATCAGACGCTGAGCGTGCTCGTCAGCCCGCCATTCGATCCCGATGAACGACGTCGCCGCGTCAAACAGATTCTGGCCGTCGTGCATGTAAAGCACGGGGAATCGCTGCGTCTCCAGAACCGCGTAGCCGGGAGGCAGATACACGTAGATATCCCGCCGATTGCCGAGGATCTCCGACTTGAAACTGGCATGAACTCGAATATCGCCGGTCTTCGTCGATCGCCGCTCGGTCGTCGGCCGCGGGCCGGTCTTTCCGTCGTCCGCCCAGCGCGCCACCTTAAGGCGTACGACCTGCTTGAGCGCTGCGTCCTCCGGCTTTGTCGTGTCCGTAGAATCCGTCGGGGGCCCCACCGTGATCGTGCGATTGGCGATATCGCTGCCGCGCTCGTCCTTCTCGACAGTGGACCAGTCGCCACGCGTCACCTTGAACTCGATCGCGCGACCAGCAGGCAGCAGCGCCTGACCGCGCCACTCACCACCGTCGGTCCGTTTGAGCTTGAGGCCGCTGCCGGACCAGTTGCCCAGGAGCGGATGACTGCCGCAGATGAACAGTTCAGCATCCGCAGGCGTCTGTTCGGGCGGCTGAACGATGAATACCACGGTCACATCCCGTGCCGCCGCCGGCGAAGCAAAGAAGACCAGACCGCACAGAATCTTCAAAATCGTTCTCATGGCAACGGCAGATTCTAGGCGCTGAGCACATTCCATGCGACAGCGCCGATGCAGGGAATACAGCCACAGCGGCTCCGATTTCTGATGCGTGTGCAGAATGCCCCATCAATACGAGTGCTGCTCACTGGCTCACAACAGGTTCAGTGATGTCGCGTTCCTCGCGGGCCAGTTTCGCGAAGAGAAACAGCCCCACCAGTGAAACGGCCAAGGCCACGCCGAAGACGCCGTAATCGATCCATTCATACAGAAACGCTCCGAGAAACGGCGCAATCAACCCGCGGAAGCCGGTCAGAGACACATGAATGCCCATGTAAAGCTCGGCCTTGTGGTCTTCGGCAAAGTGAAGATGTCCGATGTTCCACGCAATCGCCCCGCCGCTCTGGGCCATGCCGTCGCACACGCGACCGAGACAGTAGGCCACCAACGCGGCGGACAGCGCCCAGGTCATCCCATCCTCGCTCCAGAACATCGCCAGCATGGCGCCGAGGCCGCAGAGCGTCAGCGAACCCGACCAGCAGACCGAATTCACCACGCGAAAACGCAGGACGCCCACGCGATCAAACAATCTTGCCCAGATCGGGAGCATCAGGATCGTGATGAAGCGAGGGACGACATCCAGCAGCCCGTTGCTCGCGGTGTACGAAAGCTGGAGCACCTTTGTCAGCACGATCGTGTTGACCGGCATGGCCATGAGATTCGCGCTGCCCAGGCACATCTGCGCCGTGCAATACCGCGCGAAGCGGCGATCCTGTCGCAGTGCTTCGCGCATCCGCCCGACAATCTGCCACGGTGAGATCAACGCCACCAGGGAGAATGGCGCCACCAGACCGGATTCAGCGATGCTGTCATCGTTACCGCCGTTTCGACCATTGGCCAGGGCTTTCTTCTCGCCGCGGACGTGAATCCTGCGGAAAACAAGCAGCCCGATGGCCCCGATGATGGCCACCGCCGGGTAGAACCACTGATAGGCGAGATGGTCATAATCGAACAGCGCGCCGCAACCGAGGATGATCGGCAGACTGACCGACGTTCGGACAATCTGCAGGCCGGCGGTAATTCGCCCGCGATGCGACTTCGGGTAGTTGCTCCGCCAGAGACTTGCCCGCGTCGTGACCACGCCGGACATGAACACCCGCGCCAGGCAGATCTGCAGGGCGAAAATCCACCCGCCCATGGGTGAACTGGGCGTCATAAATACCGTGAGTGCTGCTGAAACGCTGCCGGCTGCCAGTGCGTAGAAGACCGGCATCTTTGCCCGGCCGACAATCAATGCCCCCCAGAGCAGACTGACGAGATTGGCAAAGGCCGGCGTGGCCTGCACGATGGTGATCAGCAGGTTGCTCCCGCCGAAGGTCTTGCTGACGACGACGGCGGAAACAGTCCCCTCGACGAGGCCGGCGAACAGGCCCCAAAGCATGAGATGCTGGATTTCGATAAGAAAATTGCGCCGGGCCATGAAGGGCAGCCGGCGAATTCGCAGCAGGTCCATTAACGCAATGCCCCCTGTCAGGGTCGGTTCCGTCCGCCCCGGAGCCGTGGGAGTATATCGTAAACGGACCGGCGCGCCACTTCGCTGTATCGACCAGCGGCCTACTCAAAAACCAAAGTGAATCGTCGCTTGAAATGGAGGTAATACAGGCCGATCAATCTCATCGAGATGATCGTCAGGTAGACGTCCAGCAGGTTCATGAAGACCTTGAAGCCCAATCCGTCAAAAGGCAGCGACGGCAGCGATACATCCACATCGAACTCGGCAAGCAGTTCGATCGCCAGCGGAATCGTCCACGTGAACCCGACCAGCAGAAGCATCAGCCAGATGACCAGGTACGCACTGAGCGTGCGATACACCGTGGTGATGATCAGGTCCACCCGATAGATCATGTCGAGGGCGTTGAAGGCGAAGAGCAGTATGAAGACCGGGAGCAGGAACAACCCGAGGCAGATCCACGCGACCAGAGCGAGACCGGACGACATCCAATCCGGCAGGAGGTCTGTCGCCAGCAGAATCGTATAGGCAACCGCGGGACCCAGGGCTGATGCATAGGCCCCGAGGTACTTGAGCATCGGCTTGAGGATGTCATCAATCGGGCCGTCTTCCATCTTGATGCCTGGCAGGTCTTCCGAGGCCACGGCCGTATCCTGCACGATGGACAGATAGAGCGAGCAAAACCAGCCGTAGATGAACAGAATCCCCATCAGCCCGAGGATGCCCGCATAGTTCAGCGGAATGCGCACCAGCGACACGAGGCAGATGACGGCAAACGTGACACAGTTGTTCACGTTGGCGAAGGGATAAACGAAACTATGAAATGCATCGGCCCAGAAAGTACGCGTCGGCGACTGGATCACATCCCGACTGGAGCCGCGCGAGGTAGAGGGTCGAAGTGAGCCATCCCGTGCATAGGAAAGCTCGACCGCGCCGGTCTCGGTGGATTCGCCTTCCGCCGCCGACTGGGGCGAAAAGGTCTGTACGGGATCAAGCTCCAGCTTCGGCGGCTCTTCGTCCGCCAGTTTAAGTTCATCATCCGGTCGAGCGGGAAGGTCGTCGACCAGCGAGCCGGAAAGGTCGGCAATCTCGGAATCCAGATCAAACTCGACGGACTCTTCGTCGAGCTTCTTCATTGGCGACTTTAAAGCCGTGGGCACCGTAGCTGAGTCGTCCTCGAATGCGGCGGAAATCGGCGACGCTTTGGAAGGTACAGCACCGGTAGTTGGCGATGAAATCGGATGCTCCTGCGCTCGTGCGGCTTTGGGACCCGGCGGCGCAGCTGGCGGAGGGACCGCTTCGAATCGCTCTTTCGGGATACTGAAGTGCTTACCGCATGCGGCGCAGGCGAGCTTTATTCCCGCCAGCTTCGACGAGATCAGAATAACTTTGCCGCAGGAACACTTGATCCGTAGCGCCATCGCACGTCAGATATAAATCGTATCCGCCACGTCCGGGACATCCTCGACGGCCCGGAAGTGCCCCTATCTTACCAAACTTAACCCTCTTTTCCATAAACTCTTACACGAAATTAACAACCTGATTTGCCTATCCGCTACAAATAACGGATGCTTAATGGACGATCGAGGAAGGCCATACGCCGGAGCCGCCTCTTCCTTTCGCCACCGCCAAACCGAGAAGCAACAGATGGACAGGCCGGCCGTTAAACGATTCTTGCGCTGCGCTGCTGCACTGGCACTGACACTTGCATTCGCCGGATGCCAGGGCGAGACAGGTCCGGATGGTGGAGGAAGCAGCGGCGGTACCAACAACCCGCTTCTCGGTCCGTTGGGACTCGGACAAGGCAACGGCAACGCCAACTCCGGCAACAACACTGGCAACGATCCCGGCGCCACTCCTCCTCCGCCACCACCACCACCGCCGCCGCCGCCACCTCCAATCGAAGTAAACCTCCCGGCGCAAAAGCACTACGTCATGACCAACCGGCAGAAGTATGTCGGTTTGCAGGGATACGTTCCCGGTGTGGAATACGACAGCATGGCCTTTGCCGTCGTCGAGCAACCCACCAACGGCGTACTGCTTGGAACGGCCCCGAACCTCGCTTACGTCCCGAATGCCAGCTTTACCGGCGTCGACTCCTTTGAATACACGGCCACCGGCGGCGGCTATGCACTGCGACGTCGTATTGACCTGCACGTCGAGCCCGACTTCGTTCTGCCGATCGGCGTCCCCGAGCCGGAGTTCGGCATCGCCGAAACGCACATGATGTACGTCGGGGAAATGTTCGATTTCGGCAACGGCCCGGAACTCTATCGCAATGCCGGAAACGGCCCCTACACGCACTACATCAACTTCAATACAGGCAACGATACCAACAACCCCTTCGGTACGGCAGCGAACCCGCGACGTACGCTTCCCGCCAACCTGCCGGCCGGCAGCGTCGTGGAACTGCACGGCGTCGGCTTCAATGCGACGCATCGCCATACGATCCGTGGCGACGGCACCGCGCAAAAGCCCATCTTCGTGCGCGGCAGCAGTCCGCTGGCCAAGCCGGTCTTCCGCCGGCCGATCTGGATCGAAGGCGACTACATCGTTCTGGAAAACGTCGACTTCGATTGCAGCGAGAACAACTCAGGATTGAGCAACACCGGCACGACTTGGATTCGCATCAGCGAAACGATCAATCCGAATCTGCGCACGTACCACCATGTTGCCATCCGGCACTGCCTGTTCCGAGATCAACCGACTCGAAACACTTCCGGCATGGCAGCCATCAGCGCCTTGGTCGATCGTACTTCGGAACTGGCCAACACCAGCACCGACCTGATTGAGCACGTCGTGGTCTACGATGTCGAGGTGCGCAACTTCGCCCAATGGAATGACTACGCAGGCACGCAGGACTACGGCGGCGTGACCTTCCACGCAAACACCCGCTACGGCTGGGTGCTCGACTGCCACCTGCACCACATCCGCGGCGATGCAACGGCCGTATCCCGCAACAAGGGTCTCTCCAACCAGGTGCCGCCGCACTACATCCACTTCGGCCGCAACTACATGCACAACCTCAAAGAGAATGGAATCGACTACAAGCTGGCCCGACACAGCGTCTTCAGTCAGAACATCGTGCATACCGTCCGCCAGTCGGATGCCTCCAACGGCGATGCCGTGCTCATCCAGAGCACCGATACCAATCTCACCTGGCAGTCCTGCGACGACATCTGGGTTATCTTCAACGAAATCTACGACGCCGAACGCGGTATCTTCCACGCCAGCTCCGGCGTGCCTGAGCCGGGCTTCCAGTCACGCTCCTACATGATTGGAAACGTGATCTACGATATCCGAGCCATCCGCGGAAACCCCGATCAGCGCGGCATCGGCATCTCCAAGCCACAGCTCTCACAGGCCCGCATCATCGGGAACACCATCTACAACTGCGAACACGGCATCTGGTCAGGTCTGACGTCCAACCCCTACCTGGACCTGTCCGGCGTGGTGATTCGCAACAACGTCATCGCGGACCTGTCGGAGCGCTACTTCAACGACACCGGCCAGCACGGTCTCCACCTGATGATCCGCCCGCATGCGGCGATCCCCTATACCGAAATCGACCACAACCTGCACTGGGAAAGCGTCGGCTCGATTCGACTGGGAATTGTCAACTCCAACGGCAGTCTGATCGGATACACCAGCTCGGCGGCCATGCAGGCGGTCTATCCGCAATTCGGCAGCGGCAATGTCGATCAACTGCCGCTGTTTGAGAACGCACCCTTCGCCGTCCTCAACCCGCAGATCGGAAGCCCCTGCACCGACGGCGGCACCGACGACGAGGCCTACACCCTCTTCGAAACCCAGTACGGCAGATCGATCCGCTTCTATCAGGACGAAACGCCCATCACGCCGGGACACATCACGCTCGGTGCGCTCCCGGCGAAGTGATCGACGGGTGCGTCGTCGCTCAGCCGTAGTTCGCATCGAGCGCGGCATCGACCGCTGCGCGAATCCGGCGGGCATCCGTGACCAGGGTATCGACCTTTCGCCGTAGCCCCGCGCGAAGTTCAGGGTCGTGAAGACCCGGCAGATTGATCAGGACATTGAGCCGAGCAGCGTCCAGCGCGGCATGGGCGCAGAGTGCCGCACACCCGGCATCTGACAGACAATTCTTCTTCGATCGCTCCAGCCCCTGGAGCGACAGCTCCATGACTTCGACGGCCTTTTCCATGATCGTCAGTGGTGATTGCGTCGCCCGCAACACCGCGGCCTGCTTCCGTTCTCGCTGGTCCGCATCCTCTTCGGAAAGTTTCCACGAGGCCGCCAGCTCGTTGAACGCTGCGATGTCTTCATCCACAAGGGCGCACAGTCGGGCACGCAATTCGTCGGCCGGCTCGATGATCTCGTGAAGCGCTCCGGGGGTGCCGTCCTTCTTGTCGTTCAGCCGTCCCACCATCGCACACAGGGCTGCCGCGGTCGCGCCGACGAGCGCCGCCGCGCTGCCGCCGCCGGGCGTCGCCGCACGGGAAGAAAGTTCACTTAAAAAGGTTTCGAGTGATTGACTCAACTGTGACAAGGGCTGCCGACTCCGATCTTGCACCGTGAGAGCTAACTCCGCACGCGCGGCATCATAAGACCTCGCCCATACCGCGCGAAGTCCTGTACGGACGGCAATCGATTCAGCGACGATCAACCCTCGCCTTGTTCCGGCGGAATCGCGCGGCCATGCGGATCGTGCTGCGGCGAGGTCAGATCAGCCGACATCTCGTCGCGCATCTCCGACGTGATGTAGTGCTCGACGCGCTCCGCCGACAAATGCAGATGTGAAGTGGGCAGCTTGAAGTGCTTGTCGATGTACGCTTCCCAAAGCCGATGAGAGCGAATCAGGCCGGTCGCGCGGCTCAATCCCGATGCGGTCAATTTCATCCCGTCTGCGTCATCACCGCGTCCCGTCCGATCCAACATCACATAACCACTTCGGACCAGTGTACGCAGTGACCATCTGGTCAGCGGTGAATCGCCGATGGCCGCCAGCACCTCCGCTTGGCGAATCGGCCGTCCCCCCTCCGGTCGAACCTCCTGCCAGCGCAGAAGCAGCGAGAGCACATCGTCGCGAATGATGTTCAAGCTCAGTATCAGTCGATGCCAGGCCCGACTGATGACCCCGTGGCGCGGCGCCAGCAGCACCGCGATCAGAAGCAGCCCGCCGGCTACGACCGCCATCATCGCCGAGGTGTGCGTCGAACCCGGCAGGCCGATCCATGCGGGGCCGAACGCTGCAAACACGTGTCCGACGACCGCTGAGAAGACCGCCACGATGATCGAGACTGCGATCATGGCCCCGAGCCGGTCGGTCAGCAGGTGCGCCGTTACACCGGGGACGATCAGCATGGCGATCACCAGGATGGACCCGACGGATTCGAAATTCGCCACCGTCGTGACAGAGACAAGGACCATCAGCGCGTAGTGCATCAGGTCGGCAGGGATACCAACCGTGGTCGCAAGCTGAGGATCAAACGTGGAGATTTTCATCTCCTTGTAGAACAGTGCAATAAAGGCCACATTCACCAGTAGAACGATGCCCAGGTTGAGGATCGGCGGCGGCAGTGCGCTTCCGATGGCATCCAGCGGGATCTGATTGATGTTTCCGTAGAGTACGCAGCCCGGGTCCAGATCGACGTGGTCCGCCGCCTGTCGAATCAGTATCAGCCCGAGCGCAAAGAGCACGCTGAAGACGACGCCCATCGCGGCGCCGTGCTCCACCTTGCCGTAGCGATGCACCGTCTGGGAGAGCACGGCCGTCAGCAGGCCGGCCGATACCGCACCGACGAACATCGGAACCGACGAGCGACTGTGCGAAATGAGAAACGCGATCGCCAGACCCGGCAGCACGGCGTGCGAAATCGCATCGCCCATGAGACTCATCCGGCGAAGCACGAGATAGTTCCCCAGCAGGGCGCAGGAGACGGCGCTGAGAATCCCCGCCAGCACGATCCAGCCGTCGATGTCCCACTGCCAGCCCGTCATGATGCGCTGCGGCTCCCATGCGGCGAGGGCGGCACGCCGGTGATGTCGGTCAGTTCGTCTTCGAGTTCGCGCACGATCCCCTCGGACAGCACGTGCTCCACGTCATCGGCGTCACGGTCCACGTGCGACGGCGCGATATCGGCATGACGAATCAGGTACAACTCCCAGAGCCGGTGATTCCGGAGCATCCGCCGGGCCTGCGCGCGCCCTGATGGTGTCAAAGTGATGACATCTTGCTCCCGGCGTTCGATGGCCCCGCGCCGCCGGGCCGCCGCCAGGCAGCTCCGCATGTGCAGCGGCGACCAGCGCCGCGCGCCGGCCAACCGTGCAGACGGTATTTCCGCCCCCTCGCCGAACTGTTCTTCCAACTCAGCCAGTGCCCGTAGCAGATGCTGGTAGGCCGTGTTCCGTCGGAGTGCCCAGTGTCGATAACTGGCGGCCAGCAGCCCGCGCTTCGGCGCCAGCAGCATGCTCATACCGAAGACACCGCCCGCGCAAAGTACGATCACCGCCCCAGTCGGCAAACGCGGAAGCAGGGCGCTGAACGTCGAGCCGAAGTATCCCGACAACGCCCCGAAAACAGCTGATAGGATCGTCATCATTCGTAAGTCGTCAGTCCAGAAACGCGCCGCCGCCGCAGGGATGATCAACAGGGCGACGATCAGAATCAGCCCGACGGCCTGCAGTCCGACAACCGTCGTGAGGACGACCAGCGCCATCATGATGAAATCCACCAGGTGAACCCGAACCCCGATGGACGAGGCGAACTGCGGATCAAAACAAACTGCGCGAAACTCCTTGAACAGCAGCCCGCATCCGGCGACCACCACGATGGCTGCGACCCCGATCAGCCAGGCATCCGCGGCGAGCATGGCAGCAGCTTTCCCATAGATAAAGCCGGAAAGCCCCGCCTCCTGTCCCGTTCGCATCTGCTGGATGACTCCAAGAAGGACCATGCCGACGCCGAAAAACACGCTCAGCACGATCCCGATCGCGGCGTCTTCGCGAATGCGCGGAATCGTTCGCAGGCCGATCACCGCGAAAACGCCGAGCACGCCGGTGATCGTCGCGCCGACCAGCAGCAGCGGAAGACTCTTGGCCCCCAGCAGGATGAACGCGATGGCAATGCCTGGTAGCGTTGCGTGACTCAGGGCGTCGCCCATGAGGGCCCGCTTACGTAGATACGCAAAGGTGCCGATGACCCCGGCAGCGGCGCCAAGCAACGTCGTGCCGATCACCACCACGCGGGTGTTGTAATCGCGAAACAGCAGCACACGCGCCAGCGTCTCGCCGCTCGGCCATTGCAGCGACGTGTCGGTGATGGAACGCGATCGCGATGGTTCGCCCGATGCCCAAGCCGGCGATGCTGCCGGGACACTTACCAACAGCATAACCGCAAGTGCCAGCAGCGACCGAGCTGTTCGGAGCGAGTACATCAGTGCCTGCCGATCCGGGCCATCGCTTGGGCCGCCTTGTCGAGCAGAGTCAGCCGGCCGCCGTAGGTCTTCTGCAGGTTCTCCTGCGTGAAGACCTCCTCAACTGGTCCTGCGGCGATGATCCGCATGTTCAGGAGCATGACCTCGTCGAAGTATTCTCGCACCGTCTGGATGTCATGATGAACAATCAGCACAGTGCGGCCCCGGGCCTTCAGCGCGCGCAGCAGCGTGACAATCGCCGCCTCCGTAGACGCGTCAACCCCTGCAAAGGGCTCATCCATGAAGTAGATCAACGCATCTTGGGCCAACGCCCGTGCGAGAAACACGCGCTGCTGCTGCCCGCCGGAAAGTCTGCTGATCTGCCGGTGCGAAAATTCCGCCATGCCCACCTGCTCGAGTGCTGCCAGGGCCGCGTTCTTATCCCGTCGCCGTGGCGGGATGCACCACGGCAAACGCCCGTAGCGACCCATCGTGACCACATCGAGTGCGCTGGCGGGAAAATCCCAGTCCACGCTCTCGCGCTGCGGCACATAACCGACGATCTGCCGCTGCGCTCGATAGGGCTTGCCGTAGAAGCGAACACTCCCCGACGCCAACGGAAGCAGGCCCATACAGGCCTTGATGAGGGTGCTCTTGCCGGCACCGTTTGGACCGACGATTCCGATCAACTTTCCCTGGGGCGCGGCATAATCGATATCCCACAGCACCGGCCGTCGGTGATACGCAACCGTCATGTCATGAATCGAGACCGGACAGGCGGGATCATGATCGTCGCCGCCGTTCTGATGCCTGCTTGCGAATATGTTGCTCATACGTGCTCATTCATGCATCCGTCTTCTCGAATGCTTTGGTATTCATGCTTGAATGCGCGTCCATCGATGGTCAGATTGTCACCGCTATTCCCGCTTGCCGTCTCACGTTTCATACCCAACCACATTCGCCACAGCCGCTCGCCTCATTCCGAAAGCTTGCCCTGCATCCCGCGGGCCGGCGCCTCCCCGCCAAGGGCCCTGGCAATCGTGGTCACGTTGTGGTCGATCATCCCGACATAGGTGCCTTCATAGGTCCCGGCCTTGCCCATGGCATCCGAGTAAAGCGTGCCTCCGATGCGCACCTGGTGGCCGCGCGAAGCCGCCCCTTCGAGCAGGGCCTTGACGTTTTTATCCGACACGCTCGACTCCACGAACACGGCACGTACCTTCCGATCGACCAGCGTCGCCACGATGCGATTGATATCGGCGATCCCCGCTTCCGATTCGGTGCTGATCCCTTGTATGCCAATCACCTCAATATCGTAGGCCCGGCCAAAGTAGTTGAAGGCATCGTGCGCCGTCACAAGAACGCGATGCGCGCGAGGGATCGTGGCGATGGTACGCCTAGCGTATTCGTGCAGGCGGTCCAGCTCCTCGGCCAGTGTCCGCAGATTGCCCTGATAGCGTTCGACGCTGCCTGGGTCGAACTCCCCAAGCGTCCGGGCGACCATCGCGGCGCAGCGCTTCCACAGCGAAACGTCCATCCACACATGAGGGTCAGAATGCCCCTCGAACTCGGGCGGCTCCAGCAGGAGCGATTCGTCGATCAGCTCGGTCACGGCGTAGACCGGCCGCTTTCGCGCCACTTTGATCAGCGCGTCTGCCATCTTCCCTTCAAGCATCAGGCCGTTGTAAAAAACCACATCGGCCGCCAGCAGTGATGCGATATCCGATCGCGTGGCCTGGTAGAGATGCGGATCGACCCCTTCGCCGATGAGGCCCTCGACCCGCGCCCGATCGCCGGCGATTCGATGGACGATGTCGGTCACCATGCCCACGGTGCAGACAATCCGATAGGGCGCGCGACGCGGAGGCGACTTGCTTTCGTCGGCCGGCGCAGCGGTGACGAGGACGACTATCGACAACGCCATCTGAAGACAGGTTCCAATATGCATACTGAATACTCCGTGGCCCCGCCTGAGGAAGAGGATAGCGGCCGATGGGAGCGCGGTCAAGTTCCAGCAACAAATTGTAGTATATGCTATATTTTAGCAACCGAGGCGTCAAGTTGTAATGGGCTTGTAAAACATCGGCCCCGCCCGCATAATGATCACTTCCAGGAGATACCGGATGCCCGTTCGCACCCGAAGAAAAAACCCCCGCCGAGCCGTAGCCACGGAAACCGCCGCCCATGGCCATCGTCGCACCCGGATGGACCACGCCCAGGAACTGGCCGAGGACTACGTTGAGCTGATTGATGATCTGATCCAGAAATGCGGTGAGGCCCGCGCCGTTGATATTGCCCGCCATCTGGGCGTCACCCATGTGACCGTCACCAAGAGCATCGCCCGTCTGCAGAACGAAGGCCTCGTCACCTCCGCCCCCTACCGATCAATCTTTCTTACCGACAAGGGCCGGCTGCTGGCTCGACGGGCACGGGAGCGCCACCGCCTCGTACTGGATTTCCTGATTGCACTGGGCGTACCGCGAAACGATGCGGAGATCGACGCCGAAGGCATCGAGCACCACATCAGCCCACGCACGCTCGACGCAATGAAGCGATTCCTCAAGCGATGATCTAGTTCGACGGAGAACCGCCGATGCGGCGGATACCTCGGAAGGCCATGGCCAGGGCCTCGGGGTTTGATGCCCAGCGAAGCGCCTCGGTGCCGCTGATCGACTTCTCGTTGTACATTCGCAGCAGGTGCTGGTCGAAGCTCTGCATCCCGGACTCGCCCGATTCGATGTACGTCAGCAGTTCGCCCAGCCGCTTCTCACGGATGAACTTCTCCGCCACCGGCGTGCCGCGAAGCACCTCCACCGCCGGACGACGCTTGCCGGCGGTCGTCGCCACCAGCCGCTGAGAGATGATGGATTCGATCGAACCCGATAGTTGCGAGAGCAGAATGTCGTGCTCATTGTGGGGGAACATCGCGATGATCCGCTCAATGGCCTGGGCGGCATTCTGACAGTGCAGCGTCGAGAAGACCTGGTGACCGGTATCGGCGGCGCGAAGGGCCATCCGCAGCGTCTCAACATCCCGCAGCTCGCCAACGAGAATCACATCCGGATCCTGCCGCAGCGCCTGCCGCAGCGCCTGCTCGAACGATGGCGTATCCGTGCCCACCTCGAGCTGCGAGATCATCGACTTCTTGTTCGTATGAACAAACTCGATCGGGTCCTCGATGGTGATGATCTTGTTGCGATACTTTTGATTGATCAGGTCGATCATCGCCGCCAGCGTCGAACTCTTTCCGCAGCCGGTCGTACCAGTGATCAGAGTAAGCCCGCGCTGGGAAAGCGCCACTTCCTGGATAACCGCCGGAAGCAGCAGGTCATCGAACGTCGGGATGCTCGCTTTGATGACGCGCATGACGATGCCGTAGCGGCCGAACTGGCTGTAAGCGCTGCAGCGGAAGCGAATGGAATTCTGCGACTGGTAGGAAAAGTCAATGCCGTGAAGGATTGCCCGATCGGCGTCGTTCCGGACAGGCGGAGGTAGAATCGACAGGACAAAGTCGCGTGTCTGTGCGTCGGTCAGCGGCGTGGACTCGATAAACCGCGACTGGCCTTCGATGCGCAGCATCGGGACCGAGCCCGCCTGCAAATGCAGATCGGAGGCCTTGCTCTCCACGGCAAAACGCAGAAGCTCGTTAAGATCCATGATCCCACCGGAAAAATGGAGCATCGCGACCGATGAAAGTATAACACGCTGCGCGATGTCGAACAGCCGCAGCGGCTGCCGGTTGCCTCCGGACGGTCCCACGCGACCGCGGCCGCACCGGGCCATACAATCTTGGCAGAGAAGGAGTGTACCATGCGCGGAAGAGCATTGACGATCTGGTTGCTGGCGTTCGGGCTGGGAATGGCCGCCCCATCCGTCACCGGCTGCGTCAAGTACGAGCGAAGGGTCGAAAAAGACGGCACGCGTGTCAAAGTCCGAGCCCCCTTCACCCGGGTCGATGTCCATACTCCGGCAGGCGACGACGATGACACGGACGTCGACGTGGATGTCGACGTGGATCGCTGACGGCTTCGCACGGGTGCGCCTCACTCACTCGGCAGTCGCTCACCGCGGCGCCGCGGATGATTCGACCTGCCAATCGGCGCCCTGTCGAAACACACGCCGATAGAGTGTGTCGCGCTCGACCGGAACGCGCCCCGCCTCACGGATGAGCGCTTGCATCCGCTCGATGGTCATCTCCTGATGCGTACTGCCCGCCCCACCTTCACGCTTGGTGATGTCATACCAGACCACCGTGCCGTCCATGTCATCGCAGCCGAAGTTCAGTGCCACCTGGGCCAGCTTGGCCGACTGCATAATCCAGAAGGCCTTGATGTGCGGGATGTTGTCCAGCATCAGCCGACTGATGGCCAGCGTCTTGAGATCCGTCAGCCCGGTCGGCCCGGGCAATTCGCCCAGTTCGCTGCCCTCGGGAATGAACGACAGCGGGATAAAACAGTTGAACGCCGCCTTGCGCGTAGCCAGCGATTCATCCTGGTGCTCGCGCAGCTTGATCATGTGCGTGATCCGCTCCTCGGGTCGCTCGATGTGGCCGTAGAGCATCGTGGCATTGGTGTACATGCCGATCTCGTGGGCCGTGCCATGGACGTCGAACCATCCCTGCTCGCCCACCTTGTTGCGGTACGCCTCGTCATGAACGCGGTCGTCAAAAATCTCCGCCCCGCCGCCGGGCAGACTGCCGAGCCCCGCGTCTCGAAGCCGCTCCAGCACCTCGCGAATGCTCAGCCGAGGGCGGGAAATCCGCGTGAAATGGATGATCTCGATGGCGGTAAAGGCCTTGATGTGCAGTTTCGGTGCTGCCGCACAAATGGCACGACACATGTCGAGATAGTATGAAAACGGCAACTTCGGATGCAGCCCGCCCACGATGTGCACCTCCGTCGCTCCTGCGGCCGCGGCCTGACGGGCCAGCTCCGCGATCTCCTCGACGGTGTACTCGTACGAGTTCAGCTTCGGCGCGTCGCCGGCCATCGGCAGACTCAGCGCGCCGTCGTGCCCCACTTCCAGGCCGCGCGGATGCGGAGGCGCATCGCCCTTCTCGTATGGTCGGTAAAACGAACAGAACTTGCACCGCAGGACACAGTAATTCGTGTAGTTAATATGCCGGTTGACGTTGTAGTAAGCAATATCGCCGTGCTGCCGCTCGCGTACGATGTTCGCCAGACGGCCGATCTCGTGGATATCGCGCGAACAGTAGAGGCGCACGCCGTCCGCGTGGGTCAGCCGCTCGCCGGCCTCGACCTTCTCCGCGATGTCCTCCAGCGACGTGGCAGAAAGCGAAGCGATCATAGACGAGCTGATTCTATCCCCGAGTCGCCAGGCACGGTGCGACGCACCAATGGAATTGAAAACTCGAAAACGACCCCGAGACGATTCGAACGTCCGACCTCAGCCTTCGCAGGGCTGCGCTCTATCCAGCTGAGCTACGGGGTCAGGTCCTTCGCAGCGCCAACGACGCAACCGCGATCAGGCACTGCGGCGAACTCTCTTAGATAACCTGTCTTCGCCGCCCTGTCGAGCAATGGGCTTCCCAACATGGGCTGAAGCTGGATAGCCAGCCCCCATCCGACCAATCACCTCAACGACTACGACTGAGATTCTATTAGGGAAAATCGCGCGCTCTCGCACGAGAAAATCCATCGCCTCCGAAGATCAGTTAGTCAGACAAGCCGTCACAATAATTCCGTGCATGCAGAATTCACACCAATCGAGCCAGTTCGGATAAATCCCTAACACAAGCATTTACAGTAGTTTACGCTCCAGCATCCTCGCGTTGGCTGCATGAATCAGTCCGAAATGAACAAATTAGCAGCCTGGCATGTATAAGAAGTAGGGAAAATGTTTCCCAAGGCCCGAGAATTATGGGGTTCTCCGCGGAAAATTGTTGACTGAACGATTTTGGACATTATAGTCCCCGGCAGTATTAAACGATTGTAGGGTTTGGAGAAAATTACCGATAAAGTGGATGTTGGAATCCAGCGGCGTATAATCTCTTGGCGGCCTCGGCCGCACGCCATCATTCGGAGGATCTTCAGATAATCGCGGGCCCCTTTTCGCCCGCTAGAACGATTCGGCTTCTTTCCCCTCCGGAAAGCACCGGGATTGCCCTTGAGGCGCTCGGTGCTTTCTTTTTGCGCGAAACTAACACTCAATGTTAATTCAGGAAATCTGTTGCGATTGTGACTGTTGTGAGCGTTGAATGGCTACCGTCAGGGAGCGAGCGGCGGTAGCTCTCGCTGCCCTGTCACCAGATCAGCAAACATGCCGATGATGCTCTGCGGATCAGAGGCCTCGGCGGCGAGGCGGAGATTTCGCATCCCCTCTTCTGGAAGGCCGGAGTAAAGCTCGAGATAACCGAGCAGGAATCTCAGTTCCGGACTGTCAACCTTCTCAAGCTTGGATTCGAGATCGGCACGTCGTACGTCAAACACATCGAGCCGTCCGACCAGCCCCGGCAGATCGATCCGAAATGCGGCAATCTGCGGGAAGCGCTCAATCCCGAGCATCAGCAAGCGAACGGCCGAACGATAGTCGCCTGCCGCGGCAAGGGCGTGGCCGCGCGCCAGCAATGGAAGCGGATTGAGCGGGTCGATGGTCGATGCAAGTTCGAAGTAGCGAGCCGCGTCATAGTATCGACCGGCTTGCAGTTCCATCTCACCGGCGCGGATGTATTCATTCAGGCGGTTCTGGTGTCGGCCGGCAAAAGTCGTCAGCGGGTGCTCCAAGGTCTGTGCTGCCCAGCGAGCCGCGGTTGAAAGTTCCAGGAACCCTTCGCTCGGCTTTCGAAGCAGGCCGCCGCGCTGAAGCTCTGCGGCCGAAGGGGTCTGCCCGATCGCATCCGCCGGAGCGGCCGATACGGGCTGGACCGAGACGGCATCAAACCCAAGGCGCGTCACACCCATCGACTGTGCCGCACCTACGGCACTGTAAAGGTCCGCGAAGCGATCGGCTCCCAGCGCTGCGGGCGGCTGTCCGGGATCTGCGGCCAGGCCCTCTGCAACGGGCATAAGAGGCGATCCATCCGTGGTTAGAACAGCAGCCCCATCCGCAGCGCCGACCGGTGTCGCCAGCGGCGATTGATCCGGAGGAGGCACGGAAGTATCAATTCTGCGAAGGGCGGGATCCTCGCTCAGCAGGCCGCCGCGCGACAGGGTTTCCTCCTCGGGAGTGGTCGTGCCGGGGGTGAGCGGTAACGACGACGAGGGCAGCACGGAAGTCGAACTCAGCGCCGACGGCCGGCTGGGCGGCGGCGGCGAGCCGAAGATCGAAGAGCCCATCGCGTCTCGGTAGGGAGCAAGCGTTCGAGCGATGTCCCGACGGTCTAGACCGGTGCCGGCCGGCGTCAGCTTGATGCCGTATTCCGAGGCGGGCGTTCGTGGCGTCACGTTCGGCGTGGTCACGTTGACGCGGCGATCCTCTGCGGGCCGCAAGTCCTGCAAGAGTGAGGACGGCTTATAGTCAATCGTAGCAGGATTGGGCGGGATAAAATTCGTGCTCTGCACCGTCGGCGAGCCCGGTTGATTCAGCCCGGCCCGGATGAACCCCAGGTCGGAGAAGGTCTCCGGCTGACCGTAGAAGAAATTCGATTCATAGGTATTGCCGCTCAGCACGTCGCGCAATCCAACGCTGCGCGCCTGAAAGCCCGAAAGACCCGCCGACGGCAGCGATCCGCGGAACTGATTGTTCTGCACGACCGGTGAGTAGCCCTTGAACCCCGCCAGACCGGTGACGTTCCCCGTGATGATCGCATTGGCCCGTGCACCGGGATCGTTCAGCCCAGGGCGGGTAATGTTGAAGCCCGAAGAGCCGACCTGCGGATTGTTGTCGAGCAGCCGACCGGCAGCGGAAGCATTCCCCTGGTTGACACGGTGATCGATCTGCGCAATCGCGGAGCTTGTGCAGATCAGCGCGAGGCCGATCGACGCCCCCGACAGGATTCGCGATGAACGAGTCATGATGGCACGCATGACGCGAGCGGAAAGTCCGACGTCTGTTTCACACGAATCTCTATACATTATAAGCTCGCGAGCTTCGCATGTCCGCAGATTTCCCGAAACACCGCAGGGGGCTGGCGAGTGGACTCCGAGGATGCGGCTGCACGGGCCGCGCGCGGTCCTGCCCACTAAAGATCGGCCCCCTGCTCCTGTCGCCTTGAAATTCTCACGGAATCGCACGAAGCATCCGCCCGCGGGATCGCCTCGGATGGCCCGCAGGCGATGCCTTCGACTTGACGCCGCATCGGCGATCGGGACCATGGATCACATGCATCCGTCGCCCATAACGCATTCTGGGCTCCTGAAGGTGATCCTGCTTCTGGTCACTCTCAGCATTGGCGGACAAGCCCCTGCGCAGAATCGTTCTCCGTCCGCCCCCGTCGATCCCCGAACCGCGGTCCTGCAGCAGCTCCGCTCGCAACCGATCGGCGAGGTCACATTGAAGGAGCTTTGCCCGTCGGACGAATTCCTGGGCCGCGTAGCGGATCGGATCATCCGCATGGACTATCCGGATCGATACCGTACGGTCCTCGCGCAGGTCGATGCATCGCAATTGATACAAACATCGAAGCCGGATGCGACGGCGGAACAGCGAAACGGTTCGACCGATCGACCGTTGGGCTATCTGCTCGTCGTCGCCGCTTTGATGATTTTCGTTCTCCTCTTTCGTCTGCTCCGGCGAAGGACCGCACCATGATGAAGCGATCACAAACATTCCTGCTGGGCGTGTTTTCTACAACGCTGCTGCCGGTCGCCGCCATCGCGCAGTCGACCGAAACGGCAAGCCCGACCGTACAGGTCGTGCGCTACCAGCCCCGCCCGGAACTGCTCTCGGCGATCTCCGTATTGCGCGCGGACGTCCCTGTAGTGCGTGGCTTTCGCGCACCGCTGACCATGGAGGTCTTCTGGCCGCACGAGTTGCCGGACGCGCACAGCCCGCCGGAGTTTCGTGCCGCCGCCGCCCTCGTGATGTCGCAACTCGCCTGCGACGGCCTGCTGCCGACGACGGTGCGCGCCGTGGACATCCTCAAGCTGCAGAATCACCCCGCGATGGGGCATCGCAAGCTGCTCCTGCTCCGCGCGGTCGGTCTGCCGGTCGATCTGTACGATTGGTTTCGCCCGCCGGGAAGCGCATCCGACGTCACTCTCATCGATTACATCACCACACTGCTCGCCCAGGGCCGAAGCGCCGAATCGATCATCCCCGAAGTGATGCAAGCGGCTTTTCTGCCGAAGCCGACGGTGCCGGGGCTTCGACTGGCCGCCGAGGACGGCCGCAGCCCGGTATCGCTCGTTCGTCTGCAACTTTCCCGAGGCAGCTACTGGCGCGCACCCGGCGACGGCAGCTCGGTCGACGTTGCGCGGCAGCTCGTTGATGCCCTCGACGGCGCGCGCGTCATGATCTCCACGAACTACGAAGCCCAGGCGGAAGTGATCGCTGCTGCCGAGACATGGGCGAGCGGTCGCAAAGGTGAGATCATCGTCGTTGCATCGCCCTGGAAGCCCGAGCAATGGGCGCAGGACAACGGCAAGCCCGCCGTCGTCGCCGCATCCGACGGGCGGCGTGAGATCGTCACCCTCGCCCCGCGTTACGCCAGTCGCGGCGAGGAGCGGACCCGCTTCGATCCGGATGAGACCTTCACGCTCGTCGCTCTCTCCACCGCCGGCCTTCGTGTCGTGCAGTCGCCGCTTCTCTTCCAAGGTGGAAATCTACTGGTGATCGAAGATGCCAGCGGTCGCCGTACCCTGCTGGTGGGTGAAGCGGAGATCATGCGAAATACCGCCCTGGGTCTGACGCGCGAACAGGTGCTTGGCGCCCTCGCCGTCGAGTGCGGCATCGAGCGATGTCTGGCCCTGCCGGCCGTTTCGTTTCACATCGATGTTGAGCTGTGTGCCCGGCGACATCGTAATCAGGTCGTCATTCTTGTGAATGATGAAGGTGCCGCTGCTCGCGGCATCGTTTCCATCGGCACAGAATGCCTCTCTCGCGGCGGCAAGCTGAATTCGCAAATCGCCGAGAAGGTGAGAGCCGCATTGGCCCGTGGTGAAGAAGCGAAGGCAGTCGAAATGATCGCTCCGCAGGTGCTCAAACTCGGCGAAGGTGGCGCCTACCCGGAAAGCGTGGCGGAACTTTTCTCACGCGGCGAGACCGATGCAGCCGTCGCCAACTTCGAACGATTCATGCTGGCGCTGGACATCCTGGCGGCGCGCAACATGGGTGAGGGCAATCTGCCATCGGACCCCGTCACACGCGCCTACATTATGTCCCTGCAACGACGACAGACAGAACGCGACCGGATGCACGCGACCCTGCGCAACGAGGGCTGGAGGATCGCAGCCATTCCCAGTCTGTCCGATGAACGGCGCGGACTAAATTATGTCAATGGATTTCACGTTCCCGGCCGCTACCTCATGCCGGCCTACGGCGGTGTCTTTGCAGAGCAGGACGAAACTGCGGCGAAGGCCATCCGGTCGGTTTTCGACGGCGAGGTCGAAGTGGTACCCATCCTCTGCGGTGAGACTCAGCGTCGACTCGGCGCCATCCACTGCGCGGCTTCGATCTATCCTGAGGGATAATGCCGATCGCATCGCGGCAGACTTTCTCGACGATCGATCACAACTGCGGATTCATCCAATACCTGTCGATCACCTCAAAGCCAAGCTCGACAAACTGACGACGCAGCGAATCGTCGAGCCCCTGCCCGTCGATCTGAATCGTCGAAAACTCCCGCCGGGTCGCACAGCGCGCACGAAGTGAATCGAATAACGCAGCTGGATCGTTCGAAGCAAGCCCGCGACGCAATTCATCATCGATCTCCAGCAGGCCCGTGGCGGCAAGCAGTCCGTCCGCAAGCGACTCAGGACCGCAAATCATCACCGGAAGTGGGAATTCCTCGCTCATCGGTTCGATCGCCGAGGGCGTTACTTTCCGGGCATCGCTCGGTAAGGCCGGTCGGATCCATGCGTCAAGCGCGTCGCGGATCATCGCAGCGGCACGTTGGCGGGATTCATGCGTATAGCCGGCGATGTGCGGTGTGGCAATCGTCGCACGATCAGCGAGCGCGGCGTTGATCCGTGGCTCATTCTGCCAGACATCGATCACCGCGTGTGAAACATGCCCCGACTCGATGGCCGCAAGCAGGTCCGCCTCGCACACGACCTGCCCGCGCGAGGTGTTGATGACCGCCGTGCCCGGTCGAAGCGATGACAACCATGCAGCATTCACCATGCCCCGGGTTGCATACTGGCCGTCGTCGGTCAACGGTACATGCAGCGTGACCAGGTCACTATCAGCGAGAAGTTGCTCCAACTCTACCAGCTCCGCCGCTCCGGCCGCCCTGCGCGGCGGGTCACAACCGAGCACGCGCAGCCCAAGCCGACCGGCCATGTCACGGACCATCGCACCGATCCGCCCGACACCGATCACCCCCAGTGTTCGCTCGCGCGGCTCGATTTCCTGCAATTCGCAAAGATGCAGGATGGCGGCCAGTACGTATTCCGCGACGGCCCGGCTGTTGCACCCTTCGGCCGCAACGTAATGAATACCTCTGGCAGCTAGCCAGGCGCTATCGACATGATCCGACCCGCTCGTGGCCGAGCCGACGAAGCGAATCCGCGACCCTTCCAGTAGTGCGCCGTCCACGCGCGTGACTGAACGCACCACCAACGCATCAGCATCGCGGAGATCAATCGGCGCGACCCGGCGACCATCGAAGGTACGAACCTCGCCCAACTCACCAAAGAGCCGAGCGCCGCATGGAATGGCTTCGTCCACGAGTATCAGCATGGTGCATATCATAGCCGCCGGCGCCGCCGAGGCGTATGATGTCGCCCATGCAGCAGAGCAAGCTGGCAGCCGAATTCGTGTCCTACGCCTCGCGTAAGCTCGGGGATCACCTCGCACAGATCCGCCGCTGCGTTGCGCTTCTCTCCGAAGAACAGGTCTGGTTCCGGCCCAATGACAACAGTAACAGCGTCGCCAACCTGCTGCTTCACTTGTCGGGCAATCTTCGACAATGGATCATCGGCGGCGTTGCCGGTCGGCCGATCACGCGCAATCGGCAGGCCGAGTTCGATGCCCGGGGAGGCATCTCGAAGGATGAAGCGCTGGCCCGGCTGGAACAGACCGTGCATGAGGTCTGCGCGGTGATGGAAAGCGCCGGCGACGACGTGCTGACGCAAATTTACGAGATCCAGAGGTACCGGGTCAGCGGCGCGGCGGCCATCCTCCACGTCGTCGAACACTTCGCCTTTCACACGGGTCAGATTGTCACGACGACGAAATGGCTGCTCGACGTGGACCTGAGTCTCTACAACGAACACGGGCACCGTCGCGATGGCCGGGATGCCGGCGTGCCGTAGCAAGGGTATGATCACCGACGCATCGATACGCGTCGTGGTTCCGTGGCGCCGACAGTGCTCATGCGGACGGTATCGCGCCGAAGATGGCGCTGAAGATATGGCCGAAAACATCCGTGAGGAGCGTCTGAAACACCGTAAGGCCGACGTTCAGGAAAATGCCCACGAACTGAAACACGATCTCGATGACAGCAAGCTGAATCTCGTTCTCCATAGGCGTCATGGAATACCTTTCGCGAACAGGGGTCCGTGGTTCGAACGTACGAGGATGCCGGGCCGGGGCGGTCCGACCGCGCATGATACGGCCATGCCGCCGGCAGGTTGCAGCCGCCGTTGACCGGCCCCCCCTTTTTTCAATGTCGGTGAAACTTTCACCCGCCCCACAACCGCCCTTTGCGGTGAGAGCGATTTCCCTATAATTCGTGACCCTGCCCGTCGGACGTCCGAACCGACGCGGCGAACCTTGCCATCGAAAGCTGACCTCCAATGACCAGCCCACCTGCCCTGATCGACCAAACCGCGACATCAACCACGGCCCTGACGACCTACGGCGTGGTCTCCTTCCTCAACGCCCGCCCGCTGCGGGAGTACCTGCCGGTCGGCGAAACCGTCGCTGTGCGACCGGAAGTCCCTTCCCGCCTGATCGAGTTGCTCGATGCGGGACAGTGCGACATCGCCCTTCTGCCGGTGGTCGACTACTGGCGAAACCAGGACCGCCTTGAGATCGTGTCCGACGCCTGTATCGCCAGCGACGGTGAGACGATGACCGTGCGGGTCTTTTCGCGCTGTCCCCCGGACCAGGTGGAGCGGCTGTTCGTCGATGGCGATTCGCACACCTCGATCGTGCTGGCACGGTTGATCTGGCTGGAGCTTTATGGTCGCCGGTTGGAGGTCATCCCCTGGCGTCCGGGCGAAGTCGGCGAATCGCCGGGATCCGATCCGGATGTGAAATCGATCCTCCTGATCGGCGACAAGGTCGTGCGCAGTGCGCCGCGCGGCTTCGGCTTTGAAGTGGACCTCGGCGCGGCCTGGAAACACCTGACGAATCTGCCGTTCGTCTTCGCCGCATGGTACGGGCGAAAAGGAAAGAATCATCTGCACATTGCACGGATGCTCTCCGCCGCGCGCGATCAGGGCGTGCGCGAAGCGCGGCGGATCGCCCGGGAGTCGGCCGCTTCGCACGGCTGGCCCGTGGAAACTGCCGAGCGCTACCTGTGCGACATCATGAAGTACAAGCTGACGCCGGCCATGCGCGCCGGGATGGACCGCTTCTTCTTCATGGCAGAGAACCACGGACTGTTCGAATGAGCGTCGCCGCCCTGTCACCGACCTCTGCCGCGCGAATTAGCACGGACGACCTGCGCGAGCTTTACCTGAGCAGTTCCATCCATGAGCTGGGCCGGCAGGCCTACGAACGGACCCAGCGCCTGCACCCCGAGGACTACCGCACTTACGTCGTCGATCGCAACATCAACTACGCAAACTGGTGCACCGCCAAGTGCATCTTCTGCAACTTCAAGTCCGACCCGCCGGGAATGAACACCGGGCGAACCGATCTTCCCGCGGGCTACACGCTTACCTATGACGAGATCGGACGCAAGATCGAGGAACTCGTCGCCATCGGCGGCACGCAACTGCTCATGCAGGGCGGGCTCGTGCCTTCGGAAGGTGCGGCGGGGCTGTCGTTCGACTGGTATCTCGACCTGATGCGCTTCATCCGGCGAAACTTCCCGACGGTTCACATCCACGCCTTCAGCCCGCCGGAGATTTTTGCGTTTCATCAGATCTTCGGCATGTCCATCCGCGAGGTCATCGCGCGGCTCATGGAAGCCGGCTTGAACACGATCCCCGGCGGGGGCGGGGAGATTCTGTCGGATCGCGTACGGCGGAAAATCGGCATCGGCAAGACGCTGACGCATGAATGGCTCGACGTGATGCGCGAAGCCCACAAGCTGGGCATGGTCACGAGCTGCACGATGATGTTCGGCCACATCGAGACGATCGACGAACGATTTGAGCACCTGCGGCTCCTGCGCGACTTGCAGGATGAATCGCTCGCCCGCGGAAACGGCGGCGGCTTCGGGGCCTATATCTGCTGGACCTTTCAGCCGGACAACACCCCGCTGGGGCGGATGAAGAAGCTGAACGTCGAAACGTCAAAACATCGAAAGGTCGAAACGGTAAGAATCCAAAATCCAAAATCCAAAATCCAAAATCGGCCTGTCAACGACGGCAAGCATCTACTTCTCGCCGACGCGCATGAGTATCTGACGATGCTCGCCCTGTCGCGGCTTTATCTCGACAACATTCCCAATATCCAATCGAGCTGGGTGACGATGGGGCCGAAGATCGGGCAACTCGCCCTCTTCTACGGAGCCAACGACATGGGCAGCGTGATGATGGAGGAAAACGTCGTCAGCGCCGCCGGGACGACCTATCGCCTCAACGAGCCCGAGATCCGCCGGCTCATCACCGACGCCGGCTGGCGACCGCAGAAGCGGGATTACTATTACCGGCCGATCGGGTAACTCCATAGGAGGAAAACTCCCACGATGCGGAACCATTCTATACTCTTTATGTTAGGATGCATGACATGCCCGATATCGGACTGTCAGTCGAAGGCACGACCACGGCCGGAACACCTCGGATGAACCCCGAGGAGGGCATTGCGCGCTGGCTGGACGTGATGGACGCCTGTGAACAGTTCCTGTTGACTGGTCTCAGTCAGAATACAGTTCAGGACGGCGACCTGGCCACCGCCTATCGAAAGTGGTACGCGCGTCAAATGGCCGAACACGACAAAATGATCCACGGAATGATCCGTCGCTTCAGCGATTCGGACGGCAAGCATGTCGGGTAACGTCGTCCTCGAGACACTTCGTCACGCATGGCAAACCCTTGAGCCCATTCACGCGCCGATGGCGGTCATGGGTGGGCTCGCGCTGGCCGCATGGCAACACGTTCGTGCAACACAGGATGTGGATTTGCTGGTCGGCACAGAGCTCGAAAAGATTCCCGAAGTTCTCAAACGGATGGAGTCTGCTGGATTTCGCGCGAAGAATTCTCCGCCCACGAAGACGCTGGGCGATATTCGATTGATACAGTTCCTCTACCAGCCGTCCGCGATTCTCGTCGACATTCAGGTTGATCTGATCATTGTCGAATCGGCCTACCATCGCACCGCATTGTCGCGATGTCTGGCCACGCGCCTGCCGGGACTGGATACTGAAATACGCGTTCTGGCTTGCGAAGACCTGATCCTGCACAAACTTCTCGCCGGGCGAATCGTGGACCGTGCCGATGTTGTGGCGCTTCTGCTTGCCAATCGTGCAGCGCTGGACACTGCATACCTGCTTCAATGGTCCGGTCGACTTGGCCTCAACGAAGATCTTGTCGAAGCCTGGGGTGCCGCGTTTCACGGTGAGCGGCTCGTATAATATGATCGCGCGGGGGTTGGTCATCGCACAACAAAAAAGCCCGAGGCGTTTTAAGCCCCGGGCTTTTTGATGCTTGCATCGAAGCGAGTTGCGAATCGAACCGGGCGATCAGCGCTCGGTCGAGAGTACCTGGAAGTTGGCAACGTCGTCGAGGTTGCCGAAGATGCCGTCCTTGCCGGCCGACCACAGGATGAACCGGTCGGCCTTCACCGGCCGCGGCCACTGGATCAGGTTCGGGTTCGCAGTCTGGTAGGTCGTGGCCCGGAACGAACGAATGAACTCCGCAAAGTTATGCGGCAGGTTCTCGTTGTTGTACTGCGTTGTTGCAAGGACATAGTTGTTTGGATCGCGGACGCGGTGAGCGGCGTTCGGCGGTGAAACAGTGTCGTAGTTAGTGAAAACTTCATTGTCCACGCCGTCGTAGACGCCGTTGCCGTAGAAGGCCGTCGGCATCGGGGTGACGTCGTTTGCCGAGATGATCGGCGTGTTCTGATTGGCGGTCGGACTTGCTCGATAGTAGAGAATCGGCCAGCCGAACTTGTCGCGGAAGACGCGGCAGACCAGGTTATCGATCGTCGGCTGCGGGCTGTTTCCACCGACACTCGGATTCGGAACCGTGCCGAAACCGTCCTCCGGCGGTTGATTCACCGAGGTTACGTCCACACCGTCGGCCGGTATGTACGGCTTGCGGCGATCGTTCATCGCATCCCAGCGATTGTAGGTCGTTGGAGCGCCGGCACCCGGTGCCTTGGGATCATACCCGAGAAAGTCGCGGCCCACGAGGGCATCGACCAGCAGGTGCGCACCCTGAAGAATGTTCGCACCGTTGACCACCTCCCAGTCTGTTGCCGTGCCCGTACCGGGTCCACCGGCCACAGGGTTGTTAATATCTCGGGCATACAGGTAAGCATTCGACGGCGGGAACCGATCCTCATCGCCGCTGAAGGCCTCCAGCCCCACTTCCATGGCATTCAGCTGGGCACGGACTGCCGTGGCCCGGGCGCGGTCGCGCGCCGCGCCCAGCGCCGGCGTGAGGATGCCGATGAGCAGCGTGATGATGGCCATCACGGTCAGAAGCTCGATCAGGGTAAATGCCGTTCGATGATATCGCCTGAGCATGGTCTGGCTCCTTCGTGGAATGCGCATTCGCGTGGCCCCGCCGCTTGTATGCCATCTTACTCCACGGCACCGGGGCGGGTAAAGGCGGGCGATCGTCTTGAGCCCTCATCCTTATTCTTGGACCGAACTACGTGTCTGACAACCTCCGGCAGGTCCGAAATCGCGCAAGAGGTCTTCCGATTCGACAATTGCGCCATCTTCCTGCAGCGGTTTCCCCCTGACTGCACCGGGGCGGCCATCCGTTCAGCGGGCGGTCTCGCGGTAGCTGCCGTCCTCCCGGGTCAGAATCCGCGGCAGGATCATGCTCCGGACATCGCCCCCCACCGGTGCCCGGCGGAAACATTCGGAGCGGTCCAGTGTGACCTGGCTGCGGCGGACATAATTGCCGTGGTCGTCGAGCAGGGCGATGTAGACGGTGAACACGTCGGATCGAACCGAGAGCATATTCGTCCATCGGGAGAGGAACACATCACGGGCCCGCATGCCACCGGTGGACCGGTCGAACGGACCAGCCGAGAGCGGCCGCCGCAGTGCGTTCTCGTACACCCACACGTCCTGATTGGGATCGAACGAGCCATCCTGGTCGGTATCCAGCCGGCGGGCCCAGAAATCCGGCGAGAACACATCGAGCGGGCCGAGGATCGGATCCGGCGCGATGGCCTGGTGGCTGTAAAGATCCAGCGCCGTATTCGACGGCTGGTAGGTGAATCGGTCGATCCGGAACAGACTGGCCTGCGGATCGCTTGACGATCCGGAGATCCCGGTCAACTGTCGCAGATTGGCCAGTTGGAGCACGTCGCGGAGCGGGCCGCTGTCGCTCCCCGTCGGCCGACCCAGGTCCGTCGCGCGCCGCGCGGCCGTTACGGTCTGCATCTCTTGCATGGCGACGTTCCACAATCGCAGCGGCACCGTACGCCGCTCGCGTCGTGCAATGATCGCGGTAGCGTAGTCCCAGAAGCGGCCGGTAAAGGCAGGATTGAAGAAATCATCGGCCGGGCTGCCGCTCCCGAAGCCGCGGGCGACAAAGCCGGTCGAATCCGGCAGCAGCGTCATGAACGGCACGCTGCGCAGGACGCTCTTCGGCGCCGTATTGATGTTGATCGAACCAGGCCGGCGGTAGAGCACGGCAAACGCCTCGGCCGGATCGTTCAGATCGGCCAGGCCGTTGCCGTCGTTGTCTACGCCGTCAAACAGCATGCTGCGCGGTGTGAAATACGATGCAAGGCGATGCGACCACTGTCGTCCTCGCGCCGTCTGGGCGCTGCGGTAGTCCACCCGGCCCGCCATGATCCGATCCGGCGCATCGCCCGCCAGATCAAAGATCGACCCGGCAGGATCGTGTCGAGCGACGAACTCCGCGAGAACCTCGGTCGTCGGTATCGAGCCCGGCATCATGAGCCGCGCTTCGCGATCGAGCAGATACGGAGGATCCACCGAGGATGAGCGGCGAAGGGCGCCGATGATCATGAGCCGGCTCAGGTCGGCGACGGAATCGAAATCACGATAGGGCTCGGTCGAAGCAAACGTATCCGGTACGGTGCCGACGGCCGCGGGATTGACCGGGTTGGCAAGCTGACGCGACGGCCAGGGAGATTCCGGAATGAAGCGATCGAGCGTCTCGCTGGTGTTGTTCGGCTGACCCAGCGACTGCCGCACGCCGGTCGGCGGACGGCTGACCGGCAGCGGGCCAGTCGAGGGCGTTCCGCTGGCGAAGATGTGCCACGCGGTCGTGAAGCGCCAGCCGCGGGTGCTCCGCAGCAGGGAGAATTCCCTGGTATCGCCGGGATTGAGCGTCGGCGGGCCGGGGTTGCGTGCCCACTCATCACCGACGGTGTTGGCGATGAAATCATCGAAGTTGACAGCCGGAGCACGACCGGCACTGCGCGGTCCGATGACATCGAGCACGTGCTCCGTGGCATCACCGGGAATCCCGGTGGCGGAATAGACGAGCTCCACGTAGCCGGTGCCGTCGGTCGGAATGCTGAACTGCGTATTGCGATAGTAGCTGTTGGGCGTCACGGTCGAGGGTGCGTACAGCGTCGACCCGCACAGCACGATGAAACGGCCGCGATCTCCGTCGCCGTTGAGCGGCGGCGGGAAGTTGCCCAGCACGCTCAGGAAACTCGACAGCGGCAGCATCAGACTCGACGCGCTGCTCGGTGAGCGCGTGCGGATGAAAAGCCGATTCGTCGGAATCTCCCAGTGCGGAGGTACAAAGAGCTCCACCGCGAAGAACCACTGATCGCCGGGCCGGCTGACCGGGCTGGGCGTCGCTCGGGGGTCGCCGGCCGTCAGATGCGCGTAGGCCTCGGTGAAGAAGGGCTGCTTCTCCACACCGTAGATGAACCGGCCGGAATTGGGCGGCCACTGGATGATCGTCGGCTCGTCGTCGTAATCGCGATAGTCTGCGAGGTTCACGGCGAACTGCCACGCGAAATACTCACGGTTGTACCGGCCCTCGACGGTATTGGCGTCAACCGTCTGGCCCTGGTAGCTGGTCACGCCTTCGAGGGCGGCGTACATCGCCGCCGCGGCATAGCGGATGAAGTCCTGCTTCGCACCGTCAGGATTGCCCACGTCGCCCATGTTCAGATCGATTCGGGTCAATCGCGCCCAGTCAGGCAGTGGCTCGGTGACGGCGGCCAGGGCGCCGGACAGCGTGGCTCCGGCACCGTAGCGCGGTGCGCCGAGGATCGGCCAGTCCATACCGCGCTCGCGGAACTTCCGCTGGACGAACTCCAGCTCGCTCTCGCCCGACTGACGCACGGCGCTGGAGAACGGGAAGCTCGCAGGGTTCGCGCTCATGTACAGCAGGTGGTGCAGACTCAGTGGCGCGTCGACCTGGTGGCTCACCGTCGTCAGCATGTGTCGGCGGATCGCGTACGGCTCATCTTCCTGAAGCAGTGTCCGCCAGCCCTTGATGGTCGGGTTCGCAATCTGATCGCGCCCTTCGTACTCGTTGCCCGAACCCCACTGAGCGTTAAAGCGCGTCCAGCGCGAATCGCCGCCGGTGTAGGCGTAGTCATTCGTCGGATCGACCTGCCGCGTCCATTGCAGTGTGTTCGGCAGGGCGCGATCGAGCGTCGAATAACCGGCCATCGTGTATTCCCGTCGCCGTGCGTATGGCACGAGAATACCGCGGTGCCGCAGCGAGGCCTCGTCATCGAGCCCATAGAGCAGCACGTTCGGCGCCCCGCTGACCGGCGGTGTTCCGCCGGCGAGAAGATTGCGCACGATGTTGTCGTCGTAAGCCATCGGCCAGACCGATGGAAACTGCCCGTTGTTCCGGAAGCCGACCATCCGGCCGGAACGGTTGCCCGCGTTCAGAAAACTGTCGCGTCGGTGCACGACCTCGTCCAGCAGCAACTCCGTCGGACGATGGCCGCGGCGCTGCAGACCGGCCAGCGACTCGTCGAAAACCGCGTTGCCCGAGGGCAGTGCAGAACCAGAAGCCACGTTCACGTTCAGCATACTGCCGTGGTCCACGACGCGAATCACCGCGTAGAGCTGTCGCGGTGCGCTCGGGTCGCTCTGGTCCGTGGGAATGATGAAGCTGATCGGCGAGTCCGGCACGCCGTCACCGTCGGCATCGTACAGATCGATCACCCCATCGGCATTCGTGTCGAAGTATGGAAAGCGATGCGTCACGCCGGGCATCGTGGCCGTGAGCAGACTCTGATGCGCCGGGTCGTACCATCGCTCTCGCGCCTCGGCGATGGTCAGGTTCGTCGTCGAACCGGGCACCATCGGCGCGCCGGTCGCAAAGAGCACCGGCGGCGGCGTCTGAAGAATACGGACATTTTCCAGATTCGAAGCCGAGTAAGATACCGGGATCGGCGCCTCGGAGCGAGAATTCGTCGCCCATGCAAAGGGCTGGAGCGTATCGGGTGTGAGCAGATCACTGCCCAGGTAAGAGACATAATGCCAGACCAGAACACCCTCCTCGACGAGCGGATAGCCCGGCGGAAAAGTCGCGCCGTTGTAGGTCGGCCACGAATCGACGTGATACGGCACCGTCGAAGCCAGCCAGCGATCGTCGGGGCCGGGGGCGTCGTACGGCTCGTTGTTCTCGAGCATCGCCGGCGGCGTCGCCATCCGATCCTTGTTGCTGTCGAGCGGCATGGGATGCAGCGGGTCCGGCGCGGGCCCCCAGATGTCGCGCCACAGCGTCTCCTGCACCCCGCGAATCACTCCGTTGACCATGCTCCGCGAAGACTGCGCATCCGTATCAAGTGATACACGGCGGGATTCACCGTGCGTTCGGGTGATCAGCACCAGGCCGACCAGGGCCAGCAGGGTGAGCACGCCGAGCACAAAGACCAGAATCGTGCCCCGCCGGTGAACAGACGGCCTGAAAGGGTGGTTACCGTTTGCCGATGGGGTCTTCACAGCCGTACTCCGTGAGATCGTTCTCATCGTCATCGTAGGGCCTGACCAGGAGTCTGCCGACCCCACCTTGCGGAATCTTCAGCCACGGGTGCCCCCGGAACGGCCCTGCCGAAACGGTCTCAGGGAAGGGCCACAACCACGGAAAACTCCTGACCATGGCGGCTGACAATGTAGGGCTCCGCGGCGGGCATCGCCGGTGTTCCGGGGTCCGAGATGCCGTCCTCATTCAGATCGAGCGCCGTCGGCTGCTGGAGCCGCTTGTTGGCGTCGTAGATCCGGTAGGTAAAACGCAGGGCCCGCGGACGGTACTGTTCGTAGTCATTGCCGCGCCAGACGGCCCGATAGCGCGCCTGTACGTGTGGCGTCGCGCCGCGGCCGTCTGCCCACTCGATCCGCGATGCGAAGGCGTTCGTCGCTGCCGGGTCATTATCCGGATTGTCCGGGTTGGGATTGCTCGGATTCTGCGCGACGGCCAGACCGCGCAGCCGGGCTTGGTAACGCAGGCCGTTGGGATTCGACAGATTCGGAACATTCGCCGCGTCCACGCTCAGCGGAGCCGGTGCAAGACCGAACCAGCGCGTTCGAAAATCCTCATCGCCGGTCGCCGCGATGTTGTCCGGACCGAGCGGATCAACCCGGCCGCCGTCCGTCCATTCGATGCGGAAATCCGCCAGGCGCGGCATGAACGTCCAGCCGGAGCGCGTGAAAAAGTCGGCATGCAGAGGATTGGCGTAGCTCGCCGTCACGGGGGTCAGACCCGGCTCCCACAGGGCGCGGGCTCGGGCCGTCGACTCGTCTCCGTGAAAGAGCGTTTGAAAACCGGCATTCGTAACGGTCAACGTGTTGATAAGCGAGATTAGTGCCGCCGATGTGGCATCCATACCGCCCGGTGCCGTATCGGAGATCACCGCGTCCATCCGCCCTTCGTGGAAGTTCGGGTAAGTGTTCTCCAGCGTGCCGCCGTCGAGCATGCCGCCGGCCCCAAAAACCTGGCTCATCGTCGGCGGCCCGGACGGTGCATTCCAATCCGGATGTTCGGCAGGAAAGAAGCCCGTCAGCAGCAGGATCGCCCGGTGCATGAAGACCCACTCCGACGCCGTCAGGCCGATCGTCTCGTCGTCAAAGGGCAACGCCCGTCCGCTGACGGTCGCGTTGCCTTCGACCGGAATGCCCGGGCCGAAATAGACCAGGGCCTCGGTGCTGGTCGCCGGAGCCCGCGTGGGAAAGGCGGGCGTGCCGCGCGTCGGATCGGTAAACGACTCAAAAGCGCCTTCGCCGCCGTGCGACGCCAGAAAGACGAGTCGATCATGCCGCAACCTGAAGTAACGCGGACCCTCGCGCGATTCGGCACGGGCCAGCGTCGGCGGCGGGCTTTCGATGATCAACAGACCCGGCACGATGTGCGAAAGCTTGTCGTTCAGCTCACCATGAACCGCCGCGGAGGCCTCCAGTAGCTGCACATGCGCCGCAGTACGACCCGCGGCATCAGAACTGATGTTGAAAATCGTCGCCACCGTAATGATCGCCAGCAGCAGAACACCCATCGACACCGTCAGTTCGATGAGCGTGAAACCCGGGCGCGGTATCGAGACCTCCGGCGCTGCCGGTGTGCGTGGCGGAAGCATGCGATGGGCCTCGCGCGTCATCACAGCGGCACCTTCCAGTCGAGCACCGGCGATTCGCGACCCACGGCCCCGCCTTCGATCGCCGGCGGGAAGACCCATACGTCGAACGTCACGCCCATGCTGACGCCGAAATCAAAGCAGGGCACACCCGACAACTCGCCCACCACCTCCACGGTGTGCGAATCCACGATGTCGGAGACGGTCAGAATTCGCCCCGAAGCCATGGGTAGCAGCGGCACGCCGAACGACTGGGCAGCGCCGGAAATCATCATCTTGCTGCCGACGGGGGCCAGCGCCGCCAGACCGATCGAGCCGGACAACGCACTACCCGGTGACATCGCATTGCTGATCTGGTTCGGGGCACACACACCGGTGATTGAATTCGCCGGTCGGGCCACCGTCACCCGCCAGGGCACGGGAAGTCGGCGATCTTCTCGGAAAACCGTCGGCCGCGAGGCGAGCGTGTACGGAGTTGCGTCACTGGAAACATCCTGCTCGGCAAACCGCAGGTTGCGGCGCTGCTTGCAGACCGCAATGGCAACTTCAAACGACCCGCTCGCACGGCGACGATAGAAGCCGTACCACACCAGCCGATTCGGTGCCTCCATCAGCTCGTCATCGGTGAACGGCGATGCCGACGCATGCAACGCGCCGGGCATGGCCATCGGACACGTCGTGCCGGTATTGAGCAGGCGAAACGGCGCCAGACGATCGCTCAGGATGTCCAGACCGAACAGGGTGGGAACGTTCCCCGTCGAAGGCGCTGCGCCGTTGATCCAGTTGGCATAGAAGTTCTGATTTGGACCGGACTCCTGCACCATCGCATCCCAGCAGTTGTTGCCCATTGCAAGGTTCACCGTCGGCAACAGGTACCAGGGCGAATCCAGGTGCGAGAGCGTTCCGCCCGGCAGCGGGCCCGGTACATAGGCAGGGTGAACCCACAGATCGGCCGGGTTGATCTTTGCAGCTAGCATCGCGTGGGCCTTCGACACGACCTCGATGACCAGCGACTGCTCGGTGCTGTTGCGATGCTGCGTGAGCGCGACGGGAAAGACCGCGGCGACCATGATCAACCCAATGCCGAGGATTCCGACGGCGATGGTCGTTTCGAGCAGCGAGAAGCCGCCGCGCCGATGGAGCGGCTCTGACCGGACATCTCCCGGTATATGCGGCGTATTCAAATGGTGAATCATCGTCCGCATGTCAGAATGCTCCCACCAGTTCACTGCCCGAAAATCGATTCAGAATCACGGTGCTCGCGGCATCGGAATGTCGGCCGCCGGGGCGCGTCTGCATCAGCCAGTTATTCACCAGTTCGAGCGTGGTCGGCTGCGGGCCGAGCACCTGCCGGAACTTCGGCCGTTCGGAAATGACAAAGCCCACCGTCGAGGTGATCGGCGTATCCCCGTTGACACCGCCCTGAACCATTGGCCCGAACAAGCGCACGGACAAGTCCGGCGATTCGTCAAGCAGACGATTTCGGTCGTTCAGATTCCGCTCCGCGCCGTTGCGTAGCGTATAGGTCCGCGTCGCGATCCGCCGCGTGCGGATGACCAGCTTGCCGCTCTTGTCGAAACAGAAGGCGGCCCACGTCAGATTGTCATAGTTGGCATCGCTGTCGACCTGAAACGGCCGCAGGTCGTTGTCTGCGAAATCGATCGGGTGTACCACGGCCAACGGCCGGCCGCTGCGATCGAGCGGAAGCCGCGCGCCGGAATCCAGCACCGGAGCGAAGGCGTAGCCATCGGTCATCGGCGGCGACGTACCCGAAGAAAGCGGATCGAACGGCCCGCCGCCGTAGGGCGGATTCAGGTGCCACAGTTCAAAGCGACCGTTGCGCGGATTGACCACCATCATCGTCTCGATCTGATGAGCGATGGCATAGCTCCGTGCGATCTTGGCATACGTCAGCACGGCGTTGCGGGACTGCGCGAGGATGTTTGAATCGCGCAGCCGGTTAAGGGCGTAGGCGCTGATGCCCACCAAAAGCGAAATGATTCCGACGGCCGCCAGCGTTTCGACCAGCGTGAACCCCCGCGGCAAACGGCGCACACGCACGACCCGGCGCGATGCCGACTCTCGCAGTGCCTGAGCGTTTCCGAAATGTCGCGGTGCCGGGTTCATGCTGCTGCTCACGGTGAAGTCACCAGGTTGTCCTCCGCGTCGGCGATTTCCTGCGCGGTCGGGTTGATCTTCCAGACATTGCCGAACTTGCGGTCCGGTCCGGCGGATTCCAGCACGTAGCCGACGGCGATCTGCTTCGCGGCCGGCTCGGCCGGCTGATCGAACGCGGCGTTCTGCACGCCGAGCGGGCTGTTGTCGCCTGCGATGGGCGCGAAATCGACCGGCAGGTAGCCGCGGTGTGAAGTCCGCGAGGCATCGCGGTAAACCCAGAAGTACCGCAACGGTGTGCCCCACGGATCGACGATCACCTCGGCCGGGCGCGACCCGCCGCCGCTGCAGAAGCCGGGATACAGAATTCGCGTCGCCCCGCTCACCAGCTTCGCTGCCTCTACCATTCCGGCACCGGGGCGATCGGTCAGGTAAGGCCCCTTGCCGGACGACGCGAGCAGTTGAAACGCCAGCGTGGTGTTCGTGTCCAGTCGCAGGATGTCGTCCGAGATCCACTGCGGCCCGGCGTACATGACGTAATCATTAAAATTCATGATCGTTTCATAAGGACCGTAACCGTTGCTGCACATCGCAAACACGCGGCCGGGGGCAAAATCCGGCCAGCCCTTGTCGGCGATCGTCACCGATCCGATCCGCCACGCCGGCCAGAAGCCGGCATAGCGATCAATTGCCGTCGAGACCATCTGAAGCTGCTGCAGCGCCGTCGCACGTTTTCGCGAGTTACTCACGATGCGACTGGAGAAAACGAGCGTCCCCATCAGGATCGTCAGGATGGTGACCGTGACCAGCACCTCGACGAAGCTCCATCCGCCGCGGCGTTCACGATTCATCTTGATGGCTGGCTTTCGACACATCCTGCTGGCTCGTTTCTTACTTGCTCGCTCCCTCAGCCGTACATCCTCCCGACGAACCTCGGATCATCAACCACCTGCTGCACCGCCGCCGGTCAGCGAGTTAACCAGACTCACCATCGGCAGAAAGAGGGCGATGACGATGAAACCGACGATGCCGCCGAGCACGATGACCATGATCGGTTCGAGCAGACTCACCAGGCCGGCGACGAGAGTTTCAACTTCGTCGTCGTAGTTGTCGGCCACCTTGATGAGCATCTTGTCAAGATCGCCGGTCTCTTCGCCGACGTCGATCATGTTCACGACGAGGTTGTCCACGACCTTGGTCGCCTTGAGCGGAACGGCGAAGCTCTCGCCTTCCCGAATCGAATCGTGCACTTTCTCCAGCGCCCGGGAATAGACCTCGTTGCCGGCCGTGTCCTTGGTGATGTTCAGCGCTTCGAGAATCGGCACACCGGCCGCCACCAGCGTTCCCAGCGTTCGCGTGAATCGGGCAATGCCGGACTTGCTGAGGATCGTCCCCAGGATCGGTATCTTCAGCTTGACGATGTCCAGAAACAGACGACCGCCCTCGAATTTTCTCGTCACCTTGTACGCCGTGATGAAGGCCAGTGGACTGACGATGATGATCGCCCAGCCCGGAATGAGCATGTCCACCTCCTTCCCGGAGGCATCGTACGACTTGCCCACCATCCAGTCGGACATCGAGAGCAGCATCACCGTAAGACCAGGCAGCTGCGTATCGAAGTCGGAGAAGATCGTCTTGAACTTGGGCACCACGAAATACATGATGCCCGCCACAATCAGAAAGGCGAAACCGATGACGCAGGCCGGGTAGATCATCGCCCCGATGACCTTGCGCTTGAGCTTCTGCGCCTTCTCCATGAAGTCGGCCAGACGCTGGAGAATCACGTCGAGCACACCGCCCGCCTCCCCGGCCGCGATCATGTTCGTGTACAAACGGTCAAAGACCTTCGGATGCCGCGCCATTGCCTCAGAAAGCGTGGCCCCGCCTTCGACGTCCTCACCCACGTACCGAAGCGCCACGCGAAGCGTACCAGGCTTCTGCTGCTGTTCGAGAATGCGGATCGACCGAAGAATCGGCAGGCCGGCGTCCATCAGCGTCGAGAGCTGACGGGTAAACTGCGTCAACTGCTTAACCGATACTTTGCCGAGATTGGCCGAGCGGCGCTTCTGCGCGCCGGGCGCGGCCGGTTTCTTGGTCCCGCCCTTCTGACGAACCTTCGTCGGGAAGTAACCCTGCTGACGAATTTTCGCGATGGCCTCTTCGGAATTGGCGGCGTCGACCTCGTCCTTGACCTCCTGTCCGGCGGCGTTCATCGCTTCAAATTGAAACTTGGGCATGACACACAAACTCCACGACTACCCGACGCTTGCATCAGCCCGGCCGATGCCGTCGGTTGCCTTCACCCACGCGCGATACAGACCCTGCCTGCGGCGCGCGCCGCGACGGACCAAGCCCGCTGATTCAGCCACTACCGGCTGAAATCGAATCGCCCCGGTCCGTACCGCAGCGTCGAATTATTGTTCCCTGCAAGGTGTCTGACGAGCCGCGGATGGGATTCAGGCACCATGTCAGGCCAGACATCTCATCACATAACCAATTATATTACAATAAATTACGGACATGGCGTGCCGGCCTGCGATACACGGGTCGATCACCCTGATCGTCGGGCACGCAGCCGAGGACAGGCCTTATAATGACCCGACGCCGAATCTTCACCAGCAGAGGTTGCCGAATGACCCCATCGAAGCACCGACGCAGAATCTTCCTCATCGGCAACGCAAACAAGCCCAGAGTTCAGGAGTCTTTCGATCGGATCGCCTGTTGGCTCGACGGGCTCGGGCTGCTCGCCGGATCCGATCTCTCCTGCCAACTTGATCTGATCCAGCAGGTTCGCCCAGACCTGGTTATTGCCCTCGGCGGCGACGGAACGATTCTCGCGGTCGGTCAGGCCATGAAGCATCGCCAGGTGCCGATCGTCGGCGTCAACATGGGCAAGCTCGGCTACCTCGCCGACTTCAGCGTCGATGAACTGGAGGCCCACCTTGAACAGATCATCAGCGATCACGAACTCGTCAGCCGGCGAATGATGCTCGATGTCCGGCTCTCGAATCCGGACGGCACGATGCACGACGGCGTGGCTCTTAACGATTGCGTCGTGCGCGTCGCCGAACCCTTTCGCACGATCCCGCTCAACATCGAGATCGACGACTACCCCGTCACCACGATCGTCAGCGACGGCCTGATTCTCGCCACGCCCACTGGCTCGACGGCGCACAACATGTCCTGTGGAGGACCGATCGTGCAGCCCGAAGTCGAAGCCATCATAATGACACCGCTTGCTCCCCATTCGCTCACCCATCGCCCGGTCGTCGTCGGCCCGATGACCACGATCGGCATCACCGCCGGCCGCACGAGCGAAGGCGCCGCCATGGTCCTCGACGGACGCTATATCTGCCCCATTCCCGCCGGTTCGCGCCTGACCGTCGCGCGCTCCGCCGATACGTTTCAACTGATTCGAAACCCTCGCCGAAAGGGTTGGGAAACCCTCGTGCAGAAACTCAAATGGGGCCAGGCGCTGACGTGACGGGACCGGTCGCGCCAGACCGACGGCTGCTGATAATGACGGCGTGCGGGTTCTTCCTGCTCACGCTTGTGCTCGGGTTGCTGTCTGAAGGCGTCTACCACGACGACGACCTGACGCACTTCCTGATCGCCCGATGGTCGCGGTGGTACCCGGAATACCTGTTGCACATCTGGGGCCGACCAGGGTTTACGGTGACGGTGGCGGCCGTTTCGTGGATGAACAACGTGGACGTGGCCTGGCACGGTGCTAGAGCACTGTCGGCATGTATCTCACTGCTGGCAGCGTTGGCGGCTGTGCGGCTCGCCGCACAACTCGGAGTGGCACGGCCGCGCCTTGCGGTCCTCTTTTGCTATGCACAACCGCTTTACGTCGTCCTTGCGACCACGACGCTGACGGAGAACTTCGCCGCGCTTTATCTGACAGCCGCCCTCTGTCTGCTCTATTCGCGACGGATCGTCGCGGCGTCGCTGATCTTCTCACTGACGCTGGTAACGCGACACGAGGCGGCAGTCTTTGTACCGATCTGGCTGATTGCCCTGATAGCGACACCGCCCACGACGGCCTCGTGGAAAGGGCGTATCTCAGCGGCCGCCGCAACATTCTGGGCGCCCGTGGCCCACAATCTCATCTTCTTTGCAGTGTTTCAGCGATGGCCCGCGGAGATGTTCCTGCGCCCGACCGGATCCACCGAGTATCCCGCAGCGGGAATGCTGTCGTACCTGCCGGACGCTGCATACGCGGTAACGCCGCTAATCCTTGGCCTGGCGTTCATCGGCGCTGCGAAGCTGATACGGCGCGGTGAATGGTTGATTCCCGTGCTGGCCAGTGCATTTTTCATGACGCATGTACTGGTCAAAGCGATCGGCGTCTTCGCCAGCGGCGGCTACGGAAGATTTCTCGTGACCATCTCCCCGCTGTTGGCGATCTGCGCCCTCGCCGGTTGGAACCATCTGCGCAGCGCAGCCGAAGAAAGAAGCCGCGGCGCCGGTGGCTGGCTCGCATTCACCCTGATCTGGCTGCTGGTCTGGTGGGCGATGGAAAATGCTTTTGACGCAGGCCGATTCGAGGTCGGTCGTGACGTCCTGACGGCGACGCGCGTGGCCGCTGTCGTCCTGATTGCCTCCTGCGCAGCCATGATCGTTCTTCATCGCAGCGGACGTATGCAATTTGCGGCGATGGGGCTGCTCGTTCTCACCTGCGCGGTCCAGTGGTGCATCCTGGTACGACCGCTTGGCCCGCAGGAGGATCAACTCCTGGTAAGCCGCGTGGTCACCTGGCATGAAAAGCATCAGCCGCCGGATACGCCGATCCTGGCGACCAATCCGTGGTTTTCTTACTACTTCAACCTGGTAGAACATCCCCGCGCCCACAAGGGCGTGGCCCTCCTGGCATCCATGCCCGAAGGCACCATCTTCTACTGGGATTCAAAGTACAGCGAAAGTGACTTCCACCGATTGCGCTATCGCTCAATCAACGAAATCGACGGCACAGAGTTGCTGGAAACCTTCCGCACCCTCGTCGGCAGACCCTTGAAGGTGGCGGCATTTCGGATGAACAAGCCGCAGCAAGTCGCTTCAGAAGAACTTGACATGCCTGTCTATCCGCGCGACCTCGCCGCGGAAGCGCAGCCCGTACGCGGAATCTACTATCTGCGACCCGCCGTGGAGTAGATATCGAATTACCGCCAGCGAGTTCGACGCCGACGGCGGAAGAGTGCCGCCGCTGCGACACCCACGTAAACGAGCGTCGCCGGTTCCGGCACATTCACGGTGGCTCGATGAACCGTCGCATCGTCCGGCGCTTCGCCCCGCGCCTGCAATACCGGGAGAACGCCGATCAGGCACGCCGCCATGAGCACTATCAGCCATCGACCACGGCGCGCAAAGCGCCCCCCTGATGTCATCCTGCCGCGCCCTGTCATCCTGAAATCCCCCATTCAGACGGCTGTCGGCGTACAGCCGCTGATACAAGTTTACAATACCGGCGAATCTCTCTGCAAAATCGATTTCAAAACGTCCGCAGACGGCTGCAAGCACCATAATCCTTGCATTTATCACCCCTTATGATCGATTTTCTACTACGATGAACGTCCGACTCCGGGCGACCGAGAAAAAAATCTCGAGTACAACTAAACGCCGACACGTGCGGCGACATTACCCCTTCTGATGACACGTTGCGACGCGGACCGAAACGATGCCCGACGGCCCGATGAAACCGATTACCCAAGCCGATTCGGGCACTGGCCGGATCAACCGCAACGTCACAGAGATCAACGCGCTCTGCCGCCGACTCGTCGGCCTGGCCGTCAAGCTGATCTGGAATCGGCACGACGCAGAGGAAATCGCCCAGGAAGCCATGAAGCTCGCCGTGATGCAGCGTATCGACATCAATGATGCCCGCGCCCTGCCGTGGCTCTTGCGTACGACGGCGAACCTTTGTCTGAACCGGCGGCGCAGGCGTCGACCCGAACCGCTGGACCCGTGGGTCGATCGTCCCGCTGGCGAATCACCCCTGCAAACGGCAGAGCGGATCGAACAACTGGAACGGCTGCGGAAGGCGATCGAAACGCTGCCTCCACAGCAACGGACGGCGCTGGTGCTACGAACAATGGAGCAGATGGAGTACGAAGCGATCGCGGAAGCAATGGAAATCACCGTCGCCGCTGTTCGCACGCACGTGCACGCGGCGCGGCGAAGACTCGCCGAGTGGTTTGAAGCGAACGAATGATACAGATGACTTGAGTAAATCAGGCAGGATGATGATCGGCTGCGAAAAAATCCGTGTACGACTCGACGACTGGCTCGATGGCCGGCTCGATGCCGACGCGCTCGGTGAAGTAAAAGATCACCTCGCTTTCTGCGAGGACTGCCGTCGCCTCTTCGATCGCCATCTGCGAATCACCATGGACCTGACCGCCCTGGGCCGGGTCGCAGACCGCATGGCCGACCCAGCTTCATCCGGGCTTCGACGAGAACACACGCCGATCCGGCTCGGCCGCATGATCGCCGCCGCGGCCAGTCTGCTGCTGGCGGTCGGCACGATCTACTACGCCGCGCGCCGCCCGACGACTCTCCTCCCGCAGGATACCCTCGTCGAAGTCCAGACGCGCCCGAGCATTCCCTCAATGCCGACGGATTCGCCCGCCGTCGCGCTGGGGGACCTGCTGCTGCGACGCGTCGATTCGCAGCAGTTCCGCATCGACAACGCGCCGCAGTGCGTGGCCGTAAACGTCGAGACCGACAACCCGAACGTGCACATCGTCTGGCTGTACGGGAAGTGTGCAACATCCTCCGGCCGGACCGTGCAATGATAAATCACCCACAATTACACGTAAGGAGACTTGATCCATGTTCACGAATTACCTTATCACCGTCGCCCTTCAACTCACGCTTCTTGCCATTCCGCTTGCTCAAACGACACCCTCAGAGCCAGGCACAACGCGTTCCGGCCGCAGCGCCGCGGAACCACAGACCGGCACGCCGGCCGCTCGAAGCGATACGGCCCGCAGCATACGCGCATTTCGCTTCAAGCACATTGATGCATACGAGGCGCGAAACAACTTCCGGGAACTGATTCACGACGTCTTCATGTCCGTCGTGCCGCACACCAACACCCTCCTGTGCCGCTGCGACGATCAGCAGGCAGCTGCCATCGCCGGCGCGATCGAGCTGATCGACGTCGCGGGGGCATCACAGACGAAGACCTCGCTGCACATCTTTCCCATCCAGCATCGTTCGGCTACCGAGATGCTCGAGCACCTGACCCCGGTCACGGATCGCGGCACTGCCGAGGTCTATGCAGATGAGAGCCGGTCCAGTCTGGTCGTCGTCAGCCAGTCGGATGAAGACGTCAATTCCATCAAGGACCTGCTGCGCACGCTCGATACGCCGATGCCAACGGTCCGGCTTGAGTTCGCCGTCTTCCTGGCGGACTTGAACGCGTCCGATCCGGCAGCGCCGATTCCCGATGATCTCCAGCCCGTGGCAAAGGAACTGTCTCGCTTCGGCCGCGTGAAGCTGCTCGGCCGCTGCGGCACCGCATCGACCCAGGGGCAGGACTATCGCGTGCGAGGTCTCATTCAGAACGTGCTCGAATCTGACATTCGCGGCACGATCCTCCGTGCAGACGCCGGCTCGCCCGTGCAGATTCGTGTCGATGCCCGCCTGTTCACCTGGGGGCAACCCGCCACGACCACCGACGAGAAGGCCTCCCGCAACGGCTCCTTTGAAATCTCGACGAAGCTGGCCCTGCCGCCTGGCGAGTTCGTCGCCATCGGCGCCGCCGCAGCCGGTGCGGCCGAAGGACAGTCGCTGATCCTCGTCCTCCGCGCACAGATTTGAAGCCGACTGGCGACGTTCAATTGGACCGTGGAGCTGGCGAATCGGATCGTAGCGATTGAATCACGTGGTACGGCGCCTGGATGAGCAGCTCGTCTCCGACGGAGAGAATCGTGTCCGGCGTGGGAAACAAACACCCCTGGGCCTTGCCCCGCACACGATGCTCGATGACGCAGATGCCGTGATCGGAGATTGCCTGGCCGACCCGTTTACCTGCCAGCAGACCGCCGGAACGCACCTTCCAGCGCTGCATGACGATCAACTGGTCATCGAGCACGAAGCTGCCAACGATGGATGACTCGATCGCCGAGACGGCAAACGCCGGCGCGCTGATCGCCGACTGGCTCATCGCCGTGTGCATGTTGAAGCCCTCGCGGATCTTGTCCGCCATGTTCTGATCGAACATCCGCAGCACCACGCGAATCCCCGGCACGAGCTTCCGCGCATCCAGAGCGATCTCCAGATTCGCAAGGTCGTCATCCGTCGCCAGGATGATGCTCTTGGCCCGGGCGATGTTCGCATCACTGAGGATCGCCTCGCGACGGGCATCGCCGATCAGCACCGGTGCGCCGTTCCGCCGCGCCTCTTCGAGGAATTGCCCTTCGGCGTTGCGCTCGATGATCACCACCGGTTCACCGAGCTGATGCAGCACGCGATAAGTGCGGAAGCCCAGCTTGCCGAATCCGACGAGGATGATGTGCTGCGACATCGATGCGGCCATCATGGTGCACCAGCTCCTTTCATACCGGCGGCGATCGCCCATCATCAGGGCCAGGTCAACGATTCCCTCGATGATGACCGTCAGCCCCAGGACGGGAACAATGAAGAACAGGGCCTGCAAAAATCTCGACTCCGGAAATTCCTCCGGCGGTTCCGCGAAGACCAGGCACCAGGTGTAGTACGTCGCCTTGGGAAGCGAATGTTCCTTCTCAGGTTCCAGATATTGAAATGCGAGTCCGCCGCCAAGGAGAATCGACGCCATGAGCAGCATGCGTATCCGCAGGTGCTTGAAAGCGGCGCGAAGAAAGCACCACTCTCGCCAGAGACGCGATTGATGCAGTCCACGGCGAGCGGACGAGCGGAACGATGAAATGTTTCCGTGGTTCATTTCGCCCTGACGCGCCAACGACACCGCCGACTTCGATCGAATCCTCCGACGCCGGCGGCAAGATACGTCGCCGCGTTTCCGGCAACAAGCCGAGCGGCCCTGCCAACTCGCCCGCCGAATGTATAACGCATTGTATTGATAAGACTTACAACCGCAAGCCACATACCTAACATTTTCCTAAAAATACGCTTGTCAGCCCGTCGATAACATGGCATGATACGCTGGGCATTCGAAGGGAACGGCCTTTCGAGCACCGATCATCGCGAACCCTACGCCACGCGGAGATGCCATCGATGTCAGCCAACACCAGCGACGGCAAACGACAGCAGGCCCTCGACCGGGCCCTTCAGCAGATCGAGAAGACCTACGGCAAAGGTGCCATCATGCAGATGGATGGCTCGGTCGCCGCGGCCAAGGATGGTATCAGCACCGGCGCCCTCTCGCTGGACCTGGCCCTCGGCGGCTTCGGCGTGCCGCGCGGTCGCATCGTCGAAATCTTCGGCCCCGAGTCCAGCGGCAAGACGACCCTTGCCCTGAACATCGTGGCTTCCGCCCAGCGGGCCGACGGCGTCGCCGCGTTTGTCGACGCCGAGCACGCCCTCGACCCCGCCTGGATGAAGCGCTGCGGTGTCAACCCTGAGACCCTGCTTGTCAGCCAGCCCGACTGCGGCGAACAGGCCCTGGAGATCACCGACATGCTCGTGCGATCCAACGCGGTCGACGTCATCGTCGTGGACTCCGTCGCCGCGCTTACGCCCAAAAGCGAACTCGAAGGAGAGATGGGACAGTCGTCCGTCGGCGTTCAGGCCCGGCTTATGAGCCAGGGCATGCGCAAGCTCACGGCCGCCATTGCCAAGAGCCGCACCATCGTCATCTTCATCAACCAGATCCGCGAGAAGATCGGCGTCATGTTCGGCAACCCGGAAACCACTCCCGGCGGCCGCGCCCTGAAGTTCTACAGCTCCCTGCGCATCGATGTCCGCCGCATCGCCTCCATCAAGGAGGGCGAGCGCGTCATCGGCAGCCAGGTCAAGGCCCGCGTGGTCAAGAACAAGGTCGCCCCCCCCTTCCGTGAGACAACCTTCGACATCATGTTCGACAGCGGCATCAGCCGCGAAGGCGATCTGATTGACCTCGCTGTCAAGCACACGCTCATCGAGAAGCAGGGCGCGTGGCTTCGCTACGGCGATATCCAACTCGGCCAGGGCAAGGAAAACGCCAAGGTCTTCCTCAAGGACAACCCCGACCTCTGCGACGAAATCCGCCGCAAGGTCCTCGAAGTCAACGGCCTGCTCAACGGACAGAAAACCGCGGAATCAAAACCGGCAGCCGCCAAAGACGCCGAGGAGACCAGGGTAAAAAAAGCCGAAGCAGCGGTCGTGGGTAAGGGTACGCCGGCCAAGGGCAAGCCCCCGGTCGCCGGTCGTAAGCCCGCCACGGCCTCACGCTGACGCACCGCCGGCGCACAATCCGCGCGCTCCGAATCTGACGATGGAAGTATGCACCGCGCACGCCGGCATGCGCCGCGCGCCGATCACATCGAGCATGCAATTCCTGCCGTTGCTTACGGCTTGGCGAAGATACGACCGGTACCGTCGTCTGGCACGCAACACCCGCGACCGTGTATCATGCACGAATCAAGGAGTATCTTGGCTGCGCCCCATCATCGAGGATCACCATGACACGACGCCGACCGTCCATGCACACATTCATCTGCGTCATCTCGCTGGCGGCCGTCGTCTTCGCCTCCCATCCGACCACGGTACTCTGCGCCGAAGCCCCGATCTGTGGTCGCCTGAGCGAGATAGACGGCGTTCGCGTCCTGCATCTGTGGGGGTCGTCACACGAACGCGGCTACGCACACGGCTATCTCCTCGGCGAAGACATCCTGCGACTCTTCGACGGCTACCTGAAGGAAGTCCTTCACGAGGAGGACGCGCTGCGAGACTTCGAACAGGCCTCACGTACTCGCCTCCGCGCGATGAACATTCCGCGGCGCTATGCCGACGAGCTGCGCGGCATGCTCGCCGGCATTCAGACGCGACTCGGCGACAAGGCCCGGCTTGCCGCGTTTGACCGGCTCATCGAATACGACGACCTTGTCGCCATCAACTGCATCCCCGAACTGGGTCGCGTGTGCTGCTCTTCCTTCGCTGCGTGGGGCGCGATGACCGCCGACGGCGGCACGATCAGCGGCCGCAATCTCGACTGGCATCGCCTGCGCACCCTGCGCGGCACACATCTGATCATTGCCTACTGCGATGACGCGCCGAACGAAGCCAAAATCTCAGAACAACACGGCTCCCTCGGATGGGTCAGCGTCACCTGGCCCGGCTTCATCGGCTGCCTCACCGGAATGAATGCCGACGGCGTGACCGTCAGCATGCACGACGCCCCCGGCCCTCGGCCCACCGCTCCGCTCGGCTTCACACCACGCGGCCTCGCATTGCGGCTGGCCATTGAGTCCGCCCGCGGCTCGACAGCATTCGAAGATGTCCGCGGGGTGCTCGCTTCGCATCTCGCAGCCGTCGGAAACAACGTGCCCGTCACATTCCCATCGATCAGAGGCAAGGCAGCAGCCGTCGTATTCGAATACGACGGAGACCTGAAGAACAACATGGGGCTGACCGTCCGCCTCCCCGATCGCGCCGGCAGAAAGAAGTCGGCTGCCGACGCTGCGACGGCATTCCTCACCTGCACGAATCATTACGTCAAGCGCGCGGCGCCGACCGCCTGCGAACGGTATGCTCGCATCGACCAGCGCCTCGCTTCGCTGGCCGGAAACGGCAAACCGGTCGATCTGCCGGAAGCATGGTCGATTCTCCGAAGCGTCGCCTGTCGGGTCGCCCCCGGTCAGCCACTCGAAACCTACCACAGCGTCGTCTTCGAGCCGAACCGGCGCGTCATGCATGTTGCCTTCTCATCGGCCGATAAGCCCGCCGCCGACAATCCGCCGATCCGCCTTGATGTCGCTCAATTGCTCGAAGTGCAGAAAGTCTCCGCAAGTCGTTAGCGCGGCGCCTGCACTGGCATCGCTCCGCGGCCGCCGCTAATCTTCCCCCATGCTCTGGCAGCGCCTTCTCTTCGGCGGTCTTATGATTGCGGCTCTTCTCGGCCTGCTGCATGTCGACGACCGCCTGCCCGAGTGGCTCCGCACGTCCGACGGCGGCCCGCAATGGGACGGCGTGCTCGTCGCTGCCGTTGTCATGGCACTCATCGTCCTCGCGACGCGAGAGCTCGCCGCGCTCTTCCGCGCCGCCGGTCATCGCCCGCTGGTCGTCTGGCCGGCCATGATCAGCGCCCTCCTCGTGCTCGTACCGTTTCTCCACCGCAACCGGCTTGCTGGCGGCGCCCTGCCCGCCGATGCGACTGCCGATGGCCAGACCGTAACCCTGCTGGTCATCGGCCTCTTCGGCACTGCTGTACTGATCGCATCTCGAAAGCAAACACAACGAGCCATCGCAGACCTCTCCGTCTCCCTCTGGCCGATTCTCTACCTCGGCCTGCTCGGTCAATTCATCGTCGCTTTGCGCACACACCCAACCGGCAGCGCCGGCCTCGTGCTCTACTATGTCGCGACGGTCAAAATCTGCGATATCGGAGCGTACTTCACCGGGTTGGCCATCGGCCGCCACAAGCTCATCGTCTGGCTCAGTCCCAAGAAGACCTGGGAGGGTCTCATTGGTGGTATCATCGCCTCCGTCGCCTTCGCCGTCGCCATCGCATGGATGATGTCGCCAGAAACGGCAACCATGACCGCACCCGCCCACGGTCCATGGCCGACCCCCGTGAAAGCCGCCGTTTTCGGACTGCTCATGGCCCTCTGTGGTCAGGCAGGCGACCTGCTGGAATCCCTCATCAAGCGGGACGCACAGTCAAAAGACTCGGCCCACGCCATACCGGCCTTTGGCGGCGTGCTCGATATTCTCGATTCCATCCTGATCACCGCTCCCATTGCGTACCTGGTGCTCCTAAAATAAACACGAAGGCGGATCGGTCCGACGAACTCCTCGGAAAGGAGCGACGCCCGACTTGGAATTGGTCCTCACACTCGATCTTCCGCTGGATCAGCGCATTCAGCTTTACGGCCCGCAGGATCGAAACCTCCGCGCCCTCCGGGAGGCCCTCGGCGTAAAAATCTTCGCCCGCGATTCCACCCTCAAGCTCGTCGGCGAAAGCGAAGCCGTCAACAAGACCGCCTCCGTCATCGACGTGCTCACGGAGAAACTTCGCCACGCCTCAAACCTGGGCGAACACGACCTGTCCGACGCCCTCGTCGAGATCGCCGCACGGCACGCCCGCCACGACAGCAGCGTCATCCACGTCTTCCGGCAGTCCGCCTCCATCCGCCCGAAGACCCCCGGTCAGGAGGAATACGTCCGCGCCATCGCCGAAAACGACCTGTGCTTCTGCCTCGGCCCTGCAGGCACCGGAAAAACCTACCTCGCCGTGGCCATGGCCCTGTCACTGCTCAAAGTCGGCCGGCTCAAGCGCATCGTCCTCGCACGGCCCGCCGTCGAGGCCGGCGAGAAGCTCGGCTTCCTGCCGGGCGACATGCAGGCCAAGGTCAACCCCTACCTCCGCCCGCTCTTCGACGCCATGCACGACATGATGGAGTTCGAGCAGATCAAGCGCTTCATGGTCAACGACGCCATCGAGGTCATCCCCCTGGCCTTCATGCGCGGCCGCACCCTCAACAACGCCGCCGTCATCCTCGACGAAGCACAGAACGCCACCATCCAGCAGATGCTCATGTTCCTCACCCGACTCGGTGAACACAGCAAGATGATCATCACCGGTGACGACAGCCAATCCGACCTCGGCCACTGGTCCAAGAGCGGCCTGGCCGACGCCGTCAAACGCCTCCAGGGCCTCGCCGGCATCAGTGTCGTCCGGCTGACACAAGCCGACATCGTCCGTCATAAACTCGTCACCCAGATCGTCCAGGCCTACGCCGACCTCCCCACCGGCCCCGCCACCAGGAAACGCCCCCTGTGACACGCTTCCGGCATCCCGGCGCATAAAAAAAGCCCCCATCGAGGGGGCTTAGCGGGCAGACTCTTTCGAGTTTACCCTGGGCGCTCACAGGGAGCGTTGCCTTACGCGGACGTTTGTCCACTTACTATGAATTGCGGGACAAGCGTCGCTCAGATACACTAATGTCATTCTAGATCGGGCACCATAATTTTGTCAAGGGGCCGCTCATGAACACGTTTAAACACGTGCAACCTTTTGTATTAGGGCTCGATATCGGTGTGGCGTCGATTGGATGGACGCTGATCGGGCTTGATGATTCTGGTAATCCCGTGCGCTTGCTTCGAACCGGTGCACACACCTTCGATCCAAGTGTCGAAGGCGACATTGAAAGCGGGAGAGACGAGGCACGCGGCGCTGCCCGTCGAATGGCTCGAATGCCGCGCCGCATGTTCGAGCGTCGGCAGCGCCGGCGTAAAAAACTCTTGCGATTGTTACAGCGATCTGCCCTCTTGCCACCCGGGAAGATCGGTTCGCCGCAGGAGATTCACGAATACCTGCTTGCGCTCGACACACAACTTCGCAATCGATTCAATCCGAAGAACGAACGCGTAACTTCACATGTACTGCCCTATCGACTTCGCGCAGCAGCATTGGACGGGAAACTTGATCCTTATGAACTGGGCCGGGCAATCTACCATCTGGCCCAGCGACGAGGATTCCTCTCCAATCGCAAATCCCTGAAGAAGGATGAAGACGAAGGTGTCGTCCAGCAGGGCATCACCGAGTTACAGGCGGAAATGAACACCACCGGCGCTCGTACACTGGGCGAGTATTTCGCCAGTCTCGACCCGGAACTCGAGCGCATCCGGCGACGATGGACGGCGCGATCCATGTACGTCGATGAGTTCAACCAAATATGGACTGCGCAAGGAACGCATCATCCTGAAATATTGACTGACGCGCTGCGGAAGCAAGTCTATCGAGCGATCTTTTTCCAGCGCCCGCTCAAGTCGGCGCGGCACCTGATCGGTCGCTGCGAACTCGTCCCCAATGCGCGACGCGCGGCGCTGGCGGACCGGCTCGTGCAGCGTTTCCGCATGTTGCAGAAGGTCAATGATTTGGAAATCATTCCGCACGACGCCCCGAAGCGTCGGCTGACCGATGTCGAACGCGCCAAGCTCCTCGATGCTCTCAACAAAAACGGCGACCTCACTTTTTCCAGGATCAAGTCGAAGGCGGTCCTCGAGTTACCCAAGGCGACTACCTTTAATTTCGAGCAGCGCGACGAGGAAAAGAAGCTCCCCGGTCATCGCACGGACGAAAAAATGCGCGCCGTGTTCGGCGACCGGTGGGACGCTATGGAAGACGAGGAGCGCGATGCCGTCGTTCTTGAAGTCCTGAGCTTCCAGAACCCGGACGCGCTGGCCCGCCGTGCCGTCAAGGCGTGGGGGCTCGATGAAAAGGCCGCCAGATTGCTGGCCGATACCCGTCTCGAACAGGGCTACGCTTCGCACAGTCGGAGCGCCCTGAAGAAGCTCGTCGCGAAAATGGAAAACGGCACGCCGTATGCAACAGCACGCCGGGAATTATTCCCGGAGAGCTTCAAGGCGGTCGAGCCAACGGACAGACTCCCGCCGGTCTACAAGGCGATGGGAGCGATTCGCAATCCGGCCGTTGAGCGCGCATTGACCGAGTTGCGTAAACTCGTGAACGAGATCATCCGTGTCCACGGTAAGCCCGAGTGCATCCGCATCGAACTCGCTCGCGACCTCAAGCGCGCCCGCAAGGAACGCGAACGCAAGAGCAGGGAAATCGCCGAACAGACGAAACTGCGCGACCAGGCCAAGGCGAAGATTCTCAGGGATATGAACATCGCTGAACCGAGACGCTCCGACGTGGAGAAAGTCTTGCTTGCCGAGGAGTGCGGCTGGCAGTGCCCCTACACCGGCCGTCAAATCTCCATGCGCGCGCTCTTCGGCGAACATCCGCAATTCGACATCGAGCACATCATTCCCTTCAGCCGATCGCTCGACAACAGTTTCCTGAACAAGACGCTCTGCCACCACCAGGAAAACCGCGACCACAAGCGCAATCGAACACCCTTCGAGGCCTACGGCCGCGATGAGAAACGATACGACGAAATCCTGGCCCGTGTCCGCCGCTTTCAGGGAAAGGCCGCCGATGCCAAGCTCCGCCGCTTTGAAATGCAGGAAATCCCCGACGATTTCGTCAATCGCCAATTGAATGACACCCGTTATGCGTCCCGGCTCGCCGGTGATTACTTGGCAGTCCTCTACGGTGGCCGCAGCGATGCGTCCGGCACTCTGCGCATTCAGATCAGCACCGGCGGCATCACCGCCCACCTGCGAAATGAATGGCTGCTCAACAGCATCCTCGGACAGGGCGAAAAGAACCGAGAGGACCACCGCCACCACGCCGTAGACGCCCTCGCCGTCGCCCTGGCATCCCCCGGCCTCGTAGCGCGACTCCAACGCGCGGCGGAGAGAGCATCCGATGAGGGCCGCCGTCTCTTCGCCCGCGTCCCGGAGCCGTGGCCCGGCTTTCTGGAGCAGGCGCGAGAGAAAATCATGGCGATTAACGTCTCCCGTCGACAGGCGAAGAAACTCGCCGGCGACCTCCATGAAGACACAAACTACAGCAAAGAGTACACGTGGACGGACGAGAACGGGAAAACGAAACCCATCCGCCACGTCAAGAAACGCATCGACGCCATGAACGAGAGCCAGGTCGACGACATCGTAGACCCCGTTGTTCGGGAAAAAGTCCGCGTCTGGGTCAAGGCCCAGGAAGGCAAGAGCAAGAAGGAAATCGGCCCGCCACCCACCATCAAGACCCGCGATGGCCGCGAAATCCCCATCAAGTCCGTGCGTATCCGCAAAGTCATCGGCGCCGTCGCGGTCGGCAAGGGTCCGCGCACGCGTTACGTCAAACCGGGAGCAAACCACCACTCCGTCATCGTCGCCGTCCTCGACAAGGATGGAAACGAAATCGCTTGGGAAGACTACCCGGTAACCCGGCTCGAGGTCCACCAGCGCAAGGCCGAAGGGCGGCCGATCATTCAAAAAGACTGGGATCCTGGAAAGGTGTTCAAGTTCACACTGACAGCGAATGACTTCTTACTCTTGAAACAGAGAGACGGAGAGGACCTGCTTTGTCGGCTACTTTCATTATCTGAAGGAGCATATGAAGGGCGTGTCCATTACGACGCACGGATGGCGTCCGAAGCGAGAAAAAAAGGAAGCGACGCCAGAATCCGACTAACTGCTGATTCCATGCGACAGCGTCATGCTAGAAAAGTACGTGTAACCTATCTCGGCGAGATCGTCCCCGCCAATGACTGATCGAATCCTCGACTTCGCCGACGGTGCCGCGTACCTCCGCGTGCGCAACGACCAGCTCGTCGTCGAGCGAAAAGACCAGCCCGATGTGTCGACCCCGATGGCCGAAGTCGCCGCGATCATCCTCGCCCACCCGCAGGCGACGTGCTCCCAGCCGACCATCGCCCGGCTCATGACCTGCGGCGGGGCACTCGTCGTCTGCGACGATTCGCACCTGCCCGTCGGTGTGATGCTGCCACTCGTCGCCCACACCACGCAGACTGAGCGGCTCGCCGCCCAGGCCGCCGCGCCGCTCCCCATGCGCAAGCAACTCTGGAAGCAGATCGTCCGCCGGAAAATCCTCGCCCAGGCCGACCTGCTCCGCCAGCTTCACGACGACGACTTCGGCCTCGCCGAACTCGCCCGTTCCGTCCGATCCGGCGACCCCTCCAACCGCGAAGCCGTCGCCTCGCGCCGCTACTGGCCCGCCATCTTCGACACCCGAAACACAAGAATGGGTGGTACCTGCGTCCCGCTCGTCGAACCCTTTCGCCGCCGCTTCGACGCCCCCGATGCCAACCGCCTGCTCAATTACGGCTATGCCGTCCTCCGCGCTGTCGTCGGGCGCGCCATCTGCGCCGCCGGGCTGCACCCCTCGCTGGGCCTGCACCACCACAATCGCTACAACGCCTTCTGCCTCGCCGATGATCTCATGGAGCCCTATCGGCCTCTGGTCGATGCCGCCGTCGTGGACCATGTCCGGTGCCACGGACATGACGCCCCGCTCGACCGGTCCGCGAAACAGGCCATTCTCGAGGCCGTATTGCGACGCTACAGGGCCGACGGCGAAGTCCGCACCCTCTTCGACATCGTCGCACGAACGGCCGCTTCGCTGGCGCGGGCTTACCTGAAGCAAAGCACCCTGCTGGATTATCCGAAAATGATCGAGGAATGCGTGTAGTCCGGCCGCACCCGGCCGGTTCGTTCGGGCCGTCCACGATGCCGCGCGACCGATTCGCACTTTCGGGATACCGACCGGTGTGGCTCTTCGCCATGTTCGATTTGCCCGTCAAGACCCAGGCGCAGCGGAGGCGGTATGCGCAGTTTCGCAAGTTGCTTTTGAAGGACGGATTCTGTCAAATGCAGTATTCGGTCTATGCCCGCTACTGCCCGAGCGAGGAGGCGGCGCAGGTCCATCGGGACTTGGTTCGCGCCGGCCTGCCGGATGAGGGACAGGTGCGGCTCCTGGCCGTGACGGATCGGCAGTTCGGGAAGATGGAGAATTACGTTGGAAAAAGGCGCAGGGAAACCGAGGAAGCCCCGAAGCAACTCATGCTTTTTTGAGCGCCGCTCGCTTGCTACTCGCTGTTATGTCGCCGGTTACGCGAGGACGAGTGTATCTGAGCGACGCTTCCCGGCAAACCACAGCGACTCCGGTGAAGGTGTCGGACGCCCAGCTAGTGTATCTGAGCGACGCTTCCCGGCAAACCACAGCCGCTTCTGTGCGGTGCTCAGCTTGGTCAGTAGTGTATCTGAGCGACGCTTCCCGGCAAACCACAGCGAGGCCTCGCTGGCGCCGCACCTGGATGATAGTGTATCTGAGCGACGCTTCCCGGCAAACCACAGCTTGTGCGGCCAATGGCCGCGCGCACATCGAAGTGTATCTGAGCGACGCTTCCCGGCAAACCACAGCTTGCTGGGCCCTTGACCGCTCGCGCGTCGTAGTGTATCTGAGCGACGCTTCCCGGCAAACCACAGCTTCGGCGGCGTGGCGCCGCAGATTGAGAGCAGTGTATCTGAGCGACGCTTCCCGGCAAACCACAGCGCGCGATCTCGCGCTTCGCATCATGGGTGCAGTGTATCTGAGCGACGCTTCCCGGCAAACCACAGCGACCCGCACATCGACGGCACCAGCAGGATGAGTGTATCTGAGCGACGCTTCCCGGCAAACCACAGCAAGAACCACGTACGCCAGCTTGGTAATCAGAGTGTATCTGAGCGACGCTTCCCGGCAAACCACAGCCATGATTCGCCTGGGCAGCGCGGGTGCCCTAGTGTATCTGAGCGACGCTTCCCGGCAAACCACAGCTGCCCCTGCAGTTCGCCCATCCGCTTGAAAAGTGTATCTGAGCGACGCTTCCCGGCAAACCACAGCCCGTAGTTACACTAGTCGCAACCGGAGCCAAGTGTATCTGAGCGACGCTTCCCGGCAAACCACAGCTGATCCAGTGGGGGCCCTACGCGGTCTGGGAGTGTATCTGAGCGACGCTTCCCGGCAAACCACAGCCGGCGCGCACGCTGTGGAATGCGATCAACGAGTGTATCTGAGCGACGCTTCCCGGCAAACCACAGCTGCAAGTACAACCCGTGCTGTTTTTCAAGTAGTGTATCTGAGCGACGCTTCCCGGCAAACCACAGCCCGCGCGTCGGGCTGCGCGAATGGTTTCGGAGTGTATCTGAGCGACGCTTCCCGGCAAACCACAGCGTCCCGACGGCGAGCTGCGCGAGATTCGGCAGTGTATCTGAGCGACGCTTCCCGGCAAACCACAGCTCGCCGTCGAGGCGGGCAAAGGTCTCGGGGAGTGTATCTGAGCGACGCTTCCCGGCAAACCACAGCAAACATTTTTATTTCATCTATCCCTATCAAAGTGTATCTGAGCGACGCTTCCCGGCAAACCACAGCTCAGCGTGAGTGAGGTCACCATCGAGGATAGTGTATCTGAGCGACGCTTCCCGGCAAACCACAGCGCAACGTCGACACCATCCTCGCGCAGTCGGAGTGTATCTGAGCGACGCTTCCCGGCAAACCACAGCCGGTCGATGCGGACGATGCGGACGATCCTTAGTGTATCTGAGCGACGCTTCCCGGCAAACCACAGCAACCGATAACACTTCATCGGCGGCGCGCGAGTGTATCTGAGCGACGCTTCCCGGCAAACCACAGCCCGAATGACGAGCGCGCCGCATTGGAGGGAAGTGTATCTGAGCGACGCTTCCCGGCAAACCACAGCCTCGCCCGCGCACGACTCCTCGATGCCATGAGTGTATCTGAGCGACGCTTCCCGGCAAACCACAGCGGCGGATGACGCCGGGGGCGGCGCGCGGGCAGTGTATCTGAGCGACGCTTCCCGGCAAACCACAGCGTATCCGTCGCCGAGCGCGGAGAAATCGACAGTGTATCTGAGCGACGCTTCCCGGCAAACCACAGCGGCGCGCGCCGCCATCAAACGACTGCTCTCAGTGTATCTGAGCGACGCTTCCCGGCAAACCACAGCAGATAGGCGGCGCGTCGGTCGCGCTGGCGGAGTGTATCTGAGCGACGCTTCCCGGCAAACCACAGCTTGTGCGGCCATTGGCCGCGCGCACATTGAAGTGTATCTGAGCGACGCTTCCCGGCAAACCACAGCAAACCTAAAAGTTACCGAACGCCCCCCCAAGTGTATCTGAGCGACGCTTCCCGGCAAACCACAGCACCGCCGCGAAGAGCTTGTCGGTCATGTCGAGTGTATCTGAGCGACGCTTCCCGGCAAACCACAGCCTTGGCGACCGTAGCTTCTGCAAGCTTTCCAGTGTATCTGAGCGACGCTTCCCGGCAAACCACAGCATCGTCGTATTGCGGCGGTTTTTCGTATGGAGTGTATCTGAGCGACGCTTCCCGGCAAACCACAGCAACGAATACTGGGCCCAGCTTCGATGCGTTAGTGTATCTGAGCGACGCTTCCCGGCAAACCACAGCTGATCTTGCGGCCGGAACAGACGAGCGGATAGTGTATCTGAGCGACGCTTCCCGGCAAACCACAGCAGAAAAACACCCACAACCGCCGCGGAACAAAGTGTATCTGAGCGACGCTTCCCGGCAAACCACAGCTGGGCGTGACACCGTCCTCCGCGCACCTCGAGTGTATCTGAGCGACGCTTCCCGGCAAACCACAGCTCGAGCTTCGAGGGCGCGGCAAACGGATCGAGTGTATCTGAGCGACGCTTCCCGGCAAACCACAGCCCGAATGACGAGCGTGCCGCATTGGAAGGAAGTGTATCTGAGCGACGCTTCCCGGCAAACCACAGCTGGATGCCCTCATTAAAGAGGGTGTCGAGTAGTGTATCTGAGCGACGCTTCCCGGCAAACCACAGCGTATTGGCTGAAGGTAAAAGAACTGCAGCCAGTGTATCTGAGCGACGCTTCCCGGCAAACCACAGCCTGGCCGAGATCAAGCCCTATGAGAAAAATAGTGTATCTGAGCGACGCTTCCCGGCAAACCACAGCTTGTGCGGCTGTTGGACGCTCGCGCATTGAGTGTATCTGAGCGACGCTTCCCGGCAAACCACAGCCTGGCCGAGATCAAGCCCTATGAGAAAAATAGTGTATCTGAGCGACGCTTCCCGGCAAACCACAGCAGAATCCACCGCATCGGCCAGCGAAGAAAAAGTGTATCTGAGCGACGCTTCCCGGCAAACCACAGCTACGGCCGCTCGCGCGTCGTGGTGCACGATAGTGTATCTGAGCGACGCTTCCCGGCAAACCACAGCCGTTGGATGTTCTGAATGGGAACATCCGTTAGTGTATCTGAGCGACGCTTCCCGGCAAACCACAGCGCTTTCCGCTGTCGGGGTTCAGCGCTCTGAAGTGTATCTGAGCGACGCTTCCCGGCAAACCACAGCCTGGAGCCATGAGCGGATCGCCGAACCTGCAGTGTATCTGAGCGACGCTTCCCGGCAAACCACAGCGAGCCGACAACGCAGTGTTTTTCGTGTGAAAGTGTATCTGAGCGACGCTTCCCGGCAAACCACAGCAAATGGATGGCGCGTTCATCCGTGCAAACAAGTGTATCTGAGCGACGCTTCCCGGCAAACCACAGCACGTGCAGCCGCCGACGTGGATCAACAGGTAGTGTATCTGAGCGACGCTTCCCGGCAAACCACAGCCTGCGAGAGTTATGGTCGCTCGCGCGTCGTAGTGTATCTGAGCGACGCTTCCCGGCAAACCACAGCGACGTACGCGCTGGAAGCGCACGACGACGGAGTGTATCTGAGCGACGCTTCCCGGAAAAATCAGAAGTCGCTAGAATCGCAGGGTGGAGGGTGGGGCGTAATCCAACGCCGCCCTCGCGCGCACAGCGAGCAAGACCTCTTCCGTATGCGAACAGCAGTGCAATCACGATTCTCAATCGCCGACAGCGATCGGCTCGCCGAGTTTCTTACCGAATGGTGTCCCACGCTCCGCAGGAGGTGCGCCCGCGGAGTAAGACCCGCGAATTCCCGAAACCCCGCACACTCCAGCGCGTAAGCGTCCTGGAGTTCGCGCGCCTCAGGATTTCGACGTTTCGATTCTTTGGCGTTTACAGCCGACGGGTGATGCGCCCGCGGGTCAGGTCGTACGGCGAAAGCTCCACGCGGACCTTGTCGCCCGGCAGGATGCGGATGAAGTTCTTCCGGAGCCGGCCGGAGATGTGCCCCAGCACCAGATGCTTCTTGCCCGCGAGCTCGAACTCGCAGCGAAACATCGTGTTCGGCAGGGCCTGCACGACTTCGGCTTCCACTTCGATCGTCTCAGTCTTGGCCATACGTTCCTGTTCGGTTGTGCCGCGGGCGCCTGCAAATGGCCCGAGCATTTCTATCGGTCGGATCGACAATACGGGTCGATTCCGGATGTCCCGCCAGGGGCGACCGCGACAGACAGGGCTGAAAACCGCGAGCGGCTCGTCCCCGGGGTGCCGGGCAGGCCAATCATCGTACCCGAAAGGGTGTCCCCCGGCAACGCAGCCGCGCCGATCGGTCCCCGGCGGTTGACAGCACCGGAGGCGAGACTTAGCTTTCGCGCGGTCGAACGGCCGCGCGGCCGATCGTCGCGGAGGATTCAGCATCAGGAGTGTGTGCGATGTTCAGGTCAGTGTCTGTCAAAATGGCCCTCTGTTTGATCGCGGTCTGCTTCGTGTTCGGCGGGTGCAGCTCATCGCTCGTCGGCACCTGGGAGAATCCGGAACCAAAAGCCGACGCCGGCGATTTCATCATCAACAACGCCACCTTCAAGGACGACGGCACCTACGTCGCCAGCGCCCGCAAAGGGGAGGAATCCGTCCGTCTGGCCGGCACCTACGAATTCAACGGATTCAACCTTAAGCTCAAGACCCCCGGCAAGCCGGAGCGCAACTACAACGCGACCTACCTGATGATGGGCCCGACCCTCGAACTGCGCGACGGCGAGATGAAGCAATCGCTCAAGAAGAAGTAAACCGGCGAATGATCGAGCAAAGCAAAACGACCCGGGCCGCATCGGAGCGACCCGGGTCGTGATGAATCAGCCGATGCTGCGACCTCGCGCATCTCCACTGCGAGACCGTGCGGTCTAATCCCAATCCTCCTCTTCCTCCTCGGCTTCGATCGCCTTGGGGCGGCGCTCGGCCTGACCCTCGCAGGCCAGACAACGCCGGGCAAAGGGCAGCACTTCGAGCCGCTTGCGGGGAATGGCTCGCTCACAATCAACACAAACGCCGTATTTGCCTTCGTCGATCCGGCGGATAGCCGCTTCGATGTCCTCGAGCTGGGCCGCTTCGATGGCAATAAGCCCCACGGCCAGTTCATCCTCAAAACCCTCGGACGCCCGATCGCTGACATCCGGCAAGTCGCCTGATTTCTCGGCCAGGGCCGCCTGCGTGTTCTGCACCACGGAGAGCAGGCGCTGCCGCTGGCCCGCCAGGGCATCGCGCATGCTCGCCACCCATTCCGGATCGAGATTGGGCTTGGCCGGCGCCGCGGTCTTCTCCGGCTTCGGGGCGATCGGACGCGCCGACGAACTCGATCCCGAACCGCCGACGACCGGTCGCGTCCGTGCCACGGGCTTGGCTTTCGGGGCGCTCTTGGCGGCCGGCTTCGGCTTGGCCGCGGCCTTGGAAATGGCCGCGGACTTGGAGGCCGGCTTGGCCTTCGGCTTCGCTCCGCTGCTCTTGGCCGGAGATGCCTTCTTCGTTGCTTTTCGGGGTGTTGCCATCGTTGTCAATACCGCCTTGCTTGCTCCGGGTGTTGTGTGGTTCCGGATCAGCGCCCCGCCGTTGGCCCGTACAACCCGGAAGAATGGTATCTCCGGATGGCCGCGTCAAGCGACCGTCGGCCAAAAGTTCAGACCTGCTCCACGCCGCCGGAAATCGTCGATGCACACGGTCGGCGCGGCCGCCAGCGTTTCGTACACCAATCGCCCGCTTGTTCTAGCGTTTGCCTTTCTTCTTCGGCGCGGCGCCCAGAATGGCATCCTTCGCGGCCTTGGCTACGCGGAATTTCACGACCTTCTTCGCCGGAATCTTGATCGCCTCGCCCGTGGCGGGATTTCGACCCATGCGGGCCTTGCGATTGACCAGCACAAGCTTGCCCAGGCCGGGAAGCATGAAACCGTTCTTGGCTTCCTTGTAGGCCGTGGAGACCAGCGTGTCCATAAATTGGACGACCTGAGCACGGGTCAGTTCGTTCTTTTCGGCCAGCAGTCGAATCAACGCGCTCTTGCTCATTGCAGCAGCCATGTTCACTCCTTCGATAAAACGGACACGATGCCGTACAACAAACGGTTTCGCGGCCGATTTCGGCCGCATGGGCAGGACAAGTTAGCAATGTCGGACCGTTGAATCAATGGCCGATCCGCAGGAATTCGCCACAAAAACGACCGATTTCCCCGGACCGGGGAACGGCGGCACCAACGACCCCATCCGGCTCGACCCCAACGCGGGGCACAACGGACGGGGCGGATGCTGCGGAAAAAGACCCGCTGGCCGAGCCGGCGGATCATTCTTGACACGGCCGGTACCGGCCCCCTAGTTTCGACGGCCGGGAGTGAACCGGGGTCGGCCAAGATAATCACGGAAGGAGAAGAAGCGATGGCGATCGAAGCACTGCGACAGACGGAACTGGCGGGTTGGAAGGTACGGCGCGGCAAGGTCCGCGATATCTACGATCTGGGCGATGAACTTCTGATCGTCGCAACGGATCGGCTCAGCGCGTTCGATTGCGTGTTGCCGAGCCCGATCCCGCACAAGGGCCGGGTGCTGACGCTTCTTTCGCGATTCTGGTTTCACTATTTTGCCGACCGGTGCCGGCACCATCTGATCGCGGTAGTTGACCGCGACGTGCCGCAGGGTTTTGAGCCGATCGCCGATCAGATTCGCGGTCGCAGCATGCGATGCCGCAAGACTGAAGTCGTTCCGATCGAGTGCGTTGCGCGGGGCTACCTGGCGGGCAGCGGCTGGAAGGAGTATCAGCAGCGCGGCACGGTCTGCGGCATCCAACTGCCGCCCGGCCTTCGACAGTGTGATCCGCTGCCCGAGCCGATCTTCACACCGGCCACGAAGGCCGAGACCGGCCACGATGAGAACATCTCCTTTGAGGAGGCCTGTCGCATTGCCGGCCGCGAAACGATGACCGAACTACGTGACAAGACGTTGACACTCTATCGCGATGCGGCGCGCTATGCGAAGGGCCGGGGCATTGTGCTGGCGGACACCAAGTTTGAGTTCGGCCGGACACCGGATGGGATTCTCCTGATCGACGAGGTGCTCACCCCGGATTCGAGCCGGTTCTGGCCTGCCGATCGCTACGAACCCGGCCGTGACCAGGAGAGCTACGACAAGCAGTTCGTGCGCAACTACTTGCAGGCGCTGTGCGACCGCGGCGAATGGGACAAGACAGACCCCGCCCCGTCGCTGCCGCAGGACGTGATCCAGGCGACGAGCGGCCGCTACATCGAGGCGTATGAACGCATCACCGGCGAGCACTTTGAGACGTGACGGCCCGCGATCCAGCGCAGCGCACAACGCATCCTTCTCGCGCAGACTCCCCTTCGCTGAAACGCCTGCTTGGTCCGGTCAGCGTTGCGTGTGTCGGCGTCGGCGGCGCGATCGGGTCAGGCATCTTCGCGGCACCCGGTGAAAGCGCCAATTACCTGCATACGCCCTGGGCCATCCTGAGCGTCTGGGTGCTGGCCGGCATCATCACGCTGCTGCAAAGCTTTGTGACGGCGGAACTGGCCACGCGCTTTCCACGGGCGGGTGGCGAGTACCAGTATCTCAAGGAGGCGTACGGCGATTTCGCCGCATTCTTTTTTGGGTGGTCGTTCACGGTGTTCATCGTTGGCGCCGGCGGTGCGACGATCGCGGCGGCCTTCGGCGACTTCGTCGCCGAGCTACTGGTCATGGATCAGCCCTGGGCGCCGCCGAGCTTCGGCTGCGGGGCGATCCTCGCCGTTTGCATGATTAACGCGATCGGGCTGCGGACCGGCGCGGTCACGCTCAACATCCTGACGCTGCTCAAGACGGCAGCGCTGGTGGCCATCGCGATTGGGGTTGTGGCGGTGGCCGGCCGGATCACCTTTGCACCACCGCGGCAACTTGCCGAAAGCGCACCGGCGGCGCGGCCGTTCCTGGAGGCCTATCTGCTGGCTCTGATGCCAGCGTTCTGGGCGTACACCGGAGCGACGGACTCCGCCAAGCTGGCCGAAGAAACGCGCGACGTGAAGCGTGCCCTGCCACTGGCACTGATCCTGACCGTGACCATCCTGACGATCGTCTATTGTCTCTACAATTATGCCCTGTTGTGCGCCGTCAGCCCCGACGAGATGGCCGGACATCGCAGTGTGCCGGCGCTGGTGTTTCGCGGCGTGACGGGCTACCCGATCAACGACCTGATCCTGATCGCCAGCGCGTTGATCTGCCTGGGCGCGATCAGCAGCGTGTTTCTCGCCAATGTCCGGGTCACCTATGCCCTGGCCCGCGACGGACTGACGTTTCGCTTTCTCTCAAAAATGAGTAGTCGGCAGGCGCCGGTCGCATCCATCGCCGTCGGCGGAGCGCTGGCGTGTGCGTTCGTGATTCAGCGGCGGTTCGGGGAGATTCTGCGCATCTATTTTCTCGCCAGCGCAATTCTCTTCGGCCTGACCTATCTGAGTCTGATCATATTTCGGCTTCGTGACCGGCGCGAATGTCGCGGCTGGCCCGAAAGCGTGTTCCGCACACCGGCGGGCTACGTTGTGGCTGTCGTGCTGATCGTGATTGAGCTGGCCATCGCAGCCAGCATTCTACTGTCCGACGCGCGGGAGGGCCGGCGCGACAGCATCTGGACGGCCGCCCTGCTTGCGGCACTGGCCGTTTTTTACCTGATCTGGAAGCAGGTGTATCCGACGGGGCAAGGCGCGGAGAAGCGACGAATACCCGGAAACGACGACGGATAAGGAAGAAGGAATGGTCGTCAGGCGCCGAGCTTGCTGTGGGTGCCGTCGCACCAGGGAAGAGTGCCGCTCTTGTGGCACTGGCAGACGGCTTTCTTTCCCGCGTCGGTCACTTCGATCACGATGGGCGTTACGCCGGTCTGAAGCCGGGAATGAGCGCCGTCACAATAGGGCAGCTTCTCACTGTGGCCGCACTGGCAGTAGGCCTTTTTGCCGGGGCTTTCATCGCAGACGATCGGCTTCGATCCGTGTCGGGGATTCATATTTCCGCCTTCCTCTCTTGCTGATGCGGGACTTACTCGTCCTGCTTTTCGTCCTGCTCCGCAGGGTAGGACGCTTCGGCTTCGGGCGCGTCCGACTTGAAGGGCCGTCGATCGAGGACACTCACATCGGGCGGCTCTCGAGTCACGGAATCGGCACGTTGGGCGTCGTGATCGTAACCGAGCAGGCCGCGGCTCAGGTAACCGTCGCTTTCCATGAGGGTGCCCGGCGGCGTGACCACCGCGCTGACCGGCCAGCCGATCGTGTTTAGAAAGTATCGCGCGGGGCCGTAGCCCATGTGCAGATAGTCGACCCAGTTCCATGCGAAGACGTTGTCCGGCTCGTTTTCATCGCCGGAGATCGGAGGACGGTCGCGATTGCCCTTGTCTTCGAAGGGGTCCTCCCACCAGAGGGGCCAGTGAGTAACCGCCCCGTTGGCGTAGGTCACGTGCGACCGTTCCCAGGAGCGTGCGACCGGGCGACCGAACTCGGAAGCACCGCGGTAGTCCTGAGCCGTGGGCGTCGTCATGTCTGCGTCGATGGCGGCACTGGAGTCCTTGTAGGGATCGTTCACGTGGGCACAACCCGCCGCGCCAAGCATCGCAACGGCCAGCAGCAGAAATCCGTATCCCAGCCGCGAGCTGAGCCGGTCGAAGAGAGACAGGAGCTTGTTGACCCTCGTCCGATCGCGTCGCGCTGGGGACGATACGGGATGCCAGGCGAACGATTTCGGAGCGAAGGCGCCGCAGTCGATGAAGCGTCGGCGATTGATATCCCAGTGCGGTGCGTTCCAGAAGCGCGGATCCCAGACGATCGGAGAGCGCGATCTAAATTTCGACAATGTGTTCCGTCGCATAGTTTGGAGATTCCTCGGTAATGTACAGGTTGTGTGGATGCGACTCCGTCATGCCGGCGCCAGACACCCGGACAAATCGGGCATTCGCCCGGAGGTCTTCGATGCAGGCCGCGCCACAGTATCCCATGCCGGCCCGAAGACCGCCAACGAGCTGATACGTCAGCTCCGCGAGCCGCCCACGATAAGGCACCCTGCCTTCGACGCCCTCGGGCACGAGCTTGTCCCGGTCGGACTCGCCCTTCTGACTGTATCGGTCGGCACTGCCTGAAACCATTGCCCCGAGCGAGCCCATGCCGCGATATTCCTTGAAACGCCGGCCTTTCCAGTAGATCACGCTGCCCGGGCTTTCTTCGAGCCCGGCGAAAAGGGAGCCCATCATCACCGCATGGGCACCGGCGGCGATGGCCTTGGTGATGTCGCCGGAGAAGCGGATTCCGCCGTCGGCAATGACGGGGATGCCGGCATCCTGTGCGACGGCGACGACATTGAAGATGGCGGTCATCTGCGGCATGCCGACGCCGGAAACGATTCGAGTGGTGCAGATTGAGCCGGGCCCGATGCCGACCTTGAGGGCGTCGGCGCCGGCGTCAATGAGTTCCTGCGCGGCTTCGGCCGTGGCAATGTTTCCGGCGATCAGGTCGATGTCGTAGCGCTTGCGGATATCGCGAACGGTGCGGATGACGTTCTCGCTGTGTCCGTGGGCACTATCGACAGCGATGACGTCGACGTCGTTTTCGATGAGGGCGGCGACGCGCTCCAGATCATTCACGCCGACGGCGGCACCAATGCGAAGGCGGCCGCGTGCGTCGCGGCAACTGTTGGGAAACTCCCGGTTCTTGTCGATGTCCTTGATGGTGATCAGGCCGACGAGCTTGAAATCGCCGTCGACGAGCAGGAGCTTCTCGACCTTGTGGCGCTGGAGTATGCGATCCGCATCGTCGAGCGATGTATTCGGCGGCGCGGTGACCAGGTTCTCCTTGGTCATCACGTCCGAGACAGGCAGCGTCGCGTATTTCGGTTTATTCGAGTTCTGGCGTTTGGACGAATCGTGCGGCCCGTGCTCCATGAATTTCATGTCGCGCCGGGTGAGGATGCCGACCAGTCGGCCGTCCTCGTGCGTGATGGGCACGCCGGAGATGTTGTGCAGGCGCATCAGCTCGGCGGCGCGTTCGACTGTGTCATCCGGACGAAGCGAGACCGGATCGAGAATGACACCGTTGGCACTGCGTTTGACTTTATCGACCTCGCGGCACTGGGCCTCGATCGACATGTTCTTGTGGATGATACCGATGCCGCCTTCCTGCGCGAGTGCGATGGCCAGACTGGCCTCGGTGACGGTGTCCATCGGAGCGGAGATCAGTGGGATGTTGAGCGGGATGTTGCGGGTCAGGCGGGTTCGGACATCGGCATCCCGGGGAACCACACTGCTGCGCGCGGGAACCAGCAAAACATCGTCGAAGGTGATGGCGTCCCCAATGATCTTGTGGTGCATGACCGGTTACCCTGGTCGCGGTGAGTGTAACGCACGGCATGTTCGATCGCAAGATGATGCCGACTCTCCGGCGGCTTCATTGTGAGCTGCCCGGCGGCGGCGCGGGGGTCAGTTCGGGAAAGCGGTGCTCTAAGTCTGCCCAGACCGATCGATCCGAATACTGAGCACGCAGGCGTCGGAGGCCCTCAATCGCGAGGGTGCGATCCGGCGCGATCTCCAGAAACCGCTCCATCGCAGACCGCGACGCTTCATCTTCTCCGGCGGCGAGATGGGCTCGGATCAACAGAAACCATGCGTCGGGCAGATCGGGTACGAGTTCCAGGGCGCGGTGACAACCTGTGACGCCGCGCTGAATGTACCGATCGCCGGTCAGGAGAGAATTGGCCAGCTCTAGGTAAAGTCCGGCGATTGCGACATCGTAGGGGTCCTGCACGGCAGTTGGGTCCGGCGATTGTATCATTTCGCGGGGGAAGATGGCCTTCAACTGGTCTCGCGCTTCGGCTTCGCGCTGCGCAGACAGCAGCACAATGGCCCGGGTGCGACCGAGCGAGACATCCTGCAGGATCGTGTCGCGATCCGCCGGGCCATAGGCGATGGAAAAGGCCTGTGCGAGCAAATCGAGGCAGGCCTCGGTCTGGTCGATCGGGTCGCTGGAGAAGAGGTATCGCACCTCTTCGTGAATGGCCGCACTGTGCCCGGCGAAGAGCCGCGGACCAGCGGCCTCGTACATCCGGCGGGCGTTCTGTGCCAGAGAGATGGCTCTGGGAAGCTGCCCGCTGACGGCGTGAATCATGGCGAGCAGTCTCCAGCTTTCGGGTGAAAGTCGATCGTTCCACTGCGACGGTAGAAGGGGCAGATCGTGATCGGCCGTGCGATGAAGCTGCTCCAGGACCTCACCGACCCCGGACATGCCGATCAACCGCTGGACCAGCGGCAGGAATCGCGCTTCGACCTCGCCGCCGCGCATCAGGGAGCGCAACCAACTGAGTCGGTCCGTCAGAGAAGCGCCACCGTCGACGACCCATAGATGTTCGACGCGTTCGATGAGAAAGGGTTCGTCTTCCCGTGCCTGTCGCAGCGCCAGGAGAAAGCGTTCCTGGCAGTGGGCTTCGTTGGCGGACTCGCCGCGTCGCTGGTAGGCGCGTGCCCGATTGAGTTCCAGTTCGGCTTCCAGCCGCGAGGCGCGCAGGAATCTCGGGGCCGCCTGTTTGAGGCGATTCAACCGTGCGAGCGCTTCGCTCGTGATTTCAAGCTGTTCGTTCGTCGGGGCTTCGGAACCAGCGGCCAGAAGCTGATCGAAGGACTGCGAGCGTGCCATAATTGCGTACATGGCGGCGAGTGATCTGCGAAAGGGGTCCAGGGTATGCGCCGCGGCGAAGTCGGACTGTGCGACTGCGTCTGAAAAGTCTGCCTGTTCCATTCGGCGGCCGGCTTCAAAATAAGCGCGAGCGGCAAGCCAGTCCTGAATGCCGCGGTGACCCAGCAGGAGGGCCGCGAAGCAGACGGCAGCGCCAAAAAGCCGAACGGTCGGACGCGCCAGCGGTTTTTCGTCGGGGATCGGCGGTCGCTGCGGTGTTTCTTCGCGCACGAGCGCCCACAGGCACGCCCAGACGGTGAGGAAAATCGGCATCGCGCCGGGTTCGCGGATGGCGGGCGTCCCGCAGGCCTCGACGACCATCGCCACGAGCGCGGCAGCACTGAACATGGCGAGACGCCGATTGCCGACGGCAGCGGGAGTGTCTCGAAGGTGATCGCAGTATTGCATCGCGCGGTAGAGAGGAATGGCTAGCGCAAGCAGGAAGGCGATCGCCCCGACCAGTCCGACGTCGGCCAACAGTTCGAGAAATTCGTTATGGGCGTGGCTCGGCCAGCTTGTTTCATCGAGCCGCATGATGCTGGGGTCGTCGAGTTGATCCTCTCGGGCGAACTGACCCGCAAGGACAGAGTATGCGCCGTCGCCGTTGCCACCGACGGGCTTTTCGAAGAACAGTCGTATCGCGTAGGGCCATTCGTAATCGAGCCGGGCGCGGATGGAATGGGCGCGCTGGCCTACGGAACCCTCGGTCCGTGCCTGCTGCAACGCGATGACTGCCAGACTCAAGAGAAGGAGCAGTACCAGGGCCACGGTCCAGCGTCGTTTTCGCGAGCAATACAGGAGGATGATCGTGCACAGTCCGGCAGCCACGCCTGTCGCCGCGGAACGCGAGCGCGTCAGCACGAGCGCCGCCACGGTAGAGATACCGGCGACGAGAAGGAATGCCTTAATCAGGATGTCGTGGCGTGCGGCGGGTTGATGCGGACGTTGAGCGCTTCGGCTGGTCAACACCCCGGCCGAAAGGAAGACACCCGGAAGAAGACAGGCGGCCAGCCAGAGTTCATTACCGATCGGGTAGCGCATTCTGGCAGATGGCACATCCGGCAACACACGAGCGACGTGGTACCAGAGCCCGACGACGGCCATGAGGCCCAACGAGCAGGCCACTGCTGTGCAAAGCGTTCGTGCATACTTCGAGGGCAGCAGGGCCGCGATCGGCCACCACCATGCGAGCTGGAGTACGCGGAGGATGGTCTGTCCCTGACAGACATCCGGCGCGTGCGAGAACATTGATGCCAGGAAGCTGACCGCGACGAGAACGATCCACCAGAAGAACGGGCTGGCGGCGCGGTCTCGGAACTCGAGCAGGTCTTCCAGCGAGAGCCGGGTACGGACCTGACCCACGAGCAGGTGCATGCCGGCGAGGATGGCCAGGGCTGCTGCACCGAGGCAGAAGATGAGATTGCGAATCTCGACACCTCGCGCCGTCGGAAACTTGCCGCCCAGCGCGAGTGCGTCGACAACCGAACGGAGCAGCGAGGTATCTTGCAGATGCTTGTCGGAAAAGCGCGGAGGACTGTTGAGAAGGCAGATACCGACGAGCGCCACGACGACGACCGCAAGGATGCCTGCGCCGAAGGGTGACGGGGCAATTACCTTGCTTACCGGGATCTCAGGCGAGTTGTCGGATGGCATGTTGCAGATTCTCGCTGGCGATCAGTTCGATGCCTGCGGCCGGTTTGACGGAAGCGTCCGCCGCGCCCCGGGGCAGGATGAAACGGGAAAACCCCACGCGGGCCGCCTCGCCGATCCGCTGTCGAAGATGGTGCACCGGCCGCAGTTCCGCGCCCAGCCCCAATTCACCGCAGACGACCGTGCCCACAGGAAGACTTCGATTCGTCAGGGTGCCGAGGACGGCGAGGGCGATGGCCAGGTCCGCGGCGGGCTCACTTACACGCACGCCGCCTACAACGTTGACGAAGACATCCTGATCACCGAGGACGCAGTCAGCGTGTTTTTCCAATACGGCGAGGATCATCGCCACGCGCGCGGCATCGACGCCCGTCGCTTTTCGCTTGGCGGCACCGAAGACGGACTGGGCACAGAGCGCCTGCACTTCGACGAGAAGCGTGCGCGTGCCCTCGCAGGCGGCGAGGATCACTGAACCCGGCCGGGCCTCGCGCTGGTTTTGCAGAAAGAGCCGTGACGCATCCTCGACCGGCCGGAGGCCCGCGTCGGTCATCTCGAAAATACCGAGTTCGTCTGTGGAACCGAACCGGTTCTTCACGGCACGAATCAGCCGGTGGGCGTGATATCGATCGCCTTCGAAGTATGCCACGCAATCGACGAGATGCTCGAGGATCATCGGTCCGGCGATCGCGCCTTCCTTGGTGACGTGACCGACGAGCATCAGGGCAAAACCGAGCTGCTTGGCCAGCCAGATGAGGCGGGCGGCACTGTCGCGCAGTTGCGTGACTGATCCGGGGGCTGCGGCCGCGTCGGGACGATAGACCATCTGAATTGAATCAACGACGACCACATCGGGCCGCTCGTTGTGCAACAGATTGCAGATGATATCGAGATTCGACTGCGCCGCGGCGAGCATGGCCGACTGATCGCCGCCGAGCCGCGCGGCGCGGAGGCGAAGCTGCCCGAGCGATTCTTCGCTGCTAATGTAGATCGTCTTACGTCCGGCGCTGGCGAGTGAATGACCGACCTGAAGAAGCAGTGTCGATTTGCCAATGCCCGGATCGCCGCCGATGAGGATCGCCGAACCGGGAACGATACCGCCGCCGAGGACGCGGTCGAATTCGCTGATTCCGGAAATGAATCGCCGCGTGGCATCGGGCTGTACCTTCGAGATCGGCACGAGGATGTCGGTAGGTGTGGAAGCAGTGCCCGATTCAAAGTCGCCGCGCTGCAACGGGATTGCCGGCCGATGCCGGTCTTCGGCTGCGTCCTGCACGACCTGCTCGACGAGGCAGTTCCACTCGCCGCAGTCCGGGCATTTGCCCATCCACTGGGCGTGAATGCGCCCGCAGCTTTCGCAGATGAATTGGGTATGTTTGCGTGCCACGACTCTCCCGAGAGCGAAAGTCAACTCGTTTTCCATTCGCTCTCAGGGATTTCAGCACCAAGCAGGATACTACGCAACGTGCCAAGGGGCAGTTGCCGACCGCGATGATCGGGAACGACCGCCTGAAGCCCACTAGAAGGGTGACGCCATTATCGATGGCTGCCGCGTTGTGAGACGAGAACGAAACCATAACGACGCAAGATCGACTCGACTTCTCGCGCGTTCATCCGACGGATTCGCTCGCCCATCAGACGACAATCTCACGTGTGATTGCGCCGGGATCAAGGTCCAAGGGATTCGGCTCCAGGTAAAGCTCGATGGCCTCATGGATGTTGGCCAGCGCCTCATCCTCCGTCTCGCCTGCGGAGGCGCAGCCCGGCAGTTCCGGGCACCAGACGGCCCAGTCATGGGTCTCTGGATCGGGTTCAAGAACTACACGCCATTTCATCGGGTATCCTCAAGAGATTGGGGTATCCTCAAGAGATTGCCTTGGCATCGCACACCTTCGGCCTAGCACTCCTCAGCAGAATATTATATCACACAGACAACGGACAGGAACACCACGATGGCCGTCAATCAATCACCGATGTATCGCAAGGCCGAGGAGCGGTACCGCTCCGCGTCGTCGCCGTCTGAGAAAGTCGCGGCGCTGGAGGAGATGCTCCGGCTGGTCCCGAAACACAAAGCCAGCGAGAAACTTCAGGCGGCGCTCAAGCAAAAGCTCAAGAACGCCCGCGATGAGATGCAAAAAGGCGGACACGCCAAACACGGCGGCGGCCATCACGACACCTACCAGGTGCCCAAGCAGGGTGCGGGGCAGGTCGTTCTGCTCGGTGAGGCGAATACCGGCAAGAGCAGCATCCTTGCGGCGCTGACCTCGGCAAAGGTCGAAGTGGCAGACTTTCCCTTCAGCACGCACGCCGCCGTCCCCGGAATGGCCCATCATGAAGACGTGCCCATCCAGCTGGTCGATATGCCGCCGCTCATGGCCGGCCACGCCCAGCCGGGCATGATCGCCGCCTACCGCGCCGCTGATGTCATCCTGCACGTCATCGACCTTTCCGCGATCGAGCTGATCGACCAGTACGAGCGCCCACTGGCGTGGCTGCGCGAACACAACCTTCGGCCCGTCTCGCAGGCGGATCTGGAGTTCGACGAAGATGAAGATGCTGCGCTGCCCAAGCGCTTGCTCGTCGTCGCCAACAAGAGCGACACGCCCGGCGCGGCGGACAATCTCGAAGGTCTGAAAGAACTGGTCGGTCCCGACCTGACGATCCTCCCCATTTCAGCGAAGCGCGGCGACGGCCTGCCGGAGATGATGAAGGCGCTCTACGATCTGCTCAGCGTCATCCGTATCTATGCCAAGAAGCCCGGCAAACCCGTGGATAAGGAATCGCCATTCATCCTCCCCGTCGGCGCGACGGTCCACGATATGGCCCACCTCGTGCACCGCGACCTCGCGGAGAAATTGAAGAGTGCCCGAATCTGGGGCGGCACCGTCCACGACGGCCAGCAGGTCCACGCGACGCACGTACTGACGGACAAGAACGTCGTTGAGCTGCATTTTCCATGACCGCACAGCGTCCGCTTGCAGCTCGTTCTGTCATGCTGTCGAGACAATGCGTCGTCACCTGCGAGCGATGATGCTGCTGCGTTTTCTCGACCACTTGCTACAATCCCCGCCATGCCGACGCCGCCGGTATCCATTATCGTGCCGACTTACAAAGAAGCGCTGAACATTCCCATCCTCGCCCGGCGGCTCTTCGACGCCCTCGCGAAGGCCGGCCTCACAGGCGAACTGATCTTCGTCGACGACAACAGCCGCGACGGCACCGAGGAGGCCGTCGCCGAATTGGCCCGCGAACTGCCCGTGCGGCTCATCACGCGCACCGACGAACGCGGCCTGTCCTCCGCCGTCGTCCGCGGCTTTCACGAGGCGAAGCATGACGTGCTGCTCTGCATGGACGCTGACCTGTCCCACCCGCCGAAGTCCGTACCGGATGTGATCGCGCCGATCGCCGAAGGCCGCGCCGACTTCTGCATCGGCTCGCGCTACGTCGCCGGCGGCCGCACGAAGGAGGACTGGGGCTTCTTTCGATGGCTTAACTCAAAGGTGGCAACTCTGCTGGCCCGGCCGCTCACATCCACGAGCGACCCGATGGCCGGCTTTTTCTGCATCCGTCGCGAGACGCTGCAGCGCGCCGAGCAAGCCGGTCTGAACCCGATCGGCTACAAGATCGCCCTCGAGATCATGATCAAAGCCCGCTGCGAGCAGGTCGTTGAAGTGCCGATCGAGTTCTCCGATCGGCTCCACGGCAAGAGCAAGCTGACCCTGCGACAGCAACTTGAGTATCTGCGTCATCTGTGGCGGTTGTATCGCTTCCGTTGGCCGATTGCAGCCCCGATGCTGATCGCGGGAATGCCGCTCGCGCTTGTCGCCACCGCGTACTGGTTTGTCCGACGCGTATACGAATGAGCGGATCGTTTTCCTCTCGGAGAGCTTGCGTTATCTTCGCAACAGGAAATGATTAAGAACATTTCCGCCGCCATCCTTAAGTCTCGCCGTGAGGTTCCTATAACCTGTTTTCGGGTAAGTCTTTTTTAACTTGAATCACCCCTTTCGCCCGATATCCTTACTGACCGGCCAGGGCTCCGGCGCCCCGCGTGTTTCCCCCCAGCACGCACCCGGACCCTGGCCATTTTTCTGCGCTTTGATTGTGCGTTTTTGAAGCCGGCGACGGCCCTCAGGTCGTCATCACCGTCAAACTCCGCACAATCCGAACGAGTCGCAGTTGATGGACGTACCTTCCCCGACGACTTGAGTATCCATACTGGCAGGCCGTTGGTCTGGAACCTATGCTAGCCGGTAGGCAATCATTGAGGAGTAACCGGTCCCATGTCGAACGCCGTCGCCGCACCCCGGACCCCGGAGGTCCGTTCCAACCGCAGTCCCACCCACGAGTTCGTGAAGCATCTGCAGACGGTACGGAAGCCGATCATCGTGGGCCATGTCACGCCGGATGCTGACTGCATCGGTTCGAATTTCGGTCTGGCCCTGGCCATGCGCGAGAACGGCATCGATGCAACCGTCGGCCTACCGACGGGCTGTGTGGCGAACAAGATTTCGTTCATGCTGGACTTGTCGAGGGGCGTCCCCACTACGGGCGAGCTGAACCCGAGCATTTCGTTTGATTCGATCATCGTGATCGACACGGCCGCAGCCAAGCGGATCAACATTCAGCCGCTTCCGGACCTGGGCGGCCCGCTGGTGAGTTTCAACATCGACCACCATATCACGAACGATGACTTTGCCCGGCACAACTGGGTTGATCCTCACGCGTCGAGCAGTTGCGAGATGGTGTCGGTATTGGTGAATCGACTGGGATGGAAGATGTCAAAACCGGTGGCCTCGCTGCTGTACGCCGGACTCTATGGCGATACGGGGGGGTTTTCCCTGCCTTGCACGAGCGCGGAATCGCTCCGGATCGGGGCGGAACTGGTATCAGCCGGGGCCGATGTCGCGCATATCGGCGAGCAGTTGTGCCGTTCACAGAATCGCAGTGATTTTGAGTTGCTGCGTCGGGTCTACGACCATACCACTGTGGTCGCTGACGGTCGCATCGCCTACAGCCATCTGTCGTACAAGGACATCACCGACGCGGGATGCAAAGCCGACGACATCGACGACCAGGTATCGATTCCTCGAGCGCTCAAAGGCGTGCGCCTGGCGATGCTCTTTTCGGAAGGCGAGCCGGGCGTCGTGCGGATCAACCTGCGCGGCGAAGGCACGGTGACGGTCGTCGAGCTGGCACAGCGTTTCGGGGGGGGCGGTCATGCCCAATCGGCCGGTGTGAAGATGAAGAACAAGCCGATGGAGCAAGTCATCTCCGAGGTGGTCGCCGCCGCGGAAGAACACCTTCGAAACCTCGGCGTGAAGTGAAGCGTCAGCGGATTCCTTGCGGGTCGCTCGTACGAATTGCCGCTTCCGGTTGACAAGGCCCTCGGATTGCCCTAAAAGTCCCCGTCGTCACAGTTTGCCCCCATCGTCTAGTGGACTAGGACACCGGCTTTTCATGCCGGCGACTGGGGTTCGAATCCCCATGGGGGTGTTTTCCACTCTCTTTTTGCACACGCCTCCTGCTGTCACCTACTTTTTGTCGTGAAACATAGCCCGCAAGAGGCGCGCAAAAAAACGCGCTGCGCCCGACGAACCGTCGATGGCGCAGCGCGACTGGGCCGCGATCGATTGGGCGCTCGACCGCAGCGGGGCATTGAAGGTCGGATAGAAATCCGACCTTGCGGGGGGTCATTCTGTATTCAGTGGTTCCCCAATGACGTCGGCGGCGATTCTCGTTCGATCCGACGCCTCCCCCCAGGCAACTAACGTTACGCCCCCGGTACAAGCAGAGTCAATCTGACCGACGGTCGTCGTCTGCGCGGCGTTCAGATTGAAACATGCCGAGGGGTGAAGAAGTTGGACTTTATCGGCCTGATATGATCCGATCGTCTAGAGTCGCATCCTGTCAGCGATTCGCCACGGGCCTAAAGAAACCTTAGGGGTCCACTAACCCACGCCGGTTGAGCGGTGTCTAATCGCTCGACGCACCGGGTTGCCCCCGGCGGATGACGCGTCGAGGAGGATTGATCATGCGACACGCACTACGAAAACTGACACTTTCCGCTCTGCTGCTCGTGATGCCGCTGCTCTCGCTGGGCTGCGACGTGGATGACGATTTCTTCGAGGATGGACACCTGACCGATGCCATCTACGCGACGGGTGATGCCATCAGCCAGATCATTGTGGTCAGTGCAGCGGCCTAGGGCCCCTTTGTCCATTGACGCGCGTTCGGGAAAGTTTCGCCGCATGCCCGACACGGGATACAATCGACCATCAGGCAACGCGGAAGCTCAGGGACCACTACGACGCGTCGACGGGATGAGCGAGTCGCGATGCCGAGGCAGCGTCATGACGCGATTACCACCACAGCTTCTGATCGCCGCGTACCTGCAGGGCGTCTTTCCGATGGGCGTGGACGGGCGGATCGAATGGTTCTCGCCGGATCCGCGGGCGATCCTGCCGCTGGATGGTTTTCGTATCCCTCGCACACTGCGGCAACTGCTCCGGCAGGGTCGCTTCGAGCTTCGCATCAACACGGTCTTCAAGCAGGTGATGCTGGCCTGCACGGAGCGCGAGGAAGGGACCTGGATCACGCCGGAGATCGTTCGGGCCTACGTCGAACTCCATCGCCTCGGGCTGGCGCACAGCGTCGAGGCGTGGAAAGACGGCGAACTGGCCGGCGGTTTGTACGGCGTGGCGATCGGCGGTGCTTTCTTTGGTGAGAGCATGTTTCACCGGGTGCGCGATGCCAGCAAGGTGGCACTTTCAGCGCTCGTGGAACGCATGCGAACACGGGGCTATGCGCTGCTGGATGTGCAGTTCACCACGGCGCATCTGGCACGGTTCGGCGTGGTCGAAATCCCGCGAGACGAGTATCTGCGCCGCCTCGCAGAAGCGGTCGCGCTGCGGTGCGAGTTCGTCTGAGACGGCCAACCTCCAACCGCAGCATCGCCATCGACGATTCGATCAAAAGAAAAACGCCCCGGATGCGGGTGCATCCATCGGGGCGTTTCCAGACTGCAAGCAATCTGTTCGTCTTGTGCCGCAGGCGCTTTTTGTTCGTCCGACGGAAACAAGCCGCGCGTTAGCGCTTGCCGGTCAAGACCGCGTCCTTGCAGGCCTTGGCCACGCGGAACTTGACAACCTTCTTGGCCGGAATCTTGATCGCTTCGCCGGTGGCGGGATTGCGACCCATGCGTGCCTTGCGATTCACCAGGACCAGCTTGCCGACGCCGGGAAGGGTGAAGCCGTTCTTGGCCTGCTTGTAGGCCGTATCGACGAGGGTGTCCATGAATGCGATGACCTGCTTTCGTGTCATCTCGTTCTGCTCGGCCAGGTGACTGATCAGTGCTGACTTGCTCATTGCTTTGGCCATATTGACTCCTTTATTGAGGATGCCGTTTGCGATTCGGGTCGCAACTCCACGACCCTTCCGCCGCGGGAATCTACAACCGACCGGCGGCGATGACAAGCGAAAAACCCTTTATTTCCTAGCTTTTTTGAATCAGCGGTTGCCGCGAGCCGCCAAAACCGGGACTTTTGGCAAGTCTCGCCGAACCGAACTCGATGAATCGGGGAGGTACCGACGCCTTTGGATTGAGGTCTTCACCAGCCATGCCAAGCCGCCGAAACATGCCTGCGACGGCCGGTTCAGTGTGCGGCATAGACCCATGCAACGGCAAGAGGACCGCGGCGGACCGTATGGATCACCTCAAACCGACTGGTGAGGAGGTCGGGCGGCGGCCAGTCCGGGGGCCGATCGCCGTATCCGAGCAGGTTATTGATGTGCAGGAGGACGTAATCGGCTGATTCAATGGAGGGCGGCGGAGGCACCTCGTCGCTCTCGGGCGTCACACCGCGGGGTATCAGCACGTAATGCGGGTCGTCGGGGAGGACATCCTGAATGATGCGATGCTCCCAGAGGTAGCTCACTACGATGTCGCCTCGACGGACTCGGGGATCGGTATTGCACCACCGGATCAGGGACTCGACGCCGTCGCTGGGGGTCTGGATGAGATTTCGATACCCGCGAGACTCTGCACCGAGCCAGCGGTCGCCGACCAACTCATAACCATAGAGGTGGTAATGGGGGTGGGTTTCGTACAACTGGACGCCGAGATGGATCAGGAGAATGGCGAGCAGGATCGTCCACGCCTTCGCCAGGGCCGGGGCGAAGCGTCGGAGGCCGCGACCGATCTCAACGGCAAGGGCCGCAGTGAGAATCATGATGAGTGGATATACACCGATCAGGTAGAAGCTCTGCCGAAGCGGCAGGAGGCAGATGAGCGCGATGTAGAAGACGACAGAGAGAATGGCGGCGCGCCAGCGGCCGTCGTCGCGTTCACGAAAGGCGGCGTAGACGAGTGCGATGGCGGTAAGCACTCCCCAGGGGACAGTCAGCTTGACGAGAACAATTCCGGCATAGAGCCGGAGATGATCGCTCCAGAGGGCGAGCGGAAAGGAGTTATCCCATCGGAGAATACGCCGGGCAATTTCCTGAGCAATTCGGTACTCGGTGACATGGACAGGCATGAGGACGCCGCAAGCAATCAGTGAGAAGGCAACCAGACCTGCATAACGAGTGATACGACCCGGCGCGAGGACCCGTCGGCGGATGACGTGGACGAAAGCGGTGATCCAGAGGATGAAGGCGATCGCCCATGCGACGGCGGCCCAGGCACCACGATAGCGGGCGAGGACCAGGGCGAGCACGAGTGCTGTCGCAGCGAGCAGCAGAAGGCGATGCAGCCGACGGACATCTTCCGGGCGACCGGCGAGATCCGATGAGCGGGCGGGGCCGGATGCCATTATCATGACACCACCCACGAGGTACAGGAATCCACCGAAAAGCTTGGAGCCGACGGCCAGGGCCGCCAGCACGGCGGCGAGGATCCAGTTTTCGGGGGATGGTCGTCGCAGGTAACGCACGAGCGCGTAGAGCGACCAGGTCACGAAACAGGCGAAAAAGATGTCGCCCTCGGTCATGGCGATGCGGGCGTAGGCAAGGAAGTATGGCGAAAAGCCCAGGATAACGACGGCGAGCGCGGCGGCAAGCGGGCCGAAGCAGGCGCGGGCCAGGGCACCGGTACCGATGATCGTGGCGGCGCCGACGAGCAGACTCACAGCGCGAAACATGCGAAGGTCGTCTCGGCCGGTCAGCCGAATGGCCAGGGCATTGACGTACATCGGCAGGCGCATCTGCGAGGGATCGAGCGTGGGCGGCTGGCCGAGGATGGGGTTTCGGGCGAGTCCGACGGCGATGTCGTGGTCGACGGCTTCGTCCCAGAGGGTTTCCAGATTTCGCGCGGAATGCCAACCGATGACGGCGGAGAAGATCGCAACGGCGATACTGAGCAGCAGCGAGGCGCGGTTGGCGGACTCGGGCGTCATTCAGACATCATCGGATGACCAGTCGCACAAAGCACGCACCAAGTTTCGATGGCGCATCTCACCGCTACGGTCGGGAGGCGATGGCGTGGGCCAGCGGGTTGACCAGGAGAGGCACGACACGGTTGGCGGCCCAGTCCTCGGCACGCTCGGAAAGCTCGCGATGGGCCTCGAGCAGCGACTCACCGGATCGGAAGCCCCAGTACCGGCGAAGGGTGAGAAAGACGCTCAGGGGCTGCTGGTCGTACTGGCCGGTGCGAACTTCGTAGGTGGAGGTGCGGCTCTTGATTTCCAGATAGACCTGGGTGTCGCAGGCCTCGCTCAGTGAAAGACCGAGGAAGGGCTGGGAATCAATCACCTGATGGACACCCTCGTGGCCGAGCAGTCCGGCAAGAGGCCCTTCGGAGAAGAAGGTATCCGCGACGAGCTGGTCGTGGTTTCCGCGATATTCGAGGTCGAAGCCGAAGACGACTTCGAGGTGATCGTAGTCAAGGTCGCCGAGAGTCAGGTGGTACGGAGCCATTTTGAGGACGACCTGCCCGAAGCGCTCGGCCTCCTCCAGACTGGGAGGGTTGTAATGCCCGAGACGCAGGGCTGAGCCATCGAGACGAAGCCAGCGTTTGGCGCCTTCTTCATCCTCGTCTTCCTCGAGCAGGAGGGAGGCATCCTCCCGGCGGCGGAGCTTGCGCAGCAGGGGAAACTCCCTCCGAACGCTGTCGAAGAAATGGAGAACGGTTTCGCGTTCCAGACCGAGGTCAAGCTTCAGGAACAATCGCGTGGCGACATGGAAGTCGTCACAATGCGCTCCGAATTCAACGCTCATCGCACCTGCTCCTCCCTGAAACATAACGAAGCGGCGGCGCGCTCCACACTGCATTATGCAGGGCTGACGCTGGGTGTTCAATATCGGGAAGAGATTTTTTCAACCGGCATGTAAAAAGCATCCGCGCCGTTGCACAGTGAATCGGGAATGGCGAGGCCACGATCCGATGGTGGCGATCGAAGTTGACGCGGACCCTACCCATCGCCAAGATGTATCCTCTCATCCCGCGCCACGGCCCGCACGCGTGCTGGAGGACCCATGCCCAAGCGTAATCTCGCCTGGATTCTACTGATTGCCATGATCACCCTGATGATGTGGCAATTGCCGCAGACGATTGCCGGGCGTGACGCGGTGTACAAGGCCTTCGGACCGCTGGCGGATGTAAAGGCGCAGATCCGAAAACGCTTCGTGCACGATCTGGACGACGGTGAACTGAACCGGGTGGCCGTGGAGGCGGGAATTCGCGCGATGGTGGAGCGTCTGGGTGATCCGCACGCGGTCTATCTAAACCCGAGTGAATACGAGCGCTTCAAGCGCCGGACGGACGGCTCCTTTGGCGGGATCGGTGTGGATGTAGGTGCGACGCCGCTGGGCCTGGAGGTCCTGAGCCGCGATCCGCACTCACCGGCCGCTGATGCGGACATTCTACCCGGCGACATCATCACGCACGTGGACGGACACGCGACGGCGGACATCCCGCTGGTGGAAGCGGTGGGCGGCCTGCTCAACGGCCCTCCGGGAACGGAAGTCGTACTGACGATCGCGAGACCTACCGGGGGCAAGCTGGGAGCGCCGCGCGACCTGACGCTGCAGCGGGCGATTATCCAGTTCAATCCGGTACGTGGCTGGTCGCGATCGCCCGAGGGCGGCTGGCGATACCTGCTCGATCCGGAGCTTCGGATCGGCTACATCCGGCTGACGAAGTTTACGCAGGACGCGGTGCAGAAGCTGGACCTGGCGATGCAGCGGCTGCTGGGTGCCGGGGCGCGCGGGCTGATTCTCGATCTGCGCGAGAATACGGGCGGGCTGCTCGACAGCGCCCGGGACGTGACGGATCGATTTCTGGATTCCGGGTTGATTGTACGAGTGAGCGGCCGCCGGGCGGACGAGAAGCAGTGGTTCGCGATGCGCGACGGGACCTACCCGAATCTGCCGATGGTGGTGCTGATCAACGGCTCGAGCGCGAGCGCGGCAGAGATCGTCGCCGGGGCGCTGCGCGACCATCATCGGGCGGAGGTCGTCGGCGAACGATCGTATGGCAAGGGGAGCGTACAGGAAGTGGTCGAACTGGACGGCGGCCACGGCGCCATCAAGCTGACGACGGCATACTATTATCTGCCTGGTGGAAGCAGCATCGATCGGACCTCGCGTGCCGGCCGCTCGGGTGACTGGGGCGTGACACCGACGGTGGCGGTGCCGCTCACGGAAGAGCAGCGGCGCACGTGGCTGGCCATCTGGCGCGAGGTAGGTCGGGAAGTGACGAGCCGGCCCTCGACGGCCGAAGCGGAGCCGGTCGGGGAGACGGGCGAAGAATGGTCGGGCGAGCGCGAATCGGACCCGGAATGGTCGGCGGCAGCCCGAGCGGTGCTTGAAGGTGATCTTCAGCTTCGCGCCGGGCTGGAGCTGCTGCAGCGACGGCTTGCTCAACCCGCCACCCGTGAGCATGGCGGCGAGGAGACGGCAGCCGGAGGCGCTGATTAGGCAATCTCGACCTCTGCGAGAACGATCATGACGACGATACTGGGGATCGAGACTTCCTGCGACGAAACCTCGGTCGCGGTAGTTGATGATGGTCGACGGGTACGATGCAACCTGACGGCGACCCAGTTCGATCTGCACGCGAAGTACGGTGGAGTTGTTCCGGAAATTGCCTCTCGCGCTCATCTCGAACAGCTCGACTTGCTGATCGAAGAAGCCCTTGCACAGGCAACGATCGCACCGGAACAAATTGATGCCATCGCGGTCACACAGATGCCCGGCCTGATCGGCTCGCTGCTGATCGGAGTCAGCGCGGCCAAGACGCTGGCGTGGGCGTGGGATCGGCCGCTGGTCGGTGTCAATCACATCCACGCACACGCGACCAGTGCGGCCATTGATCTGACCGGCGATCCGTGGCCGGCGGTGGCCCTGGTGGTCTCGGGCGGACATACTTCGCTCTACCACGTGCGCGATTACGATGCGATCGAGCTGCTCGGCGCCACGATCGACGACGCCGCAGGCGAGGCCTTCGACAAGGTGGTGAGCATCCTGGGGCTGGGCTTTCCGGGCGGACCGATCGTCGATCGCCGCGCCGCCGGAGGTCGAGCAGATGCGATTCGCCTGCCGCGGACGATGCTCGACGAGGGCTCGCTGGACTTTTCCTTCAGTGGTCTGAAAACGGCCGTACTCTACCACGTGCACGGCCCGGGAAAGGTCAGCGGCGGGCTGGAGAAACTCAGCGAGCAGGATGTCAGCGACTTGTGTGCATCGTTCAGCGCGGCGGTGGTGGATGTGCTCGTCGAGAAGACGCTCCGCGCGGTGGCGCGGACGGGCGTGCAAACGGTGGTAGTCGGCGGCGGGGTCGCGGCCAATTCGATGTTGCGCCGCCGACTGGGCGAGCGCTGCGCAGCCGAGGGCCTGGCCCTGCACCTGACGCCGATGAAATACTGCACCGACAACGCGGCGATGATTGCCGCGCACGGATACTACCAATTTGTCAGAGGCAAGCGAGACGATCTCGGGCTGTCCGCACGGGCTTCGGTCGGCGTGTGACTGTCTCGGCATCCACCTAAGCACGGAGCGGTTCGAAGGAGGTTGCGATGCCCCCTTCGCTACGCCGGAGTGTAACGTGCCCCCGGAAGCGACGGTCATCCTGCGCGGGGAAGTCATTTCGAAAATGGACGCCGCGTGATTCTTCCCGGGCGCGAGCCGCTTCGGCGATCAGCCGAGCGGCCGTGAGCATGTTCTGCGTTTCCCATCCGGCACGGTCTGAGAGGACCTTGTCCATGACGTAGCGTGCCCAGAAGTCGACGATCTCGATGGTTTCAGCAAGGCGGTCGCGAGATCGTTCAATTCCCAGGTTTCGCCAGCAGAGTGCTCGCAGACTGTTGCGAACATCGGCCAGGTCAAGCTCGGTGCGCGGGCTCGGCTCGAGGAAGCTGCGAAAGGCGCTCGGCCCGGCGGCGCTGTGCCGTTGCAGGGCCGTTTGCGCGGCCATGGCACCTGCGCGCTGACCGAAGACGAGGCCTTCGAGCAGCGAGTTGCTGGCGAGCCGATTGGCGCCATGGACACCCGTGGACGCGGCCTCACCGCAAGCCCAGAGGCCATCAATCGAGCTGCGGCCGTCGGCATCGACGGCAACTCCGCCGATCATGTAGTGCGCGGCAGGACGGACGGGAATCAGGTCGCGTTCGACGTTGATGTCAAAATCGCGGCAGAGCGCGGCGATGTTGGGGAAGCGCTCAGCGAAACGCCCCCTGGGGAAGTGACGGACATCGAGGTACACGCAGGTTGCCGAAGTGGCGACGATCTGCCGAAGAATCGAGCGACTGACGACGTCGCGCGGGGCGAGTTCGCCGTCCGGGTGATAATTCTGCATAAACCGGTTGCCGTCGCGATCGACGAGGTAGGCACCCTCGCCGCGGACGGCCTCGCTGATCAGGGCGCGGGCGGCTCCGGCGACGTAGAGTGCGGTCGGATGGAACTGCACGAATTCCATGTCGCGCAGCAGCGCGCCGGCGCGGAAGGCCAGTGCGTGGCCGTCGGCCGTAGCTGCGGGACTGTTGGTCGTCTCGCGAAAGAGGCAGCCCGCTCCGCCGGAGGCGAGCACGGTCTGCCGAGCCCAGATGATCTGATGACCGTACTTGGGGTGAAAGGTCAGCGCGGCCAGGCAGCGGCCCTCGTCGACGACAAGATCGATCACGAAGCACTGATCAAAGAGACGAACGCTTTCCATCGACGCGACCTTGCGCGCCAGGGCGCGGCTGACTTCGCGACCGGTCGCGTCGCCGCGCGCGTGCACGATGCGCCGCGCGGAGTGGCCGCCTTCGATGCCGAGGGCGACGGCGCCGTTTTCCAGATCAAACGTCGCGCCCCAACTGGTCAATTCCTGAATTCGTCGCGGGCCTTCCGCGGCCATCCGCTGAATGAGCGATTTATCACCGAGACCGCAAGCAACTTCGAGCGTGTCTCGGACGTGGGCCTCGATCGAGTCCTCAGGATTCGACACGACGGCGATACCGCCTTGTGCGTAGGCGGTGTTGCACTCCGCGGGCTGGTCCTTGGTAATGAGCACAACTTGCGCGGAATCGGCGGCTTCGATGGCGGCGCGAAGTCCGGCGACGCCTGCGCCGATCACAAGCACGTCGGTGAAGACCTGCCCAAGGCGCTGGCTGTCGAAGTTGAGGAGGTAACGACGTCTTGCGAAGTGTTCGCTCATGGCAGGATATGTTAGTATCCAGCGGACGGAACTGCGAGGATGCGTGCACGATGCAGGGCGTGGAGACCGGCCGGCATGAGCGGGCGGTGTGCGATGACGACGGAATCGAACTCGACCGAACTTCCGACGTTTGAGCTGCCGGTTGAGCGTTCTGCCGCACTGATGCGGGCGGTATGGCGGCTGCTGATCGTGACGATCATCGCGATCGTGTTGTTGAGCATACGGCCGGATTGGCGTTTGCTCTGGCTGACGGACCGTGCATCGCTTGTCGGGCTTGGTGTGATCTGGACGGGTATGCTGCTGACCACCGCGATGCTGGCGTATTCAGCCGGTCGCTGGATCACGCTGGCCGTCTGGCGGCGACCGGTAGGTATTCGCGTGTCACCGGAAGCGATCGAGATGCGCCTCGGTCCGTTCGGCGAGCGGCGTTACGCATGGAAGGACATTCGCGTGTCTCTACCGGAGTCGGTCGATGCGGAACTGATATCGTCCATGCCGGATGATGCGTTTGTCCCGCAGCTTCGACATCCGGCAGAGGAGGAAGACCTGGCGATTCTTATGCTGCGATTTTCCCGCACTCGGCCGGAAGCGCTGACTCGACTGCTCCGGCCGTACATGGCGTGGGGTATGCAGCGATCGCGGCATGGTAACTGAAAGGATGCTGATTGCTTACGGCGACGGCCCGCCGCTTCGCAGCGGCGACCGGGGAGGTGCACGTTGCCCGAGCAGGCGCCCGGTCGTAAAATGCCTTCGTGAATCAAGCATAAACACATAGCTCGGATGGATCATCGAATGAGTGAACCCTTCAAGAACCCGATCGCGGCGCAGGATCCGGACGTGTGGAAGGCCTTCGTCGCCGAGGAAGAGCGCCAGGCCACGACACTGGAGCTTATCGCCTCGGAGAACCATGTCAGCGCGGCAGTGCTGGCAGCGGCCGGCAGCATTTTCACCAACAAGTATGCTGAGGGTTATCCCGGCCGGCGCTATTACGGCGGCTGCGAAAACATGGACACGATCGAGCGGCTGGCCATCGATCGGGCCAAGCAGCTCTTCGGTTGTGAACACGCGAACGTGCAGCCGCATTCGGGCAGCCAGGCGAACCAGGCCGTGCTGCTGGCGGCGATGAACCCCGGCTCGCGATTCGACGAGGCCGAGCAGAAAGAGAAGAACCCCGGCGAGGCGGTCCGTACGCCGGGTGACATGATCCTGTCGCTCCACCTCGACCACGGCGGTCACCTGTCGCACGGGAAGAATGTGAACATCAGCGGCAAGTGGTTCCGCGTAACGCATTACTTCGTGGACCGTGAGACCGGCCGCATCAACATGAGCGAGGTCCGGCGGATCGCGCTGGACTGCAAGCCGAAACTGATCATCACCGGCGCGAGCGCTTATCCGCGGCTCTGGGACTGGGCGGCTTTTGCCGAGATCGCGAAAGAGGTCGGCGCACTGCTGATGGCGGACATTGCCCATATCGCCGGACTGGTGGCCGCCGGGCTTCATCCATCGCCGGTGCCGTACGCGGAGTTTGTCACGACGACAACGCACAAGACCCTGCGCGGTCCGCGCGCCGGGCTGACGATGTGCCGCGAATCATGGGCGAAAAAGATAGACTCGGCAGTGTTTCCCGGCCTTCAGGGCGGACCGCTCATGCACATCATCGCTGCCAAGGCGGTGGCATTCGGCGAGGCCCTGCGTCCCGAGTTCAAGGTCTACCAGCAGCTCGTCCTCGACAACGCCAAGGCGCTGGCCGAATCGCTGGTCAGCCGCGGCTTGTCGCTGGTCTCCGGCGGTACGGACAATCATCTCATGCTCGTCGATCTGCGCAAGCAGTATCCGAACGTCTCGGGAGCGATGGCGGAGGATTGGCTGGGACAGTCGGGCATCGTGGTCAATAAGAACATGATCCCGTTTGACGAACGCAAGCCCATGGAGACCAGTGGGCTGCGGCTGGGCACACCGGCACTTTCCACCCGCGGCATGGGACCGGACGAGATGCGGACCATCGCCGGGCTGATCGACAAGGTGCTTGCCTCGGGCGGTGACAAGTCCACCCTTCAGGGTGTCCGCAGCGAAGTGCTGGCGATGTGCCGACAGTTCCCATTACCGGCTCATTAGGGCTGCCAACCGATCGATCGTCGATCCTCTCGCGGAAATCCGACAACTGAGATTTGTTTTTTTCTGTTGATCGGACAATAAGCTCATTTGAGCAGCGTTGTTCTTTTCGTGCATCGTGCCAGGCGAGGTGAGGATGATCGCCCCACCTGCCAACGATGCTCCATGCGGAGGTCCTGCATTGCGGGGCCTGCCGAATCGTGGGAGACAGGAAGGCCCTGAGGCGGGCTACCGGGCGAAAGCGCTCCCGGCGGGTCCATCGCTGGGCGTGTGGCGGGTCGGTGGAGTGAGGGATCATGTCTGATTTTCTGCGCTCGCGTGGTTGGATTCCCTTTATTCTGATCTGGTCGCTTGCGGGGATTGTTCAAGGGCAGCCGCCACCGCAGCCGCTTCCACCGCCTCCTGTTCCGCCCGAAAACCCAATCACGGAACCGAAGCGCGTGCTGGGCAAGATGTTGTTCTGGGACGAGCAACTCTCGAGTGACAACACCATTTCTTGCGGAACGTGCCATCGACCGGGGCGCGGCGGCGCTGACCCGCGGATCGCCCGGCATCCGGGCAATGACAGTCTTCTCAACACGCCGGACGACGTGTTCGGTTCGCCGGGTGTCATCCGCTCCGATGCGATCAATCGTTATCTGCGCGATCCGGTCTTCGGCCTGTTGCCACAGATAACGCCGCGGGCTGCGAATCCTGCGATCACGGCGATGTATGCACCGGACCTTTTCTGGGATGGGCGGGCTCGCACGACCTTTTTGAACCCGGAGACCGGTGTGGTGAGCATCGCAACGGGCGGCGGTCTGGAAAGTCAGGCGGTGGGGCCGATCCTGAGCAGCGTGGAAATGGCCCATGACGGCCGGACGTGGAGCCAGGTTATCCAGAAGCTCAGTATCGTCGAGCCGATGATCCTGGCATCCAACCTGCCGGCGGACGTGGCCGAAGCGCTGGATAATCAGCCGTCGTATCCCGACCTGTTCGAGGCGGCCTTCGGCGACCCGGCCATTACGGCGGAGCGGATCGGCTTTGCTATCGCAACGTACGAACGGACCCTGGTGCCTAATCAGACGCCCTGGGATCGGTTCATCGCCGGGGATGCCGGAGCGATGACACCTGGCCAGGTGCAGGGGTGGAACACGCTGCGGGCTTCGCCCTGCGTCATTTGCCATGCGCCGCCGCTTTTTTCCGACAACACGTTCCAGAACCTGGGGCTGCGGCCGGTACCCGAAGATCGGGGTCGGCAGAATGTCACCGGGCTGCCGGGGGACCGCGGACGCTTCAAGACGCCGACGCTGCGCAATGTCGGGCTCAAGCCCACGTTCATGCATACGGGCGTCTTTACCGCGCTGAACCAGGTTATCGCGTTCTATGCCAACGGTGCGGCACAATTCCCGGATAATAAGTCGCCGCTGCTGCCGATCGCCCTGCCGCCGCAGGCCGTGCCCGCGGTGATCGACTTCATGGCCAACGGGCTGACGGATCCTCGCGTTGCCGCGGAGACATTTCCGTTTGATCGACCGACGCTGCACACTGAAAGGCCGCAGCCGAATCCTTCACTGCTGGGCGGCGCCGTACCTGGCAGCAATGGGATCGTACCGTTGATGATCGCCGTGAGTCCGCCGAACCGGTGGAATATCGACTTCAAGATCGGCGTGACCGCCGCGCTGGGCGGCGCGGAGGCCTTCGTGGCGTTTTCCACTGTTCCGCCGGTGGGTGGGCAACTGATCAATCCGACGCTGCATGGTCCGATGCAACTCTCTGGTGTCGGACCCGGCAACGGTGTTGGAACGTGGCAATGGCCGATCGATCAGGCAGCGGTCGAGAACTGTGACGTGTACCTGCAATGGCTGGTGACGGACCCGGCCGCGGCCGGCGGCATTGCCCGATCGCGCATCGCGCATCTGAGGATGATCCCCTACCTCTGCGCCGGTGACATGAATTGTGATGGCAATACCGACGCCCTGGACATTCAGGCGATGGTTCTCGCGCTGATGGACCCGACGGTCTATGCCGCAAGTTACCCGGACTGCAACCCGGCCCACGGCGATCTGAACGGAGATAACCTTCTGAACCTGGTGGATGTCGGGCTCTTCGCGCAGGAGGTGGTCGGATTGCCGTAGCGTTCGTGCCTCGTTGACCGAGCGCAGTTCTCTGGCGACGATGGCGCGATGAACACACGCGCGATCCTGCTTGTCCTCTGGGTGATGCCGCTCGCAACCGGATGCACCGGCTCGGCGAGGGTCGGTTTTGTCTCGCTCAACAGTCAGGCGATCGATCCTCCGCGGGTGGAGCCGTATGAACTGGCGGCCCAGGAATGCTACTGGTGGCTGGATGATGCCGGAGACTTGAATCTTGCGCTGCGCTGCCGACGGAGCAACGTGCTGCTCGGGGCGTACGGTCATCTCGACGTAGAAATCTCCTTTGCGTTGGATCGTCCGCCGGCGGGCAGCGGGCGGGATTATCCGCTCCGGCACCGGGAAGTACGAGTCGTCGTCCGTTCGGCGCTGCAACATCAGCGTTTTACGCCCATCAGCGGAATCCTGTGCGTGCTGGTCAAGGACGGCGACGCGCGTCACGGGAGCTTCCGAATCTGGTTAAACACCGTAGCTGAGGTTGGTCTGCTGTCGTTTCTACCGCAGCGGCCTGGGCCGGTACTTTGCTATGGAACCTTTCGTGCCGTCCACAATCGGGAGCGCGGCCAAGCCATCCTGCTGCGCACGGAGGAAGGCGGCTGGGCTCGACCTCCCAAAGGCACCGGCCCATAAGTCACCCTGTCGATGCTGGGGAACAATTGATCTGCATGTCGTCCGGACGAAAATCATACCTCCGGCGAGGGGATATAATTCAACACTTCATGGCAACTATCGGACGCATAAGCAGAGATCACATTTCATTTTCAGGGTGATTCGACGTCGGTCCGATCACGAATAGCGGGAAATCTCGTCGATCACGCCGGTCACAAGCGGATCGATGCCTGGAGTTGGCCGACGGTGGTCGTGCGCGCCGTCCAGTCCTGTTAGTTTGCGGAGGTTTGAGTTGCATGCGACCGCAGAAGCTGTCACTGGGCCATTGCCTCTGCATCGGCATGATCGGGAGTCTCCTGCTCGTGGCGATCGTTGCCATCGTCGTGCACGACCGGCACCGCAATTGCCTGCGCCGCGTGGAGCAGGCGAAACAGGTTCGACTCATCACGGAAGGTTTGATCGCCATGTGCAGCGGCGCGGATGAGGTTACCACCTCACAGCTGCGCCGCTTGGGACACCTGCTGGTCGGCAAGTCGGGCGTACTGGCGGTGCGGTTCTGGGATGGTTCGGGTGCGGTACTGGCGGATTCCTCGGCATACGATCAACATCTGGAATATCTTGAATCGCCACCACCGCAAGGGCAAACGCAGCTTTCCGTTTCCGCCGTTCGAGAGATGAGAGAATGCACGTCTCTTCCGTTGCAGCGGGTGGATCTTGGACTTGGCATACATCAGGCCAGTCGAACGCCGGTACGGGCATCCCTGCTCTTTCAGGATCGCACGACGATCAAGCCGATCGATCGGAAGTTCGCCGCAATCGTGCTGCTGGCAGCGGTGATCCCCTCAGTCCTGCTGACCTGGCGCGTGAATCGAAACGTGACTCGACCGCTGACAACTCTCACAAGCACCGTCAGCAACGCGGAGTTCTTCTCGGCCGGCACCAAGCTGGCGCATCGATGTGATGCGTGGGGCGAACTGGCGCGGCGGATTCATCTGCTGCAGCACGAGGTGATGCTTTCGCGCGAGAAGGCCGATCACACCGAACGGCGCGTGACACGCCAAATGACGAGTCAGATCGGTCAGGTCATCCACAATCTTCGCCGATTGCAGCGCGAATCACAGATCGATCCTCTGACCGGTGTGCAAAATCGTCGCATGCTGGAGGAGAAGCTGCCCGTCGTATTTGAGGAGCAGCGTAAAGCGCGGGAAGACCTGAGCATCGTGATGATCGATCTGGATCATTTCAAGACGCTCAATGACACGGCCGGTCATCAGGCCGGCGACGGGGTCCTGCGTGTTGCCGGCGACTTGTTGAAACAATGCGTCCGGTCAAGCGATCTGATCGTGCGATACGGCGGTGATGAGTTTGTGCTGATACTGCCGGGCGTTGATGTGAAGTCGGCGTTTATGCTCACGCAACGGATCTCACGCATGTTCGCCCAGCGAATCAAGATGATGAATTTCTCGCAGCCCCTGCCGACGATGACCGCGGGAATCGCCAGTCTGAAGTACAATCGATCGAATCGTCCCGACGACCTTCTGGCCAGCGCGGACCATGCGCTCTACCGCGCGAAGCAAACCGGGCGTGGTCGGGCACTGGTCTGTCCCACAAATTATCACCATCCCGATGAGGCCACCGCACCGAAGGCACCAGGTGAGAGACCGCCGGCTGGAACCGCATCGCGCGAAAAGCTCTTGACTGGGCAAGGCGTCAAGTCGAGTCTCTCTCCCAGTCGCAAAAAAAGCACCGTCGGTCCCAAGAAAATCGGTTGACTTGGCGACGTCACCCCGCTTGTAAAGAGATCTTCATCTGTCTGCAATTCACGTGATACAAGGCATCTTTCGGTGAAGACGATGGCGCTCGACTTCCCCTTGTTGTTGCGTATAATCCCTGCCGGTAACTTCCTCGCGAAACAGACCCGTTGTACGGCTGCTGACCGCGTTCTTCCATCGGGAAGTCGGAGGTAAGGTGTTACCCGGCAATGTCGGCGTCCGGCTCCTGACTCGGACATACTGTTGGTGTATGCCGCAGCATTCAACGAGTCGAAATAAATAACTTTGACACGGAATACAACTCGATTGACCTCCCCCTTGCGAACCATCTGCCTGCTGCATCTTACGGCCGTGTCCGCGTTCCTGTACTCGGGCTGTGGTCCGGCCGTACGCTTCATGGCAAACACCGGCGACCAGAGCAAGGGAATTACTTATTACATCGGCGGCGCCGGCCCGATCGGCAACGTGGGGTCGCTGGACATTCCCAACGGCCTGCAGGATGCGGGCTACGAGGGAGCCATCGAGGTGTTCACCTGGCAGGGATTCACCCATGCCGGCGACCAGATCAACCTCTCCCGGAATCGCTCCAAGGCCGCGGAGTTGTCGACAAAGATTCGCAACTACCGGCGAAGATATCCGAACAACGAGATTCACATCATCGCCCTTTCCGCGGGGACGGGAATCGCCACGTTCGCGCTGGAGTATCTGCCTCAGGACGTTCACATCGACCAGATGGTGTTCCTTGGTTGCAGCATGTCGAGTCGATACGATCTGACCCGGGCGCTACGGCGGGTTCAGGGGCGATTGTACGTGATCTACTCCCCGCGTGATCCGATCCTCTCGAAAGTCGTTTGGTATACCGGCACGGTGGACCGTGCTTCGGCGGCGGAGGACGGGATCGCTGGCCTTCGGGGATTCCGCATGCCGCACTCGATGGGGCCGGATACGGAACGGCAGTACACGAAACTGTACAATGTCCCCTGGCGGATCGATTTCTCTGACGCCGGTTACGATGGACTGCACACGGACTCCACCAAGCGGGACTTCATCCGCCGATACATCGGACCGCTGATCCTCGGGGAGGATGAAAACCTGATCGGTCCCGGCGGACAGTACGCGGATGTCCCCTTCGGAGCGGCGCAGCGTCCTTCGGGCTCGGGCGCAGCAACCAGCCGGCCAGCCGAGCAGGCAAGTGCAGTTGAGTCGCAGGTCAACCGATGAGCCGGTCACCGCAAAAAGCAGTACGCTCTCCTGCCGAGCGCATCCGCGACCGCGCGACCCCACGGAGACGTGAAAGGGCCGACACGGCGAGTTCACCTGTCACATCACGCATGTCAGCGACCGCCCGGCGGCATCAACTGCTGGAGGCGTCAATCGCCTGTTTCGCCGAGTTCGGCTACCAGGGCACGACGACGGCGCAACTGGCCCGCGCGGCACGCATCAGCGAACCGGTGCTTTACCAGCACTTCCCGAGCAAGCGCGATCTCTTTGTCGCGCTGGTGGATCAGGTCGGCCGGGAGGTACTGCGCGAATGGAGAAAAGCCATCGCCCCGCTGCGCTCACCGATGGATCAGCTCCGGGTGCTCCTGCGACTGAATCCGGCTACGACGGACCCGCGGACGGGCCATCTCTATCGAGTCATCTTCGCGGCCCAGGCGGAATTGCACGACCCGGAGATTCTCGGGGCCATCCGCCGTCACTATCAGCAGTACGCGAAGTTTCTGACGAATCTTCTCAAGCGCGCCCAGCGTGCCGGGCAGGTGCGAAAGGACGTTTCGGCAGCCGGGCTGGCCTGGCAGCTCATTCACGCCGGCATCGGCTTTGCGCTGATCAAGCCGCTGGAGATCCCCGGTCACGCCTCACCGGCGACCGTCGAGCAAGCCATCGGATTGCTGATGGAACAACTCGCCGGCGACCGCGGCAATGCTGGCACGCCCGACTGAGAATACATGACTTGCTACACGATAAGAACGCCCATTACGGAACAGTTGGCGTGCGTGCGGAGCAGTTAGTCGCCGGATTTGGCGGTTGATTCGACCTTCTTGCCGGCGTCGGCGCTGATGCCGCTGCTCGAGGAGTCGGGCTTGGATGACATCTGCTTGATGTCGTCGCCGGTGTCCTGCAGGCCCTTCTTGAACTCAACGATACCCTTGCCGAGGGAACGGCCGACTTCGGGGAGTCGTTTGCCGAAGATAAGCAGCGCAATAACGCCGATGATGACCAGCTCGGGCCAGCCGAGATTCTGCAGGAAGGCGAGGATGTGAGGCGTCGGCGTCATGATGCGTCTCCTTGAGCCCGTGGCTCTTGCAGGCCGCCAATTCCACTCCTGATTGTATCTCCTATCGGAAAGGGCTGCCAGACGGTCCAGCGCGGAATCGAACAGGCCGATAGATAAGGGACGAGCGCGGGCCGACCGGCTGTTTCGGCGTGCCCGGGCACGTGAATTACCGAGTCCTGCCGTGAATCCGTCGTTCGTGAAACATCTGATCTGGCCGGTGCATGAACTGCTGCTCCGGCGTCCGACGCGGCGTTACCTGCAGCAACTGGAGGCCTCGCAGTGGTGGTCGCGTCAGCGGCTGCACGATCTTCAGGAGCAAAAACTCCGGCGTCTCCTGCAACATGCACGGATGCACTGCCCGTTTTATGCGCGGCGACTGCACGATGCGGGCATTGAGCCGCTCCGATTTCGGCTGGACGATCTGGCCCGCATCCCGACCTTGACAAAAGACGAGATAGCCGTGAACGGACCGGACCTGCGCAGTGCGCGCGCGGGGCGACTCGTCGCCACGTGCACCGGCGGTTCGACCGGAGCGCCGCTGCAATTCTGGATCTGTCGTCGTCGGCAGGCCTCTGACCAGGCGGCGAGGGCCCGCACGCGAAGATGGTTCGGTATCGATGTCGGTCAGCGCGAGCTGTATCTCTGGGGTTCGCCGCTGGAGAATAAGGCGCAGGACCGTGTCCGTGCGATCCGTGATCGGCTGACGAATCAACATCTGCTCGATGCCTTCAACATGACGCCGGCACGAATGCTCGAATATCTATCCGTGATCCGCCGCTTTGATCCGGTTCATCTGTTCGCCTATCCGAGCAGTCTGGCGCGACTGATTCGATTTGCCGCGGAGTCGGGACGGCGCTTCGAGGCGCCCTCACTCAAAGCGGTTTTCGTGACCGGCGAGGTCTTCGACCGTGAGGACCGGGCGGTGATCGAGGAGTTCGTATCGGTTCCCGTAGCCGACGGCTACGGCTCGCGCGAAGGCGGCTTTGTAGCACATCAATGCCCCGTGGGGAGCTACCACGTCACGATGGAGAGTCACGTGGTGGAACTCCTGGATGCCGAGGGGCGAACCGTTCGTGCGGGCGAGACCGGGGAAATCACCTTGACGCATCTTGACGCGCTGGGCATGCCGTTTCTTCGGTATCGCACGGGTGATATGGCGCGGTTTACGGATGCGCACTGTCCCTGCGGCCGCGGGCTGATGCTGCTGCAAGGCATCGAGGGACGGCGTACGGACATGCTGCGAACTACGGCCGGCGGATTGGCGCACGGGCTTTCGGTGGTGTACGTGTTGCGGGAATCGGCTGCGGTGCGGGAGTTTCGCGTCGTGCAGTCCGCCAACTGTGATCTGGATGTCGCAATCGTGCCGCGCGGGTCTCTGAGTGAAACCCAGATCGAACATATGGCCCGACAAATGCGCCGCCGCATCGGCGAAAGAGCGGACGTTCGAATTCGGCTTGTGGATCACATCCCGCCGGACCCGTCGGGAAAGCATCGTCACGTCGTATCGTTGTCGTAGCCGGTCCGTGTTATACGGGGGGCGACTTTCTGCTTTGAATTCGGTGCAGCGGCATCCGCCGGCGATGGAAGGGGCTGATAGGTGGCGCCCTCGATGAGCTGTCGCGTGAGCAGATCGTCCGCCACGACCACTCCCAGTGTTCTGCGCATGTCGCAGACCCAGCGCAGGGCAACGGCACCAGCCAATGAAGACATCGCAGCGAGCAGCAGCGTGGTCACGTCCGCATGGCGGCTGGGCATGAAGAGATGTGCGAATTCAAAGAATGAGGCGGCACCGGTAGAAAGCGCCATGGTGGCAAGCAATTGCCTGAGCCAGGATTTTTTAGAGCCAAGTCGCAGCAGCCATGCAATGGCGGCACCCACGGCAGCGTAGCGCAGCGCGTCGCCAGAAAGATCGTAAAAGGCCACATTCGGCTTGCTGTTGAAATGGGCCTTGAAGGGCATGAGACAGATTCGATCTGCGCTGAAGCTTTCCAGAGCGGAAAAATCGAACGGCAGCAACTCGTAAAGTGCGACAAGACCGAGGCAGGCCAGCGCGACGCCGCCCGAAACGGTGAAGGCGGAATGTTGGTTCGGCAAGGAATGTGCGCGGCACACAACGGCAAGCAGCCCACCGATCGCCCAGCCGATGAGGGCGCAGTAGAGATGCGAGGCGTCAAATCCGTGAGAGATCAGAAACGCTCGAATGAGTGTGATGATCGCCGCCACGCTGCCGGTGACGCAACCGGCATAGAGTAAGTCCGCCCAACGCCGCGAGCCGGACCGGTCGAGTCCGACGACTACGAGCGCGGCCATGGCCGCGTAGATCAGGATGTCGACGAGGCGATCGACCGCGTACTCCCATTTCAAGCGGGCGAGGTGTCCTGTGTCGTCTACCCGGCCATGGGCAACGTCGATACTGAACTTCTGATTCAGGGCTCGCCAGGCGGCGAGCGGATGAAAATCAGCGGTTTCATGCAACTGTGCGCCGGTACGGACGACATCGACGGTTACGTCGTAGGGTCGAAGATTCACGACTAGCACCAGGCATACGAATGCCTTGCAGACGGCCAGCCACCAGCGATGCCGGGCGTCGTTTCTCGCCTCTCGAGCGGCCGCGCGGAACCAGGATTCACAGATCAGGTAGCTGATCGCTCCGAGTACAGCGCCAAGGCCGTTGGCGCAGACATCGATCCAGGAGCTGACGCGCGACTGGATGAAGAGTTGCCCGTATTCGACCGCCACGCTCAGAATTGTCGAGAATGTGACCGCTGCGAGGATGGCGAGGAATCGACCGATTTCTCTCCTCCGGAGGGCGGAGCAGAAGAGGGCGGACAGCAGCGCATAGAGAGCGAGGTTGGAGAAGATGTCCCTCATGCTGAGCGGGGCGATTTTCAGGCCGGCGAAGTACCCGGGCCCAGTCGGCAAGTGATCGACCCGGACCAGATCGAAAGGGACGAAGCACATGTACACCAAAACCAACATGAACAGGCCGAGGAGCACGTCCGGGAGACGACGATGGATCGTGTTGACGATCGGTTCTTCGGAGACGTGGAGGAGGGGTGCATCCAAGCCGGGCGTACGGGCCGGTGAAGAGGTCCGCGTTGGGTGGGTCATGTTTCGCACCGCTCGGAAATGCTCGCGTGTGCTGCGCGGTTTATTCCTGCTGCTTACGCAGCATCTCTTCGATGCGACGCAGGGGATCGCGGTCGCGTGGCATGAGGGCATCATCGCCGCGCCAGGGACTCGGCTGGGTCGTGGTCACGGCCTCATCGCGCTTGACCATGTCCCAGATTGTGTTGCGAACCATCGCGCGGAGTTCCTGTTCGGCGCTCATTTCCGCGATCAGCTCGGCACGACGTCGTACTTCGGGCTTATCTTCACGATCGCCCAGGGCAGCTTCCAAGTCGATCGGTGAGAGGAAGGCCGCAAGAGGCCGCTGTTCGTTGGAATCCCACAGGACACCGAGGAGCCCGATCTGGCCGCGGGCGTCCTCTCCCTTGCCGAAGACCAGGCAAAGATTGCAATTGATCTTTGCGGCTTCCCGCAGGAAATCACCGTAGCCCGAGCCGCGGGGGTCAATCCCCAGATCGCGTAGCAGCGTAACTTCGCGCACGGGCGGCAAGGTATCCATGACCTGATTCCAGTAGGCGGCCCGATCGACAGACATCTCACCGGGGCGAAGCAGGCGTCGTCCCGAGGTCTCATCGAGGGTGGTGACCACCTTTGCGACGGCAAGTCCAGCCGGAAAGCGGCCGGTCGTGCGCGTGGTATCGAGGGGATGTTCGCCGGGACGATCGACGCTACCAGTCGGCACGCCGAGGTCCGAAGACGAGAGTGCAATGACATCGAGGTCTTCGGAGATGCTCGGACGCTCGCTGCGCTGACATCCCACGGGCAGGAGCATCGCTGCCAGGATCACGATCCGTCGCCAGAGGTGTCGAGTTGAAGTCAGTGCGTGCATCAACGGGTGATCTCTCGAACGGCACCGTGCGAATCGTCGCACAGAATGCTTATCGGAGGTCGCGGGGCGCTTCTTGCGTACGGTCCATCGAGTTCGTTGTGCACCGGCGGAAGAATGTTCGGCACGCGCAAAGAATGCCGATTCGCACCGATTGAAGGTCGCCGGAAACGTGCGGAGCGAAGCTCAGGCCGGGTTGTTACGCGTCCGATACCCACTAGGGGCTTTCCCCGGTATTTGATCGGAGTTTTATCGTGAGTGCACATGCGACGCTTGCACTTGGACTGACCGGACCGCCGCCGGAAGGTGTGGCCGAGCTGCCGTTGCGATCCGCCGAAGCGATCGACACGAGGCGCCGCCTGTCAGTGGGCGGGTTTCTGCTGACGCTTCCGCGCATGGTGTGGATGCTGCTCGACGCGTTTCTTGTCTGCTCGGGAACCGTACTGGGGCATGAGCTTCTTGTCTGGTGGGTGGATACGGTTGGATATACGGGTGAATACCACTTGTGGCTGTCGAATACCGTGCTGGCGTCGTCGGTCATCGTGGCTGGCGCCGCGGTGGGCCTCTATGAACCGTGCACGCTCTGGGCGCGATCCCGGATTCTCGTGCGTTGTCTGCTGGCGATCACCATCGCGATGCTCGCAACCTGGCTGTTTCTGCATCTGTTCATGTACTCGGGCTTAAGCCGACGCGCGGCGGCCTGCGGGACGGTCTTTTACCTGCTGACGGCCCCTGTTGTCCGGCTGATCTGCCATCGCGCGGTTCAGGAAGTTCGCCGCGGACTGCTGGTCATGGGTCAGGGCCCGCTCACGGGGATGATCATCCGGTCGGTTCGGCGCGGCCGCATGCCGGGCTTTCGACTGATCGGCGTGGTTTCATGTCAGTCCACAGAGACACAAGGATCGCTTTCGAGTGACATCCCGATCGTCGGGGCACTGAGTGATGTTGAGAAGCTCTGCCGGCAACACGAAGTGGAAGAGATCGTGGTTGCGGACTCGGCCTTGAGAAACCCGCGTACCCAAAAGGCGGCCCTTTCCTGCCTGCGGCTGGGTTGTCGGGTGACGGACGAGACGACGTTCTACGAAACGATGTTCGGCGAGGTGCCGGTCTCACATATTTCGCCCCACTGGTTTCTGGCCGCGAACCTGAAAGGCCATCGACCGGAGCACGCTGTTCTCAAGCGGTTGTTCGATGTGGTGTTAGCCACCACGGCGCTGGTGGCAACGGCCCCGCTCTTTCTGCTGATCGCCATCGCGATCCGCCTCGAGAGCCGAGGCGGCGCGTTTTACTCGCAACGGCGTGTCGGCCAGGGCGGGAAAGTGTTCGTCCTCCATAAGTTCCGCACCATGCATCGACACGCCGAGTCCAACGGCTTGGTCTGGGCCACGGACAATGATCCGCGCGTCACGCGGGTCGGGCGGGTGCTGCGGCGACTGCGACTCGACGAACTTCCGCAACTTTGGAATATCGTTCGCGGAGAAATGTCACTGGTGGGCCCGCGACCGGAACGACCGGAATTCGTCGGGCCGCTGGCGCGGCTGATCCCCTACTACGAAGAGCGGCACCTGACCAAGCCGGGGCTGACCGGATGGGCTCAGATTAACTATCGCTATGGTGCGTCGGTCGCCGATGCGCGGCAGAAGCTCCAACTTGATCTGTACTACATCAAGCACACTTCGCTCGAACTTGATCTTGTCATCCTGCTTCGGACGCTGGGCACGTTCTTCCGTGGCGCTCGCTGATACGGCACCGCACCATTTTAATAACAACGCGCCTGTACAACCGGCACCTCATTTTTCGTCACGTGGTGATCGCTGCCCGAGCCGCCAGGCCTCCCAGCGGCGCTCAAGCTGTGGCAGCTCCTTGTAGGTGATGATCTCTGAGGGAATCGTGATCTCTCGCTCCAGGCGGGCGGCTTCCCCGGTCACAAGCCGGACGCATCGAAAGAAAGCCGCCTCGACGGCCTCCTGAACGTCGTAGGCGATCAAGGCCTGAATCTCACCATTCCTGAGACGAGGCCAATGGCGCGGGTCGGCACCGCACATAACGATGGACACACCGAGAGGTAGGAGCTGTTCATCGGGTCGCAGATCACGCAACGGCCAATCATCCAGAAAGACCCAGCAGCCGATTCGCGGGTATCGCCGGGACACCGAGCGGACCAACCTGACGGCCTCGTAGCGATCCGCGCCACAGTCAACCTCGCGAATGATCTCCAGCGGGCCAGAAAAGGGGGCTTCCTGCTTGAAACCGTGATAACGACGGCCGTAGAGCTCATGATCCATGCCAGCGTGGAGCAGCATGACCGTCCGCGAGCGATCCTTCAGGACGATCTCACAGGCCTGCGCTGCCGCACGCCCCATCTCTATCTGAGAGGGCCCGCAGTAGGCATCGCGTCGATCGCCGGGTACGTCCCACCCGACGACCACAACGGATATGCCTGAGACCGAGATTTCGCTGACGGCGGACCGGATGGCGGAGGGATCAATCGGCAGGATGCAGACGGCCTGCGCCTGTCGCGGGCGCGCGGTTTTGAGCACTTCGAGCTGAAGCGTCGGCGAACGCGTCGTAGGGGCAATCACATCGATTTGAACATCCTGAAAGCGGCTCATGAAGGACTGGGCGCTTGCCTCGACGACAGGCCAGACGGCGTCGTCGGTCGATGGTGCGATGCAGAGGATGCGAATCGGCTGATCGCGGCGAGCCGGGCCTCGTTGTTTCTGCTCGCACGCGATGCCGAGCAGTCCCAGAATACCGGTAAGGCCGCAGAGGAGAATGCTTCTTGCAATGGTCGACTTCATGCAACTGCCCAGACTACGCGCTCACCGGTCGATCCGTGAATGACTCGAAGTGTGCTGCCGGCATCGGGGCAACGGCACCCGCAGTTGGCTCATGCGCCAGAGGGTACCGTCTGTCGCACCGTGTAGCGATGGCACAGGATGCCGATCGTCATTCCGAACGCAGCGCCGAGGATGTCAGCCAGCCAGTCGCCCCACTCGAAGGTCCGCCCGACGAGCTCCTGCGTGGCTTCGTCGAAGAGCCCGTAGGTGACGAGCAGGAGGTAGTAAAAGACGAGGCGAAGCGGGTTTATTGTGTGGCGATTTTCTCCAAGGCGCCAGACGGTCAGCAACCCCAGGGCGGCAAAGCCGATGAAGTGCAACAATTTATCGTTGAGGATCATCGGAGCCGGTTTTGGCGGTGGCGGCAGGTGTGTGACGATGAACGCGGCGAAGATGCAGAGCAGCCACAGCAGGGTGCGCGAGAGATACCAGGGTCGTCTCGGCAGTTCGGCGTTCATCGCGGCTCGCGTGGGATGATTGGGTTGATCCTGAAGATACATGCCGAGTGGAGACGGATCACGCCATTCCCGGCTACCGGGCTTATTTATCACGCACCGGGTCGAAGCCGTCAAAGGGCGACTGGGGCGACCACCTACCGGGCAGGTGCAGATGCAGCGACCAGCGGTTCATCGGCCGCGGCGCTGGACGGTCCGGGCGAGGCCAGTCTGGCGTGCGCTGCCTTCTCGGCCGCTGATCGCTCTGTCACCGGTGCACGTGCCGGTTCAGTGGCCGGCGTTGTCTGCGCCGCGGGCGCTGCTGGCGGATAGAGGAGGCCGAGCAATTCATCAGCCAGGGCGAGGTAATCCTGCGCGCCGTTGCTCTTCGGGGCGTATTCAAAGATGGATTGCCCGTAGCTCGGCGATTCGGCGAGTTTCACATTTCGCCGGATTCGGGCGTTCATGATGCGTGCGTCGGACCAGGGGACGGCGGTATGACGAGCAGCGTCGAGGAAGCCGGAAAGATCGTCGATGACTTCGCCTGCGAGGCGCGTGCCGGTCTCGTACATGGAGATGACCATTCCCAGAACGCGCAGGCCTGGATTGATGCGGCGGGAAACCAGCATGACGGTCTCGAGGAGCTTGCCCACTCCCTGGAGGGCGAGGAAGTGCGCCTGGAGGGGAATCAGCACGCGTGTTGCCGCACTGAGGGCGTTGAGCGTCAGAACGCCAAGGGACGGCGGGCAGTCGATGATCGCCACGTCGTACGGCTGCTGTGCCGCCAGCAGAGTATCCCGCAGGATGGACTCGCGGCCGACAACGCTGACGAGTTCCATCTCGGCTGCAGCGAGATCAATTTGTGCGGGAATGATGGAGACCGATTCAGAGTAGTCGTGAATAGCGGACTCGATCGGAAGGTTCGCTGTGAGGACTTCGTAGATGCCAGCTCCCCGGGCCTTCGCATCCATTCCAAGATGGGTCGTCAGGTGGCCCTGCGGGTCGAGATCGATCAGGAGGGCTCGAAGGCCGCGTTGCCCGAGGGCAACACCCAAGTTGACGGCGGTAGAGGTCTTACCGACTCCGCCCTTTTGATTGATGACGGCGATGCATTCCATTGCAGGCAGCGATCCTTCGATAGGGCAGGTATCTGCCAACACGAATTATACAGCAGTTTCTGCGCGTGCAACAGGAATCGCCAACTGCCCGGCCGGGGTCGCGGCAATCGCCGGCCGGAATTGACCGCCGAGCGTGGTATCGGAAGCGATCAGCAGGAGGGAGGAGTCCCGCTCGGGGGCAAAAAAAATAATTATTGCCGGGTATGAGAAGGGGCGTCGCGCAAAAAAATATGGAAGGTGCCGCCGTGGCAAGAGCACCTTCCATTCGATTGGAAGTCTTCACACTCGTGAAGACCCGGGCTTTTTGCTTAATGATGCGAATTCGCCATCATCTCAGCATAGGCCCATGTTTGTTGGCTGTTGGCTACTTCTTCCTCTTCTTCTTGGAGGCCTTCTTCGTAGCCTTCTTGGTGGCGCTTTTCTTCTTGCGTTTAGCCATTAGCGTCACCTCCTTTCAGGTGAAAGAGTCTAGGGTACCGTCAGGCTTTGTCAACAAAAAACTTGCCGACGCCGCCAATTGTTTTTTCGGCGCGCAAGGGGCAAGATCATGACCGAAACCGACCAGCGAGGGGTATGAAGTGGGCAAATCGGGTTCTCTCCGCGCGTTGATCTTCGATCTTGACGGCACGCTCGTCGATTCGCTTGATGATATTTCGTCGGCGTTGAACACTGCTCTTCACGCGATGGGACGCCCCGCCGCACCGCGTGAAAGCGTGCGCCGCTGGGTCGGCGATGGACTTCCCACGCTCTGTCATCGTGCATGGTCGGATGCCGATGAACCCGCGCTCGCGCAACTAATCGATCGCGCCGCAGAGGCGTATCGCGAAGGTTGTCTCGCGCAGACACGTCCTTACGACAAGATATTGGAATTACTTGAGTTACTGAAGCGCGACGGCATTGTGACGGCCGTGCTTTCGAACAAGCCGCACGCGCTGACGGTGCAGGTGGTCGAGGGTCTTGGCCTCCGCTCATACTTCCGCGATGTACGCGGCTATCAGCACGAGGAATTAAAAAAGCCGAACCCGACGATCGCGCTCGAAATGGCCCGCGAGCTGGGCAACACGCCGGAGCGGATCGGCATCGTCGGCGATTCCGTGGCGGATATCCGGACGGCGCGAAACGCCGGAATGCGCAGCGTGGCGGTCACCTGGGGATTTCAGGAAAAAAATCTGCTGGAAGCCGAGCAGCCGGACCATCTCGTCGATGCCCCCCTGCTGATACGTGAGCTGACCTGCGAAAAATAATTATTTTCGACCGCGGCTACGCCCAGCGGATCCGCTCCGCTGCGAAGATCGGCCCCTCGGTGCAACACAGGGCGTAGCGCCAGCCGGTATCGTGCGTTGGATCAATGACCGGCAAGACGCAAGACTGGCAGGTACCCATGCCACAGGCCATGACGCGCTCCATGGCCAACTCGCAGGGCATCCCGTGCGCGCCGCACATCTCACCGACGGCGCGGAGCATCGGCTCCGGACCACACGCGTAGACGCGCGACGGAAGATCAGACGTGTTCAACAGGCACACAAGCGCGTCGGTGACACGACCGTGCAATCCGCATGAACCGTCGTCCGTGGTGATGATCGTGTCGATCTCCTCACAAGCGAACTCCTCGACGCAACGAGTCGGTCGACCGGACGGATCGGGTTCTTGCGTAAGCGTCAACGGGATGAAATCTTTCGTCTGGGCCCCGAAGATCGCGGTCGCCGGGATGCTATTTTCATGGAGTATTTCCGCAAACCAGCGGATCGGCGGCAGACCGATTCCACCGGCGATCAACAGTGCGCGATCCGACGGAGCGGGTATCGAAAAACAATTGCCAAGCGGACCGAGTAGATCGACCTTATCGCCCGGTCGACGCGCGCTGAGCCAGGTGGTCCCCGGTCCGACGACTCTGCCGAGCAGGTCGATTTCAACTACGCCGGTGCGGCGGCGCAGTCCACCGATGCTGAATGGCCGGCGCAGTATGGGGACCGCCACAGAACCTGCACTGCTGCCTGCATCCGGCGCGGAGCAACGGACCTGGAGGAACTGACCTGGCGAGGCCGGTGGGAAGTTCGGCAGCGAGAGGGTGATCTCGAAATGTTCTCTGCACAGCATGCGGACATTCCGGACGGTGGAAAGGTAGATGCCGCGGGAACTATTTGAATGCTGTGTGGTGGACATCTTTTGTTTGCCGGTGAACCGTGAAATGCTCTATACCGGCGTTTTGAATGCGTTCCAAGCTCGTAGAGGCGGAGAGTCCTGCGACACGGGCGAAAAAAAACCTCCGGATCAAAATTTTCGTTTCGATCCGGAGGAGCGCCACGGCTAAAACAGCCGTTTCTCGTGGCGATTGCCTTCGATGTTGAAAGTGGCCCCATTCACGGGGCAACGTGGTGAACTGTAGCACGCGACTGGTAGAGTGTCAACGAAACAATCCTGTAGACCTCTTAAGTTGTAAGATTATTTTATACAAATAGTTAAAGAAATACAGAGGACGCGGGATACAACTGTCGCTCCCGCAAACAGATGGGGTAAGTATTCGCTAAAATGCTTGAAATTCAGAAGAAGTGAGGAATATTACCAATATACTGCCATTGTGGCACTTGCGTGTTGTAAGATATTATAGTTACTTATATTACGATATTTGATCCTAGGTCGAGCTTTCGTGCCAGGTCTTAAGTTCGTAAAGCGATACACGCCTGGTACTCGTTCTGCCGTATCCACACTCTTCACAGCTAAACTCCATGGTGCGCCGGAGCGCAGAGGGGCGCTGCTCTGGAAATGAGAGCGCAGCGTACCTGTGATACACTGACTCAACTATGTTCGACACTCTGAGCGATCGATTCAGCGAAGTTTTCCGCAAGATGCGCGGACGCGGGCGCATCACGGAGGAGAATGTACGCGAAGTAATGCGCGATGTGCGCACCGCCCTGCTTGAGGCCGACGTGCATCTGGACGTCGTGAAGGATTTTTGCGCGCGGGTGACGGAACAAGCCATCGGCTCCGAAGTCATCAAGACGCTCCATCCTGAGCAGGTGATGATCAAGATCGTGCATGATGAGCTGGTGCAGCTCATGGGGCCGGTCGATTCCCGCATTCCCTGGGTAGCGAACGCACCGACGATCATCCTGATGGCCGGGTTGCAGGGCTCCGGCAAAACGACGACCTGCGGCAAGCTGGCAAAATACTGTCTGGACCGAAACAAGAAGCCGCTCCTGGTTGCCGCAGACCTGAAGCGCCCTGCGGCCATCGACCAGCTCGAAGTGCTGGGCCAGCAGCTCGGCGTGCCGGTTCATACCGAGCGAGATCACCAGAACCCGGTAAAGGTGTGTCGCAACGGCGTAGCCGCGGCTCAGCGGCAGCTACGCGATGTGGTGATCCTCGATACGGCCGGCCGTTTGGCGATCGACGAAGAGCTGATGCAGGAAGTGGCGAACGTCGCACAGACCGTTTCTCCGCACCAGATTTACCTGGTGCTGGACGCCATGACCGGTCAGGACGCGGTCAATACGGCGAAGCATTTCAATGAACGGCTCGAACTGGACGGCGTGATCTTCACGAAATTTGATTCCGACACGCGCGGCGGCGCGGTCCTGTCGGTCAAGCGTATCACGACGAAACCGGTGAAATTCATCGGCGTGGGCGAAAAGCTGGATCGATTGGAAGAGTTCCATCCGGAGCGGATGGCGGGCCGGATCCTCGGAATGGGCGACGTCGTATCGCTTGTCGAGCACGCACAGAAGCAGGTCGACGCAGAAGAGGCGGCCAAGCTCGAAGCCAAGATGAAGAAGGGCCAGCTCTCACTGGACGATTTCATCAGCCAGATGGAAAAGGTGATGGGCGGACGGTCGTTGAAGGACATGCTGAAGATGATTCCCGGGGTCGGCAGCATGATGCGGCAGGCCGACATGGAGATCGACGAGGGCGAGATCAAGCGAATGAAGGCCATCGTGCAGTCGATGACACCCAAGGAGCGTGCGAACCCGAAACTGCTCGATGCCTCGCGCCGTCGTCGGATCGCCCGGGGAAGCGGCACGGACCCGGAGGACGTGAGTGGTCTTTGCAAGCAGTTCCTTCAGGCGCGGGACATGATGAAGCACATGGCGGGCCTGTCGATGACGGATCGGATGAAGTTCGGTTCGCAAATGGCACAGATGTCGATGGCCGGCGGCAGGATGCCGACCTTCAAGTCGGCGAGCAAGCCCAAGTTTCAGCCGAGCAAAAAAGACCGCCGGAAAGAGCGAAAACGCAAGAGCCGATAGAATCGACTCGGCCTTGTGCGGTCCTGCATAAATCGAGCAAACACGTTCCGTACCGGTCAATGACTTGCCATCGCTTCCGAACGGGGCTAAATTGACAGGTGTTCAGCGAGCCGCTTCGCACCTTTTATCGAGCAGCATCCATGCATGCGATCAGCAAACATGCGACGCCTGACTTCCCACATCGGCGATTCGCCGTGACGGGAATCATGCTCGGTGTGGTTGCGCTGCTTGGAGTTGACCTCTTCTTTTCGTTCAAGCATGCCGGCAAGCATCCTCGCTCGCATGCAGCAGCTGTGCGAATGGTCGGCACGGCGGAATCCGCGTTGCTGGTCGGCTCGACAAGCTCGGCCTGCATGGCGTTGACCCTGGCTTTGCTACTCTGGCTTGGTCGGCGATCGGTCAGTTCGATGCCAGGTTCCTTCGTTTGTTCTCGTATTCCCGCGCCGGACGACTTTCTCGCCACCGGCATCACTCATCGGTTTTCCATCTCCTATCGAAGCGGCGGTCTTTACGGCCCCTAGGCGAAGCACCGGCGGACGTATGCTCCGTCGATTCAGGCCGTGCGCCATTCTGCGTGAATTCGCAGGTCCGCGGCCGGATGCGGCGAGACACGTACCCTCCTGCCGAGCGCGCCGTACAGAGGACCATCCTCGTAGTTTCCCCCGACCGTGTATCGTCGATTTGAATCAAGCACGATTTGTCAGGTGGCATCATGGGCGTAATGGCAGTCTTTGGCGCGGGGTTCCGCAAGTTTTTCGGATCGCGGAACGACCGCCTGCTCAAGGGATATCAGCGATTCGTCGTCGAGATCAACGCACTGGAGCAGGAGGTACGCGGGGACTATGACCGGCTTTTTGCCGAGGCGTCGGCGAAGCTGGCGGCCGATCTGCCGGAGGAACAGCGGCCGGCAGAGCTTCAGCGCATACGCGTGGAGTTAAGCGCCGATCTTCGCGAACGGGCCGACCGGCTGCGCGAACGACTCGGCGCCGGTGAGGACGTCTATCAGGTGCTGCCGGAGGCCTTTGCGGTGCTGCGGGAGGCCTCACGCCGTGCGCAGAACCACCGACATTTCGACTGCCAGCTCATCGGCGGCATGGTGCTATACGAAGGCAAGATCTCAGAAATGAAGACCGGCGAGGGCAAGACGATCGTCTGCCATCTGGCCGCCTTCCTGAAGTGTTTGCAAGGTCTCAAGGTCCACATCGTCACGGTCAACGACTACCTTGTGCAGCGCGACGCCGAATTCGCGCGCCCGATTTTCGAGCTGGTGGGTATGACCGTGGGTTATATCCAGTCGCAGGTGGACCCCGGCGGTCGAGAAGGCGTGCGCCGGACGGCCTATGCCTCGAATATCACGTATGGCACCAACAACGAATTCGGCTTCGATTACCTGCGCGACAACATGAAGATCGCGGTCGAGGAGCAGGTGCAGGGGCGGCTGGACTTCGCCATCATCGACGAAGTGGACTCGATCCTGATCGACGAGGCCCGGACGCCGCTGATTATCTCCGGCCCGGCAGATGACGATGTGAGCCGTTATCGAACGGCCGACGCGGTGGCCCGGCAACTGATCACACGACAGACGCAGGCGAATACCGAAACGGCGCGGCGGCTGAAGGAATGGGGAGATCATCCACCGAAGGAGTGGGCCGAGCTGCCGAAATTCGCGGACGCGGTACGCAAGTTCCGGATCGACCCCAACTGGATCAAGGAGGAAGAAGCCGAGGCGATCGGGCACAAACAGTATTACGTGGTTTCCAAGGAGCGCAAGCACGTCGCCATCACCCACGACGGCATCACGGTCGCGCAGGAGCAGCTCGGGGTCGGCTCGCTGTATGTGGGTGCGAACATGGAATGGCCGCACCTGATCGAGAATGCCGTACGGGCGCATGTCGTCTATGAGAAAGACGTGGACTACGTCGTCAAGGACGGCGACGTGATCATCGTCGACTCGTTTACCGGCCGTTTGATGCACGGGCGGCAATGGTCGGACGGACTGCACCAGGCAGTGGAGGCGAAGGAGGGCGTCAAGGTCAAGGAGGAGACCCAGACGCTGGCAACGATCACGCTGCAGAACTTCTTCAAGCTTTACTCGCGTATCGCCGGCATGACCGGTACGGCGATGACGGAAGCCGACGAGTTCATGAAAATCTACAAGCTGGAAGTCGTGGCGATCCCGACCAATCGGCCGGTCAATCGGCAGGATTATCACGATCGCATCTACAAGACGGTGGAGGACAAGTACAACGCGATCGTCGAGGAGATCCACGACATCCACACGCGCGGGCGACCCCGGGATGCCTTCGTGCTGGAGCCGGTGCTTCGCAGTCTGAAGCCGATCCTCGCCCGCCAGGGCCGCTCGACCGATCAGATCGACAAAGCGCTGGCCGAATGGACCGACGAGAAGAACGGCGGTACGGGTCAGTACATGGCGGACGCGTACGACGACGCGATGGGCGACCTGGCCCGCGGTCGGCCGGTGCTGGTGGGCACGATCTCGATTGAGAATTCCGAAAAGCTTTCGAACATGCTGACGCGCAAGTACGGGATCGAGCACGAGGTGCTCAACGCCAAGCAGCACGCGCGCGAGGCGGAGATCGTGAAGAAGGCGGGCGAGCGGCATCCGCTGAGCGGTGCGGCGACGAAGGGCAAGTCGAAAGAAAGCGATCTGGTCGGCAATGTAACGATCGCGACGAACATGGCCGGCCGCGGAACGGACATCAAGCTTCAGCAGGGCGTGGTGTACGAGAAGTGCATCGGTGATCTGGGCCCGCCGGAAAGCGACAACGGCCGGGGCTCCTGGGCCTGGCGCGAAAAAGGCGTGATCGGTACGAAGTGCTGCATCAACTGTCCGGACTATGACCCGCGGACAAACTGCGCCCACTGCTGGAAGCCGAAGGTCGATTCACGGTTTCCGGAGATCGGCCGCAAAGTCTGCCCGCTGAACGTGCCCTGCGGATTGCACATCATCGGAACGGAGCGGCACGAATCCCGACGTATCGACAACCAGCTTCGCGGGCGAGCGGGCCGCCAGGGCGATCCGGGATCCAGCAGGTTCTTTCTGTCACTGGGCGACGATCTGCTGCGGATGTTTATGGGCGAGTGGACATTGAAGATGCTCGAACGCATGGGTTTCGAGGACGGCATGGCCATTGAAGCCAAGAGTATCAACAAGGGCATCGAGCGCGCCCAGAAAAAGGTGGAGGAGAAGAACTTCGCTGCCCGTAAGCACCTGCTGGAATACGACGAGGTCATGGACCACCAGAGACAGGTGTTCTATTCGCAGCGGCAGGAGATTCTGTCGGCGTCGCAACCGGGCCAATCCAAGCTCCTCGTGGATCGCATCTGGCGGATGATCGACCAGACGATCGATGCAGCGGCGCTGAAGTTCCTGGCGAAAGATTACAACGCACAATGTATCTGTGAGTGGGTGCGCGGCGCGATGGAGGTCAATCTCGACGCCAAGTCGATCGACATTCACGACCCGATCGGCATGGAGCGGACCATCCGCGCCGAGGCGCTCGATGAGGCACGAAACCAGATCACGCTGACCGTCGGCGAGTACATGGACCCGGACCTCGAACGGGCACAGTGGGACATTCGAGGGCTTTCGCGCTGGGGTGAGACGCGTTTCGGCGAAACGCTGACGCAAAATCAGCTTCGGCAGATGGAGCCGGAGGAAGTTCAGCAGGCGTTCCTCGAAGCTGCGGATGCGAAGATCCGTGAGGCGGACCTGTCGCCTCTGGAGCGATTCTCCGATCCGAACTACGGGAAACGGTCGCTGCTCGAATGGGCAAGGCAGAAGTTCGGCGTGGAGACCGTCTTCTCGGAGTTTGAAGACCTCGACGACGACAACACCATCCGAAAGCTGCGGCAAACCGTGCGGGAAGCGTATCGCGAGCGCGAAGTGCGCTATCCGGTGGAATGGATTCTTGAACGAACCATTCTCCGGGAAGGCGGTGATACGGCATGGGCGGCGGACGCCTTGGCGCAGTGGGTGAACCTCAAGTACGGGCTTTCGTGGACGGTGGACCAGGTTCGCGGCAAGTCGGTCGAGCAGCTCGCCGACGAACTGATCGACCTGAATCGCAGTTATATGACGAATGGACGGTTGTCGGCCGAGATCGACCAGGCACCGTCGGGCAACGGACAACTCGCCGAGTGGGGGCGAAAGCGGCTGGGACCGGCCTTCGACGAAGCGGCTTTCGCCCAGGCGGAGGACCCGCGTCAGGCCTTGCGGACCTTCGGCAAGGACCTGCTGCGGCGCGAGCTGACGATGCTGGAGCGCTTCGTGCTCCTGCAGATATACGATCAGGCATGGAAAGAACATATGCACGCGATGGACATGCTGAAGGAGTCCATCGGGCTGCGCGGCTACGCGGAACAGGACCCGAAGATCGCCTACAAGCGCGAAGGGTTCGCGATGTTCCAGGAGATGCTCAACGGGATTCACGATCGCGTGACCGGGATCATCTTCAAGGCGCGGCTGACGGATGAATTGGCGGCGCGCAGCCGTTACAACATCGGCGCGGTGCGGCATGCCGACGCGACCAACCAGGGCTTCGCCGGACAAGCCGATCGGGATCGCGCGGCGGCGATGCAGGCACAGGGCCAGGAACAGAAGATAGAGACGATTCGCCGGGAAGAGCCGCGGGTTGGCCGAAATGATCCCTGTCCTTGCGGGAGCGGGAAGAAGTTCAAGCAGTGCCACGGGAAAGGTAAGTGAGCACGCAACTTGGGCGCGTACTCCACTGAGTACGGATTTCGCTAAGCCGGCGATCTTCCGGGCCGTTAGCCCTGAAAGACCCACTTGATGATCTCGGTGGGCTTCGGGGGCTTGCCCTGCATCAGCAGCCCGACACGGAAGACGCGGCCGGAGGCCCAGACAAACAGCAAGGTCGTGAGAATCGTCCCGATGGCGCCAATGCCTACCTGCCAAAGCGGCACTCCGGGGGCCATTGACATGCGTACCATCATCACCAGCGGGGTGGCCGGCGGGAAGAGCGACAGGCCGACGGCGAAATTGCTCGACGGATACTGCAGGACCGTGCCGACCGAGAACATGGGTATCAACAGCAGCAGCCAGATGGGCATGACGAGGTTCTGTGCCTCGCGCAATTCGTTGCAACATGCTCCGGCGGCGAGAAAGAGCGCGCCGTACATGAAGATCGCCAAGGCCATGAACATCATGAACCAGCCGACGAGGTGCATCGGGATAATGTCGGCCTTACCGTAGTAGTTGGCCACCGCGTAGCCGCCGATGAGATAGATGCCGATGAGCGTGATCGCGACTCCGGCGAAGCCGACGAGTTTCCCGAGCATCAGCTCGAACGGTCTGACCGAGCCGAGCAGGACTTCGGAAATTTTCTGCATCTTCTCCTCGATCACGCCGCTGAGTATCGGCTGCGTCGTGAGCATCAGGGCCATCCACATCAGCATGAGAATGCCGAACGGCACCATGAAGACCAGCATCGGATTCACGCGCTCCGCCTGCTTGACGTCTCCGCTCGCCGTTCGTTCCAACAGACCGAGATTGTCAACACTGACCGGCACCATTGCCCGATCAACAAGCGCCGGGTCGATTCCGGCCGCGGCCAGCCGGGCGCTGCGCACCTTGTCGTTGACCACCGAAGAAAGCCATCGGGTGATGCTGTCGTAGGTCGGCTGATTGGAGTAATAGCGAATCGGAGGGACCGCGACCGATGGATCGCCCGCGTCGATGACTTCCGGCGCAATTTCGATGAAGGCGAAGAGTGTATTTTTGCGAATTCGATCGGACAGTTCCAGCCGAATCGCATCGAGTCGCGCTTCCTCCACTTCGATGTTCTCGAATTCAAAGGGCGAATCGGTCAGCTTGCCGGTATCGTCCTTGATCCTCTCGTTTCGGATGGCGGCGGCCTCTACCAGAAAGTCGTAGGCCCGGCCGGAACGATCGAGCACGGCGATCTTCTTCGGTGCATTATCGATGCGGCCCTTGGTCAGCGCGGTCACCCCGATGCCTCCGAACATGAAGACCGGCACAAGGATGATGGCCACGACGAACGCCTTGGTGCGCACCGTGGAGCGATACTCACGCATGGCGACGACCCATAGTTTACTCATGGTTCTGCTCCTGGGCGGCGGGCCCGGCGATGCGGACGAAGATGTCGTGCAGTGAGGGCTGCGCGATTTCAAAATGCTTGATGTGAGCGCGGGCGGCAAGCTGCCGGAGGATGGCCTGCGGATCGGCCGACTTGTCGATGCGCAACTCCTGGAAGCGGCCGAAGTCGTTGACCCGCTGCACCCCGGGCAGTTCGTGGAAAGCGACGCCGTTGCCGTCAATTCGGACGCGAAGGGTATCGGCGCCGTACTGTTCCTTGATCGCATCCAGGGTGCCGTCGAGCACCTTTCGTCCCTTGAAGATCATGAAGACGAAGTCGCACATCCGCTCGGCGACATCCATGTCGTGCGTGGAGAAGATGACCGTGGAGCCATTTCGCTTCAGTTCGAGCACGGCATCCCTGAGGACTTCCATGTTGACCGGGTCGAGGCCGCTGAAGGGTTCGTCGAGGATGACCAGCTCGGGCTTGTGGAGCACGGTGGCGATGAACTGTATCTTCTGTGCCATGCCCTTGGACATGGCCTCGACCTTCTTCTTCGCCACGCCGGGAAGCTGCATGCGATCGAGCCAGCGTTCGACCTCGGGCCGGGCATGGCGGACGCCTTTGAGACCTGCATAGAACTCCAACACTTCGCCTACAAGCATCTTGCGATAGAGGCCGCGCTCCTCGGGCAGGTAGCCGATGCGGTCATTGGCGGCATTGCCGGTGGTAGCATCCTCACCAAGGACGCGAATTGTCCCGCTGTCCGGGTGAATGATGCGAAGGATCATCCGCAGGGTAGTGGTCTTGCCGGATCCGTTCGGCCCGATAAAGCCGTAGATGCAACCCCCGGGCACCTTGAGCGAGAGATCGTCCACGGCGCGGGTGCTTCCGAAGCTCTTGCAGATGGACTCGATTTCGACGGCGTGCATCATCGCTCCCTTTCTCACGGCCGGACATCGGGGAAACCCCGTTGAGTTGACCATCCACCAAGGCCGCAGCTTCATCCTGCCGAAAAAGTCTGCCTGCCAGAGGGGGTATGAACGGATCGATCGCTACATGCTCACGGCGGTTCGCACAAATTTTACAATCCTCTCCACGACTTCCGTAGACCTGTTTCCCACGCAGTTACGGTTCGGGCATCGAAGTAGGTGTGGACTGTGCAATGCTTCGTCACTTACGGCGGCGGGATCGCATACAGTGTTGCATAGACCCTCGGCCCCGACTCTGTTTCAAACGCGAAATCTTGGATGCGGCGAAGGCCCTCCTGCTCCAGCTCGCGAAACAGCGCTTCATTGATCGAAGACCAGAAACCGTAGCGGGACTTGCGAAGCCGATTCATCTCCGACCAATCGACATGGATGTGGCGGTAGTCCCGGTTTCGCAACCATACGAGGAGTTCGTGGGCCGGGAGCGATCCGGCCGCCTCGGCGAACGGGTTACGATTGAAAACCACACAATAGTCGGCGCCGGCCTCAAGATAGAACCGCCGGGCATCGGCGACGACGAGTACGCGATGGCCGTCGCGCGTCAGCTCATTGATGCGCGGAACGTGGGCGTGTGTGGGCCACTGACCGGCGGTGAACCAGTCGACATCGCGACCGGACCGCAGGGCGGCGAGTTCGAAGAAGCGGGCCTCCAGCAGAATGCGACTCAGAGCCGCTGCGTTGCCGACGACGGCGGTGATCATGCAGGCGACAAAGATGAGGCGGTGGCTTTCGGCGAAGCGAGCGAGACCGACGGCGGCAATGATGCTCGCTGGGACGATGAGCGTGACGGCGAATCTCCCGACTAGATGTGTAAAAGCCAGCCAGCAGATGAGCGGCACGACGATCATTATCCAGCATGGAAGCAGCGTAGGTTGATCACTGCCCACTGCTACCGCGGGGCGGCGCATCATGACGAACGCTGCTGCGCCAACGACTACGAGCAACCAGGTCATACCGAAGAGTGGCGAGGCGATGATTTCGTGCCACAGTCGATCCAGTCTGCCGGCCATCGAGCGATGTTCCGGCGCAGGGAGATGACCCTCCTTCCATCGCTGCGCGCCGTCATCATCCCACACGCCGGGCCGCTCGGGCAAGAAGGATCGCGCCAGTGGAAAGACGGGGTTCCCGGTGTTGTTGTAGTTTCGCACCAGCCACGGGGCGAAGGTGATTGTCGCGCCGATGAGCACGATGAGGGGATCGAAGTATCGACGACGTTTTGCGCGCAGCGCCAGCCAGGCCGAGGCCAGGAGAACCGGCAACACTACGGCGGGAACGCCCGTGTACTTGCAGCCGCAGGCAAGGCCGGCAAAGAGACCGGCGAGCAGCAGCCATGAACGGCCTCGCATCGAGTCCTCCGAGGCGCGGCCGAGCGCTGCAAGCGAGAGCGCGGCAAAGAGCAGCAGACCGTTTTCGACGTAGGCGACTCCGCAGAGATACGTGAGGTATGGGCAGCTCGCCGCGATGACGGCTGCGATCCATGCGGCACGGTCGCCCCACGATCGCGCGGCCAGCCAGACGGCGGCGACCGTGAGGATGGCGAGAATCAGATTGATCAGTTGCGCGGTCAGTGCCCCTTCGACAGGATTTCCGACGAGTCCCATCGAGAGCAGATAGAGCATCTCAATGTTCATCGGGAAATTGCTGTAGATGTTCTGTGGAAGGTAAAGAATCCTTCCTGCGTCGAGCCAGTCGCGTAGAGCGCCGAAGTGGTACTCCAGCACGTCGTAGCCGTTGCCCTCGGCGGGCCAGAGCGTGCCTGGCGGAAAGCTGGCGGCCAGCAGCGCGATCGCCAGAAACGGCATCAACGCGAGCCAAATCCAACGCGGTGGCGGCGGTCTCGTTTCGCGCGACGTGTGAACTGCGAACAGTCGATCCCTTATCTCCTTCGGAACAATCCACCGCTGCCAAGCGACAACAACCAAACCTGCTGCCACCGAAAGACCTAACACGACGGACCCAGTGGATCGATGTAAGACTTCGGGACGACCTACGAGCAGCACAGACAATGAACATGCGCCCAGGCCCATCCCTATTCCGCCAATAAGACGCCACTCGAATTCCGTGCCTCTTGGCGTCAGCAAACATGCAATGATGTATCCCCAGCTCAGTGCGGCCGCGAGCATGAACAGTGCCTCCGGGGCCGCAGACACGATGGCCGCGAAGACAGGCGGCCAACCGACGGCGACGAGAGCGCACGCACCAAAAGCCGTGAGCAGAAGCGGCAGGAAGGGTGCCTTCATCGTGTGGGTCATTCGTACTCCGGCCGGGCGGCACATTCTTCGTACATCTTGCAGTAGCTCTCGTAGCGTTCGATGGTGATCTGGCCTGCATCAACGGCGGCGCGAATGGCACAGTCGGATTCATGCGTGTGCGAGCAGTCGGGAAACTTGCAGCCGGCCACGCGATCCCGAAACTCGATGAAATACGCCTCCAGCTCCTCGCGTGCGACATCGGCCGGGTCGAACTGCCGCAGACCCGGCGTATCGACGACGTAACCGCCGAACTTCCATTGAAGCAGCCGCGCCGTCGTCGTGGTGTGCTTGCCGCGCTTCAGGTCGGTGAGCGTGCCGACCTTGAGCGACATGCCCGGTTCGATGGCGTTGATGAGCGAGCTTTTGCCGACGCCGCTGGGGCCGACGAATGCGGAGGTTTTTCCGACGAGAAGCGCGCGTAACTCGCCAACACCAAGACCGTTGTGCGTGCAGGTCATCAGCGACTGATAGCCGAGTCCGCGGTAGCGATCCGCCACGACCGCCGCGGCGCCATTGGCGTCGAGATCGGCCTTGTTGATGCAGATGATCGGTCGCATGCCTCCCTTGTGAACAGCGACGAGGTAGCGATCAACGAGGTGCGGTCGAAGCGTCGGCTCATCGACGGCGACGGTAATGACCGCCTGATCGACGTTCGCAGCGATGACCTGCACCTTCCGCTCATACTGCCGCAGCAGTGTCGTGCGTCGAGGTGCGACGTCATCAATCACACCCTCAGGCAGCGGGCGGTCTTCACTGATCTGTATACCGTGGCTCTGACCGGATACGACCGGGAGGAACTTCACTTCGTCGCCGACCGTGATCGGCGCTCGGGCCTCGATCAGCCGCGTACGCAACAAGCGCCGCACAATGCATGCCCAGACGGTCTCGCCGTCGTCCACTTCGGTCACGAGACCGCGAACGGTAACGACGATTCCGGTGCGAGCGGCCTGCTCGACCTGTGGCTCGTCGTGGATGATGACGGTACGCTTTCGGGACAATTCGCCTTTGTGTCGGACGCTCTCAATGGTTTCGGCATCTTCGGCGGATTCGTCGCCAGCGCGCACCTTGCGTGTCCACTCGGCCTTGTCGCGCGCGGGTTTGCCGCGGTTTTTCCGCAGGTCGATCCGGACCTTGCGGCCGCGTTTGCCAGGATTCTCGTCTTTGCTGGTCATGTGCGCCCTGCTCGCGTTGCGATTGAACGTGTCGCACCGGGTAATCTACCTGAAAACGCGTCACATTGCCGCAGCGTCTGCGATGTCTATGCTTCGCACTCCAACGGCTTTTGCGAATGGCCGTATCCGTGAGCATGGATCAAGCTGCTGCATCCTGCTAAGATGATGCATCGTGACGGTCGGACTGCCCATCTTCGAGCAGGTTGAAATTCGCCCCGATGGTCTCATTGGGCCACGGGACATCCGCGCCGTGCGGACGCTGCGAATCAGCGTGACGGACCGCTGCAACTTCCGCTGTGTCTATTGCATGCCGGAGGACAAGCTCGACTGGGTGCCGCGTGATGAACTGCTTACCTTTGAAGAGATTTGCAAGGTCGCACGGGCAGCCATTCGACACGGAATCACCGCGTTCAAGATTACCGGCGGGGAACCGCTCGTGCGCCACGATCTGCCGCGGCTCGTCGGTATGTTACGCGCCTTGCCCGGCACGACGGAGCTTTCCATGACAACGAACGGCGCACTGCTTGAATCGTACGCCGTTGAGCTGAAGACCGCCGGGCTCGATCGGTTGACCGTCAGTTTGGATACGCTGGATCGCGACAAGTTCCGCATGATCACCCGCGGAGCTGATCTGGAGCAGGTCTGGCGCGGCATTCGCGCCGCCGTCTCCGCGGGCTTCGGGCATCCGAAGATCAACTGTGTCGCGATGCGCGGCATCAACGATACGGAATTCGCCGAGTTCGCCGCGCTTACGCTCGAAACCGATCTGACCGTCCGATTTATCGAATACATGCCGTTGGGGCGCACCGCGCTGGGCGGTGAGTACGAGGAGCGATTCATCAGTGAGGACGACATCCGCGAGCGCATCTGCCGGCAACTCGGGCCGCTGGAGGCGACGACCAGAGACACAGGCAACGGGCCGGCGGTCGTGTTGAAGCTGCGCGGAGCGGCCGGGCGGATCGGTTTTATCAGTGCGATGTCCAGGCCGTTCTGTGCGACTTGCAACCGACTCCGGCTTACGGCGGAAGGGCAACTGCGGAGCTGCCTGTTTGACGGCGGAGAAGTGGAGCTGCGACCGATCCTTCGCGGTGATGACGAAAGCCGGCAACTCTCAAGTAATCGGCTCCAGCGCAAGATGTTGCAGCGCGAGTTAATTCAGCGCACGCTTCATGAAGCGTTCATCCGTTGCGTGACCTTCAAACCAGAGGTTCACTCGTATTACGGCAACCGCCAGATGTCGCAGATCGGTGGGTAAACGTCGAAACGCCAATACACCCGAATCGTCTGTATCGGATTCAACTCGTGAGCCCGCGATCCAACATCCGCACTACGCGCCAGTAATCCAGTTCTTGATGTCCTGGTAAGTGACGAGGATGAACAGCGTCGCAATCAGGGCGATGCCGACGAGCTGCGTGGCCACCTGCGTTTTGATGCTGACCGGTTCGCCGCGAATCTTCTCCAGAATCAGGAAGAGGAAGAGCCCGCCGTCGACGATCGGCATCGGCAGGAAGTTGATCACCGCCAGGTTCGCCGAAATCACCGCGAGGAACCAGAGCAGATCGAGCAGTCCGGCGTCGGCGAAGCGGCTGCCGAGTCGAACGATTCCGACCGGCCCGCTGATCTTGCTGGCGCCGACCTGTTGCGTGAAGAGCATGTGGCGGATGGTGAGAATGGTCTGCATCGTCGCCTGATAGGCCTCGCGGAAACCGACGCCGACCGCTGCGATCGGATTCGACACGCGGTGCCGCTCCAGGAGCGAGTAACAGATAAACGGCTCGGTGTAGAAGATGCGCTGCATCCAGGGATCGATGTTGTTCTCCGTGACCGCGTAGGTGCCGCTGCGACGATCGCCGCCGGCCGTCACGTATTCCACCGTGACCTCCTTGCCGATCTGCGCAGCCAGTCCGGCGCGAATGGCGCGCCAGTCCGGCAGCGCGGCCTCGTGCATCTGGCCATCCGCCATCAGAATCGGGAAGCTTGACTTGCCATCAATCGAAACAATGCGCGAGCCGGGGGGAATGTTCAGCGCAACCGTGACGCACATCGGCACACTGAAAGAGGCCCTGCGGATCTCGTCGACCACGCGGTAGGTGAGTTCGACCGTATGGCCGGCATTTTCACGAAAGGCGTGCGACAGTTCCAGCCAGCTGTGGATGGGCTTGTCATTGACCGCGGTGATGACTGCACCGGCGGGAATGCCAGCGGCACGGGCCGGTGCGGCACGATCCCCGATGCGATCGAGCACGGCGGATACAACCACGTGATCTTCATCGAGCGGCGCCAGACCGGCGTCGATCGGCGGTGCGGGAGATTTGCCAATGAGCGTAAACGGCGGACGTGGAACGATTTCGCCAAGCTGGTGGACGTCAATCCGCTCGAGCCATCGGCGCACATCCGCGGCGTCGTCCGCCTTGCTCAGGGCGGCATTGAGCACTGAACGATCGGCCTCGGAAAGCCGTTCATAACCCGGAGACTCGCTGGCCCTGCGAGCGACATCGGAAGGATTCTCGATGGCCGCAGCGATCAGTGACTCGCGATTCTTGACGCAGAAGCGCACGAGATCAGCACTGTAGTCACCGTTGGCGCGTGTGGGTCGGCGAACTTCGATCGGAAGTTTCTCCCCCGGGCTGGACTCGATGAGCCGCTTGACCGTGGCGTAGTCCGGGTAGGCATGCGGGCCGAGGCGCACAATGATGTCTCCCTGCTCGACTCCGGCGGCCTCGAAGGACTTGCCCGGCTCAGCGTAGATGACCGACAGGCGCGGCACGAGGCCGAGGAGGGAGCCGGTGCCCATGGCGGATGGATCGTCCGGTACAGGTGTCCAGGTGGCACTTACTTTGACGCGAACTTCTTCGCTATCGACCTGCAACTCCTGCTGCAGGGCCTGTTCAATCGTGATCGCGTCAGGAACCTTCGGGCGGCGCACAATGACATCGATCGGCGCGCCCTGTGCCGCGACGAGTGCCCGACGAAATTCCCCGAGGTCCTTGACCTCGCGCTGCGTATCACCCTCGACGATCTTGTAGAGCTCGTCGTTGCGCTGCAGGGCATCCGAACCTGTGGCCTCGCCGCGAATGGACGGGACCCAAACACGACGGTTCATACCCGGGCTGACGCCGATCTGGCGGACTTGGGCATCCTTCTTGAACTCCGGCAATACTTCGGGCTTCGGCTCGACAAGCTTGCCGTCGCGCACGACATCGAGCACCAGCTTTTCGCCGATGTCGGAAAGTGTCACGAGTGCCGAGAGCTGACCAAAGCTGTCGACCGACACACCGTTGACAGCGAGGATGCGATCGCCGGTCTGCAGGCCGGCGCGGGCGGCAGGCGATCCGTCAACAACGATACCTACAACAGCGGGCGGCTGGGGACGACCAACCATGACCACGACGGCAAAGGCCACCGCGGCGAAGAGCAGGTTCATGATGACGCCGGCGGAAATGATGACCATGCGATGGCCGACGGGCTTGCTGGTGAAGGAACGGGGATTGTCCTTTACCTTGAGCTCGCCGGACTTGTCGACGACGAAGTCTTCCTGTCCGAGCATCTTGACGTAACCGCCAAGCGGCAGGACGTTGAACGAATAGCGGGTTTCACCGTGAGTGAAACCGAAAAGTTCCTTCCCGAAGCCGATGGCGAAACGTTCGACACGGACGCCGGCCCACTTGGCAGCGAGGAAGTGGCCGAGCTCGTGGACGAAGATGACCAGCGAGAAACCGAGGACAAGAAGGACGTAGGACCAGGCCGTGTTCGCCCAGCTCGGCAGGGCGCCCAGGGCCAGCAGCAAAGCCGGTGCGGACAGGACGAAAAGCGTCTGGCGGAATGCGGAACGGGGAACGCGAAATGCAGAATACCGTTCGCCGGATTCCCTCGGTCGCCTGGCCCCTTGGCCCCAGGGCCCCTTCTTCTTCAACTCTTCACCGTGCAACATTCATTGACCTCTTTTCGCGCCCAGGCGTCGACGCGCATCAGCGTCTCCAGGGTCGGGTGTTGTTCAAAGTCGTGACGCCGCAATACGTCCTCGGTGATTGCGGCGATGTCCAGAAAGCCGATCTTTCCCTCGCGAAACAAAGCGACCGCCGCCTCATTCGCCGCATTCAGCGCCGCGCCGGCCGTGCCGCCGCGCCGAGCAACCTCGTGCCCCAGCCGGAGCGCCGGGAAACGCTGAAGGTCCGGCGGCTCGAAATGCATCCGTTCAAGTCGCGAGAAATTCAGCCGGTCACCGCAACCGGCAAGCCGCCGCGGGTAAGTCATCGCGTACTGAATGGGCGTCCGCATATCCGGACTTCCCATCTGGGCGACGATCGACCCATCGTGGAAGGCGACCATCGAATGAATGATCGACTCCGGATGAATGACGACTTCAATACGATCGGGGTCGATGTCAAATAGCCAGCGGGCTTCAATGATCTCCAGCGCCTTGTTCATCATCGTGGCGCTGTCGATGGTGATTTTAGGACCCATCTCCCAGGTCGGGTGCTTCATGGCGTCGGCAACGGTCGCGCTGCGCATCGTCTCAATCGGCCAGGTCCGAAACGGCCCACCTGACGCGGTCAGCAGGATCCGCTCGACCTCCTCCTGCTTTCCGGAATGGAGCGACTGGAAGATTGCCGAGTGCTCACTGTCTACCGGAAGAAGTTGGGCACGGTTAACACGAGCCGCCTCGACCATGAGCGAGCCAGAGACGACGAGCGACTCCTTGTTTGCCAGCCCTACGGTCAGTCCGCGAGTGACGGCGGCGAACGTGGCAGGCAGTCCGGCGACGCCGACGATGGAAGAGAGAACGAAGTCGCACTCGATCTCTTTCACAAGCCGAACGAGGGCCTCGGTGCCGGACCAGATCTGCGTGGAGCAGTGTGGGCCGTGCAGTTGCTTTTCGAGTTTTGCTGCCGCGTCGGGGTTGGTCATCGCGACCGCTTGCGGGCGGAATCGCTCGACCTGCCGAGCCATTTTCTCCCAGCTTCGATGGCCCGCGAGGCCGACGATTTCGAACTCACCGGGGAGGTTGTCCGCAACAGCGAGCGCATTGCAGCCGATGGAGCCGGTAGAGCCGAGAATGATGACCCGCTTGGGCATGGTGGGAAATTCGCCTGGTGCTTGTACGATGCAAAGATCGCCATGATAGCGCCGTTCGGGGCATGTGGCAATTAGGCCGCGTGACGAGCCACGGCCTTCAGGCCGTGCGTCTAGCCGGATACGGATGGGCATCTTCTCCGGTTAGCGCAACATCATGGAGACACTACGAAAAACATTGCGGGTCGCCGGAGATCCGTTGCCCACTGGATGGCGAGAGTCCGCACGGCCTGAAGGCCGTGGCTCCTCAAGGGGGGTCGGCCGGATTGACCGCGCTTTACCCGTAACGGACAATGGCGTTTGAGCGCCGGGATGATTCTATCCGGTCTCTTTCAGGAGGCGGCCATGAGATTCGACACCATCATAGCAGGCGGGACGGTCGTCCATGCGAATAAGACAGAGAAAGCCGACGTGGCCATCGTCGGCGAGAAGATCGCCGCCGTCGGCAAAGACCTCGCGAAGAAAGCGCTCAAGAAGGCCGGCGGCGACGGCAACGGCGCGGGGCCGCGGATCATCGACGCCAAGGGGCACTACGTCATCCCTGGCGGCGTCGATGTGCATGTCCACCTTGCCCTGCCGTTCTGCGGGACGACCTCCTCGGACGACTACAACACCGGCACGCGGGCGGCGGCCCGCGGCGGCGTGACCACGCTGATCGACTTTGCCATCCCCTACGGCGAGGAGTCGCTCCAGCAGGCCGTCGATAACTGGCATGCCAAGGCCGAGGGCAAGGCCTGCATCGACTACACCTACCACGTCGCCGTCACCAAGTGGAACCAGCACAAGCACCAGATGGCAGACATGGTCAAGAAGGGCTTCCCCACCTTCAAGGAGTTCATGATCTACGAGCGCGAGGGCTGGCAGTCCGACGATGCCGCTATCTTCGGCGCACTGGAGAAGTGCCGGGAGTTGGACGCCATGCTGCTGATTCACGCCGAATCCAGCCGCGTGCTCGATGAACTCATCGCCCGACATCACAACGACGAGGAGATGAAAAAGCTCGGGGCCAAGCTCCACGCCATCACCCGACCGAACTACATCGAGGCCGAGGCGATCCAGCGGGCGGTCAAGTGGGCCGAAGTCACCGGCGGTCGGCTCTACATCGTCCACATGTCCACCGCCGAGGGGACGGACATCATTCGCGACGCGCACAAGCGCGGGCTGGACAACGTTTTCGCTGAGACCTGCGCCCAGTACCTCGTGCTCGACGACTCACTCTTCGACGGGCCCGACGGTCATCTCTACGGCTGCTGCCCGCAGATCAAGAAGAAGTCGGACCAGAAGCGACTGTGGAAGGGGCTGCGCGACGACACGGTCTGCGTCGTCTCGACGGATACGTGTACGTTTACCCGTGAGCAGAAGGCGATGTGGAACGGTGACTGGACGAAAATCCCGATGGGCATGCCGGGGCTGGAGACGCTGCTGCCCTTGGTTTATACCCACGGCGTGCTGAAGGATCGGCTGCGCGTCACCGATTTTGTCGATAAATGCTGCACGACGCCGGCGAAGATCATGGGCCTGGGCGACCGCAAGGGGCAGATTAAGAAGGGCTACGACGCCGACATCGCCATCATCCACCCGAAGAAGAAGATCACCGTGGACCATGCGCAGATGGAGACCAACGCCGACTGGTCGCCCTACCAGGGCTGGAACCTGGCGGGCTTCTCGCGGACGACGCTTTCGCGCGGGCGCGTGATCGTGGACGACTACAAGTTCTGCGGACAGAACGGCTGGGGCAAGTGGCTCCCGCGCGAGACGGCGGGGCACCTCTGATTTTGGATTGGGGTTTGGATTTGAGATTTCAGATTGCTCTGTAGAAATCCCTAACTTGCACGCCTGAGGATCATCAGGTCATGCGTGAGAACTCGCAGGAGACATTCCGTCTTTCGGGATCGCGTTGTTCGCGCCGTCAAGGCCGAGCCC
>CAADGE010000047.1 GCA_900696465.1 uncultured Planctomycetota bacterium
CTGTGGGCGCTCGATGGGGTCTCCGGTGATCTCAGCGGCGTTCAGTAGACCACCGGCGCCGTGGTACCATCAAGCCGCCTGAACACAACCGCCGCGCCAAATCCGTGGGTTTTGCCACGGGCTGTTAGACTCTGCGCCGTCGCATTGCTAGAGCAGCGATTACGAGGAGTGAAATCGTTCCCGGTTCGGGCAATTGGACGCGCCAGGCCTCGACGCGCCCCTGTGGATTGGTGCCGAAGCCGACGATCACGAGCCCGTCCGCGGAGATGGCCGTGGCGTCGGTCAGGGTCCATCCGCTCAGGTCGAGCCCGAACTGCCCCGTGAGAAGCTGCTGCAGATCGCGCATTCCGTTTGCCTCATCCCAGATGAAGGCCCGCTGGCCGAGTTCGTCCGTCATGCTGCCGACGATGACGCTGCCATCCGCAGAGACGGCCGTGGCTGCACTGACCGGCGCATTGCCGCGCAGGTGATCCAGCGGCACGAGCGTGGCGCCATCGTCGAGCCAGCGGACGGCCTGGTGGCCGTCTTCCGTGAAGCAGAGGCCGACGATCACGCTTCCGTCGGCTGAGATGGCTGCTGCGAGACTGGCGTACGGGCCTCCGGGAAGATCGCCCAGCGGCACCATGCCGGTTGCCTGTGTCCACCGGAAGGCCTCGTTACCGTTTGATGACACGCTCTGTCCGACGACGATGCTGCCATCGGCGCTGACATCTCCGGCGACGCTGAATGAGCCGAACGGAAGGAGGCCACCGAGATTGACGAGACCGTTCTCCTGCGTCCAGCGAAACGCCGTGGGGAAGAAGCCGCCGGAACCGGCGCCGACGATGACCGAACCATCCGGAGTGATCGCTGTTGCAAAGCTCGAGTAATCCTCCTCAGCGAAGTCACCCAGCCCGATCATGCCGCCGTCCATGGTCCATCGGAAGGCCTCGCGGCCGTTAGAGGAATCGCCGCTGCCGATGACGATGCCGCCGTCGGCGGACACGCCGCGTGCCGAACTGTTCAGCGCGCCGCCGCCGAGATCACCGAGTCCGATCATGCCGGTCTCCGCCGTCCAGCGAAATGCTTCGTAGCCGCCGACAACCTCGGCACCGCCGACCACCACACGACCATCCGCGGAGACGGCGTTGGCGACGCTTGCGCCGAGGCCGTTGGGCAGATCACCCAGACCCATGAAGGATGCCGTGGCGCGCGCCGTATCAGGTCTCGGTCCGCAACCGAATGCGGCCAGGAGCCAGATCATGGAAATCAGCGTTCGCTGGGAGCTTTGGGTGGACCGTCTATTCATAATGATTTCAACTCTCGAAGGAAGGCGGCTCGTGCAGGACTATTTTAACCGATCTACGGGATGGATTTCCAATCCGATCGCCTGAGAGGCGCCTGAGGGCACGGCGGCGATTTTTCGGATATGATTCTCGGCCGGATATGCGTGCAGCGGCGGTGGGGCCCCCGGCATGCGAACACTGGCGACGGTACGGTTGAACGGATGAAGGTCATTCTAGCGAATCCACGGGGGTTTTGTGCCGGTGTGGATCGGGCGGTGAAGATCGTCGATCTGGCGCTGGAGGTCTTCGGGCCGCCGGTCTATGTGCGCCGCGAGATCGTCCACAACAGCCACGTCGTGGCGGACCTGCGCGGCAAAGGGGCGATCTTCGTGCAGGAACTGTCCGAAGTTCCGACAGGTGCCGTGGCGATTCTCAGCGCCCACGGGGTCGCGCCGAGCGTTTTCGACGAGGCACGCTCGCGCGGGCTGCGGCTCATCGATGCGACGTGCCCATTGGTGACGAAGGTGCATCTGGAAGTTCATCGTTTCGTGCGGCAGGGATATCACATCGTGCTGATCGGCCATAAAGGACACGACGAGGTCATCGGCACGATCGGCGAATCGCCGGACCATATCACGCTGGTGGAGAATGAATCTCAGGCGCGGACGGTGCAGTTGCCGCCGGCGGATAAACTCGTCGTACTCACGCAGACGACGCTGGGCGTGGATGACACGGCCAACGTGCTGGCGGCGTTGCGCGAGCGATTTCCGCACCTGGAGCTGCCTCCGACGGATGACATCTGCTATGCGACGCAGAATCGGCAGGATGCGGTGAAGGAGATGGCCGCGCAGGGGATGGATCTGCTGCTCGTGGTCGGCTCGCGGAATTCGAGCAATGCTGCACGGCTGGTGGAAGTCGCGCTGACCCGTGGTGTGTGCGGGTATCTGATCGACGGCGCGGATGAGATCAAGCCGGAGTGGGTGAGCGGGGTAAAGGTCGTAGGCGTGACAGCCGGTGCGAGTACGCCGGAGGGTGTGGTGCAGGCGGTGCTCACGCGTCTGCGCGAACTCGGCGCCGGCGAGCTGGAACTTTGTACGACCGCGGAAGAGGATACGGTTTTTCAGATTCCGCCGGGCTTGCGGCAGGCGATCGTCGAACGCGGCGATGCGTCGGGTGTTTCGTTGCAGGTGCTGGGGCAGGAGCGGCGATGAGCGAGGGGATGGATCCAAAGCAGATCGCCGGCGCGCTGGCATCGTCAGCGATCGAAACGGGAAGGTCCGCACTCGGCGCGGGTAAGTCCGCCATCGATGCCGCTGCGGCAGGAGCAAAGTCCGGGGCGAAGCTGGCGGTGGGCACCTTCTTCGCGGGCTGCAATCTGCTGCTCGATCTGGGCGTAAAGGCAGCGCGGCGATTGCCGTTGGATGGCGCGGGTGCAGAGGAGATCGGCGAAGCAGCGCATTACGATCCACAAGTCAAAGGCGCTGAACGGCAGATCGGCTGGTGGCTGCCGGATGGCGACGGCCCCGCGTCTGGCACCGAGGCAATGGCACGCGCGCTGGTGCAGGTAACGCAGCCGGTGCATGTGGTACGGCATGGTGGGAGGCCGGCGGTCGGGCTGGGCGGGCGGTGCCTGCTGGGTTCGGGTACGCTCAACGTATCGCCGTGTTACCCGCTCGTGGCGGTGGCCCCGGCGCTGCATCCTTCGCAACTTGGTGATGCCACATTCTGCAGGGATCATCGACTCAGGTATGCCTATCTCGCCGGGGCGATGGCCAACGGCATCGGCTCGGAAGAAATCGTAGAGGCCATGAGCCGGGCAGGCATGCTCGGCTTTTTCGGCTCTGCGGGACTGCCCATTCCGCGCGTGGAAGCGGCAATCGACCGGTTGCAGAAGAACCTCGGCGATGCCCCCTTCGGCATCAACCTGATCCACAGTCCGAACGAGCCGGACCTCGAAGCCGGCGTGGTCGATTTGTATTTGCGACGAAAGGTGCGTCTCGTCGATGCCTCGGCCTATCTCGATCTGACAATGCCGCTGGTGAAGTACCGCGTCGCAGGAATTCAACAATTGCCCGACGGCAGCGTGATCTGTCCGAATACGGTGATTGCCAAGGTCTCGCGGGCGGAAGTGGCACGGAAGTTCATGTCGCCGCCTCCGTCGAGTCTTCTCGCGCCGCTTGTGCAGTCCGGCTTCATTACTGAAGCACAGGCAAAAATGGCGGAGTCGGTGCCCGTGGCGCAGGACCTGACCGTTGAGGCCGATTCGGGAGGTCATACCGACAATCGTCCGGCGATCGCTCTTCTTCCGGGGATGATGGCGCTGCGGGACGAATTGCAGGCAAAGCACGGATACGCACGACCCCTGCGCATCGGCGCGGCCGGCGGCATCTCAACACCGGCATCGGCCGTGGCGGCCTTCAGCATGGGCGCGGCCTACATCATGACCGGCTCGGTCAATCAGGGCTGCGTGGAGGCAGGTACGTCGCAGATCGTTCGGGAGATGCTGGCCCAGGCCGGTCCGGCGGACGTGGCCATGGCGCCGGCGGCGGACATGTTTGAGATGGGCGTCAAGGTGCAGGTGCTCAAGTGGGGGACCATGTTCTCGGTGCGCGCTAAAAAGCTTTATGACCTGTACCGTGAGCATGCCTCGCTGGAAGAGATACCGCCGTCGCAGCGGGCGATTCTGGAGCGCGACTATTTCCGCTGCACGCTGGAGGAGGCCTGGGCTGACACGCGACGATTCTTCGAGGAGCGCGACCCGGGCCAGATCGAGCGAGCGACGCGCGAGCCGAAACACAAGATGGCGCTCGTCTTTCGCTCATACCTCGGTCGATCGTCGGACTGGGCCAACAAAGGCGAGCCGACGCGAAAGGCGGACTATCAGATCTGGTGTGGTCCGGCGATGGGAGCGTTCAATGAGTGGACGCGCGGCACGTTCCTAGCTAAGCCGGAGAACCGCGGCGTGGTGACTGTGGCGATGAACATTCTGCTCGGCGCGGCTGTGCTGATGCGTGCGAACTGGCTACGGATGCAGGGCATCGGTGCATTTGCCGAGGCCGCGGCGTTCCGGCCGATGGAACTTCGCCGGATTGAGCAGCTACTTACATCGCCCGTCGGTCACTGACCAGGGTCTCGCATCGCCTTTTTCTGCTGCGCGGTATCCGTTTTTCCGGATTAGCACCACATGGTCCGGCAACGGGATGCGGCAGTTGGGCCCTTTGGCCTGCTCCCTTATACTCTCCACCTGGTCGCCTGTCGGAAGGGCGGCGGCTCCAGCGAATTGAGGATCGAACTTGACCACGAAAGGACATGGCGCGGGTCTTGGGAGTGCTCCCATTGCCATCATCGGCATGGGTTGCTGCTTTCCCGGCGCGGCCAATCTGACGGAGTTCTGGCGGGCCCTGGCACGCGGCGAGGACGGCATTTCCGAGGTGCCGCCGACGCACTGGTCGGCAAAGGACTACTTCGACCCGGACCCGAAGCGGCCGGACCATACATATTGCACGCGCGGCGGGTTTCTCTCGCCGGTGTCGTTTGATCCGACGGAGTTCGGCATCCCTCCGACGATTCTCGAAGCGACGGACACATCGCAGCTTCTTTCGCTGGTCGTCGCCAGGGCGGCGCTGGAAGACGCGGGGTATTCTGAAGAGCGCGAGTTCAACCGTGAGCGCGTCAGCGTCATTCTCGGCATCACCGGTACCCAGGAGCTGGTCATCCCGCTGGCGGCGCGTCTGGGGCATCCGCTCTGGCGTCGCGCCCTTGCCGAGGCGGGCATCTCTCCGGAACTCGCCGAGCGGGTCATCGAACGTATCGCAGATGGATACGTTTCCTGGCAGGAGAATTCCTTTCCGGGACTGCTTGGCAACGTCGTCGCCGGGAGGATCGCCAATCGTCTGAACCTGCGCGGGACGAACTGCGTGATTGATGCCGCCTGTGCCAGCTCTCTCGGCGCGGTTCATCTGGCGATGATGGAACTGGCCGCCGGACGCAGCGACATGGTCGTCACCGGTGGTGCCGACACGCTCAACGACATTTTCATGCACATGTGCTTCTCGAAGACGCCGGCTCTTTCGCCAACCGGCGACGCACGCCCATTTGATGCTGACGCCGATGGCACCGTGCTGGGCGAAGGCATCGGCATGCTGGTGCTCAAGCGTCTTGAAGACGCCCAGCGGGACGGTGATCGCATCTATGCGGTGATCCGCGCCGTCGGCACGTCAAGCGACGGCCGATCGCAGAGCATCTACGCGCCGCATGCCGCCGGTCAGGCCCGGTGTCTGCGCAATGCCTATGCCCTTTCCGGCGTCGAACCGGGCACGGTGGGACTGATCGAGGCCCACGGAACAGGAACGAAGGTAGGCGACGCGGTGGAGTTCGAGGCCCTTAAGACGGTCTTTCGCGAGGATCGCAGCGACGGCACCTGGTGCGCCGTCGGATCCGTCAAGTCGCAGATCGGTCATACGAAGGCGGCGGCCGGCGCGGCGGGCCTGATCAAAGCGGCCCTGGCGATCTACCATCGAGCGTTGCCGCCGACGATCAAGATCCGGCAGCCCAATCCGAAACTCGCAATCGACGAAAGCCCATTCTACCTGAATACCGAGCTTCGCCCGTGGCTTTCGCCGGGAAGCTCAAACGGCGCCGCACCGACGCCGCGTCGCGCCGGGGTCAGTTCCTTCGGATTCGGCGGCAGCAACTTTCACGCGGTGCTGGAAGAGCATCGCGCGGCGCTTCCACAAACCGCGTGGGATGGTTCTGTGCAGATCATCGCCCTGTCGGCACAGAGTGTCGGCGGCCTGCTGGATCAACTCGATGCGCTGCGAAATGAGTCGGCCGCGCCGCATTTCGGTGCCGAGCAACTGGCCTGGCGAGCTTCGGAATCACGGCGGACGTTTGATGTTCGGCATGCGCACCGGCTGGTGCTGGTGGTGGAACGTGGGGAGAAGGTGCGTGAGAAGGTCGCCGAGGTGCTGGGTGAGCTTGTGGAACGAGTGCGGAATCGGCTGGCCTCCGGAGACAGTAACTCGGCATGGTCCGCAAACGGCGCATACTATGGAACCGGAACTGTCGAGGGCGCGATCGGCTTCGTCTTTCCCGGACAGGGCAGTCAGTATGTCGGCATGGCCCGGCGACTGGCCTGCATCTTCCCGGAAATGCAGGAAGCCCTGTCTCGCTTTGATTCAACCGCGACGGATCCGAGTGATCGAATCGGCGAAGCCGTCTATCCAGCGCCGGCCTATACGGCCGAAGCCCGTGCGGCGCACGAGGCACACCTCCGTCAGACACAGATCGCACAGCCGGCGATCGGAGCGATCAGCGTCGGGCTTTCGCGAGTGCTCGAACGATTCGGTATACGCCCGCAGGCCGTGTGCGGTCACAGCTACGGCGAACTGGTGGCGTTGCATTTTGCGGGCTACATCAATGAATCGACACTCGTTGATCTGACGCGGTTGCGCGGTCGGCTCATGGCCGGTGAAGGGCCGCTTCGCGGCGACGCGGAAGCCCGTGCCTCCACCGGTGACGATCGAGGGGCCATGTTGGCAGTCAAAGCGCCACTGGACGAACTGGCGAAGCTGGCAGGTGAGGCCGGTCTCGATGTCGTACTGGCCAATCGCAACTCACCGACGCAGGGTGTGCTCTCGGGATCGAGCGCGGCGATTGCCGATGCGGCTGAGCGTTGTAAGGCACGCGGCTTCGTCTCGAAACGGTTGCAGGTCTCCGGGGCGTTTCACAGTCGACTGATGGAGGATGCCGTCGGTCCGTTTCGCAATGCCGTCGAGGCGGCGACGTTCAGCGCCCCGCGCCTGCCTGTCATCGCGTATGCAACGGCTCAGGTGTATCCGTCGGAAGTCGCCGCAGCAAAGGCACTGCTGGCGCGGCAACTCATCGCGCCGGTCGACTTTGTCGGTCAGATCGAGACCATGTACGCAGCCGGAGTGCGATGTTTCGTGGAAGTCGGACCTCGGGCAGTCTTGACTGGACTGATCGGCGCGATTCTTGGCGATCGATCTCACACGGCAAGGGCCGTCGATGCGTCAGCCGGTCACCGCTGCGGACTTGCCGATCTGGCGCGGTTGTTAGCGGAGCTGTCGGCAGCGGGGCATGCGGTGGATTGGCTGCAGTGGGAGCGACCGGTTCGGGAACCACGCAAGCCGCGGATGGTCGTGCCGCTGGTCGGTGCGAACTACCGATCGAGCGGCGATGCCACGAAGCGTTCGCTCGTCCAAACGTTGGACGCGAGCACGGAGCAGGGGAACAAAGTGTCAGGACGACCATGGTCAGACGAGCCGGAGATCGAAGGATCGAGGAAGGAATCGAGCAGCGAATCATCTCCTCCAATGATCTTGAAGGCCGAACTGTGCCAGCATGAGCATCCTGCAACTAACATGGCGAAACGCGTGGCGAACAACGAATCAGACGTCGGCCAAGATGCGCGGAACAGGTCTGCGGACCGTCCGAGTGTTAGTGCCGCGCTTCCGACACCGGCAAATCCAGCGCTGGGCGAGGCACTGCGGGTGTTACAGGACGGGCTGCGGGCCATGCAGGCCTTGCAACAGCAGACGGCCGCGGCGCATCAGCGCTTTCTGGAGACGCAGGAGCAGGCCCATCGATCGATTCAGCGGTTGATTGAGAGCCAGGCAGGACTGATGACCGGCGCGCCAATCGCACCTTTCATGTCGGCCAGCGAGGAAAACGTCGCGATTGCGGATCGTGAAATGCTGCACGCGAAATCGACCGTTCGCACCGTCGGTCAAGACTCGGAACCCACGCACCAGGTCTCGCGGTCCGTGCCCGAGTCCTCAAAACCCGAAAGCTCAAGCCCCGAGTCCCAGGACTCAGGCCTCCATCCGAATACCGCAACCCGCAGTCAGAAATCCGAGATCACATCGGTCGTGCTGGATGTCGTCTGCGAAAAGACCGGCTACCCGCGGGAGATGGTCGCGCCGGAGATGGACATCGAGGCCGACCTGGGGATCGATTCGATCAAGCGCGTGGAGATCATCGCAGCGGTGGAGGAGCGCCTGCCGGGCCTGCCGCAGATCAAACCGGAACACATGGGCAGCATTCGTACGTTGGCGCAGATTGTTGATTTCCTCGGGAGCGGTGCATCTGCTAACTCAGAATCGTTGCCCGGAGCGAAGTGCCGTTCTGCTGACGCGAATACGGAGTGCAGTGTTCATGCGGCGAGTCAGGACTCAGGCCTCAGGTCCCAAGTCTCGGATCACCATCCGCAATCCGGTATCCAAGATACGAAGCCCAGAATCACGGAAACGGTACTCGCCGTGGTCTGCGAAAAGACCGGCTACCCGCGGGAGATGGTCGCGCCGGAGATGGATATCGAGGCCGACCTGGGGATCGATTCGATCAAGCGCGTGGAGATCATCGCGGCGGTGGAGGAGCGTCTGCCGGGTCTGCCGCAGATCAAACCGGAACACATGGGCACGCTGCGCACGCTTGCGCAGATCATCGACTTTCTCTCCGGCGGCGACGACCGGCAAACGGCCAGCCCGACCGCGGCAGCGCTGGCCAGCGTCACAGTCGGCAACTCGCAGTCGCCTGCCGCATTGACTGCGAATCGCACCATTCAACCGCGAGATGCGTCGTCGGCAGCGATCCGCCGAAGCGTCTTGACATGCAAACGTTTCGAATCGCTCGAAGCGGTTGATTGTAAAATTGCCGACGGATGTGAGGTGCTGATTACGGAAGACGGTCACGGTCTTGCTTCGGCGATTCGAGCGGCGTTGCTGCGTCACGCGATATCCGCCCGCGTAGTTTCTTTGCAGGAGGCCGCCCGGCAGTCGCGAAACGTTGAACTTGGCGGCCTGATTATCACGGCGCCGATGGTGACCGGTGCTCCGGCGACCGGCGCGGATCTGATGGATGCATTTTTGCGCGATGCCCTGCTTGCCGCTCGTGCCGCAAGTGTGCCGTTGACGCGGGTCGCCGAAGACGGCGGAGCTTTCTTTGCCACGATCAGCCGAATGGACGGGGCGTTCGGACTCGTCGGCGACGGATTCGAGCCGGTCTGCGGTGCCCTCGCGGGCCTGGCCAAGACGGCGGTGCAGGAGTGGCCCGGCGTAAGGGTTCGTGCCATCGATGTGGCATCGGACTGGTCGGATCGTGCGGCAGCCGCCGAAGCGATCGTGCGGGTACTGTTCGCTGATGGCCCTGTCGAAGTCGGTCTCGACGCGAACGGACGCATCGAGCTGGATGCCGTTCCGCAGTCGATTGAGGCCGGCGAGTCGGCGCTTCGGCCGGGCGATGTGGTCGTGATTTCGGGCGGGGCGCGCGGGGTTACGGCTGAAGCCGCCGTGGCGCTGGCACGGGCGTACTCACCAACCCTCGTGCTGCTCGGACGCAGCGCCGCGCCGGAAGACGAGCCCGCCTGGCTGGCGATGCAATCGACCGAGGCGGAGATCAAACAGGCGATCCTGCGGCATGAATTCGTCGGTCGGCGGCCGTCGCCGGCGCAGTTGCAGGCGGCTTTTGCCGCGCGCATGGCGGCGCGGGAAATCGCGAAGAATCTCGATCGCATTTCGGCAGCCGGCGTGACGGTGGTCTATCGCCAGGTGGATGTCTGCGATGCCAACGCCGTGCGGGTCGCGCTGTCGCAGATCCGCGAGCGGTACGGGCCGATACGGGGAATCGTACACGGGGCCGGCGTGCTGGAAGATCGGCTCATTCGCGACAAAACGCCGGAGCAGTTCGACCGTGTCTATGAGACGAAAGTGGGGGGGCTGCGAAACCTGCTGCATGCTGCTTCGCCGGGTGATCTGAGACAGCTGTTGATGTTTTCATCCGTCAGCGCCCGTTATGGCAACGTCGGACAGGTCGACTACGCGATGGCAAACGAAGCGCTGAACAAGATCGCACAGCGACTTTCGCGCGAGCTTTCGGATTGCCGCGTGGTCTCGATCAACTGGGGGCCGTGGGACGGCGGCATGGTTACGGCTGCGCACAAGCGTGAATTCGCCGGCCGCGGCGTAGAACTGATTCCTCTCGAGGCCGGCGCCGATGCGCTGGTCGCTGAGATGGGCGCGGCAGGCAGGGCCGTGGAAGTCGTCATCGGCGCGCCGCCGGATCAAGCCGGACAACAGAAGAAGGTGTCGTCTGCTGCGACGACTCGAACCATTCCGCTCAGCGTGGCCTTCGAGCGCGAGCTGGACCTCCAGCGGCATCCATTTCTCAGGTCGCACGTATTGGGCGGTCGGCCGGTCCTGCCCGCGGCGATGATGCTTGAATGGCTTGCCCACGCATCGCTGCACGCCAATCCCGGTCTTGTTCTTCAGGGTGTCGAGAAGTTGCGTGTCCTCCGCCCGGTCGCCGTGGACGCTGCGGTGAAGATGCTTCAACTGGCCGTTGCCCGCCCGCGGCGGGACAACGGCACCTTCGCGGTCGATGCGGAACTGCGCACCCTCGACGAAGCTTCACGATTCGTCGTGCATGCGCATGCGACCGTCCTTCTGGGAACGCAAGTACCGCTGGCGCCTTCGGCGCCGGAGTCTCATTCCGTGATTGACCGCGCCTATCCGCGGAGCGTCGAAGAGGCCTACGAGGCATATCTTTTCCACGGTCCGCATTTTCAGGGGATTCGTGAGATCTGTGGTCTGAGCGATCGGGGGATGGTCGCCCGCGTTCGCTCTGCCGGCGCGCCGCGCGACTGGATGTGCGAGCCGCTTCGCAGCGCATGGCTGATCGATCCACTGCAGATCGATGTCGCATTTCAACTAGCGATCCTCTGGTGCTGCGAGCAGATGGGCGCGCCGTCGCTGCCGAGTTATCTCGGGCGATATCGCCAGTATGCGGCCGAGCTGCCCGCCGAGGGATCGTCGTGCATTCTGCAGGTGCGTGACGCGAGTCGTTCGAAACTGACGGCTGACATCGCCTGGGTCGATGCGGCGGGGGCCCTCGTGGCGGATCTGACCGGCTGCGAGTGTACGGTCGATCCGCTCCTGGCGAAGGCCTTTCGCCATGCCGCGGAACATGCCGGAACTTGAAGGGATATCGCATGTCCCCGGACTGCCCCATCGCGGTCGTCGGCATGGGCGGCGTCTTTCCTGGCGCGAACGATGTCGACGCCTTCTGGCGAAACATCATCTCCGGGAAGGACCAGGCCCGCGAAGTGCCGCATGGACGATGGGTGATTGAACCGCGGCGAGCGCTGGCAGGTGAAGCGCAGCCCGACCGGGTTGTTTCGCTGCGCGGCTGCTTCGTGGACGATTTTCGGTTCGACCCAACGGGCTTGCGAATCGCCTCCGACCTTCTCTCTCTGCTTGATCCTGTCTATCACTTCGCATTGCACGCGAGCCGCGATGCCTTTCGCGATGCCCGCCTTGACGATGTTGATCGGACACGCGTCGGCGTGATCCTCGCGGCCATCGCATTGCCGACAGACGCGTCGTCGGCGATCACGCGCGAGCTTCTGGGGTCGGCCTTCGAACAGCGGTTGCTCGGCGGGCCACACGGCGCTTCGCGCGGGCTCCGCACCCACCCGCTCAACAGCCGCGTCGTCGGTCTTCCGGCGGCGCTTGTTGCACAAGGGTTGGGATTGGGTGGCGGTACGTATACGCTCGATGCGGCTTGTGCATCCTCCCTGTATGCGTTGAAGCTGGCATGCGACGAACTGTCCTCCGGTCGGGCCGATGCGATGCTCGCCGGCGGCGTCTCGCGGCCGGAATGCCTTTACACGCAGATGGGTTTTACCCAACTCCGGGCGCTGTCGCCGAGCGGGCGCTGCGCGCCCTTTGATGCATCGTGCGACGGGCTGGTCGTCGGCGAGGGCGCGGGCATGGTCGTTCTCAAACGCCTTGACGACGCCCTGCGCCAGGGCGATCAGGTGTACGCAGTCATCCGCGGAATCGGCCTGTCGAACGACATCGGCGGCAGTCTGCTGGCGCCGGATCGCGAGGGTCAGTTGCGGGCCATGCGGCAGGCGTACACCCGTGCGGGCTGGTCGCCGGACGCGGTTGATCTGATGGAGTGCCACGGCACAGGCACGCCCACGGGCGATGCCGTTGAGATTCAGAGTCTTCGCGCGCTGTGGCAGGACATCGGCGCCGTCGTAGCGGGCTGCCCGATCGGTTCGGTCAAGTCGATGATCGGGCATCTTCTGACCGGCGCGGGGGCGGCGGGGCTTATCAAGATACTGCTGGCGATGCGGGAGGGTATGCTGCCGCCGTCGGCCAACTACCACCACCACGGCGATGCGATTCCGCTGGCAGGCAGCCCCTTTCGCGTCCAGACGGTGCCCGAGACGTGGGAACGACGGGATGCTTTTACGCCGCGCCGTGCCGCAATCAGCGCCTTTGGCTTCGGCGGCATCAACGCGCATGTACTGGTCGAAGAATGGCCGGCATCGACGGCAACCGTCCGCAATCCACAAACGGCGGTCCCAAGTTCGACGTCGCATGAGCCCATTGCAATCGTCGGCCTCTCCGTTCGCGTTGGAAGTGTGGCATCGGCCGCTGAACTGCGACAGCTTCTCTTTCGCGGAGATTCCGCGATTGGCCCACGTCCGATGAACCGCAGGCCCGGTTGTGACGAGCTGATCAGGGATTCGGCGGATGCTCATACGGATCGAGGCGCTTATCTCGATGGGCTTTCCATCCGAGCGGGCAAGTTCCGGGTGCCACCCAGCGAGATCCCCGAGATACTCCCGCAACAGCTCCTGATGCTCGATGTCGTTTCCGAGGCGCTGGCTGATGCAGGCATGCCGCTGCGAGAACGCCGACCGGACCTGGGGGTCGTGATCGGGCTGTCGCTCGATCTGAATACGACCAATTTTCACCTGCGATGGTGGATCCCCGGACAGGTTCGTAGTTGGGCCGAGAAACTGGGTGTGTCCCTCTCACCCGAGCGGGAGGCCGAATGGATTGACGCGCTGAAGGATGCCGTCGGACCGGCACTCAACGCCTCTCGTACTCTCGGCGCGCTGGGGGGGATGGTTGCCAGTCGCATCGCACGCGAGTTGCAGGCCGGCGGCCCGAGCTTCGGCGTTTCCTGTGAGGAGGCCTCAGGCATCAAGGCCATTGAGATTGCCGTGCGTTCGCTGCGGGCCGGTGAGATCAACCGTGCCGTGGTCGGCGCGGTGGACCTCGCAGGCGACGTTCGAAACGTCATCGCCACGAGATCGCTTCTCGGCAAGTCGGGCGACGATTCGTCGGATCCGTTTGGTGACGGCGCGGCGGCCGTCGTTCTCAAGCGGCTCTCTGACGCCCGGCGCGATGGCGATCGAGTCCATGCCCTGATCCGCGGCATCGGCGGGGCAAGCGGAACGTGGCTTGGTGCCTGTAATGAGTCTGCGATCGACGTCTGGCAGCGCTCGCTCGATCGGGCTTGTCAGGATGGTGACGTACGCAGGGAGCAAATCGAATTCTATGAATTGCACGATGGGGCGGGAGAGCAGCGTGCGATAGAAACCGCCGCGCTGGTTGAGAGTCTACCCGCTCGGCAGCGGCCGGTGGTCGTGGGCTCGGTGAAATCCGTCGTCGGTCACACCGGCGCAGCGGCAGGACTGGCCTCGGTTGTCAAGGCCGCGATGTGTCTCGAGCATGCTGTTCTACCACCCGCCGTCGGTCCGCTGGCTGAACGATCAGCTTTGACCGATCGGCTCTACGCGCCGACTGCCGCGCAATACTGGTGGCATGAACGGGCGCGCAGTGCACACTGCGCTGCTGTCGCCGCGATGACCACGGATGGTAACTGTGCCCATGTGGTGCTGGAGGAGGCCCCGTGCGAAGACGAGCGCCGTGATCGCCGTCGGGTACTGCAACTTCCGGCGGCGATTTTTCGAGTCACGGCGGATGAGCCGGCGGCGCTCGTCGATGGACTGGCAGTTCTTCGTGCTTTTGCAGTCCGGCAGCGAAATCCAATCGAATCATTGGCGGCGCGGTGGCATCGTCAGCAAAGCACGGCGCGCGAAGGGCGGTTGGCGGTTGCAATCCTCGCGGAGAGCGACGATGACCTCGTGCGTGTCATCGACGAGACTTCGGCAGCGCTGCGCACGGCGCCTGACGAACCGCTCGACGGCCGTCGCGGCGCTTTTTTTGAACCGGTCCCGCTCGGCCCAGCCGGCGAAATGGCATTCGTCTATCCCGGCTCCGGTAGTCATTACCCGGGCATGGCGCGCGAGCTTTCGCTGTACTTCCCGGTGGTTGTGGCGGCCTTGGACCGCGAGCATAAGCAAGTCGCCGGTATCGCCGAATCCGATCCCGATCATGAATTACCCTGGCGGCCGGAATGGAATGATCTTGCGCAAGGCGGCTCTGTCGCCGGAGGTACGGAGTCGATCGAGACGTTCATGTTCAGTCAGGTTTCGTTCGGCGTGCTTGCCAGCGACATCCTCCGGGCCTTCGGGCTGCGACCGACGGCGATCATCGGATACAGTCTGGGCGAGTCCGTCGGCCTGCTGGCCACGCGAACCTGGAACGGTGAAGAAATGTATCGCCGGCTTCGGGCTTCGCCGCTTTTCAAGACGCAGCTTGCCGGATCGCGCACGGCTTTGCAATCCGCCTGGAAACTTTCACCTGAAGCGGCTGCCGAATGGTGCGCCGCGGTCGTCGCGCGCCCCGCGGAGCAGGTGCGCGAAATACTGCGGGACGTGACCTCCGTCCGGCTGCTGATCGTGAACTCCCCTCGGGAGACGGTCATCGGCGGGCTTCGTGCGGATGTCAACGAGGTGGCACGGCGACTGGGCTGCCGGGCGATCGCGGTGCCGGGCGTGCCGACGGTCCATTTCGACGCCGCCAAGGTGGTGGAGCAGGCCTACCGCGAACTGCATCTGCTGCCGACAACACCCCCCGACGGCATGCGCTTCTACAGTGCTGCCGCGGGTCGCGCCTACCCGGTCTCTCGCGAGGCAACAGCCGAATCCATCACCGCCCAGGCCCTGCACGGTTTCGATTTTCCATCGCTGATTCGACAGGCCTACGACGACGGCGTGCGACTCTTCGTCGAGGTCGGCCCACAGGCGTCTTGTACACGAATGATTGATCGAATCCTGCGAGGCCGGTCGTACTTTGCCCGCTCGGCGTCGCAGCGCGGCGACAGCGAAATTCGTCCGCTTCTTGAGCTGATCGCAGGGCTGATTGCCCATCGTGTACCCGTGGACCTTGCCGCTTTGTACGGCTCGGATGAATCGGATGAACGAGAATCGGCGGCGTCTTCGTCGGTAGCCGATTCGTGCGAGCGGTTGATTCACGTGCCCATTTGCGGGCCACGCTTGCTCCCGCCACTACCGCCGCCGGGCGACTTGCACTTAACGTCGCCCGCGACCGCATCGCAAACATCGCCTGTTGCCATTTCTGACCACCCGTTGCCCCCGGTTCACAAGAGCGCCGCGGCTTATTCGATGCTTTCAGATTTAGCGGAATCGAATGACGGTACGGCGCTGCGCGCGTCGTTTATGGAAACGGTGAGTGCCACGACTGCCGCCCATCACGCCTACATGCGGTTCAGCGAGTCTGCCGCGCAGGGGATGGAGTCGGTGCTGACAATGCAGTCACGATTGCTGGAGCTGGCCGCGCGCCACGGAATCGACGTGGCGCGATCCATTGACATCAATGAAGACCAGACAGCTCCGGATAAGCCGACGGATATGCAAGGGAAAGATTCACCTGCGTATTCCCGAGAACAGTGTCTTGAATTCGCCCGCGGGAGTGTCGCGGCTGTCCTCGGACCGATGTTCGACGAAGTCGATCGACATCCCACACGTGTTCGCCTGCCGGATGAGCCGCTGATGCTCGTCGATCGCATTCTAGATGTCGATGGTACGAAGGGCGTCCTCGGACCGGGGCGCGTCGTGACTGAGCACGATGTCCTGCCCGGCGCGTGGTATCTTGACGGTGATCGGTGCCCGATCTGCATCACGGTCGAAGCCGGCCAGGCGGATCTGTTTCTGTCGGGCTATTTGGGGATCGATCTGGTTACGAAGGGCCTGCGGACGTATCGCCTGCTCGATGCGACGGTGAAGTTCCATCGGGGATTGCCGCGGCCCGGAGAGACGATCCGCTACGACATCCGGATCGACCGCTTTGTGCGCCAGGGACAGACGCACCTGTTTTTCTTCGAGTTTGACGGCACGATCGACGGCGTGCCAGTCCTGACCATGCGAAACGGCTGCGCGGGCTTCTTCACAAAGGAGGAAATTGCGGCGTCGCATGGACTGGTACTGCGTCCGGAAGACACGTCGCGCGGCGAGGGCAGAATCACGGGTGGTTACCAGCCGCTTCTGACTGCCGAAAAGGGCGCACGAATCGAATCGTATGGCGATGAACAACTCACCACACTTCGCTGCGGAGACCTCGGCGGCTGCTTCGGGCCGGTGTTCGCGTATGCGGGCTTGCACAATCCGCTGCGCCTGCCGGATGGGCGAATGAAACTGATCGATCGCGTCCTCTCGCTGGATTTGACCGGTGGGCGCTTCGGGCTGGGGGAGATCGTCGCTGAGGCGGACGTCCACCCTAACGACTGGTTCCTGACCTGCCATTTCGTGGACGACATGGTTATGCCGGGGACACTCATGTACGAATGCTGTGCCCATGCCCTGCGCTTTCTACTGCTTCGCATGGGCTGGATCGGCGAGCGCGAAGGTGTCTGCTACGAGCCGGTGCCGGGCGTGGCAAGTTCTCTTCGGTGCCGTGGCCCTGTGACGCCGAATACAAAAAAGGCCTCGTATCGCGTGGTGATTAAGGAGATCGGTTATCGATCCGGATCGTCCGATGTCAAGGACCGGGTAGATGAGATTCCGTATGTTCTGGCTGACGCTCTCATGTACGCTGACGGAGTAGCCATCGTGCAGATGACGAACATGTCGCTGCAGGTGACGGGCCTTACGCGTGAAAAACTGGAATCCACATGGAAGAACGCCGGCAGCAAATCTCGATCCGCAATCCACAAACCAAAAACCGCAATTCCAACGCCTGCGTCGCGCGTTTTCACACGTGATCAGATTCTCGCCTTTGCAGTCGGCAAGCCGTCGGATTGTTTCGGCGAGCCGTACGCGATCTTCGACGGCGATTCGCGACGCATTGCCCGCCTGCCGGGTCCGCCGTATCAGTTTCTCGATCGTGTGACGCAGGTCGAACCCGACCCGTTCGTCCTGCAGCCGGGAGGGTGGATCACGGCGGAGTATGACATCCCACCGGATGCGTGGTATTTCGCGGCCAATCGCCAGCCGACGATGCCGTTCGCGGTCCTGCTCGAAGTCGCCCTTCAGCCGTGCGGTTTTCTCGCGGCCTATGCAGGTTCAGCGTTGACATCCGAAACGGATCTGTCGTTTCGGAATCTCGGCGGCAGTGCCGTGTTGCATCGGGAAGTCCGGCCGAACGACGGCACGCTTCGCACGCGCGTCCGCATGACGAACGTCTCCCGCGCCGGTGGGATGATCATCCAGGAGTACGAATTTCACGTTCTTTGCGCGGATCAGTCGGTGTACGAGGGCACGACGTCGTTCGGTTTCTTCTCGGCCGAGGCGCTCGCCCGACAGGTCGGCATCCGCGACGCGCGGGATCGGATGTTTACGCCCGAGGCAGCGCAGCTGGCCGGAGCGAAACAGTTTGATCTGCCCGACCTGCCGCCGCACACGCCTGATGAGGCGATGGATGCTGATACGACCAGTGGTGCGGCGCTACCCGGCCGCGCATTTCGCATGATTGACCGCGTTGGCGTACTTCTGCCGGATGGCGGGCCGCGCGGTCTGGGCTACATACAGGGTTCGACGCAGGTTGATCCGACGGCGTGGTTCTTCAAGGCCCACTTTTACCAGGACCCCGTCTGGCCGGGTTCGCTGGGGCTGGAGTCGCTCCTGCAACTGCTCAAGGCGTTTATGCTCGATCGCCGACCGGAGCTTGCCGAGACGCATCGGTTCGAGTGCATCGCCGTCGGCCGTCGCCACCAGTGGAGCTACCGCGGCCAGATCGTGCCGAGTAATAAGCGCGTCGAGGTACAGGCGGTCATCACACACCGCGAGGAGGGCCCTGGCTCGTTGATAGTGGCGGATGGGTTTTTAGGCGTAGATGGTGTTATCATCTATCAGATGAATGACTTTGGGTTACGGATTGCGAATTCATGATGCTCACCTTCACCAAGATGCACGGCCTGGGCAACGACTACATCTACGTCGATTGCTTCAGGCAACCGCTCGAAGGCGTTGATGCGCCTGCGTTATCCCGCGCCATCAGCGACCGGCATCGCGGGGTCGGGTCGGACGGTCTGATTCTCATCGCGCCGCCCACGGCAGGCGTCAAGGCCGACGTACGCATGGAGATGTACAACGCCGACGGTTCGCGCGGCGAGATGTGTGGCAACGGCATCCGCTGTGTCGCCAAATACGCCGTTGATCACGGGCTGGCGGGTGATCCCGGCGGCATGGTGCGCGTGGAGACCGACCGCGGCGTGCTGGAGCTGACGAGCTATCGCGGGGCGGACGGCCGGGTCGACAGCGTCCGCGTGAACATGGGCGCGCCGATTCTGCGGCCGCGGGACATCCCCGTGGAGCTGCCCGGTGAACGGTGCGTGCGTGCCCCGCTTGAAGTTGGTGACCGCCGATTTGCCATGACGTGCGTCTCGATGGGCAACCCGCACGCGGTCTTTTTTGTGGATGATATGGCCGAGATCGACCTGCTTCGCTTCGGTCCACTCATCGAACGCCATCCGCTTTTCCCGCGGCGCGTCAATGTCCACTTCGCCCGGACCCATTCGCGCGGCGAGGCCACCATGCGCACCTGGGAGCGCGGCAGCGGCATCACGCAGGCCTGCGGCACTGGCGCCTGTGCAGTCTTGGTGGCCGGCGTACTCGAAGATCGACTTTCGCAGCGCGCGACGATTCACTTGCCCGGCGGCGACCTGCTCATCGAATGGAGCGGCGAACCGGAGGACAGTGTTTTCAAGACGGGTCCGGCCGTCGAAGTCTTTACCGGACAGTGGGCGACATGATGTCCGAACGGCTGGTCCATCGTGTCGGCATCGGCACCGATCTTCACCGGCTCGAGCGCGGCGGGCCGTTGCGAATCGGCGGGATCGACATCCCTTTCGATCATCATCTCGCCGGTCACAGCGATGCCGATGTCGTGCTGCACGCCGTCGCCGACGCCCTTCTCGGGGCCGCAGGCCTGCCTGACATCGGCGAGCGATATCCCGATACCGACCCTGCCTGGCGGGGCGCCGATAGCCGTACGCTGCTCGGTGAAGTCGTGGCCGACCTCCACCGGCGGGGGATGTCGATTGTGAACGTCGATCTGGTCATTCAGGCCCAGCGCCCGAAACTCTCCTCGCACAAGCCCGCCATCGGTACCGCGCTGTCCGCTCTGCTCGAAGTTTCCGCGGATTGCATCGCCGTGAAGGCCAAGACCAACGAAGGTCTCGATGCGGTCGGCCGGGGAGAGGCGATTTCCTGCATCGCCATCGTTGGCCTCAACGCTAAATCCTGTTAGATTACGCGAAACTCGTGGCGCCGCGTGGTCGGCGCGTGCGGCAAGGTGAAACAGGATGACGCTGCGCGTTTACAATACGCTCTCCGGCGAGAAGGAACTCTTCGAGCCCGTAATTCCCGGAAAGGTCGGCATCTACCTTTGCGGCCCGACGGTTTACAAGCCCGCGCACATCGGCCACGCCGTCGGCCCGGTCATTTTCGACGCCATCAAGCGCTATCTGACGTACAAGGGCTATCAAGTCACATGGGTGGTGAATGTAACCGACGTGGAAGACAAGCTCATCGCCGCGGCGCGGGATGCGGGCAAGAGCGTGCCGGAACTGGCCCGCGAACTGGAGCAGCAGTACGTCGAGTGCATGTCGGCGCTCGGCGTTCGGTCGATCGATATCATGCCGCGAGCGAGCGAGCACATCGCGGAGATCATCGCCCACATTGAGCGGTTGATCGCGCGGGGAGCGGCCTACGTCGTAGCGGGCGATGTCTATTTCGATGTCAGCCGCGATGAAGATTACGGTAAGCTGACACATCGCAATCCCGAGGAACAGTTCGCCGGCACGCGTGAAGGACTCGTGCAGGCGGCTAAGCGAAACCCCGGCGACTTCGCCTTGTGGAAGGCGGCCAAGCCCGATGAGCCGGCGGAGGTTCAGTACGATTCTCCGTGGGGACGCGGTCGCCCCGGCTGGCACATTGAATGCTCGGCGATGGCGATGAAGTATCTCGGTCAGACGTTCGACATTCACGGCGGCGGGATGGATTTGAAGTTCCCGCACCATGAGAACGAGATCGCGCAGGCGGAGACGGACACATGCAAGCCGTTCGCCAAGTACTGGTTGCACAACGGGCTGACGCGATTCAACACCAAGAAAATCTCCAAGAGCGATCCCGAGTTTGAAAAGGTGATGCAGTCGCTGCAGCTCACCAACCTGCTCGCGACGCATTCCCCGGAGTTGCTGCGGTTTCTGATCCTCCAGTCGCACTACCGTTCGCCGATTGACTTTTCCGATCAGGCATTGGCGGCTTCGAAGACCGCGCTCGATTCGCTCTATCGCCTGCTCGAGCGTATTCAGCGCGCATCCGGCGCCGATCCTTACGAAGTCTCGATACTGGCCGAGCAGGTGAAAGACGACGGCACGCACCCGGCAGTGGCGGAGCTGCTGGGGACGGCAATCCGGCTACAGGTGCGTTTCCTGGAGGCGATGGATGACGATTTCAACACCGCCGGCGCGATCGGCGTTCTTTTTGATTTTGCCGGTCACGTTAACCGCTTTCTCGACGCCACGCGGCTGGAGACCAACGCCGTCGAGCCGCTCCGCACGGCCTTGCAGGGTGCGACGGGCACTTTCATGATGCTGGCGCGCCTGCTCGGTCTGCTGATCGAGCGACCGCAGAAGCGCGGCGGCGACGATGGCGATGCTCAAAAGCTGATGGACCTGTTTATCGAAGTTCGGAAAATGGCCAGGGAGGCCAAACAGTTCCAGCTTGCCGATGTGATCCGCGATCGGCTGGCGGAACTCGGCTTCGTGCTGGAAGACGGCCAGGATGGCACCCGATGGCGACGCGCCTGATACCAACCCGGCGAACCTTCTCTGAGCCCGAATCGCAGAGCGGCGTTGGCGTCTCGCCAGCGCAAAGACCATGCGTGACGACTGGGCGGCTAAGAAAGGCCGGTTCCACTACCGTCGTTCTCGGCATTGACCCCGGCCTGGACCGCACGGGCTATGCGGTGGTAGCGATGCCGAATGGCGCGGTCACAGATGCCGGGCTCATCCGATCGAACGCGCGCGCTGAGTTGCCGGCCCGACTGGCGGAAATCGCCGCCGGTCTCGATGAAGTGCTGAGCGAATGCAGGCCCGATCTGATCGCCGTCGAAGAACTCTTCGCGCACTACAAACACCCGCGCACTGCGATTCTCATGGGTCATGTACGCGGCGTCGTCCTGCTGGCAGCCGCCCGGCACGGCGTCCGAGTCCTACCGCTGTCAGCCACGCGGATCAAGAAGACGCTCACCGGTAATGGTCACGCCGGTAAATCGCAGGTGCAGCGGGCCATCACGACCACGCTCGGGTTGCCTCGCATTCCGCAACCAGCCGACGTCGCTGACGCCCTTGCAATCGCATGGTGCGCCGGCATTCTCGAACCGCCCCGTCCGGTCTCGATTGATCGCCGTGGGTCCGCCGTTCGCAAGGGGGTGGCGCGATGATCGTTCGTATGCGCGGGCAGATCGCCGAGGTCGCCGAGGAAGCGGTCATTCTCGATCGCGACGGAATCTCGTACGAAATAATGGTGCCGGGCTATGCGGTCTGCGAACTGGCGGCCTGCCGCGGGCAGACGGTCACGCTCCACACGCTTGAATACCTCGAAGGCAGCGCCGCAGGCGGAAATCTCACGCCGCGGCTCATTGGCTTCCTCCATCCGGAAGACCGCGCGTTCTTTGAGACGTTTCTAACAGTCAAGGGCGTCGGCGTGCGCAAGGGGCTTCGGGCTCTCTCGACGCCGGTCACACGCATCGCCGCCGACATCGAGGCCGGTGATTCCGTTTCACTGGCGCGGCTGCCGGGAATCGGTCGCCGCATGGCCGATCAGATCGTGGCTGAGCTTCGTGGCAAGGTGAAGGCCTACGCCTGCGTCGGCGAGGCGGCTTCCGCGGCGACGCAATCGGGTTTGACCGATGAGCAGAAGGATGCCATCGAGATTCTCGTGGCCTGGGGCGATTCGCGTGCCGATGCCCTGCGCTGGGTGGCGCGGTGTGCCCAGTTGCACCCCGGGCTCGCAGGCGCGGAGGCGTGGGTCAAGGCGGCTTATCGCATCAAGACTGGAGCGGAGGGGTAATCGCCGATGAGCCGTGAACGAACCATCAGCAGCGAGCCGGGCGACGTTCGGGACGAGCAGTCGAACTGGGCCCTGCGTCCGCGCAAGCTGGATGAGTGCATTGGTCAGCGGCAGGTCATCGCACAGCTTCGCATCGCGCTGGATGCGGCACTACAGCGAGGTGAACCGCTCGAACACGTGTTGCTTGACGGTCCGCCAGGTCTGGGCAAGACCACGCTGGCGCATGTGATTGCCGAGGAGATGGGCGTCGCCGGACGCATCCGCATGACCAGTGGACCTGCGATCGTGAAGACTGCCGACCTGATGACCGTGCTGACCAACCTGGACGAAGGCGACGTGCTCTTCATTGACGAGATTCACCGGCTGAGCAAGATCGTCGAGGAGTTTCTCTACCCGGCGATGGAAGACTACCGTGTGGATTTTACCATCGAAGGCGGCCTCTCCGGTCGAACGGTCAATTTCCGCCTGAAGCGTTTTACGCTGATTGGCGCAACGACGCGCGCCGGCATGCTCACCGCGGCGATGCGCGATCGCTTCGGACTGCGGTATCATCTTGATTTTTACGAAGCCGACGACCTGCTGGAGATTCTGCGACGATCGGCCCGGCGGCTGGAGATTTCTGCGGAAGAGGATGCCCTGCGCATGCTCGCAGAGCGATCGCGCGGAACGCCGCGGGTGGCCAATCGACTGCTCCGCCGAGTGCGGGATTACGCCCAGGTTCGGGCAGACGGCACGCTGTCGATCGGGGTCGTTGAAAAAGCGCTGTCGATCGAAGAGATCGACGGGCTGGGGTTGGATCGGCTGGACCGTGCCTTTCTGACAGCATTGATCGACACGTATCGCGGCGGCCCCGCCGGCATCGAAGCCATCGCCGCAACCATGGGCCAGACGCGCGACACGCTCGAGGACATGGTCGAACCATTCCTGCTTCAGCGCGGCTTTGTGACCCGTACGCGACAGGGCCGCTGCGCGACTTACCGGGCGTATCAACACCTGGGATTACCTCAACCGACGGCATCACCTGGCAACGAAACGCCCGATGCGGAATCGCTTTTCTGAACGCATGTTTTGGAGGAGTTCTATCTTGCAGTCTCGCTGACCACCTGTCCATCGATGACCACGCCCACGCAGTGCGTCGTGTACTCGAATGGATCGCCGTCGTACAGCGCGAGATCGGCGTCCTTGCCTGCTTCGAGCGAGCCGACGCGCGCCTCGATGCCCAGCAGGCGGGCGGCGCCGATGGTCACGCTCTCCAGCGCTTCTGCGAAGCTCAGTCCGTTGGCAGCGGCAACGGCCGCCTCGAACAACACCACGCGCGTCTTGGGCACATAGTCTTCATATCCGCTCTGCATTGCGATGGGAATGCCCGCCCGGCGGAGGATGGAGGCCGTCTCGAAGCTGATGTTCTCCGTCTCGCCGCGGCCGCTGCGCCACATCGTCGGGTGCACAATCACCGGCACACCCGCCGCCTTGATCTCTTCGGTCAGCAGATACGCTTCGGCGCAGCCGTCGAGCACCAGTCGAATGTCGAACTCCTTCGCAACGCGCAGCGCCGTCCGGATGTCCGCCGAACGATGCACCGTCACCAGCAGCGGTAGCTCGCCCGCAAGCACCTGCGCCATCGCCTCGTTGCGCAGGTCGGGCTCGGGTCGCTTCTTTTCGTCTTCCGACGCTTGTTTCTTCCGATAGTTCTGCGCCTTGATCAGCTCACTTCGCAGCAGGGCGACGGCCTTCGATCGCGTGCCGGGCGATTTCTTGTCGCCGCGTGCCCTTGCACTTTCGCCCAGCGTCGCCGCGATCATGGCCACTGGACGAATGACCGCCGCCTCCACGTTGTTGCCGGTGGTCTTCACGATCATCGTCTGGCCGGAAATCAGCGCCCCGGGCGCATGGCCGGTGTGGATCGTCGTGATGCCGTAGCCGCGAACATACTCAACGAGATGCTCCTGGGGATTGTACCCGTCAATGGCCCGAAGCTCCGGTTGGATCGACTCGCTCGGGTCGAGCTGATCCTGATCCTGATCCTGATTGAGATAGCCGGTAAAGCCGATGACCGTGTGGGCATCGATCAGTCCCGGTGTTACCACCTTGGCACTCAGGACGCGTGTCCCCGGCGGTGCGGCGATTTCCGTGGCCGGCCCGACTTTCGCAATCCTGCCGTTTTCCACGAGGACGGCGCCGTTGGTGAGCGGCGCGCCCGCCATCGTATGAACGATTTCGCCACGAACTACCAAAGAATCTGCCGACACCGGCGTCGCGATCCGACTGATGATCACACCAATGGCAGCGAAGCAGACGATCGCCGCTCGCAAGCGCATCAGCTGGTGCCTTCGTCGGCCGAGAAGATCGCGCTGGCGCTTGGTGCTGCAAGGGCGCGTCCGCCATTCCACACTCGAATATGTGCTGTCAGGTGAGATAGTCAATCCGCGATCTATCACCGTCATTTCTTACCTTTCCGATGGTTTACTCGTCCAATTGGCTTGCATCGCGTTCAATCATGCCCTTGTGGACCAAAGCAGCAAAGATGCATCGCCTGGTCCTTTCCCGCACCGTACCCGCCGACAGCAAAGAGCCGGTCATCCGGATTGTCCAGATCGAACACCAGCTCACCGTCGATCCATGTCTGTTGCACTCTGGTGTAAACACTGAGCGGGTCGCCGGTGAGGATAATGAAATCCGCATCCTTACGCGGTTCCAGCGAGCCAATCCGGTGGTCCAGATCGAGCATCTTCGCCCCGGCGATCGTGAGAGCTTCGAGGGCCTTTTCACGCGACATGCCGGCGCGCACCCCGAGCGCCGCCATTCGCAGAAAGAGTCGCGAATCCGTAATCGGGTCATCGGTGTGAAAGGCCGTCAGCACTCCGGCTCGCTCCAGCACACCGCCGGTCTCCATGATCAGGTTCATCGCCTCGATCTTCCCGCCGGGGCTGTCAACCAGGATGATCGAACAGGGGACATCGGCCGCGGCGATTTCTTCGGCGACCTTCCACCCCTCGCTGACATGGTGCAAGACGACCTTAAAGCCGAATTCCTTTGCCAGTCGCAGGACCGTGACGATGTCATCGTTTCGATGGGTATGATGATGAACCACCCAGCGGCGTTCGAGCACTTCGACAAGAGCTTCCATCTCCAGGTCGCGCTCCGGCATCTTCTCCGGGTCTTCGCGACCCTTCTCCAGTTTGCGGCGATACTCCTGTGCCTTGACGAATTTCTGCCGGACAAGTGCCGCCGACTTGGCACGCGTCGCCGGAAAGGGCGGCTCGCGGTGCGAGTTTGTTCCGTTGGCCATTTTGATGCCGCCGAGGATGTTGCCCGCCGGATCACGAATGACCACATCCTCGATTGTACGACCGCGCTTGTTCTTCATGTAAATCGTCTGCCCAGAGAGCAGGTGCCCGGAGCCGGGCATCACGTTGAGCGTGGTAAGGCCACCGGCCTGCGCCTTGCGAAAGCCGCTGTCGCGAACGTTGATCGAATCGAGAATACGGACGTCCGGTTGAATCGGAGAGCTGGAGTCGCCGCCCCAGCCGCCGCCGATGTGGCTGTGGGTATCGACCCAGTCCGGGCATGATCACTTTGCCGCGCACATCAACCTGCCAGGCGTCGTCGGGGATTCGAACCTGATCGACCGGACCGACTGCAATGATCCGGTCCCCGCGAATCAGCAGGGTGCCGTTTTCGATCTCCGGCGCGCCGATCGGAATGATCTTCGCACCGATGAAGGCCCGGGGAATCGGGGGCGGCTGTGCTGGTAGATCGCCTTCCTGCGCCGTGAGCGGCGCAGCAATGCCCGGTGCATGCAGCAGTACGGCCCAACCTGCAACGAATGAGAAACGATTTCGCATCCCGGTGGTCTCCTGCGATAAATCGGGAGTGTGTGTCTTTCTTCGGCGGATCGACGACCGTCGGTCCTCGCCGATCCCCTCTCATCGAACCGGCATGATAACGGATTTGCTGCGAAGCACACACCGCACTGCGCGGCTGGCAATTTCAGGACATGGAGGGCTGCAAGCGAACTGCGACGGAGCGTTGTTCCCCATTCCGGATCACGCTCAGCTCGACCACGTCACCCGGTTTGTGCTTTTCCAGTGCGTCGCGCAGATCGGAATAGGATCGCACGCGAACGCCCTCGACCTCGACGATGATGTCGCCAAGCCGCACGTTGTCGTAACGATCAATGGTTACGCCGCGTAGCCCCGCATCAGCCGCACCAGTGCCCGGCTGAACCTCCAGCACGGCAACCCCTTCAATCGAAAGATTGCGCAGAAAGTTCTCCGGGACAATCGTGATGCCGAGTGTCGGTCGTATGACGCGACCGTGGGCGATGATCTGCGGAACAACCTCGTTGATGATATCGACTGGCACGGCAAAGCCGATGCCCGCACTGACGCCGGAGGGGCTGTAGATCATCGTGTTCATCCCGATGAGACGGCCGGCACTGTCGAGCAGCGGTCCGCCGGAGTTGCCGGGGTTGATCGCGGCGTCCGTCTGAATGACGCCTTCGATGTTGCGACCACTGATCGAACGGATCGTTCGGCCCAACGCACTGACCACGCCGGTCGTTAAAGTTTGATCGAGTCCGAAAGGATTGCCGATGGCGAAGACCTTCTGGCCGACCTGAAGATCGCTGGATGTACCGATCGGCAGGGCACGCAGACGCTCGACCGGCGCCTCGATGCGCAGGACGGCAATGTCGCGATCCGGCTCGCGGCCGACGATCTCTGCCGGCCAGCTCGATTGATCGGCAAGCCGAACGATGACCGTTCGCGCGTTGTGGATGACGTGAGCGTTTGTGACGATGTGCCCCTGCTCATCCCAGATAAACCCGGATCCGGTGCCCTCGACTGGAATTTCCTGCACGCGAAACATCCCGATCGGTTCTCGTGTCACCGCACGGCTGGTGATGTAGACAACCGACGGCGATGCCTGCTCGAAGAGGGTGATGGTCGATTGCTCGTCGGCTGCCAGATCGCCGCGTGGCATGACCGGCCGGGGCGCGTAGTTGGTTGGCTCCAGCGACCCACGAAGGCGATCCACGATCAGCCATCCCCCGAGCAGGCCGAGGAGCACACCGACCAGCAGTGGCAGTCGGCGATTCGGCGGATCATGGCGTGCGGACGGGTACAGATGCTCTGGGCCGTAGCTGTTCACGTGGGATTCTCCGGGCGGCACTTCTTCCGCTTTGCACAACGTGTGAGCCGCGGCCCTCGTTCGTCGTGGATGGATCCGCATACTCAGTGGACACGGCTCACAGACGGAATGATAGCGGGCGGATCTGTTCAAGAGAAATCAGACTGCCGATAATGATTGCGATATCGGCCTGAAAAGGTCTTTTTAGGCCCTTTTTCAAACCCCCTTCAAGGAGGTCACGTGTCGGCACAATCTGCGGCTTCGCCGCAACGTAGTCCGGACACCATGCAGTTTAAGGGGTCGGCCTGCGATCGGTCGATTTATTTTGCTGAACGAGTTTGCACGATCACCCTCCAACGAAGCAGAACAGGTACTACGGATGCCGCTCAAACTGCCTTCCCGCTACTCCAAGACCGTCAAACAAACGCTCCACTGGCTCATACCCTCCGAACTCGTGGATCATCCGGAAAATGCTCGCGGCGAATCGCAGTATCTTCTGCAACATGCCCGAAGGTTGCATGATTCACTGACGCGACTGCCGCCTGCCGCCGGTCTGCGTCAGCGCTGTCTTGTGGTCGGATCGTGGGGGCTTGAAGTGCCGTACCTGATGGACATGCTCGGCTGGCGGGATGTGATCTGCCTGTGCCCGCCCAATTCCCGGCCGGGTATTCGTCAGAAACGCAGACGGATTCACCCGAATGGCACGAAGGAATACGAGTTCACCCTGATCGAACACGACCTTGAGTCTGGCGCCTGGCCATTCGAGGACGAGAGTTTTGATCTGGCCGTCTACTGGGGCTGCCTGGAGCACATGCGGCATGATCCGGAGTTCTCGCTTTACGAGCTCAATCGAGTGTGTGCGCCCGGAGCGACGGTGAGTCTGCTGACCGACAATGCCGTCAGCTTCCAGGCGACGCACAGTCTTCTTCGAGGTGAGCCGATGCCGATGCGCCTGCACTGGCCGGCCGCACAGGTGAGCTGGCGGCATTATTCCCCGCGAGAGGTCGCCGAGCTGCTCGAAGGTACGGGATGGCGAGTGGACGTGCTGACGTCGATCGTTCCCGATCCTCCGGTATATTGGAAATGGTGGAAGCGATGGCTGTTTCGCCGGATCGTGGCCGGTCAACGTCGCGGCTTCGGCCTCAGTGAACCTTTCTGGAATGCCTTTCTTCTGGCGCATGCCGTGAAGGTCGCGCCGCCGACTCGAAACTATCCTTCCTGGCTCTATGTGGATGAGAAGGTGCGCCGCCTGAAGATGGAGATGATCGAGATGGTCTCCCGAAGACCGGGCGCGCTCGTCTCAGCTTGATGCCTTTGGAGGATGTCCTTCCGTGTGAACCGCGCGAATCTCCTTGCGCAGACGCGAAAGCGCCGAACGCACGATTTCGAGGAAGCGATCCACCTGCACCTGTGCGGCCTTCGGCGGCCGGTGAAACTCACTCAACAGCTCGACCAGCTCCAGAATGACGCCGCCGAGCCACTCGGCGTCGTGCGCCTGGACAGCTTCCACGGCTCTCAGGTAGTCCGCCTCGGCGCGGTGAAAGGCCTCCTGATCGTGGGGCAGCGATCGCGCCACGCGATGAAAGTGGTGAACCCGCTCGGCGAGTCTGCTGATTTCCGCGGCGACTTCGCGCTCTCGCGCAAGCAGCTTCGCGGCCAGGACGCGGTCTTCGTGTCGGTCCGACGCATGTTGTATCTGCGAGCGAATGCGGTCGAACTGCGCATCCGGCAGCAGATCGGGATGCATGGCGTGAATCGATGCCAGTCGTCGAATCGCGCGGCTGGCGTGCATCTCGTCGCCCTTGGCGGCGGCCTCCGCGGCTCGCCGGGCGACTTCCTCGACATGTTTCTGGAAAGCTCTGCGCCGTTCGACGAGATGTTCCAGCTCGTCTCGATAGTGCTGCGGATCGTCGGGCGCACAGAGCGACGGGTGATGCGTCCAGATGCTCTCCAGCTTCTGCAATGCTCCACGGGCCTCGGCCTCGTGAAAGTGAGACACCGCGTCGTGGAACTGGCGCTGCACGATGGTCAGCAGCGATCGGGCCTCGGCTTCCGGATTGCCGCGAGGGGCGAAGGACGACTTCCCTTCACTCGCGACGGGAGCGGCGATCGTCGGATGGGGTGCAAGATGGGGTTCGTTCTGTCGGAAGAGGGCCTCTCGCTCGGCAATGACGCCCTGCAACATGCTGCGAAGCGCGGGGTCCTGCTGGACCTGCGGGTAGGATAGCACCCGGTTCTTGGCCTGATTGAAGGAGACGCGATTTCCCGCTTCTCGCAGGAGTTCGGCGCGCAAGTGCTCAAACGCGGCCTCGCGCCGCTTCACAACGGTCGGATGCTCGTGATGCCGGCGGTCAGGCATTTCGATACCCTAGCAGCCGACGGTCAGTGTTTCCCGGCCCGATTGCGCGCGAGTCAGGAAGACGACGAAGGCGGTCGCGCGGCGCCCTGCTCCGGGCTGGACTGGGCCTCAAGAATCGCCAGATGCCGCACGAGCCGGGTCATATCCCGACGCAGGTGCCGCAGTCGGATGTAGGTCATCCAGAAGCCGATCATCATCACCACGACGGCACAGTAGAAGACGAGATCAGCGCCGCGGCCGATACCAAGGGCGTGCGCCGCTTTGACGGTGAGCTGCGGCCAGAGCGTGGCCGCAGCAGCAAGCACGCACAAGGCGCACCAGACGAAGCCCTCCTTTCGGCTGGACCAGCCACGCAGCAGTGCCGTGAGACTGGCGACGAAGAGGATTCCCAGGACCGCGAGGATCAGAACTTGCAAGCCGTTCATCGTAAGACCCTTCCGAGCAGGTAGTGCAGGGCGATCTTGACCGCGCCGCGGGAGGATTGCCCCTTGGCGCGGGAGTACTCTGTGTATCGGATTGTGACGGGTACTTCCATGTAGGCCAACCCGCTGCGGGCGATCTGATCGATCAGTTCGCTTGCATGAGCCATGCCGTCCAGAGTAATCTCGATCTTCTGCGCCGCGCGCCGGCGAAAGGCCCGCAGACCGTTATGCGTGTCCGTCAATTTTGCCCCGCTGGTCAACCGGGTAAAGAGCACGCCGAGTTGCAGGAGGATTCGCCGCGATGCCGGCAGGTCCAGCGCCTCCCCGAGAAAACGGGAGCCCAGGGCGATGTCGCACCGGCCGCGGACGATCGGCTCCAGCAGTCGCCGGATGTCGGCCACGTCATGCTGCCCGTCGGCGTCAAAGGTAACGACGTACTCTGCCCCGCGTTGCAGCGCATACTCGATGCCTGTCTGAATCGCCGCCCCTTGTCCGCGATTGACGGCATGTCGCAGTACGCAGGCCCCCGCGCCACGGGCGATCGCTGCTGTCTCGTCACTGGAGCCGTCGTCGACCACGATGACATTCGGATACACTCGCCGAAGCTGCTCGACCACTCGCCCCACGCAGGCGGCTTCGTTATACGCCGGCACCACCACAAACACCGTGTCACGGATCTGGTCAGGATCGCCCGATTGCGTCATGGCTGAGTTGTTCATGGTGCGTTTCTCGGACGCATAACTCGGACACGGGCAGGCCGGAGCCGACTGTCAGATACGAAGTTCCCGCCGGTGGATCGTACCCGCGCAGGTGATGACTTTCCAACGTATCGGCACAGCTTCGGTCCGGTATCAATCGGTCGGCTGATGGAGCCGCATGAAGGTGCTGTGTGTCGCACGTGCCGACTTCGAATTGCTGTTTATACTGCTCTGGTCCGGTGCCAGCGGACGAGGCGAAGGCAGTCGGTCATGACGAAAACCGAGAAGCGAAAAGTGCAACACTCAGAGCAGCTTAACGGTCATGAGTCGGAAGTGCCCGCACTCCTGCGCGGCCTTCTCGTGGCGGCCTTGCTCAGTGCGGTCGCGGCGGCCTATGCCAACAGCTTCGACGGCGTCATGCTTTTTGATGATTACTACATCATCCAGAACGAAGCCCGGCTGGACCCGATTGACTGCAAAGCCGTATTGGCATCGCCGCGGCCGGTCGTCGATTTCTCGCTGGCGCTGAATCACGCCGCCGGGGGGCTGGAGCCGTGGGGGTATCACCTGGTCAATCTCGTTATTCATCTGCTTGCCACACTCACGCTGTATGGTCTGGTGCGGCGTAGTCTGTGCGCTCCAGCATTGAAAGGGCGATTCACGCCGGGTGAAGCCGCAGGCATCGGTTTCGCTGTCGCGCTGCTCTGGGGGCTGCACCCGCTCCAGACGCAGAGCGTCACCTACATCATTCAGCGGGCCGAGTCGATGATGGGTCTTTTCTACATGCTTATGTTGTACGCCATCGCCCGTGCGAACGAACCGACCGCAACGATGCAGGATGGAGGACCGGCGAAGCATCGTCCGATCGGCTGGTTCTTTGTGGCTGTCGTATCCTGCGCACTGGGGATGCTGACCAAGCAGGTCATGGTAACCGCGCCACTGGCGGCACTTCTCTACGATCGGGCGTTGTGGCAAACATCGTGGCGCGATGCGTGCGCGAAGCATGGCCTGCTCTACGTCGGGCTCCTGTCGACATGGGCGATCCTTCTGCTGACCGGGGTTGTTCAGGGTGTCCTCGAAGTCTCTCCCGAGGCCGGTTCCACGGTCGGTTTCGGTCTCCCGACGATCACCTGGCAGCAATACGCGCTGACGCAACCGGCCGTGCTGCTTCATTACCTGCGGCTGGTTCTCTGGCCGCATCCCCTCTGCATGGATCACGACTGGCCGATCGTCGTCAGGTGGCAGGACGCCGCGCTGCATGGTGTCATCATCGTGACACTTTTGACGGCTTGCCTGTGGGCCTGGCGACGCAGGTCCGCGCCGGCCTTTGCCGGCCTGATGTTCTTCCTGTTGCTGGCGCCAACGTCCAGTTTCATCCCCATCCGCGATGTGATCTTCGAACATCGCATGTACCTGCCGCTGGCCGCGGTGCTGGTCCTGCTCGTGATCGGCGGCTACCGGCTGCTGCAGAGGTGTTTCCGTCAGATCGGGCCACGAAATCGACCGACCGGTGCTGCCGCCGCTCTGTTAATTGCAGTAGCCATCATGCTGGGCACGATGACCCACCTTCGCAATCGGGATTATCATAGCCGCCTGGACATGTGGACATCGGTGCTGGCGATCTATCCCGACCATCCACGAGCACACAACAACCTCGCCGTGGCCCTGAGTGAAGTGCATCGCTATGAAGAATCGGTCCGACATTTTTCGAGAGCCATCGAGCTGGAGCCGACCTTTCTGCCGGCCTACACGAGCATCGCACAGGACCTCGTTCGGCTTGGTCGCAGCGAGGAAGCTGAGCCCTATTATCGCAAGGCGGCCGAGTTGCAACCGAACGACTGGTCAGCCGCGTACAATCACGGTTCGGTTCTCTTTGATTTACGCCGCTACCAGGAATCGGAGCTGGCACTGAGAAACGCCCGATCGATCGATCCAGGCGAACTGCCCGCCTGCATCATGCTGTCAAATGCATTGAGTCAGCAGTCGCGCCATGCAGAAGCGCTGGAGGAACTACGCTCGGGACTCGATGCCGCAAGACCCGGCACGCCCGATGACGTGTTCGCCAAGGCCCGCTTCAATCTGGCCAACACGCTGGCCCGCCTCAGCCGTTTCGCCGATGCAACGGAGGAATACCGGGAGGCGATCCGGCTCAATCCCGCTCACTACGAGGCCCGCTACGGTCTTGGCTACGCGCTGCGACAGATGGGCATGATCGAAGCCGCGCGGGAGGCCTACGAAGCGGCGCTGGCCATTCGCCCGGACTATGCGCCGGCGCGCGCAGCCCTCGACGCACTGGGTACGTCTGCACATCAACCCGTCGGGAATCCTCCCGGAAAGGATGGCCAGGTTGACTGAAGCAGGCGCCTCGAAGGTCAGCATGGTGATTCCCGGTCGCAATTGCGCCGGCACGATCCGCGCATGCCTCGATGCCTCGACAGCGATTCTCCGTGCCGAAAACACGGCACTGGCGGAAATCATCTTCGTCGATGACGCGTCGACCGATCAGACCGCGCAGATTGTGTCGGCGTATCCGGTCCGGCTGCTTCGCGGAAACAGCGGCGGCCCAGGTGCGACACGAAATATCGGTTGGCGCGCGGCGCAGCACGCGCTGGTCTGGTTCGTGGATTCCGATTGCGTGCCGGAGCCGCATGCCCTGTCGCGTTTGCTGCCTCACCTGAGCGACCCCTCCGTTGGCGGGGTCGGCGGCAGCTATGGGAATGAACACCCACATTCGCTCCTTGCCTGCCTGATTCATGAGGAAATCATCACCCGGCATCGCCGCATGCCTGTCGATGTCAATTTCCTCGGCGGCTTCAACGTGCTCTATCGGCGCGAAGCACTCGAAGCAGTCGGCGGATTTGACGAGTGCGAATTCAACGGCCCCGGTTCGCCCGGAGCGGAAGACGCGGAACTGGCCTACCGAATTCATGCAGCGGGATATCGCCTGCGCTTCGAGCCCGAGTCGCGCGTAGGCCACCACCACCCGACGAAGCTGATTCGATACCTGCGCTCGCAACGGCATCATGGCTACTGGCGTGTGTTTCTCCATCTGCGACACCGAAGCACGGCCGGTGGCGATGCCTACAGCGGACTTCTCGATCATGCGCAGCCGCCGCTGGCACTGCTGATGCTCGCCTCTCTGCCCACGCTCGCCTGGCCAGCATTGCGTTGGATCGCTCCGCTGACGGCGGCGTTGCTCTTCGCGGCCCAGTGGCCCGGCACGTTGCAGCTGATCCGTCAGTCGGGCAATTGGTCGAATCTCGCCTTCGCAGGATTAGGGTTCATCCGCGCGATCTGGCGCGGCATCGGTATGGTGCAGGGAATCTGCGCGTACCCCTTCCGGCGAAGGCCCGCCCGCCCGGAGGTTCGACCATAGATGTATCTCTCGCTTCTATTCTGGTTCGGCCTGATCCTGCCGGGCTACATGGTCATTCGACACATCGTCCCGGGACAGCTTCGCTGCGGTCTTCCCGGCGCTATCGCGCTGTCATGGCTCGCGATGATGGCGATTCTCTCACCGGTATCGATTCTCTGCTACGTCTTCGGGGCGCCGCTCTGGATCTTTTCTGGTGCCTGCCTGCTCGCCGTCATCGCGTCTGTCGTGGTGATGTTTCGTAGGCGGTGGTGGGGGCAACTCGGCGGCCTGCTCGCCGCTGCCGCCTGCATTGAACTTGTCATTGTCTTGGCAGATCTCTTTCTCGGCGCCTGGATCGGCGCATTCTTCGGCGGTGACGCGCTTGTTCATCTCGCCAGAATCCGATACCTGCTCGATCACTGCGTCCTGTCAAACGTGGACCCGTTCATCGCGCAGCCGCATTTCTTCCCGATCTACCACACCAACCTGTTGCACGCACTCTACGCAGCCGCCAGTCAGCTCACCGGCATCGACCCCTACAGCGTCTGGTTTGTCAGTCTGGCCTGGGGCAAGCTCCTGATCGTCTGTGGCGCGTACTACCTGGCCTGGCGAATCTTCGACCATCCGTGGGCCGGCTGGATCGCCGCGATCTTCGTCGTCGCTGCCCGCGGGACGGTCACCTTTACGATCTACCCCAATCAACTCGCGCCGTTCTGGCTGCTGCCGGTGATGTTCGGCGTGGCCATCGGCGCCGTGCGCGAGGGCTTCGATCGGTGGACCGTTGTCCTGCTGGCCGCCGGCTCGCTGGTCCTCGGGCAACTGCACGGGCTTTATGTGATCTTCGCGATCATGCTCCTGGGACCGGTTCTCGTGGTCGTGGCCATGCTACGATTTTCCCGATCTAGACCCGATCGAGTGCACGCGCTGCTGGCGGTGCTCGTACTCGCGACCGGGTTACCGTTTGTCGTCATAACGCAATGGAAGACGGTCTCACCGCCGCTGCCCGAAAAAGTGGATGGCTCACTTGTACGGGTGACAGCAAACGATCCGGCTTCCGGGTTCATTCCTGCGGGAGATCGCTGGCTCCTGCGCGATCCCAAAGTTGTGGCGGAGTCGATCGGCGGCCTGCCGGGCGTGATGATTCTCTGCGCTGCTGTGCTTCTGGGGATCACCGGCCCTCGACGACTGGAAGTGCTGCTGATGCTGGGGATCGTGGCGCCTGGCGCTGCGGTGATGTTCATCCCGCCGGTCTGTGCCTTCCTGTTGGAAAGAGCCGGAGAGGGATGGATCCTCCAGCGATTGGATGTGGTCTTCCAGATCGGGCTTTGCGTGATAGCAGGTCCTGCTGTAGGGCTGAGTCTGCACACATGGATGCCGCACCGTGCTATTCGCGTGGGGTTCGTCGCCCTGGTGCTGCTGCTGGCTGGCTGTCTCTCCGGCGGCGCCGATGCCTGGACCTGGCGCGAGGTTTATACCGTCGCCAAGAGTCCGTATGCCGCGCGTACCTCCGCACCGCGCGCCGTGATCATGATCCGGGAGTTTCTTGCGGAACACATGCCACCGGGCAGTGTCGTATTGACCTCACCGGTGATGGGGATGCAGCTTGTACAGGCATACGACTGCCACATCGTGGCATCGATCAGCGCCAGCAACGGTGTGCCGGACATGCAGGAGCGCCTGCGCGATCTGATGAGGATGCTGGCCGGTGATACCCCGTGGGAGGAGCGTCGCCGTCTGCTGCACAAGTACGAGGCGCGCCACTTTTTCCCGCATGAAACTCCGATCGAGTGGACCGTCGGCCACGTCGAAGCGCACTGGCTGATGCGCCCCTTCATCCTGGCCAGACTTAAGCTGGACTGATGGTCGCCGGCGCGTGCAGCGGTCACGGAGTCAGCCGCGTCAGGATGATGAACTGGTCATTGGTGATGCCTTCTCGATCGAGCGGTGCAATGATATCCAGCAGTCCGTCGCCATTGAGATCGGCGAAGGCCGTGCGACCGATCGTGGCGACTGGATTGGTCGTCATGATGATGAACGGCTGCCAGTAATTCTGGATGTTGTTGCGCCGCTCGAAGCCGACCATCTGTCCGTTGGCGGTGATGAAGCAGTCGAGCTTGCCGTTGAGGTTGAGATCAACGAGTTGTACCTGATTGATGATCGCCCCGTTTGTGACCAGGCCGAGATTGAAGACACGCCAGGGGAAATTCTGCACGCGGACCAGGCCGGGTCCGGGATTCTCGAACCACTGGATGATGCCAAGCTGCTGATGTACCGCGACCACGTCGATATCGCCGTCGCCGTCGATGTCGCCTACCGCGATGAAATCCGCGCCGGGCACCTGGTCGTCACCGGGCTGAAGCAGTTCACGCTGCTCGCCGATGATGTTGCCCGCCCAGTTGCCAGCCGCCACGGCACCCGCTCCGGCCTCCACGAGCGGGTTGATCAGCCAGCGAATGTTGCTTGAGAGGGCGGTGGGAAACGTAGCAACCACGTCGAGATCGCCGTCGCCGTCGATGTCAGCCAGTCGCAGCGACTTGAAAGGTGGGGCCTCGGAGATGATTGGGAAGGTCGCGGCAAAGTCCGGACCGAGCCAGGCAGCGCCGTTGCGCGCTGCGGCTGGTCCCGGGTTCTGGAAAAGGTAAATTCGCTTGGTGGCGGTGTTGCCGCCGCTGGCAACCTCGTTCGACCCGAGAACAATGTCCGGTCCGTTGACGCCGTCCATGTCGCCGACAGCGAAGTCGGTCAGGCCGGTGTCGTCGTTGGCCAGGAAGAAGGTCGGATCGATCACCGCTTGTTGCCATGCAACGGCATCAGCCGGGTCCGCCGGTGCGAAGAGCAGCACGACCGCGCCGCGCTTGTTCGCTCCGACCACCGGGATGATCCCGGTGTTGTTTACCAGCACGGCGATATCCAGGCGGCCGTCCTGATCGAAGTCAGCCACCTGCACGTCGTACATGATGGAGATCGGCACCTCGCCGGCGATGGAGAAGGTGTTGAAATCGTCCGTACCCGGAATCCGCAGATGAAGCTGGATCGGCTGACTCTCGGCAGAGCCGGAGACGAAATCCGTCAGGCCGTCGTTGTTGAAGTCCGCTGCGACAATCACTCGAGCGCCGGCGGTGGATTCGAACTCTGGATCGAGCCTTCTCGCGGAAAACAGCGGGCCGGCGATGGCCGCGGGTTGGGTTGCCGTCGGCGTGGTCGTTCGATCCGTTGTACCGCCGGGCCCCCAGATGCCGCCGGGGCCGAAAAGGAAGTACAACTCGGTGCAGGCGGCGGACAGGCACAACAGGCCCGCCAGCGCCAACAGGGGCAGAATTCGGGCGCAAGGACGCATGGCTTCATCCCTCAACGGCGAGGTGGTACACGAAAACTCGCGCGATGGGTCGTCGCGCTTCTCGACAGGCCGGCATGAAGCGGTCCCGCGCCGGGCCGCAACCGCATCGACCTAGCCGATCACGGGAAGAGACGTTCCGCCGGACGCGCCGGCGCCTCCGCTGCCTGAACCGCCCGGCGGCGCGCCCGGCGAGGGCGGCGTCGCGGTTTCGTCGGTCAGGTCATCGAGATAGACGTCTTCCATGTCAGTGGCATCCACCTCACGGCGAAGCAGGAGGTAGATGATCGTGTTTGCGCAGAAGAAGTAACTGACGGCCACGGCGGCGACGAGGCCCCAGACGCCGTAGACCCAGCCCTTGATGAGAAACTGCCCGAAGGCGCTGAAGTGGGCCAGTTTGGTTTCACCGAAACTCCCGTAGAACGTGGTATCGCCGCCGATGAGTGCTGGCGCCTGCCAGATGGCGTCGAGCTTCGCGGCACGTGGCGCGTCAGAATCGGCCTGAAATGCGCCGCCCAGGTTCATCGACAGCCCCAGGAAAAAGTGCACGGACCAGAGCATGATCCGGGCAAGCAGCTTCACGAATGCCAGACAGATGGCACCATGTACAAGGGCGGATAAATAGTAAAGAGCGGTCCGCCAGGGCCGTCCGAAGACGTAGGCCCCGATCCGGCTCAGGGCGTCAAAGGCGTCGGAGTTCTCTACGGCGATCGTGGGAAACGACATGCCGAAGCCCGCGGCCAGGCCGATCAGGAGAAACGCGATCGCCAGCCCCAGCAGCAGCGCCAGGAAGAACAGCAGCCCCACGAACACCTCGCCGATCGCGGGGATCGCGCCGATCAGGCCTCCCAGCAGGAGAAGCACGCCAAAAAGAACGACCATGACGATCGGCAGCACGGGCGCAGCGGCAAAAGCCAGCATTTTTCGGCAGGCGAAGGACATGGCCTCACCGTAGGTGATGCGCTCATCGCGTGCGGCGTGCAGGGCGGCCGTTCGGCAAAGGGCGCCGCCGAAGAAGCCCCAGATCAGCAGGGAGATCACACCGAACAGCAAGGCATAGAGCCAGTGCATCGAGACCAGCCAGACCGCACCTAGAAGACCCTCGCGAATGCCGCCGAGTACGCCCGCCGGGCTGACATTGAGCACGGCGTCGATTAACTGATTGACCGTGGCCATCGCATGGTGAAGTACGAGTGAGAAGCAACCGATGCGGCTCACCTCGCCGCCTTGGGAGAGATTCTCGAGCCACTGCAGGGTCGCGGCTCGGTCACCGCCTCCAGCGATGAAGACGGCCAGCTCGTTCATTCCGTGGGCATCAATAGCCGGCTGCGAGGATGCCACCCAGAAGAAATCGAGGAGTCGCCCGGCGAGGTAGGTCAGCAGAATGCCGACGAAAGCGAAGACCAGCTTGTTGACGTGGATCGCCTGGCGAAAGCTACGGAATACGTGGATGAAGTTGAAGCACTCGGACCAGTGGATCCGTCGCAGTTCCTGGGGGGCCTCAGCCATCTCCGGTTTCCTTAACTTGAAGCGTGCCCGTGGGTTGACACGAGCCGCGCTGGATTCGCGATTTACGCCGCCATTGCCCGTCGCGTCGAGAACATGGGCGGCTAGTGGAAGTCCGGCCGACTTCCCTTTCCGGGTGGGCATTATAGAAGGGGCGGCCTTCGGGGCAAGTACATGCCCGGAGGTACTTCACAGCCGGTCGTGGCGGATCGTTCGCCGGGTATGGTGCAGTGGAAAGGTGCTTTAACTGCCGAAGGGGGAAACCAGAGAGTCGTCATCCAGCGGAATCGGATCGACTGCCTGCTTGAAATGTAGACTCTGCTGCGGCATCGTGAGAGGTTGCGCCTCGCACTCATCCGGGATGCCGTTCTGATTGTCATCCTCGCTGTGGCCCGAAGCGACGTCGCAACCGTCGGGGATTCCGTTCTCGTTGCAGTCCGAGCACGAGGGAAGTCCGTCACAACAGGCGATGTCACACTCGTCGGGCACACCGTTGCCATTGCAGTCCGTATCACACTCATCCGGGATGCCGTTGGCGTTACAGTCTTCGCTATGACAGGCGACCAGAATGCTCAGTGTAATCACGGTCGAGGCCGGCGGCTGGAAGTCGTCCATCGCGGTGATCTGTAACTGGTAAAGGCCCTCGTCGCCGCAGGCGGGCGTCCATTCGAGGAAGAGTTCGGTGACATTGCCGGTCGAGCTGCTCATGTTCAGCCCCCGTGCAACCACGTCGTCGAGATCTTCGACATCGATGGATGTCACCTGTCCTGGTTCCGGTCCGCGGAACTCCAGCATCAGGTCCAGCTTGTCGCCCAGAGTCGGATTGAGCCGCGCGATACTCTTGTGTGGCAGTCCGGATGCGATCGGCGGCAAATTGAAGACGTCCGGCGAGGTGTCGAAGCAGAAAACTTTCCCATCAAGAAAATCGACACCGCTGTGCAGACCGGTCGGGCCTTCATAGTTCGTGCCCGGTCGATCGAAACGCCCGATCATGAAATAATCGGTCCCATTGCCTGCGTTTGCTCCGACGGTGGCCGACAGTCCGCCGAAGCCAAGGATGCCTCCGGAAGCACCGCCGGTTGTCCATTGCATGTCGCCATAGCTGAAGGCCACGTTATTCCCGCCGCAGATGGAAGGATTCGAGCCATCCGAGATTGCGACCTGAAACGTGTTTCGTTTGTCACCGAGCTGGTCGTAGTAGCCGACCTGGGTCCAGGTAACGATCAGCGTATTTTCATCCAGCTTGTACCAGATATCACCCAGGCCGTTGCGAGTGTCCACGTCAGCCCAGAAGGGAGCCAGTATCTTGCGTTCAGCGATGGGGAAACTTGCCGGGGTGAAGCTTGAGAAAGGTCCGTCGAAAGTGATGTTCCCGTTGGCGTTGATATAAACCGAGTCATACTCAACGCCAAAAAGATTGAAGGAAAAACCCAGCTCGATCTCGGCGGACGATGTGTCGTCCGTGCCCGATGGAGGCGCGGCAAGGGTAAAAGTCTCATCCAACGGAAACAGCAACCCCACGCCCATCATCGGCTGAGCCAGACGTGGATCACCCGGCGCCAAGTCGCATTCATCCGGTATACCGTTTTCGTTGCAGTCCTCACTCTTTTCGGAGGCAATATCGCATTCGTCAGGCACCCCGTTCTCGTTGCAGTCGTGGCTGGTCCCGTCAGCGATGTCACACTCATCCGGTATGCCGTTGGAGTTGCAATCCTCACTCTTTTCGGAGGCAATATCGCATTCGTCTGGCACCCCGTTCTCATTGCAGTCGTGGCTGGTCCCGTCAGCGATGTCACACTCATCCGGTATGCCGTTGGAGTTGCAGTCCTCACTCTTTTCGGAGGCAATATCGCATACGTCAGGCACCCCGTTCTCGTTGC
>CAADGE010000048.1 GCA_900696465.1 uncultured Planctomycetota bacterium
CGTCGGCGATGTCACACTCATCCGGTATGCCGTTGGAGTTGCAGTCCTCACTCTTTTCGGAGGCAACGTCGCATTCGTCAGGCACCCCGTTCTCATTGCAATCGTGGCTGGTTCCGTCGGCGATGTCACACTCATCCGGTATGCCGTTGGAGTTGCAGTCCTCACTCTTTTCGGAGGCAACGTCGCATTCGTCAGGCACCCCGTTCTCGTTGCAATCGTGGCTGGTTCCGTCGGCGATGTCACACTCATCCGGTATGCCGTTGGAGTTGCAGTCTGAACTGCTGCCCGAAATCAGGTCCAGCGCGTCGGAGATACCGTTCGTATTGCAGTCAATAAAATCCGTCGGTGGCTGGTCGAGTCCCGGGATGACGAACACCAGCGTATCGCCGTCTCCGAAATCCACCTGCCACTCGAAACGGCCCTCTGCGAGGACGTCGCCGTGACCCACGCGGGCATTTTCCGGTAGTTCCGCATCCGGTGAGACAATCGCAACCACCTTGAGCAGGCGTGTGCGAGTCGGCAGTAGTGTTGCATCCGCATCGCGCCCGGTGGCATCCAACAGCCGGATGGTCTGGCGAACCTGAAAGTCCTCCAGCGTGTACTCCGCGGTCGCGACGACACGAAATCCCGACTGGTTCTTGATGTGCAGGGTTACGAGACCACTTTCCAAGCCGTCAGGCGGAAGGATCGCAGGGGGGCACATCAGCCCCGTCGTCACGAACAGGACGACAAGCGCGAGCGGTATAAAACGATGCCGTACTGCGAGGTGCATGCCGATGAAACCTGGCACGAGACTACTCCACGTCGCCCGCGCTTCCGAAAGCGCTGCGCCATGGATGTAAACCCCTGTGCCGTCAAGATCGAGTTCGGCGTGGGCGCAACCTTCGCGCCCCGCGCAGCGGCGGCTCTCCCTCGGCCGCCGTACCCCTATCTTACGCCACCTGATGCCCGAGAATAAAGGGTGCACCTTTTGACGGAGGAAAAGCGCCGGATAGGGCAGTTTTGCGGACGCCGCAGGATACAGGTTGTTCCAGTTAGACGGGAAAGGTCCCCGAAAAGCGGGGTGCTGTAAGCCGTGGGCAGCTTCCTGGCATTCGGCTCGTTCGCACTGAGGAATCGGGCTGAATGGTCCTCTGCCGGCGGCTGTCAGCAGGCCATGGGCCAGGCGGTGTACTCTTCCCGCGGAGGGACGGAGTCGAGCCGCTCGAGGTAGCCGGCGAGGTCGGCCTCGGTAAAGAGCTGGAGAAACTCAAGTCGCGCCGAACGGTTGATCCGCATGATGCGGTCGATGAGTTCCTGTTTGGGCAGCTTGCTGTACGCAGGCGACGAGATAGACAGGTTCACGCGATGCCTCCCACTGGCGACGGCGGATGATTCCGTATTGATCGTGGCGCGACGGGCACGGTTCATCGAAGCGGGTTGGCGTCGCAGGACGCCTTCCGCGCGGGTCACGCGAAGTGTCGTATCGACCTCGACAAGCCGTCGTCTTGAGCGTCGTGCCGTTGCAGAAAACGCGAACGAAGGCGGATTATCAATTGCTTTCCTTCGTCGGTTCGCGCTGAACTTGCGCCGCGCGGTTGCAATCTGCGCGAGGCAGGCCCGCGTCGGCTGGGAACCACGATTCGTCGTCCGTCGATCCGGCAGAAATCTGCGCAACACCGGTGCGGCAGGGAATATTTATCTGCGGAAGAAAATTGACGCGACGGGGTCCTGATGGCGGATCGTCCACGTCGGCGAGGCGCGGAGTGCTTCGGCTGCCGCCGACTGTGTTGAGATGATCGCGAGCCGCAACTCGTACGCATCCAGTTCGGTCAGCAGCCGCTGGGCGTCGTGCAGTACATGGGGGAATTCCCGCAGGAACTCCTCCCCATACAACTCGCAGCGATCATCGATATAGACGCGGGCATCGGGCACTGCGTAGATGAGATAGCCGCCGTAGAGCATGGGGTTGAACACGCGATGATCGCCGGCTTCCAGCATGGCCTCCGGCAACTCTGCGGCCGCGGCGACCGGCCAGTAGGTCTCGTCGAGACTGGCCCAGCCGGCGCCGATGACCGGCACGCGAATGCCGCCGACCTGCAAGGCCAGACCGATGAGGACAACCGCCGCAGGCCATGCGATCGCCGCCCATCGCATTGGGATCTTGCCTTCCGACGGGGCGTGTCGCGCGAGCAGGGCACTGCCGCGCGCTGCGAGCCGCTCGCGCAGCGCGGAATACGGAAACATCTCGGCGATGCTGATCGCGGCCAGCACGGCGAAGAGCGGTGCGTGCCGCACGCGTGACACCGCCAGGAGAAACCAGAGCAGCGGCAGCAGCCAGGTGATGCGCAGCATGCGTCGCCAGGTCGCGGACAGCACGGCGACGTACACGACGAAGAGGGCGATCACCATGACCCCCTCGACGCTGTCCCATCGGAGCGGGCCGTGCTCGCTGATGATCATGGGCAGCAGCTTTGAGCCCATCAGGGCGATCCAGACGCGCGGCAACTGCCCGCCATAAGGGTTCACCCAGATCGTCGCGGCCGAGAGCAGGGCGATCACGATCAGCACCACGATACGCCGATCGACCGCGGCCGTACCGATCTGGCTGCGACCGAGTATCAGCAGAAATGCCCAGCCGAAGAGCACCAACGCCACGTTGACGATACCGGCCAGGGCGCCGCCGTGGAGATTGGTCCAAAGCACCATCAGCAGCGGCAGCAGCCAGAGCCGGCGTGCCGATTCCCGACGCGCCTCCACGTCACAGAGGATGCCGTAGGTCAGCGCCGTGAGGGCGATCGTGGCGATGTGCGGTCGGGCGTGAAAATGATGGCTCGACGCCGCCAGCACGATCGCCAGCAGCAGGATCACGCCGGGCACGCTGAACCCGGCGCGGAGCAGTCTGTCGCCGATACCGGCATAGACCGCCGCGAGCAGGGCCGCCGCCGCCAGCAACAGCGAATCGAGCCCGGCGGCACGGTGGGCCGCGGCCATGATGCACTCGGCAAGCCACTGATGGGCGATCCACGGATGGCCTTCGAAGGTGAAGCTGAATTCGTCGGCGGTGGGCAGCGCGCCGCGATCGAGAATCCGCTCGCCGACGACGGTGTGCCAGAGCGCGCCCGGGTCGCGGAACATTCTTGATCGCCCGGCCAGAAGGAGTGTGAGCAGGAGGAGGATAAAGATCGCCGCGCGAAAGGAGGGCGCCAGGATGGACATCGTCCGCGCGGAGGTCATGACAAGGAAGGTATCGGCGTGGTAGGCCGGTTCGTCGGAGGGTTTGAGGGAACCGTCGAAAAGTCGAAAGGTCGAAAATGGGGAGCATCGGCGATTGACCGGTGGTCGGGACGCCGAGATGAGGGGTCGAGGGGAAGCTCATGCATGGGTGGTGCGCTCATGGAGCGGGCAGTGTCGCCGGGGGCGGTTGTTCGATGCCGGAGAAACGCTCGCCCATCAGGGTAATGGCGCCGATGAGGACGACGAGCACCAGTGCGGCGATGACGGCGTATTCGGTGAGGTTGTAGCGGCTGCGGTCGGCAGGCGTCACATCGTCGCAGTGGGATGCTGCGTTGTCGGCATTGGGCGGCGATTCGTGCGAGGTCATGAAGGTTACTCCGTTATCGAAGAAGGGCCAGTCGCTCGCGCTCCGGGCTCTGATCAGGGCCCGGAATGGTATCACGACGGTTTCTCGAAGCGGACGCAGTAGACCGGCGGGAGGTGCTCGGCGACGGTCTGCCACGAGTCGCCGTCGTCTTCGCTGACCCACAGCGAGCCGGTCGTTGATCCGAAAGCGAGGACACGGCCGGTCTCGTCGATGTCCATCGCGTGGCGAAAGACGAGGTCGTACGCGTGCTCCTGCGGCAGTCCCTTCGAGAGTTGCTCGAACGTTTTGCCGCCGTCGCGGGTGCGCGTGACGACGACCTTCGCATTGACCGGGATGCGCTCCTCGTCCTTCACCGCAGGGACGAACCAGGCCACATCGCCGTTTGTCGGATGAACGACGCACGCAAAGCCGAAGACCGACGGCTGGACGTTTTCGATTTCCTGCCAGGTCTTCGATCCATCGGTGGATCGGAAGATGCCGTTGTGGTGCTGCACCCACATGACGTCGGGCTGGGCGGGGCATCGCACCATGCGGTGGGGGTCCTGGGCGTTTTCCTCATATGCCTGTTCGGGCGGCATGTACGCGGCGCGCATGCCCTTGGCCTGGCAGGCCCAGGTCTCGCCGCCGTCCTTTGTGACCCATACGCCGCCACAGGAGACGCCGACAGCGACGTGCTTCGAATTTCGCGGATCGACGCAGACGGTATGGATGCCTGCGTAGTCAAGTCCGCCGCCGGTCCATTCCTTTCGCCGGGGGTTGTACCAGAGGGACTTGATGATATCCCACGATTTGCCGCCGTCCTCCGAGCGGAAGAGGCCGCCGGGGACGGTACCGCACCAGAGGACGCCGGGTTCATCGCGTCCGCCTTTTTCCAGCTCCCAGATCAGCTCCGTGCGCCATGGGATCGGAATGCCACGGAACGGGCACTTGTCCGGCTCCTGATCCTTCGGTGGCTCCGGATAGGTGGGGACGCCGATTTCCTCCCAGCTCTTGCCGCCGTTGGTGCTCTTGTGGAGCTTGGAGCCGAAGTGACCGTGGTGCAGGGCAGCGTAGAGTGCCCTGTCGCGGGCATCGTGCAGCAGCATGGGCACGTTCTGCGCGAGAAATGCCGCGTCGCTGATTCGCCAGCCGGCGGGCTGCTTTGTGATGGTGAACAGTCCTTTGCGGGTCGCTACATAGAATCGCGTACTCATGGATGGTTCTCGCTTTTTCGGGTCGGGTCATCGATCCTTCGGCAGGGCGGGATCGCCGGGGGGACTCGTCGCGGCGCTATCCTCCGGACAACGCCTGCATGATGTACACATGGCTCTCAGGGCCGACCGGGTCCGACAGGTCGCGCCGGTCTTTAATCGCCACGCCGTCCACAAAGACGATCATGTGTCGCCGCACTTCGCCATGCTCATCCAGAACGTAGCCACGGGCGGGGGCATTCTCCCGAAAGACGTGCTCGAGCACTTCTCGCACCGTGTTTCCGGGCGCACGCGTTTCGGGACATGCGACGTGTCGCTGGATGTTCTGGGTGAAACTGACGCGGGCCATTTCGACTGCTCTCCGAAGCATGAGCGTAACAGAACGACCTGCCGGGTGGCAAACACGGCGGCGTATCGGATTGGCGCGCAGGAATCGTTATAATCGCCGGGGGCTAACGCCGGATGCTGGAGAACGACATGACGACTGCCTCGCACTTGTCCGTCGAAGAACATGCACCCAGCGTGCAGCGTTTCGCGCCGGGCAAGGTCAATCTCACACTGGCCATTCTTGGGAAGCGACCTGACGGCTATCACGAACTGGAGTCGTGGGCGAGGCAGATCGACCTGCGCGACCGGCTGACCATGCGACTTTCTTCCGAGCCGGGCTTGCAGGTATCCGGACTGATCGAGGGCGTACCCGACAATGAGGAGAACCTTGTCTGGCGTGCGGCGCAGCGCGTGGCGGACGCGGCGGGCCGTCCGCTGGACGTGGAATTCCATCTGGAGAAGTATCTGCCTTCAGGCGCCGGTCTGGGCGGCGGGAGCAGTGACGCCGCCGCCACGCTGCTGGGACTCAACGAACTCTGGGGACTCGGCTGGCCCCTTGAGAAGCTCTACGAGATCGCCGGTCTGCTCGGGTCCGATGTCCCGATGTTCGTCTCCGGGCACTCCGCGATCCTGCGCGGTCGCGGCGAGCGCGTGGAGATACTTAAGGACTCGTCAAAGTTCTACCTGGTGCTCATCATTCCATCGTTTCCGCTTTCCACTGCGCGAGTCTATGCGCGATGCGAAGTGTCTGCGAGCTTGTCGGGCGGTCGTGCCCGACCATGGGAAGACGGAGTCAAGGAGAGCCGTGTGCTGGGACCGCTGCTCTTCAATGATCTGGAGCCGGCGGCATTTACATGCGAGCCGATGCTGGCGCAGCTTCATGCGGCCTGTGACGGGATCGACGGGCGCTCGGTGCGGCTTACGGGAAGCGGCAGCTCGTTGTTCGCCCTCTTCGATCAACTGGAAGAAGCGAATGCATGGGCCCGAGCCGTGCGGTCGAAAATCCCCTCTGACGTGCGACTTCAGATTGTGAGTACTTTGTGAGCCGGAAGGTGGATGCAGGCGGCGGAATGTGTTATCGTAGTCCGGTCAGGGCTGAGCATCCGATCGACAACAGGCACGACAACGCGGATTCCTGGAGCGCAGCACATGAACATCACCGAGATTCGCGTCAAGCTCGTCGGAAACGGTCACAACGAAGAGCGCCTGCGGGCATTCTGCAGCGTCACGCTCGACGGTGCCTTTGTGATTCGCGATCTGAAGATCATCGACGGGACCAATGGTCCATTTGTCGCCATGCCTTCGCGGAAGCTGTCCGACCGCTGCCCCAAGTGCGGTTGCAAGAATCACCTCCGGGCGAAGTTCTGTAACGAGTGCGGCGGCCGGCTTGATCCGGGTCGTGCACCGCGCGACAGTGAAGGGCGCGTCAAGCTGCATGCCGACGTGGCGCATCCCATCAACGCGGCCGGCCGCGAGCAGATTCAGCGTGAGGTCATCGTCGCCTACGAGCGCGAGCTGGAAGCGGCCTCGCAGCCCGGCTATCAGTCGCAGTATGTGGATGCGGATATTGAGGATACCGTCGAGTCGGGGTACGACGATTTCATCTCCGAGATCCGCGAATCGGTCAAAGATCGCCAGGATCGGCGACCGGCCTCGTCGTCCACTGGTGCCGACCGTCGTCCTCCGCCACGCCCACCGCGTGAGACGGTCAAGCAACCGGTTCATGCACCGTCGCGCCCGGAGAGAGTCGATCGTGAAGCCAAGTCGGTCTATCCTGCCCAACCGCCGGTGCAGGATGACCCGTTCAGTGCCGGCATCTTGTGATGTCGAGTCGCCGGCATGCCCCATGGGGACGCCCAAATATCATTTTTCCTGCGTCGGGTATTGAATTGACTCCTGGGAAGGGTGAATAATCAGAAGGTCACGATGCGCTACAGGTGCGCCGTTGGGAAGGGGATACAGATGCTCTATATCCGAATAGCCGCGCGGCGGTTTCGATCCGGTTTCTGCACGATGGGTCTGATAGTCTGCTGGCTCGCGCCGGTGCCGCTCGACGCGGCCGAGGTCGTCGTCAAGAATGACTCGGTTATCAACGGCAGCACCGCCGCCATTCAGGCCGGCTTCGATGCCAATGAGAGTGCAGCGGTCTGGCTGACCAGCCCTTGCAGCGGGAACATCGTCGCCGTGCAAATCTTCTGGCGGTCGCTCACCGGTGGCACGCCGCCGAGTCTCGAAGATTACATCACGATCAATCAGCCCGGCACGTTCCCTATCCCTGGCACCGTGCTTGCATTTCTCGAAGGCCCGGTCATGAATGACAATTTTCTAAATGAGTTTCGATACCTCGATGAGGACAACACCGTACCCATCAGCGTGCCCATCCTTCAGGGTCAGACCTTCGCGGTCGTTTTTCGCTTTGCCAGCGATCCCAATCCGTTCCTCGGCCCCAGTCTCGTGACCGATGCGGATGGCTGCCAGCCCGGGAAGAATGCCATCAACGCCATTGGTCTTGGCTGGCGTGATGCCTGTTCGCTCGGCGTCTCCGGTGATTTCTTCATCCGCGCAGTGGTGGATTGCACCGAGGCCACCGGGGCCTGCTGCACGGTCTTCGGCGATTGTGTCCCCGGCGTAACACAGACGCTCTGCACGCAGAACGGCGGGACGTATCAGGGCAACGGCTCGACCTGTCAGGGTGTGAACTGTCCGCTGCTCGTCGGCGCCTGCTGCTTGCCCGATGGTTCCTGCCAGAACGGGCTAACCCAGTCGGAGTGCCAGGGTATGGGCGGCACCTATCAGGGCAACGAATCCGGATGTGGCTCGGTAAGCTGCGCGCAGCCGCCGCAGGCGTGTTGCAATCCGTCGAATAATTTCTGCGCGATGCTCTCGCCGCAGGACTGCACGAACTTTGGCGGCGTGCCGCAGGGCATCGGCACGGTGTGCGTCGGTCCCTCCGCCAATCAATGTCCGACGGGCGCGTGCTGTCTGCCAAGCGGCGCCTGTCAGCCGAGCATGACGGCAACGGCCTGCGCCGCGGCAGGGGGTGTCTATCAGGGCACAGGAGTCACCTGCGGTCAGGTTTCCTGTCCGCAGCCGCAGGGCGCGTGCTGTCTGACTTCCGGCGGCTGCAACGTCTCCGCGCAGGCGCCGTGCGAGGGATTCGGTCATACCTGGAAGGGGAGCGGCACGAATTGCGTCGATGCCAACATGAACGGCACGGCCGACATCTGTGAGCCCCCCGATGGTGACATGAACCGAGACGGTGACACGGATGGCCTCGACATCGCTCCGTTTGTCCGGGCGATTCTCGACGCGTCCACCCATCCGCTGGACCTGGCTCACGGAGATTTCAGCGGCAACGGCGTGATCGACCTGGCCGACGTAGAAGACATGGTGGACGTGTTGCTGGCTAACTGAAGCGGGCTTCGCGTTGCGCAGCATCCTGCGAAGCCGTTAATCCTCGGGAAACTCGACGATGACATCGTCGAGCGCGGATGCGCTGATGACTACCTTGGCCATGACGAAGATCCGCCGGCGATTGGCCCGGATCCCGTTGAGCTTCGCCTCGCAGGCGTAGCTCTCCTTGCTGACGTGACCCTCGTTGCGATCGCGGATGTCGGCATCTTCCAGCCAGTAACCCTCCGGCCGGACTTCACGGAGGGTTCCCAGGTACATGATCGGGCCTTCCGTATCGAGGACAACCTTCCGCCCCACGTACCCGGCGATTCCCGCGGCGACGGTTTGCCGGGCTACATCGGTCTGAGTTCGAGTTGTGCTGCGGCGCTGCGATGCATTTCGTGTGCGTCGGGTTTTTCGTGCAGGAGGCATGGGAATTCCTTCGATCGCCTTGAAAATCGAAACGGCGCAATCGGCTGGGCGGCTCAGACGATATAAATTACAGTAGGAGACTGGCATCGGACCGGCAAGGCGACCATGCAGGTCGCTGGTGCGTCCGTCAGCGGGATTCCCGGCACCGAGGGCAGCTTATGAGACACCCCTGGATGAATCGGCTCGGTTCGGTCGGCGTCGTTTTCGCACTCGTGGCGGTCGTGATTGTATCCGGCGCGCAGGGCGGGGCGAGCGTCCCCACGGCGAGCGTGACTCTCTACGCATCCACCGGCGCCTGGCTATTGGCTCAGGAAGGCGGGTCCCCTCTCGGCGGACCGGCTCGAGCGGAGCCGGAGGATGACGATTACGCGACGACGATGCAGGACCGACCGATCGCGCACCTTCGGCGGCTGACGAACGAGGAGATTCAACGGATTCGATACAAGGAGCTTCGTTCCCTGCGGTTGCTCACCTCCGATCGGCCGGACCGCGTGACGGTCAAGATTTCCCGAAGCACCGTGGACGACTTCCTGCTGGAGATGGAGGGCCATCCGGATTTTCGGGGCGAGTCGACGCGGCGAGAGTTTCGCAAGCTTACTCCTGCACAAAAGCTGCACTTCATCGCCCGCTACAAGGGGGATCAGTTCATCGACAAAGTCGAAATCCAGAGCGATCCTGAGGTCTTCTTGGAGTTTCGCAAAAATGTGATGCCTCTTGTTCTCCGCGGCTGCGCAACGACCGGCTGCCACTCACCGAATTATCGCGATGAGGTTCGCTTTGGACTCTTTCGCGATGCGAAGCGCCTGCCGGCCACCACCTATGCCAACTTTATCCTGCTGAACGAGCTTTCTGTAGATCAGCAGCCGGTTATCAACCGGGCCCAGCCGGAAAACTCCCTGCTGCTGACGTACATGCTGCCCGACAAGGAGGTACGCCCCGGGCTGCGCCACCCGCCTATCAGCGGGATGCGGCCGATTTTTCAATCGCGCGGTGCGCCGGGCTATCGGCGGATCGAGCAGTGGATCGCTTCACTGCGTCAGCCCGCGCCGGACTACGGCGTCACCTTCTTCGGATCGGATGGTGCCAGCGCGGGCGAGCGAGGCGAGGAAGAGGCGGCGGATGACGACTGGCCGTGATCGCCGCAAAGGATCGGCGTCTGCTTACGCTAACGATGACTGCCTGCCGGGAGATGCAACTTGAGACCGGGTCTCTTCATTGCCGGTATCGGACTGGCTGCTGTTGCAGCGGCATCGGTCGTACTGCTTCGGCGACGCGATGAATCCCACCGGCGCGAGCATGCAGCGCAATTCGGGTGGAAGCCCGCGAATGACCTTGAGAATGAGCTGCAGGATCGGCTACGCGGACTGACGCTCATGCAGGTCGGCCACAGCCGCTGCGTTGAGTTTGTCTTTCGTGCCGATGATGGTCTTTATCTCTTTCCATATCTCTGCGAGACGGGCGTAGAGCGCCGTCGACAGTTGCATCGCTGGGTGGTGGCGGTTGCGGAAATGCCGCACCAGCGCTCTTTCGCGCTCATTTCCAGTCAGGCCTGGCTGATGGCCGCTGCCCACCTGCCGGGGCGCACGCGGAAATCTCTTTCAGCGACTTCCGGATCGTCCGCGGGCCTGACCGTGCTGGTGGAAGACGAGCAGGACTGGAAGGCGCTTCAGTCACCGGCCGTAAGCGAATGGCTGCATGGCCAACCCGCGACGCGCAGCTGGGAATGCCACGGCAACCTGCTCGTCGGTTACGATCCCGGTCCGATTTCCGATGCTGGTTTTCGCGATCTGCCCAATGATCTTCGTCAGTTTCGCCAACTGCTGCGTTCCCATGCTGAAGCACGCTCACTGACATCCGCCGGCAGCGTCTGAGGCGCGCATCAGCCAGGCGAAGGAGCAGGGGGGGTTCCGGAACTGCCTACTTCCGCCGATGAATCGGATGATTCCTGGTTGGCCTGTGCAGGGAGATCGTCGGCCGGCTGGGAGGCGGCCGGTTGCGTCGTCGCGGGTTGCGATGTCGGCTGGGTCGTCTGCGAATCGACCGGCGTGCTTACCAACGCCCCGGCCAGCTTGCCGATCTCGCTGAGAATCTCCTCGCGGGTCATGCCTGACTTTTCATTCGACTGCGCCCATTCCGGGCGCGGGCTGTAGAGCGTCGCGTTCGGATCGATCGGCCCCTTCTTGATCGGTACCGCTTCGGTCTCGGAGCGCAGCTGCTGATTGAACGCCTCGGCGAGAATGCGGATGCCGATTTCCTCAGGACGACCGCTGCCCGCAGCGATTGCCCCGACCAGCGAGTCCAGTTGCTTCTGGGCATCCGGCGAGAGATTTCGCTTGACCGCGTCGTACTGGATGCGCGCCTGCTCCTGCTTTTTGCGCTCCTCTTCCACCTGGGCGACCCTGCGCTCGAGCTCCTCGCGTGACTGATTGACCTCCTGTGAGCGCTGTTCGAGTTCTGTCGCCTTGGTCTCCAGCTTGTGAGAGAAGTGCTGAATGATGAAGAATGTGGTCGTCGAGAACAGCACCGCCGCAGCGCTGACGCCGGTGATGAGCTTGTGCTTCCACAGCGCCTTGCGAATCAGGTAGATGCTGCTGGCCGGCTTCGCGGTGATGGGCTCTCCCGCCAGGAACCGGCGAACATCACCGGCCAGGGCGTCCACCGACTGGTAACGGTCTTCCTTGCGCTTCTCCAGCGCCTTGAGGACGATAGTCGACAGGTCAGTGTCGATTTTGGGGTTGAGCTTGTGCGGCGGCGTCGGCTCGGCGTGCGCGATGTTGTGCAGCACTTTGCCCATCGCGACGTTCGTTTCATATGGCATCACCTCGGTCAGCATTTCGTAGAGAATGATGCCCAGTGCGTAGATATCGACCCGGGTATCGATTCCGGTCGGATCGCCTGAGGCCTGTTCCGGCGACATGTACGCGGGGGTGCCGACGATCTGCGCCGAGATGCTGGTGCTGGTGTCGATCAGTGAGCCGGCCTTGGCGAGTCCGAAGTCCAGCACATGCGGATCGCCGTTGCCGTCGACGAGGATGTTCTGCGGCTTGAGATCACGGTGAATCACGCCGCGCATGTGCGCGTGACTGACCGGCTCACAGATTTTGATGAACAGTCGCAACCGAGAGGGCAGATCAAGCCGGTGGGCGCGTAGATAGTCGCCGAGCGGCAACCCGAACACGTGCTCCATCGCATAGTACATGCGTCCGTTGGCTTCGCCGCTGTCGTAGATGGGGATGATGTTCGGATGACGCAGCTGCGCCGCCAGGGCGATTTCCCGTTCAAAGCGGCGCCGGGCATTTTCGGTAGCGAACGGGCCTTCCAGCAGCAGCTTCAGGGCCACGACCCGCTTCGTGGAGAGCTGGATGGCCTTGAAGACCACGCCCATGCCGCCGCGGCCGATCTGCTTGAGAACCTGGTAACCGGGGATGGCGGGCAACTCGACCGGTTCCTTGTGGAAGGGGTCTTCGCCGGAGCTGCCTGCGCCGCGCCGGGGCGAGGCCGCTTGGGTCGCATTGCCATCCGAGGAACCCAGGTCGCGGATCAGATCGAGACCGCCAAGGTGGGCGCGCAGCTCATCCGCATACTCGGAATGTTCCGAGAGAAAGGCCTCCTCGGAGATGTTCTCCCCATGTTGACGCCGATCGAAGAATTCATTGATGAGTTCGCCGATCCGCGCCTCGCGGGGGTCTTCACCGAGCGAGTCGTCGGGATGATGGCCTGGGTGCTTCATGTGGGGAGGCGCTGGGCGGGCGCTTGCGTATCCTCCTTATCTCCTTCGCAACAAACAACCTGTGGCGTTCTGCTCGTGCGGTCGGCCTTCCCTGGCGCTCGCGCGAAGGCACGGCTGGGGGGGTGGACTACGGCGACGCGGGGCAGTTTCCCGGACGCTTTCTCCCCCATTCTAAGGTATCACACCCGGATTATCTGACCATTACAATCTGACCCTCATTTTCGATGCCCACGCCTGCGGCGTGTCCTCGCTCGTCGTCCTCTTATAAGCTATTATGGAGAAATCGCCGATGATTCGCTCCATTGGGGTTTTCCAGGGGTGAAAACGGCCGTGGCCGGACCCGCGGGGTGCGTTTTGCCCGACGCCAGCGAAACCCAGATTCTCATCAAAAAGGCCCTCCACGGCGACGAACAGGCCGTTCAGCGGCTGCTTGTCCTATACCACCCGCGCCTCAAGGCCAGACTCATCCGCCAGATGGATGCTGTCATGAAATCCAAACTCGAGCCCGAGGACATTCTCCAGCAGGTCTATCTGGAGGCCTTCCGGGCCATCGGGCATTTTGAGTATCAGGGGCCGGATTCGTTTCTTCGCTGGATGTACGCCATCCTCGATCGCAAGCTCATCGACGAGCATCGTGCCCTGCGCGCCGAACGCCGCGATGTCCGGCGGGAAGTAAAGCCGGCCACTGCCCGGGCCGGACAAACCACGTACATTGACCTGCTGACGCGGGTCACCGCGGGCGGCTCGACGCCCAGTCAGGTCGTGCGGAAGGAAGAGGCGCTCGGAGTGTTGCAGGCCTGTGTGGCGACGCTCCCGGAACATTACCGCGATGTGATTCAGATGCGATTCATCGAAGGCCGCCCGGTCGCGGAAGTGGCCGAGCATCTCGGCCGCTCAATCGGCTCGATCCACATGATCTGCCATCGCGCCCTCAAGCTGCTCCGCGAGCAGGCCGAGCAACTGGGGCTAACGCAGGAGGGCTGACCGGTGACAGTCGAAATCTGCAGAACGATAGGGGTGGAATTGCCCGGGACAGGGGTCGAACCTGCACTTCGTTTAACCGAAACTAGGCCCTCAACCTAGCGCGTCTGCCAATTCCGCCACCCGGGCTGGGGGCTCGTGCGGAGCATGGGGAGGTTAGCTTCCAGGCAGGCATGCGTCAAGCTGCGGACCTACGATCCGACAGGAAAGAGCGTGGGGCAAACCAGCGGGGCTGTTCTCCAACGAGTAATCCGACTTGCTCGCGCCCTAAATCTGTGCTCGCACGTCGAGTTGATGCGCTTTGCGACCGCCGCGGGTCGTGCGGGCATCAGTTGCCTTCCCAGCCAACAGGACTTTCGCTACGTCAATCGCACGGGCAACAAGATCGGCGGCGCCTTCGCGCAGCTCCTTGCTCTTCGCCACATACTCGATGTTGCGTTCCATGTCTTCGGCGCTCCAGCCGCGCGAATGCGCGATGTAAGGAAACGGCGGCAGGTGGCACCCCAACTCGGCGAAGAATCCCAACATCTGCCCGGCAACGGCCTGCACGTTGTCCTGTCCGCCGGTAATGATGAAAGCAGCGACTTTGTTGTGCATGAGGACCTTGTTGGAAATGGTGATCTGGTTCTGAATGCAGTTCATTCGCTCGATCATTTTGTAATAAAGGGAACTGGCCGAGCCCCAGCGGATGGGCGTAGCGACGAGGATTACGTCTGCCCAGTGGACGATCGCCTCGTACACGCGGTCGAGCTGGTCGCCCGCATCCATCTGCGTGATGCTGCATGGCCAGGTGCAGGCGTGGGCGCTTTTGGAGTAGTAGCCCTCGCAAGCGCGGAACGACAGATCCTTGAGCTTGATGTGCTGCGTCTCTGCGGCAAGCTGCGACCGGGCATGTTCGACGGCGTACTCCAGCAGTGCGTCAGATGTCGAATAGCGCGGGTTGGCCGCGTCCATGACGGTCGTGGAGATACCCACGACGCGGATCGGTCCGTCGGCGCGTTTTACGGGTCGGGCCAGCGGGTGCGGGTCATGCTTCTTGTGCGTGCGCGGCGAACTGGGCGTCAGATTCACCAGCACACGGCCGTTTTCGATCCTGACGTCGTGTCGAGGGACGGCGTCTTCTTCGTAACCGGGTTCGCCGAGACCTGTGCTGCGATGGAACTTCCAGTTGTGCCAGGGGCAGACGACGTATTCGCCATCGAGGCGACCGTCGCCGAGCGGCCCGGCGACGTGGTTGCAGACGCCGCTGATGGCTGCGAACTGTCCGTTGACGCAACTCAGGGCGAGCTTCACCCGCTCGATGGTGATCTGCTGGAGGGGTTTGCGGCACAGGTCGTCTGCCGCGCCGATGTCGTGCCAGTTGTCCGGTGGCATGGAGGGGCTCCGGCCGATTGATCGGGTAGTGCTAGATCAACCCTTATTGTAGTAAAAGCGTTCGCTGACGACCTTGCCGTCGCGCCATTGCCGCACGCTGACCTGTTCCATCTTCACGCGGCCGCCGCCTTTGAAGGTGACGTCGAACAGCCACTCGCCGAAGGCGACATCACCGTTTGCCGCGCTTCGCACCAGTTTGATTCCGTGCACCGCCTGCACGGAATCGACGAAGGTCTTCTCGCGGTCGCGGTTGGCGGCCTTGCCCGGCACGGGCGGCTCGGAGTTTTCCTGCATGACGACGTTTTCGGCGTAGAACTTTTCGAAGGCCGGCAGGATTTCGCCTTGCTGGATCATGGTGTTCAGTTCACTCTCAAGCTGCTCGGTTTGATACATTGGGTGCTCCCGGTCGCGTATTGCAGTGCGTCACCTGTTCGAATTATCCGGCTGAGCAGGTTGTGTCATCGACCTGCCCAAAAGCGGTGTACAGAAGAATCGGAGCAAGGGTCTAACCACGGAGATCTTCAAGCTTCCGTGAATTTTCGACGTTTTTTGCCTTTTTGGCACGTCTTCGTAATTCTTCGGGGATGACGATTTTCTCCGGCGGAAGCCAGACGAACTTGCCGTTTTCGCAGACGACGATCCAGTTACCCGCCTTCTTGTGCGCACGAAGGGCCTCACGAACGCCAGCGCGCAGGGCAGCGCCGATGACGCGTTCATCCTCCATGAGCTCATGAATGGATCGCTTCTGTCGAACAGGCAGTTTTTTTTCGGTTTCATCCCGAGTACTTCCGTGCAAGTGAAAGCCAAAGTCGGCGATCTGCTAGTTGTAGTGTTCGGCTGCCGCGACCATGGGCAATGAGTCGAGGACCGGGTAAAAGCGAATTATCGTAGATTCTCCATGTCGTTGAAAGAGGGCGATACAGCGAAAAAAAGTTGATCAAGCTGCGATCATAGCGCCTGCGGATCGTATCCTATCGTATCCTCCGGAATGCCATGCTCGCCCAACCGGACCCTGGCCGCGACTCGTTCCACCGCTGTATCCGAAGATGGCAGCCAGAGATACACCAGATGAAAGAGGTAGCCGGCTTTCAGCAGCGTGGCAATCCAGGGCGCGTATGATCTGCTGGCAAGCGTGGTCTCAAAAGCGAAAGAAACGTGTCGATCGGCTAACGCTCTTACCCTTTCAAGCAATACCTTCCCTGCTTCGATCGCAGCGCCGTCCGGGTTGAATCCAGAGAGACCGCGGGCGATCACATCCGCGTTGGCGAATTCCGTGACAGCGAGCGTACCTTCAAGCAAAGAGGGTGCGGTTGTGGATTTGCCTGCGCCGTTTGGCCCTGCGAGAACGACAACCGCCGGCGATCGACTGCTCGCTGCCCGCTTTCGCTTGAGGCGTGATTACTTCACGTCGTATAGCTTACCCGGCCGTGTTTTGTAGAGCGCGAGATTTTCTGATGGGCGTAGAGCCCGGCGAGCACAAACTCCACACAGGCGGCGCGCATCGCCGGGTCCTGCGACGGGTTGATCTCGAAGGCCTTCTCCCATGCCGGCGGGACTCGCTTGAGGCGCTCCGCATAGACCGAGGAGGGCAGCAGGTCGCCCACCTCGATGCTCACGCCCTTGCCGAAGAGGCCGGCGATTTCCTCAAATCCGTGCTGATCGCAATATTCGTCGAAGACTTTGCGGATTGCCTCGACCTGCACGGCTTCGATGACCTGTTGCTCGCTCATCTGATGGCTGCTCATCAGGTCCAGTTCGAGCTTGCCCATCGAACTGCTGGTCAGGTGGCCCAGGTCGCTGATGCGCGGGATGGCGTGGTCCTCGCCGAGTATGGCTACGCGCCGTCGGGCGCTGGCGATCATCGTGCGATAGTTGGCGATGGAGAAACGGGCGCTCACGCCGGACTGCGAATCGACGAAGTCGCTCTTTCGCGCTTCGATGGTGATCTGCTCGATGATCTCCTTCATGAAGAGCGGCACGCGAACAGGGAACGGCCCGTCGAGGTCAATGCCGGCTTCCTGTTCCATGATGGCGATGCCGGTCTCGCGCTCGCGCGGGTAATGCGTACGAATGAGCGAGCCGATGCGGTCCTTGAGCTGTGGAATCACCTTGCCGCTGCGGTTGTAGGTCGATGGATTCGCAGAGAAGAGAATGACGATGTCGAGGTCGAACCGGATGGGGAAGCCGCGAATCTGCACGTCCCGCTCTTCGAGGATGTTGAAGAGTCCGACCTGCACCAACTCATCGAGTTCCGGCACTTCGTTCATCGCGAAGATGCCGCGATTCATGCGCGGAATAAGCCCGAAGTGCAGGGCGTCTTCGGCGGACATGCTTGTACCCGCTGCCAGCTTGGCCGGGTCGATCTCACCGATGAGGTCGGCGAATTTCGTACCCGGGGCGAGACGCTCTGCATAGCGTTGCTCACGCGGCCACCAGGCGATCGGTGTTGCATCGTCTTCCGCGGCGATCATTCGTCGGGCATGCTGGCTGATCGGCCGCATCGGGTCGTCGTGCAACTCGCTGCCGGCGACGTAAGGTATCTCCGCATCCAGCAGGCGGACGAGCCCGCGCATCAGGCGGCTCTTGGCCTGGCCCTTCTCGCCGAGAAAGAGCATGTCGTGTCGGGCGAGTATGGCGAGGCAGACTTCGGGAATGACTGTGTCTTCGTAGCCGATGATGCCGGGGAACAGGTCATCATGGGCGGAGAGGAGCTTGAGCAGGTTGTCGTGCAGTTCCTGCTTGACGCTCTTGGACTTCCAGCCCGAATCCTTCAATTCGCCCAGGGTGCGCGGTCGTGTCACGGTCAGAGTCGTGCTCATAGTTGCACATTGTAGCGTTGGATGTGCGCCCTTGCAGGCGAGTCAAAGCGCGCACGTTGCACGACCGCGGCACATGCTTGACGCTCCCGACATGCACACGTAGCATCCGCCAACGTGCCGGGTATGTGACTCGCATGGAAGCGATCGACCCCGGGAAGTTGAGGTCGCAAGAGACATGCGTCCTGCAGCCAGTCTGATTTGCAACCCCGGCGACTCATTGAGGTCTCCGTCGCCTGATCCGGGGCTTGTGTCCATTCATGTGATTTCATGGTGCCGCGGATGAACGATTCGTCGCAGAAACTGCGGCAGACGTTCACGCATCGCGGCCTTTGGCTGGCCGTGCTCGCGGGCCTTGCCGTGCGCACGGCGATCGCTTTGACGATGGACCCCGGTTTTCAGACCGGCATGCAGCGGTGGTACCTCGTGGGCACGGCCACGCTCGCCTCCGGCTACGGCCTGAAGATGCCCTCGGCGCGCACCTCGCCTTCCTTCGGCACCGAGGAACTGCCGCGTCCTGAAGACTTCATGCAGCAGCGCGAGCAGGAGGGCGGCCGCATCGACCCGGAGCATCCCTATCCGCCCGATGTCTCCGGATGGATCGAAGGCACACATCATCCCGCCGGTTACACCGTCATTCTCTATGCGCTGTATCGCGTCGGTAACTACACCGGCATGATCATCCTGTCGCGCGTCCTGCAGATCATTTTGGATGTCTCCGTCTGCGCGCTGATCGCCGTTTTCGCGACGCTGCTTTTCGATCATCGGGTGGCGATCGTTGCCGCTTGGGCGTATGCCCTTTGCCCGCCCGCGTTCTACCTCAGCACGTCGCTCCTGCCCGATGCCTTTCACGGTTTCCTGACCGCCTCGATCCTGACGGCCACGGTGCTGACGCGACGAAAGCTGCCGGGCATGTGGATTGTCGCCGGCTTGATGCTGGGCATCGCCTGTCATCTCCGCTCGGAGTATGTCCTGATGCCCGCGGCGTTGTATGTGATTCTCGCGCTGGAACGCCGCTCACTCTGGAAGCCGATACCGTGGCTGGCCGGCGCTGTCGTGGTGATGCTCATCGTGTTGTCGCCGTGGGCGATGTACATGAAGAGCGTCACGGGTCGATATCGCCTCAACGCCACCGTTGGCGGCGGCAACCTGTACCTGGGGCTGGGCGAAGAGCCGCGTAACCCATGGGGCATCGGCTTGAGCGATGCCTGGCTGGCGAAGGACGCCGTCGCCCGAGGATTTGAGAGTCCGTGGGATGCGCAGGCCAATGACACTTACTTCGCGCTTTTTAAGCAGCACGTTCGCGAGCGACCCGGTCTGTATGCGAAGATTGTGCTGCTGCACCGGTTGCCGATGGCCCTTGTGCCGCCGCACCTGCTGGGTCATACGGCGTCCAGCGATGAGTTTCGCTTTACGAAGTATCGCCTTGAGGAAGGGCTGACCAAGTGGCAGGTCCTGCGCAAGTACCCTGATCGACTCATCAAGCACAAGTGGCGCGAGCTGGTCATGATGGGTTACTCCGCCGTGTTGCTGGCGTGCTTTGTGGCGACCGGCGTCCTGCTTCGCAGAGACCTACGACTCTATGCGTGGCTGGCACTGCCCTGGGCGCTGACGGTCGGCTCGATGGCGCTCTTTAAGCATATTGAGCCGCGCAACATGGCGCCGATCCTCTTTGTGCAGCTTACGGCATTCGCTTTCTGCGCTGTTCGCTGGTGGGATCGCCGCGCACGCCGCACTGTTTGATCACCGCCGCGGCGCGTCACAAAGACTGATATTCTCCACCGAAGACACGTGACCGCCGGGCGGTCGCAATCTTCCTGAGTACCCGGCTAATGTAAAACGGCATCCGCCGCACAAATCTCGCGATGCCTGTTCGGGAGCACGAGATCGAGGATCGCAGAGACGGGCGCCCACTTGCCGAAGCTTTGGGCATCGGCTAATCTGTTTTTGCTGTGCAGGCGAGAGCATCGTTTGAGCCGGCGCAGCGTGGAGAGGTGGCTGAGTGGCTTAAAGCGACGGTTTGCTAAACCGTTGTACGGGCTAATACCTGTACCGGGGGTTCGAATCCCCCCCTCTCCGTTTTTTTGCATCCGAATTGGGTCGCGTCGGTAAGCCCTTGCCTAGCACCGAGTTATGCGATTGCGAGTCCGACATCCCAGTATGAGAGTGTTGTGCTCTCCGTTTCTTCGAAGCGAAAGCACCGAAATGTTTGAATCGCCTACACCTGTGTCCGCTTCTCGGTTGTTGACTGCGCGTTTGCCCTCAAAGTGCCCTCAAGTTGGCTCATTGGGCACGCACTACGCCCCGACACCTCCAGATCGTACGGCGACTCGTCCACCGCTACTTTGCGTCGCACCGGGCTCTTCGAATTCAATTCGGAACTCGTTCCGGAAGCTCAGCGTCGAACGCCGATTTTCCGCCGCCTTTACGAGACGACACGCGCATAAACTTATCCCAATCGCCCATGTAGCCCTTAATCCGCTGATGGCTGAATGATATCGCCGACGCCGGTGCAGCGTGGCTGACTGCGAGCGTCAGGGTCCTGCGGCGGCGCGGAGCGAGGTGTCCGAATTGAGTTTGGCCCGCCATTCGGCGGCCTGAGCGGGCTTGTTCCAAGCCTTGTAGAGTTCGATCATCACGTTTATGGCATCCTGCCGTATCTGCACGGGGAGGGTCTTGGTACTTGACGATGAGCCCAGTACCTCGGCCATCACCGCTTCGGCCTGCTCGGGGCGCGACAACCGAGTCAGAGTCCGCCCGTATTCGATCAGGTACTCGGCGAGTTTCGCGTCAGAAGTCTCCCTGGCAAGGCGCACTAGCGGCATCAGCAACGCTTCGGCCTCGGTCGGTCGATTGAGGGCGAGCCAGGTGCGGGCAAGCCGCAGTTGGGTGGCACGTGTATAGGCGTGCTCCGCGCCGAAGATTTCCCGATTCGATTCAAGGACGGCGACGTAGTGCGGTTCTGCTTCGGCCGCGCGTTTCTGGCGGTAAAAGAAATCTCCGAGATGCTCTCGGGCGATGAGCGTTTCCGGGTGGTCAGACCCCAGCGATTTTTCGAGTCCACTGATGATTTCCAGCCGCAGCCGCTCGACATCCGTGAATCGCCCCTGCTTTTCATAGACCAGGCACATGTCGCCTATCACGTAAAGTGTATTCGGGTGGTCACCGCCAAACACGCGTCGCATGGACTCCAGAAGGTCTTCGTAGAGCGCCGCGGATTCATCGAGTCGATTCGTTCGCTGGTAGTTCACCGCCAGATTGCCGCGGGTGTAGAGCGTGTATGGGTTTTCCTTTCCCAGTGTGCGTTCTTGTGCATCAAGGGTGCGCTCGATGAGCGCGGCTGCTTCGGTGAGGCGGTTCTCTGCCTGGAGCACAGAGATCAGATTCCCGCGCGCCGCGAGTGTACTTGCTGCTTCTTCGCCCAGCGTTTTCTCGCGTACTTCGTGGATCTCACGGTAGAGGTGCTCGGCCTCGCCAAGGCGGCCCATCCGCACATAATTGCGCGCCAGATCAAATAGAACGCTCAGAGTCACCTCGTCGATCTCCGAAGACATCCGCCTCCGACGTGCCAGGACATCGTTGTTCAGTCGTTCAGATTCTTCGAAGCGACCTTGATCTGAACGCAACAGGGCAAGGGCCTGCTGGCCCTCCAGCGTATCCGGCGCGTCCGGTCCGAGCAATCGCGCGCGGATCTCATATGCGAGCGGCGTATTTTTGTCCGCCTCGTCGAGCAAGCCCAGCGCTCGGTAGGTACCTCCAAGCGCCAGCCGGATGCCGGCCTCAATCAGCGGCTGATCAGTGAAACGACCATCAACCCGCCGGGCCGCTTCGTCGACCACGGCGCGTACGGTAACATCCTTGCCTTGGGCTTCGGGCCGCGCCGCCGAAAGGAGATCATCGATGAGGAAGGTGGTAACTGCTCGTGAGATTGCTGACTCCGTGCGAGCGGACTCGGCGGAGCGTTGTGCCTGCACCATGCCGATCGATGTACCAAGGATACCAATGACGAGTGTCAAAGCGAGCGCCGAACTCGCCACGAAGGCGGCCTTGTTCCGCCGTGCGAACTTTCTGAAACGATAGGCAGCCGATTGCGGCCGCGCGAGCACTGGTTCATCGCGCAGGTAGCGCTCGATATCGGCCGCCAGGGCATCCACGGTTTCGTAGCGCCGCGCACGGTCCTTCTCTAGGGCTTTCATGACGATCCAGTCGAGATCGCCCTGCAATACTTTTGTAAGCTTCGATATGTCGGTGCCATGACCTCTGGCAACAGCGGCGCCGCGCTCGCCGGACCTGCGAACGCGCGTGGAAGGCGTCGGCGGCTCCGAGTCGCGTATCAATCGCTGCCACTCCATCAGCGATGCGTTACGACTCGGTGTCCGTTCGATCGGCGTCGTACCGGTCAAAAGTTCGTAGAGCAACACGCCGAGGGAATAGATATCCGTACGCGTGTCGATGTCGCGGCTGCCTTCGGCCTGCTCGGGGCTCATGTACTCCGGCGTGCCGATCATCTGGCCCTGCTGGGTCATCAGCGACATTTCACCCGAATCGTCATCCAGCGCGCGGGCGATTCCAAAGTCGATGACGATCGGTCTCGGCTTGCCGTCCTGCGAAGTGATCAACACATTGGATGGCTTGATGTCGCGATGCAAGACGCCCTTCTGATGGGCATGACGAAGGGCCTCGCAAACCTGAGAAAAGAGCGCCAGTCGCGCACGCGTGTCCAGACAGCGCTCGTCGCAGTAGGCCGTGATCGGCTGGCCTTCGACCAGCTCCATGACAAAGTACGATCGGCCGGACGTTGCGATGCCGGCGTCGAGAAACTTGGCGATCCCCGGATGGTTCATCCTCGCGAGTGTTTGTCGCTCGGCTTCGAAGCGCGCGAGAATGCGGCGGGTGTCCATGCCGAGCTTGATGACCTTGAGAGCGACGTGGCGACGAACGGGCTCAATTTGCTCGGCGCGATAGACGCTGCCGAAGCCGCCCTCGCCGAGCAGCGATTCGATCTGGTAACGACCGGCGGCGGCGAACTCCTCACGGACGCGCTGCTCAATCTCATCGGACTTGCCGACGTGGAAGCCGCTGCCCATCGCAGGGGTGTCGATGGGTGACATCGAGACGGCATCATGAGTCAGCATCCCCTCGACCTTACGCAGCACTTCGGGGTCGTCGGGGCAATGCTCGCGCAGCCAATCGCCGCGGGCGTCCGGCGGCTGCGCGCACGCGCCTTCAAAAAGGGATTCCACTCGGGCAAATTGCTCGGGCGTCATGCGTTGGCGCCTCTTCCCAGTTCTTCCGCCAACCATGCACGAGCCATGCGCCACTCGCGCGTGGCCTGGGTGCGCGAGATGTTCAGCGCGTCGGCGGCTTCTTCGATCGAGAGGCCGCCGAAGAATCGCAATTCGACCAGCCGCGCCTTGTCCGGACTGAAGGCCGCAAGCCGTTCAAGCGACTCATCGAGATCCAATAGGTCGACGGCGGGGCCGCTCGGACCGGGGAAGGAGTCATCCAGCGTAATTCGCTCGCCCGCGCCACCACGCTTGAGGGCCTCCTTGCTCCGGGCATGATCGACGAGGATTTGCCGCATGACCTTGGAGGCCAGCCGGAAGAAGTGGGCGCGATTCGCTATCTTTAGCCCTGCGTCGCTCGCCATCCGCAGATAGGCCTCGTTGACGAGGGCCGTAGGTTGAAGCGTGTGGCCGACGCGCTCGCTCTCGAAGTGACTCGCCGCGAGCCGCCGCAGTTCATCGTATACAAGCGGAAGCAGTTGGCGCGCAGCCACCTCGCCGGAGCCGAAGTCGGTGAGAATGCGTGTCACGCTGTGGGTGTCGAGCGCCATGGTTACATGTGAGCCAGAAGCAGTGCTGGCGGGCTCGCTACGGCCTCCAGCTGACTGTCGATCTTACTCGAAGTCAAAAAACGGCTCAAGAAAACAGCTCCTCAAGCCCATTCCAGTCAGGCACTTAGGACACATCTGACCGGCTCCAGCAAAATCGCCGTGGTTCTCCGTGGCCGCCCTTTTGGAGCGCGCCGGGGCTGTTTTACGCAGAGTGACGGGAAGGCCGGGTGTCGGCCGGCGATGAAACAAGCCAGGCGGGAGTTCTCGACTGCCATGAGGAAAGTCGAAGTCCCGCCGATCGGGAGAAAGGCAGAACCATGTACGCGACACATGCAGACCGCATGAATCGGATGGGGTGGATGGGTTGTCGTTGGACGGCGGCGCTGTTCGTCACTTTGACGTGCATGGCAGCGCCACAGGCGGCATTGGCGGAAAGCGGCTCGATCGTGGCGTGGGGAAGGAACAGCTACGGTCAGACCAACGTGCCTGTGCCGAATAGTGACTTCGTAGCCATCGCCGGGGGCGACAACCACAGTCTTGGCCTGAAGGCCGACGGCTCCATCAGGGCTTGGGGAGACAACTTTTACGGTCAGCGCAACGTGCCTATGCCCAACAGCGGTTTCGTGGCGATCGCCGCCGGCGAATCCTACAGCATTGGGCTAAAGGACGACGGCTCGATTAGGGCGTGGGGAAAGAACGACTGGGGACAGACCATTGTGCCCGCGCCCAACAGCAACTTCATCGCCATCGCGGCCGGCTCCAATCACGGCATGGGGCTGAAGGCCGACGGCTCGATCGTGGTGTGGGGAGCCAACTTCTCAGGTCAACGCATCATACCTGAGCCCAACAGCGGCTTCGTCGCCATTGCGGCACGGGGCAACCACTGCATGGGGCTGAAGGCCGACGGCTCGATCGTGGCGTGGGGGTACAACGGCTACGGTCAGACCAACGTACCTGCACCCAACAGCGACTTTGTGGCCATTGCATCCGGCGGGGACCACAGCTTGGGGCTGAAAGCCGACGGCTCGATTGTGGCGTGGGGCAGGAACCATTTCGGACAGACCGACGTACCGTCGCCCAACAGCGGTTTCGTGGCGCTGACGGGCGGCCTGTTCCACAGTCTGGGGCTCAAAGCCGACGGCTCAATAGTCACATGGGGGCAGAACGACGACGGCCAGACAAACGTGCCGTCGCCCAACACTCGCTTCGCAGCCGTCGAGGGCGGCTGGTGGCACAGTCTCGGCATTCAAGTGCCAAATGGCGCGTGCTGTCTGCCCAATGGCTTCTGTATCGAAACGACCCAGACGGCCTGCGGCTGGCTGGACGGTGCCTGGCAGGGCGCGGACAGCACTTGCGCGAGCGGTCCATGCGCTCCTAGTGAAAGCGGCTCGATCATTGCCTGGGGCCGTAACGAGGTCGGTCAGCTCAACGTCCCCGCGCCAAACGAGAATTTCGTCGGTGTCGCCGGCGGACGCTGGCACGGCCTGGGCCTGAAAGCCGACGGCTCCCTCGTCGTCTGGGGTGACAACTCCTACGGCCAGCACAATATCCCATCGCCCAACAGCGGCTTCGTGACGGTGGCGTCGACGCTCGGCAGCCACTGCCTGGCCATGCGCGCCGACGGCTCTGTAGCGGTGTGGGGCAACAACTCCAGCGGGCAGTCCAATCCACCGCCCAACAACGTCGGATTCGTGAAGGTCGCCGGCGGGCGGCAGCACAGTCTGGCCCTTCGGCCCAACAGCGAGATCGCCGGCTGGGGGCGCAACGACGAGGGCCAGTTGAATGTGCCCGCGCCCAACCGAGACTTCATCGACATGGCCGGCGGCGAGTTCTTCAGTCTCGGCCTTAGGTCGGACGGTTCGATCGTCGGCTGGGGAAGTAACGCCTCCGGGCAACTCAACATTCCGTCGCCGAACAGTGGTTTCGTGGCGGTCGCGGCTGGCGCGAACCATGGTCTCGGCCTCAAGGCGGATGGCACGATCGTGTGCTGGGGAAGCAATGGCGCGGGACAACTCAATGTGCCCTCACCGAACTCCGACTTCATCGCCGTGGAGGCGGGCTGGAACTTTTCACTGGGTAAAAAGGCCGACGGCAGCGTCGTCGCCTGGGGTCTCAACAATTTCGGTCAGACCGACGTACCGGCACCGAACGACAGCTTCGTGCTGCTGGGCGGCGGCGGCGAACATTTCGGTCTGGCCCTGCGCGTGCCGAAGGGGGCGTGCTGTCTTCCCGACTTGCAGGGTTGTTCCGTGCTGTCGGAAGCCGAATGCACCGCCTCGGGCGGCACATGGGACGGCCCGGACACTACGTGCGAAACCGACTCCGACGGCGACGGTGTGCCGGATGCCTGCGACCTGTGCCCTGACACGCCACCCGGTGCGGTCGTCGACGCCGACGGCTGCCCGGCGCCGACGGGCGCGTGCTGTTTGCCGAATGGCCTATGTCTCGAAACGAGGGAGTCGGCCTGCGGCTGGTTGGATGGCGCGTGGCAAGGCCCGGACAGCATGTGCTCGGGCAGCCAATGTGCTCCCGGTGAAAGCGGCTCGATCGTGGCGTGGGGTAAGAACGACTTCGGTCAGACCAACGTCCCTGCGCCCAACAGCGGCTTCGTGGCGATTGCGGGCGGCGCGGACCATAGCATGGGGCTCAAGCAGGACGGATCGATCGTGGCGTGGGGAAGGAACAACTTCGGCCAGACTGACGTCCCTGCGCCCAACAACGGCTTCGTGGCCGTCGCGGCCGGCCGGTCTCACAGTCTGGGGCTCAAAGCCGATGGCTCGATCGTCGCGTGGGGATGGAACGATAACGGTCAGACCAACGTGCCATCGCCCAACAGCGGCTTCGTGGCGATCGCGGCCGGCAGCGACCACAGCATGGGTTTGAAAGCAGACGGCTCGATCGTGGCGTGGGGATCCAACTTCTTAGGTCAGACCAGTGTCCCTGCGCCCAACAGCGGCTTCGTGGCCATTGCGGTCGGCATGTACCACAGCATGGGTCTGAAGGCAGACGGCTCGATCGTAGCGTGGGGAATGAACAACTTCGGTCAGACTAACGTACCTGCGCCCAACAACGGCTTCGTGGCCATCGCGGCAGGCTTTTGGCACAGCGCGGGGCTGAAAGCGGACGGCTCGATCGTGGCGTGGGGAAGCAACAACTTCGGTCAGACTAACGTACCCGCGCCCAACAGCGGCTTCGTGGCGATTGCGGCAGGCGACTTTCATTGTGTCGGTTCGAAAGCGGACGGCTCGATTGTGGCGTGGGGAAGAAACGACTACGGTCAGACGAACGTCCCTTCGCCCAACAGCGGCTTCGTGAGCGTCGCGGCCGGCGGGTTGCACAGTCTCGGCCTTCAATTGCGGATGGGAGGATGCTGTCTTCCCGCCGCACAGGGTTGCAGTGTCCTGTTGGAAGCCGAATGCACCGACGCGGGCGGTAACTGGGGCGGTTGGCTTACAACATGCGAAACCGATACCGACGGCGACGGCGTGCCGGATGTCTGCGACAACTGCCCGGGCGTTTATAACCCGGATCAACTCGATACCGACGGTGACGGCGTCGGCGACGCCTGCGACAACTGTCCGATGATTCCCAATTCCGATCAGCTCGACAGCGATGCAAGCTGGAGTGCGCTCTCTCCGGCCGCGATCTGGTTGTTCGATGAAGGCAGCGGCACGGTAGCCGCGGATTCGGTCGGCAACCTCGATGGCGCGCTGGTGGGCGGCGCGAGCTGGACTACAGGGCAATCGGGGACCGCTGTATCGCTGGACGGGGTCAACGACCACGTGGCGATTCCGAATGATGCGGCGTTGAACTTCTCCGCTGGCAGCGACTTTGCCGTCACAGTTTGGGCAAATGTGGCCGCGGTACAACTGGACACCGTGGCGATCGATAACTCGATCGTTGAGAAATGGAGCGGCGGCGGCGGTTATCCGTATGTGATCCGCTATCTCAATCAGACCAGCGGCGCGAGTGCCGGCCGGGTGGTCGCGATCCGCTACGACGGCAGCGCGGCGGCATCGGTCACTTCGGTGTCCACCATTGGCGGCGGCTGGCACCACATTGCGTTTGTCCGCAGCGCGGGGACACTCCGTCTGTACATCGACGGAGTGGAGGAGGCCTCGGCGCCAGATACGACCAGCGGAAATACCACGAACAGTTCGCCTCTATACCTGAGCTGCCGGGGCGGCGTCAGTCACTTCCTCGACGGCGTCATCGACGAAGTGGGTGTGTTCGGCAGGGCTCTCAGTGCGTCAGAAATTCAGCATCTGATGACCACGGGATTGACCCCGTCGGATGGCATCGGCGACGCCTGTGACAACTGCCCGGACGTTTCTAACCCGGATCAGGCGGATTCAGACGGCGACGGCATTGGCGACGCCTGCGATCCGTGTCCGACCGTGCCGGGGATCGTCTGCGAAGTGCTCGGCGACATGAACTGCGACGGCGTGCTCGACCTGGACGACGTGCCGGCCATGGTGCTGGCGCTGCTCGATCCCGACGGATACGCCGCGCAGTATCCCGCGTGCGACATTCTGAACGGCGACCTGAACGAAGACGGCAGCGTCGACGGCCTCGACGTGCAGGAGTTCCTCAACGCTCTGCTTGGAAGCCCATGAGTACCCTGATCGCAACGACGCCGTTGTGCCCGTTCAGAGGAACAACGGCGTCGTGCATGGAAAATGACACAGGTATAAACAAAGGCGGTCGTCATTGAACTGCGATAAATTCCACACGCCCGTGTCGCTCCGCTCAGCAGGACTGCCCTCAAACTGCCCTCAAAAGGCACCGCGAGACGGTAAAAAACCGTGGAGGCACAGAACATCAGCGAGACGGGCGAAGTCGTTGTCACTTCGGAGGTTGGGCGATAAACTGAGCGCGCGGCAGAGTTTGAGAAAACGAGGGAGATCGATTCCCCCCCCTCTCCGTTTCATTTTGCAGGCAGTTCACATTCACTTGATTCTCGCGCACTTACGAGAATCTCTCGATTCTTGACGCCCGGCGACCCTTATACTGTCCACCAAGCTGTTAGAATGGAGTCATCAATTCCTGCGGCCTCGGTGAGGGTTTCAACACTGTTCAAGAGGGAGGGTGATGCTGTCTTCATTAACGTTCCTTCGATGCTTGGCCAACAGCAGCGTGCGGTGCACAGTCGCGCTGGCTGTAATGGGCTGGTTGATGTTCGCATCGGTGGCCATCGGCGCGGATCGCGCGTCGAATGCGGCTGATCGTCCACCGGAGGGCATCTCCACCTCGGACTGGTCGAGCATCCGCGCGGCGTACGAGGCGAATCGTCACGCGGCGTTTGCCGTCGATGGGGGCTGGCAGGCGCGGAACCCCGGCCAGCAGTGGCGGACGCAATTCGATTGGCGTGGGTTTGAGACGACGCCCGACGGAGGCGGGTGGTCATGGGGGCTGGAGCTGGTGAGTTACGGGCGCAGGGGCGCGGAGTGCAATCCGAGCCGCGCTCCCGGCTCGTCAGAAGGAGTGAGCTCACTGCCGGTGTGTGTGCAGGCCGACGGGAGTCGCGTCGAATACAAGTGGGATGACACGCTGACGGAATGGTACGTCAATGATCGTCGCGGGCTGGAGCACGGGTACACGGTTCATCAGCGGCCGATAGGAATTCGCGCCGTGGCGTCCGCGCAGCGCAGCTTAGCCGCGCGGGCTGAAGCCCGCAGCTCTTTTGAGGAGCCGTTGACATTCACGCTGGCGGTGCGCGGGAATTTACGGCCGCGCATCAGCAGCGACGGACGGAATGTGACATTCGTCAACGAGGCCGGCGTGGCGGTGGTGAACTACAACGGGTTGACGGTTTTTGACGCCACGGGGACAGGCGTGCCGGCGTGGTTTGAGGCAATCGATGGTTCTGACGGGCGAGACACCCGTATCACTTACAATCACTCGTACGGGCGAGACGCCCACACCACCCAAGAAACCCCACCCGCCTATGCTGGCGTGACCGCGAAACTTCTGCGGCTGGTCGTCGACGATTCGGAGGCCGTCTATCCGCTCACCATCGACCCGATCGCCCAGCAGGCCTACCTCAAGGCCTCGAACACCGGGGCGGGCGACCAGTTCGGCTACTCCGTGGCCGTCAGCGGCGACACGGTAGTGGTTGGGGCGCGGTGGGAGGACAGCAGCGCCACGGGTGTGGACGGCAACCAAGCTGACAACAGCGCAACCAATTCCGGCGCAGCTTACGTCTTCGTCCGCGATGCCGGCGGCGTATGGACGCAGCAGGCCTACCTCAAGGCCTCGAACACAGAGTTGGGCGACGAATTCGGCTTCTCCGTAGCCGTCAGCGGCGACACGGTGGTGGTCGGCGCGTATCTGGAAAGCAGCAGCTCCACCGGAGTGAACAGCAACCAGGCCGACAACAGCGCCCCCACATCCGGTGCGGCTTATGTCTTCGTCCGCGACGGCAATAGCGTCTGGAGCCAGCAGGCCTACCTCAAGGCCTCGAACACCGGGGGGGGCGACAATTTCGGCTTCTCGGTGGCCATCAGCGGGGACACGGTAGTGATCGGGGCGCCCTTTGAAGACAGCAGCGTTACCGGTGTGAATGGTAATCAATCCAACAACAACGCGACCCAATCCGGCGCGGCCTACGTCTTTGTCCGCAGCGGAGGCATCTGGAGCCAGCACGCCTACCTCAAGGCCTCGAACACCGGAGAGTCTGACTTCTTCGGCTATTCCGTGGCCGTGAGCGGCGACACGGTGGTTGTCGGGGCGTATTTGGAAGACAGCAGCGCCACGGGGGTTGATGGCGACCAGGGCAACAACAATGCACTCGATTCCGGCGCGGCGTATATTTTCGTCCGCGACGGCAATGGCGTCTGGAGCCAGCAGGCCTACCTCAAGGCCTCGAACACCAGGTTTGGCGACACTTTCGGCCGCTCCGTGGCTGCGAGCGGCGACACGGTGGTGGTCGGGGCGCCGCAGGAGGCCAGCAGCGCCACGGGAGTGAACGGCAACCAGGCCGACAACAGCGCGATCGATTCCGGCGCAGCTTACATCTTTGTCCGCAACGGCGGCGTATGGACGCAGCAGGCCTACCTCAAGGCCTCGAACACCGAAGCGATCGACAGGTTTGGCTGGTCCGTGGCCGTCAGCGGCGACACGGTGGTAGTCGGGGCATACTTGGAAGACAGCATCGCCACGGGGGTTAATGGCGACCAGGCCAACAATAGCGCCGGCGATTCCGGCGCGGCGTACGTCTTCATCCGCGACGGCGATGGAGTCTGGAGCCAGCAGGCGTATCTCAAGGCATCGAACACCGGGGGGTCCGACCACTTCGGCAGGTCCGTGTTCGTCAGTGGTGACACGGTAGTGGTCGGGGCGTATCAGGAGGACAGCAGCGCCACCGGCGTTAACGGCAACGAGGCCGACAACAGTGCCCTCAATTCCGGCGCTGCGTACGTATTCACCGGTCTGGGGCCGGACACGGACGGCGATGGCGTGCCCGACTCCATCGACGGTTGTCCGAACGATCCGATGAAGATCGCGCCGGGCGCGTGCGGCTGTGGCAATCCCGACGTCGACACCGACGGCGACGGGACTGCGGATTGCGTGGACGACTGTCCGAACGATCCGATGAAGATCGCGCCGGGCGCGTGCGGCTGTGGCAATCCCGACGTCGACACCGACAGCGATGGGATAGCGGATTGTGTGGACGACTGTCCGAACGATCCGATGAAGATCGCGCCGGGCGCGTGCGGCTGTGGCAATCCCGACGTCGACACCGACGGCGACGGGACTGCGGATTGCGTGGACGACTGTCCGAACGATCCGAACAAGACCGATCCCGGCGCGTGCGGGTGCGGCGTCGCCGACACGGACGAGGATGGTAGTGGCATTGCCGATTGCAACGAGACGTCGGCCCTGAACCCGACCCTGTCTGACGGCCTCTGCGGCTGCTTGAACTGCGCTTCCGGCACGGCCACGGTTCTGCCGATGCTGTTGGTCGGCATGGGCTTCATCAGGCGGCTCCGGGAGAAGCAGTCTCGGTGCTGACATCTCCTGCGGTGCGATCGAACCAATGATCGCCGCGTTGACGGCGCAGATGTGCAGTGCTTTGCAGACGAAATCCTCGGGCAGTGTTCCGGACAACCGTTTGACATGGGTTGTGACCGGGACCGGTGTTCTCAACTGTCGAATAGACATTCGACCAGATGGATGGTCGTTCCGTGAAAGCGATCGGCGCGCTTACCTGAAAGCGGTACTGCCAGGATGCTTGGCCGGGAGTCTGTGTACTGCCCATAAAACGCGCCGCGAGACGGTAAAACAACCGCAGATGCACAGGGCAACAGCGAGACGGATGAAGTTGTTGTTACTCTTGAGGCCGGGCGATAAACTGAGCGCGGCCGAGTTTGAGAAAACGAGGGAGATCGAATTTCCCCCCTCTCCGTTCCTCTTTGTGTACCTGATCGATTGAGGCAACCCTCTTAACAGGTAGCAGGTGAATTATGACGCGCCAGCTCAAGTTATATCTCATGACTGTACTGGTGGGATTCCTCGGCTGCGGTACGCAGATGCCCGGCGGCATGAATCCTTCTGCGACAGACGTTTTGATGTTGATCTTCGGCGACGGGTCAGCCGGCGCGAGGACGATCGAAATCGACGAGGACTGGTCCGTCACGTATCCCCCGAATCTGCAGTTCACGGATTTCACCGTGAATGCCGGCCGGACATTCACGGTGCCGAGTGGCACGACCATCCGATGCACCGGCACGTTTACGAACAATGGGACGATTCGCGTACTAAACGGGGCGAGCGGCGGGAGCAACCGGGGCGCCGGCGGTGGTGTGCTCGTACCCTACAACGGTCCTCCTGAAGCGGGTATCGCGCTGGGAGCGGCAGTTAATGGCGATTATGGCGACAACACGAGCCTTCGTGTGCAGGGCGATGGAGGGGTCGGCGTGGGGAGTCTGCAAGCCCGCCAGATTCTCAATCCAGGGCCCAAGGCCGGTGGCGGCGGTGGGACGATTCACATCACGATTGGTACTAGTGGTGGCGGTTCGCTACGGGTACTGGCGCGCGGGGCGATTCTGAATTCGGTCGGGTCTATTATTGAGGCCAATGGCGGTGTAGGAGGCGGAATCAGTGGTCGTGGCGGTGCAGGGGGCGGCGTGGTAATCCTTGCTTCGCGCGTATCGGTCACTAACAACGGGACCCTCCGAGCGCACGGCAGCGCCGGAGGAAACAGCAGCGACTCGTCCGGTCCTGGAGGGGGCGGCGGAGGTGGCATTGTGCATCTGATCAGTCCAACCATCAGTCCGGCAGGCGGCGGCGCCGTCGCGGTAATTGGCGGTGCTCCCGGATCGATTTCCGGCATGGTAACGCAACCGTTTCGCAGTGGTGGCGGCGGAGGCGGGGCGTGTCGAGGTGACGGTGGCCAGGGCGGCTTTGTACCGGCGGGCGCGTCGGTGACTCCGAGCGCTGCACAACCTGGCCAGCCAGGCGAACTGCTGCTTACTCAACTGGATCCAACGACTCTCTTTTGAAACGGCCGGACAGAAGATCTGCATCCCCCACACGGCACAGCGAGGTGGCCAAGCGGCTTGATGTGGCGATTTCGAACTGGCGCCACCATGAACGAAACAATCTGCGGCTGCACCAAGTACGCTGCACGGTCATTGCGGCTCATGGGCTTCGAAAATCTCTTCTCCGGTTAGCCAATCGGCCTGAGAACGCACACCGCATGCCCCTGCGTGCTCCTTTTACCGCACTCGAAGCGCATGACGGGGTTGAAAGAATCAATCGTGGGGGATCAAGCGCTTCTCGAGACGGGCGATGTCGTTGTCGCTCTTGAGGTCGGGCGATGAACTGAGCGCGACCGAAATTGAGAAAACGAGGGAGATCGAATCTCCCCTCTCCGATTTCTTCTATTCAGACGCTTTCATTTGCAGTCGTTTCGCGGCAGATGGTCATGCGCCGAACAGCATGACTCGGCTTGACATGCGGGCCTGCGGGTTTGATGCCGAGTGCTGCATGATCATCGCGTCAACAGACTTCAGCACATCCTTCAGCTTGATTTCGATGCAGGATTGATCGGAAAAAAGATCGGTCGGTCATCCAGTTGCCCGATGCCGAATGTGGCGATGAAGGTCTGCGTCTCTTCTGAGGTGAGAAATTGCTGAAGCTGCGTAGCGGCATGATGACGCAGGGGTGTGCTGCGTGTGACTGGTACGACTCCCACGAGATAAGGTCGTCGCAAGGCAGGATCGCCTTGCACCATCAGTACGAGTCCCTGGTTCTCCATCCTTCCGGAGAGGAACGGAATCCGACCGACCAATGTGTAAGCATTCATGGCCGCAGCGCGTTTGAGTACCTCGCGATGACGGTCTACGAGCAAGATGCTCGTCTGCTCTTCGGAGAGCTCGACACCTGTTCGATTCATCACGTCCTTCAATACCCCCTGTGCGCCGAGACTGGCATGTACGAGGAATCGGCTGTTTGACGAGCGAATCCTGCGGATCGCCTCTCCGGCATCCGTCAGGCCGCGAATGCCGGCCGGGTCCGTCGGAGGTCCGACGATGACCAGATCGTTCCGAAGCCACGGTTGCAGGTTCTCAAGATATCCGTCCGCCGCGAGGTTCACGATCGTATCGCTGCTGTGTATGGTGACCAGATCGATTCCGCCTTGACGGACGGCATCGTCGATGACTTGCTTGGGCCCGGTGGCCACCATCTCGATGGTATGGCCGGTGGCTTCCTCAAAGCGATGGCTAAGTGCCTGCCAAAGACCCGTGTGCGTCATGCCTCCGACGACCGCGACATGTATCTTCTGTGGTGATCCGGGCGCAGCGGTTGTTTCAGGTGCGTTAGTCGGCGGTCTGCACGAGGCGATGATCAGCGCGGCCAGTGCCAGTCCCGACCACACGGGAAGGTATCTTCCAGTTTTATCGTTCAACGTCCTCTCCTGAGCAGCATTCCGCATGCGCCGAGCGCGAGCAGCCCGATGCTTGCGGGCTCCGGAATGTATGTGATGGTCAGCACCGGTCGTATATCGTCTGCCACGACAGGTCCGCCCGCGGCTTCGCGGCTGTAGAACCGGCGCATCAGGTTGTTTGCCGATTCGACACCAATGGCGATCCAGCCGTGGTTCTGTCCGGGGTTGTCGAGCCAGTTCTGAACGTCAGTAACCAGCAGTGCGGAGGACCACGTATGAACGGTATCGATCGAATCGCCGTGCACCATTGCAAAAGCTCGTGAGAGCGGGTCGAAGTCGCCGCCAGGCGTTGTCCATTCCGTTGTGTTAAACGCGGAATAGCGCCAAGTGGCTGATCCGTTGGTAGCCGGAGCGCCGCCCGCCGGCGGGTTGGCCGTTGAGTTTCCACCTTCCTGCCAGGGGGCAGTCAGCCGGAAGAGATCCACGCGTTGCGCAGCGGGCTGGCCGACAGGCGGCTGGGTCATCGTCAGAATGACATCGACGATGGTTACGCCCGCTGGTAATTCTGAAGCAATGTCGAACCAAAGAAGGCCGCGCCGCAATTCAGTTGCATTGTTGCGACGACCGACGGCCATTTGCGTGGCAGCCCCATTGTTGTTGTCAAGCTGTTCAGCGTAGATCGTATCGTCCATGCCCGGCAGGATGTTGATGACGGCTGCATGGCCCGAACTCGTCGTGGCGAACGCCGCTGCGGCGCAGGTAACGGCAAGAAGCATCATTCTGTGCATTACTCTTTCTCCTTCTGTCATACTTTCGTTGACTGCTTCGAGTTGATGATCTCTGTCGCCTATTGCGGCCCGGGCCAAATGCTTTCCGGATCAAACCACTGCACATCTTCTCGCTTGGGGTCTCCTGCTCCGCAGCCGATCGCGCTGCCGGTGAAGGCAGATACATGACCATCCAGGAACAAAATATTGATCGAGCCGCGATGACGAACATCCGGATTCCACGGCGCGGAGGAAGGCAGGACGCTGGAGCGTGGCCCCGGACCTTCCGTCAGCAGCACGAGTGACGCGGGCTTGGGGATACGTTCTTGCTTCGTTGGATATGCGTCGTTCCAGGTCGATACGCGCATGCTCATGGCATACGCGAGCCAGACAAATCCGAGGTCAGCGGGACCGGCAGGACAATTCCAGATTCCGGTATCACCGGGTCGGGGGCGCCGTCCGTCAATGAAACGCTGTTGCAGACTCGACTCGCCCAGCATGACTGGTACGGCATTGAACCAGTCGTCCGCACGGTCGATCTGTGTAGTTACCTGCAATCCCTGGCCGCGGCGGGGAAGAAATCCGCTGAACTCCTGCGCATAGTATTGAAAGCCGCGCCCCCATGTGCTGAGCGTTGCCAGACAGGCACTCTGCCGTGCCGTTGCCCTCGCTGCGGAGAGCGAGGGAAGGAGAATCGCTACCAGGAACGCCTGAATTGCAATTACAATGAGAAGTTCAATGAGCGTTAGCCCGCGATCGGGGAATTTGTGAAATGGCCGAAGTGCCGCAGTCGGGCAGGGCGAAAATCCAACGGCTAGCTTCCCTCGCGCCATGTTTCGGGTACAATTGTATCTAGAAGATACAAGTATGTCAATAACAGCCAACATCCGAAATCGAGTCTGCGAGGAACGTTCCCGCCGCGACTGGTCGCAGGCGGAACTGGCCCGTCGTGCAGGGCTGTCTCGAGCCGAGGTGAGCGCGATCGAAACGGGGAGGATAGTACCGTCAACGGCTGTTGCTCTGGCCGTTGCCGGTGCAATGGGTTGCACCGTTGAAGAGCTATTCAGTCTTGCTGATACGGCACACGCGGAGCCGCCATGGGCATGGGAACCGCTCCACCCGGCCACTCGATTCTGGGTAGCCGAAGTGGGTGGGAAGCTTCTTCGATTTCCGGTCGAGCCGTCGGCAAGCGGGTACATTGCCCACGACGGTGTAGCGGGAATGTCGACTCCGGTGAATTATCAATTCATCGCGCAAAAGACACTGATCATAGCCAGTTGCGATCCGACAGCCGGATTGCTGGCGGCCGAGATGAACCGACGCCACGGGCTTCGTGTGATTGTTCTTAGCCGAGGCAGCCGAGCGGGTCTTGAGTTGCTCCGTCGAGGGCTTATCCATGCCTCTGGTGTGCATCTGGCCGATGACGAGCACCCTGATGGCAACGTCAAGGCAGTCACCGAGATGATGGGGCCTGGACACCGTTTGCTGAGCGTCGCGCGATGGGAGGAGGGTATTGCACTTTCGCCCCGCCTTGGCATGCGGACCGTCTCCAGCTTGTTTAAGAAGTCCGTTCGCTGGATCGGACGGGAGCCGGGTTCGGGTGCGAGACAGTGCCTCGACATGCTGTTTGCAGGTCGAGTTGCTCCGAAAGCCATTGCGCACAATCACTCTGAAGTCGCGATGGCCATTCGCGGAGGGTCGGCGGATGCCGGCGTCTGCGTTCGCGTGACTTCCGACGAACACGGTCTTTATTTCCTGTCGGTGAAGTTGGATCACTACGATCTGTGCATCTCGGAAGCCAACGAGCCGAGGTTGGAAGCATTGGTTGATGCAGTTCGTTCCCCGACCTATCGACAAATGCTTAATGAAATCCCCGGCTTCTCCGCAGCCAGCGGAGAAACGATTGCTGCCGTCTGATCCTTCCATCGAGAACGGATAGCGACTTCCGATGGGTAGTGGCTACCTGGAACAGCCCAAGAACCCATTCCCCTGCACGTTTCATTATCAATTGTTGCAGGACGCAGCGCTGCAGGAATCCGAAGTTCGGACAAGTCCTTCAGCGATGCATTCGCACGCTTATGTGACGTGAATCTCTACCTCGCAAAAATTCGCGACAGGCATACTATTTTCCTGAGAAGAATCTGTCTCGGGCCGGGTACATGAGTTACAGCTTGGCAGGAAGATGACACGCACCGATCGACCATCGGAAGTAGTCCTGTTCGAAGTTTCGGAAAAGGGTCATCCATCTGTCATGCACGGGGACCGCGGTCCGGCCGCGCGGTTTGCGTATGTCTCTTCCAGATCAATCTGGTAAGATGCTTTCCGAGCGGGTCTATTATGAACTCCACTCGGGCGTATCGTCATTTCCCGGCGGATTCAGACCACGGATCGACGTGGCCAGGCACCGCTGTTTCCTGTCTGAGCAGACGACGGAGCAGTATTCGCCTCCGTTCATGTATAGTCTCAACCTGCGTGGCGACTGTGAGGTGGCTTGGGGATTGCCTCGAAGTCGGGCGCACGGGACGGAACATCTCCGCGCTGTCCGAGGTTCGAGCATTGGCATGCCTGCGGAAGGGCTGCCTGCATTTCATTTGTTCAGAGAAGGTGAAGTATCTGCTGCGCTGGCAGCTTATTTCACGGCGATCGTGCGGCGCGGCTCATGGCTCGTACCTGGCGGAAGCGGTCTGAAGGAGCGGTGCTGTACCATGGCCGGATGCTTGACCGATCATGATCTGCACCAGTTCCACTCCGGCGAGATCGAGTCGGCTGTGGCCGACGTCGTACAACGCCATCTCGACACCTGCTCCAACTGCGCAAGTCGCAGTGCCGCCCTCATCGCCGCGCAGGACCGACTTCTGCTCCAGGCGCGGGAGGTCAGACGCCAGCCGCTGCCCACTGCGGCTACGCCACCGCGACAGATCCGGGTGAATGCTGGGGCTGTTCCAGTGCCGATCGAATCTCCGGAGCAAATCGGCGCCTACAAGCTCCTCGAAGTGCTGGGGGAGGGAGGCCTGGGCACCGTATGGCTCGCACAGCAGGAGCAACCCGTTCGGCGCCGTGTCGCGCTGAAGGTCATCAAGGCCGGCATGGACACGCGGGAGGTCGTGCGGCGCTTCGAGGCAGAGCGCCAAGCCCTGGCGCTGATGGACCATCCGAACGTCGCAAAGGTCTTCGACGGCGGCGCGACACCGCAGGGCCGGCCCTACTTCGTCATGGAGTATGTCGCCGGGGAGCCCATCACGACGTACTGCGACAGGAATAAGCTGGCCATGACGGACCGTCTGGAGCTCTTCATCGGCATCTGCGAGGCCGTGCAGCATGCGCATCTCAAGGGCATCATACACCGCGACATCAAGCCCACCAACGTGCTGGTCAGCGTCCGGGATGGCAAGCCGACGCCCAAGGTGATCGACTTTGGCGTAGCCAAGGCGACGAACCAGCGCCTCACGGAGCACACGATCTATACCGAGCACGGCCTGCTCATCGGCACGCCGGAATACATGAGTCCGGAACAGGCCGAGATGGGTGCGACCGATGTGGATACGCGGACGGATATCTATTCCCTGGGCGTGCTACTTTACGAATTGCTGACCGGCGCGCTTCCGTTCGATTCTCAGAATCTCCGCCGTGCGGGTTATGCGGAGATACAACGCATCATCCGAGAGGTTGATCCACCCAAGCCCAGCACCAAGCTGTCCTCGCTTCGCCAGGCAAAGACCGCGTCTTCGACGATCGTTCAGGTTGCAGTCAATGCCGACGGGGGTAAGCCCGATCCGGCCAAGCCCTCAACCGTCGTGGAAGTAGCAGATCGTCGCCGGACGGATGTCCGCACACTGCTTCGCCAGCTTCGCGGCGATCTCGATTGGGTCGTCATGAAGTGCATCGAAAAGGATCGCACACGTCGTTACGAATCGGCCGGTGAGCTGGCGATGGAAATCCGGCGATTCCTGAGAAACGAGCCGGTCAATGCCGGGCCGCCAAGCATCGGTTATCGATGCAGGAAGTTCCTCCGGCGGAATCGGACCGCGGTCATCGCCGTCAGCGCCATCGCGATGTTTTCGATCGCTTCACTGGCGGCGGTCCGATCTTCGCACAAGGCGCGACAAAGGGAACAGGAAGCGAAGGCGCTGCGGATCGAGGGATTTGTGCGGCAGGGCGTCGAGCACCGCGCCAATCGCGACTGGGAGTCCGCCGCCCGCATGTTTCGAGCCGCGCTGGCGGAGGATCCGGATTGCTACCGCGCCTTGGTAAATCTCGTCGCGGTGCAGCGATTTCGCTTCGAGGACCAGATACCTGCGGCGGTTCTCGACGAGTGCGTGTCGCTGCTTGATCGGGCGCTGGCCCTCGAGCCCGATCGGGCCGAGGCGTGGAACGCGCGTGGCGTGTTTCTTCGGATGAGCGGCAAGTACGACGAGGCGATCGATTCCCACCGTCGCGGCATCCGCGCGAATGAGAGTTTCTACGCCAACTGGGCAAGCGTGGCTTCCGTGTATGCCCTGCGAAACCAACTGGACGAAGCCGAGAAGCATCTGCAACAGGCATGCGCGCTGGAGGGGGCCGCAGGCGACGGCATGCCCTGGCACAACCTCGCGGCGGTCCTGTTGCAGCTCGGGAAGACCGACGCCGCGATCGAGAGTCTTGAACGCGCCAAGCGCATCAAGTCCGCGGATGTGCCGACGATCCTCTTACAGGCCCGCGTCCATCTGGTTCGCCGTACAACGGAAGACCTGCGCCTGGCATATCGCGCCGCAATTACGGCCGACGGGCTCAACGAAGGCGAGAAAAAGAATCCACGGGTTGCGAGAATCCTGGCACTGACCGAGCTCGCCAATGGTCAGTGGAGCGAGGCCATCGCCGCGGCGCAGCGAGCCAGCGCCGCAGGCGATACTCCCATCTGGCCGCTGCTGGTTCGGGCCGTGGCCCATTCTCGCCTTGGAAACACTCACGAAGCACAGAAGCTCGTGAACGAAGCCCGCGAGGCATGGCCGGCCGAATACGACGATTCCGAGACCGTCGTGCGACTCGATCAGGGGCTTCTCTGGTTTGAGTCGGTGTCAGACGCCCGGTCACTCCTGCAGGAGGTGGACCGCGGCGGGATTGCCGAACCGTGAACGATTTACCGGAAGCAGTGAAACAGTGCGCCAGAATCGGAGGAATCCGCTCGCATACCGATTGCTATGCAGCCGTGTGTTTCTATAAGATATTGGCAGGAGAGAGTGGATCAGCTATGGCCGGAGAACCCTCGAAACGAGCAGGACGGCTTCGTGTGTGCCCTTGCAGCGCCGTGCTCCTGCTGCTGGTCGGGTCGGCGTTGCTTGTGCTTCCGGGTTTCTGTGATCGCCTGCATGCCGAGATTGACGTACCCATCGGCTACGAAAGCCACCATGTCGGCGTGCAGGTTCGTGGCGGGCCGGATACCGACGACGACGGGGTGCCAGACGACGAAGACAACTGCCCGGCTGATCCCAACCCCGAGCAGGAAGATTGTGATCAGAACGGCATCGGCGACGCCTGCGATAACCCTTTGCCCACGCGGCTGTACGTCGATGCACATGCTACCGGGGCCAACGACGGCACTTCGTGGACGGACGCCCTCACCGACCTGCGCGTTGCCCTCGACCGGGCCGCCTGCTCTGAGGGTTCGGTGACGGAGATTTGGGTTGCCGACGGCGTCTATCGGCCTTCAAGCAGCGGTGACCGCACGGCTTCCTTCCAGCTTCTGAACAATGTCGCAGTCTATGGCGGCTTTGCCGGCGGCGAGACGATGCTCTCACAGCGCAATTCCGCGCAGAATCTGAGCATCCTGAGCGGCGATCTTTCTCAAGACGACGGGCCGAACTTCACGAACTACGGAGAAAATTCTTACCACGTCGTCGATGCCAGCGGGACCGACGCATCGGCTGTTCTCGACGGCTTTGTCATTCGCGCCGGCAATGCCAATGCCGTTTCAGGCATGAACACCACCGGCGGGGGCCTCTACGCGAACGAGGGCAGCCCGACGATTCGCAACTGTACGTTTCGACGCAACCGCGGCCGCAGCGGCGGCGGCGTTGGAATCGAGGGCATGACGAGCATCGTTTTCGAATCGAATCTTGTTGAAGAGAATGCCGCATTCCAAGAGCCCGGCGGCGCCATGCGCATGCCGGGCATTAATGAAGGGCCCTACGGCTCGCCGGTGATCCGTAATTGTCGGTTTCTTCGTAACACTGCACCAGCGACGGCAGCGGGTGCGACCGGCGGCGTCTCGATCGGCAGCACGAATGCCGTCATCACTGGTTGTCACTTCGAAGCGAACGTGGGGGCGCGGGGAGGTGGCATGGGATTAGGCGGTGCCGGTGCGATGCTCGTGAGCTACTGCACCTTCGTGCGCAATGTCGCGAACGGCCCCGCCACCTTCTGTGGTGGCGGCGGCCTTTCGCTGTCCGGCGGCCTGTTAACGGTACGGGTCGCCAATTGCCGGTTTGATGGCAATCGAGCGATCAATGGCGTCGACGGTCGCGGCGGTGCGATTCGATTGGAAAACGGCACCTATACCCTCACCAACCTGACAATTGTTGGAAATGAAGCCGAGTACGGCGGCGGGATCTTTTCTGTTCACACCGTGAATCGGCGGCTCGTTAACTCGACCCTGATCGCCAACCGTGCCGTCTTCACCGGCGGTGGCGTTCGATTCGATGCGTCGGCTGCGGGTGTGCTGACCCTCTCAAACTGCATCGTCTATGCAAACACGGACTCCAGCGGCGGTGAGACTGCGCAGTTCTCCATCGTGAATGTCGCTTCCACCATTAACGCGACCTACTGTCTTGTTCAGGGCGGCTTTCCCGGTACCGGCAACATCGATCAGAACCCGCTTCTGTTTCGACTGCCGCACCCCGGCGTGGATACCCAGTGGGGCACTGCCGACGACGACTACGGTGATCTGCGGCTATTGTCCGGCTCACCCTGCATCGATTCCGCAAGCACGCCCAATGTCTCCATCGACTACACCGACCTCGATGGCGACAGCAACACCAGCGAGCTGGTGCCGTACGACCTCGGCGGCAACAAGCGACTTGTGGACGATCCGTGGACGGTCGATACCGGCGTGCCCGGCTCGCCTGTCGTCGACATGGGCGCCTACGAATATTTTCCCGACTGTAACAGCAACGACATCGACGACGCCGACGACATCCTCGCCGATCCTTCCATCGACGTGAATCCGACTGACGGCATTCCCGATTCGTGCTGCTTCTGCGCCGCGGCAGGCGTCTGGAGCGACACCGGTACCTGGAGCTGTACTGCCGTGCCCGACAACGGCACGCCTCCCGGCAGCAGGTACAACGTGAACATCACCTGCCCCGTGCCGACTGTCACGCTCGACATTCCCGTGACGATCGACTCCGTCCGCGTCGAGCCGGGTCAGAATCTCGAAGTCACCGGCGGTGATCTCACCATCGACGCGCCGAGCGGCATCGTCAACAACGGCACGCTCATGATCGGAGCAGGGCGAAGCGTCGTCGCGGCGACGAGCTTTACCCTCGGCGGCGTTTCCCCAGTTCAGCTCGACGATGCGACGGCCTCGCTTTCCTCGGCGACGATTGCCGAGGTCGTGACCAACCTCAATACGATCAGCGGGCAGGGCACCCTCGATGCATCGTTCGACAACCTGGGAAGTATCCGGGCGAACGCCGCCGGACAGACGCTGCTCGTCACCGGTCCCTCGAAGAACAACGAAGGAATCTTTCAGGCCGATTCGGGCGGCATCCTGTTGATCCGCGATGCCCAGATTACGGACGACTCCGGTAATGCGAGCGGTAGCTTCGTGGCCGATGGCGGAACGATTCGTCTGGACCCGACCGGAGCGCTACTGCGAGGTTCGGGGGCCTCGGCAGCGGGTCGAACTGTCCGGGTGTCAAACGGCGGCGTCATCGAACTGCTCGCCGATTCGTCGCTGACCCTCAGCGGAGAATTGATCCTCGATGGCGGCTCGCTGATCGGCGCCTTGTCACCCAGCGGCACGATCGCCGTCGGCACCATCGAGATCATCGGCAGCCCGGTCGGCGGTGAGCTGGCCCTCTCGGGCAGTATGATCGCAACAACCACCGGCGACCTGCGACTGGCGGAGTCTCCCTCCATGCTTCGCGGAATCATTCCGCCGGTGCTCAGTCTTGCAGGTACGTCGTCGATCGTGATCGGGGGCAATTTTCAGATGGAAGGCAACGTCGGCGTGAATGCCTCCTCCGGCGATCCGCTCTACCTTCGCGGAGACTTCGATAACCGTGCGACCAATGGATTTCTCGTCGATCTGACGGCGGCCACCCTCACGTTTGACGGAACGGCGACGCAGAACATTGAAGCGGCGGGTATGGATTACGGGCCGCTGAACCCGTCCGGCTTCATCGACAATTACGCGGTCGGCACGCTTCGCGTCGAGCCCGGCCGAACACTGCATGTGGTCAACAGTTTTGATAACCAGGGCGACGGGCTGGGCTGCGAGGCGCTCTACGTCAGCACGCTGAGTCTAGGGGCTGGATGCACTCTGCGACTGAGCGGATGCAATGTCTACTACGAGACACTCGTGGAAAAATCCGGCGTGACCGTTATTCGGGAGGGAGGCGCCCACCTGATCGCCATGTATGCCGGTGATCTGGATGGCGATTCCGTCACCAATATGTCCGATGCTGAGCAGTTGGTGTTGATCCTGCTCGGCGGCACGTGCAGCCCGGAATGTCTCGCGCAAGCGGACCTCAACCGCGACGGTCTGGTCAACGGTCTGGATATCGCCATCATGGCGCTGCTGCTCTCCGGCTGGTAATCGGCCCGCGTCACAGTTCCATCAACAAGAGTTGTTGTCGAAAGCTCTGCGTCCTGCGACGGCGCGGGCGGGTTTGGGTCGATAGTACCTTTCGTCCATGAAGCCGCGCGCTATCGGCAGGTGATCCGCTGGCCGTCGTGCGAAAGTTCAATCCCCGGGGGCAATTCCCGGTTGGTCTCGGCGTGCGGCAGTTCGTGGGCGATGTGCGTGAAGTACGTCTGCCGAGCGCCGATTCGCCGGGCATGATCGACGGCCTGTTCCAGGTTGAAGTGGGTCGGGTGCGGGCGCTTGCGCAGGGCGTCAAGGATCAGCACGTCCAGTCCGGTCAACAGCGGCCACGAATCATCCGGGATCGTGCTGACATCCGTGCAATAGGCAAAGTTACCCACACGAAAACCCAGCACCGGCGTCGGACCGTGCAACAGCGGGATCGGCGTGATCGCCCGTCCACCGATCTCGAAAGGGCCGTTGATTTCGTGAAGCGCCAGCTTCGGCTTTGCGGAAGGATACGCATCGTCATCGTCAAAGACGTAGGAAAACATGGAGCGCAGACGATCGAGCGTCACCGGTTGACCGTAACACGGCAATACCTGTTCCTGAACCCAGTTGAAGCGTCGCAGGTCGTCGAGCCCGGCGATGTGGTCGATGTGATGATGCGTGTAGAGCACCGCATCCACGCGGCGCACGTCGTTCGCCAGGCATTGCAGCCGAAGCTCCGGCGATGTATCCACCAGCAGCGATACCCGGTCGTATTCGATTCGGATGCTTGGGCGCGTCCGTCGGTCTCGTGGGTCGTCGGATCGGCAGACCGTGCAGTCGCACGCGATCATCGGAACCCCGTGCGACGTCCCCGAGCCCAGCACCGTGATGGTCAGATCGTGATTCATCCGCGGGCATTATATGCTTTCGCCCCACATTGCCGATGACGGCATAGAGGACGGGCGCGGTTGCCTTGCGTAGTGTCGCACAACCCCGGTCGGCCGGCTGTTCTGGTATCGCCCATGCCGCAGAACCTGTTTCTGATCCTGCTGATCCTGCCGACAGTGCCTGCCGGCGCGAGCAACCCGCTCCATGAGGCCGTGGCCGTGCAGGCAGCACTGGACCGTGCCGGCTTTTCTCCTGGAATTATCGACGGAAAGCTCGGCCCGAAGACCGCGCAGGCCATCGAGGCGTTTCAGGTTTACCGGGGATTGCCGCCGACGGGCCGGTTTGATGCCGCAACCCGACAGGCACTGGAAATCGACTCGCGTTCGCCGCTGATCACCTATCGCATCACCGATGCCGACGTTCGGATGGTTGCACCGCCACCGAAGAAATGGCAGGACAAGGCCCGCGCCTCGCGCCTTGGGTACGAATCGCTTGCGGACCTCGTTGCAGAACGCGGGCATTGCACGCAGGGCCTGCTTGCCCGGCTGAACCCGAAGCTTGACCTTCGTCGCCTCCGTGCCGGCGATGAAGTCTTGATTCCTAGTACATGGTCGCCGGATCGAGCGCCGCAGGCCGCGCGGCTCGACATCCACTTGGATGCGAAGGTCATTGAGGTCGTGGATAAGTCCAGCCGGGTCGTTGCCCTGTTTCACTGTTCGATCGCGAAGGACAAGGAGAAGCGCCCCAGCGGATCGGCCCGGGTGACATCCGTCAGTCGCAATCCCGAGTATCTGTTTGACCCGAAGATGTGGCCGGAGGTCAAGGGTGTCGATCGTAAGCTACGCATTCCTCCCGGGCCGCGCAATCCCGTCGGCCTTTGCTGGATTGGCCTGTCGCTTCCTGGTTACGGCATACATGGAACGCCGAATCCGGAACTGATCGGCAAGACGGGCTCCCACGGTTGCTTCCGGCTGACGAACTGGGACGCCCTGCGGCTGGCCAGGATGGTTCGTGTCGGCACGCCGATCCGCTTTGTCGAGCGCTCCGAACTCGCCCGGCGGTAAGCAGCAGATACATCACATCCGATCCATATTTTGCACGTCCGGGCGTGACTGCGGCGCGATTGCGGGGTATAAATTGTAAGACCCGCCCGCCGCTGTCATCCTCCCGGAGCCGGAAATGACGCAGGTAAGCTCCACCGGCACGAACGACGCAAACCGCTACGGCGCGTCCGGTCCTGCGGCGGATGACACAACGCGCTTGCCCGCCACATCTGAGTCTCCGCCTGACTGGTCGACTGTCGACGAAGAGATCGCCTGTCCGCTCTGCGAATACAGTCTTCGCGGCCTGGTGGAGTCGCGCTGTCCCGAGTGCGGCTATCGCTTTATCTGGCGCGAGATGCTCGACCCCAGCGTGCGGTTGCATCCGTACTTGTTTGAGCATCATCCGGAGCGGAATCTGTGGTCGCTGCGGAAGACGTTCGTGGGCACTCTGCGACCGAAGCATTTCTGGAATTCGATCCATCCTGTCCAGCCATCAATGCCGAAGCGCCTGGTGTGGTACTGGGCTCTCATCGCGCTGAGTTTCGTACTCCTTCTGATCCTCGAAGCATCGTTGATGACGATTGCGATGCGTGCAAGGCACATCCAGGCGAGAGCAGATAGCCTGGCATTTATCTCCGCAAATCCCGGTTGGCAGGCGTCTATCATAAGACAGTACGGATCAAGCGAAGTTTTTCTGGACCGCTATTTTCCAATCGATGCACAATACCTTTCAAGGTACTGGGGCGACAACTTTTGCTCGCAGGTGCCGGCGACGATCGGCGCAGCGATTATTCCCTGGGCAACGATCCTGTCATTCATGGTTTTTCAAATCTCGATGCGCCGTGCCCGCATACGAACGATCCATGTCATCCGTGCCGTGATCTACAGCCAGACCGTGATGCTCGGATGCTTCTTCATCGCAAGACTCGCCGGCAGTTCCATTCTGATTGCGTTTCCACGGGTCTTTATCAACCTGCCGTGGCTCATCACCGTCTCAAGTGGGCTGTTCGTGCTGATCGGTCTGATCGCCGGCTTCTACGGCATGGTTGTCGCTTACCGCGACTATCTCCGTTTCGATCGCCCCGCATGGACCGTCCTTGCGGCCTCTGTCGTGGCCGCCATGATCCTCGTGAATGTCGGGCTTATGTATAACAACTGGCAGTGAGCCGTAGCGATGCCGACCGGCAGGGGCAGGGCGTCACGTTTTGCGAATTCGCACCATCACCGGGTTGCTGTAGAACCACAGATCCTCCCATGGATTCACGGTCAGTGAATCCATCTCCGGTTCGGCGAGGTCGCGGTTGGTGCCCCGAAGGCGGATGTAAAAATCCTTCTCGAAGCGGTCGAAGCGGTGGCGATAGCTCAGCCACGGTCCCTCGCGCTGCATCTCCTTTACGCTCACCTGTACCAGGACGCGCGTCGATTCATTCACCATCACCGATCGATCCGCCGCCGGGCCGAGGATGTCGCCGACGATGAGGTCGAAATGGTGCAGTCTGGGCCGCAGGCCTCCGAAGTTTTCGCCTGACGCCTCACGCATTCGCACGGTCAAATCGACGGCCTCCCCTCGCTTCTCCAGCATCAGGGTCCCGCCCATGGGTGCCATTGAGTCGGCACTCTTTGCCCGCAGCTCCAGCCGGTCAATCAGGTCGCCGTGGACCGTGAACATGCTCCCGCTGCGCAGTGCCGACAGCACCGCCATCGGCTCGGCGTGCGTCGCATAGACCCATGTCTTGCTGTACTCGCCCGGCCAGAAGTCGATGTTGCCGTGCGCTCCCGGATCGGTGACCGGCTGCGTCGTCGGCGTGACGTGCCCCTTGATCAGATAGGTCCCGGGATCGACCAGCCGATGATCGCTGTGGTGCCGATGGGCGTCGCTGTTCGCGGTGATGTACCACGGACGGCCCTCGCCGAGCAGACTGTCCCATAGCCCGCCGACCTTCGCTACGTACCAGTCGTATCCGCCGAAGGTGCGGTACGACTCCTCCGGGTAACCATGCCACGAACTCGACACCGGGCTCTTGTGATAGTGCCCGCGATGTGCGTGAATGAGCGACGCCGCCTGGTGACCGGGCGCGCCTTCGAAGCCACGGGTCACATCCGGCCCTGCTCCGGCCCATGCCCGCATCTCCATCGGGCTTACCCGACCTGTCCGCGCCGGGTGATTCACGAAGAACAGCGGCTTGGGCGTGAGGGATTGAAGATACTTAACCGCCTCGACCGCGTCCTTCTCGGTGCGCGCCGGCAGCTTCGTCAGCGAGAAGTTTTTCGAGTCATACCGACGTTCAAACTCGGCGATGATCTTCGCTTCATCCGGAGTCGGCGGGAGGATGACCGTGCCGTGGTCGGCCTCGGGCACGTTCCACTCCAGCCCCTGAAAGACGTGCACCGCCGGGTGCCGCTTCCTCGCCGCGAGCAGTTCGGGATACGCCTGCTCAACGACGACTTTGTCGTGGCGCGGGCCACCGTGATCGGTGATAACGCACCATGACAGCCCGTGTCGTCGGGCCTGGGTGACTTGTTCGATGATCTCGTACTGCCCGTCCGGGCTGTACTTCGTATGGATGTGATGATCGCCGGCGAGCCAGACGCCGCCGGCGTAGGGGTCTTTTCCGAAGGCCACACGCGGCAGCCACCACGGCATCGAGCCGAGACTGAGCGTCACGCCACCCAGACGAGTCAGAAATACCCGCCGCGAAATTCGTCCGTGATCGCTCATCTTGCGGGCAACTCTCCCGGCCGTTGGTTTCGGCTGCTGGAGGTGAGCATAGCGGCAGGAGCCGAAGGAATGCAATCGGCCGAGTTGATTCCAGAGTTGCGATGGTGGCATGAGCATTCAAAAGGGGAAGTGTGAGATGAGAATTCGGAACTGGAGGGGTGACATGGTCAACCGTCAGATTGCTTGTATGGAAGTTTGCGCGCAGACGAAGCACAGGCAAGCTTCGCTTGCCAATGCCACCCGGCGTATCAGTTCCAATCCGGCGATGCGCAAAGCCAGAAGTCAACATGTGCTTGCCGGATTGCGTCCTGCGCGGTACATTTCTTAACGAAGTCTTGATTATTCATCCATGACTCAGGAGGCCTGTCATGTCCGTTCAGACTGCTCCGCACAACTCGGCAACCGGTGCCAAGCCCGCCGTATCCACCGGCGGATGTGAGCCGGCGATCAACCTGCTCAAGTGGGTCGAGGAAAATCGTGACTCGTTTCGTCCGCCCGTCGGCAACAAGTATCTGTATGATGGCAAAGACTTTTTTGTGATGGTCATCGCCGGACCCAATGCTAGGAACGACTTCCACATCGTGAACTCCGAGGAGTACTTTTACCAGGTCAAGGGCGACATCGTTGTGCGGACGCGCGAGGGGGACCGGATCGTGGACCATCGTGTGCGCGAGGGCGAGACCTTCTTCATTCCCAAGATGGTGCCGCATTGCCCGATGCGGCCGCCGAATACGCTCGGTGTCGTCGTCGAGCGAACACGCCACGCTGGCGAGACCGAGCACATCGTCTTCTATTGCGAGGGCTGCGGTTCGCTGGTGGAGGACATCGAGTTCGACTGCAAGGACATCGTGAACCACTTCCGCGACACGATGGAGGCCTTCTGGAAGGACGACGCCCGGCGCGTCTGCAAGAAGTGCGGCAAGCGGGTGGAGAAGCCTGTTCCGCTGCAGCGGATCTGAAACGTTCGTTGCCACGGTCACGATCGATCTTTCGCACCTCTTAATGAAGGTACGTCATGGAAGACATCAACTGGCTCAACGTCGTATCCCGATTTCTGCATGTCACCGCGGCGATGATCGCCGTCGGCGGCGCGATCTTCACCATCTTTGCCGTCATGCCGGCTGTACATGTCATTCCCGACGAGGCCAGGGGACATTTTCAACAGCAGCTCCTCCGCAGATTCGGCAAGCTGCTCATGCTCTCGATCGGTCTCCTGCTTCTGACCGGCTTCTACAACTATCTCGTCAATGAGCGACCCGCTCACAGCGGGCAGGCCGTCTATCACGCCCTGATGGGTGTGAAGATCCTGCTGGCCTTTGGCGTGTTCTTTTTGGCGAGTGTGCTGACCGGCAGTTCGCCGGCCTTCGAGGGGATGCGCCGCAAACGTAAACGCTGGCTGATGCTTAACGTGATCATGGCCCTGGCGATTGTCGCCATCGGCGCCGTGCTCCGAGCCATTCCGCCCGTGCCGCCGTCTGCGTGAATCCCGATTTTCACCGCTGCCGCGCGACAGTCCAGTCGCGTCCGGCATATCGGCCTTCCAGCGCCACGGCCGCCGTCCGTTCCTCTGCACGCCAGTCATCCGGAAATAGTGCCATATTCATGACACTTTCGAACGCGGGCGTCAGCCGTTCGACGGCTTCGTCGAAGTCGATCGGGCCGGCCACCTGCGACCACGTGGCTGCCGGCTGCTGGAGGTAACGCCGATCGAGCAGGATCGAGCCGTGTTGCAGGACTGCCGTCGTCGTGCGCCGTTGCGCCGATCCGGCAAGCTTGGAGACGCCGTCGATGCCGTCCGGATCGTCAACCACGAGGTCGAGTTCGTGTCGCCGGGCAAAGCAGAAGAACGGTCCGCGCTGTGAATTTTCTCCGCAGCCATTTTCGCCCCGGCCGTGCAGTCGCAGTCGACCTCCGACGGCTTGCAGGATTGCCGCGTGGGCGATGCGATAGAGTTCGTTCGGCCGACCGGCAATCAGTGGGTGGGCAAGCGGCAGGGTCAGTGAGTACGTCACTTCGAGATCGTGCAGGATGGCGCCGCCGCCGGTGGTCCGTCGTACGACCGCGAGGCCGCCCGCTGGTGGTTCGAGTTGTTCGTACTCGGCGTATTCCTGAAAGTAGCCAAGCGAGATGGTTTCCGGCCGCCATGCATAGAATCGCAGCACTGGTGCAACGTCCGGCGAACGACACGCTTCGAGCAGCGCTTCGTCGCGGGCCATGTTGGCCGCACCGGAGAGCGGCGGGTCGATGATCAATCGTACGGTGCTCATGCCCTTGAGATGTTAGGGCAATTTTGCTCTTTTTACGAAGAACTGGGCGATCTCTGGTAGACCGACGCCTCGCCTGTGTATCACTGCACGGGCCAGGAACGGCGGCCGGGGCGCAGGGCGAACAGGAGAATGACAGCCGCGAGCACCGCTCCAAAAGGCAGCATGGAGTAATAGAACAGCACGGCCGCCAGCAGGGCGGTGGCCGACAGGGCAACGGTCATTTCAATTTCCTCCCCTCGAACGACCCAGAAGAGGCAATCGTCGTGCCGCGTTAAGGGGTCCGCTAAATTGACCGTCGGCGCCTTAGCGTCCACACCCAGCCGTTTGCAAGACGTTCTTCGTGCGCCAGTTGGTGCGTTCCGGCAACGGCATGTGTCGCCGCTCGTCAACAGCAATACCGGGCTTTGCGGGGATGCGGTCACGCGCGTATCGTCTGGCTCATGTCGATTGTCTCGACCACGCTTTGCTATCCGAACCCGACAGCACCGACGCAGGGCATTTTCGTGCGCCGTCGACTCGAGGCGATCGCCCGACTCATGCCGGTCACGGTGATTTCGCCGGTGCCGTGGTTTCCACGGATGCGGCCGATCTGCTTCGACCCGGCGTGCGGCCAGAAGGAAGTGCCCGCGGTGCGTTACCCTCGCATGTTCTATTTACCGGGAATCGCCAAGTCGCTCGATGCTGCCTTTTACGATCGTACGTTGCGGGCAGAGGTCATACGTCTGCGTCACCAGATGCCGGTGAGGTTGATCGATGCCCACTTTGAATGGCCCGATGGCGTGGGCGCGTTCCGTTCGGCCCGCAAGCTGGGGATTCCATTCGTCTGCACGCTGCGCGGCAAGCTGGTCAGCCGCCTGAAGCACCGTGCCATCCGACGGCAGCTCGTCGAAATGTTGCGCGGCGCGGACGCCCTGATTGCTGTTTCGAAGTCGCTGGCGGAGTTGGCCGGTGATGCGGCCGGGCAGAACCTTCCCATTCGAGTCATTCCAAACGGAGTGGATCGTTCGATCTTCAGACGCTTTGCGGAGAAACAGTCGTGTGAGTCGCCTTCGCAAGAAGCCCGCATGGCACTCGGCTGGTCCGCCGATGCCCGGTATGCGGTCTCGGTCGGCCATTTGCAATCACTCAAAGGGTTCGCGCGGCTGATTGAGCTCTGGCCGCAGATACGGCGCCGCGTGGGTGACGTGCGGCTTGCGCTGGTGGGTGGTCCGGCGGGAGAGCCGGATTACGAGAATCGCCTGCAACGGCTGGTGCGCGATTTTCGCCTCGGCGAGGTGGTCACGTTCGCAGGTCGGATCGACCCGCAACGGGTTTCGCAAATGCTGAATGCGGCGGACCTGTTTGTGCTGGCCAGCCGTTCGGAAGGATGGTGCAACGCCCTGGCCGAGTCCCTGGCCTGCGGATGCCCGGCCGTGGCGAGCGATGTGGGGGGCAATCGAGAGATCGTGACCGACCCCAAGCTGGGGCGGCTGGTAGCACTGGAAGATCATGACCGCTGGATCGAGGTGATCGCCGCGGCGTTGCAACGTTCGTGGGATCGCGATTGGATCGCCGAGAAGGGGGGGCGCCGCGATTGGCAACAGGTGGCCGCCGAATGCGTCGATGTATTCAAGGGAATCCTGGGAGACTGAGCGACCGCAGATACCGCAGATGGCGTATCGTACCTGACGGCTTGCGACTGCTCCGGATGCCGCCTGCGACTCGCACTCGAGATGATCGAAGACCGAAACATCATCTGCATTGCCAGCAACTGGTGGTACGACCCGACGAGCAAGCACCATGTGATGCGACTGCTCGCGGAACGGAATCACGTCATCTGGGTCAATTACCACGGATCGCGGCGTCCACGCGTACGCGCTGCGGATGTTCGTGCGGCGGCCGGACGTTTGCGTCAGGTCATTGAGGGGCCGCGGCGTGTCCTGGAAAATCTGACGGTCATCACGCCGCTGGTGTTGCCGTTGCCAGGCAGCCGCACAGCGACGCAGGTTAATCGTCGGCTGCTGGTCCGTCAGATTCGTTCTGTGCTGCGGCAACTGCCCGAGCGACCTGTACAACTCTGGACCTTCGCTCCGGATGTGGATTATCTCGTCGGCCGTTTCGACGAGGAGTGTGCCGTCTACTATTGCGTTGACGCCTTCGACGAGTTCGAAGGGTACGACCGCGAGGCGATTCGCGCAGCGGAGGCACGTCTGATCGATAAGGTAGACCTGGTGCTGGCTGCTTCGCATGCGTTATACCAGTCGCGGCGCAGGCAGTGTCCGGAGGTGGTCTATGTGCCGCACGGGGTCGATGTCGAACACTTTCAGGCGGCAAGCCGCGCGACGAACATCCCGGAGGACGTGGTCTTGCTGCGCCGCCCGGTGCTGGGATTCTGGGGGCTGATACAGGAATGGGTGGACATTGAGCTGCTGGCAGACGTGGCCCGGATGCGGCCGGAGTGGTCGATCGTTGTGATTGGTGAGGCGGCAAGGGATGTAAGCAAACTATCGTCGCTGCCCAATGTGCACCTGCTCGGGCGGCAGCCCTACGCGAGATTGCCGGAATATGCTCGAGCGTTCGACATGGGCCTGATCCCCTTTCGAATCAATGCGCTGACGCGGGCGGTGAACCCGATCAAGCTGCGCGAGTATCTCGCAGCCGGGCTTCCGGTGGTCTCTACGCCCCTGCCTGAAGTGGAGGCGGCGGGACTGGAAGGAGTGTACATCGCGAACGGTGTGGAAGCGTTCGTTCGAGCATGCGAGCGGGCGATGGCGGAGAACACTCCGACACGGGCCGAGCAGCGCCGAAATCTGATGAACAGCGAGAGCTGGCGGGCAAAGGTGGAGGCGATCTCTGAGCTGGTTTTGGCGCGCTTCGGGCGTCGCGCGAAGTCCTGACGATTATGCTGTCGCCTGGACAGCTTCATCAATCGCGCCGTTGATGCGGTGCATCATCTCAAGATAGTCGGCCTGTGCCTTCATCATTTCCTTGATCTTCTCATTCGCAGCGATGGCGCCTTCGCAATCCTGGAGCTTACGCTTGTCTTCCGGTTCGATCGGCTTGCCCGAGTTCTGCAACTCTTGAATCTTGACGGCCTGCTCCTGATAAGCGCGCAGAACCTTCTGGGCTTCGGAATCGGACTCGACCGCGCGGGCCGCGTTCATAAAGCTGACGGTCCGCGGGTTCGCGGCGATCTTCTTGCCTAAGGCCCGTGCGTCGGCGATGATGTCTTCCATGGCAGCTTCCCTGTAGCGGTGCTATCTCCGCAAGACGCCATCATCGCGGTTTCCAGGCGCACGGGCAAGTATGCGGCGAATCGCCGCCGGATTGCCTCTTGGCAGCACTCGCGCTGGTCACGATCTGAAAGAACTTCATGCCCAAGCGATTTTCCGAACGTATTCTCGATTTCCTCCGCAATCCCGACTATCGCCCGATGAAGGCGACGAAGCTGGCCCGGGCCATGGGCATCGCCGATGCCGAGTACGGCGATTTTCACGATGCCGTCGATGCCCTGCGGCGGGTCGGTCGTGTAGTTTTCGGCACGGGCAACGCGGTTATGCTGCCGCACCCGCCGAATCAGATCACCGGCACCTATCGTGCGAATCCGCGCGGCTTCGGCTTCGTCGTACCCGATTCACCGACGGCGCACGGCGATTTGTACATCGGACGTGGCGACGCGCTGGATGCCGTGACCGGCGATCGTGTGCTCTGCCATGTCCTGCCGCGCGGGCGACGCGAGGGGCGGGAGTCCTTCGGCGGGCGGATCCTCAAGATCATCGAGCGCGGCAACAGCCGCTTTGTAGGGCAGCTTCGCCAGGAAGGCGGGCACTGGTTCGTGCAGCCGGACGGAAATACGCTGCACGTGCCGATACTCGTCGGTGACGTGGGCGCGAAAGGCGCGCGCGACGGCGATCAGGTGGTTGTGGAAATCGTGCGCTATCCAAGCGACGGTCGGCCTGCCAAGGGCGTGATCGTCGAGCGACTCGGCGCGCAGGGCAAGCCGGGCGTCGACCTGATCAGTATCATCCGGCAGTATCACCTGCCGGAGGGTTTTCCGCCGGAGGTTCTCGACCATGCCGGCGAAGTCACCCGCGCATTCGACGTGGAGCAGGAACTCGCGAAGCGCGAAGATCTTTCCGACCTGTTGACGATCACCATCGACCCGGATGATGCGAAGGATTTTGACGACGCCATCACGCTTGTCCGACTCGACGGTTTCACCGAATCTAAGAAAGGGCGAAGGTCAGCCAGGAATCCAAAATCCAAAATCCCGAATTCCCAATCGGGCGAGGCAGTCTGGGAACTGGGGGTCCACATCGCTGATGTGAGCCACTTTGTCCGCGAAGGCGAGCCGATGGACGAGGAGGCACGGGAGCGCGGCACGAGCGTGTATTTTCCTGGTCATGTCATCCCGATGCTGCCCGAGGTGTTGTCCAACGGGATATGCAGCTTACAGGAGGGAGAGCCACGGCTGACCAAAAGCGCCTTCATTCGCTATGACGTGCAAGGCAGAGTGGTTAGCACCCGATTCGCGAACGCCGTTATTCGATCTGCCAAGCGATTGACCTATCGACAGGCGAGTGCAATTCTTGAGGGCAGCGGATCGAAGCAGAGCTTCGCGGTCCCCAAGGTCGTGACACTCGTTCGAGAGATGGATCGCCTGGCCCGCGCCATTCGGCAACGGCGGCTGGACGAGGGGATGATCGTGCTCGATCTTCCGGCCGTGGATCTGATCCTAGACGAGAACGGTCGAGTGGTTGATGCTCGACCCGAGGACACGAGCTTCTCGCACACGATTATCGAGATGTTCATGGTCGAGGCCAACGAGGCCGTCGCTCGGCTGATGGACCGCCTCGGGGTGCCGTGTATCCGGCGTATCCATCCGGAGCCGGACGAAAGCTCGCTGGAGGCAATGGCCCGATTCATGCGCGCCGCGGGCTTCGCTGTACCCAAGAAGATCACGCCGCATGATCTTCAGACGCTCCTTGCACCCTTGAAGGGAAAGCCCGAGGCGTACGCAGTGAATCTTGCGGTTCTCAAGTCGATGCAGCTTGCGGAATACTCGCCGAAGAAGGTGGGACACTTCGCCCTTGCGAGTAAACACTATACGCATTTTACCAGCCCGATACGGCGTTATGCTGATCTGACGGTGCACCGTTTGCTGCAGCGCTATTTGACCGGCCCCTTCGGCGGAAAGAACAAGGTCGGGCTCGACGAAGTGCCGGACGAGGAAGAATTGACCGATCTGTCGCGACGACTGTCGTACGTTTCCCGGCGCGCGGAAAGCGCTGAACAGGAACTGCGGACGGTGAAGGTCCTGCAGTTGCTGACGGAGCACGTCGGCGACGAGTTCGAGGGCGTGGTGACCGGCGTGACCAACTTTGGATTGTTTGTTCAGCATCCGAAGTATCTGATTGACGGCCTGCTGCGAATCGAAGATCTCGGCGACGACTGGTGGGAGGCGGACGTGAAGGCCGGCCGGATCGTCGGCGAGCGGACCCGACAGGTATTCACGATGGGTACGCTTCTCAAGGTACGCATCGCGGAGGTGGATGTTTCGGCGAGACAGTTGAATCTGGTGCTCGTGGAGGGTTCGGCGCGATCCGCACGGCATCGTTCGAAGCAGGGGGGCGAGAGTGGTCCTCGTCGAAGATCGCGCAGCATTGAAAAACGGCTCGCTGGGCGCGAGCGCCGAGCAAGGAATGAGAAACGTCGCTCCGGAGGGCGGCGGCGCGGAAAACGCTAAGTGCAGCGACCGGATGATCGACCGCGAGGAGAACTGCGCCGGTCGTCGCCGGCGATCAGGCATCCGTTGAAACGCAGTCCGCTTGACCCGTTGCCATCACAGCTTCTACACTTGCAGTCCATGCTGAGAACCCCTTTATACGAAACACATAAACGCCTGGGCGCCCGGCTCATCGACTTCGGTGGATGGGAAATGCCGGTCATGTATCGCGGCATCAACGAGGAGCACGTTTATACACGGACGGCGAGCAGCATCTTCGACGTGTCCCACATGGGCCGACTGGTGTTCACCGGTTCGGACTCCGAGGCGCTGTTGCAGCATGTCTGCACGCGAAACGTCGGTAAACTGAAGGTCGGTCGCAGCGGCTACAGCCACGTCTGCAACGAGCGCGGCGGCATCCTTGATGATGTGATCGTCTCGCGTTATGAAGATCGATGGCTCATGGTATGCAACGCGGGGAATCGCGAAAAAATCGTGTCGCATCTTCAGCGGCATCTTGAGGGCCGCAAGGTCACGCTGGACGACACGACACAGAAATCGGTCATGCTGGCCATTCAGGGGCCGGCGACGATGGAACTCTTCGCGCAGCACATGCCGATCAAGGTGGGCGAGGTGGCGCGATACGGTTTCGTGACCGGCAGCTACTTGGGGCAGAAATACAGTATCTTCCGAAGCGGCTACACGGGCGAAGACGGGCTGGAGGTCGTTCTTTCCGCGGCGACCGGTGTACTGGTTTGGGATTTTCTCACACAGGACGGCAGCGGAGACCGGGTGACGATCCGTCCGGCCGGTCTGGGCGCGCGAGATACTCTGCGGCTGGAGGCGGGCATGCCGCTCTACGGGCATGAGTTGATGGAAGAGGTTGATCCGCTTTCGGCGGGTTGCGGTTGGTGCGTCGACCTTGAAAAAGAGTTCGTCGGCGCGTCGGCGCTGCGACAGATTGCAGCGGAAGGCCCGCGCCGAAAGCTCATCGGGCTGATTCTGGAAGGCAGGCGGATCGCCCGGCAGGGTGCCAGAGTGCTGGCTGACGGCGCGGAAGTCGGCGTGGTGACGAGCGGGACGCTGAGCCCGACGCTGGAGAAGTCGATTGCGATGGCCTATCTCGATGCTTCGTATTGCGAGGCGGGCCGTTCAATTACGGTGGAAGTCCGGGATCAGCAGATACCCGCGGTCGTGACGGCGCTGCCGTTCTACAAGCGGTCTGCCTAGGCGCACACCAACGGGTATCGATATAATTTGCATCGTACTGACCTCAGGATGATGAAACACACGGAGGCGCGGCGTGGGTGTTCCAAATGACCGGCGGTACCTGAAAAGCCACGAGTGGCACAAGCTCGATGGGAAGATCTGCACGATCGGCATCACCAAGTTCGCCGCCGACGAGTTGACGGACATCACTTACGTCTCCCTGCCCAAGGTGGGCAAAGAGATCACGGCCGGCCAGCCGCTCGGTGAGATTGAATCGGTCAAGGCGACCAGTGATCTGTACAGTGGTGTCTCCGGCGTGGTGGTCGAGGTGAACGGCCGACTCGGCGATTCGCCCGAGCTGGTCAACAGCGATGCCTTCGGCGACGGCTGGCTGGTGAAGGTTCAGGTGAACGATCCGTCCCAGCTGGATCGGCTGATGACTGCCGAACAGTACGACGCCCAGATCGGCGGCTGATCGCCCACTCTCTCGGTTTCGAAGCTCGAATGGACCTCCGTTATTCATTGTGATTTTTGAGTATTCGCTTTCCCGGCAGGGTCGTGGTCGGGGTCGATGGTTCGCTTCCTGCACCACTGCCGCACGGGCGGTATCTCCGCTACAATCCTGACAACATCGTGACTGACCGCGTGCCCAGTGGACGGGCTTGCCGCAGCACCAGGAGATGCCACCAAGATGCCCGAGTCCGCCTTCTCGCGATCTTTGCTCGATCCTTCCGACACTTTTCTTCACCGCCACAACGGCCCGAGTCCGGCCGATGTCCAGGAGATGCTGACGCTCATCGGCAGCAGCTCACTGGAAAATCTCGTGGAACAGACGATCCCGGCGGACATACGAATCAAGTCGCCGCTTCAAATCGGCTGCCCGCGCGGGGAGCATGAGCTGCTCGAGTCGCTTCGGGCGATCGCTGACCGCAACGAGACCTGTCGCAGTCTGATCGGCATGGGATACTACGACTGCATCACGCCGCCGGTCATCGGGCGAAATATCTTTGAGAATCCCGGATGGTACACGCAATACACGCCTTATCAGGCGGAGATCTCGCAGGGCCGGCTGGAAGCACTGCTCAACTTCCAGACGATGGTGTCTGATCTGACGGCTCTGCCCGTGGCGAATGCGTCACTGCTCGACGAGGCGACGGCAGCCGCGGAGGCCATGACCATGTGTCGCGCGCTGGCCGGTGAGGACGGTGCACGACACGACTTCTTCGTCTCAGATGCCTGTCACCCACAGACGATCGCCGTCGTGCAGACCCGTGCACGCCCGCTGGGGATCGAAGTCATGGTCGGCGATGCATCGAAGGCGGACTTTTCGAAACAGCGCCCGTTCGGCATTCTGTTGCAGTACCCGACGACAGATGGCCGTGTCGAGAATTACGAGGAAATTGCCGGGCGAGGCCATGCGGCGGGAGCGCTGGTGGTCGTGGCGACGGACCTGCTGGCGCTGGCGCTATTGCGTGCGCCGGGCGAGTTCGGCGCCGACATCGCCGTCGGTTCGTCCCAGCGCTTCGGTGTGCCGCTGGGATTCGGCGGGCCGCATGCGGCGTTCATGTCCTGCCGCGAAGACCTCAAGCGACACATGCCGGGACGCATCGTCGGCGTCTCGAAAGATGTACACGGCCGGCCTGCGTACCGGCTGGCAATTCAGACGCGTGAGCAGCACATTCGTCGGGAGAAGGCCACGAGCAACATCTGCACGGCGCAGGTGCTGTTGGCGATCATGGCGGGAATGTATGCCGTTTACCACGGACCTACCGGGCTGCGGCGAATCGCAGAACGCATCCATGCGTTCACGGCCATCCTGGCATCCGGCTTGCACAAGATGGGGCATGCGACGAGCGATTCGGCGTTCTTCGATACGCTGGCGATTCGTCCCGCCGGAGGAGCAGACGCGGCCCGTGCAATACTTGAGGCGGCGCGGAGCGCCCGTATCAACCTGCGAGACTATGGCGACGGTCGCATCGGTGTCAGTCTCGATGAGCGAACCGATCGCAACGAAATTGCGAAGCTGCTGGATATCTTCTCGGTCGGCACGAAGGGGCAAGTTCCACCGGTCGCACTGCAGGAGGAGACGCGTTTCTCGATTCCCGATCCGCTGGTGCGTCACAGCGGCTACCTGACGCACACCGTCTTCAACAGTTATCACAGCGAAACGGAAATGCTTCGCTACATCTTCCGGCTCCAGTCGCGCGACCTGTCACTGGCGCATTCCATGATCCCGCTCGGCTCCTGCACGATGAAGCTCAACGCCACGAGCGAGATGCTTCCGGTGAGCTGGCCGAAATTCGCCGGGCTGCATCCGTTTGCCCCGGCAGATCAGTGGCGCGGCTATGCGGAGCTTTTCCGTCAGCTCGAGGGTTGGCTCGCGGAAGTGACCGGTCTGGCGGCCGTGAGTCTTCAGCCCAATGCCGGTTCGCAGGGCGAGTATGCCGGGCTGCTGGTCATTCGTGCTTATCACGAGAGCAGGGGAGAGCCGCATCGCAACGTCTGTCTGATTCCCACCTCGGCCCACGGGACCAATCCTGCCAGCGCGGTGACCGCGGGCATGCGGGTGGTTGCGGTGGCGTGTGATGCCCGCGGCAACATCGATATGACCGACCTGAAAGCCAAGGCCGCGCAGCATGCACGCGAGCTGGCGGCGATCATGGTGACCTATCCGTCGACGCACGGCGTCTTTGAAAAGTCCATCCGCGAACTGTGCGAAGTTGTCCATCAGCACGGCGGACAGGTTTACATGGACGGCGCAAACATGAACGCCCAGGTGGGCCTGTGTCGTCCGGGCGACATCGGCGCAGACGTCTGTCACCTGAATCTGCACAAGACCTTCTGCATTCCGCATGGCGGTGGCGGTCCGGGCATGGGGCCGATAGCCGTGGCAAAGCACCTGGCCGCCTTCCTGCCGGGCCATCCGGTTCAGCCGGTTGATCGCGCCGGCGCAAAGGCGATCGGCCCGATCTCTGCGGCGCCATACGGCAGCCCGAGTATCCTGACGATCTCGTGGGTCTATATTGCCCTGATGGGGGGCGAAGGCCTGACGCGGGCATCACAAATCGCAATTCTTAATGCCAACTACATGGCATCGCGCCTTGAGCGACACTACCCCGTTCTCTATCGTGGCGAGAACAATCGCGTGGCCCATGAGTTCGTCGTCGACTGTCGGCCGTTTGAAAAGTCCGCCGGCGTGAAAGTGGAGGACATCGCCAAGCGGCTGATGGATTACGGCTTCCACGCGCCGACGATGTCGTGGCCGGTGCCCGGTACGCTGATGATCGAGCCGACGGAGAGCGAGTCCCGCGCCGAGCTGGATCGTTTCTGCGACGCGATGATTGCGATCCGGGAGGAAATCCGGGCCATTGAGGAGGGCCGCGCGGATCGCGAGGACAATGTTCTCAAGAACGCGCCGCACACCGCCGAAGCCGTCAGTGCCAATGATTGGACACACGCATACCGGCGTGAGCAGGCGGCGTATCCGGCGCCGTGGGTGCGTGAGCGGAAGTTCTGGCCGCCCGTCGGCCGCATCGACAACGTGTGGGGCGACCGCAATCTTTTCTGCACGTGCCCATCGGTCGAGGCCATGGCCGCCGCCGAATCGCCGACCCGCACGTAACTTCAATACAATCTATTTGATCTTTTCGTGAGCGCACTGCGCGATGTCTTCTGCCGAGAGTCCGCAATAGGAGAGAATCTCGTCGGTCGTACGGGCGCTCTTGGGCATCTTGCGGCAGGTCATGGATTCGACGCGCGTCATTCCATGGCGAGCGGCCGCCTCGGCAATGGCGCTGGCCAGGCCGCCGATGTAGTTGTCCTCGACGACGAGGATTCGGTCGCCGGTCTTCTTTGCGGCAGACAGGATCGAGTCCGTCTTGAGCGGGAAGGAGTAGGCGTCGATCAGCGTGCACCGGATACCGTCCTTCGCGAGCATCTCCGCGGCGCGCTTGCTCTCATGCACCATGTAACCGGCACTCACGAGCGTCAGCGCATCGCCTTCCTGAAGAACATGCGACCCGCCGATCTCGAAGCGTGTGTCGGGTGCGTACAACAGTGCCACGTCCGGACGATGCGTTCGCATGTAGCACATCCCTTCGTGCGCCGCCATCAACCAGGTGCAGTGATAGGCGGCGACGGCATCGGCCGGGTGAAAACTCACGCAGACCGGTCGGCCACGTCCATCGTCGGCCTCACTCGCGCTGCGGAAATAGGCCACGTCGTGGAGACTCATCTGGCTCGGGCCGTCCGCGGCGAGGGTGATGCCCGCGTGCGAGCCGGTGAGCTTGATGTTTGCCCGTGTGATCTGGGCCATTTCGATCTGGTCATAGGCGCGGGAAATGAACTTGGCGAAGCTGCTGACAAAAGGAACAAAGCCGGCGGCGGCCATGCCCGCGGCGGCGGAGACCATGTTCTGCTCGGCGATCTTGCACTCAATGAATCGGTCGGGGTGCTTCTTCGCGAAGATATCCGCGAAGGTGGAGTTGCTCACGTCGCCATCGAGGGCGACGACGCGCGGATCGGATTCGCCGATGGCCAGCAGTGCCGCGCCGTACGCCCGGCGCGTTGCCAGCGCGCCTTTTGCCACGGCACCATCGAGTCCGGCGAGCTTCATCGCCGCGGCGAATTCCATCGGGCGACTTTCCGGCCGCAGCATCGGCTTTGCAGCAGCGGGCTTTGCGATCGTGGGTGCAGGAGGTGAACGATCCTTGATGCCCAGTCGGGCAGCCGTCTCGTCGAGCAGGGCCACCGCCGCGTCGAGGTCTTTCGCCGTCACCGGCTTGCCGTGATTTGATTTATCCTTCAAGGCCGCACAGCCCCAGCCCTTTTCCGTCTTCGCCACGACAGCGAGCGGGCGATCTCGCCTTTCCGTCAAGATACGCTTTAGCGCATCGGGATCATGCCCATCGACCGTTACCACTTTCCAACCGAATGCCGCCGATTTCTCAGCCAGCCGCTCGGCGGACTGCTGCGGCGAGACATAGTCGGCCTGTCCCTGGCCGTTGCAGTTGAAGATGGCGCAGACTTCATGCAGCCCGCGCTCGGCGATCATGTCCATCGCCTCCCAGATCTGCCCCTCGCGGGATTCGCCGTCGCCGATGAGCACATACACGCGGCGATCGACCTTCTGGAGGCGCGAGGCGATCGCAAGCCCGGCACCGACGCTCAGACCCTGTCCGAGCGAGCCGGTCGCCGCGTCGAAGAAGGGGAAACCCTCCGCGGGGTTCGGATGCCCGTCGAGTGGGCTGTCAGCGTCTCGAAGGGAGGCAAGATCGGCGAGGGTCAATCGGCGAGACGTGGCGGGCGACTTGCCTACCACGCCGCCGAGGTCAGCATAGGCCGCATAGACGGCGGGCACTGCATGGCCTTCGGAAAGAACCAACCGATCGGAGGCGGTGTTCCAGGGGTCGGCCGGGTCCCAGCGCATCACGTCGTACATGAGCGTGACGACGGCGTGCATGATCGACAGCGCGCTGGAGGGATGTCCCGACCCAGACGCAGTCGTCATGCGGATGACTTCTTTGCCAAGCTGAATGGCTTTGCTGTGCGCGAAATCCCTGAAACTCATCGCTATCCCTCCGAGTATGCCGGAAGTTGATGTATACAGTTACCGATCTGGCCTTGGGCGCATGCCCGCCGACCGCTGTGGCCGGAGAAGGCCGGTAGCGTACGTGAATCCGCGGTCTTTCGGAAGCGGTCTCCCTTCAACGCCGTGCCGGATGTCGATGAGGCATTGCGGGGCACGAATACGCTGCTTCATTTCATCTTGACTCGGCCGATATTATAATGCCTGCCCGTGGCGACGCGCCTCACAGGGACGTGCGGCCCGCCGCGGGGTTGAGTCATTGCGCGGGGTGAAACCGTGGACTATTTCGAAATCACAGGCGGCAATCGCCTTCGGGGCACCTTGACCGTCAACGGTTCGAAGAACGCGGCCCTGCCGATCATGGCCGCTTCGATATTGACGGACGGCGAGACGGTGCTCAAGGGCGTGCCGCGTCTGGAAGACGTCAAGCATCTTTCCGGCCTGCTGGAGAAGCTCGGGGTCAACGTCTGGCGCGGTGAGAATGGCGATCTTCATCTCAAGGTCGAAGATGAGATGAATTGTCACGCCGAGTATGAACTGGTCCGGAAGATGCGGGCCAGCGTATGCGTCATGGGGCCGCTCCTCGCCAAACGGAAGCGTGCCCAGGTCAGTCTACCCGGCGGGTGCAACATCGGCGATCGACCGATCGATCTGCACGTTTCCGGAATGCAGCAGCTCGGCGCAGAGAGTGAACTGCTCAGCGGTGACGTTCACCTCAAGGCAAAGAAGCTCAAAGGCAACGTGGTGTTCCTCGGCGGTCCGTTCGGGTCGACGGTGCTGGGGACGGCGAACGTGATGATGGCCGCGGTACTCGCCGAGGGCACGACCGTCATCGAGTGCGCGGCCTGCGAGCCGGAGGTCACCGACCTGGCGAATTATCTCAACGCATGCGGGGCGCACATCAGTGGTCAGGGCACGCCGCGCATCACGATCGAGGGCGTGCGAGAACTGCACGGATGCGAATACACCGTCGTACCGGATCGCATCGAGGCCGGCACCTTCATGATCGCCGCGGCCATCACCAATGGCGATGTCAAGATCGCCAACTGCCGGCTCGATCATCTGCTGGCCCTCGTGGACCGGCTCAAGGCGGTCGGCGTCATCGTCGAGCGCAGCGGCGACTATGTGCAGGTTTCCTCTTCGCGTCGTCTGGAGCCGATCTCCGTCACCACGCAGCCGTATCCCGGTTTTCCGACGGACCTGCAGGCACAGATCATGACGCTCCTGTGCCTGGCCGACGGGAACAGCATCATCACCGAGAAAATCTTTCCCGATCGATTTGTTCACGTCGCCGAACTGAACCGCATGGGCGCCCGGCTTCGGAAGGAAGGACCGACCGTTATCGTCGAAGGGGTCAAGAACCTGGTCGGCGCGCCGGTCATGGCCAGCGATCTCCGCGCTTCGGCGGCGCTGGTGCTGGCCGGTCTGGTGGCCAAGGGCAAGACGAAACTCTCTCGCGTGTACCACATCGACCGCGGCTACGAGAAGATCGAAGAGCGGCTCAATGCCGTCGGGGCGGATATCAAGCGGCTGCCGGAATGAATTGCGTACGCTGCGATTACCTGCTGTGGGATCTGCCTGAGCCGCGCTGTCCGGAGTGCGGCCTGGGTTTTCACGTGACTGATTATGCGTTCGTCCGTGGCGCGGTGCATTTCATCTGCCCGTATTGCGGACAGTCCTATCTCGGCACCGATGAGCGCGGGTTGCCGCAGCCGCAGCGATTTGCATGCGTCGGATGTCAGCATCCGCTGGATGCCGACCACATGCCGGTCAAGCCAATTCTGGAATCGGCACGAGGTGAGCCGCTGCGTGCGGGTACGCCCTGGCAGTACCGCCGCCGGGAAGGATTCCTGCCGGGTTATATGGATGCGGTGGCACGGCTGGCGATCTCACCGGATGAGTATTTTCGATTCGCCTCGGCCAATCGCCATGACGGGGCGCAGCTCTTCGGTATCGTCTGTGCCTATGTGGCCGCGATCGTCTGCTTCGGAGCGCTGATGTTCTTCCGATCGACCGGGCTGGCTTCGTGGATACCCGATCTGTCGGTGCTGCTGCGATTTCCGTGGGTACTCTACGCACTGTGCGCAGTGCCGTTGCTGCACATTGCGTGGACGTACGTTTACGGCCTGCTGATTCAGATCGTTCTCTGGGGACTGGGGCTGTCGCGCAGCGAACTGGATTCTTCCGTCCGCGCCGTATCGCTGGGCAGCGCCGTGCTGCCGGCGGTGATGCTCTTCCCGCCCGTCGGCCTGGTCTGGTATCTGATCGTCATCTGCAGCGGGCTCGAACATTTTCACGACACGACGCGGTCCAAGGCCCTCGCCGCAGCTTTGATCCCCATGCTGCTCGCCGCCAACGCCCTGTTCTTCGTCTTCATCACCGTGTGGATGGGTTGAGGGCGGCAGTTACACTCAAGTCATGAATCCGCCACATTGGGGTTCGGCCCCATGGCCACCAGCAGTACGACGCGCTCGTTCGACCGGTTGATGACGCCGTGCGGCTCGCCGGGCGCCGCCCACGCCAGCGTGCCCGGGCCGACGTCGCGTGACTGGCTGCCGATGGTGATCGTCGCTGTGCCGTCGATGACGTAGTAGAACTTGGTGGCATCCGCATGGCTGTGCACTTTCTGCAACTGGCCGGGTTCCAAGCAGTAGATGTCGCAGAACATCTGCGGTGTCTCAAAGAGATTGACCTTGCAGAGCTTCGCGGCATTGAATCGAATGTTGGTGGCCGTGTTGATGTAGTGCATGACCTTATTCTATACCGGACGGGACAGATGGGTACTGCACCGACCTGAGCGATGTCGCAACGGGAGGATGGTGGATGAGCATGCGCGATGAGGCAACGTATGTCTGCGGTGCGTGCGGCGAACGGATCGTCATACCCATCGATCTGTCGGCCGGTTCCCATCAAACCTATACCGAGGATTGCCCGGTCTGCTGCCGGGCGAACGTAATCCACGTCGATCTTGGCGATCGAGGCGATCCGCACGCATGGGCGGAGCTGGAATACGATGCGTGAAACTGCGCCGCGTCAGGGGGCGAGCAGCGCTTCAACGAAGCCCGCCACGTCGAGTGCGTCGACGAAAGTGTCGGCATTCATATCGGCGGCGTTGAAATTGCAATCGTTAAAGTGCGCCGGCGTGAGCAGGGCAGTCACGAACGGGGGGACATCGTCCAGATCGACCTTGACATCACAGTTCAGATCACCAATCAGCGGTGTGCCGACGATGGTGAGGTTGGAATCGCTCTGATCCTCGCCCGTCTTCATGGCCGCGTTGCGGGCCATGACGCGGATGCGCGCCTGGGTTGTGTAGATGTTGGGAACATTCCAACTAAAGAGCCCGTCATCAGCCGTCGCCGCAGCAATGAGCGTGTCGTAACTGAAGCCGCCATTGGTGGAGAGGAGGATGTCGACGTTGGTTGTGCCCACCTCGTCGTCGGAAATCCAACGGATGTCCACATTGTTACCGGGGGTGAGAACTTCGCCGCCACGGTGATTGAGCATGTAAACGGTGGGATTGACGCCGCCGAGATGCCTGGGGACGTGCATGACGATGCAGTGAAAAACACCGGAGGCGCCGACAATGGACTGGGCGTTGACCTGCACAATCGTTTTGCCAGGCAATGCGGCCTGCCAGGCAGCCAAGGCCGGGGCGTTGTGCGGAGAGACTGTCGCGTTGGTGTAAGACGGAATGATGACCAGATCGTTGCACATGACGACGTTGGTGTAGGTGTAGTGCACGCCGGAAATCGATCGGGCAGGAACGCGATAGACGGTGTAGCCGCGATTGGCCATGAAGACGGCGGCGTTGTCGCAGATCACGTCCTGGGTCGAGCCGACATTGTTCGGCCAGTCGCTGATCATGACCTTGTCGTCAGCCATGACCTGCATCCACATGTCCAGGTGCTGGGTCAGGTCTACGCTGGTCGGGAAAGGGGGGAAAATGTGCGTATCGACATTCTGGTAGTCCTCCCAGATGTCGTGAATCTGCTGATGGGAGAGCCCCGGGTTCTCGTTCCAGATCAGTTCGGTGGCATAGGCACGATTCAGCGCGTCGAGATGGTAATTACCGCCGCCGTGGACGAGCTGGTGCTCATAAAACGCGTGCTGCTTATACGGGGCGAAGTAAGAGGGAAACGCATCGTCGTCATTGCGCGTCGGGCGGTTGTAGTCATGGTCGACGACCGCCCGGCACGACCCCTGGTAGATGTATCTTGGGCCGTAGTCGCGGATCCAAATGGAGTCGGTGACGCGAACGACAAACTCCACCTTGCTCATGTTGACACCCCAGGAAGTGAGTGCCGACTGCACCGTGGTACGCTCCGAGGTGGTATCGACGACCATGTAGACCTTCGCGCCCTGCGAGGCGGCGTTCGTGGTGATGTGCAGCGCAAGATTCTTGAGAATCGTGTCCCAGCCGGAGCCCACGGGAATTTCCCACGACATCAGGATGCCTTCCATCGGTTCGTATTCCGCGACGCAGTGGACGGGGCCCGTCGGCGGCGGCGTCACCGCCCGCGGCGCACCGCGCGGGTGCGTTTCGCGGAATGCTCGCTCAACATCCAGTTCGTGGCGCGGTACCCATGCGCCTTCCGGATAGACGAGCCGGTCGCCGTCGAAGAAGGGTCCATCAACTTCATAGGTCGACTCTGTTAACACGGTGGTTGGCCGATCCTGGGCGTGAAGCGCGGAGGCAGAGATCGCACCGAAAGCAAGCATCAGCGCCAGCAATAGGCGCAGACCCACACCACTCGACACAGTCTGCGTCTCGTGTCGTGTTGTCTGCGGTATGTAGAGGCGGGTCATTACCTTCCGTGGACTGAACAATCCCATAATATGCTCCGAGCAAAGCGCTTTGGCTTTGCGTGGCAGGTACGGCTCATTGGCTATCTTATCGCCGAGCGACCGCTTACTTCAACTGTGGAGAGATTGGCTGAACGAATCCGGACCCTGCACCGGGCAGGGTGTGCAAGCAGGCCCCATGCTGTTTTGCCGGGGCGACATGGACCGGATAACATCCGCGCCATGACGGACGCTGCTTTCCTGCGTTGCATACAACCCGACTGCGCGGCCACTTATGAACTGTCTGCGGAGGACCCCTTTTGTCGATCCTGCGGCGGCCTGCTCGATGTCGCCTACGACTGGAACCGCCTCCCGGTGCCCGGCAGCATGCACTACTTTGCCACACGCTGGGCGACCCGCCAGGAGCCGCTGGACCATTCAGGCGTCTGGCGATTTCGTGAGCTGCTCCCTTTTGCTGTGACGGAGGAACTCGTCACGATCGGAGAGGGTCAGACCCTGCTCCAGTCGCCGGATGTGAGGGCGCTCGGTTTACCGCTCGAGCCCGGCCGTTTGCATCTGCAATACGAAGGTCTCAACCCTTCCGGCAGCTTCAAGGACAACGGCATGGCCGCGGCTTTCACGATGGCCCGCAAGCTCGGCCGGCAGCGCGTCGCCTGTGCCTCGACCGGCAACACCAGCGCGAGCATGGCACTCTATGCCGCGCTGACCCGCATTGCGGACGATCGGCCCATGCAGGCGGTGGTCTTCATCGGAGAGGGCAAGATTGCCTTCGGCAAGCTGGCGCAGGCCCTCGACCACGGCGCGCGGACCGTGCAGATCGCCGGTGATTTCGACGCCTGCATGCGGCGCGTGCGCGAGGCATCGCAGCGGCTCGGTCTGTACATCATGAACAGCATCAATCCCTTCCGGCTCGAAGGACAGAAGACGATCATGTATCGCGTCCTCGAAGGGCTCGGCTGGGACGTGCCGGACTGGATCGTCGTTCCCGGCGGGAATCTCGGCAATACCAGTGCCTTCGGCAAGGCATTCATGGAGTTGCGCGAGCTGGGCCTGGTGGAAAGACCTCCGCGGCTCGCAGTGGTCAATGCCGTGGGCGCGAACACCTTCTGCGAGCTGGTGGATCGTCGCGGACTGCGGTGGGACGGCGGCGCCTGGAACCGCGCGATCGTTGATGCCTGTTACACGGAAGGCGAGCGGCGCGCCGGCGAGAAAGAAATCGCATTGCCGCACGGCCGCACGGTCGCATCCGCCATCGACATCACGCGCCCTGTCAACCTGCCGAAGGCCCTGCGATCTCTGGAGGCGCTCGACGGTGTGGTGTGTGAAGTGACGGACGAAGAGATACTCGAAGAAAAAGCTCGGATCGGACGCTGCGGTCTGGGTTGCGAGCCGGCCAGCGCCGCGTCGCTCGCGGGCCTGCGCCAATTGCTGGCTCGTGGCGTCATCGGCCGCGAGCAACGCGTGGTCTGCATTCTTACGGGCCATGCCTTGAAAGACCCGGATGTCACGGTCGGCTATCACACCGGCAAGAGGACGACCGACGAGCAATCGAAACCGGCATCGCGGCCGGCTGTCCTGGCCAATGGTCCCGTTCAGGTGGCGGACGATCTCGAATCCATCTGCCGGGCGATCGAATCACTCCCTTGGAAATGAAGGAACCATCCATGCCGATCGAATACGTCATCGCAGGTGCCGGAGGACGAATGGGCCGGCGAATCGTCGCTGTAGCCGCAGAAGACTCACGCTTTCGAATCGTCGGTGCGCTGGAGTCGCCCAAGAGTGAGCTGCTGGGTGCCGATGCCGGTCGCCTCGCGGGTATCGACGCGCTGGACCTGGCGGCCACCGATACTGTGCCCGCCGGGTTTGATGTGCTCATTGATTTTTCGTCGCCTGAAGGCACACGGCACTGGCTGGAAGTATGCCGTACGATGGGTCGGCCGATCGTGATCGGCACGACCGGCCACGACGCCGCGTTTCAGGATCAACTGCGCAGTGCAGCTTCAGTGATTCCGGTTCTACGTGCGGCAAACATGAGTGTCGGGGTCAATGTGCTGCTGCGTCTGGTGCGTGAATTGGCTCGCGTGCTCGATGAATCTTACGACATCGAGATCACCGAGGTGCACCATCGTTTCAAGGCGGATGCACCGAGCGGTACGGCGCTGGCCCTTCGCGATGCGATCATACAGGGACGCAAGGATGCCGGCAGGGAACCAGGCGAGACCGTCCATGGTCGTCACGGCCAGACCGGTGCGAGGCCTCCAGGCCAGATCGGCATGCACGCTTTGCGGATCGGTGACACGGTGGGTGAACACACGGTGAATTTCGGCTGTCTGGGCGAGACGATCTGCGTGAGCCACTCGGCACACTCACGGGACACCTTCGCGGCAGGTGCGCTTCGTGCGGCGGCATGGATCGTCGGGCGACCGGCTGGGCTGTACGACATGCGCGACGTGCTTTTCGGCGGGGCAGGCGGATAAAGCTACGGGGAACGCATCGAAGACTGGCCTGCACCTTTACGCGGGTAGGGGATGGCGGACATGACCATGTCCATGAAGTCATCGAGCGAGCCGATGGTGGATTTATCGAGTTCGGCCTGTAGAAAGTCAGCCCGCAGTTTCACGAATCGCTGCTGTCGCAGGACGTCGATGATTTCGGGCTGGGCATCCTGGAAGCTCACAACGCTGGCTGGCTCGACCCTGCCGGCCTTCACGATAAAGAATCCGCCCGCCGCGGTATCCTCGATGATCTCGCTGACTTCACCGGCATCCAACTCGAAGAGCCGCTTCGACGGCGCGGCCCAACGGCCCTGAAGGGGGGCATGCGATGCATCCGACGGCAGAGTGATAAAGCCCCAGGCGCCGCCCTCCTCTTTTCGCGGGCCGTGTGAATGCTTTCGGGCGACTTCCTCGAAGGATTCGCCTGCGGCAATCGCCGCCGCCGCCGCTTCCGCTGCTGCTCTGGCTTTCTCGCGGGCCGCGGCCAGTTCGTCCGCACTGGGGCCGTAGATGCCCGATCGCTCGACAAACGCGCGGACGGGGATATCGATTAGAAACATCTCCCGCCGCTCCTGAGACTCAAATTCCTTTCGGTGGGCCTGGTAATACTCCCAGAGTTCGTTCTTGCGGGGCATCGGCACAAGCGGAAGCAGTCGATCCCGGAGATAACTGTCAATCACGACAGTTCGCTGCAGGCGTTCGCGGACTTCGCTGCGGGTCTTGCCGTGTTTCGTGAGAAACTTTTCGTACACGGTCTCGCGGCCGCCGAATTCGCGGTTGATGCGCTCCTTCTCCATGCGATCCACGGCTTTATCGAGTTGCGGCTTGAGGTCGTCGTTCACATGGGCCGAGGCGCGTCGCCAGATAAGGTGCTGGGCCACGGCCTCCACAATCTGAAGGCGAACGAGCTGCGCCGCACGCTGGTAATAAATCTCCTCCGGCAGTTCACGACCAAGCTGCTCCAGCCGCGGCTGGATGGCTTCAAGAATATCGACGACGCGGATCGTCTCGTTGTTCACGACCAGTGCGTCGGCGCGAATTGCGCCCGGCGATCGCGACCGCTGATCCGTAGACGAATTCCGCATGTCAGTCGAATCTTCCGGCAGGGGAGGGCCATGGCCGGCAGGATCGCCATCGGCCCGCGGGGCGGTGGACTCCGTGCGGCCGGCATACTCAGAGGACCTGGGCTGCTGCGTCTTCTTGCGGCCGAAATTGGAGCATCCCGGGATGCTCACCAGTATGGCCAGCGCGAAGACAACGGAAGCACGAATCATCATGCGGCTTAATTTAACCATGATTGCTATGGCGTTCCAGTCAGCGCGTTTGCAGGATTAGTTGCCCGATGACGCGATGGGCCGTACAAGTGTCGCACTTGTTGCTCGAACCGATGCCATGACCGACTCGCTCGCCACCGTGATCATCCCGAACTACAACGGCCGGAGGTTTTTGCCGCGGCTGATGGAGTCGCTTGCAGGTCAATCCGAGAAGCGATTTGCCACGCTGGTGGTGGATGACGCCTCGCCGCAGGACGATATCGCCTATCTGCACGCGAAGTGGCCGCAGGTCCGCGTGGTCCGCAATGAGAAGAATCTCGGATTCGCCGCGACGTGCAACGTCGGACTCCGGGCCGCCGAGACGCCGTTCGTCGTCCTGCTGAACAACGATACTCACGTGGAACGCGACTGGCTTTCTGAGGGCTTGCGCCCCTTTGTTGATCTGCGCGTGGCCGCCGTCGCCTCGCTGACGTTGCTGGCGGATTCGCCGCATCTCGTCGATACCGCGGGCGATCTGTATACCGTTGCCGGCGGCGCCCTGAAGCGGGGCCATCTCGGACCGCGCGCGGCAGCCGAGCAGTTGCCGGAGGATATCTTTTCGCCTTCCGGCGTATCGGCGTTCTATCGCCGCGAGGCGGTGCTTAAGGCCGGTGGGCTCGACGAAGAGTTTGAAAGTTACTACGAGGATGTCGATCTGGGTTTTCGACTCGCCGCCATGGGGTATCGTTCGGTCTTTGCGCCGCAGTCAATCTGTTACCACCACCTGAGCGCTTCGTATTCGCCCCGTGGAAGGCGCTATCATCGGAACTCCTCCCGAAACGCGGAAATCGTCTGGTGGGCGAATCTGCCACGCGCGTTGTGCTGGCGATATCTGCCGGCGCATCTCGCGTTCCTGTTCATGCAGGGCGGCCACAAAATGATGCAGGGCGTGGGTCTTGCGTGGCTCGAGGGCAAGCTGGCTTTCCTCGGACATCTCAGTCATGTCGCCCGAAAGCGCCGGCAGATGAAGAATCTTGCCCGAATCAGTTCGGCGGAGTTGGCCAATCGTCTGCGGCGTGACTGGTGGTCTCTGCACGTTGGTTCTCGACGTTCGGCGGCTGGTGCGAGCGGTACCGATGTCGGCGCCCAGGATGTCTGAACCGGTCGTGTTACATCTTGAAAATAGTATCCGTAGCTTCCTCGGCCTGTCTGCCGAATAATGCACCTATGCTCAGCGTCCTGACGGTCAACTACTACTCAGCGAACGAACTTCAGCAACTGATCGCCTCGTTGCAGCGGCATCCTGCACGGGAACCGATGGAGCTGATCGTTGCCAACAATTCGCCTGAGGAGGTGATTCGACCCCAGGCCGGCAAGCTGCCCGTCACGGTGCTGGACCAGAGCAATGTAGGATTCGCGTCCGGCATCAACCTTGCCTTTCGTCTCAGCCGGGGTGAGCGCCTGCTGATCGCGAATCCCGATCTGTGCGTCACCGCGGGGGCACTCGATGCGGCGATCGAACTGCTTGACCAGCGACCGGACGCGGGTATCCTCCTGCCGCGGCTGCGCTATCCGGATGGACGAATTCAGTCTTCGGTGCGCCGGTTTTATACATGGCCGGTCGTGCTGTATGCGCGGAGTCCACTGCGTCGGTTGCGTTGGCATCCGGCTTTTTTTCGCACGTATCTTCAGCCCGAGCTGCACGAGACGCAGCCGACGGAAGTGGATTGGGGCCTGGGGGGAGCGATGTTTCTTCGTCGAAGCGATTGTGAGGGAGATCGTATCTTCGACGATCGGTACTTCCTCTACTTCGAAGATGTCGATTTGTGCCTGCGGATGTGGCAGCGCGGCAAGCGGGTGATCTATTGTCCCAATGTGGAGTGCATACACGATCATCGCCGCGACAGTCGACGCGCTCTTTCTTCGGCGGGATGGCACCACTTCCGCAGTCTTGTGCGATTTATCGCCAAGCACCACGGACTTCCGCAACGGCCGGATCAGACCGCGCGGCCGGCGCGAAGCACGTCCTGAAGGCGATGGGTCCATGTATGGCCGGCGCGAACATGCTGACTGGCCGTGTGAGCCATCTGCTCTAACTCAGAATAATCGTTCGCCGCGCCGCGGAGCATGGTCAGGAGTTCCGCGCGACTCTGGAAACGTCGAACGTGCTGGTCCACATCGAGAACGGCACCGATGCCATCCTTGCTTTCATCGTGCGGATGTCGCCGCACGAATGCAGCGAGACCAACCGCCATGGCGTCCAGCAGTTCGCTCCGCAGGCGACCGGAGCAATCGAGGCAGATTACCGTGCGGTATCTCGCCAGTCGTTCGTTGAGGTGTTCCGGGTCGGGCCACTGTCCCTGTAAGTGTGACGCCAGCACTTCGTCGGACTTATCCCTTGCTGTCGTCGAGGGCCGCCTCCAGCCGCCGCCAAGGAGGTCGAAGGCGATGCCTGATTCATGCAGCGCTGCCAGGAACGCCTGCGCGACCACGATGCTCATTCGCTGACGCAGCCGATCGACGATGCCGCGGCGGACCTCGTCGCTTTCGAGGCGTATCTTCAATCGGGCCTCAGCCGTCCGCAGGATTTCGTCGACATCCTCATCGGTGAACTGATCACATCGATCCCGCACCAGCTCCATCGCTGCATTCCAGAGCTTGATGTGTGTCGCCAGATTCAGGCCCGCAGCGGCCGACGACGGATCGCCGCCATCGGCGATGACTGCGATGCTTCGTCCGCGCGGGCTGAGTTCGTCCCTGATGGTCGCTGAGGCGGCGGGTGGGATCACGATCGTGCGTTCGGCGGTCATGCCGGACTGAATCGCCGCACGGCGGATCGTCTCCGTGCTGACAGCGACGATGCTCCCGGGATCCATCCGTGTGAGAAACTCCGCGCTTGGTGTTTGCGGGTGTGTCCACCAGGTGCAGACAGGACACGGAGGAAGCTGATAGCCGCAGGCGCCCGGTGGCGTGTCGATCAGGATGCACATGGAAGGAGGGCTCTTCAACAGGGCCATTTCTACGGCAATCGGATGCACCTTCGCCGGATGATTCATAACGAAGGCCTCGGATGACCAGCCGATAGCGTTTGCTGCTGCCTGAAGGTGCGCCGCCAGTCGCCAGGTGTGCTCGCTGCCTGCGACAGAGAGGAGGGCGATCGTTTTGCCGGTCGCCTTTGCCGAGTGTGTAGTGGAATGCGAGAGGGACGCTGCCCGCAATGCAGCACGATGTGTTGCCACATCGTTGTTGGCCTCCGTCAGGTGCTGCGTAACTTCCGATACAGTGGCGGCCTCGAACCACGGCCACGAGAGAACTCGCTGTGGTTCAAGGTAGCCCGGATGCGTGTGGAGGAACTGCACAAATTGCTGCCAGGCGTCCGGACCGGGAAAGAGAAGCAATCTGCCGGATCGGAACGCGTCGTCGAAGTTGTGTAAACGCAGGACCAGCGATGCCGGCCACGACATCGGCTCGATGACCAAAATGGCCTGGTAGCGTTCGAGTTTGTCGAGCAGTAACCGGACTTCTACCCCGCTGCCCATTCCGTAGAGAAGCACGTTGCCGTTTCCCGGCTGGAAGGCATCGACCAGTGCCGGACCGCTGACCGTGGGCATGCTCGTGCGTCCCAACCAGCATCGCGACCCATCGGCCTCGCGCCAGCAGTAGGTGCGGCTACCGTCGCGACCGACGGATTCCTCAAGTGAGTTCGGTGGAGGCGCGTTGCAGATGATCGCTGCAGCGTCCGGCAGAATCTCTGCCAACGCAGAAACGTTGGCTTCAAAGTGATTCACGTTCGTGGAGATCGCCGTGCCCGACTGCATGAAGAGAATCTACAACCGAGATGGCGGATGGGGAAGTGCGAAGGGAAACGGTGCTACGCAGGCCGCGCAGCAGGTCTATTGCAGGCCGCCGAACCAGCGATTGATTGCCAGGTAGAGCAGGAAGCACGTCCAGGCGGCGTACAACAGGGCGGCGAATACAACCTGGCCGCGCGTGATCTTCGGGGCCAGTTCCTTTTCCCATGAAAGATCGCGCGATGCGGGATCCGCAAGGGCAGCGGCTGTGCGATCTTCGAGCTTACTCGTCGTCTTCGACATTGGCCTCGTCGTCTCCTTCGGGCTCGCGGTTCAGATCGACACGGAAGGAACGGTCAAAGACATCTTCAAAGTCGAAGACGTCGTCGAAGTCCCGGATGTCGTCATCAGGCTGTTTGGCGAGCAAGCCCTGCTCGACGAGAGCAAAGACCATGCGACCGAAATCCCGCGTCGAGCGTATTCCCCAGTGGGCCAGGACGGCCGGAGCCATCAATCCCCAGCGCGACAGAGCCAGATCGCGGAGTCCGTAGCAAAGCTCTTCTCCGCCGACGTGGAGGTTCATCTGTTCTGCGGCCTCTTCAACGCTGCCTACTTCCTCGATGAACTCGACAAGGAAGGAAGGCAGCTTGCCTCGTGAGAGCAGAGTCGGCAGGTCATTGACGGTGGATTGGTGTGCGTCCAGCCAACTCAGGATCTTCCGCACGGCCGACGCGCGGTCGCCATGCTCACGGCGCACGGTGTAATCCAGCCCCTCGCGGAGAAACTCGTAGGCCTCCGGCCGGTAGGCACTGAGCCCGCTGGTCACTTCCATCGTTGTGAGGGTCTTGTCTTCCGCCATGGCTTTGTCATCGCCCCGCTGGATCGCCGGTCACAGCAATCCCGATCATTCATCGCCCAATGGGCCACCGCCCTCGGGTTCTGCATTTCCCATCGGCGGCAGATCATCTCTGATATTATTACCTGAATTCTCGCCGGGACCACGATCCTGCGGTCCCGGTCCCCTGCCTCGACGACCGCGGCGGCCCCTCCGACGGCCTCGCCGCCGGCGTTCGCCGGTACCCGGCTCGCCGGCCTGCGGCGCTTCGCCTGAAGGTCGGTCAGTAGATGGCAGGTCCATTGTACTCGTCGGCTCGGTGTCATCGGCAAAGAAAGCATCGTCTTCGAGCGGGGGTTGGGGGGGGGCCGCAGCGGGCGCAGGCCCGGCCTGCCGGCCTTCGCGACCACCGTTTCGCCGTGGAGGCAGGCGCGATCCATCCCGCTGTGAGTTTCGACCTTCGGCCCGTTCCGGCGGCGCATCAGAGGGGTCTCTCGCGGGAAGGTTTCGCTCCAGCAGGTCTTCAATGCCGACCGTTTCGAATCGCCCGTCGCCGTCGTACTGCACGGTAATGAGCTGGGTGAGCACCTGGCGGTCCTTGACCGTGCCGACGCCCTGATCGGTGCGCACACGGTGGCCGACGCGAGGCAGCTTCTTGTCGAGTTCTTCGTAGCCCTCGTGCTCATAGCGGAGACAACAGCGCAGCCGGCCGCAGCGGCCTGAGACCTTGGACGGATCAAGCGTGGCCTTCTGGAGCTTGGCCATGCGCATCGTGACCGGTCGCAGAGTCTTGAGGAAGTTCTTGCAGCAGCATTCGCGTCCGCAGATCTCGAAATCTGCAACGAGGCGTGCTTCGTCGCGGGCGCCAACCTGGTGCATTTCGATCCGGGTGTGATATTCGTGAGCGAGTCTGCGGACGAATTCGCGGAAATCCACCCGGCCGTCGGACATGAAATGGAAGATGACCCGCTCACCGCCAAAAAGGTGTTCACAGGCGACGAATTTCATCTGCAGGCCCAGCTCGCGGGCGACTTCACGTGCCCGAATGACCTTCTCTTTCGCGCCTTCGTTGAGGCGGCGCTCTTCTTCGAGGTCCTGCGGAGTGGCTTCGCGGAGAATCCGGCCGGACTTGAGCTTGAAGAAGTCCGGCCCGCTGTTCTTGACGTAGTCGAGCATCTTCTCGCGCTTGACGGATTTGTCGCAGCCGGTGCAGGTCAGACTGACCTGTTCGCCGATTTCGATGCCCCGCTGGGTCTGGATGACGACCTTTGCCCCGCAGCCGAAGAGCATGCCCGGCGCGTAACGGAATTCGCCGATGTAACCCATGAACCCGTAGCGAACGGCGCAGGTGGGGTAGATCTTTTCCAGACCGTTGCCACATTTGGCGTTCGGGTTGCAACCCTGCGGGTTGAAGCTGCGCGCGCCGTACTTCTCCGGACGATGATCGAGAACAGTGAGACTGGCTACCATGTCTGTTTTGGCTCCCCGGCTACAGCGGCCGAACGCTTGCGTATCTATTCTATGTTCGGTCATACGATCGTGAAAGCCCGACTCGCAAGTGGACCGACCAGATCGCTTCCGGTACGCTCCAAGCGGCCGCTCGGAGGCCGTTTGAAGGATCGGGAGGTTCGTGTCGATGAACGAATCGCCGCCATTTGCACGCATCATGGCCTGTGCGGCCCTTTCGCCGCAGTTGCCGCTGCTCGTGCGCGAGGCCGCACGGCTCGCCGCGGCCTGCAAGAGTGAGTTGATTTTCCTGCACGTCGGAGAATCATCACCGGCACTCCGCAGGGCCATCGAATCGGCCCTGGAGCCCATTCACCCTTCGGTAGTTTCGAGTCTCTCGCCGGATGGCAGCGGTCCGCGGATTGTTTCGGTCAGCGGTCCGCCGGACAAAGTGATCGTGAAGCAGGCCGCGGCGCTGGGGGCAGACCTGATCTTCGCCGGCGCTTTGCAGGAGGACCCCGCCATTCGCGGCGTGATCGGCTCGGTTGCCCGCCGAATCGCCCGACAGGCAGATCGAAGCGTATACCTCTCCATCCATCAGTTCCCGGCGGATCGCCTGATCCGGACGATGGTGGTGGCGGTGAACTTCGACGAGGTCTCCGCAGCGATGCTGCAGACCGCAGTGGCCTTTGCGACGATCGTTGAGGTGGAGAAACTGCACGTCGTCCATGAGTATGATTCATACTCTGTGGGTTTGACGGACGCAGCCGGGAGCGGCGGAGCCAGACGCGTCGCGCTCGAACGCCAGCGGCAAATGGCCGAGCGCGTTCAGATGGCAAACTTCCTTGAGAATCAGAATCTGTCCGGCCCCGAACTCGTGACCGCCTGCCTGCAAGGACGCGATGGTGCCGAAACGCTTTCCTATGCCGAGCGACACGCTGCCGATCTTCTTGTCTCCCCCGGTCCCCGCAGGCGCCTCGGCCTTCTCGATCGTTTCTTCGGCCACCCCACAGAGACTCTGCTTCAGCGATTCCCCTGTTCCGTCCTCCTCTACCGTCCGCCGCTCGGCCGCACTCAGGATCAACCCAACGCATGACCACGCTCTCGCACCACGATATCACGATCCTGCTTGTCGCACTCGCCGTGCTGCTCGGCACTGCGCGACTCCTCGGCGAAATCGCCTCTCGCCTGCACCAACCGGCGATCATCGGTGAGATTCTTGCAGGCATCCTGCTCGGCCCGACGGTCCTTGGCGCCCTCTGGCCTGCCGCGTCGCAGGGACTCTTCCCGCAGGAAGGATCACTTCCGCTCGTCATGCACGGCCTGACCACCCTTGCCATCACGTTGTTCCTTCTGGTCGCCGGAATGGAGGTCGACCTCTCCGTCATCTGGCAAAACAGGATTACCGGCCTCTCCGTAAGTCTCGGTGGAATCGTCATACCCTTTGTCTGTGGTTTCCTGCCGGCGTGGTACTTCCCCGAGATGCTCGGTTCGGTTACGGAAGTGAGCAGACTGACTTTCGCACTCTTCTTCGCCACGGCCATGGCAATTTCGGCGCTGCCGGTCGTGGCCAAGATGCTTTGGGACTTGCGGCTGTTTCGAACCGAACTCGGAATGACGATCATCGCCGCCGTCGTCGTCGACGATCTCTGCGGTTGGATGATCTTTGCCCTGATTCTGGCCCTGATTGGCAAGAACTCCGGCGGATTTGCCGTGTGGCAGACGATCTTGATGGTCATCTGCTTCATCAGTGTCATGCTGACCGTCGGCCGCTGGCTCATCGATCGCGCCATCAACTGGATTCAGGCCCACACCGGCTGGCCCGGAGGCATTCTCGGCTTCGCTACGACCTTCGCAATCGCCTGTGCCGCCTTCACCGAGTGGATCGGCGTGCATGCCATTTTCGGGGCCTTCATCTTCGGCGTCGCGCTGGGCGATTCCCGTCATCTGCGTACACGCACGCGTGCGACGCTCGACCAGTTCATCTCGTTCATCTTCGCGCCGCTTTTCTTCGCCAGCATCGGACTGCGCGTCGATTTTGTCGCCAATTTCGACCCTGTGCTCGCGCTGATTGTGCTGATCATCGCCACCATCGGTAAAGTCTTCGGCTGCACCCTCGCTGCCCGCCTCGTTCGATTTCCCCGTCGAGAGTCCTGGGCCATTGGCTTCGGAATGAACTCTCGCGGCGCCATGGAAATCATCCTCGGTCTGATCGCACTGGACGCCGGATTGATCAACCAGCGTCTCTTTGTCGCCCTGGTCATCATGGCATTGATTACCTCGATCACCAGTGGCTCACTGATGCAGTGGGTGCTGGGAGCCATCCGAAAGATGCAATTGCTGGATTTTGTCACGGCGGACACTTTCGTCGCCGACCTGCGGACCAACTCCCGCGCCAAGGCCATCTCGCAACTGGCCCGGCTCGCCGCAGAGGCCGCGAATCGCAATCCTGAAGTCGTCGAGAAGGCCGTTCTGGCCCGCGAAAGTCTGATCGGCAGTGCCGTCGGAAACTGCGTCGCAATTCCCAACGCCCGCATCGACGGCCTGGAGCGGCCGTATGTAGCAGTCGGAATCGCTCGCTACGGGATTGACTTCGATGCGCCGGATGGTCAGCCGGTCAAGTTGATCGTGTTGATGCTCACGCCCGCGGAGGATGCCAAACTGCAACTCGAACTTTTAGGGGCAATCGCCCGCAGTTTTCAATTACAGCCGATTGTCGATCAGGTCGTCGAGGCGACGAACTGGACCCACTTCCTGGCGATCATGCGGACCCATGCGCCGCCGGAGCACGCCTGATCCGCGCTGCGCGAGTCAGGTCTCGTCGGCTGTGGGGACGTAGGCAAGGTCGCGGTGTCGTTCCAGTGCTGCGCGGGCAACCACGGCAGACGGGTGCCCGAGCGCGCCGCGCACGGCGACTGCGATACTGGCTGCGTCAATGCCGACGCGGGCCAGTTGTCCGGCCCGCGCGCCATGGGGGATGAAGCAATCTTCCGGTATGCCAAGGGCAATCACCTGATCGGCGCGGAGTCCCAGATCACGCGCAGCTTCCAATACGGCCGAGCCAAAACCACCGGCGACGGAATGATCTTCCACCGTGAAGACCGGCCCGCCGCGGTTGAGTGCGCTTGCCACCATCTCGCGATCGACCGGCTTGGCGAATCGGGCATTTACCACTCGAACCTCGATGCCATCAGCGGAAAGGGCATGGGCGGCGTCCAGCGCATGTCGGCAAGTGGAGCCGTATGCAAGGATCGTCGCATCAGCGCCCTCGCGGAGCGTCACCGAACGGCCAAGTTCATACGGCGGCACCGGAGCAACGCCGTAGAGCGGAGCGGGGACCGTATCGCGTGGATAGCGAATCGCGCTCGGGACATCCAACGTGAGGGCCAGTCGCAGCGCAGCTTCGATCTCCGGTTCATCACCCGGGGCCATGACCGCCATGTTCGGCATGACGCGCATGTAGGTGATGTCTGCGAAGCCGTGGTGTACAGGGCCGTCGCCGCCGACCAGGCCGGCACGATCGAGACAGAAGATGACCGGCAGGCCTTGGAGAACAACTTCCTGGAAGACCTGGTCGAACGCCCGCTGAAGAAACGTAGAATAGATGGCGACGACAGGTCGCAGCCCCGCTTTGCACATGCCGGCAGCGATATCGACGGTGGCGCTTTCAGCGATGCCGACATCGAGAAATCGCTCGGGCAGAACTTCCTGAAAACGGTTTAGACCGGTGCCGTCGGGCATGGCGGCCGTCAGTGCAAAGATGCGATGATCTTCCTGGGCGAGTCGAATGAGCGCATCAGCGAAAGCGGCCGTGTAGCTGGTGCCGCTCTTCTGGATTTCGACCCGGCAGCCCTCGACCTTAAAGGGCTTCGGGCTGTGGAACTTCGTCGGCTCGGCCAGGGCCCACTCGGCGCCTTTTCCTTTTTGAGTGTGCACATGAAGCAGGACAGGGTGATCCACGTCTTTGAGCAGCTGGAGCAGTTCGATCAGATGACCGAGGTCGTGGCCGTCGATGGGGCCGACGTACACGAAGCCAAGCTGCTCAAAAATCTGATGCGGCGAGACAGCGGCCTTGAGGCCCTCCTTGAGGTGGTCCAGCGCGTTGAAGGCCGGCATGCCGATGACCGGTACCTGCGGCAGGTATTTTTTCACGCCGCGTTTGAGGTCTTCATAGACCGTACTGACTCGGAACTTGGCGAGGTACTCGGCCATGCCGCCCTGGGTCGGCGCGATGCCCATGCTGTTGTCATTGAGAACGACCAGGAGCTGCCGCTTGAGCGTACCGGCCTGATTGAGTCCTTCGAAGGCCACGCCGTTGAAGATGCTGGCATCGCCCACAACGGCAACCACGCGGCGGTCTTCACCCATCAGAGAAGCGCCGCGGGCCATGCCGACGGCTGTCGGGATCGCAGTGCCGGCGTGACCAACGTTGAAGAGGTCGTATTCGCTTTCTTCGATGTTTGGAAAGCCGCTGATGCCGCCGTCTTTTCGGAGCGTGTCGAATCGGGCGTTTCGGCCGGTGAGCAGCTTGTGGACATAGGCCTGGTGGCCGACATCCCAGAGCAGGCGATCATGCTTGAAATCGAAGACATGATGGAGTGCCATGGTCAGCTCGACCACGCCGAGATTGCTGGCCAGATGGCCTCCGTTTCGGCCGACGACTTCGATGATGCGCTCGCGGATTTCGGTGGCCAGTTGCAGGAGCTGGTCGCTGGAGAGGTCGTGGAGGTCCTGCGGGCCGGTCAGCTTCGGTAGGATCTTGGTCATTGAGGAATCCGTTCTCCGGGTGCCGGTCGGGTGGCGTCCTTGCCAGGTACCGGACTTTTCTTCGAATGCGTTGGAAGCCGATCCCGCTTAAACGAGATCATTTCTTGGCTTCGCGTCGCTCTGTCCAACTTCACGGTCATCGCAACCCCACAAGGATTGCTTAACGATCTCGCTCCACCACGAAACGCGCAAGCGACACCAGTTTACCCGAAACATCGCCGAAGGAGGTCAGCGCGGCAACGGCCCTTTCGACGGCTTCCTCCGCGATCCGGCGACTTGCTTCCATCCCTACGGCTCGCGGATACGTTTGTTTGCCGGAAACTGCATCTCGTCGGACCGGCTTGCCCAGGGCTTCGGTCGTGCCGGTCAAATCGAGCAGGTCGTCGGCGGCCTGAAATGCCAGCCCCAGTTCGTGGCCGAAGCGTCCCAGCGCATCGAGCTGTGAAGCTGTGGCCTCTGCCGCGAATGCGCCGAGTCGGCAGGCCGCCTCGATGAGCCGGGCGGTTTTTGCGGAGTGGATGGTTTGTACGAGCCGCGCGTCCGGCGGGAGGGTCTCGCCCTCCAGGTCGGCGGCCTCACCTCCGATCATGCCGCGCCAGCCGGTCGCGCCAGCCAGCTCCCGGATCATGGCGACGGCGATCCGCGGTTTAACGTCGCTTTCAGAGACAATTTCGAAGGCGAGTGCCAGGAGTGCGTCACCCGCCAGGATGGCCGCGGCTTCCCCGAACTGCCGATGGCTCGATGGTCTTCCACGGCGAAGGTCGTCATTGTCCAGGGCTGGCAGGTCGTCGTGGATCAGACTGAAGGTGTGTACGCACTCCACGGCCAGGGCCGCAGGCATGGCTGCTGAGCGATCTCCGCCGCACAGTTCACAGCACCAGAGCGTCAGGATCGGGCGGAGACGCTTACCGCCAGCGTCGATACTGTATCGCATGGCCTCCAGCAACCGCAGGGGCGTGTGCTCCGGACCTGCCAGACACCGGCGAAGGGCGTCGTCTACTTCGGCCGCCGATCGAGCCAGGAGCGATCGGATATCTTCGTCGACGGTGGTGCTCATTCAAACGGTCTCTGATGGTAGCGAGACAGCACGATCAGCCATCGCCGATCGACCGTATCGCTGCGCATTCCTGCCGCATTTTAGTGGATTATCCCGTACGGTGTAGATGTAACGAATGAATGATTACTTTCAAAAGAATCGAAAAACAGTCCGACATCTGCCCGAGATCGCGATTCGATGATGGTTCAAGCGCCACCCTGCAAGGCCTGGATCCCTTCGGAGGCCTGCCTAGAGCCCCATGACATGCGCAACCGTCGCTCCGATCGTCGCCGGGCTTTCCGCCACGTGAATGCCTGCTGACTTCAGCGCCGCGATCTTGCTCTCGGCGGTGCCTTCGCCGCCGGAGATGATCGCGCCGGCGTGGCCCATCCGGCGGCCCGGTGGGGCGGTGCGACCGGCGATGAAGGCGATCACGGGCTTGCGGACATTGGCCTTGACGAATTCCGCGGCTTTTTCCTCGTCCGTGCCGCCGATTTCTCCAATCATGATGATCGCCTCGGTCTGCGGATCGGCCTGAAACATGCCCAGAAGTTCGATGAAGTTCAGCCCCTTGACCGGATCGCCGCCGATGCCGACGCACGTCGTCTGGGCGATGCCGCGCGTTGTGCACTGCCAGACGGCTTCGTAGGTCAGCGTGCCGCTCCGGGAGATCAGGCCGATGCTCTTGGCCTTGCCGTCGACGGGCTTGTGAATGTATCCGGGCATGATGCCGATCTTGGCCGCGCCCGGCGTGATGATGCCGGGGCAGTTCGGTCCGATCAGCTGCGCACCGCATTCCGTAATGAACTTTTTGGCCTTTACCATATCGAGGGTAGGAATGCCTTCGGTGACAAGCACGATCAGCTTGATACCGGCGGCGGCCGCCTCCATGGCGCTGTCCGCGGCAAACGGCGCTGGCACGAAGATGAGGGAACAGTTCGCCCCGACCTGCTTCACCGCCTCCGCAGCGCTGTTGAAGATCGGCAGGCCGTGTTCGCTTTTCGTGCCGCCCTTGCCGGGGACCACGCCGCCGACCATCTGCGTGCCATAATCGAGGCACTGGCGGGTGTGAAACGCGCCGGCTTTGCCGGAAATGCCGTGGGTGATGACTCGGGTGTTTTTGTCAACGAGGATGCTCATGATATCGGTCAGGGGTTGTGAGGTTATGGTTGCTCCCGGAAACTCAGGGTGGCGATTGTAGCGGCGCCAGGCCCGGGGTGGAAGCTGACGAGGCGGCGGATCGCTCTATAATCCGGTGCGGGGTGACGGGAGGTATTCATGCCGGAGTTGACGCCACGAACACGGCCCACGCTGGCTGTCGGCGATAAAGGTAGTTTCACGAAGACGATCACGGAGCAGGACGTGTTCAAGTTCGCCGATGTTTCCGGCGACTACAACCCGCTGCATATCGACGAGGAATACGCCCGGAAGACGCGCTTCGGAAGACGGGTTGCGCACGGCATCCTGATGGCAGGCATTATCTCGACCGTCCTCGGAGTCGATATTCCCGGTGTGGGCACGGTGTTCGTCGAGTTGCAAATCCGCTTTCTGAAACCTGTCTTTTTCGGCGATACCGTGACGGCCAACGCGACGGTGATGGAGATTGTGAATCCGAAGCGAATCCGCCTGCTGGTGGCCTGCGTCAACCAGCACGGTGAAGACGTGGCCATTGGCAATGCCGTGGTCATTCCACCGGAAGAGACTCGCATCCTGATCTAGCTCTCCGGGTTATACTTTCCTTCGAATCAGGCGTCGGGTGCTATACGTCCACCACGGGGCTTCGTATCCAGCGGGTAAGCCATGCGTCTCCTGGTCATAGAAGACAACCCCAAGATGGCCGGTTTCATCAAGCAGGGCCTCTGCGAGCAGGGATACGGCATCGACGTGGCCGCGACCGGCCACGATGGCGAGCACATGGCAGCAACCGGCAACTACGACGCCATCGTGCTGGACGTCATGCTGCCGGACCTGGACGGCGTGCAGGTCTGTAAGAATCTGCGCCGGCGTGGTCTTAAGACGCCGATTCTGATGATCACCGCGCTGTCCACCACCTCGGACAAGGTCACCGGTCTGGACGCCGGCGCGGACGACTACCTCACCAAGCCCTTTGAATTCGAGGAGCTGGTGGCGCGAGTGCGGGCCCTGCTGCGGCGCGGGCAGGCAGGCGGATCGACCTTGCTTCGCTTTGAAGATATCGAAATGGACCTGGCCCGGCGTCAGGTGATGCGCGGCGGCCGTCGCATCCGGCTGACGGCCAAGGAATTTGCGCTGCTTGAGTATTTTCTGCGGAATCCCAACCGGGTCCTGACGCGAACAGCCATTGGCGAGCACGTCTGGGACATGAACTTCGACAGCGACAGCAACGTCATTGATGTTTATGTCAGCATGGTCCGTCGAAAGGTCGACCGCGGATTTGACAAACCGCTTATCCATACGGTCATCGGGAGCGGATACATCCTCAGCGCCGAGGCGATGAATCGCTGATCGGCTGGGATCGGTATGAGCACCATGTGGCAGCATGTACGAACGCTTCGGTTCAAGCTGACCGTGTTGTACGTGCTGGTCTTCGGCGTGCTTTTCACGCTCCTGAGCTGGTTCGTACTTGCCAAGTGGGAGCAGGGCGTCCTCGACGCGGTGGATCAGCGGCTCGTGGATCGTTCTGACGCCGCACTTGAACAGATCGAGCGTGCCGCCAACGAAGGGCGGGACTCGCCCCTCGAAGAAGCCGTGCAACCGCAGCTGCGCGGGCTGCGTCAGTCGCGCTACTACGTCCAGCTCCGCTCAGCCACTGGCGTCTCCATTGTTCGTTCCTCCAACCTTCGTAACGTTCGACTTCCTTTGCCCGACAATCACCAGGAACTCAAGAAAGGCAAAAGGCCGTATCTGGCCACCATCTCCGGCGGTGAGATTGCCCGGCTGCTCGGCGCCGACGGGGAGATGCGCGTCCTGACGCGCTATTGCGAGGTCCCCGGCGTGCTGCCGTTTTTTATGCAGGTCGGCCTCGGAATGGGAACCTTCAACACCTCACGAGCTACGCTGCTTCGTACCTTTCTGATGATTATTCCCATCGGCTTGCTGGCCGGCGGTGTGGCTTCCTGGCTGCTGGCCCGCCGTTCGCTGACACCCATCCGACGCATTGCCCGCGAGGCCCAGGCGCTCACGGCCGCCCGGCTGGATCGACGTATTCCGCCGCCGGTGGCCATGGACGAAGTCGGTGAGCTGGTGGTTACGGTCAATCAGATGCTCGATCGCCTGGAAGACGCCTTTCGCGCGCAGGAGCGCTTCGTCGCCGATGCCGCCCACGAGCTCAAGACGCCCATTACGATCGTCAAGGGCATCGCTCAGGTTCTCGAAAAGAAGGAGCGCACCGCGGAGGAGTACGACCAGTGCCTCAGCGGCATCGTCGACGAGATGCGCCGCCTCGGGCAGGTCGTCGACAGTCTGCTGACGCTTGCGCGTGCGGACGCCGGCATGCCGCTTTCTACGACCGCACCCGTTTCCATGAACGAAGTTGCGACCGATGTGGCCCAGCGCTGGCAGCCGGTGGCTTCGGAACGCGGTGTTCGGCTCGTGTTGCAGCTTGCGATGCCGCGCAGCGATGAGCCCGAACCGCTCGTCGACGGCGATAATGATTTGCTGGATGCCATGGTCAGCAACCTGGTTCAGAATGGTGTTCGCTACTCGCCGAGCGGCGAAGTCGTCGAAGTTGAAGTTCGACTTGTGCAACCGTATGTACGAGTCATTGTGAGGGATCGGGGGGCGGGCATTCCCGCCAAGCACATTGATCGTGTATTTGAACGATTTTATCGCGTGCCGCGTGTCGAAGATCCGACCGGCACGGGCCTGGGTCTCGCGATCGCCAAGGGCGTAGCACGGCTTCACAAGGGTCGGATCGATGTCTCCAACCGAACCGGCGGCGGGTGCGAATTCGTCGTGGAGCTTCCGCTGGCGAATGGTCAGATGTAAATCCGGCGGTGGTCGTCAGGAGGCGGCGGCTACCGATTTCACCACCGGCAGACCGAGCTGCGACCGGGCTTCCTTCTTGCCGGCGGGTGCGAGCATGGCAACAGAGGGCTGGGCACCGACGGGCTTGTCGCGCGTCATCCAGACGCTCTTGTGCGACGTGAGAAGAGCATAGGGCCATACCCATCCGAGCAGCAGTGTCACATAGAAGCTGTAGACGATGCCGAAGAGGCAGTCCGAGTTTCGCTCACGGACGGCGAAGAATCCAAGCGAGAAAAGGCCACCGGTCACACACGCGGCCAGCAGCTTGAGGCCGAAGATCGTCGGATAGATGAAGGACATCACCACCGCCGTGCCGAGGAAGGCATACGGAAGGGCCAGACCGATGGCACAGTTGATGAAGTTGTATCGTACGCCGATCTGCAGACCGGGCCGGAAGCGGGTGAAGATGTAGCTGGCCGTATGAACCGTTTCGCGAACGTTGCTTCGCCCCCAGCGAAGGAACATCTTGGCCAGACCTGCATATGTGGTCGGGCTCTTGGTATAGACCCGAGCGGTCCGCTGAAACTTCACTTTGAAGCCCTGCTTGAGAAGGAAATTCGTCATGGCGTGGTCTTCGCCGGCGCGGGCATGGCCGCCGAGGTAGGTCTGGTGCAGCCAGGCGTCGAGAATCGGCAGAACGGCCTTCTTACGATAGGCCGCCAGCGCTCCGGCACAGCAGAGCACCGAGCCGCCGCCCATCATGCTCTGAGCCGCGCGCTTGAAGTCAAAGGTCATCACGTAGCGCACGGAAAGCATACGGGGGATGATGCCGGCGTCGCGATTGAGCACGCGGACATTTCCGGCGACGCCGCCCACCTGACGGTCCTCGACCATCGGGCTGACGACGGCCTTGAGCGCGTCGGTCTCGATGAGCGAATCGCTGTCCACGGTGATGAAGATTTCGCCGGTGGCGCGTCGGAAGCCCTCCCAGAGGACCCATCGCTTGCCGCGGTTCTCATCAAAATGCAGTGGGAGAATGCGGACGAGGTCCGCCACTTCAGACGCGGCTTTCTGGATGTGTCGCCAGGTGTCGTCGGTGCTGCCGTCGTCGCAGACGATGATCTCGTAGCGGTCGCGCGGATAGTCGGCGCGGGCAAGGTGACGGATCGTATCGCCGACCAAGGCGCCTTCGTTGTAGGCCGGGACCACGACGGTGATCTTCGGAAGCCGCTCGTCGCGGACCGTGGGCACGGGCCGGTACATCAAGGCAAGAGCGAATCGCCAGAAGGACCACGCCACGGAGAAGGTGGCATACGAAGCGCCCGCGATCATCAACGGCTTAAGGGCAGGGGAGTTCCACATGATCCGCATCGCCTGCCGCGCGGAATCGAAATAGAGCGCGAGACCGCAGACAGCGCAGCTCGCGAGGATGATGCCTAGTTTGAGCTGCAGATCTTTCGGCGTGCGCGCGCCAACAGAACGGTAGGACACCGAACGTGCCGAAGTAATTGCCTGCCAGAGACCGTTGAATGTGGCTGCGGACAAAGCTGGGGACTCCTGTCGGGCATCGCTCGTGTGCTGCGTATATTTGCCGTGCCTGAGCACTGAACCTGGCTATTCGTCCTGTGGCCGTTCCAGCGGAATCAATAGGTGGCAGGGTTTGACCGCAAAGGCATGAGCAACCAATCTTGACATCACGACGCAGCTTCGAGCTGTCCCATTTATCAAAATAGTATGTGTGGATTGTCTGAAACGCGGGTGAAATGGAGATTAAAAACGATTAATACGTCCGATTTGGTTTGTCCGGGTCTTGGAGGCCGAGACAAAACGACCGGAAACCCATCAGATTTGGCGGTTTCAGGACTCCGTCTGTCTCTCGAGCCCTATCCTGATATTCAAATCTCACATCTGATCTGCGCGCAGATCAGGCGCGGGGAGTGAGAAAAGAGGAATCTTGTAACTCTCAGGTCAGCGGTGTCGCCGGCGTCGGCGAACCAGCAGGAGGGCCGGGAGCAGGAGGGCCAGGGAGGCCGGCTCAGGAATGTAGTGGTATTCGACTTCGATGGTCGTGCCAACTCGTAGGTTGGCCTTGGCGACCACGGCACCTGTGTTACTGGTGACCTCGAAAGCCGCCAGACCGGTGACACCGAAGTTGTAAGTGCCGAAGCCGGTGAAGTTGTCGAATCCGATGTCGTTCTTGTCACGAATGACATTGTCGATCAGCACGATGTCTCGTGGGTTGATCGGCTTGTAGGTGAAGGAAGCGCTGCTCGGACCGGCGAAATCAATCACGCCGTCATAGGGGCCGACCGGCTTACTCGAAAGCGGCAGGATCTGTGTGTCCGTCTGGAGCGGAGCGACGAAGGCAGGCGGTTGAACATAAATTGTCTGCGATCCACCTGCAGTGATGATGGCATTGGAACCGCTGAGATTTTCGGCCTGGATCAGGGCATCGTAATTCGCCGTCACACGGATGACGGCCATGCAGAGCGTGCCCTTCTCAGGGTTGAACTGCTGAACCGGAACAAGCTGTTGCGGGTAGTTGGCGATCTGCGGCTGGAGAACGGCCGTGCGAATCTGTACGAACTTCGGGTCACACTGAAGTGAGTCCAGAACGGAACCGGCGCGCGCCACCGTCGGCGACAGCGCTCCTGCGAGCGCGCCGATCAGGCAGAAGAAAATGAAACCGGTTGTCCTTCTTCTCACCCGTCGTCCCTGGCTAAGGACTCTCCACAGAAAGAGCGGCTGCGCAAACGTTGCGCGCGCTCCCTTCCCTCACGATCAGGGAATGATACCCGATAATGCCACCGAAAATCAAGACTCATGAGATTCAACTGCATGGAATCTCAGCAAATTGGGGTGCCGTATCTTATTTCTGGACATGCGGTTAGGTGAACGATTTCCGAGGCCGTGGCCCGTGTGCGGAAGCGAGGTCACGTAGAGTGCCGTTTCACGGGACCGTTCGTGGGTATTTCTACCCAATTTACCCAGTGGCAAGCGAGTTGCAAACTTCGGCAACGATCACAGGAGGCTCGACTTTCCTCCCCGGTTGCGAACATGTAACTTGGCTTGCCTGAAGCCAGGTTGCGTTGTTGTTCACCCGTGCTCCGCCGGAGGTGTGAGATGTCAAAGGATACTTATCCATGTGGAACGCCGCGAAAGCCCACCGGGCCTGATCGCACGGCGACTCAAGGCGGAGCGAGTGAAGTCGCAGGTCTTCATGCAGAGTTGCTTTCCGGCAGACAGGTCGAGCCGATTCAGCTGCGCGGCCATGAAAACATGGCGGACATGATTGACCAATGCTTTGCCGGCAGCGGCTTCAACGGACGCCGGCTCGCCGAGGCCTGCCACCTTTATTCGCGGATGCTGAGCGAAGGCGCGACGGTCGGTCTGACGCTCAGCGGCGCGATGACGCCCATCGGCATGCAGGGCGTTCTGATCGATCTGATGCGCGCCGGATTCGTGGACTGGATCATCTCTACCGGCGCCAACCTCTACCACGACCTTCACCGGGCATTTGATTGTCCCGTCGCTCAGGGACACTGGAACGTCGACGACAATGAACTGGCGGACGTCGGCGTTGCGAGGATCTACGACACCTACATCGGCGAGAAGGAAACGCTGATGGCCACGGACGAAGTGATTCTCAAAGCGGCTTCAAAGCTGCGTGCCGACGGCCCGATCTCCACGGCGACGTTTCATGCTCAACTCGCCGAGGAGCTTCGCAGGATCGCGCCGCACCCGGAGCGATCCATGCTGATCTGTGCACAGGATTGCGGCGTGCCGATCTATACGTCAAGCCCCGGTGATAGCTCGATCGGCATGAATCTGGTCGTGCCGCAGCTCTTCGGAGAAGCCATCCTGCTCGACCCGGTGCGGGACATCATCGAGACGACAGCCATTGTTCGGGCGGCGGAGAAGAACGGCGTCATCCATGTCGGCGGCGGCAGCCCAAAGAACTTTTATCTACAGACACAGCCGACGCTGCACCAGATTCTGCAGGACAACACCGGCGGCGGACACGATTATTTCATCCAGCTCACCACGGATGCACCGCACTGGGGCGGCCTCTCCGGGGCGACGCCGAGTGAAGCGCGAAGCTGGGGCAAGATCGCCGACGCGAATGTGAATAATGTGGTGGTCTACAGTTGTGCCAGCATCACGCTGCCGATCTTGTCGCAGTACGTGCTGATTCGCAACAAGCCGCGTCCCATGCGACGGCTCTACAACACGCTGGATGTCGCGGTGAAGGAACTGCGTGATCATGCGAGTAAGAACCCCGAGCTGCAGCAAGCTTCTCCCAAATAGAACGTGAACAAATCTCTTCGGCCGCTAGAATGAAGCCCGATGGCCGAACTCGTCCCCGCACCCTTTGCTGACCTGATCCATCGCATCCGCCACGAGTATGCGCGCGAGCAGGCGATTTTTCACCTGCCGATGCGCAAATGGTGGACACCGGACCTCAGCGGCCCGGACCTCTCGGTTGAGTTTCATGGCAGAAAGGCCGGTACGCCGGTCGGCCCTGCAGCCGGTCCGCAGACGCAGATGTCGCAAAATCTCGTACTGTCGTGGCTGGCCGGCTCGCGGATCATGGAACTCAAGACGGTGCAGATCAACGATCGTCTGAAGATCGCCAGGCCCTGCATCGACGCTACGACGATCGGCTACAACATCGAGTGGTCTCAGGAACTGCGGATCGCCGAAGCCCTGCGGGAATACGTTGCCGGGGCGATGTTGATTCACATGCTGACGCACGGCGGAATCCTACCCGACTCACCGATCACATCGCACGCAACCGAGACGATTTACGACATGAGCGTTGGCTACGACTTGGCAGGCATTTCCTCTGCCCCTGTTCGGGCGTTCATCGAGCGAATGAAGGACGCGAGCGTGGAAGTCGAGCGATTGCGTGCTTCGATACCGCGTGAGCTGACGAAGCTGCGCGATCTGGATTACCCAAAGCGATTGTCGAATACGATCACGCTTTCCACGTTCCACGGTTGCCCTGCGGACGAGATCGAGAAGATTTGCGTCTTCCTCATCAACGAGCTGGACTGCGATGTCGTCGTGAAGATGAACCCGCCGATGCTGGGCAAAGAGCGTCTGGAGCACCTGCTGCACGACGTGATGGGCTACACGGAACTTCGCGTCCATCAGACGGCGTACACCAGCGGCCTGCAATTCGACGAAGGTGTCGAGCTTTGCCGTCGCATGACAACGCTTGCGAGCTCGCGAAAGCGCGGCTTCGGTGTGAAGTTCTCCAACACGCTTGAAGTCGAGAACCATCGCACGTTTTTTACACCGGATAACAAGATTCAATACCTCTCCGGCCAGCCGCTGCACGTCATCACGCTGACACTCGCCGAGGAGTTTCGCAAGGCCGTCGGGCCGGAGCTGCTCTTCACCTTCAGTGCCGGTGTCGATCGGCAGAACATCGCCAACATGGTCGCCTGCGGCTTCCGTCCCGTCACAGTCTGCACGGACCTGCTGCGACCCGGCGGGTATGGGCGATTGCCACCCTATCTGACGACGCTGGCGGCGGAGATGAAGCGCGCAGGTGCGGGGACGATCGAAGAATACATCGAACTGGCACGTCCGAACGGAGGTACGCCAGACGACGAGTTACGAGGTATGAAAGGGTCCGCCGCCGCGAGAAATCTTTCGATCATTGCCGGCGAGACCCGCCGCGATCCGCGTTATTACGCCGATGCCAACCGCAAGGAGCCGAAGCGGATCGAGTCCCATCTGGATACCTTCGATTGCATCACCTGCGATAAGTGCCTGCCGGTCTGCCCGAACGCGGCGAATTTTCTTTATTCAACGAAATCACAGCGCGTCACGTTCACTGATTTCGTCGTGGCCGGCGGAGAATTGTTGCCAGGAACGCCGCGCGAGATCTTTGTCGAACGTGAGGCCCAGATTGCTAACTTCGCCGACTTCTGCAACGACTGCGGAAACTGCGATACTTTCTGCCCGGAGTACGACGGCCCGTTCATCAAGAAGCCCAATTTCTTCGGCAGCTACGCGTCGTGGCGGGCTTTCGAGAAACGCGACGGCTTCTTCATTGAGGTGGGCGAGTCGCCGCAGCGAATCCACGGCCGCATCAAGGGACGCACCTTCCTTCTGGAGCGAGAGTTCAGGTGGGACGGCTGGCGCTTTGAAGACGGCGAGGTATGCGTCTTTGTCCGCGAGCCGGATCATTTCGTCGAACGCTGGTTTGCCTTCGGCCCGCATGACGCCACCGGCCATGTCATCGACATGCACGCCTTCCACACGATGCGGATCCTGCTCACGTCGCTGCTGTCGACGGACCGCGTGCATCAGGTGAATGTCAGGTTTCTCGATTGTAGCGGTACTGCTTCGAGCTGATTTGCAGCTGCTCAGGGTACAGTCACGAAGTGGACGCTCGGCCAGCGTTCAGGAAGGTGCATGTCTATCTCGCCCTGCGGCGACCAGACCCAGTTATCTTCCCGTCGGTCAGGCGCCTTCCGATACTTGCCGTCGACGATCTCGTGAGCCCATTGCACTCGGGAGAAATTGATACGCCAGATATCACCCTCGTTCGGCGGTAGCGAGGACTTGGTCAGTCCGAAGAAGGCATGCCAGGGGATGGCGAACTCGACGCTCCATCCGCGGTCGATATCACTCGGGTCGTTCAGGGTGCCGTCGATGTGCACGGCGCTGCGCAGGCCGGGGATATCGTAATCATGCAGGGCCGGTCCGCCCTGTCGATAGCTGCGTTTGAGCAGCAGGTCGAAAATGGTGTTGAGCGCGTTGATCTCGATCTCCACGTAATCGAGGCCGTCGGAGTCCGGATCAACGAAGATCTCGAAGTCGTTGTCGTGAAAGACGATTTCATCTCGCCGGGACAGCGTCGCCCAGACGTGCGGCTCTTCCAGTTCAGCGGCGATATACAGCGCCTGTTTGTCCCAGCGCATCTTTGCTCGCGTGCGATACTTCGGCCGTGGCTTGCGATCTCCTTCGATATCGACGAAGTCCTCCGTCCACGGTGCAGACTGCCACGCGGGGTCATCGAGCCGACCGTCGATCACCGGCGCCTGTGAAATAAACAAGCATCGATACGACCTCACCGCGTCGTTGCGACGGTCACGATCGGGCGCGTGAGTCTGGCTCGTGCTGCAGCCCGCCAGCAAAAGCAGCAGGTAGTGCGTAAAAGAGAGGCGCATCAGGATGCACCGGTGATGGCGGTGCGGATTTCCTTCAGACTGGCTTCCGGCCGGGGGTGCTGAAAAATCCCGGAGGAGACCACGAGGATATCCGCGCCGGCCTCGATGAGCTGTGCGGCGTTGTCAGCTTTTACGCCGCCATCCACGGTAATCGTCGCGGAAGAGGGAGATTTTTCGATCAGTGCCCTGACATCGGCGACACGGCGATACGTGGTGTCCATGAGCTTCTGACCTGCGAAGCCCGGCGCGATACCCATGAGACAGATATTGTGCACGTATGGCAGCAGTGGTTCGACGGCCGAGGTCGGCGTCTCGGGATTAATGGCGAGGCCCGCCTCCATGCCGCTGCGCGTGATGGCCTGCACGACCCCTGCAGCGCGATGACTCGCCTCCAGATGAAAGATCATACGAAACTGGCCCATACCGGCCATTCGCGGGATCCAGTCGTCGGGCCGGCTGACCATCAGATGCACTTCTACCGGGAGTTTACTGACCTGGCAGGTGCGGCGTACGACTTCCTCGCCGAAGCTGATCGTCGGCACGAAATGGCCATCGCAGATGTCGAGTTGGAGCAGGTCTGCCCCGGCCACCTCGCAGATACGAATGGCCTCAGACAGATGCAGAAGGTCCCCTGCGAGGATGGAGCCGGCGAACTGGTACTTTCGGACGTTGCTCATGGTCGATGTCCACAGGGCGATGCCGGATCGGCCATGTTAGCGAGGGTCTCCGGCGGCTACCAGAACGTCTTTCAAAAGGTACGGTCGCCAAGCCGATATTCGGCATGATGCAGCCGGAACGCGAGTCACGACTGGATATCCTCTCAACACCCGACGGTGACTTCGAGGTCGCGTCCTCAGGGCAGCCGAGTGGTGCACGCCTGTGGATCGGGATCCTGTTCGAATGCTGCGGAATCTACGCCCGAGTCTATCGTCGTGCAGATGACCGGAAATACGACGGCCGTTGTCCGCAGTGCGGCTGTCGGGTTTCAGTTCGAGTGGCCCCCAACGGCGTTTCCAGCCGTCTGTTTCGTGCCAGCCCCTGTTAGAATTCGAATAGCGCAAAAAAACGGGATGGACCCGCCTCGCACTCAGGTCCATCCCTTACACAACCGACCCATTACTGGGTCTGGCACGTTTGAGCCGGGAGGATTGTTGTCCTTCCCGGGGTAATCTCATCGAGCATCGATTGCTCGTCGGAATTGGGTAAAGCAACGGTCATGCCAGCGCGACCAAGTCACGCTCGCAAACACCTCACTTAATTCGTAAGACATTTAATTTGAAGAAGTTATGGTCTAATAGGTTGTACTCGAGTTGCCTTCGATTGGGCTCGATAAGGCAGAGTGTGGGTGATTCTTACCACCCGATGCTATAGCCGATGTGCCGAGTTACCCAATTCCGGGCAACGTAAGTTTCGTTCAAATCTCCAACGACCGTGTCTTCGTTGTTCGTCATAACCGCAGTCGTGGGCTGATCCGTCCGATCATTCGATGGACTACCCAGGGACGGGTAGTTCCGATAACGGCTGCTGCATGTGGAGCGATTGCTCGAGGCGATGGACGTCGTTGTTTGGTTCGTGCCGTCTTGCAGGACGATAAGCGAGGCCCGGCATAGAATGACGCACACGGCCACATCGACGAGGGGGGTAGGCACGGCCCCGAAACTCGGCGCTCGCAGCGGCCCGAGCCATGCCAGGGGACTTGTGATGAGGCATTTCACAGTTGTATGTATTCTCGGCGCGCTTTGTGTCTTCATGGGCATGAACTCCGACGGCTGCGCGCAGCTCGGTTCCGGCCAGGCGTCCGCCTCGTCCACTCCGCCGATCATCATTCCCGTAGGTGCTTCTCAAAACACGTTCGACCGCACGTTTCAGGTTGATCTGCGTCGGCATCCCGGCACGCAACACATTACATGGGACTTCGGCGACGGCGGCGTAGCGGCGTATCTGCCGACGGCAAACGGCCGACAAGTCACGCATCGATTCAGTCGTTCCGGCACGTTCACCGTGAAAGTCCATCTCTTTAACGCTCCGGATTATGTGAACAATCTTCCGGCTCAGCTCATCGGCACGGGTGAGCTTCCGGTCACCGTGCTCGGCCCGAACCAGGCGCCGATCGCTGAGATCGTGATCCAGGACCTGACGGCTTCGGGCGGGTCACCTATCAGCGGCGGAAAGCGCTTCCGAGCCACGGGCAGCCGCGATCCTGACGGCGTGATCGAAAGCTTCAAATGGGATTTCGGCGACGGCACCGGCGGCGAAGGTTCGATCGTAGAGCATACCTACACGACAAGCGGAGTGTTCGTCGTGCTGCTCACCGTGACCGATGATCGTGGGGCGATCGGCACGGCCACACGGACGATTCTGATCAACCTGCTACCCACGGCGGAGTTCAGCTTCCAGATCATCGGCAATGACCAGTTGTCGGTGCGTTTCGATGCCAGCGCCAGCTCGGATCCTGACGGGTCGATCACTCAGTTTCGATGGAACTTCGGCGATAACAGTCCGCAGGCCTTCGGGTCTATCGTGACCCATCAATATGCCGTACCGGGCACGTATAACGTTCAGCTCACCGTGACAGACAACCTGGGGCAGTCGCGAACGACGACGCGGCAGGTCCAACTGACGGGAATCGAGCCGTTCCTTCGCGAAGTGACGCCGGTAAACGGCGAAGTGGATACGCCCTCGCTGGAGCTGACGCTCGAAGGAGAGAATTTCGAAGTCGGAGCGACAGTGCAACTGCGCCGCGGCGCCAAGGTCATTGATGCACTCTCTGTTCTGGTGATCAATGCACAGACGGTTCGGGCGACGTTCAATCTCACGGGCGCGGACCCGGGCGACTATGACGTGCTGGTCGACAATCCGCTCGGCGGTGTGACGACGCTGACCAACGGATTCCGAGTCGTGACGCGCAACCTCGTCCGACTGACGACGAATCTCGGTGAGATTCTCTTCCAACTGGTGGATGATGCTCCGATCACGACGTCCAATTTCCTGCAATATGTCGAGGATCGATTCTATGATGGGACGATTTTCCACCGTGTGGTGCCGAATTTCGTCGTGCAGGGCGGCGGCTTCTTGCCGGGCAACATTCCGCAGAGCGGGGGGCGTCCACCGATTCAGAATGAGTTCTCGCCGCTTCGCAGCAACGTTCGGGCCACGGTAGCCATGGCCAAGCTCGGCGGCGATCCGGATTCGGCGACCAGCCAGTTCTTTGTGAATCTCGCCGACAACTCCGCGAATCTCGACAATCAGAACGGCGGCTTTACGGTCTTTGCCAATGTCATCGAAGGAATGGACGTCGTTGATGCGATCGCGGCTGTCCCGCTCCAGAATGATCAACCGGTCAACGATGTGATTATTATCAGCGCGCGTCGGGAGTAATGCCGGTCGTTGCCCTCTCCGAAGCGATATTCAATGTGCGGCTGCCAGCGCACGGACGTGCGCCGCAACGCTCGCTTCAAGTGCTGACAGGTTGTAGCCGCCTTCGAGCAGACTGACGATCCGCCCGCCGGCGAACTCATCGGCGATCTGCCGAACCTCGCGCGTCAGTGAAGCAAATCCCTGCTCCGTCAGCATCAAACCACCGAGGGGATCGTCGCGGTGAGCGTCGAATCCCGCGGAAATCAGCACGAACTCCGGCTTGAAGTTTCGTACCGCCGGGACCACCTGCGTTCGGAACACATCGAGATAAACCATCTCCGACGTTGCCGGTGCGATGGGAATGTTCAGTGTAAAGCCGCGGCCGTCGCCGGATCCGCGCTCGTCGGCCATACCCGTACCCGGCCAGAGCGGATGCTGATGCAGGGACACGAAGAAGACTGTAGGGTCCTCGTAGAAGATTGCTTGCGTGCCGTTGCCGTGGTGTACGTCCCAATCGATGATGGCGATGCGCCCGATGCGATGATGTTCCTGAAGATACTTCGCCGCGACGGAGATGTTCGCGAAGAGGCAAAAGCCCATTGCTGAGCCCGGCAGGGCGTGGTGTCCGGGCGGCCGCATGGCACAGAAAGCGCTCGCTACTTCTCCGCCGGCCATGACCGCGTCGCACGCCGTCAGCGCTGCACGGACCGATCCCAGCGCCGCGTCATAACTTCTCGGGCAGACGACCGTATCACCCTGATCCAGCAACCGGCGGCCTGTGCGGCACGATTCCGTTACCCAGTCTCGATACGTTTTTGAGTGCACGCGTGCAATCCAGCGTTCCTCGTCGTGCTCGATGAGCGGTCGGGCATTCAGATCGATCAGCAGTCGGCGGATATGGTCCGGACTCAGCCGCTCGGCGCGAGCGATGGATTCAACGTGCATGCCGGTATCGTGTTCGAGCGAGACGGCGTCCCAGTAGTATGCGGTTTGTGACACGCTGCACCGAGTCGTGGAGAAGCGAATCTTCGCTTGTCGAGCGCTCCACGGGTCGCCGCGGCTGCGACCAGAAGGCCGTGGCACCTGTCGCGCGAGGCCGGCTCTGCCGCGCGCACCCATCCTCACGACGCCTGCTTGATCGCTGCGACGAGGTCGAGAATCGCTTTCTTTCCGTCGCCGAAGTACATCAGGGCGTTGTCCGCGGCAAAGAGCGGGTTCGGAATGCCGGCAAAGCCGGGGCTCAGACTGCGCTTCACCACGACGACCGTCCGCGCCTTGTCCACATCAAGGATCGGCATGCCGGCGATCGGCGATTTCGGATCGGTTCGGGCGACGGGATTCACCACGTCATTGGCGCCGATGACAATGGCCACGTCTGTCTGCTCGAACGTGGGATTGATCTCGTCCATCTCCTTTACCTTGTCGTATGGAATGTTCGCCTCGGCCAGGAGCACGTTCATGTGTCCGGGCATGCGGCCGGCGACGGGATGAATCCCGTACTCAACTTCGGCGCCGCGGGCCTCCAGGGCGCTGGCCAGGTCGCGCACCGCATGCTGTGCTTGTGACACGGCCATTCCATAACCGGGAACGATCACGACGCGCCGCGCTGTCTCAAGCAGCATGCCGATTTCGTCGGCGCTGGCAGACTTGACCTTGCCGGCATAAACCTCGTCAGCCGTCGCCGAGCCCTCGGCCGGCGCGAGCTTGCCGAAAAGAACGTTCGTCAGCGGGCGGTTCATCGCCTTGCACATGATCTGGCAGAGAATCAGGCCGGATGAGCCGACGAGCGATCCAGCGATGATCAACCCGTTGTTGTTGAGCACGAAGCCGGTCGCGGCGGCCGCCAGACCGGAGTAGGAATTCAGCAGACAAATCACCACCGGCATGTCGGCACCTCCGATGGGCGTGGTGATCATGACGCCGACGACGGCGGCGAGAATGATGATGATCCAATAGATCCAGACCATCTTGAGTTCGTATGTTCCCCATGCCGCGCCGGCGATGATCAGTGCGAGCAGCAGGAAGTTCACGACCTGCTGGCCGGGAATGATGTTGCCGTTAGGGACCCACTTGAGTTCCTGCAGCTTGCCGGCGGCGACAAGACTACCGAAAAAGGTGATCGCGCCGATGACGCCGGCGGCCATGGTGGAACCGACGAAGAAGTAGATCGTCTGGCTGATGGTGCCGGCGGCGAGGGCCTCGCGCATTTCGGGCATCTTTGATACGAGTTCCGAAGAAGCTACGAGCAGCGATGCGCCGCCGCCAAAACCGTTGAGCAGACCAACCATCTGCGGCATGCCGGTCATCGGGACGCGGAGGGCCAGCAGGGTACCGGCGATCAGGCCGATGCTCAGGCCGATGCCGATCAGCCAGTAACCCGTGCCGGAGATGTCTTCATCGCGGATGGCCACGAGCAGGGTGACGGCAATGGCCAGGAGCATACCGAATGCACCCATCATGTTGCCGCGAAGTGCCGTCCGTGGATGGCTGAGACGCTTCAGGGCAAAGATAAAGAGGGCCGCGGCGGCGAGATAGACGAGATTGGTAAGGTCCTGTGACAACGGTCTAATCCTTCTTCTTGAACATGCCCAGCATGCGATGGGTGACGAGGAAGCCGCCCACCACGTTGGTCATGGCGAAGCCGATCGCCAGTACGCCCAGTGCGGCGGTCAGCCAGTTGAGCTTCAGACCGGCGACGAGGATTGCGCCGATGATGGTGATTCCACTGATGGCATTGGAGCCGGACATCAGCGGTGTGTGCAGCGTCGGCGGCACCTTGGTGATGACCTCAAAACCGACGAACGTCGCCAGGACAAAGACGGTCAATGCAATGACGAACATCGCTGCGGGGGACATCGCCTCCACGGCGGACGAATCAGCAAGAAGCAGATTGGCAAACAGCATCATATTCATGACTCAAGCTCCGATTAGCTCCTTGATCCGCGGATGCACGATCTGCCCGTTCTGAGTGATCAGCGTGCCTGCCACGCATTCATCCTCCATACTCAGCTTCAATTCGCCGGCCTTGACCAGGTCCTGTAGGAAGGAGGCGATATTGCGTGAATACATCTGGCTGGCGTGGTAGGGGATTGTTGCCGGAAGATTACGCGGGCCGAGAATCAGCACGCCGCGATGTTCGACGCGTTCATCAGGTCGGGTTAATTCGCAGTTTCCGCCCGCTTCGGCGGCCAGATCGATGACCACGGAGCCCGGTCGCATCGCGGAGACCATTTCAGTTGTAATGAGCACGGGGGCCGGCTTGCCGGGAATCAGGGCCGTGGAAATCGCGACGTCGGCCTCCTTCACGTGACGGGCAATCGCCTCTTTCTGCCTCTGCTTGTAGGCCTCGGACATCTCCTTTGCGTAGCCGCCCTTGTCCTCGGCGTCTTCGGCGGGGGCCTCCACCTCGACGAACTTCGCGCCGAGACTCTGCACCTGTTCTTTGACCGCCGGTCGAACGTCAAATGCCTCAACGACAGCGCCGAGTCGTCGCGCCGTGGCGATGGCCTGCAAGCCGGCGACACCGGCGCCGAGCACCAGCACCTTGACCGGCGTGATCGTTCCCGCGGCGGTCATCAGCAGCGGGAACATCTTGCCGATTTCCACTGCGGCCAGCAGCACGGCCTTGTATCCGGCGACCGTACTTTGCGAACTGAGCACGTCCATCTTCTGGGCCCGGCTGATGCGTGGCATCATGTCCATCGCCAGCGAGGTCACATTCTGCTGAGCGAGTCGGCGGACAAGATCGTGGCGCGTCAGCGGGTTGAGAATCGCGAACAGCGTGGTGCCGGGCCTGATCCGTGAGAGGTCTGTTTCCGTCGGCGGGTGCACCTGAACAAGCAGGTCTGTCTCGCCGAAAAGAGCTTCGGCGCTGCCGACGACACGAGCACCGACTGCTTCGTACTCTTCATCGGGAAAGCCCGCTGAGTATCCGGCGCCGGCCTCGATGAGCACATCCAGCCCAAGCTTCTTGAGCCGCGTACACGTTTCGGGCACCAGGGAGACTCGTCGTTCTCCTTCGAGGGTGGCCTTGGGGACTGCGATCTTCATCCGCGCCTCACGTCGGAATGGTTGGGGTTCGGCGGCCGGGAATTCGAAGCACCTGCCGCGGCGTGCATGGACCGCGCGATTCATGCACTGCCGAACTGCTTCGCCGACGTCCGATCATCCCTCAACCCGCGCCAAGGGATGGTTTGGGCAGTTTAGCGACTCTCGTTGAAAGGGCAAAAGGCGTGCCGCGCAGCATGGAGGAGCTGATTTTGTCAGGAATCGTGCCTTTCAGAGGGCAGTTTGTGTCGCGGGGCGATTGCCGCATAATCCGGCTTTCAGCTGCGAAGGCAGCGGCGTGGACATCTGTCGGGGATTCGTGTCTGAATGGCCCTGCCATCGGAAAATGAGCTTCTCAAGGCCGTACAGGCCGGTGACGATTCGGCTTTCGCACGTCTCTACGAACTCTATCAGGAGCGGGTACGTCTCGCGGCGTGGCGCGTTTCACATCGTCCCGACTGGCTCGACGAGATCGTGAATGAATCATGGTGCCGGGCCTTTGCCGCCAGGACATCCTACGATCCTGCCCGGCCGTTTCTCGTATGGATGGCCGGGATCGTGCAGAACGTCTATCGAGAACAGTGCCGCAAGTCGCCCCTGACCCTCTCCAGCGGCATGTCGAAATCGGTGGAAGACTTGGACGAAATCGACCCGGAGTCGGTCGCCTCCGAGGCAGAGCTGTTGAGTGCGCTTAATCGGTGCGTATCTAAGTTATCGGACGTAGATGCAACGATTGTGCGACTACGTTTCTTTGATGATAAGCCATTACGTGTTGTGGCGCAAGAAGTAAGCATCTCAGAGTCGACGCTGCGGACCACGACGATTCCGGCAATTATGGACCGTCTGCGGAAGTGCATGACTTCCCAGGGGTATGAAATTTCGCGGATTTTTTCTGCGCAAGACCCCGCCGAATCGCAATAAGTCTGTGAGGTAGGTCTTATGCGTCTCCACGACCGTTCTCTGGAAGCCATGCTAAGTTCGCTGGGTCAGGCCCGGCGCGAGGGTGGTTTTTCAGGGAAGGCAAAGTCGTATCCGTGGCAGGTTGCCGCTCGCCCGGCTTCGGGTCTGGCCGGCAGCATGCGATGGATTCGCGTGGCGCTGCCGCTCGCGGCCGCTGCCGCCGTGGCTGTTGTTTTCGTGGGGCCGGGCCTCTTTGGAAACCGCGCGGTGCAGGATTCGTCGAAGGACGTCCTGACCGCCACCCTGTCCGAGCATCGCGAAGTTCTCGCGGATGCCGAGTCTGTGACGACGGACTCGACGCAGTTGGAATGCGATTACAACGGCGACGGCGTGGTGGACGGCAAGGACATTCAGGCATTCCTGGACCGCATGCAAGACCCCACTGGAGATCCGCTACTGCAGGCGGAACGACTCCAGCGGTGTCTGCTCGGGAGCTAACAAGCTCCGTCTATTCTCTTGCAACGTGAGGCCGGGTTGGTGTTTACCGGAACGCCAACTCGGCCTTGCGTTTTTACACACCTGCGTGCACTGGCCTCTCACTCTTTACCGCTGCGAAAGCGTGCTCCAGGTCCGCGATCAAGTCTGCCGCGTCTTCAATGCCGACGGACAGTCGCAGAAGGCCATCCGTGATGCCGCGGGCTTCGCGCTGATCTTTCGGGATGCTGGCATGTGTCATCGTCGCCGGGTGGCCGATGAGACTTTCCACGCCGCCGAGACTCTCCGCCAGTGAAAAGAGCTTTGTGCGGCAGGCGACCTTCTTTGCTGCTTCAGCGCCGCCCCTGATGACGAAGGAGACCATGCCGCCGAAATCGCGCATCTGCCGCTTAGCCAGCGCGTGCTGACGATGCGATGCAAGGCCGGGGTAGATCACCTTCTCGACGGCGTCGCACTTCTCCAACCAGTGGGCAATCTGCATCGCATTCTCGCAGTGGGCCTTCATGCGGACGGCCAGCGTCTTCGCACCGCGAAGGACCAGCCAGGAATCAAACGCACCGGGCACACCGCCGACTGCGTTCTGATGATACTTGATCGTCGTATAGTACTGCTCGTTGCTGGTAACGACGGCGCCGCCGACCACATCGCTGTGTCCGCCGAGATATTTCGTCGTGCTGTGGACGACGATGTCCGCGCCGAGATCGAGCGGCTGCTGGAGGTACGGGCTGGCGAACGTGTTATCGACGACCGTGATGAGCTTCGCCTTGCGGCCGATTTCCGCCAATGCGGCGATATCTACCACTGAGAGCAACGGATTTGTCGGCGTCTCCAGCCAGAGCATCTTCGTATTCGGGCGGATCGCCTCGCGGACATTCTCCTCGTTCGTCATGTCCACCCACGAGTACTCGATGCCGTATCGCTTGAGGACCAGCTCAAAGAGCCGATACGTCCCACCGTAAACGTCATCGGCGCAGACGACATGATCGCCGGATGAGAGCAGGTTCATCACCGCGGCGCTGGCGGCCGTGCCGCTCGAAAAGGCCAGACCGTGTTTGCCGTTTTCCAGCGAGGCAAGACACGCTTCGAGCGCCGCCCGTGTGGGGTTCCCGGTGCGGGAATACTCAAACCCTTTGTGGCGTCCGATGCCTTCCTGGGTGTAGGTGGATGTCTGGTAGATCGGGACGATCGTGGCCCCGGTCGCAGGGTCCGCCTCTTGTCCGACATGAATGGCGCGCGTGGAAAACTGCATGGCTACCTCCGGAAGATGAACAGCAGGCAGCCATTCTAACTGATTCCTGCGAATTCGAAATCAGAAAGTATAAGTTGGACAGGTTGCGGCGGGGGGATGCGGGCTGTTGGGGCTGACGTTATTCCCTGAAGATTGATTCGGTAATAGCCACCTGTTCAGGAAGCTTGCTGATGATTTCTTCGACGGCTCCCGGATCGACTTTCAGGGTCGCAAGCATGGATTCGTCGAAATCGGAATGGGCCGCAGTGGCATGGAAGCCGATTTGCGCCCGGCAGGCAAGGACATCCGCGACATAGACGAGGACGCCCAGCTCGCGATTAGCTGCCGCCAGGTCCATCGGGCGATGGTGGTAACCGATCGCGGTGCACAAGGGCATCGGGAATCGCCACTTGTTGGCCAGTGCCATGCCGAAGGCCTGGTGGTCGGCACCGATGACATCCCGCTCGATCTGACAGAAATCCCCGCCTTCGGCCCGGTGGCGGGAAATGACCTCGCCCAACTTTTTGCCGAAGACCTGCCGCTCCACCAGAAGCCCCAGATCGTGGATCAGGCCGGTAAGAAAGCTTTCTTCCACGTTGGGCTTGCCCTGTGCTGCGGAGAGCATTCGGCAGGCAACGCCGACGGCCACACTGTGCCGCCAGACTTCGGTACCGCTGAAGCCCTCCGTGGTCTGTCCGGCATTGAACATATGGGTCATCGACGCGGCAATGGAAATATTCTTCACCGCCGAGAGACCGAGCAGCACGATGGCGCGATCTACGCTGCCGATCTGACCGGGCAGACCGTAGAAAGCGGAGTTAACGACTTTGAGCAGGCGGGTCGAGAGTGCCGGATCATTCTTGATGACATCGTGCAGATCGCGGGCCGTGGATTTTGGATTTTCGACAATTTTGATAATGCGAACCGTCACTTCGGGAAGCGTGGCGATCTCGCCCAGATCGGCAACCGCCGTGGCAACGAGTTTGTCCGTGTTTGCCGAGGTCTGCGAGTTCGTGGATAACATCCGTGCTGACCCTCCCGGGTATCGCGGCATCGCGAAGGGCGACGGCGCTTGAGAACACGTGCTAGTATCGGTCTCGCAGAGTGCGTGGTTCAGGTCTAAATCGGAGTGCGCCGGCGTGACCGATCCACCGTGGAACGGCGATTGGTCGCGTCATTAGACGGGACTTGCAGGGACGGGGGGGTCGGGTTTTCCCGCATTGAGAGCATTTCCCAATCCAGCGGCGTACCTGCTCGGATATCGGTCGCTGGTTTTTTTCCGATAATGCGATCCCACAGGCGTGGGTCGATGCCTCCACCGGGGCGTCGGACGACCAACTGATCTTCGCGTATAGGGCGACCGGCCGGAAGATCGACTGCTGCGACCACGCTGCCGCGCGAAAGTCGGCGGACTTCTGCCTGTGCCGGATCGCAAACGATTCGGCCATCGCCCTGAGCAGCGCCGGCTTCGCGTGCGGCTTGTACGTACTGAGCGAAGTCGTCGGGCTCCAGTGAGAAGAAGTGGTCCGGCCCTCTGCGCCGGCGATCCAGCGTCAGGTGCTTTTCCAGCAGAACGGAACCGGCGGAGACGGCGAGGGCGCTTACTACGGCGCTGGTTGTGTGATCGCTGAAGCCCACCGGCACATCGAAACGCTCCGCAAGTGTCTGGATGCATCGCAACCGAGCCGCACCGACCGGAGTCGGGTAGGCCGATACGCAGTGCATCAGGATCAGCCGACCCGGCTCCTGTCGCTCTCTCAGCAGCTTTACAGCGAACTCCACTTCGGAGAGTTCGCTTGCGCCTGTAGATACGATCAGCGGAAGACCGGTATCTGCCGCGGTACGCAGAAGCGGGACATTCACGATGTCGGGGGATGCGATCTTGATCGCCGGGACACCAAGTTTCGCCAGGGTATGCACCTCCGGCAGGCCGAAGGGGGTCGCGAGAAAATCGATCTCCAGTTGATCGGCATGTGACTTGAGCTCGGCCAGACATCCTGCGGGCAGTTCCAGCTTGCGCAGCAGGTCATGCTGGCTGCCGGCATCAGGCACATGGTCGGATTGATACGCGCAGGTCGGTGCATCGGCAGCGACCAGGCGATCCGCGGAAAAGAGCTGAAACTTGACGGCATCCGCGCCGGACTGCGCCGCGGCCTCAATGAGCTGATGCGCGGATTCGATGTCGCCGTCGTGGTTGACGCCGGCCTCGGCGATGACATAAACGGGCTGGTTCGATCCGACCAGTCGGCGGCCGATGGCGACATGCAGGGGCAGGTTCATATCTTATTGATCGGCCAAAACCGCATTGAGGATTGTCTGAGATACGGCCACAATCGTCGGCAGAAGCAAAGAAGCGGGGCACCATGATTTACCTCGATTACAACGCGACTACGCCGGTCGATCCCGAGGTTTTCGAGGCGATGCGGCCGTTTCTTGCCGCAAAGTTCGGGAACCCCTCAAGCGGGCATGCCCTCGGGCGAGAGGCAGCAGCGGCGCTGTCCACCGCTCGGTATTCGCTTGCCCGATTGATCGGTGCGCAGGCGGAGGAAGTTCTCTTTACCGGGGGCGGAACCGAGGCGAGCAATCTTGCGATCAAGGGCCTGGCGTGGGCTCGTCCGACGGGTTCAGGCCATCTTGTTACCACGGCAGTGGAGCACCCGGCAACAACAGAACCGATCCGCTTTCTGCAGCAACGCGGTTTTACGTGCACCATCGTGGGCGTGGATTCGACCGGGCTCGTCGATCCGGACGACGTGCGTCGGGCCCTTCGCAAGGACACGTTTCTGATCAGTGCGATGCACGCGCAGAACGAAGTGGGGACGATCGAGCCCATCGAAGAACTGGGGCGGATCGCGCGCGAGGCAGGCGTGTGCTTTCATGTCGATGCGGCTCAGTCTGTGGGCAAGATACCGGTAAACGTGCAGGCGATGAATGCGGATCTGGTATCGATCGCGGGTCACAAGATGTACGCGCCGAAGGGGATCGGAGCGTTGTACATTCGCCAGGGCGTCGCACTGGAGCCGCTGATTCATGGCGCCTCACAGGAAGGAGGACGGCGCGGCGGCACCGAAAACGTGAGCATGGCCGTGGGATTGGGAAAGGCGGCAGAGTTGGCGGCAGTCCATCTCACAGACCCATGCATCTGCGACCTACGGGATCACTTCTGGGCCGGATTATCAGGGATGCTGGGTGAACGGGTGGCACTCAACGGTCATCCGACGCTGCGCCTGCCGGGCACGCTGCATGTGAGCTTCATCGGTATTGTCGGTGGCGAGGTGCTGGCCAAGCTCGGTGAAATTCATGCCTCGACGGGAGCGGCGTGCCACGCGGGCGACGCGAAGCCCTCGGCCGTGTTGATGGCGATGGGCCTTTCGCGCGACCGTGCAATCGGCGCGGTGCGATTCAGCATCGGTCGGCCGACAACGCGGGCGGAAATTGATCGCACGCTGGAGCTGCTGCGGCTGAAAATGTGTTGAGAATCCAGTGGCGCAGCGGCAGGTAATCCCTTACATCTTCGCAAAATTGCGCAGTATCTGGCGGCCGGCCTCCTCGGAGAGATGCGGGAGAAACTGCAAGCCGGCAATGGAGCCCTGGACGACAGCGGCGGAGAAATCAATGCCGTGATGGGCAATCGCGGAGATGATTCGCGGGTCGAGCGGATCGGCATAGAAACGGTGATCGAAGTAGAAGCTCGAACCGGACGTGATTCCATTGAAAAGAGTGCACGGCTGTGACCAGTGCACACTGCTGAAGCCCTGGTGAGAAGTGGGCACACTCAATCGAACCGGGTGATCGCCAAAGTCGAAACGCGTTACTTTGCCCGGGATGACGCCGAGTCCGGTATGCTGGCCCTCTTCGTAGCTGACATCGAAGAGCAGATGCAGACCATGGCCGATGCCGAGGATCGGCCGGCCCTGGTCGACAGCCCGCATCAGCGGCGGTACCAGCCCGCGATCGCGAATGCTTCGCACCGCGCGCGAGAAGGTAGCCGTCGGGGGGAGCACGATCTTAGAGGCACGATCGAGCTGCTCGATGGCTCCGGCAATCGTAGCAGTCACGCCGACCGACTCGAATGCCGCACGGACTTCTGCGGCGTGACTGGTTTCATAATCGACGATGGCGATCATGCTTGCCTCGGAACTCGCTTCATGAAAAAGCCCCAGGCAGACCTTGCCCGGGGCTTTTGTTCGTTGTCGGGTCAGGCCGATCCGGAGGCCGGCGACGCTGGAAATTACTCGTCGCTGTACTCGCGGATGGCCGTCGAGGTCGCGTCGATATTCGCGCCGCCGCGCTTGACGGCGTAGAACTCCACGCGGCGATTGGTCGACTTATTCTTGGCATTCGAGTTCGGTACCTTCGGGCGGTACTGGCTGCAGTTGGCCTGCACGAGGTATTCGTTGGAAATACCCAGATCGCGCAGGGCGCGAATGACCGTGAGCGACCGGTTGGCGCCGAGCTCCCAGTTGTCTTTCCACTTGCTTTTGCGGATGGGTTCGTCATCGGTGTGACCGAAGACATAGATATCGCGATCGTTGTAGCGCGAGCGGATGTCGGATGCGATCTGCGCCAGTTTCGCCCGGCCCTGGGCCGTCAACTCGGCCTTGCCGGAGTCAAAGAGGACCGAGCCGGGAACGCTGATCATGTCGAAGCTCGGCATGGTGACCCACTCGCCTTCCTTACCGCGGTTGGCGCGGAGCTTGGCGAGCTCCTGATTCAACGCGTCAATCGTGGATTGCGAGTCACCGTCGCGGACCATCAGGTCGTTGAGGCGGCGATCTCGATCTTCCAGATCGCGGCGCATCTGCTCGTTTTCCGCAGTCAGATCATCAATCTTTTGTTGTTTGGCATCGGGACCGCAGCCGGGGGCAAAGATGGCAACGGCGATGAGCGTTAGGCAAAGGCGGATGGCGCGTGGGCGAAACATCCCTGTCATGATTCGTTCCTCCAATGGTTGAACTACGCGACACATGTTGTCGGCCTGACAAACCTGTCAGGCAGATTTTGCGCCTATGGCTATACCACAGCCCGTGGCAGGCGTCAACGGGTTATGCACAATTGTTACGCGAGGAAAGTCGGCGGGTTTGATGGCAGCACCAATACGCGAGGAGCGAGCTGAGAACGTGAGATCGTTCAGGCCTGTGATTTCTCGTCATCGAGGGCTTTTTTCAATTTCTCGTCGATTCGACGTTCCTGCTGTTCGAGTTCCTGACGACGCTTCTCGCTCTCGGCATTGAGCGCGGCCTGCTGTTTCTGTGCCCGAATCTCGGCCAGCTCCCGCCAGACGCGTCGTACCTTGGAAAGCAACCAGAAGACGAGCACGGAAACGATGGCAGTCAGCAGCATGAGCCAGAGGGTGGGAACATCCTCATAGGTCTTTCCAGCCCAGAAACTGGTTCGGTTGTTGCGGTTCATGAAGACAATCAGAGCGGCGCCTATAAAGGCGGTGGCCATGATCGTAACTTTCGCATAAACAAGAAATTGCCTGATACCAGAAGCCAAGTGCCGGTCTCCGTTTCGCGTCAGAAAGTTTTGCCGCACATGAGCGACCATAGCATTTCACCGGTCGGTCGGAAAAATCGCAACAGCCAGGATTCGGCGGGCAGGGCACAAAGCGAGCCGAGCGCCAGCCAAGGTCCAAATGGAATCGCCCGGCTTCGCTTGCGGAACATCAAGACGAAGGTGCCAAGGAGCGCGAGCAAGGCCGCGGCGAAAAACCCGAAGAAGCAATTCCAGATACCGGCACAGGCCCCGATCGCCGCCATGAGGTAGATGTCCCCGGTGCCGTAGGCCTCCTTGCCAAAAGCGAACGTCCCGAGGATTCGAACCGTCCAGCCGATGGCCGCGGCCCAGATCATGGCTCCGACGGCGGACAAGGCCCCGGCGACGTGGCTGGAAGCGGGAACGAAGATTGCGAGCTTATCCAATGCTTCGTGCCAGGTGAATCCGAGGAAGTCCGCTCGTCGCAGCCAGACCAACAGGATAATCCCCACGACGAGGGCGGGGGCGAGCCAGGCGGCCTCCCGCGCGGCGACTGTCCGGGCCTGTGACCTGTTCTGGACGATCTCCTCGTACACTTCGTCGTCGACTTCCCGCGGCACGAGTCCGGCGAGGATGAGCAGGAAGAACATAAGTCCGCAGACGAGTATCGACCTTATGGCATCCGCTTGCAGCGGCAGGTCAGCGGGTCGGTCCGATGCAAAGATCAGCCAGGCGGCATGAGCGATGACGATCAACAAGAGCGCCAGAATGGCTGTATGCATCAGACGAGTAGGCGGTGCAGCCCGCTGTTCGGTGCCCTCCGGCGTGCTTTCAACAACCGATTCTGCTTCCACGGTTTCTTCCGTCGATGACGTGGCGTCGTGTTCTGAATGCGTTGCGGGAAACAATCGCGAAACGATGAACCAGGTTGCCAGCCAGGTGAGACCCATGGCGGCGCCGATCAGGCAGAGCATCGGTGGCAGCGGCGCGCCGACGATGGTAGCGGACGGAGCGAGATCGTCACTTGGCAATCCGGCCGTCGCAAAGGCGAGAACGCCGAGGATCATGGCGAAGATGCATACCCGGATGTCGACCGTGTACGTTTCGATGTCGATCACGGCGGAAGCGATCAGCGACGCGAACAGGCCGAAAGCGGCGATCAGGAGCGGTAGCTGCGCTGCGAGGGTGGCGGGCGTATCAATCGGTCGAGCGACGAAGAAGCGATCCCAGACAAACAAACAGGTCACTGCGGTCACGGCTTCGACGAGCGGGTATCGGGCGGCGATCGGAGTGCCGCAGGTATTGCACCTTCCGCGCAGGCGCAGCCAGCCGACAATGGGTACGTTGTGCGACCAGTGGATACTGCTTCGGCAATGTGGGCAGAAGGAACGCGCCGGCTGTCGGATGGACATGCCTCGGGGAAGGCGATAGATGACGACGTTCAGAAAGCTGCCGACGATCGCACCGAACAGTGCGATGACGACGACCAGAAGCCAGCTCGTGCCCACCGCGGTGCCTGCCTCCTGTCGCGCCGTTGAGCGTCAGCCGGCCTCGGAATCGTTCGCCCCGAACCACATCTCGATGGCTTCGGCGATCATCTCCGGCGTGTCCGTAACACTTTCGACGATGTGGACAGCCGCCGACTGGTAAATGGGTTCGCGTTGCATGAGGAGTTTCTCCACTTCGGGGAGACCCCCCTCGGCTGTCAAGTTCGGACGGTTGGCTGCGCTGGAAGCGTCCTTACTGATCCGCGACCAGAGCACAGCCGCCGGCGCCCGGAGCCAGACGACCTTGCCGACACGCTTGATCAGGGCTCGCGCCTCGGGGTCCATGAGCGTGCCGCCGCCCAGTGCAATCACCTGGTTTTTGGATTTTCGCAACTGTTCGCAGGCCTCACGCTCGCGACGGCGGAAACCCTCTTCCCCTTCGGTTGCGAAGATCTCGGCGATGGTCTTACCGGCCTTGCGTGCGATGAGGTCGTCGAGATCGACGAATTGCCAGCCCATCTTGCGAGCCAGGATCTCGCCGACCGTTGTCTTGCCGCAGCCGCGATAGCCCACGAGGATCAGATTCACGAAGCCCGTCCCTGGTTGACTTCCAACACCTTACCGACCTTTGCGTCGAGCTTAATCGTCGCATAGAGCAGAATGGATCGACTTTGCCCGGGATTCACCGCGATCGTTGCGCCGATCGTGTCCTGGCAGGAGCCGGAAACTTCCGGTGATTCGTGGATGTGTCCGTGGAGCGAGAGCATGGGCTGATGCTTCTCGATGGCCGCGCGAACGGCCTTCGACCCCCACGACTGATCGCCGTAATAGCGATCGAGCTTGCTCATGTAGGGCGGTGCGTGGGCGACGAAGACCCACGGCGGCGCTGGCGGCTTCAACGTGGAGAGTTCCTCCTGCATGGTCTTGACGCTGTTGAACAGGAAGCCGGAGCTTTGCTGCGAGGGTCTGGAGAAACGCGCATCCCAGCGGGCGCCACCCAGAAGCGGCGGCGCATCTCCCGGAACATCGAGCCGCTCAAAATCCTTCACATACCACGGCGTGGGCGGCGTGCAGGAATAGCCGAGAAAGCTGACACCGCCGACGCAGTAGGGATGGTCCAGATCGAGGATGCGGACCAGGCCGTCCGATTCGAGCTGCTTCATCGCGGTGACGCTGCTGCCCCAGTCATGGTTGCCGAATATGGTGAGGATTTCACGGCAGCCGGAAGAATCGCGAAGGGAGGTGATGTGGTTGCGAAACGTCTCGCGCACGTAGGCCGGCTGGCCATGGCCCATCTTCTTCCGGTCGAGGGCCGAGTCGTCCGGCAGCATGTCGCCGCCGAGGATGATGACATCGGGTCTCGCCTGCGCCGCGACCGTCACCAGTCGGGCGAAGTGGGCGTCCTCACCATGAATATCTGAGCAAAACAGCAGGTCCATACGCTTGCTGGTCGTCCCCGCTTAACGATTAGTTCCGTCTCTCTCCACCCGCGACAAACCGCCCGGACGCCTACATCAGGCCGCTCCCGGGGGTCGCAGGGACGCTTTTATGCGGTACTCGGCCGCCTGTCGAATCCTGAACCGATCCATCTCACATACGCATCTTGAAGGCAATCCTGCGAATGGTCAAATGGCCTTTTCCGTCAACGGATTTCACAGGGCCTCAACTGCCGCCCCGCGCAGCAGTTCGATTGATACTGTTCGCCCGGTCCAGTGCCGAAGCTGTGCCTGCGCCTGATAAAGAAAGAGTGTCAGGCCGTCGAGCACATGACAGCCGGCCGCGCGTGCGTCCCTGAGAAGACGGGTTTCCAGGGGTCGATAGACGGTATCGAAGACGAATTGACCGGCTCGCAGTGCTTCCGCCGGCAGCGGGGAGACGGACGAATCCGGTGCGAGGCCGACGCTTGTGCAGTTCACGATGAGGTTGGCATCGAGTCGGGCGCGCTCCTCCCAGGGGCGGTGTTCGCAGCCGAAGGTCTGTGCCAGCACAATGGCCCGATCCGGCGTGCGGTTACATATCGTGACGTGCAACTGGATGTCGACCAGTGCGGCCACGACGGCTCGGGCAATGCCGCCGGCCCCCAGCACGAGGGCCTTCGCCGGGTGCGGTACGGACTCGAGTCCGGGTAGCGCCTCACGCAGGCATAACCTTGCTGCCGGATAATCCGTGTTCGTGCCGAGGAGTTTGCCGTCCCTGCCAAGGCAAATCGTGTTGATCGCGCCGAGCCATTCGGCGTCCTTCTCGATGGCCCCGCCGGCTTCCCGAATGAATCGCAGGGCATTTTCCTTGTGCGGCAGCGTGACGGAGAAACCGCGGAAGTCGAGCCACGGCCGGGCGAGCACTTCAACCATGAATGCCTTGAAGGCCTCGTAGCTCGGCGTGACCGGCAGCGGCAGATACACGGCATTGAACTTCAGCTCATCGAAGGCCGTATTGTGCACGACGGGACTCAGCGAATGCCCGACCGGATAGCCGATGACGCCGTACACGGCGGTCTCGCGGTTGATCTTGTCCCAACGATAGCGGCGCTTCAGTTCGGCGGCTGGTATCTGACCGGGGGCTGTTTCCATGCCCAGGCGAAGGGCGGCGAACGTACCGAAGGCGTCAAACTTCCTGGCGAGGATGCGGGAGGCGAGCCCGTCGGTTCCCATGCAGATGACGATCGGTCGCTTCGGGCTGCTGTGGATCAGTTCAAGTGCCTCGAAATTGTCGCGGATCGATCGGGCCGGCCACGCCAGCTTGGGGACCATGCAGGCCGGTTCGTCGACCATTTCCAGCCAGTGACGATGAAGCGAAGTTGAGCGGGTTACAAGGTCGTGGCGTGAGAGAAGCAGCTTGCGCCGGGCGGCAAATTCGATGACTTCCTTGCCCTCCTCCTGGGAGATCTGGTCCGCTCGATGCAGTGCCAGTTCAATCTTCTGGCGGATGTTCGCGGAACGCAGCCAAAGGGACAGTTCCACGTCGATGTAGTCAACGAATGGCCCCAGTTCGATCAGGCGACTGACACGCTCGTCATCGTCGCCATCCCAGGCGCCACCCTCCGCCGCGGATCGGATCGTCAGGATGAATGGGATGGCCGCCGGCGTGCTGGTTCTAAGTGCGCGGAGGTCGTCGGGCGCGATTTCGCCCATCAGATCGACGCGCAGTTCGATGGCCTCCGCGCCGTCGGAGATGGCCTCGGCCACCTGGGCACGGAGTTCATCGGGGGTCTGTCCAGCCACGGGGACAATCAGCAGCGTCATGCCGGAATATTAACCGGCAGTCGGTGTGCTTCGAGTAGCTGAAATGGTCGCCCATGCAGGTAGCCCAGCCGACTGCCGAAAGAACGATTCTGGCGCTCGATTGATTGCGTCTGGCCTGACGGGCTGACTCTCGATATACAGGTTGTTATGGTCAGGGTTGGGAGTGCCTTGCATGGACGTTCCTTACTACCCCATCAATGACTACGAGCCGCTGATCAAGGGGCTGGTGATCGGCGGGCTGGGGATCACGCACGTCTTCCTCGCCCAGTTTGCCATCGGCGGCGGCATGCTCATGTGCTACTTTCAATGGCTGGCCCAGACCGGTCGTAGCCCGGTCGCACGGCAATTCCTCGACGGCTATTTCAAGATACTGGTGCTCATCAGCTTCGTGGTCGGGGCGCTGACCGGTGTGGCGATGTGGTTCACGACGATCCAGGTGAGCCCGCGGACGATCGGCGTGATGGTGGATGAGTTCCACTGGGTCTGGGCGACGGAGTGGACCTTCTTCTGCCTCGAAGTCGTCGCCGGCTACGCTTTTTACCGCTGCGGCAGGAATCTGCCTGATCGTTCACGGATGACACTGCTCCTGCTCTACACCGTCGGCGCGTGGTTCAGCTTGTTCTGGATCAACGGCATCCTCTCGTGGCAGCTGACACCGGGGCAATGGGGCGAAGACCGGTCGGTCTGGTCGGGCTTTTTCAATCCGAGTTTCTGGCCCTCGCTGATCTTCCGCACGATCACCTCGCTGACGATCGCCTCGCTGGCCGCGTGTGTCGTCATCAATACGATGACGGAGCTGCGTCGCGACTTGCGACGCGAACTCATCAACCGCGCGGCGTTCTGCCTTTCGCCCATGCTGCTCATGCCGGCGCTGGGCTACTGGTATCTGAATGTCATACCGCCGGACAGCCGCTCCTGGGTCGAGGGCGGCAGCGCGGCCATGACCATGTTCATGGGGATCGCGGTGGCGGCGTCGCTGCTGATCGGCGGGTATGCCCTGGTCGGCCTGATTGCGCAGCGGCTGTACATCAACGGGGCGACGGCGACGCTGCTGTTGGCACTGGCCTTCGGGGCGACGGCCGGCGGAGAGTTCGTCCGCGAAGGCGTGCGGAAGCCGTTCACTGTGCGGGAGTATTTGTTCTCCAACTCGATCCGCGCGGATGAGGTGGCCCTGCTGCGCGAGCAGGGCAGCGTAACGGCGGACCCGTTCCCCTTGCGCAACGCCGGTATCTACGCCAACGAACAATTACGACTGGGGGCGAAGGTCTATCGATTTCAGTGCAGCATCTGTCACTCGATGGGCGGGGTGAACGGCTTGACGCATCTGGCGGGCACATGGACGACCGATCAGAAGCGAATGAACATCGCCAAGCTTCAGAATACCAAGCCGTTCATGCCGCCTTTTGCAGGCAATGCGGAAGAACTCGAGGCGCTTGTGCAACTGATCGAATGGCACGCCGCGGGGATGCCGCGAACGTGGGAGACCACGTCGAATGCCACGGTGCTGGCGGAAATCCGGCAATGGCTCGATGAGGCGGGAACCGAGTCGGCTACCCGGCGTGAAGTTGCCCTGATCCGGGAGGAGCGATGATGGATCGTACATTTCCATTCGGCTTTCCCGGGGCGACGGCGTTCTACCTGACGATCTACGTCCTCACGCTGGTGATCCACGTCTTGTTCATGAATTATGTGCTTGCCGGTACGGGTTACCTGTTGTTCTGTCGATGGCGTGATGGTTCTGGAAGCATTGCCGATCGGGGCCTGCGCGCCGGCGACGTGCTTCGCGACTGGATGCCGTTTGCTCTTAGCGGGGCCATCACGGCGGGCGTCGCGCCGCTCCTGTTCGTGCAGATTCTCTACAAGGAGAACTTCTACACAGCTAACCTGCTGCTGTATCACCGCTGGATGGTCATCCTGCCGGTGCTCATCATCGGCTTCTACATGCTCTATCTGCTCAAGACGCAGTGGATCGAGCGGCGATCGGCACTGACCCGCGGCGTCGTCACGCTCGGCGCGCTGTTTTGCTTTGCCTTCACCGGGCTGTCCTGGACGGAGAATCACCTGCTCAGCACGGATACGGCGTCGTGGCCGGGCCTGTATGAGAGCGGCTCGATGGTCTATTACCACCGAGAGCTGTTGCCCCGGCTGGGCATGTGGGCGGTTGGATCGATTCCAACGATGGCCCTGCTGGTCGCGTGGCAGCTTTACGTGTTGCAGCGAAGCGGGCAGGAACCGAACGAACTTGAGCCGCGACGACTCGCACTGCTGGCAGTGGTAGGTATCGCGCTCAGTGTGGGCTGCGCCGGTTTATACGGTTATCAAATGACATCCGAAGTTCGCAGCCACGTCACCGGGGTGCTTGCGGGGCCTTTCCTGCTGGCCGGAGTGGTCGGGCTGGTGATACAGATCGTTGCCTGGCTGGATCAGGGCAAGAAGACACGTTTCTGCCCGCGCGCACTTGCGGCCGGATCAGCGGGGCTGCTGCTGACGATCATTGGGATGACGACGGTGCGCGAGGCGATTCGCCTGGCATCGATTGATGTGACACCGCTGTATGTGCGACACGCGGAATCCGCGGAGAAGGGCGGGCTTTACGTTTTCCTGGCATTCTTCGGGATCAATGCCGTGCTGGTAGCGTGGGCGATCCGCTTGACACGATCGCGCGTCGTGCACAGTGCGGATTAACCTCCGCTGAAACCGGCGGATTGCAATCCGTCGGCATGATTCCGCTAGATGTGAATTCCAAGTGTGCGCAACTGCGCCGTCGCCAGCCGCGCCCAGTCTCGATTCGCCACGGGACTCGCCGGGCTTGGGTGCAGAATGCGTCCGATGCGAACATCTGCGCCATCCAGGGCGACTTTCGCGCGGGCTTCGGCGAAGGCGCCAATGCCGACCACGATGCTCGGCTGGAAGTAGTCGACGGTTCGACGGAGGGCTTTGTCGCACACGGCCAGCAGCGGCTCGCGCTGCCGGGGCGGGAGTTTATCAGGCGTGATGTTTCTGCCACCGGCGTCGACAAAACACAACGGGCAGTAGTTGGCGATGAAGAACCGCCGGAAGAAGCGTTTCGGCGTCTGAAATCGATCGCGGGCCCATCCCCAAAGCCGGCGACCGCTGACTTCGCTCCGCCGGCAATCGAAACCGAGGATCGGACGCTTCGGATGCTGTCGGGCCGGCGGGTTGACCGGCCCGGCGACGTGTAGCCAGTCGCGTGCGAAGCTAACTTCACCGAAAGGAATGCCGGTCTGGGCCATGCCGAAGGGTCCGGGATTCATCCCGACGAAGAGCACATCGCGCAGTCCGCGGCCGTACAGACGGAGGTATTCCGCGTACGGCCTGCGGGCATAGACGAGTGGGTTATAGACACAGGCAACGGGGTGGGAGAACCGGAGCCGGGTCAATTCGCGGACCAGTTCGCGCGTGATCTTTTCGAGTGTCATGAATCAGCGGTTTATCAGACACCGGCCGCGCCTTCAATCCGGCCGATCGTCTGGATACAATAGATGCAACGATTCGGATTACGAGGGCGCGGTTCGTCGGCGTGGTAGGGCGCCATGGCGAATGGTCGGCGCGGGCCTCGGGAGCGGGAATCAGGCGTGACCATCCTGCGATGCTATGAGGTTCTCGGTCTTTCGCCGGGCGCGACACTGCGGCAGGTGCACCGCGCCTACAAAAAGCTCGTACTCGCTCATCATCCCGACCGCACGGCCGGCGATCCACGAAGTCTGGCCCTCTTCGTCGAGGCGACGGAGGCATACGCCACGCTTAAGCGGGCCCTGACGATGGGCGAAGTGGTCAAAGGCGCCGGACAGTGCCCGAAGTGTGAGCGGATTGCCCCGCTGTTTCGCAATTTCGGCGGTCAGCGGCTCTGCGCGGAGTGCCTTCTGGTGCAGCGGCGCAAGTTCCTTCCGCTGCCGACTTATGAACAGGTCAAATGTCTGGGTGTGATCGCGCTACAGGGGGCGGCGCTCTACCTGACGGTCGATTCATTTCTGACGCGGAGTCTTCCGCACTGCCTGGCGGCGCTGGTGCTGCTCGTGCTTTCACTGCTGGTGCTTGCGTACGATTTCTGGACCGCCGACGTCATCGAGCGGTAAGCAGAAGCATCGCGAATTCCGGGTTTGTTACTGTTCTTCGCCGGGAGCCGTGGCCAGGTGGGCCTTGCCGGTTTCGAGCGACCGCGCGCATCGATTACAAAGGTGTCGACCGGCGGCATCGGCGGCTTCGCGGGACTCGAAGGTGATGAGATTGGATGCGTTGATCAAACGGCCGCATTCCGTCGTCGGCAGGTGATAGACGCGACCATGCACGCTGGCGACGTACTTCACGTTCGACATGTCCACCAGGTAAGGAACCTGCGGCCAGGGGACTTTGGCTTCTTCAAGCGAGGCGAATTTCGCTGTAGCGGCTTCCTGCTGCGCGTTGCCGGGCGGGCTGGGCAATAACTCGTCGGATGCCGGCTCCGGGTTTTCGGAAAGCGGTTCGGCATTGGTGTGCGTGACGACGGGATAGTGAATCTGGTTCTCTCGTTCGAGCAGGTCGAGGAAATAATAAATGACGGCACCGACGCCGATGATCACACCGAAGACGGCGGCGACGGCTGCGATGGAAGCATGCGAACGGCGGCGGCGGGAACTTTCCGCCGGGTCTTCATCGGCGCAGCCCTGTAACTCGGCAGCCAATGCCTTCGCAGAATCAAATCGCTTCGACTGATCCACCTCCAGGCATTTTCGCAGCATCGCCACGGCACGAGGCGTCAGTCCGTGGATGCTCGAGAAATCGGGCTCCGGCGGATTCTGATGAAGGGCGATCAGCTTGGAGCGCGAGCCGGCATGTAGCAGGGGCTTTCCGGTCAGGGCGTAGAGCATGACCAGGCCCATGCCGTAGATGTCGCTTTGCTTGGTGGTGCCTTTGCCGCGGGCGGTTTCCGGGGCGATCCACCCGAGCGAGCCGACGGCCTTCCCACGTATCTTCTCGCTGGCCTCCTCGTCGCGGACATCGGCGAGCCCGAAGTCCATCAGCTTGAGGTGGCCGTGGTCGTCGAACATCAGATTGCCGGGCTTGATATCGCGGTGGATGATGCCGCGCTCGTGGGCAAGTGCCAGCGCCTTTGCCGGACCCACCATCAGCGCGAAAAGCTCGCGCGGGGCCATCGGCCCCTTGCGGTCCACGTACTCCTTGAGTGTGCCGCCCTCCATGAGCTCCAGCGAAAGAAAGACCTGCCCCTGGTCCTCGGCGACCTCGAAAATGGAAACGACAGCCGGATGCTGGAGCTTGGCGACGGCCCGGGCCTCCTGCATGAACAACTCAGCGGACAAGCCGCCGATGCTGCCGTTCTTCCGCTTGGATCGATTGAGAATCTTAAGGGCGACATCACGGCGAAGTTTGTCGTCGTGACCGCGCCAGACGACACCCATTCCACCCTGACCTAACACGGAAAGGATTTTGTAGCGTCCGAGGGTCTGTCCAGCCCAGCGCGTGTCGATGGCGACCGAGGCCGCACCGGCGGATGGCGGATTGTCGCCGTCGAAACCGTTCTTGCCGGAGTCGGACGGCGGCTCATTCTGTGTGGGTCGAAGCTGATTCAGCGAAGAGGAATCCACCTCTTTCGCGCGGAACTCATTCCGGCAATGTCGACAGACCAGGCGGCGACCCAGCAGGCGCGCAGGCAGACGATAACCCTGCTTGCAACTCGGGCACACGACCGCTGTCTTGCGCAACGGATCGTTCGCCTGTGCTGAGTGGAGCGTATGATCCATAAGGAGAGTCGGTGTCCCGGTTTGCGTTCCTACCCTTTTTTAATCATACCCCGGCTTTGAGAGATACAAAGGGGTGTCTGAATTTTTTGCTTTTCCGGACGTCGGTTGGGGGGCGGCAGGAAGCCCGCACGGCAGGGTGGATGCCCGGCAGCCATTACAGGCGGGCGCGAAGCTGCTTGAGGAAGCCGAGCAACACCGGACGCGGCAGGGTCGGCAATCCGTAGGCCGACAGGTCCTCGGCCGCCATCTCATCCAGCAAGCCCAGGGTATGTGAACGGTTTCGCTCCAGTTGGCCGGCGACTTCCTCGGCCTGGTCGAGCTTGCCCTGCGACATTGCGTCGATGTATTTCACAATCAGGGCGGCCAACTGCTTGGATGAGGGTGAGGGTGGGGGGGTGGCACTGCCGCGGCCACCGGCGCCACGGCCACCGGGCTCGCCGGGCATCGTTCGTTCGTGGAGAAGCCGCCATTGTACGGCTGCGTCCTCCTCGGCCTGACGCTTCCGCCGCTTCTCTTCCTGATCGTCCAGTGGTGTCAGATCGAGTTCTTCGGTTTCTTCCGGCGGCCGGCGGATGTAGTTCAGCCCGCCGCAATGCGGGCACTTTCCCTGCCTGCCTGCAGCTTCATCCGGGGCTTTGATCGACTTGTTGCAGTGTTCGCAATGGAATTCGATGGCCACGTTGATGCCTCACGCCCCAGGTCCGTCAGGGGCCGTGGTTGACGTCACTGGTCGAGTCTCCGTGCTGCGGATCACCCGGGATGCCGCCAAGTTATTCTATGTCAACCGGGACAGGGCTTTCTCCCGTGCCCTTTGTCCGGCGGCGCGTTCCCGGCTCGATGCTCTTTCTGGCACGCCAGACCAATCGTACCGGCACCTCGTCGAACGGTAAAGATTCGCGGATGCGCTTCTCGGCGAAGCGGCGATACTGCTCCTTCATCAGGGCAGGATTGTTGACGAACAACACGATCGTCGGCGGGCTGACCGAAACCTGCGTCGCGTAGTATATCTTCGGTTGGGCGCCGTGCTTCGTCGCCATCGGCTGACGTTCGGCGAGGGTGGTCTCGATTGCCCGGTTGAGCTGGCCGGTGGTGACGCGCTTCCGTGCCTGATTAAAGAGACTCTGTGCCAACTCGATCGTGCCCTGGACGTTTCGTCCGGTCAATGCCGTGGTGAATGCCACAGGAGCGTAGGATATCTGCGGGAGCATCCGGGCGAGATAATCACCGTAGGACTCGGAGGAGGCCTGGCCCTTGGCGAGGTCCCACTTGTTTACGACGAGGATGCAGGGCTTGTATTCATCGACGACGTAGCGCGCCAGTTTCTTATCCACGTCGCTGATCGGGACCGTCGAGTCGATCAGGAAAAGCACCACGTCGGCCCTGCGGATGGACGCGAGGGCCCGGTTGTATCCGTAGAACTCGATACTGTTGTTCGCCCGGCGCTTGGACTTGGCCACACCGGCTGTGTCGATCGCCACGAAGGTTCGGCCGTCCAGCTCGAAGCGGACGTCGATCGCGTCTCGCGTGGTGCCGGGCACCTCGCTGACGATGACCCGCTCCTGCCCGGCGAGGGAGTTGATGAAGGTGCTCTTGCCGACATTGCGCCGTCCGACGATGCAGATCTTCATCACCGGATCGGGGGCGTCGGTAGTCATGCGTTCGCCCAGGCGCTGTTGGATGGTCTCCAGGAGCGTACGCCGGCCCCGGGCGTGCAGCGCCGAGACGCAGATCGGCTCGCCGAAGCCGAGGGCGACGAGGGCGCCGCCGATGTGGGCGTGCTGCTCGGTATCGGCCTTGTTGGCGACGAGCTGCACCGGGCGGGAAATGCCGCGGAGCAGCTCGGCGACTTCACGGTCCAGCGGGGTGATTTCCTCGCGGATGTCGACGACAAACAGGACAAGATCGGCGGCACTGAGCGCGAAACGGATCTGCTGCTCAACGTGCTCGGTGAGGTTGTCGTGATCCTCAATGCCGTATCCGCCGGTATCGAGCAGCTCGAAATAGTGGTCGTCGATCTCGATGATCGCGCTGACCCGGTCGCGCGTCACGCCGGCCATCGGGTCGACAATGCTGATCCGTTCGCCGGCAAGCATGTTCAGGAGCGAACTCTTACCGACGTTCGGGCGACCAACGATGGCGACGACAGGCAGAGCCATAGAGAGATTGTAATCGGTCAGCCAGGGTTGTGCCTGTTTGAGCATTTGCAGGGCGTGTCATCGACCCGATTTTTCCCTATCGCTGCCACAGGCCGTGCTGGTTGTCGCCCAGAAAGTAAATCGCGAACTTTCCGTGGCCGGGAATCTCCCACGGCGGATGGGCGATCTGTCCTCCCGCCGCTACCACCGCCGCGACGGCTGCTTCGATGTCGTCCACCAGCCAGTAGGGCCGCACGACCGGCTCCTCGTCGTCGCGCATCGGCGCCCGCACGCCCACCAGCCCGCCGCCCGGCAGCGCCGCCGTCCTCGCGTTGCCCAGCCCCGCAACCGGCTCACCGAACTGCACCCCATGCGCCGCAGCGTACACAGCGCAGACCGCATCGACATCCTTCGACACGATTTCAAGATAGTGAATCTGCATCGACCCGTAAAACTTCTGCACGGGTGCTTGATCGGCTTGCACGGTCGATTTCCCTCCGTCTGTCGATGGCGGCTTGTCGCAGCTCAGCGCATGGCCGACAAAGACCGTGAAGAAGATCATAATCCATGAAACGAACTCGACGGGCAACTTGAGAATCTTCATCTGCGCTCCGTTTTTCTGATCCGCTGGTCGTACTCCCGCTGGCGCGACGCCCGTACTCTTTTTGCGAACCTCCGGACTCGCCACCCTTGGCGTTTACTTCACGTCCAGCCAGTTCGGCCCCCAGCCGGTGTCCACCTTGATCGGCACGCTCATCTCGATCGCGCGGGACATTTCCTCGGAGATCATCTCCGCCTCTTTTCGCGCGTACTTCGCAGGTACCTCAAACACAAGCTCGTCATGCACTTGAATGATCATCTTCGACGGCCGCTTCTCGTTCCGGATTCTCCGGTCGATGTGGATCATCGCCCGCTTGATCATGTCGGCTGCGGAGCCCTGCACGACGGTATTGATGGCGAATCGTTCGGCCGCATTGCGGATACCCTGATTGCGGGAATGAATATCCGGGATCGGGCGACGTCGGCCGAGGATCGTCTTGACGTATCCATGCTGCCGGGCGTGCTCGACGCACTGATCGAGGAAGACGCGGATCTTTGGATATCGCTGGAAGTAACGATCGATGAACACCTTCGCCTGGCCGACGGACATGCCCGTCTGCCGCGCGAGGCCGAAAGCCGACTGGCCGTAAATGATGCCGAAGTTGACAGTCTTGGCGCTGGCTCGCTGTTCTGGCGTGACCTGTTCGAGCGGCACGCCCTCGATCTGCGAGGCGACGAAGGCGTGGATGTCCCGATCTTCGCGAAAGGCCTCGATGAGCGCTTCATCCCGCGAGAAGTGGGCCAGCACGCGCAACTCGATCTGCGAGTAGTCCGCCTTCAGCAGGACCTCACCCTCCGCGCCAGGCACAAAGGCGCGGCGGATCTGCGCGCCGAGCGGCGTGCGGATGGGAATGTTCTGCAGATTGGGATCGCTGCATGAGAGGCGACCGGTGACCGCGATCGCCTGATGAAAGCTCGGGTGGATGCGACCGGTACGCGGCGAGACCAGATTCGGCAGGGCATCGACATAGGTGCTCTTGAGTTTGGCCTGCTCACGGTACTCGATAATCAGGCGTGGGATCGGGTCGCTGGTCTGCTCGGCGAGGACCTCCAGCACTTCGGCATCGGTTGAACGGCCGGTCTTCGTCTTCTTCACGACCGGCAGCTTGCGTTCGTCGAAGAGAACCTCGGCGAGCTGTTTGGTGGAGTCAATGTTGAATGACCGGCCAGCTTCGGCGTGGATCTGCTTGCGCAGTTCCTCCAGCCGGTCGGCCATCTCGTTACTCAGACGGGCAAGCAGCTCGGTATCGATCGAGACCCCGAGATACTCCATACCCGCAAGGACTTCGACGAGTGGCATTTCCAATTCGCGAAAGAGCGATGCCAGCTCCGGGTCGGTCAGTTGCCGTTCGAGCACGCCCCGCAGTCGCCATGCCACGTCGGCGTCTTCGGCGGCGTACTCGCAGACGCGCTGCGTGGGCACCTGGTCAAACGTGATCTGGTTTTTGCCGGTGCCGATGATCTCCTTCGTGCTGATGGGGCGATAGTTCAGCAGCTCCATCGAGAGGGCGTCGAGTCCGTGCGAGCGACGGGTCGGTTCGAGCACGAAGCTGGCGATCATCGAATCAAAATCGACGCCGCGGACCTCAATGCCCGCGGCTCGGAGCACAACGAGGTCATATTTGACATTTTGCCCGCACTTACGGATGCGCTCATTCTCAAAGACTGGCTTGAGATGACGGACGGCGACTTCCTGCGGGATCAATCGGCCGACACCGCGCACGGGAATGTAATACCCGCTGCCGGCCTCCCAACTGATGCTGATTCCGACAAGTTCGGCAGCCGCCGGTACGAGTCCGGTCGTTTCCGTGTCAAAGGCGAAGCACGGGAGCTTTTGAAGTCGACCGACAAGTTCTGCCAGGGCAGCTTCGGTATCGATCAGCTCGTAGCGATTGACGCTCGCCGAATGCGTATCAAAGAGTTGGTCCGTCGGGGCTTGCTGCGCCGCGCCGACTTGTGCCACGGAGTTTCCGTTTGCGGCCTCCTCCGAGGGCACAGACAGGCGCTCGATCATCCGATTCATGCCCAGTTCGCGGAGGATCGGCACCGCCGCGGCAAGGTCGAATCGGTCGCATCGCGCCGACTCGAGATCGAACTCAAATGGCATGTCGTTCTTGAGGGTCACGAGCTGCCGGACGACATCCATGCGTGCCCGAAAGGCGAGGATGTTCTCTCTCAACCTGGGCGAGAGTTCGTCGGCGTGGGCGATGATGTTGACGACGGAGCCGTACTTTTTCAGCAGGTCTGCGGCCTTCTTCGGGCCGACGCCTTCGACGCCTTTGATGTTGTCCACACTGTCGCCGATGAGCATCTGCGCTTCGATCGCCTGCTCTGGGCCGAAGCCCTTTTCCTCGATCATGGCCGCCATATCGATTACGCGGTCCTTGCCCGGGTCGTACATACGAACGCGATCGCTGAGCAACTGATCGAGGTCCTTGTCGCGACTGACGAGATAGATTTCGAGGTCGCTTTCTGCGTAGCGACGGCATAGGGTTGCGAGGATGTCATCCGCCTCATATCCCAGCTGCCGCAGGATCGGCACCTTCATCGTCTGTAGAATCGAGACAATGCGATCCATCTGCGGGGGAAGATCTTCCGGCGGCGGCTGACGCTTGCCTTTGTATTCCGGGTCGATTTCCACGCGAAAGACCGTCTCGTCTGAGACGTCCATGGCCATCGCCAGGTAGTCGGGTTTGCGGTCGCGCAGCAGCCCGAGGAACATCTGCAGAAAGACATGCACGGCCCGCGTGGGTTCGCCGGTGGGGGAGGTCAGGGCCTGGAAGGGGGCGTAGTATGCCCGATAGATCTGGGCGTGACCGTCGATGAGATAGAGCGTCTTTCGTGGCATTCGGGACCTTCGTCCCGCGGTTGTGTCCCGCGGATCGGGGGGTGTCAAGCAGAGATGCGCCGGTCCGCTGCGGTGCCATTGCCTACCTGCACATTGCTCAAAGCGTTATCGTGTCGGAGCTTCGTCTCACGGCCCATAAGTCGGTGGCGCAGGCCGGCTTGCCTTGTAGATTCGCGGACGGCAGCTACCTCGTGGCGGTCCTGATTTCACGAGCAGCCCGACGTTGACATTTGTACTTGGTTTGCAGATACTTAGATAAGCTTCGTAGCGCCGTAATACGATCATCAGGCCTTCCGGACGGTACCTACCCCGAACGAAGCAGCAGGGATTCATCGACCGACAAACCTCTGGGAGGGGGCTGCGGCCCGGCCGAATGCAGGCCGACCGCGACAGCAGCGCGAATCGAGGGATAATTATGGCGGGTGCAATGCCCCAGCAACGCGGCGGATCGAATGCGACGACGACCGGGATGGTGGTCTCGATCATCGTGGCGGTCCTGCTGCTCGGCGTGCTCATTTGGCTGATAACCCAGCAGGAACAGCTCCGCAACAATGCCAGCACGGCGCAGAGTGCCCGGGATCGCGCGGTGCGCGACAGCGAGGAGTTCAAGCGGGCCGCGGGGCTGGTGATTTCCGGCATGACGGGCGATGCAAATGACACGCCGCAGGCGGCGAGGGACAAGCTTGAAGCGATGCTGGCCACGATTCGCTCTGATGGTCGTGTGGCCGATGCCGACCAGATGACATCCTCAAACGGCGCCGTCGTCGTGATCGAGCGGCTGCATCAGCTTTATAAAGCCGAAATGGATGCACGCGAGAAGCTCGTCGGCGATCTGGCGAAAGTCGGTGCGGACCTGCGTACGGCGCTGGCGGCCAACACGGAGCTTCAGCAGAAATTCGGCGATGATCTGGCAAGTCTGCGGGTCAAGGTGGAAGAGCTTCAGGCGGCCAAGAGCGACTTTGAACGGCTCAAGTCGAGCGAGACGCAGGCGTTGGCCAGTCAGATCGGCGCCAAGCAGGACGCGTTGGACGCCATGCGGCGCGAACAGATGACCATGCGGCAGCGCATGCGTGATGAACTTCTTCATCGCGAAGGACTGCTCCACGAGCAGCGTGAGGCGCTGGCTCGGCTTCGGGCGCCGGGAGTCGATTCCGCGGCGCAGGAGCTGGCAGTGGCCCGAACCGGTGTGGGCACGATCCTGCGGGCCCTGCCCGGCGATTCGCTGGTGCACATCGACCTGGGTCGTGAAGACGGTGTGCGACTGGGAATGACGTTCGCCGTATATTCCGCGCTGGAGCGCATTCCCGAAGACGGTCGCGGCAAGGCGCACATCGAGGTGGTAAGTGTCGGCCGGCGCACGGCAGAATGCCGTGTGACCACCCCGCCTTCACCGGACAACCCGCTGCTCGAAGGCGACCTCGTGGGCAATATCATCCTCAGTCGCGACAAGTCCAAGAAGCAGCGCTTCTGCATTGTCGGTCAGTTCGATATCGACTTCGACGGTCAGGTTGACGTTCGCGGGGCCGAGGCAATTGCAGCACTCGTGCGGCGCTACGGCGGTGAAGTGGTTGACCGGGTGGACGCGATGACGGACTACGTGATTGTCGGCCTCGAACCGCCGGAAGGTTTGACGGAAATGATCGCCGATGAGCCGGAGCTCGATCTGGAAGAAACTGAGGAGACGCCTGCTGCACGGCCCAGCAGGGTACGTTCCGATCGCGTCGATTCCGATGCGGAAGAAGCGGATGACGAAGATGCAGTGGACGAGAACGAAGACGAGGCGGAGGAAGATACCGCAACTGATGAGGACGATTCTGAGGATGCCGCGGATGAGGACGCCGACGACGATGAAGGCGAACCGGCCGGCGATGATTACGATGCCGACGACGCGGGTGATCTCGATGACACCGACGAGGATACCGACGTGACTGCGCCGAGCAATCGCCTTGCACAGGTTGCAGCCGCTCCGACGATTCAGCGCGCTCCCGAGGTGGATCCGACAAAGGGCCCGCGCGCCCGACGGGTCTTGACCGAGCGCGAGCGTTATCGTCAGGCGGTGGAGCGGGCGATGCTTCTGTCGATTCCGCGGCTGCCGCAGGACCGGTTCTTTAATTTCATCGGTTTGGAGAGCGGCCGCGAAGCGATGCGGGCTCTGGAGCAGTAAGCGCCACCGAGGCCGATCTCTCGAGATGCCGCAACATGACGGCGATCTGGATCAGGCAGATCAGAAGCCCCCAGCAGAAGTAGCCGCCCTCGAGGAGTCGGTCCGCCATTCGATCTCCCACCACTCCTTCACCGACGATCACCAGCAACAGAAGCTGCACGACCAGGCCCGCGACGCACGCAGCGCGGAAGCGGTCTGACGTCGGTAGGCAGGTCAACGCGTACCAGATCCCGAGATAGACAAGCGGCAGCGTCGTGGCGTGGTGCTTCCAGGTGCGCTCGGAAAGCAGCAGCATCGCCACGAGCACCATGCCGAATTCCAAGAGCCGGTGTGGATCGCTGCGCGCTGTTCCGCGCCGACGACACGACCATGCGAGGATCGCGAGCATCAACAGAGAGATAGCCGGACGCAGCAGGCGGCCAAGTTGTGTGGCGGGGCGGTCCATGTGTTCCATGCCGGCCTTGAACATCTCATCGGCCGGCATCGATTCGATGCGAAGGATGCCTGTGTTTGATAGCAGCCGCAGCAGCACGCCGTAGAGCGATTGATTGGCGATTTCCGTCGCGGCGTAGCCCTCGACGGCGAATGGACGAACGAGCATATCGAACCAGGTGCGTAACAGCATGAGGTTGTATTCGAATCCGAGTACAACGCCGGGGATCAGGATGAAGACGAGTACGAGTCCGATGCCCGCCCATGCGCAGAGCCGCCAGTGGCGCTTGTAGAGGAAATAGACAAGGGCCAGTGCCGGCGTGATCTTGGTTACGATCGCCAGGGCCAACAACAGGCCGGCCCAGGCATCCTTGCCGCGCAGATAGCAGACCCATGCGAGGGCCAGCCAGATGAGCATGAAGATATTCAGATTACCGTGCTGGATGTCGGAGATGATCGGGCGAATCCCAAAGACCAGGGTCATGAGTAATACGCCGATCGGTATGGGATGACCCTGATGCTTCATTTCTCGCAGCAGCAACCATGCGGCAAGTGAGAGCCCACCGAGCTTGAGGATGGACCAAACGACGCCTGCGCCAACGACACCGAGTTTTGCGAGTGGGGCAAGGCATATCAACACAAGGGGCGGCGTAGGGAACCAGTGCCCATAGCCGTAAGGGTTGTCGGTACGTGTCAGCGCGGCTGATTCATCTTCGGCGGACGGTGCAGCGCCGTCCGCGTGCTGCTTCAGGAGCAACTCCGCAGTTGGAAGCCATCGTCCCAGTGCGGTTCGGTGCCGCTGACCACTTTCTCGAAAGGGGCTGGTGTCAATCTTCTGAATGGTGATGACAAACTGAACCGTGGGGACGATGAGGATGGTCAGGACGAGGATCGCAAAGGCGAGCCGGGCGATGTGATGGGAGAGAAACCTCCGGTCGAACTGGCCGAGGTGGGTTTTGAGGTACGGATCGGGCAGGATGGCGGCGTCGGTCGTCAGGTTGAACATGCCGATGTCTTAGCGTTCAGGCGGCGGAAGGGTCAAGGGGGAGAAAAACCGTCGAATAAGCGTACTCGGGATGACTGTAAGTATGTCCGAAAAGGGGGTTGACGGGCGACGGGACAGAATGTAGTATAAGCTAATAATATAAGCCGAAGGTTATATATGGTGTCCGTGCTATTTTGACTGTCACCGGACAGGGACGTGTTGCATGAATCGAGTTTTCGGAACGATCGTTCTGGCTTTCGCGATATTGGCGCCGTCGCCTGATCGCGTGTGGGCGCAGAACATTGAGGCAGGTCAAAAGACGACGGCTGCTCCATTCGATCTCAAATGGGAAGACTCTGCGGGCGAGCCGCGCCCTCCCATGACTTGCGAAACTCGCGAGAAGAATTTCCTCGGGTTGGATGCCGCACCACTGGAGGGTCCGCTGGAGGCCGATCGTCCGGACTTTACGGAGTCTCCGCGGACCATTCCCCGCGGCCGCATTCAGCTCGAAGGCGGCTACACCTATTACGCGGATGATGAGAAGGGTCGTCGCACGGGAAACCATGTGTTTCCTGAGTTTCTGCTGCGCATCGGTCTCGTCGATCGACTGGAGATGCGACTTGAATGGGAGGGCTGGTCTTTCACGGAGGAGCTGTTCGTCGAGCGCAACGATTCTGGCCGCCGCGTTCGACGGAAGGATCATGACGACGGCGGGTCGGATATGGGTGTGGGCTTCAAAGCAGAACTGCTCGACCAGAGGGGTTTCATCCCGCAACTGGCTTTCATCGGGCATTTGTCACTGCCGACCGGCGCCGGTGGCAAGACCTCTGGCGACGTGGACCCGACGGGCATGTTTGTCTGGGCGTACGATCTGACGGAAGACTGGATGATGGGCGGCAATATCAACCTGGGTGTTCTGACCAGCGAGAAAGGGCGTTTCTTTCAGCCGGCGGCATCCTTGACGGTGGGCTACTCGATTACCGAGAAGCTCGGGGCTTATACGGAATACATCGGTATCTTCCCGAACGATCGCGGCAGCGACTGTGCGCACACGCTCAACGGTGGTTTTACATATCACCTGACCGACAATCTTATGTTTGATATCCGCGCCGGCGTCGGGCTCAACGAAGAGGCCGACGACTTTTTCATCGGCACGGGCTTTGCGATTCGACTTTGAAATGGAGGCATGAGGATGAGCTTTGCACTCGATCTGATCTTTGTCGGGCTGCAACAACTGGTGGTCGGTATCGTGACGGCGATCCTTCAGGTTCCGCTGGATGTTATCACGGCATGGCTGAGCGATCTGGTTACGCCCGGCGGATAAGACGTAACCGGCTTGAAGAAGGACCTGCGGGGCGCTATGGTGTTTCGGCATGTCGCGCGCACGGCACGCGTTTGTGACGCGGCTTCGCGATCTGCACACGGAGAACCATGATGAGTCACGTCGGCGAAGTGCTGTCGATTGCCCTGCGCGGCAAGGACCCGCGCGAGATGCGGGAAGTTCGCGAGGCGACTTGCGCGGTCGATGGCGTGCTCGAAGGCGATCCGGCATCGAGCGTGGATCGGGGCATCACCTTGATCTCCTCGCGGCAATGGCGGCAGGTCATCTGTGAGCTGGGTGTCGAGCTGCCCTGGTGGACGCGGCGGGCAAATGTACTGGTGGATGTGGACGGCCTCGGCGGATTTATCGGGCAGTTGCTCAGGATCGGTGACGTGGAGATTCAGATCGTCGGCGAGACGAAGCCGTGCGGACTGATGGATCGGCTGCACCCCGGGTTGCGATCCGCTCTAATCCCGGACTGCCGCGGTGGCGTCCACGGCCGGATCGTCAAAGGAGGCGTCCTTCACGTGGGGGAAATGGTGGAGCTTGTGCGCGGGCCGGTATGATTTGGGCGCATCCCCTGTTGCTAATCGTCTTCGTCGTCGTTTGATGCCGGTTTGGAGGGGGCATCCGGTGTGCCATCATTCTCGTCCTCTTCATCGTCCTCATCTTCTTCAGTCGAGAGCTTGGCACGCTCCGTGGCACTGGCAATCTGAGCCGTCGGCAGTATCAGCCCGCTGAGGATGTCCTGACGCATGGCCATGAACGCGGTCGGATTGGCCTCGATCTCATCGTCCTCGGGCAACTGGAGAACAACGACGCCTACGAGCTTGCCGTTCTCCGCGAAAACCGGCTGGCCCGGCTCCAAAGTCAGGCCGGAGGGAATCAGCAGTTCGCGCGGCTTGCGGGCATGGCCGGCGATGCGGCCGTCGCTGACGACCGGTGTGCGGTCAAAGAACTTCGCCATTCTGCGCAGTGCCAGAATCTTGTCACCGACCTGCGGCTGCGCAGATTTGCTGAGATCGATGAATCGAAACGTACGATCGCCGGGGTCCTTGATTTTGACCCAGGCGAGGTCGAGTTCGGTATCGCGGGCCAATACCTTCGCAGGGATGCCCTCGATGTCATCGCCGATGAGGATTTTCATATCCAGCGGGGTAACGCTGCCGCCGCGCCGGGCACCGCCGAGGCGTGAATTGGCGCAGAGGATCAACCCCTTGGGGTCGATCATGATGCCGGTGATCTCGTTTTCGCTCTCCCGCTTACCGTACTGGCTCTCCATGCGGAGGAGGAACTTGACGGTGACGAGGGCGGGAGCGTGCTCTTTGGCGAGAGTACGGTAGGTCGCGGCGTCATCCGCCTGGACCGACCCGGCCGCCGCTGGGAAGGAAAAGCAGAGCGCACAGACGGCAAAAGAGCGAAGGTCGAATCGGTCTGTGAACACGGGATTACTCCTTGCTGGGTTCATCTGCTTTTTCCAGGGTGGGTTTCCAGTCGGGTTCGACGAACTGGAATCGCGTCTGCACGCCGCGCAGCACGACAAAGACAACGCGGTCGGGCTGCTGCCGGGTCACGGCGCGCATGGCATTGCGATAGCTGCGCAGACTCTTGATTTCCCGATCGCCGATGCGAATGATCAGGTCGCCGGATTGGATACCGCCGAGGCCGGCCCAGCCGGCAGATTCGACCTGTTCAACAATGACGCCGCGGACGTTCTCGTCCCAGCGGTTTTCGTCACGATCGAAGAAGGTGATCTCGCGGACGTTCAACTCGAAGTCGCGGTTTCGCTCGCGGCGGGCTTCCTGCGGTGATATCTGCGTGCGCTCCAGCTTGACGGTCAGTTCCAGCTCCTGCCCGTCACGGAGGACGGAGAGCTTCGCATCGCCGTCCACGTCAAGCTTTCGGAGCTGACGGGCAAACAGACCGGCATCCTGCATGCCGCGGGGGCGCAGGGGCTGACCGTCAAGTGCCGTAATGATGTCACCAACGCGCAGGTCTGATTCGGCGGCCAATGTGCGCGGATAGACGCGGGTGATGCGGTACCCGAGCGAGTCAGGATGGCCGAGCTGGCGTGCCAGCTTGTCGATGACCGGCTGGGTGGCCACGCCGATCCATGCCTTTGGCACCTCGCGCGGCGGGTCCTCGTCGTCCTCGGGCTTGGGCTTGAGCAGGGTGATGTGGTTCTTGCCTCCTCGGTCGAACTCGATGAGCAGATATTCCGGCAGTGGTTTGGCATCCATGATCGACTTGTAGCGCTCGACCAGTGCCGCGAGGTCGGTAATCGCCTGTCCGTCGATCCGGCGGATCACATCTCCGTACGAGAGCGGCGGCTCGGCGAGCTGCGCCGGCCCGCCGGAGCGTACACTGCTGACCATGGCGCCTGCGGTTGAATCGAGGCGATACTCGCGGGCCATGCGCTCGGTGATTTCCTCGGCGGTCATGCCCCATGCGCGGAGTGCGGTCTCGTCGCCGCGGTCCTTTTCAAGCTTCTGTGTGAGAAGCTCGGCTTCCTGCGACTGACCAGCGCGCTCGAAGGTCAGCCGGACCGACGATCCGATCGGCAGGTCGGCCAGCCGCTTCATGAGTGGTGGCACTTCTTCGGCGAAGCGGACGGTGACTGGTTCGTTGTTGATCTTCACAATGACGTCACCGGCCTTGATACCCGCCGTGGTGGCCGGGCTACCGTCGACAACGGAGTTGACCAGAACGCCGCGGTCGTAGCCGGTTTTCTCGATGGGCTTGAAGGAGACGCCGATCCAGCTTCGGGGCACTTCACCGTGGGCCACAAGTGCTTCGAAGACCGAGCGGGCCAGGTTGCTGGGGATGGCGAAACCGATGGCGTTACCGCCAAGCTCATTGATGCCGATGATCTCGCCCTTGAGATTGACCAGCGGGCCACCACTGTTGCCGGGGTGGATCAGGGCGTCATGCTGAATCCAGCGGGTAAAGAGCCCCGTGCGCTGGCCGCTTTCCAGTTCGAGTTCCTCGAGATCGTCGGCATCGTTGCCCACGAAAACACGCTGGGTGTTCGAGACGATGCCGAGGGTGACGCTTCTCGAGAGCGCCAGCGGCGAACCCATGGCCATGACGTAGTCACCGACCCGGAGATCATCGGAATCTCCGAAGGCGGCGACGGGCAGCTTCTCGCCCTTCGTCTTGAGCTTGGAGAGATCGAGCTGCAGCACGGCCAAATCGGTCAGCGGGTCCTCACCGATGAGTTTGGCGGGAAGCTCCTGCTTGTCCGCGAGAGTGCAGCGGAACTTCTTGCCGTTTTTGGTGACGTGTTGATTGGTAATGACATAGCCGTCCGCGGAGATGATCGTCCCGCTGCCGACGGAATTGCCCTTGTGCTCCTTGCCGTCCCAGTAATCCACAGTGACAACGTTGATGTTGACCAGCGCGGGAAAGACACGGTCGCGGGCGCCTTCGATGATCTGTCGCAGGCCTTCGCGCAGGTGCTCGATGTCGCCCGAGATGGTCGCTTTCGGTGCGGAAGGAGCATCCGCGCGCAACGCGGAATCCATCATGCTGAGGTGACCTACAAGGACTGAGGCGAGAACAAAAGAAAGACGGCGGCGACAGTACGGCGATCGGGTCATTTACACGCCCTTCCAGGAATCTGGCCCAGTGACAATCGAACGTCCCCCGGTGGGTCATACACGGGAGTGAGTTTCAAGTTTCCACGAAGAATGGATGGCCTGCAAGGGGTGCAGCTGCGCGTACCTCATCCTACAAGCTCGGGAATGGATGTTTGAGCGGTTTTCGGCGGACCGATGCGTTCCTGAACTTTGCTGCTTCGGTGATCAGGCCGACCTGGCCACGGTCGTTGGCGTGTCGGGTACAGATCGGGGCGTTGTCGATGTCGATCCTGTTCTATCGCTCGCCGGATTCGGTGCGGGGGTTTGTTCGGGCACATCGTCGCCGAGCGTCTGTTTGAGCCATTGATTCAGCTTCTGATTCCGGGCCACGATTTGGCCCAGTGTGAGCTGCGTTGCCGTATTCGTTGCAGTCCCGGTGGATGTCTTCGAAGCGGCTGGCGTCGAGCCGACGGCCTGTTTTTGTGACTTCTCCGCATCGCGGCGACGCGTTGTCTGTTGTCGAGTTGCCGTGGTGGATGGTCTGTTGGCGACTGCCACAGCCTGCTGAACGCGGAGCGATGCTGTGGCTTGCGCTCCCCCTTCAAGCGTATGCGGCGCAGTGATCTGATCCGCGAGGACGGCCCGCAGTTGTTCCATTTCACGGGGAACTACGCCACGACAAAGCTCGTCGGCCTGATCGAGCCGACTGCGGATCTGCTGGATACGTGCACGGGCATCGAGCGAACCGTAGAGCTGCCGCACGATTCCCACCAGTTGTCCGACGCGCGCGGTCTGCTGCCGCAGGACTTCAATGCGTTTGTCGGCCTCGCCGGCGACCTGCTCGACACGCACGCGGGCCTGTTCGGCATGCTCGGCAGCCGCCGTGATCCGGTCTTCGATGCCGTTCGACGACTCCGTGAGACGCTGGACGATCTCCGACGTCTTCTTGGAGAGCTGTGCCAATCCGGCGGCGCGACGGCCGGCTTCGTCGATCAGTTCGCGGGGCAGATCGATCAGGGCCTGAGTGGACTGCTGCGCCTCCTCGGTGCGGCGAAGCAATGTTTCGATTTCCTCACGCGTCTTCTCGCAGGACTCTCGTATTTCATTCATGGTGCGGGCACTCTCGTCGCGCTGCTCGATGAGCAGGAGACGCGCCGCGTGTATCTGTTCGCGCGACAGTTCGGCTTCCTGTACTGCGCGCTGACGAATGGTCTGCAATTCGTCGGTGAACTTGCGGGCCATCGCCTCGGATTTTTCCATGGCCTGTTCGGCTCGGGCGATAGCGGCCTCTGCCATCGATCGGGCATCTCGCACGACGGATTGCGTCGTGGTCTGCGCCTGGTCGGCTGTTGCCTCGATCCGCTGCACGATCTGATCGGCGGCGGTGCGCACATCCGTCAGGACCTGCTCGGCTTTTTCCGTGAGCTTCGTCGCCGTGTCGGAGGTGCGGGTGAAGACGTCGCCGGCCCTGGCCAGCAATTCTGCGGCGCTTTGCTGAAGTTTTGTGACGGCCTGATCGGCCTCACGGCGCGCCGCGACGAGTCGATCGTGGTGAGCGGCGGCGTCGTCTTTGATGGTCTGCCGGAGTGCGTCGAGCTGGTTGAAAATGGCCACAGCGGATCGTTGCTGACCTTCGGCGGCCTCGTGTGCCGTCGTCTGAACGTTGTCCGACAGACGTACGAGATCGGCGCGGATGGCACCGGCTCGGTCGTTCATCTGCAAAAGCATGGTGCGGACTTCTTCGAGGCGCTCTTTGCTCTCGTTGCGCATGGCTTCTCTGGCCGCTTTGGTCTCGCCGCGGAGCGCTTCCAGCGCCCCCTTGGCCTCAATGCGTATCGCGTCACCGGCGCTCCTTGACTCAATGCGAGCCGATTGGGCGGTCTGGTGAGCATCCTCAATGAGCGCCAGGAGCTTCTGGCGGGTCTGTCGAAGTCGTTCGCCCAGTTCCGTGGTGAATGTTTTCGCTTCCGCACGCAATGCTTCGCTGCGGCTTGCGGCATTCGACAGCTCGGCATGGAGTGAATCGGTCAGCGTCGCGGTGCGCGCCTGGATTGTCTTTTCGGCTTCGTCGCGGGCCTTGGCGATCGATCTACGCGCCGCATCGGCGGCGGCATCAAAGGAGCTGCGCAGGCCGTCGGCGATTTCGTGAAACTGCTGCATCTTCGCCTGGACGAGGAACATCTGCTGCTCGATCTCCGCAGCAATACGCTGCTGTACGCCGCCGACCAGGCGTTCAATCATTGCGGCAGCAACCTGTTCCTGTTGCTCGACGGTGACAAGGTGCATTTCAGCTTGCGATTCAGAGTCGGGTTGTGATGGCGCGGATTTGACGGCTTCGATCATCTGCCGCATCTCGGCTGATTGCTGTTGCGCCTCCTGAGTGACCCGGCGAAGCTCATCGTGCATTTCCGCGGTACGTCGACGCAGGCTTTCGGCTTCTTCATCGGCCGCGCGACGGACGGCGCGAAGCTCTCTGATTTCGTTGCGCAGGACTTCGATCTCATCAGCGGCCGATGTGGTGTCGGACATGTGATCGCCGCGGCTTCTTCTCGCTGATGAATCCTCGCGCTGCCGCAGATCGTCTCTACTGACCGATGCTGAACCGCTCGAAACTGGTACCGTACGGACATCAAGCTGCCGCACGATCGTGTCCACCAGCGCGGCTGTCACGATCGTTTCCGATCGAGTGTATGCAGCGAGCAAAACGTTATCGCAGATGTGGTTAATTAGTCGGGGAATGCCTTCGGCGTGCCGGTGTATGGCTTCGAGAGCGTCCGGCGTGAACAGTTCGCGGCCGTTGCTCAGCCCGGCCGCCTCAAGGCGATGCGTGATGTAGGCGGCCGTCAACTCGCTGGTGAAAGCGGATAAGTGCAGACTGCGAAAGAGACGCTGCCGCAGATGCTGGAGATTTGATCGGCGCAGGATATGGTGCAATTCGGAATGGCCGAAGAAGAAGACCTGCAACAGTTTGGCATCGTCGGCTTCGAGGTTACCGAGCAGGCGAAGTTCCTCGAAAGACTCCGGCGGCAGCATCTGGGCTTCGTCCACAGCCACCACGACGATTCGATCACGAGCGTACTGCTGAAGGAGGAACTCACGCAAGGCGTGCGCCAATTCCGCGGTTGGGGCGTCGGCCGATACCTCGAGGTCGAAGCCCCGACAGATTTCGTGCAGCAGCTCGCGCGGACTGCGGCGGGCGTTCGTGACAAAAGCGATGCGCAGCGTGGGCCCGAGCCGGGCGGTCAGGAGTCGCGTGAGCAGCGTCTTTCCGGAACCCACATCACCGGTGACCACGACGAATCCCTTGCGCTGTTGAGCTGCGAAGATCAACGTGGCGAGGGCTTCTTCATGCTCCGGTGTGTTGAAGAAGAAGCGAGGGTCCGGCGTGTTATTAAACGGCGGCGTGTGCAGGCCGAAAAAGTCGCAGTACATGCCTGGCTCCTGAGGACTGAACGGACGGATCGTGAGCCGGCACTAAACGGCCGACTGCAGCGCGGCGCAGGTGTGATCTTCCACGCGCAGCGCGCCCGTGCATTCGTTATCGGAAGCGATTGCAAGACTGCTTGATGGTGAATGAACGGCCTGCACGGCAGGAATTGCCGATCGCGCAGGCAAGTTCAGCCGTCAACGGATCGCCCGGCAGCTGACACGCGGGTAAACAAGTTCATGTGCATACACGGCGACGTCATTCCGGTGGTGAACTCGTCTGTCGGCAGCGATGGAGCGCAGAAACTGCAGGCAGAACAACCGGTTGATACGGTCAGATATTCAGTTGCCGCGCGCGCCACCCGATAAACCGCTCGACCGCTTAATTGCGAGTCGGTCGTAGCCAGACCGGCAAACGGATTTGCCACGATAACGGTTGGGACATGATGCAAAAGACGCACGGACGCGTATCAGCGATGAGTCGATCGCCGCGGTTTGCGACGGCAAACGGTTGCCAGCCACGCCGACGTCGCGGCATGGCCCTTTCGATACTCCTTCGCTTCGGAAGCTACGTTGCCGCATTTGGTTGCATGCTTTGGTGCGGCTGTGGGCCGAGCGAAGAACAGATTAACGCATTCGTCCATGAGTGGGAGGCGTCGGTCTCCGCGGCCGACTACCGCGTTCAGCCGCCGGACACGCTGGAGATCAGTTCCGCGCAGGCCCCGGAGCTTGACGGCGAAATACAAACGATCCGCCAGGATGGCAAGATCACGCTTCGTCTCTTGGGCGAAGTGAAGGTCGCCGGACTGACGCCAGTTGAAATCTCGCGCAAACTCGAATCGTTGCTGGCCAGATACTACATCGAGCCGCAGGTAAGCGTTCGCGTGGATACCGCGGGCAGCAAAAAATTCTTCGTCTTCGGGCAGGTCTCGCAGGAAGGGGCCTTCGCCTACACAGGTCGCGACACGCTGCTTAGTGCACTGGCCCAGGCCAAGCCGACCTTCATCGCTGCCAAGGAGCAGATCAAGATCATCCGGCCCAGCCATGAAGAATCCAAACGACATGTTTTGAAAGTGGATGCCAATCGGCTTCTTGAGTACGGGATGATGGATCAAAACATCCTCCTGCAGGAGGGTGACATCGTTTTTGTGCCACCGACCGTGCTGGGCTGGATGGGCCTGCGTCTGCGGGAAATTCTGTTCCCGCTTCAGCCGGTGGGCCAGGCGTATGTCACGCCTGCGAACGTGGTGGCGGCCAATCGCATCTATCAAGATCCCTGAATCAGTTGGAGCAGGTACGGACCTATGCAGCATCACATGGACGAATTCAGCGTGACGGATTTTCGCTACACGTTCGGCGAGGTGTGGCGGGTCGTCCGCAATCGGCGCTGGCACTTTCTGCTGCCCTTCTGCGCGGTCGGTTCGATCGCCATGATCGCATCGCTCTGGGTGCCGCGCACCTACACCGCGACGACGGTGATCAAGCGCGAGCATGATCCGGTGCTGGCCAGCATGATGGGCCGCGCCTGGACCGAGCCCTACGGCGAAATGCGCAAGCGAATCGCCGGGGATCTGACGGATCTCGATTTCCTGACCGGCGTGCTCGAAGAACTCGATCTGCCGACGAATCTGCCTCGATTTGAGAATGGCGAGCTGACACCTGGGGGCGAGCGACGCCGGCGCGACCTGGCCACGCGGATTGCACAGGGGCTGACCATCACGCCCGTCGAGACGACACCGAATCGGGATGTGCTGACGATCCGGCTGGCACTGGACGAACCGGCGCATCTTGCGGAGATACTATCGACCTGCCGCGATCGCTACATCCAGGAGGCGCAGAAGAAGACGGTGCGCATCCTTCGGGACGTGGAAAAGTTTTTCCAGGCAGAGTCCGAGCGCAGCCGGGCGCGGCTGGCAGGGCTACAGAAGCAGATCATCGAGTTCGAGCTGAAGTATCCGGGCATTGACCCGTTGATGCCGGATCCGACGCAGACCGAACAGACCTCGTTGATCGTTGAGCGGCTGGATCAGGAGCGTCAGCGCGATGAACTGACTGCGGAACGAGAGAAGCTGCTGGCCCGGCTGGCTGCGGCTCAAATCGACGGCAGCGCAGGGGAGAGCGCGATTGCATGTACCGATCATCAGCGCGTGAACCCACGGTTGGAAGAACTCGAAGGAGAAATCCACCGGCTCGAAGCGGAGATCGTCCAGAACAAGCAGACACGGCTGATGACGGAGTACCATCCGACGATCGTTCGCCTGCGGAAGACCATCGAGGCGAGGCAGGAGGAACTGGCCTCGCTCCCGAGGATGATTCCACGGGATGATCTGCCGGCAGAGCCGGTCCTGAGCGTACAGGAACAATATCAGAATCAGATTGCCGCGCAGGATACAAAGCTCGCTGCGGTGACTTCGCGTCTGAAGGAAATCGCCGAACAGATTGCCGGAATCGAGCGCCGGCGCGTGCAGACAGCCGATCAGCGGGAGTCCTACCTCAAACTGCGTGAGAGTGCTGAACGACATCGTGAGGAGCTCGCCAGCTGGCAATCCAATCTTGGTCCGATCGCTCACCTGCTGGCGGTGGAAGACAGCAACCGCGGGCTGCGATTTACGACCATGCAGGAAAGTACCATGAACCCGCGTCCGATCTCGCCGGATTCCCGGGTTGTACTTTTGGCCTGCCTGGCGATCGGGGTGGCGGTGGGGGCGTTATGTGTCATGCTTGCAGAACTGTTTGATCGGTCCTTCCAGACGGTCAAGCAGCTCAGTTCGTCTCTGACCATCCCGGTGATCGAGAGCGTGGATGAGATTCTGACGAAACCAGCCCGTCGGCGCCGACTGGTCAGCCAGTTCGTGCTGATGCCGGCGGCCGCGGCAGGATTGCTCCTGGCGCTCCTGACCACCGGATCGCTGGCATACCTGAGCATCGAGCGTCCGAGTCACATTGAATCGCTCCAGCTTACAGAGAGCCGTACGAATGGCGTGGCATTTGGTGAGTTCGACGCAGAATAAGCGAACCGGAGCGGTCGCATCCGGCAAACGCTAAGCCGGCAGGGAGGCGGTCGAGTAAGTCATGGGACACATCGCAGAAGCATTGAAGCTGGCCGAGCGGCAGCAAACCGAGCGGAATCGGTTAGCCGGGCATGACGTTCTCGCGGCGACGCAGGGTGGGCATGCCCTGCTGGACAATGCGGCCGTCGAACGCCCTCCTCGTACTTGTTCGCACTTGCCTCGCCCGTCGGACGACATGGTCTGGCCGCGTGCCGAGGCAGCAGGACGCAGCGAAGGCGAACTACTCCATGACCCGTTGCACGACATTTTACCCGGGACCGAACTCAACGCAGACTGGAAGGTTGATCCGACCATCGTGGCCATCCACGACAAGACAGGTTCCGTTGCCGAGCAGTATCGAGCCATCCGGACCTGGCTGCTGTGTCGGGCTCGGGCGAATGAACGGACCTGTCTGGCCATTACCAGCAGCGTGCCGGGCGAAGGCAAGACGGTCACGACGGCAAATCTTGCCGTGGTGATGGCGGAAATCCGTCGGATGCGCGTCCTGGCGCTGGACTGTGACCTGCGACAGGGCGAACTAGCGTCTCGGTTCTGTGTGCCGGGCACACCGGGGTTGGTCGAGTTGCTGTCCGGGCAGGTCAAGCTGGATGAAGTCCTGAAGCCGACGCCGCTGGGAAATCTGTTTGTGCTGCCGGCGGGACAGCTTGGCCAGACGAACCCGACGGAACTGCTGAATTCAACGTCTGCAACTCGGGTGTTCGACGAAATCCGCGAGAGATTCCATTACACGCTGGTCGATACACCTCCGGTGCAGCGCGTGTCCGATGTCGGGGTAATCGGCGCCTTGTGCAGCGCGGTGGTCGTCGTGGTCCGGCTGCACCGGACGGCGACGCACCTCGTCCGGCAATCCGTCCAGTGGCTGCAGTCGAACCAACTGAACGTGATGGGCAGCATCGCCACGGGAAGCAGCTTGCGGGATGCGATGGAGGGCTATTGCCCGTCGCGCAACGGTGAGTGAGCCCCCACCTTCGTCTCTACGCTCCGGACGGATGCACGCAGGAAGGGGAGCGCAGCACGCTCCGCTCGAAACATGACTGGCGCCGTGATCCACGTCCGATCCTACGAACCTGAACTGGCAGCGTCGTGGGCGGACTACGTCGGCGGGCATCCGGACGGCACCTTCTTTCACGAACTTGCATGGAAATCCGCGGTAGAGACCGCGTTCGGCCATCGCGCGCAAGATCTGATCGCGCTGCGCGGTCGGCGGATCGTCGGCGTGCTGCCGATGTTTCAGATCGAAAGCGTGATTGCCGGTCGGATGCTCGTCAGTCAGCCCTACGCGACGTACGGGGGCGTGCTGGCGGATGATGCAGAGGCATCGGCCGTGCTGATCGCCGAAGCGCAGTCGCTGATGCGTCGCTGCGGGGCGCGGGTGCTGGAGTTGCGATCGATCCGCGCGGCCAGTGAGGACCATTCGATCCGGCGCAGTCACGCGACGTATATCCGCGATCTCCCTCGCGATCCTCGACTGGTAGATGTACTGTTGCCGCGTAAGGCGCGGGCTGCCGCTCGAAAGGCCGTGGAGCGGTCTTCACTCACGGTCGAGTTCGGCCGCCATCTGCTTCGTGATATCTGGCGACTCTACATCCGCTCCATGCGCAAACTCGGATCGCCTAACTATCCCCTGCGATTCTTCGAGGCGATTGACCGTGCGGCATCCGGAAGCGTTGTATCGCAAATGGTTCGATGCGATGGCGTTCCGGTCGCGGGGCTCCTGACGTTCGTGCATCGCGGAACGGTCATGCCCTACTTCGTGGGCATGGACGATCGCCGGGAAATTTACGGCCTCTCGCAGTATGTCTACGTTGAGTCCATGCGCCACGCCGTATCGCTGGGCTGCGAGCGATACGACTTCGGCCGCAGCCGGATCGACAATACCGGCGCGTGCGCCTTCAAGCGCGGCTGCGGTTTCGAGCCACGCGTGCTGGAGTATCAGGATATCGTGCCGAAGGGCTCGGCCGCGCCGGACCTGGCGCCTTCGTCACCGCGATGGCGTGCGGCGCGGCATCTCTGGCGGAAGCTGCCGCTGGGGGTCACGCGCCCGCTCGGTTCATGGCTGGCGCGATCGATTCCCGGTTGATGGGTCAGCGGCAGGTGAGGCGGATGTCTCGACGCGGAAACATTCTGTTCCTGGCGCATCGTGTGCCCTTTCCACCGGACAAGGGGGACAAGATTCGCACGTATCATCAGCTCCGTCGGCTGGCATCCAACCATCATGTCTACTGTGCCTGCTTTGTGGACCGCCCGGAAGATCGCTTGCACGCCGCTGCTCTGCACGAGTGGTGTAGCGAGGTCTGTGCGATTGACTGGTCGCGCTCTCGTGCGATGTGGCGCGCGGCCGCAGCGATGTTGCGCGGCGGGACGCTGACCACGGCGGCTTATGACTGCCCGGCCATGCGGCGTCAGATCGACGCATGGAACGCGACGATCGAGTTTGACGCAGTGGTGGCCTTTTCGGCTTGCATGGCGCCTTACGCCGAACAGGCAAGGGCCAGGCGCCGAGTGCTGGATTTGTGCGACGCCGACAGCCGGAAGTGGCTGGACTATGCTGAGCGCGGCCACGGTCTTCGGTCGCGCATTTATGGCATCGAGGGCAGACGCCTGGAAGCATACGAGCGAAAATGCGTGGCACGATTCGATGCCACGATCGTCATCACGGATCGCGAGCGCGCGCTGCTGGATCCTGACGGGCGGTTCGATCGGTTGCATGTCATTCCCAACGGTGTGGACCTGCCGGCAATCGATGTGCCTTCAGCGGCCGGCTGCGATCCCGTCATCACCTTCGTCGGGGCGATGGACTACCCGCCGAACGTGAGCGGTATCCTCTGGTTTGCGCGGCATGTATGGCCGGGTGTGCAGAAGGCAGTTCCAGGCGCTCGGCTGATGATCGTGGGTCGCAACCCCGCGCGGGAAGTGCGCGGCCTGGCTCGACTCCCCGGCGTGTGCGTTACCGGAGAAGTGCCATCGGTCTGGCCCTATCTGCTTCGGTCGCGTGTAGCGATAGCGCCGCTTCACATTGCCCGAGGGTTGGCCAACAAGGCATTGGAGGCGATGGCATCGCGTCGGCCGCTGGTGGCCACGACCGGGGTCGCGCAGAGTCTGGGCGCCGAGCCGGATCGACACATGTTGACGGCGGATGACGCGACATCGTTCGCTCGGCAAGTGATACGACTTTGCAGAAGCGATCCGTTGTGTAACCGTTTCGCAGAGGCCGGCTATCGGCACGTGGCGATGAATTACTGCTGGGCGGAAGCCATGGATCGATATGCGGCCGTGGTCATGGGAAGGCAGGGGCTCGGACCGACGGTGACCAGGATGCGATCAAAGCAGATCGTGCGCTCTACGAGTGAAGAAATCGAGAACATAACGAAGTGCCTGCTGCCTTCGGATCGCGGAGTGAGGCAGGAAATGCCGAAGCCGACCCACGACTTCCGATATCGCTACAGTCCGACCTGAACCCGCTCGATACAACCATAATCGATCGCCGGATCGTGTTGTTCCTGTCTGCCGTGGAGTGGACCTCCGGCAGATCCTGCGCGTCCGATCAAGGAATGGTCCGTGGCACAGATCAGTTCGTACATCCCGATTCCGATCTTCGAGCGGCCGCGCCCGAGACCTGACCTTCGCTACGTTGACCAGGAGCTTGACCGGGCAGATTTGCCGCACCTTGAATCGATGGTTGAAACGCCCGCGGACGACACCGGTTTGCGGTGCAGAGTTCTCGTGATCGCGAGCCGCTTTCCGCCGGTTGCATCGGTTGGCGCCACGCGCATTCGCAAGTTTGTAAAGTACCTGCCGCAATTCGGATGGGACGCGGTTGTGCTGACCGGTGCGCAGCGGGCCGGGCGCATCTCTGCTCACGATGTTCGCCGTGCGGTCGATCTCGAAAGTCTGAAAGATATACCCGAAACGGTGCCGGTACATCGCCTCAGCGCGGTGCTCGATAATCTGCCGGGACATGTTTCACGTCGAACGGCAAAGCTCCTGGGAACGCTGACCGGCTTTACGGGCATGGACGAAGCAAGGTGGGGCGCGGCGCTCAAGTGGAGGTTGCAGCGGGCGCACGATTGCCTCACCTTCCCCGATCGCGGCATCTGGCGGTGGCCCGCGGCCGTGCGCGACGCCCTGCGGCTGCATCGGCAGTACGATTTTGACGCGATTTTCTCATCGGGCATGCCGTTCAGTGATCACCTGATCGCGCTGACGGTTTCGATGTTGATTCGTCGACCCTGGCTGGCGGATTTTCGTGATCCATGGGTGGAGTACGTTCACTGGCGACAATGGAGGAGCAATCGCGGTGAGCTCCTGACGCAGGCCTGCGAGGCGGCCGTAGTTCATCGTGCGGCGCGCGTTTTGAGCGTCAACGATTCGATGACCGAGCGCTTTCGCGCGCGGTATCCACGGTTGCGGAAAGCTAAGTTTGTGACGCTGCCCAACGGATTTGATCCGGCGGATTTTCCGAAGGACCGCACGTTGGGCGAACCGAACATCTTTCGACTCCTGCACGCCGGTTCCCTGTACTCCGCGCGAAGTCCGCAAGCGGTGATCGAGGCCTTCCGACGCTTCATCCGCGAAACTCCGGACAGTGCTGATCGTGCGCGGCTCGATTTCGCAGGTCGGCCCGGACCGTTTCTGGCGGAGCTAAGCCGCCCTGAAGACCGTGGAACGATTCGCTACCTCGGCATGCTGCCGCATTCGAAAGCCCTCGAGGCGATGGCCGCGGCAGATGTGAACCTGATCATCCTGCCGGACGTGCCCGGTAGTGAGGGAGACTCGACGGCAAAGATGTACGAATGTCTTGGCAGCGGGCGGATGGTGCTCGCAACAGTCCCGCTTAACGGTGCGGCGGCTCGTGAACTTCGCAACTACGAAGGCGTGCAGATCTGTGCTCCTGATGATGTCGATTCGATCCGCAAAGCGATCGGAGCGATGTATCAGGCATGGCGTACCAGCACGACGAGAGTCGCGCGACCGGCCGGACAGCTGGCGACCATCGATCGACGGCGACATACGTCAAAGCTGGCGGAGATTCTCACGAGCGTAGCCGCACGGCGAAGCGCTGTGCACGCAGGACGGACACAGGAGTACCAGGGATGAGTCACTGGCTGGCGAAAGCGGAGTTCGATACCTGGACGGGGCAGTGGCTGCGCCGGATGCGACGTCGGCAGAACGAGCGATGCATCAACATCCTCGCGTATCATCATGTACTGCCGGAGGATCATCTCTTCACGCGAGGCACAACACTGCGTCACGATCCTGTCGAGTTCGAGCGCCAGATGGACTACCTTGTGGAGCATTATCGCCCGATCGGTCTTCGCGAGCTGGTCGATGCCTTGGATCGCAGGGAGGAGCTTCGGCGGGCCGTAGTCGTCACCTTTGACGACGGACTCGCGGACTCGCTGCGGATCGCCATGCCGATTCTCCGTCGGCGTCGCATTCCGATGACCATCTTCGCGGTCACGTCGGTGATCGGGAATGCGGACCTACAGTGGCAGCACAAGCTACGCTGGCTGGTCAATCAGGGTCTTGGCGAAAAGGTTCGAGAAGCCATGACCATTGAGGGTTTCCCGCCGTCGCGGGAAGACGAAAGCGTAGAGGAGTACGCGCGGCACCACTACCGAGTCGATCTCTCTGAGATACTCGAGATTCTTGTGAAGGCAACAGGTACCACGGGTGCGGCGCTGGCCGGCAGGATGAGGCCTTATCTCGAACCCGAGGAGATGGCCGAGGTCGACGCCGAGCTGGTCGAGTTCGGGAACCACACGCATACACATGCCATCCTCTCGGCACTGAGCGAAGCCGACCAGCGCGAGGAGATCACTCGCGGGCGGGATGTTCTGCGGTCGATCGTGGGGTACGAACCGCTGGCACTGGCCTATCCCTTCGGGTTGAAACGCCACTACACAGAGACCTCGAAGCGACTGGTCGCCGAGGCAGGGCATCGCGCGGCGCTGGATGCCCGACGACGGATCAATCGCGCTGCGGCCGACCCGTTCGAGCTGTCGCGTAAGCCGGCCCCCTGTGGATCGCAGCGAGCATTTGAACAGATGATTGAGGACTGGCCTGACAACGCGCTGTTGCCGGTTCCGCGCACCTCGCCGGGAGGTCGATCATGAACACGATCCGCCGCACCCTGGTCGTCGCCCCGTACATCGGCGAGTTCGGCTGGGAACTGATGAACTGGCAGGGCCGTGTTCGCTGGCTGACGGCCCGCGGCGGCTTTGAGCGCCTGGTGGTCTGCGCCCGCACCGATCGTCGGCCGCTTTACGGAGAAGTTCCCGGCCGGGTGCCGGTGGTCTTCTGCCCGGTGCCGGCGTTCGAGATGCCCGGTGAGGCGAATGAGGATCATCGAATCTGGCCGGACGGACGACCGGTCGATTCGAAGCTGCTCCGCGAACTGGTGCTCGAGCAGATTCGATCGGCTTGCGAGCAGGGCGGCGTCGATCTGACTGATGCCAACCTGATGGTTCCGGGCTTCCGAGGGCGAACCTGGTCGACGGAGCGATCAGAGCAGGTTTTCGATACCCTGCGGTTCTCGCTGACGCTTACGACGGATGTGCTGCTGGTGCCGCGCTCACGGCACAGCGCGACGGAGCGTAATCGTCCGCTGTCATGGTGGGAGGACCTGGCGGCTCGGCTGACGGGTGGCGGGTTGCGTGTGGAACTGTACCGTGCGCCCCTGGAAGAATCGATTCGCCAGCTTTCCCGCTCGCGGCTTGCGGCGGGGGCTTCGACCGGAGGTCTTCACCTGGCGAGCTTGTGTCGTTGTCCGCATTACGTCTGGGGCAGTGATGGCAATGCGCGTTGGACTCGCTGGGGAATGACCAATCGTCAGCGCTATGAGACCGTGTGGAATCCGCTTGGCACCCCCTGTCGATACGACGAGTGCGGCTGGCAGCCGGACGCAGCATACGCGGCTGATCAGATTCGACGCACCCTCGACGAGATTGGCCTGACGGACTCGAATGCGGCGGGTTCCTGGGCACTGCGACCCGCATGGCGGGTCAAACGTGGACTGGCGCGCGTACTGCATCCTGCGGACGGCGCATCGCCATGGCCCTGGCGATTGAGACAACTGGTACGCGAGCGGCTGGTCTAGGCCGCTGGAACGATATTCGACGATCGGCCGGTGCAAGGACGTACAGGCGTGTTAACAGAACGACATCTGCTGCTGATTGCCTATCACTTCCCGCCCAGAGGCGGCAGCGGCGTGCAACGCGCGCTCAAACTGGCCAGGTACCTGCCGCAGAGCGGTTGGCGGGCGCACGTCATCTGCGCGGGGCATCGACATTTTCCGCTCATGGATGAATCGCTTCTCGAGGAAGCGGACACGGCAAGCGTATACCCCACGCGCGGATACGAGCCCGCTGCGATAGCGAAGCGGTTGGGCGACACCTTCGGCGCTTTGATCGGTGGTCGAAGTCTGGGCGATTCGCTGGCCTGGCGGCTGAATCTCTGGTTTGACCGTCTTGGTTTGAATCAGCTGCTGATGGAGCGAGAGCGCCTGTGGACGGCCTCTGCATACGCCCAGGCGAGGCAGATCGCATGCCAGTATCCCATTGAAGCCGTGCTGACGACCTCGCCGGTCTGTGCCACGCATCTGGTTGGACGGCGAATCAAAAGGCGGCTTGGACTTCCGTGGATCGCTGATCTGCGCGATCCGATTGTTGATAATTTTGTCCGCGAGACGCGCTCCGCGCTGGTGCAGCGATCCCGAAGGCGGATCGAGCAACAGGTCCTGTGCGAAGCCGATCAGGTCGTCGTAACCTGTCCGGAGCTGGGCGACCGATTGACCGAGCGATATGCGTCGGCGATCGCTCGTCCGATCCTCACTATCCCCAATGGTTACGATCCGGCGGATTGCCCTGCGGCGCCGGCTCGTAATTCGTCCGGCATGGATCGCTTCACCCTGACATATGTCGGGTCTTTCTATCGTGAGCAGTCGGTTCTACCACTCGTCGAGGCGCTTCGGGAGCTTCGGCAGAGGCAGACCGAGTTGCCGGCACGCATCATCCTTCGAATCGTCGGCAGTATCTCAGAGTCACAGCGATCGCTGCTTCGGGAGAAGGATCGCGAGTTAATCGAGATCGTCGGCTACCAGACTCATGCGCAGGCGGTCGCCGAGATGGCCGCGGCGGATGCACTCATCTTAACGATTCCCTCCAACGAGGGAGGGCGTTACTGCATTCCGGCCAAGGTCTATGAATACCTGGCGTTTGGCGGACACATCCTGGCGAACGTCCATCCCGGCACAGCCATCGCGGGAATCCTCCAGCAGGCAGGCGGCTGCACGTTGCTCTCGGAGTCGAGTCCTCAGGCATGGCGGCAGGCCATTGTGCAATGCTGCATGGAATGGAAAGCCGGCCGGCTGACAACGCGTCATCGAACCGAAGTCGTTGAACGATTCCGCAGAGACAGGTTAACGGCGCTCTACGCTCGCGCGATCGAGAGTTGCCTGACCCCGGGTGAGGAACGACTGGCGATGCCCGATCCGTTCTCGGTAAAGGAGGCGGCGTGAAAATCGTCTGGCACATGCCAACGCTACGCCGAACAGGCTGCGGGCTGTCGAAGCGCGCCGTTGAGCTGGCTGTGCGCGCGGCCGCGGCAGGTCACACGGTCCGATTCGTTGTTGATCATCGCAAGTGTGATGGCGATTTGCGCGAGATCGCAGGGATTCCCGTCGAACGGATAAAGACGGACGCTCCGATACCCTGGCACTGGTCGTTGCAGGCGCGATCGCGCCGACATGCCGCCGGTCAGGCACTGTGCGCGATCGGAAACGAGCACGACCTGCTGGTTACCTGCCAACCCGAAGTAGCGGCCGTTTACGGGTCGCAGGCGAATCGCTCACCACTTGTTTTTGTCTGCGGCGGTACCACGTTGCTGCACGATGCGACGGACCAGTGCAGCCAGGCAGGGCGTGGCGTTTTATATCGTGCGGCAGCGGCACTGGACCGCCAGATCAAGCAGCGAAACGAGCGAGCCGCCGTTCAACGCTGCGATCTCGCGGTGTTTAACAGCGTCCATACGCGAGAGCGCGTGATTGCGACGTATGGCGTTGATCCTGCAAAGTGTTTCACGGTCTACGGCGGCACCGATTCGGAACAGTTCATGCCGGTCGATGCGTCGTCTCGATCGGTGATTCGCGGCCGGCTTGGCATTCCGTCGGGGGCGTTTGTCATTTGCTGGAGCGGACGACTGTCCCCGGAAAAGCATGTTGCATTGCTGATCGACGCAGCCGCGCGGATGGAGCGAGAAAATCTGCAAGTCGTTCTGGTCGGCGATGGTCCGCTGCGGAGAGAACTGGAAGTCCGGGTTGATCACCACCGGCTGCAGAAGATCGTTCTGTTTGCCGGAGAGCAGCGGAATGTCCATCATTGGCTGCAGGCCGCTGACGTGTTTGCATTTCCGTCGCGCGGTGAATCGTTCGGCAACTCTCTTGCGGAGGCGATGAACTGTGGACTTCCATGCGTAGCGCTCCGGCCCGACGGCCGAACGATTTGCAACGCCTCCATCGAGATTCTAGACGGCGGCCGTTGCGGACTGCTGGTGGACCGTGACAATCCACACGACTTTGCTGAAGCGCTGGAGCGGCTTCGGGCTGACAGCGCGCTGCGCAGCGAGCTGGGCATGGCGGCGCGGGTGCGCGCCTCAAACATGTTCACATGGGATCGCGCGAGCCGCGAATTCATCTCGCTGCTAGAGCGACTCGCGAGCAATGGTTCGACCGTTGCAGCAAGGCCGGAGGCCGTAAAAAAACGGTCAGACGCACAGTGCATGCTCGAACGGTCGAGATGGAATTCGTTGAGCCAGACGTAAGCGAGGACCGCGATGCGTTTTGCATTCTATGTTGCTCTGCTGCTGGCGGTCCTGCCGCTGGTATTAAGCCGACCTTTCTTCGGCCTGTGCGTATATTACGTGGTCTCGCTGCTGCAACCGAAGATCTTCTGCTGGCATCCGGATTTCCAGGATGCAATGCTCGTCGGTGTTCCACTGGTCATCGGCGCCATGACCATCGGTGTTCGCCGCGTGCAAGTCGTTCCAAGCCGCGAGGTGCTTACCGGCCGGATCATCGGCTGGCGCGAGCGGCTGACGCAGAACATGCTCTTCGAGCCGGCATGGCCGCTGCTGGCGCTCTTATTGCTGCTGATCTACATCACCATTAACCGGGCAGTCGCGCCGTACCCGATGGGGCACACGGCCTTTCAGTATCGCGCGCTCTGGAAGATTTTTATCGTTACGGCGCTGCTAACGGGAATGGCCTCCGACCATCGCCGAGTGCGGATTCTCTACATCGTCGTGGCAATGGCGACGGCGTTCTGGGCGATCAAGGGCGGTCTGAAGGTCGTACTGCTTGGTCCGCACCAGGTCTACGGCAAGAGCTATGACAACAACCTCTTCGCACTGACCAGCGCCATGGTCCTGCCGATGATCTTTTACTACGGCATGTCGATCAAGAGCCATCGCTGGCGAAACGTTCTGCTGGTCTGTGCCGTGCTTGTCTGCCTGGCGATCATCTGTTCACGCAGCCGCGCGGGCTTCCTTGCGCTGGCCGTGGTCCTGACTGGTATGGCATGGCACAGCCGTTATCGTCTGCGAGCGGTTGCGGCGGTCGTGCTCGTGCTGGTCGTGGCGTTCACGACCTCCGGCGGGGAGATTCTGGAACGCTTCGATTCCATCGTGAACTACCATGAGGACAAGTCCGCGCGTTCACGCTTGTGGACCTGGCAGGTATCCGGCAAGCTCCTGATGCAAAGCCCGCTGGTCGGCGTGGGGTTCAACAACTTCGAACTCGCGAACCGCATAACGGAAGGCAGTCGCAAGGCGGCGCACAACATTTACCTTCAGAACCTGGCCGAACTGGGACTGCTGGGGCATCCCCTGTGGCTGATCGTCGTGATCGGCTCGTATTTCTCAATGTTCCGCTTCATGCGCCGGACGCGAAAGCTGCCACCCGACATGCGCTGGTCGTACAATCTGGCGCGGGGGCTCTGGCTTGGGATGACGGCTTACTGCATCCACGGTATTTTTCATAATGAAGAATATCTCGAGCTTATGTTCACGCTCATCGGTCTGCACGTCGCGCTGAAGGTCGCAACGCGTCGGCAGCTCGAAGCTCGGCGAATCATTGCGGAATCGCCGCCGATCGACGGATCTTCCGCTCCGTCGTCGACAACCACCTCGAGGCCGCCGAAGAAACGACCGCAACCCATGCATCCGGGAAGAATGTTCCCGGCGTGGCCGCGCCCGGGCATGGCCTGAGCGGCCGCTAGGTGCTTGCCAGCCAGCCGATCGCTCGAGCGATGCTGTCATAATAGACGGACGCGGCGATGATCGTGCCGATGAGAGTTGCGAGCGCCAGGCCCGCCTTGATACGAACCAGAAAGCGATCGAAGTGCACGAGGGCCGCCGGGTCACAGGCCATCTGCTCAATCAGCCGGCAGCGTGACTCGATGCTGCCGTGTCGCCAGCTCGGCGCTCGACGGGGAATGCCATTGAGACTGGCGATTTTCGAGAGCGTTCGACCGAAGAGATTGGCCGCGGAAATGCACAATCCACTGGTGTGGCTGGTGCCGTGCACAGGACACCATTGGAGGCACTCTCGCACGTCCGGGGTCACGCAGCGGACCCCGAACAGATCGGCCTGCCGCTCAAATTTCCGCGAGAGCCAGCCGAAGCCGAAAAGCCACACCAGCAGCAGCGCGCCGAGGCCGCCAAGTTGCAACAGGGCCTGATCGCGAACCATACCGAATCGTTCCATCATCAGAACGACGCCGCCGGAGAGATACATGGACGTTGCCGCAAACGCTCCAAAGAAGGGCAGATGCCAGTGATGAACGTGGCCGGCCTCGTGCCCGAAGACGGCCTCGATTTCTTCCTCATCCATGGTTTCAAGCAGGGCGTCGGAAATGAGGATGTATCGAAGCGGCGGGATAAAGCCCATCACAGCGGCGTTCACCGTCATGCCGTGCGTGTGCCACAGAAGGATTTCCCGATAACGCAGTCCGATCCGTCGGCAGGTCTGTTCGAAGCGTTCGCGCAATGGACCGGCGGGCAGTGGCTCCGTGGACCACACGTAGCGGAGCATGACCGGTGCCAGGACAAGCACAACGATCGAAGCGAGACCAAGCAGTGCATCGGAGAGCCAGGGCAGCCCGGTCATGCGAAACAGGTAGGGCCGCATCCCGTCCGTGAAATGTTTGACGAAGACGATGAGCGTCATCGGCGCGGCGATTACCAGTACATGGTGGCGAAACTTGTCGAGCAGATAGGCGCCGATGGACCGGTCAGGATTCGGAGCCGTTCGTCGGGCGGCTGCCAGTGCCTCCATAGCGGCGTTGTTGCCGATGGGGCTGACCTCGGTTGATGCATCGTGTGCTGACGGCAGCCGATGTCCACCAAGAAAGTCCGCTTTGAGGGCCAGTTCAGCGCGGTATTGCAAGGCCCACGCCAACGTCAAAGCCAGGAAGAACGGGACCAGCAGGAGAAGATCGCCGACGAGTACGAAGCGATCGAGATTCCAGCAACCCGGACTGCGAACGATGGTTGCCCAGGGCGTGAGGATGAGCGTGGAAAGCAGCGAGCCGGCAAAGAGCCCGAGCAGCAGGAATTGCGATCGAGCGAAGCGACGGATGGCGAGATTCTGCCCGGTGGACGTACCGTCGATCGCGGCAAGGGTGCGGCGGCGGGCGAGGTAGGCGATGCCGGCGATCAGGGCGACCTGCAGCCCTACAAAGGCGAGAGTAGCTCCCACCACCGAAGGGTCCGAGGCGGGACGGTCCCGAAACAAGTTTAACTGGCGGGGGGGGAGGTCCTCACTGAGGACCAGGGCAAATGCCATGATGATGACAAAATACATAGTGGGGGTATCTTAGGGTTAGAGACCGTAACGTGGGTAGGGGATAATCAAAGACTTGATGCATTCCAACGGCGGGCGTTACGGTACAATGGTAACGGGTGACAGGGGGGGGCTGTGTGAGGAGTTCAATCATGTGGCGGCAGCGAGCCAGGCTGGTCGTGTGGATCGTCGCGTTACCGGCGGCGTTTCGGCCGGTCGCAGTGGCACAGGAAAGATCGACACCGTCGGAACAATCTCCTCCGACGACCACGAACCCGATGAGTCTCGAACATCGGATTCCGCAGCCCGTGGGCTGGACTGATCCGACTTTCATACTCGATTCGATGACGGAAGAACTACGGCTGGACGAGTCGCAGCGTCAGACATCACGGCAGCTGCTCATCGACTATCGAGCCCGACAGATCGAGATTCGCAAGTCGTTCCAGCCGCCATCGGAAGACCTCGATCGGACTCGACAGCTACTGGCGGAAATGAGAGTGGCGCAGGAAAAGCAGGACGATGCGAAGATCAAGGAACTGACCGAGAAACTTCGACAGTTGCGTGCTGAACAGGAATCTCTGCTAGCTCCGCTCCGGCGGCAGCTTCAGGAAGCACAGGAAGCGCTGCACCGCGACCTGCTTACACTCATGCGTGAGGATCAGAAGGAAGGGTTCGAGCGCATCTGGCACGAGCGGATGATCGAGCGGCGGGGCTATTCGGGAAGGGTTCGCAGTCCCAAGGCGTTGAAGGATGCCGTCGACAAACTCAGGGACCTCACCCCTGACCAGCGCGAGCAGATTCAGGCACTCTTCAAGGAGCACATGGAGTCTGAACGCAAAACAGGTGAAACAGCGGGAGCGCGAGATCGACTGGCCTCACGACTGTACGACGCGGTGATCGGGCTTCTCACGCCGGAACAACGAAAGGAAGTCACCACCATGCTGGCCGGGCGAGACGTGCCGGCCGCTTCGGATGATTCACGGCCCCGCGGTGAAACATCCGATAAAGCATCCAGGTAAGCAACCCTCCTGCGGTTCATTCCGACAGCGTTCCGCAGCGCTGGAGATTTTGCGATTGTCTCGCACGACGCCGTGAGCGTATTCGTGCGCAATCGTTTTGTAAATGTGACGGAGCGAGCCGAGTTCTACCGCAATGTTCGTGCGCGCCCTCAGCGGAGCGTGCGATACATGCCTTCAACGGATTGGAGCATTCCCCATGTTGCCTTCCTGCCTGAAACCAGCACTCGGTGCCCTGTTGCTCGTCCTGCCTGCCACCGGCCCGGATCGTATCGAAAAACATCGGGCCGCTGAGGAAATACAGGAGGTCGCAACCTCCCAGCGATCGGCCTCGTATTTCGCGCAGCCCGTGACCTGGACTACACCGACGGCGATTCTCGATGCGATGAGCGAAAAGCTGAACCTTGGTATAGCGCAGATCGAATCAGCCCGGCGACTGCTGACCGAGTACCGATCGAATCAGGTGAAAATCCGCAGAGGGCTTGAGCCGTCGCGCGAGGAGACCGGACGCTCGCAGCAGTTGCTGCGCGAGATCGTACTGGCTCGCGAGAGCGAAGATACCGAGCAGGCGGAGAAGCTGATGGAAGAGCTTCGCATTCTTCGCGCGCGGCAGGATGACCGAAAAGAAGCCCTCTACCAGCAACTCTTCGAGGCGCAGACCACGCTCTACCATGACCTGCGCGACCTGCTGACGGAGGATCAATACGCGGAATTCGACCTCATCTGGCGCGAGCGGATCGTTCCGCACAGCCGTAACCTGAGCGATGTTCACAGTCACGATCAGATCAAGGCCGCTGTGAGCAAGCTGGACGACCTCACATCGGAGCAGGTCGAGAAGCTCGATAAGCTGTTTAAGACCTATGTCGAACTGCTGCGGGCCGTGCGCGAAGAGACAGGCACGCGAAATCAACTCATTACCGGCATTCATCGGAGCCGCCTTCACCAGGCCGTGATGGCGGTGCTCACACCGTCACAGCGCGAGCGATTCGAGAACAATCTCGAAAAAGTCCTACAGGACGAGGATCCGTCGAAGTCACCCAACTAAACACTTGCGACTCGCGTGTCGAGTACGAACCGGCTGCGGTGTTGCGCCCATTGATCAAACGCGCGTTGCTCTACAGCTCGTACGATCTTCGGTCGATACTCCCTGGCGATAGGCCGCGACGGCTGCTTCCAGGCCGGCCTGGTCCTGTACCTGGAGCGTTCGCTCGTCGTTTTCCCATCGCCCTTCCGGCTGACGGTCATTCACGGTGATATAGAAGTAAGGGGTGGCTCCAAGACCACCACCCGGGACATACGTGCCGGTTCGCCGCACATCCTGCCATGAAATGAATCTGCGAGATAGCAGGGTACACAGGGTTGCGCCTTCCGGCGTCAGAATCAGTCTGCGAACATAACCGCGAAGATAGCCGATTAACGTAAGGGCGATCACCGCGCTGGCAGAGACACGCAGCCATCCCGGTGTGGGGGTGAAAACGAGAAAGACCTGTAGCCCGCAGATCGGCGCCATGACCAGCCAGTAGATGCTCTGTGGAGTTCGCAGATAGGGCCAGCTTGACCGGCAAGCGGCCCCGCCGCCGCTCACTTGCGCTTTGACTCGCGCAACCTGTTCCGACTTGCCAGGTCCATCGAGTTCGGCCTCCGCATTCTGGCTGCCGCGCGGGTGCATGTTCAATGATCGTAATAGGTGTGAGCCGGTCGTCCCGCGAGGATTTGTTCTTTGCCCCAGGTGGCAACGGCGCGAAAGGCCTCGGAGCCGATGAAGCTCTCGAAGGCGGCTCGATCACTCCACTCCGAGAGAATCACGTACGACTGAGGATCGTCGATATCACGAGCCATGCGTGTTGACGTATGCCCCGAGATCGACTTCATGGCCTGGATGACTTTGCGGAAGGCAGTCTCGAAGGTCTCTTCCTTGCCGGGCAGGACCTTGTAATTCATTCCGATGGTGACCATGCGTGCCTCGCGTAAGGTAAGTGGCGTTGTGGTAGAGCCGCGCCGAGGGCGGGCGAACCTGCTCAAAGTCGTTTCTGTCATCTTAGGGTCGCATCGAAAAGAGGCAAGGCCGGCGCGGTAGTTCGCCGTAGATGCGATGCAGAATGGCATCGGCCCGTCGTCTGACCTTGACCTTGCACGACTCGTCGAAATCAGCTAATCCATATAGAATCAGTCATCCTGGAGAGGTGTCCGAGTGGCTGAAGGTGCATGCTTGGAAAGCATGTGTACGGGTAACACCGTACCGGGGGTTCGAATCCCCCCCTCTCCGTTTCATTTTGCAGGCAGTTCACAACCTCCCGCCGGGGCGGCGCTCGACTTGAAAACCCCGCTAATTGCGAAGAATAGTCGATTCCTGATAGCCCGACTGCCCTCAATCACCCTCAATTCCGTTATATTGGACTCATCAAGTCCTGCGGCCTTGGAGAGGTTCTCATCACGGTTCAAGAGGGAGGAAGATGATGTCTTCATCAACAGTCCATCGACGCTATGTCAACAGAGGCGTGCGGTGCAAAGCCGTACTGGTAGCGGTGAGCTGGTTGATGTTCGCGTCGCCGACCATCGGCGCGGATCGCGCGCCGGCCGCAGATGATCGTCTACCGGAGGGGTTGTCGGCCTCGGACTGGGCGAGCATTCGCGCGGCATACGGAGCGAATCGTCACGCGGCTTTTGCCGTCGAGGATGGCTATCAGGCGCGCAATCCCGGTCAGCAGTGGCGGACGCGGTTTGATGGGCGTGGGTTTGAGACGACGCCCGACGCGGGCGGCTGGTCATGGGGGCTGGAACTGGTGAGTTACGGGTGCAGCGGCGCGGAGCGCGCGGTCGGCAGTGTGGCACCGGCTCATAGCCGGTGCGGTCAGCGGGTCGAGTACGACTGGGACGAAACGCTGACCGAGTGGTACGTCAACGATTCGCGTGGGCTGGAGCACGGCTACACGGTGCATCAGCGGCCGGAGCAGATGTCGGAGCCAATCCGAGCCGGAAGCGCCAGCGCCCGGCGGGACGATGCGCAGACACTGGACCCGTCGCTTGCGCTCCGGGCTCGGAATGAGGCCCACCTGCAATTCACGCTGGCGGTTCGTGGTGACCTGCGGCCGCGAATCAGCGGCGACGGACGGAATGTGGCGTTCGTCAACGAGGCCGGCGCGGCGGTGGTGAACTTCAACGGTCTGACGGTGTTCGATGCGAACGGCGCAAGCGTTCCGGCGTGGTTTGAGGAGGTCATAGATTCAAACGGGCGAGACGCCCATGCCACCCACAAATATTCGAACAGGCGAGACGCCCGTACCACCCAAGAAACCCCACCCGCCAATGCTGGTGTGACCGCGAAACTTCTTCGGCTGGTCGTCGATGATTCGGCCGCAGTCTATCCGCTGACGATCGACCCGATCGCCCAGCAGGCGTACCTCAAGGCGTCTAACGTAGAAGCAAGCGATAATTTCGGTTCGTCCGTGGCCGTCAGCGGCGACACGGTGGTGGTCGGGGCGCTTATGGAAGACAGCAGCGCCACCGGCGTGGACGGCGACCAGGCCGACAACAGCGCCACCAGTTCCGGCGCAGCCTACGTCTTCGTCCGTAGCGGCGGCGTCTGGTCCCAGCAGGCCTACCTCAAGGCCTCGAACACTAATGCAGTTGACTTCTTCGGCTACTCTGTCGCTATCAGCAGCGATACAGTGGTGATCGGGGCGATACAGGAAGACAGCATTGCCACTGGCGTGGATGGCAATCAGGCCGACAACAGCGCAAATAATTCTGGTGCTGCCTATGTCTTCGTCCGCAGCGACGGCGTGTGGAGCCAGCAGGCCTACCTCAAGGCCTCCAACACCGATGCAGGCGACAACTTCGGCATCTCAGTTGCCGTAAGCGGGGATACGATTGTGGTCGGGGCGCATCAGGAGGACAGCAATACCACTGGCGTGAACGGAAACCAGGCTGACAACAGCGCCCAAAGCACCGGCGCGGTTTACGTCTTCGTTCGCAGCGGCGGCGTCTGGAGCCAGCAGGCCTACCTCAAGGCCTCCAACACCGGTGCGAACGACTTATTTGGTATCTCGGCAGCCGTCAGTGGCGACACGGTCGTGGTCGGGGCATTTGGCGAAGACAGCAACGCCACCGGCATCGATGGCAACCAATCCGACAATAGCGCAAGCAGTTCCGGCGCGGCCTACGTCTTCGTCCGCGACGCAGGCGTCTGGAGCCAGCAGGCCTACCTCAAGGCGTCGAACACTGATGCGGGCGACCAGTTCGGCATTTCGGTCGCCGTAAGCGGTAATACGATCGTGATCGGCGCCTGGCAGGAAGGCAGTAGCGCCACGGGCGTGGATGGCAACCAGGCCGACAACAGTGCCGCTATCTCCGGTGCGGCCTACGTTTTCATCCGCAGCGGCATCGTCTGGAGCCAGGAGGCCTACCTTAAAGCATCGAATACTGGGGCGGGAGACCAGTTCGGAGTCTCGGTGGCCGTCAGTGGCGAGACCATAGCGGTCGGGGCGCGGTTCGAGGACAGCAACGCCACCGGCGTCAACGGCAACCAGGCAGACAACAGCGCCAGCCAGGCCGGTGCGGCCTACGTTTTTGTCCGCAGCGGCAACGTCTGGAGCCAGCAGGCCTACCTCAAGGCCTCGAACACTGCGGCGAATGACAATTTCGGTTTCTCGGTGGCCGTCAGCGGCGATACGGTGGTGGTCGGGGCGAATGGAGAAGACAATATCGCCAGCAATTCCGGTGCGACCTATGTCTTCACGGGAGCGGGGCCGCCATGCTGCCCCGGCGACATGAACGCGGACAATGTTGTCGACGCGCTGGACATCCAGCCGTTTGTCGAGAAGCTGTTGAGCGGCGGGGTTTGTCCGTAGAGCCGTTGCGCTCCGATTCTGTCCTCACGCTGTCTGCAAAAGGCCACAGGCAACGATTAAAGGCGTCGAGGCAATGGGCCACAAAAAGACGAGCGACGTCAACGTCTTTCTATGTCTTGCAAAGAACTGAGCACGCGTCACTTCGTCTGTCGCGATAGCACCGGTTGAATCTCGAACAGTACGAGACCAGCTACGCTGCCGGCAAGCGGCATCATTCGGATATCAACCGCGATGGTGTCATCGATGCGCTGGACCATCCAGCCGTTCGTTGAACCGCTACTGGGTTGAGGCGACCCCGATTTCAGCCGTCGGTTTGCGGGCCTCTTCTCCGCGAATAACGGGCGCGAACCCGTGCCGCATCGTGTTCTCGCAGATCGTCCGCGGCAGCATGAAGTTCTGAAGATAATCCGGGCCGCCGGTCTTGACGCCCAACCCGCTGCGACCGAAACCACCGAAGGGCTGCCGATCTACGCGGGAGACCGTCGTCTTGCGATTCAGATAAAGCGTACCCACGAACAGCCGGCGGCGGGCAAGCTCAATGTGAGCCGGGCTGCGGGAGAATACACCGGCGGTCAAGGCATACGGCGTGCTGCCGGCGATATCGAGCGCCTTCTCAAAACTGGCCGCCCGAATGACCGCAAGGATCGGCGCCAGTATCTCCTCCTGTGCCATCCGGGCATCCGGCGGGACATCTGTGAAGATCGCTGGCGAGAAGAAGTAGCCATCCTGTGCAGTGGTACCGCGCGTGGAGGGGCCCTCCAGGACGCACCGGGCCTCGGTCTTGCCGATCTTGACCCATTCGCTTGCCCGTCGGAGCGAGGCCTCATCAATCAGCGGACCGACGGAAGTGCCCGGAAGATCGGCGGCAGCGGGGACGATGCCGCGCGCGGCTTCAACGAGCTTCGACAGGAATTCGTCGTGAACATCGCCGACGGCAATCACGCGCGAGCAGGAGGTGCACTTCTGACCGGAGAACCCGAAGGCCGATGCGATGGTCGCCTGCACGGCCTCGTCGATGTCCGCGTCGTCATCGACGATCAGCGAATTCTTCCCTCCGAGATCGGCGACGACATGCTTGAAATAGGTGTGACGGGCCCGGCGGCAGCGGGCGCTCTCCAGAATCCGCTCACCGACTTCACTCGAACCGGTGAAGGCAATCAGGTCCACCTCCGGGTGTCCAACGAGGTAGTCTCCAACTTCATCTCCGCGGCCCGGCACGAAGTGCAGTGCGCCCTTTGGTACACCCGACTCGTGCAGCAGCTTGACCAGCCATGCGGCTGAAACGGATGCACTGGTCGCGGGCTTGACGATGACCGTATTTCCGGCGACGAGCGCCGCGGCGGTCATGCCTGTCAGCAGCGCGATCGGAAACGAGACCGGGCTGATGACGGCGGCTACGCCGCGCGGCTGGTAGCTGTACTCGTTGGCCTCACCGGCGAAGTTCCGCAGCCGGCCACGCCGCGTAAGCCGGTTCATTTCGTAGGCATAGAAGCGGAGATAATCGATCGCTTCGATGACGTCCCCGTGAGCTTCTCGCCAGTTCTTGCCCACTTCGTAGACCAGCCAGGCAGCGGCTTCGAACCGGCGATCGTGGAGCCGCTCGGCCGCGCGAGTAAGGATGGATGCACGCTCACCGGGCGAAGTGGCCGCCCACGATTCGAGGGAACGCCGCGCCGCGATGACGGCACGATCTGCGAGTATCCGTCCGCAGACAGCCGTGTGGCCGACAATTTCGGTGGGACGGGAGGGATTGCGCGATGCGTACCAGTCTTCGCTGTCACATTCCGCGCCGTCGATGATCGCCGGATGACGACGGTCGAAGCGGCTGCGGGCGTCGGCCAGTGCCGACATCATGGCATCCCGGTTGTCTGGTCGGGAAAAATCAACTTCAGATTCATTCTCAAATGGGTTCATTTCTGCATACTCGTCGGGGTCTCGAAGAATCGGTCGGGGCAAAGGCGGCGGTCCCTCGGTGCGGTGTCGGATGGGCTCGAGAAGCAGGCGGTCGATCGCAACGCCGGCGCCGAAGCTCTGCCGGAGGAATGACTCGTTCGCCGTGTTCTCGATCAGCCGCCGGATCAGGTAGGCCATTCCGGTGATCAGGTTTCCAAAGGGCGAATAGATTCGCAGTCGCTGGTCCATGGCGACGATGGCCCGCTTGAGCTGGTCTCCCATGCCGGTGAGCATCTGCAGTTCGACCGTGCGCGGCGGAAGGCCGAGGTGTTGCTCCATGGCCAGGACGGCGGCAATCGATCGGACGTTATGACTGGCGAAGGCGGGGCGGATGACGTCGGCGTGCTCCAGCATCTTTGCGGCCACCCGCTCGAAGGCGGCGTCCGACTCCCACTTGTGCGTATAGACCGGGATGGGCCAGCCGCTGCGGATCGCATTCGCCGTCTCCGCGTCCCAGTAGGCCCCCTTGACCAGTCGAACGGTGATCGGCGTGCCGCGTCGGCGCACAAAGTCGATCAGGTCGGACATGTCGCGGTCCGCATCACGAAGGTACGTCTGGATGACAATGCCGCAATCCTGCCAGTCTCGAAACTCGGGCTCCATCAGGACGCGCTTGTAAATCTCCAGCGTGAGGTCCTTGACGGCGTAGTGCTCCATGTCGATGTTGATGAAGACACCACGTCGCCTGGCCGCCGACAGGATCGGTCGCAGGCGGTCGAGTACGGACTTGGCAGTACCTTCCGGGTCGATCGGATCGAACCTGGCAACGATGCCCGTCAGCTTGATGGAGATGTTCACGCGCGGCAGCGGACCCCAGGGCGCGTCATCCAGAAGCGGTGCAAGGGACCAATTCGGAGCCACGTCGCTGAGCTTTTCGATCAGGTGGATGTAGAGGGTCTGAAGCTCCCGCGCCACCCGATCGGCTATCACCGTTTCACCGAGCACGTCGAGTGTGAAAGTCATACCCTGTCGGCGCATGCGGACGACCGCGCGGATAGCCTCCTCGGCAGTGCTGCCGCAGACGAACTGTCGGGCCGCGCGGGCACAGCCGAATTCTGCCGCCCATGCCGCGAGCAAGCCGCGCAACGATTCACAATTCTGATAGCTCAGAAGAAATTGGGCAGGTAGCGGCAGGTCTGGATGAGCTTCGTCGCCACCCAGGTATTCCTGAAGGTGCCGGGCGATGGCCTTGCGTGATCGAAGCGCTGGGAGGACTTCAATGAATCGGAAGAGCCGCAGTTTGAGGTCCTCACTGCGGGTGAGCCACTGCATGGCCTGATTCTGTGCGTATTCAAGCGACCAGAGGGGTGGCGAGGCGGCTTCGGCTCGCTCGAAAATCTCCCGACCGATGCGCTGCGTCGCCGCTTCAAGAGCCCGCCGATCCGTTACCGACACGTGTGGCACAACTTTTTACCCCAGGGCCAGAGGAGTGTAGAGATCAGCGGCTAGGGTCGCAAGCGTTGCAGCCGGTCGCCGGAATCCATAGACTTCCGCATCATGAACCAAAGAGACTCTGGCCGGCATGATGTTCGGGTGCAACTGTATTCTACGCACGCAATTCATGTCGCCCGATTGGGTACCGTCTGCGGGACTAGGCGCGGAACGATCCGGCACCCTTCCTGCGTGATACGCGTTGTTTCACTTCGACAACGTCGGCATCGCGCAGCCGCTCGCGTGGCACTGGGCCTCATTCTCCTAGCAATCCTTATACCCGGATGCGAGGACAAGCGACGCCACGCGACCGGCAGAAGCGTGGATTTCGGGGAATCGGCATCACCCGTGGGAGCAGATGCGGGAGCAGATGCCGTCGCTATGGCGGTCCTCGATGCGCTGCGGGATGCCCAGTTAAGCCGTTCCCACGGCCTCGGGCATCCGGAGAGTCTGGCCGCCTATGAAGATGCCATGCGACGGCTGCGTTCCCTCGCTGCGACTGCGGAGATACACGAACAGTTGAAGTCGGCCGCCGTCTCTCTGGGGCTGCCAAAGAACCTGTCGGCCGAAGCGGCGGTGACTCATGCGATTGAGAACTGGGTATCGATCGTCGCCCACTACGTCGAGGGCTATCAGATGGCTTCGCTGGGTGTCTCGGAAGTTGTTCCAAATGAACAGGCAGTAGCGTTTATCAACGCGGAAAACCCTGGCGACGCAAAGGAACTGGCGGAACTCCGTGACGGATCGTCCGGTGCCGCAGCATCTGCACCCGCCGATGATGAAATCAGACAACAAGCCATCCGACGTGGCATCGTGCCGCCAGGTACGGCGGGCATCGAGATACGTCTCAAGAAGGTCGATGGCTCCTGGCGCGTGCTACGACTAGGCATCGGCCCTGCTCGTCACGCCTCGTAATTCAGCCGATTCGACTGTTCTGGTCGAAGAGTTGTTCGAGCCGGGGGCACTTCGGCAGATACCACCTACGCACTGGCATTTTTCGGATAATTGGCCAGCAATCTGGGTTCAAGGGCATGGCTTGCATTTTTTCTACCAGTTTTGCGAAGTCGTAAACAATTGTCACATAAGAACCTATGTGATTAACACCCTCAATTTTCAATCGAATTAATCTCCGCGCAAGAAATGCGCACGGCTTCAAGTTTTTGGGGCACGTAGTCCGATCTTGTATTTGTCTATGTTACCTAAGTTATCTAGACTATCCAGTCATCCTAATATATCGTGTCTGGCATTAAGGCGGCTGACTGGTGGCTGGGGTAGCAATGGCGATGGTCACCCTGTGGGAAGCAGGGCTTGAAGAGGTCAGAGGAGAGTCGGCGCGGTCAGAGCCCTGTCGGAGTCGGGACTCTGTAAGTGAGCGAAAAGCTCATTCGTGATGCCGGCAAGCCAGGAGAGTTCGACGCATGGCGATGAATCAGTTGCTCAGTCAGTATCTCGATCCACTGCTTCAGGGTAAGCGCTCCGATTGTCGTGAGCTGGTCAAGACCGCGCTGCAGGACGGCGCCGAACCGCGCGTACTCTACCGGGAGTTGATATGGCCGGCCATGGAGCGCGTGGATCGCCTCTATCGCGAGGATCGCATCAATCTCGCGGCCGAGCACATGGCAACCCGAATCAACCGCACGGTAGCAGATCATTTGCAGAGTCGATTGGATCGAAAGCCCTCGATTGACAAATGCATATTGATTACCTGTGCGCCGGGCGAGCCCGAGGAACTCAGCGCTCAGATGTGTGCTGATCTGTTCGAAGCCGACGGCTGGGATGTCTTCTTCCTGGGCGGGGGAGTTCCGGAAGATGAAGTCGTTTCGCTGGCGGGTCAGATCCAACCGGACATCCTGCTGATCTTCGGCAGTCGTCCGCAGGATGCGCCCAATGTGCGCGTGCTGATCGACCGAATTCGCGAAATTGGGGCTTGTCCGAAGATGAACATTATGGTGTCAGGAGGCGTGTTCAACCGTGCGGCAGGTCTTTGGAAGGAAGTAAAGGCGGATCTCTTCGCGGAGACGGCAGCGGAGGCCCTTGAGCTGGCGATCGAGGCGCCGCCACGCATGTCGGATACGCGACCGGCGGGCGCTCCCAAGAAGCGACGTCGACGAAGACGCCCGCCGCTCCTGGCGCAGGTCGAGGGGCATTGCTGATTGGATTGGAAGAACCGGATTTCATGAGTGCGGCCTGTCGCGGCGCGGAGCGCTTCGATGGGCTGCTTTCTTTGTTGGTGACCATCCGGGATTGGACAGCTGATAGCTTCGGGGATAAAAGGAGGCGAGTGGCGTTGACCGTGGATGGTGCCGCACGCGCCACCGACTTCGAGAACCCCACGCTGTGAAACCAAAACCAACCGGACGCTCCGATCGCAGGACGGGCTCGGCCTCCCGGACCGGAGATGGTACGCGTCGCACCGGCGTCGGGCGACCGCGCTTTGAGAGAACGCCAGAGCGAGGACCTGAGGATGCGAAGATCGCTTCGACCTTCGTCTCGCCGTGGGTCCAGCTTCGTTCAGGCACGGGTCATCCGTTCATTTATCAACGCATGATCGGCCGTGCAGACTCGGCGGCAACGCCGGGCGACGTGGTGAACATCTACGACAAGGCCGGCGCCTTCTTTGGTCGCGGGTTGTACAACCCGAAGTCCCAGATCAGTGTGCGCGTCCTCACACACGAAGATCGACCGATTGACGAGGGCTTCTGGCAGACATCCTTGGCCCGAGCGGTTGAGCTTCGCCGTCGGCTACAGCTTGACCATGTGACCGATGCGTATCGGCTGGTACATGCGGAGGGCGACGGGCTCAGCGGACTGATCGTCGAGCGCTACGCGGATTGCCTCGTCTTTGAGTTGTTCTCGCTGGGCATGTTTCAACGCGTTTCCCTCCTGTCGAAGCTCCTGTGTGCACAGCTTGGCCCGCCGAAATCCCTGGATCGACCTGCGCAGGAGGGTGGCACCTGGCGGGTTGCAGTCCGTGCCGATGCGGCCGTGGAGCGTGCCGAGGGCTTTTCACCGACGGCTGCAGATCGCGCGGTGACCGGTCGACTCGTCATCCGGGAGCATGGCATTCGCTATCGTGTGGACGTGGCCGGAGGCCACAAGACCGGTTTCTTCTGCGATCAGCGAGATAATCGCTTGCGCTTCGCTTCGCTCTGCCGCGATGCCGATGTACTGGACCTTTGCTGTTACACGGCGGGATTCGGGCTGGCTGCTCGGTTGCTGGGCCACGCACGGGAAGTCACCAGCGTCGATCTTGATGAGTCGGCGCTGGCCGTCGCACAGGACAATGTGCATCTCAACAATGCAAGAATCCATCTCGTGCACTCGGATGCCTTCATCTACCTTCGGCAGATGATGGCCAACGGGCGCATGTACGACAGCGTGGTGCTCGATCCGCCCAAATTTGCCAATGCGCGCGATGCCATCGATGAGGCCCTTCGCAAGTACCACGATCTGAACAACCTGACGATGCGGGTGGTCAAGCCCGGCGGCTTTCTGCTGACCTGTAGTTGCAGCGGTCTGGTCTCGCGCGAAGTGTTCATGCAGACTGTGCAGAAGGCGGCGCGGTCAGCAGGGCGGCGCGTGCAGATACTCGATGTCACCGGGGCAGGGCCGGATCACCCGATCATGCCGAACTGTCCGGAATCCGCCTATCTGAAGGCCATCTGGCTACGAGTGCTCTGAAAAGGGGGGCGACTTGTCCGCGGTACGACTTCGCCTGGCCCTCTCCCTCATGATCATGGCCTTCATCGGCGGACTGACGCCGATCGCCGCGCGGATGGCGGTGGCAGACCTGCCACCGATGTTGGTGGCCTGGGTTCGTTTCGCCACGGCCGGGCTGCTCTTATGGCTGACGCTGCGGGTTCGCGGGCAGGAACTCGGATTCCGGCGCGCTCACGTAGCAGGCCTGTTGCTGCTGGCGGCCTTGTGCGTGCCTATTAATCAGCTTGGTTTCCTCGGCGGTGTCAAGTTGGCGAACGCATCGCATGCCGCGCTTTTCTATGCCATGACGCCGGTGCTCGTCTTCTGGGGTTCGGTGCTGGCTCGTCGGGCACAGTTCTCCGGCCTGATGTTCGCCGGCGCATTGCTTGCCTTTGCCGGAGCCGCTTGCGTGCTATGGCCATCGCTGGTGCTCGCGCCTGCTGAAGGTGGGCGCTGGCAGTCGATGCTGACCGGTGATCTGCTGTTGATCCTGGCGATCGTGTCCTGGGCGGCCTTCATCGTCGCGAGCAAGATGTTTCTGGAGACGTATGGCGCCCTGCAGACGCTCACGGCGGTCTTTCTGCTGGGAGCACTCATTCACACGCCGCTGGGTCTATGGTCACTTCGTGATTTCGCATGGAATGACATAACGCGGTCATCCCTGTTGGGCTTTCTCTTCATTACCTGCATCAGCAGTTATGCCGGATACCTTCTCACCTACGTCGTCATCGCCCGATACGACGCAACCCGGGCGATGATCGTGGTCAATGTGCAGTTTCTGCTCACCGTTGTGATCGAATGGGCGGCCTTCAATGAGCCGCTGACTCTTTACTTCGCAGCCGGCTCGGTGCTGATCTTCGCCGCGATCGGGCTCGACATCGCTACGGTCGGGCGTCGGGCACGCGCACATGCGGTCGGACGCGAATAAGCCGTGCGGATGCTTCGTGCGTAATGATGGGCCGCTACGCTAGAGGAACGCCATTCCGTAGGTACGAAGCAAGTCAGGCAGCACTTCCGTGAATTTCGATCTCGGCAAGACCTGCTGCGCCCCGGCACTTCGTGCATCGTCACGCGCGCTGCCGTCGACATGAGAATAGTATGCAACAATCTGCGGAAGGGGATTCTGTTGAGCCGCCCGCCGCAGGCAGTCGCAGGCAAGTTCACGCGGCAAAGCCATGTCCACGATGACCAGTCGCGCTTCACCGGACGTCAGCGCCTGTTCGAACGCTTCCGTCGATTGAACGACCTGCACGGGGACGCCCAGTGCCTGACCGGTGCCGCTGATTTTCGATGCAAAGATGAGCTCTCGCGTGGCGGCGATCACGACCGGCATGGCTGAGTCCTTTCGTTGCAATGTTGGCATAAGAACAGCGCGAGGACGATGCGTCAACGCGGCGTATCACCGATGCCGGCGACGCGCCAGCGGCTTGACGTATTCCAGCGGCGGTTTGAGAATTGCATGTGTCGAACCGGCCGAAGGCATGGGCGACGGGAGGTGTAAGGCAATGGCCAGACATTCACCAAGATTTCTGAAGCTGGTGGCAGAGTCGAAGCAGGGCGTCCGCGAATTGACGATCGAGGATGTGAAGCCACGGCTCGATCGCGGCGAATCCTTCCATCTCGTGGATGTTCGCGAGGAAAGCGAATGGGCCGCGGGGCATCTCCCGAATGCCGCCCATCTGAGCCGGGGAATCATCGAGCGCGACATCGAGCAACGCATTCCCGATCTGAACGCAGAGATCATCCTGTACTGCGGCGGCGGCTATCGATCGGCGCTGACCGCCGAGAGTCTGATGAAAATGGGTTACCGAAATGTCTTTTCGATGGACGGCGGCTATCGCGCCTGGTGTGAGGCGGGCTATCCGGTGATCAAGGGATAGCAGTGCATGCAACCGCAATCTTGCCGGACGGCGCTGTTGCATTGCACTTTGCGAATGCTGTTGAAACTACGCTGACCTTCGCGTTGACGGGGCTTCCGTCGCTATGATCTCGCATGGTTCCTACTGTCGACGCAGACAGGGCAAACGATTCAGGCGATGCGTCTGCGATCATCGTCTACGATGGCCAATGTGCATTCTGCGAACGACAGGTAGAGCGTATCCGAAAGCAGGATCGTTATGGCCGCTTTGAATATGTGGCTTGGCAGTCCACACAGATGAACGAGCGCTTCGCGCGACTGGTTGAGGGTGAGCTGGGAAGCGGCATCCGGCTCATCCTGCCGGATGGGCGCATCCTCATCGGTGCGGATGCCGTGCATGGCATTGCGCAACGACTTGACGGATGGCGACGTCTCGCGTGGATCTATCGGGTGCCGCTCGTTCATTCGCTCTGCCGCGCGTTTTATCGCTGGATTGCTGCGAATCGGTATCGGATTGCAGGACGCTGTGATGCGCGCAGTTGCGATAAGCTGACGCGGGAGCATCGCGAACCGCCGGAGACATTGTAACGATGAGCGGCTTACGGATTGCATCCCTGCTGGCGAGTGGCACGGAGATCGTTTTCGGGATCGGTCTGGGTGATCAACTGGTGGCCGTGAGTCACGAGTGCGACCACCCGTCCGAAGTGGCAGGTCGTCCGCGTGTAACCTATGCCAATGTCAATTCCGCTGCCGACAGCCGCCGGATCGACGAGCAGGTACGCACGATGTGTGCGCAGGGTGAACCGCTCTATGGGATCGATGAGGCGAAACTCGCGGCATTGCGACCGGATGTCATCCTGACGCAGGCGCAGTGCGATGTCTGCGCCGTGCGCTACGAGGATGTGATGACGCTTGTCGGTCGCGTGCCGGCCCTGCGCGAGACACGTGTGACTGCCTTGAATCCCACACGACTGCGTCATGTGTTTGAGGACATCCTCCGTGTGGCCGAATCATGCGGCGTCGCTGAGGCGGGCCGAAGTTATGTGGATTCGCTGAAGTCCCGCGTCGCCGCGGTCGAAGTTCGCGTACGCGAGAACCTGCCGATCGATCAACGTGTCCGAGCGGCTTGTCTGGAATGGCTCGATCCGCCCATGCTTTCGGCCAACTGGATGCCGGATCTGATCGAGCTGGCCGGAGGGCGCTGCGAACTGACGTCGGCCGGCGCACACAGCGGATACGCCGACTGGGATGAAATCCGACGATTTGATCCCGAGGTGGTCGTGCTCATGCCCTGCGGTTTTGATCTTGCCCGGACATTGAGCGAGGCAACCGTCGTGCAAACCAGGCCGGGTTGGAGGAAACTGACAGCGGTACAGAACGGTCGCGTGTTTGCCGTCGACGGAAATGCCTATTTCAACCGGAGCGGCCCGCGAATGGTGGACAGTCTGGAGATGCTCGCAGGTATTTTACATCCGGGGCTGTTCGATGGTGTGCTGACGCGATTCGAGCATGCCTGCAGGCCATTGTTCTGATCGAGCAGTTACTTCGCGGATAGTCCGGCCTTGCGGAGGATGCGACGTAACCCTGCGACGTCCGATTCATCGAATGCGCCCACCTCGTGGCTGTCGAGATCGAGCACGCCCCAGCAGGTGTCATCCTCATTCACCAGCGGCAGGACAACCTCTGAGCGATCACGCGGATCACAGGCGATGTAGTTTTCTCCAAGCTCGGCGACGTCACGCACCAGCAGGGGGTTGCGACTGACGAAGGCCTTCCCGCAGGCACCGTGCAGACCGATCGGAGAGCAGGCGGGCTTGTCTCGCCGTGGGCCAAGGATCAGTTCGTCGCCACCTACGTGCAAATAAAAACCGACCCATGAAACGCCCGTGGGGTGCAGGAGTTCCCAGAGCAGATCGACGACCTTCTGCATGCGCAGATTTCGATCTGCCAGCGGCGATTCAGGGAGCAAAGCGAGGATTTGCGGGTAAGGGCGCTGCATGAGCGGCGAGTATCTTCGCAGCTCGCTCTCGCCGCAAGCACGGAGCGTTCCGCGAAGCGACATACGCATCAAGATCACTGTCGAGAGTCAGTCAGATTGTGAAACACTCATCCGGCTGTGCCGATGGCGACCATCGCACATTCGGATGCGGATACAACGCGGTTGCGACCGCTGTTTTTTGCTGCGTAGAGGGCCTCATCCGCGGTGCAGAGCAGGGCGTCCGGGTCGCTCATGTTTGATCGGGCCTCCGCGACGCCCAGACTGATCGTGACCGGGATGTGTTTGCGGCCGTGCAGGAAAACATGGGATGCGATTCTCCCGCGGAGATTTTCAGCGCACGTGACTCCGCCTTGTTCATCGGTTTCCTGACAGATGACCAGAAACTCCTCGCCGCCGAGTCGACAGACCATGTCAGAAGCGCGCACGCACTTGAGAAGCACTTCGGCGGTCTGCTCGAGGATGGCATCGCCTGCGGCGTGTCCATGTGTATCGTTGATTCGTTTGAAACGATCGATGTCGAGCATGATCGCTGTAAAGGGGTGGCCGTGGCGTTTCCAGTGGGCCCAGTATTGATCCAGCCGGTTGAGCGCCTCGCGGCGATTCACGAGCTTGGTCAGCTCGTCGGTCGTGGCCATGTGCAGGAGCTTTTCGTTGACCGATGCAAGCTGCTCATTGGCCACCGCCATTTCTGCGTTGAGTCGATGGATATCGCGCATTCGCCTTGCGAGGTCCTGTTCCAGTCGGATGATTCGTTCCGCGGCGCGGAGCCGGGCCATCAGCTCCTGCCGGTTGATCGGCTTGGCGAGAAACTCGTCCGCGCCGGCCTCGAATGCCTCGACGAGCCGTTCCGCAGGTGAGTGTGCCGTAACGATGACTATGTAAATCGAGCCGATGCCCTCCTGTGTGCGCAGCGCGCGACACAGTTCGATGCCGCTCATTTCGGGCATCATCCAGTCTGTTATCACGATCGGTGGGGCGTGTTCAAGAATCATGCGCAGCGCGGCTCTTCCGTCGCCGGCCTTGAGCACTTTGTAACCGCTGAGCGTGAGATACTTCTCCATCAGCCGGCTGGCAAAGGTATCATCTTCTGCAATGAGCACACGCTTGGGCATGGTCCGGTTCAACCTTTCGGTGCAATCGACGTGGCCCTGCAACACATGTCCGCAAGCTCGCGCACCTGTTTGCTGAGGGCTTCGAGGTCTTGCGTGGTGCGGGCCGTCAGTTCGAGGCCGCGCGCGGCATCGGTTATGGTGGGGAAGCCGTATCCTCCGGCCGATCCCTTGAGCTGATGCGCCAGACGCTGCAGGGTTGCGAGATCGCCTTCGGCGAGAACCGTCATCAACGCAGAGGCCTTCTCGGGCAGATTCCGAACAAAATCATCCAGGAGCTGCTGAAGGTCCGGATCGCCCGCCAGACTGCTTACGATGGGTCCGTTATGGTCTGTTTCAGGTCGCACTATCCGCTCCTTAGTACCTCACTTAATCGGCAGGTTCAGAGAGCGAGTTTGCCTCGGAGTCCTCGGTACAGCGATCAGCCGTTCCGATCGTTTTCGGCGATTACCGGTCCGACCATCGGTTTTCTCGGTCGTGTCTGATGATCGAATCGAACGGTGGCCAGATCGCACGAAGGTTAGCGCTCTTTCAAGGGATTTCGTTCTTGTCGGTTTGACGCCATGCCGCGACGCCCGTAAGAAGCGCGACATGTGGAAGTTTGTTACGGTTGCTTCACTGGCGGGTGGGGGGGCTGCGATATGCCTGTTGGCCGCGCGTTTAGCAAGCACGCGACGCGTCCGATATTCGCAGATTCTACGCGAATGGCGCGATGGTAAGACTTGGACGATGGCGAATGCCTTCGAGGGTGTGGGGCAATCAGCAGATCCCCAGACGACTGCGATGCGGCTTTATCTGGCCGGTGTCAGTTTGCTCCAAGCCGGAAGGGTGAAGGAGGCCGCACGGGCATTCGGGGCCGCACATCACAGCAATCCTCACTTGGAAACAGCTGCTCTGCTGACCTTCGCCTGTCTCAAAGCAAAGGAAGGCGAAGATACAGATCTGCTCGAACAGGTCGTGCAGACCTGGCAAGAGATGAAGTCTCCCGATGTCGTCGCGCATGCGCCGGATCGCCTCATTGTCGAATTATTGACAGACGTGAAGGGCTGCTCGACCAGTTTATCTCCACTCGGGCGACTCGCATGGGGCGTACTGCCGCCTTCACAACAGGCGCGAATGGCGCAGTTGCTCAATGATGCGACATGCCGCTGGGTCGATCCGCTGCGGGAGTAAGAGGCCGATTCAGTCACGCACCGTACGACGCCGTTCACGATTGCGGTCAATCGCCGGTCGACGTAGGCATTCCCGCGGCTTGCCAACCCTTGATACCGGGCTCGTACACCGACACATTGCGATAGCCCCACTCGACGGCCTTCCGGGCTGCCATGCGGCTGACCGGGCAGCCACCGCCCGCACAGTAGAAAAGAATCGGCCGGGTCTTGTCAGGCGGGAGCATCGCGGGCGTCATTTTCTCGTAGTCGACATTGATTGCCCCCGGGATGTGGCCGCGCTTGAAATGCTCGCGATCGAGCGCATGGATAATCAGCAGGTTGTCTGAACCGATCTTCGACTTGAGCTCGTCTGCGGAATCGACGGTAGAGATTCGGACGCCGGCGTTCTCGCCGCAGCCCGACAACAGACCGGCAAGCAGCAGGAAGGTCATGCCAAAGCGCCGCGGCGCCGAGGTCCATCCGCAAAGCGTACGCAGTCCGGCGACCGCAAAACGCAGATTGAAAGTCGATTGAATGGTCCGACTCGCCTGATCAGGTGTGGTGCGCATGGCCGCTCGCGTTCGCTGTCGGCTCAGACGGCAAGTTCGATCAACTCTTTCGTCGTGGTGGTCAGATTGTCGTAGCCGGTCTCGGTCGCGACGACGAGGTCCTCGATTCGGATGCCGCCCCAGCCCTCGTAGTAGAGCCCCGGCTCAACAGAAAAGACCATGCCGGACGCGATCTTCGTCTTGAAAGTCGGCTTGAGCCGCGGATCTTCGTGGATGGCCAGACCGACGCCGTGACCGGTGCCATGCATGAAGGCCTCGGCGCAGTTCTTTTCCTTGAAGTAGTCGCGGCAGAGAGCGTCGAGTTCGTGGCAAGTGACGCCGGGTTTTATGCCGGCCAGGCATCGTAGCTGGGCCTGAAGCACGAGGTCGTAGACCTCGCGGTATCGGCCGTCGGCCTTGCCCATAAACATCATCCGGGTCATGTCGCCGCAATAGCCCTCGTGGATGGCGCCGAAGTCGAGGAGGACCAACTGGTTTTTCTCAAGCTTTCGAATGGGAGAAGGGGAGTAGTGCGGGTTGCAGGCGGTCTCACCGAAGGCCACGATCGGTGCGAACGAATTGCCCTCGCTGTTGGTCCGCAGATACGTATCGATTTCAACAGCGACCTGCCGCTCCGTCATGCCGACCCTGAGATAGCCGCGCATGTGATCGAAACATTGACCAGTTATCCGCTGGGCCTTGCGGATCAGCTCGATTTCTTCCGGCGTCTTACAGAGGCGAAGACCGGCGAGGAGTTCCTCCGCGGGTTTCCACTGATAGTCCGGCGTCAGCTCGAGCAGGGCGGTCGCATCCTTATAGAGGAGTGCGTCGCGTTCGAAGCCGATCGCAACCTTGCCGCTGCCCAGTATCTGCCGGAGCTTCTCCGCAATGACGCCTGGTGTGGTGGGGGAGAGGATTAGCTGCGGGGTAACGCCCTTAAGTTTCTTCGCTCCGCTGATGTAGCGGCCGTCGCAGAGCAGGTGGCATTCACCCTTGGAGTAGAGCACGAAGCCCTCGGGATCGCCGAAGGCCTGCACTTCACCGGGCATGGTCGTATGAAACCCGGTGAGGTAGAGGACATTTTTCGGATTGGAAATGAAGATCGCATCAAGGCCGCCGGACTGCATCTGCTGCTCAAGTCGAGTGAATCGCTGTGCGTTCATGGGGCGCTGCCCTCCTCTCGGAATCATTTTGCTTTCGCATTCTGTCCGATGCGCTCATGAATGGCAATCTGCCTGATTCAGAGGAGGTCATAAGCCGATTGATTTTCGAGTCTTAGCAAAAGGATACCTGATATTGTTTCTCGTCAGAGTAACATTCGGGCCACGCTTAGTTGGGAATCACGGACTAGAAGGTCCATTAGACTGAATGAAGAAGTAAGCAGGCCGAACGTGTCAACTGACCGAAAAAACCCACCGAATTTATCTCAAATCTCTTGACGCAGTCACGGGTGCTGCGTAGATTATTAAGAGCCGGTATGTAGCCAATTCTGTTCTGAGGAGCATCAAATCTGCATTTCTTTCAGCGGGAAAGGCGCGTCATGAAACCACAGCAAAGTAATGAAAGATCTCGAAAGGGACTCAAAAGTTACACACCCCTCTTATATGTATATATTGGCATCTGTTTATCTGGTTGTAATACTCAGGTGGTGGTGGACACCAGCACTTATGCCGATACCGCCGACCAGCCGGCGGCGATCGCACCCGGTGTTCCGCAGCCACTTCCTCCCACCGTGGTGCTTGATGGGCCGGGCTGGCAGATCCTCATTGACGGCTTTACGCTGATCAACCTTATCCACCATCCAATCTTACCCGGCGGCGTGTTTCCCGGAGGCGATCGGCAGCATTTCTCCGCACATGTGCAGATACACTTGGTCGGCACAGGCACACTGGCCGGCTGGCAGCGAAACATTCTGATGCCGTTTAATGGCGCGATCGATTCGAATGTGCGACCGTATGGGGCAAACGTCCAGTCTTTCGCCACCGAGTTGTTCATGCTTGATGGCCAGATCAGCGGAGATCCTGATTTCGATTTGTTGCGCATTCAGGCGGGAACCGGCTTCGGCATGCCCAGTCCAGGTCACACTACCCTGACGAGGCAGGGCGACGACTGGAACGTAGATAGCCATTTTGACATTGTCTATCACGTCGAGTTCATCGGCGCACCCGGCGGAGTTCTTTCCGGTCAGGCCGATTTGCAGCAGCGGCAACAGCACATCCAGATCGGTCAAGCGCCGACTTCTGGTTCGTGGACCGAAAAGGGGGATGCGCCACCGCTCCTGCCCGGTCAGGAGACGGTCGGTGACGGGCCGCTGAATTCAATCAATGGAGCATTGTCGTTTACAAACGACGTAGACCTGTACTGCATCCGGATCGACGACCCGTTGCAGTTCCAGGCGACCACCGTCGGCGGGACGGCCTTTAATACGCAACTCTTCCTTCTCGATTCCGGCGGAATCGGAATCACCCACAACGACGACAATCCCGGCGGCGGGACGCAGTCCACCATCACGGGTCAGTTCGTACCGGGATCTGGCCACTACTTGCTGGCCATCAGCGCCTTCAATCGCGATCCGGTCAATCCGGCAAATCAGCTCATCTGGAACAACGGGCCCTCCAACGTCGAACGCCCGCCGGACGGCTTGGGTGCCCCCGGCCCGCTTTCGAATTGGATATCCTTTTCGGGTGCCAGCGGGGCCTACACCGTCCATTTGACGGGCTGCAGATTCTGTGCGACCCCGCCACCACCGATTATTGTCGACCCGGGAAATGATTACTGGGTGATGGATGATCCATTGAAGGTCATTTTTGGTGGGACCGAGATACCTCCGATTCCAGCCGATTTTTTCAACCCGGGGTCTTTGCCATTCACGGGGGTGATTCTCTTCGGGGTCAATTCCACGAATCCATTTCTGGGCGACGCCGATACGATTCTTCGGCGAACGACTTCTGCAAATCTGCCGAGCATCGGCGCGGCTGACAGCGTCCTGACTGAGATTTTTGAGTTGCGATTGCGCAGCATCGATACGATCGACATCTCAGGAATTGAATGGAAAGTCGAGTTGACCTTGCCGGAGCCGCAGCCGAGCGGGGCGATGCAGATTCAGAGACTATCGCTCGACGGGGGAAGCTTCACCACAGACTTGTACATCCGGCCTGTCTTCATTTTCGCGAGAGTAGATGACAGCGAGCCCCCGCGGGTGTTCGATCCTGGTGTGATCGTCACGTTGAGCAGTACCCTGCCATCGAACTGGTCCACGCTGCCGCCGGCGGATACGTATCCCGGAGGTGGTCCGAACTTCTATCCGCTTACGCCGCTCGATCTGCTATCTCCGGGTGGGATGCATACGACGTTGGTGCCTGCTTTTGCATCGGGGCCACCGAGGAACTGTCCGCCTCTGGACTTGAACTTCGACAATCTTCACAACAGTGAAGATCTTCAAGCATGGGTTGAAGCGTTTCTTGCAGGACCGTCGCACCCGTCATTTTGCGCGGTGGATGCCAATGCAAACCACCTTGCAGACCTGGAGGACATCCAAATCAGTGTTGCGGTACTCCTGAACTGGCCCTCAACACTGATTGCGGTAGGAGACTGGGTCAACATTGATGCAGAATGCGACTATCGCCACCATTCGGTCACGGGAGAATGTCGCGAGCCGCCCCGGGCGAATCGTACGCGTCACATCGTTGTTCAGGCGGCGGATAAGGACGGCAATCCCAGCAACTGTCCAGTCAAGTTTCGCTTGTACAAATGCGACGGAGTGGGCACAGAGAAGGCAGTGGAAGTCGAACCGGGCGACAACGAATGCGTCACGGTCCCGGAGAACCGTACGCTGCAAGTGTGGTGCAAGCGCGACGGGGACAACGTCCCGTGCCGCATCAGCATCAAGGACGTGGGCGGCTGTCCGTAAGGCGGCAAGGGATCGGTGCGGAAAAAAGGCGAGGCCCGATGATCCGGGTGGACCATCGGGCCTCAAAAAAGCTGGCACTAACCTACTCTCGCCCGCTTGGACTACCATCGGCCCCAGGGACTTCACTGCTGAGTTCGGAATGGGATCAGGTGTTTCCCCCTGGGTGTGGGCACCAGCACGGCCTTCTGCGACCTTGCCGGCCGCAGAAGGCAAACCTTTCAAGGATCGCTTCCCTTGGCATCCGTGCGTCGCAAGCGACGGCGAATGGTGGGGGAAAGCGTCCCTGGAATACTGGAATAGAGTTGGGGGTGAGAATCGAACATCGCGTGATTCTTCGCCGACGGAGGACTTGATGGAAGCCGCCGGTTCGTGGTTTTTGATCATGAACCGTTGGCTGTCCGCATTTAGTCATCGAGATTGCCGAGGCAATCAGCGAATGATAAATGTGGTCAAGCAATCGACCGTTAGTACCAGTCAGCTTAGGGCCTCTCAGCCCTTACACACCTGGCCTATCGACCTCGTGGTCTACGAGGGGTCTCTCGTCTCCGAAGAGACATCCAAACCTTATCTTCGGGGGGGCTTCACGCTTAGATGCTTTCAGCGTTTATCCTTTCGCAACATGGCTACCCTGCGCTGCCCTTAGCAGGACAACAGGTGCACCAGAGGTTGCTACAACCCAATCCTCTCGTACTAAGGTTGTATCCCGTCAAGTTTGGTGCGCCCACGGCAGATAGGGACCGACCTGGCTCACGCCGGTCTGAACCCAGCTCGCGTACCGCTTTAATCGGCGAACAGCCGAACCCTTGGGACCGCCTTCAGCCCCAGGATGCGATGGGCCGACATCGAGGTGCCAAACCTCCACGCCGCTATGGACGCTCGGTGGAGATCAGCCTGTTATCCCCGGAGTACCTTTTGTCCGATGAGCGATCGCCCTTCCACACGGGACGACCGGATCACTAGGGCCTGCTTTCGCATCTGCTCGTTCTGTATAACTCGCAGTTAAGCCGGCTTGTACCCTTGCGCTCTCTGCACGATTGCCAACCGTGCTGAGCCGACCTTTGCACTCCTCCGGTACTTTTTAGGAGGAGACCGCCCCAGTCAAACTGCCCACCTAGCACTGTCCCATGCCCGGATTCACGGGTCACGGTGAGGAGACGAGTAATACAAGGGTGGTATTTCAACGATGGCTCCCCAGCGGCCGAAACCGCTGGATCAAAGCCTCCCACCTATCCTACGCATGTAGTATCCGGCTCCAGTACCAGGCTACAGTAAAGGTTCACGGGGTCTTTCCGTCTTGCCGCGGGTATGTGGTATCTTCACCACAAGTCCTATTTCACCGAGTCGGTCCTTGAGACAGTGCAGCAGTCGTTTCGCCATTCATGCGCGTCGGAACTTACCCGACAAGGAACTTCGCTCAGTTGGTCCCGCTCGTTTTCACGAGGGGCTGGACTTTACCTTGCCGAGATCATTTTCATGAATGCGTCCGCGGTTCATTCTTTCTGCAATTTTCATGATCTGCTTCAGGCCGTCCGCATCGAGATGCTGACGGGCTGAGACGGCCTCAACGACCTTGCGAAAGGCAAGGTAGTCTTGGCGTTTGATGGTTTTCAGGTCATGTTGATCGAAGAAAGGAATAATGCGGGCTTTCAGGTCTTGCAGTTTTCGTACTCGCCAGCACATCCGATCGCCGTGGTTTTTCCGGACGACACCACAGCCAAAAAAGGCCTTGATGGCGTACAGAACTTTTACGTCGCGGGCGTGCTGAACGATGGTGAACTCTGGCAAAACCTGGACACCAAGTGTCATGTCGCTGTGCTTGGAGATCCCGATGTGGAAGCAACCTTCCCCATCGGTAAAGCCAACGATCCACTGGGCGTCTAAATTCACAAAAAACGACCTCGGTCCGAACGTCAAGTCTCTGAGGGTTCCTTCAACGCGGATGCGTCAAAGGTCTTCCCTGCGGATTGTCCCCATGTCCGCTGGATTTTTACTTTCTGGCCAAGCCAGATGAGTACCAGACGGCTGTTGAGGAGTTTCCCGCATATGGTTCGGTTTTACTAAGGCTAGCGTATCGAGCGTAACACGTGGTTAACCTTAGGACCCTCATAGTTAGGGCCGCCGTTTACGGGTGCTTCGGTCGCCAGCTTCAGGGGCGAACCCCTTAACCGCCTTCCTTAACATTCCCGCACCGAGCAGGCGTCAGTCTCTATACATCCTCTTGCGAGTTAGCAGAGACCTGTGTTTTTGATAAACAGTCGCCACTGCCGTTTCTCTGCGCCCTCTGCTTGTATTGCTACAGGCAGGAGGGACCCCTTCTCCCGGAGTTACGGGGTCAATTTGCCTAGTTCCTTAAGGACCGTTCTCTCGAGCGCCTGAGGATACTCTCCTCGCCTACCTGTGTCAGTTTTAGTACGGTTCCGCATGACAATTGATCCAACGCTTTTCTCGGTTCCTCCTCCGCGCACTTCAGCAACAAATCGGCCTCGCCCTCTCGGGAACCCTCGAACCTAATCGTGGGCTGCACCTTGGAAAAACGCACGTTGGGGTAGATCATACGAAGGGCAGGAATATTAACCTGCTGTCCATCGGCTACGCCTTTCGGCCTCGCCTTAGGGTCCGCCTAACCCTGGGCGGATTTACCTTCCCCAGGAAACCTTAGGCTTACGGCGAGAGGGATTTTCACCCTCTTTCTCGTTACTCAAACCGGCATACTCACCTGATAGGCCCGCCAGCGCGCCTTGCGGTACGCCTTGTATCTGCCTATCAGCGCTCTCCTACCGAACCAAGAATGACGAATTACAAATTACAAATTCAAAGCGGACGCGATCGTGCGCGACCGCGCTTCGTAATTCGTAATTCGTCATTCTCAGTTCCCGCAGCTTCGGTTTACATCTTAGTCCCGTTCATTATCGGTGCCGGATTTCTCGACGGGTAAGCTATTACGCACTTTTTAAATGGTGGCTGCTTCTAAGCCAACATCCCCGCTGTCATAGAAATCCAACTTCCTTATGCACTTAGATGTAATTTGGGACCTTAGCTGACGGTCAGGGTTGTTTCCCTTTTGACCGTGGACATTATCACCCACAGTCTTTCTCCCGGGATAGTCTTCGCGGTATTCGGAGTTTGATTGGAGGCGGTAGTCTGGTGGACCCCGCGATCCATTCAGTAGCTCTACCCCCGCGAAGTAGTGGCCCGAGGCATGCCCTCAAGCATTTTCGGAGAGAACCAGCTATCTCTGAGTTTGATTAGACTTTTACTCCTCCCCACAGGTCATGCCAGAACTTTTCAACGTTCACGGCTTCGAGCCTCCGCGCCCGGTTAGGGGCGCTTCACTCTGCCCATGGGTAGATCACTCAGCTTCGGGTCTACCCCCTGCGACTCATTCGCCCTGTTCAGACTCGCTTTCGCTACGGCTCCACCGCTCAAGCGGTTTAGCCTTGCCACAGAGGAGTAACTCGCCGGTCCATTATGCAAAAGGTACGCCATCGACCATAACCGACCGAAGCCGGTTCTAGGTCTTTGACTGCTTGTAGATACATGGTTTCAGGTTCTTTTGACTCCGCTTATTGCGGTTCTTTTCACCTTTCAGTCGCCATACTTGTTCACTATCGGTCGTCCAGGAGTACTTAGCCTTGGAGGGTGGTCCCCCCGGCTTCACACGGAGTTTCACGACATCCGTGCTACTCTGGGAATCCTCTCAACGGAGAGCAGCGATCGTCGCGTACGGGGCTGTCACCCTGTGTCGCCGGCCTTTCCAGACCGTTCTGCTGATCGCGCCTTTGTAACTCCTCGAGGCCCCACAACCCCGGGCACGAGGCCCGGTTTGGGCTAGATCCGCGTTCGCTCGCCGCTACTGACGGAGTCTCGGTTGATTTCCTTTCCTCCAGGTACTTAGATGTTTCAGTTCCCTGGGTCGGCTCCGACGCACTATGCATTCATGCGTCGGTTGCCCCGCGTATTAAGCGAGGCAGGGTTGCCCCATTCAGAAATCTCCGGATCAAAGCTTGTTTGCCAGCTCCCCGGAGCTTATCGCAGGCTGCCACGTCTTTCATCGCCTCTGGACGCCTAGGCATCCACCATGCACCCTTACGAGCTTGACCACATTTATCAATCGCTGCCACAACTCTGACACTCTGAAACAGACGCACACCGAAGCATGCAACTGCTCAAAGCTCCTCATCGTGATCGCCACTGACAACGTGCCAAGTCACCGTCGGCGCTCCATCTCTTTCGATCGCCGTCCGACAGGCCCGAAAGCCCGCGGCCGACGCCGACAGAAACGGAGAACTTGTGAAGGATCTTCGTGATGTCGATCCTCACATTCCCAACTCTATTCAATTGTCAAAGAGCACGTCGTCCAGATCGCCCTTACGGGCTCACTAGAGACTGGAAACGGGAAACTGGATTCGCAACTCCGTGCTCACTCCAGTTTCCAGATTCTTGCCTCCAGTTTCCTGATTGGAGCCGACCGGGATCGAACCGGCAACCCCTAGCTTGCAAAGCTAGTGCTCTCCCAATTGAGCTACGGCCCCGAGCTTGAAACAAGATACTAGAGACTGCAAACGAGTTACGCCAGTCTCACATGCTCTTGCGTCGGAGCACCGCTCGGTCGAGCACCATCCTTTAACAATTGGCCGAGAAACTCTCAGCCGCAATTCTTTGTACCTCAGCCGCCGCCTTTTGCTCGAAGGAGCATCAAGACGACGACGATTCCGATCAAAGCCAACAAGCCCCAGTTCATCTTGCCGACCTGCGCCTCTCGCGGGGCAAAACCAAATGGGCCCGGTTGGAGTCGAACCAACGACCTCGTCGTTATCAGCGACGCGCTCTAACCAACTGAGCTACGAGCCCTGCTCTGGCTGAGCTGCGTGCCCTGCACTGGCTAATTTTTTCGGAATCGGCTGGGCGGCCGGTCGGCTCAAAATCCTCTGGGCCGACACATCGCGCTGGAAGGGATCGTCGCAAACGCGACGACAATTACCCTTTTGCTGCGTGACACTCGCCTTCGAAAAAGAAAGCGGCGTCAAAAAAAGCCACCGGCGTCTGCCGGCGGCTTGATCGAAAACCGTCAAGCACCTGTCAGCAGTCACGCCGACCGATTCAGAGCTACCTTGCAAGTCTTGCGAATCAATCGAACCCTTTACGTTGTTCCAGCGGCCGCTTAAAGCCGCCACACGGGCTACCCAACTTGCAGCACAGTAATGTAGCACCTGAACAGCCCGTGTCAAGCCCGAAATCGGGGTTTTATCAGGCACTGAACACGACCATAACTTCCAGTAGATGCAAAGGATAGAGTAATGGCCGCTGCGGCTCGTGAACTTTTGCACAAAAAAAGTGACTTCCGGCTCTGAAACCGCGCCGACGCGACGTGGGATGAGCCGTATAATGCCTCTCGAAACGATGAAAGGCCAGCGCAGGATTTTGTATCCTGTTGGGAATTGGCTCAGCGAAAGAGATAGGGAACGATCAAGAGGAGCACCAGAAGTAATGCGAAAATCCAAGGATATCAAGCGAAAACGAACACAGGCCGGCATCGAGTTCCGCAAAGGCAACCGTGAAGATGCGTACAAGATGTGGCGAGAAGCCAAGCAGGAGCTCGATGCGCTGCGAGGTCGCAATCAGCCCGCGACCGAAAAGGCCGCTGGTGATGCGGCGGAGAAGCCGGCTGAGTAAGTTCATGAGCAGTCGTCCTCCTCGCTACCGCCTTCGTAAACTCTGATCGAGTACCTTCTGTGCCTGAGCATTTTGCTGATCGGTTGATGGCAGCCGTGGCCACGCGCGGCGCGCCGTGTACCGTTGCGCTCGATCCCGTCTACGAGCACCTGCCGCCGGCACTTCAATCCGGCAAGGGCGGGGATGATGGCACCCGCCTGGCTGATATCGAGCAATTCTGCATGCAGGTGCTCGATGTGATCGCGCCGATCATTCCCTCCGTAAAGATCAATTCGGCCTACTTCGAGCGATACCATGCGGCCGGAATTGCCCTCTACGATCGACTGATTCAGCAGGCATCGCGACTCGGCCTCGTGGTCATCGGCGACGTCAAGCGAGGTGACGTGGGGCACACGGCGCAGATGTATGCACAGGCACATCTGCGTGGTGATCACAGCAACCCGCAGAACATCGCAGATGCGGTGACGGTCAGCGGCTACTTCGGGATTGACGGCGTGCAACCCTTCCTTGATGAATGTCGAGTATCGGGTCGGGGCATCTTTGTGCTGGTGAGAACGTCGAATCCCTCCGCAGCAGCCATCCAGGATCTGCACACTTCGGACGGCCGCCGCGTGTGCGAGGTCATCGCGGATCAGGTCGCGACGTGGTCCGAACAGGGGGATGCGGTCGGCCAGTGCGGGTATTCGTATGTCGGCGCAGTGACAGCGACGCGCGACCCGGCCGATGCGGCACGACTGCGAGCGCTCATGCCGAAGTCCATCCTGCTCGTACCGGGCTACGGTGCCCAAGGCGGCAATGCGGCGGATTTTCTGCCGTATTTCAATCGTGATCGTTCCGGGGCGATCGTGGCGGCCGGTCGATCGATCATCTTTGCACATCAGGAAGCCGCGCGCGCGACGATTGCCAGTGGTGACTGGCGGCGCTGTGTCGAGCATGCTGCCAGGGACTTCGTCTCGGATATCGCGAGACTGCTGCAGAGCTGACATCGCTCGGCGCCAAGGGTGTCGCGTTTGACACTGGGCACATATCCATCTAGGATTCCGGCGTGTTTACACGTTCGTTTGCACAACGACGTTGCATTCAGGATGACACCAATTTCGAGGAATGAAAATGACTGGCGGAAGAACGATGGTTGGCGCGTGCGCGCTGCTTGCGATGGGCATCAGCAGTCTGACTCTGGCAGATGAAAAGGCAAAGATGGGCGATGATAAGCCGAAGATCGCGGACCGGGCCTACGTGCGGATGAGCACGTCTCTCGGCGACATGGTGATCGAGCTCAATCGGGAGAAGGCCCCGCAGACGGTGGAAAATTTCCTGGGCTATGCGAAGGAAGGTTTTTACGAGGGCACGGTCTTTCACCGCGTCATCAAGAACTTCATGATCCAGGGGGGTGGCTTTGAGCCGGGCTATAAGCAGAAGCAGACGAAGTCCCCGATTCGCAACGAAGCCAACAACGGCCTGAAAAACGAGCGCGGCACGATCGCCATGGCACGCACGGGCGACCCGCACTCCGCCACCAGCCAGTTCTTCATCAACGTGGTCGATAACTCCCAGCTCAACCACAGCGGCGAGAATCCGCAGGGTTGGGGCTATTGCGTCTTCGGTAAGGTGATCGACGGGCTCGACGTGATGGACAAGATTCGCAATACCCCGGTGGAGATGGATCCTCGGGCCGACGGCCGTCAGCCGGCAGCGCCGACGACGCCGGTGGTCATCCGGAAAGTGACCATTCTTTCGCAGGACGAAGTCAAATCGCTCATCGAGGCCGAGCAGAAGCGCATGGCCGAGCGGGAAAGGGAAAAGGCAATGGAAGGTGCCAAGACGATGGATGCAGCGAAGGCACTCGTACAATCGCGCGGCGCGGATCCATCCAAGGGAGTGACCACCCCCAGCGGCCTCTGGTACGTTGATGCCGTCGAGGGCATGGGCCAGACGCCGGCTCGCTCGTCAGATCGTGTCAAGGTTCACTACACCGGCTGGCTGACGAACGGTAACAAGTTCGATTCCTCGGTCGATCGCGGCGAGCCGATCTCCTTCGGCCTCAATCAGGTTATCCGCGGCTGGACCGAAGGCGTGGGTAGCATGAAGGTCGGCAGCAAGCGATTCCTCATTATCCCGCCGGACCTGGCTTATGGTCCGGCCGGCCGGCCCGGCATCCCGCCGAATTCGACGCTGGTCTTCGAGGTCGAGTTGCTCGGCATCAACGAATAATATCCTGCTCCTTCGGGACGTGTTGATGGCCGGGTTGCATCGTTCACAGGTCACCATCGCCGCAGTGTTCAAGATCATGCGCGACCGGGAGGTTGTGCGTCTGTTAGTCGAATGTCTGCGGTACGGGCACGCGAGCGGTCATCGTGCAACTACTCGTTTTTGAGGATGCTGGCTATCGCAACCTGTTGCCGCTGGTCTACAGCCGGTGCACGTTCAACCTTCGCTGCGGCTTCGACAATCTTCTCTCGAAGATTGAGGCGGCCGTTGGACGGACGGCAGAATCCATATTCGTCAGGAAGACGCTCGCAGCGGTCATGTCCGAACGGCAGACCCGCCGCGTCAATCAGCCCGCCACATCGGACGATCAGCTCTGGATCAACGGCCGTCTGCTCTTGCGATCAGAAATTCAAATCGCTTTGAATTCTGTAGTCTGGCAGGCGAATACGCTACTAGTCGCGCGGGTGGATCGGGCGATCGGCTCGAAGTTGACGCCGGAAGTCCTGCAGGACCCGGCACGCCTGCGTGAAACGCTTGCCGGCTGCAACCAGGCGACGTTGCCTGCAGAATCATGCACGCTCATTGATTATCCCTGGCAGCTTGTGCAGGAGAATCCTGCAGAGATCGCACGGCAGTTCGCCCGCGACACGGGTGGTGCTCCCGCTGCATCGCAAGCTGGCGCGCATCTTGTGAAGCCCGGATCGATACGGATTGGCGACGGCAGTCGCATCAAGCCGGGCGCGGTGCTGGATGCCGACAGCGGCCCGATTTTCATCGGCGAGAATGTCACCATCCATCCGTGCGCCGTGGTGCAGGGACCGTGCTACATCGGCGATGGCTGCACGATACAACCCGGCGCGTCGATTCGCTCGGGTTGCAGCATCGGGATGGTCTGTAAGGTCGGCGGTGAAGTAGAAGGGACCATCTTCCACGGCTACAGCAACAAGCAGCATGACGGCTTCATCGGGCATTCGTACATCGGCGAGTGGGTGAATCTTGGCGCCGATACGGTGGGCAGCGATCTGAAGAACACCTATGGTCCGGTGCGCGTGCCGATCAACGGCGCGTCGGTCGACACCGGCGAGACCTTCGTCGGGGCCTTCATCGGCGATCACACCAAGACGGCAATTCGCACGACGTTGCCGACCGGCTGCGTGATCGGCTATGCGTGCAACATCGCGGTCAGTGGATTTGTGCCCACGTTTGTGCCGAGCTTCACATGGCTGACAGACGGCGGTCGACAGGTGAATGATCCGCAGAAGGCGCTGGCGCTGGCGCGCAAAGTGGTCGCCCGGCGAAATCGCAGCTACTCACCTGCCGAGGAAACTCTGTTTCTTTCGATACAGCAGACGGCAGGGAAACATGAGGCCATCGTCTGATGCAGCAGCCCTTTTCAGGTTCGACGAGCTACTCTGACTGCTGGGCGACGCTGTTGGTTCCCGGCAGCGTGGTACCGTTGCGGGCGATCAGGTAGTAGAGCTTGCCCTCGCTGTAGGTGAAGCCGGCGTGCTTGCCTGCATCGTCGCCGATTCCCATGTAGATGTCCGTCCGGCCCGGCGCACGGATGGCGGCGCCGCGATCCTGATCCAGCACGAAGCAACGGAACGATCGCATCGACTCTCCAGGTACGAGCGGCACGCGCGTATCGAGAAAGGCCAGGGCCGCGCGCGGGAAGATTTCCTTGTCTGTGGCAATGCTGTGATACGGCGTGACGCGCTCGGCCAGGCAACCGTAGGGGCCGCCGCGCGACTCGCGGAAGAAGACATAGCGCTTGTTGCGGAAGAGGTACTCGTCGAGATCTTCCGGATGCTGCCGGAAGTGATTGATCATCGTATCGAGCGAGAGGCGGAAGCGGTCGATCTTGCCGTCGGCCACTAGCAACTTGCCGATCGGCGTGTAGTCGTGACCATTGTGACCGGCGTAGCCGATCTCGTAGAGGGAGTTATCCGGCAGGCGGATGAAGCCGGAGCCCTGAACCGTAAACACGTAGGTTTCAAAACGATCGCCCAGCCAGACGATCTCGTTCCCCGCGAGCATGCCGCTGGTCTCGATCTCCTCCCGTGTGGCCCAGGGGCCGCCGATCGGGTTGCCCTCCTCGTCCTTCTTCAGGTCCGGCGGCAGGCGATACATCGGATACTGGAACTGGTCGGTGCGTTCCAGACTGCCGTCGAAGATGGGCGAGTAATACCCGGTGAAGAGGACGGTGCCTTCGTCGTCGCACCCGATGGACATGTACACATCGAAGTTGTCACGAATAAGCTGATCGAGTTCCTCGGGGCTACGCGCCTGATCAAGCATGGTGGAAAAGAGCTTGAGACTGTGGACGACCTGCTCGTGGGTGATCGGTCCGAGGGGATAGTACTTTTTGCTGGAAGGTTTGCTCAGGTAGTTCAGACTGCCGGCGATGGCCTCCTTGAGGCCGACGCCCTTGGCCCGGTACCAGCCCTCGCCGAAGTTCGGATATTGCGAGGGGTCGAGCTTGCGCAGGGCAAACTGGCCCGGCGGCAGGGGACGGTCGTAATCCTTCGTAAGGTCCACCATCGGAATCGGTTCCGGCTTCTGGCAACCGACCGCGATGAGCAGGGCAAATCCAGCGAGGAAGAATCGAGAGGTACGGGAGAGCATGACGCGACTCCTTTCACGTATCACATGAGGGGCCGGGTTCCCTTCCGGCGCCGGCAGGGCGGTAGTTACACCTGCCGCTAAGAGTTTAACCGCGGAGGACGGGACGATGCAACAATTTTGTAGGGTGGGCTGCCGGCGGGGGAGGTTTTCGAGAAAGGCAACGGGCCGGACGACTCATCCCTGCGCGTGGGTATGGAGTCGTCATTCGGCCCGATGTGCGATCGCTGTCGCACCTGCCTTCCCCCTTCGGAAAGCATCCGGAATATGTAAGCATTCGTCAGCGGGACGAGGCGTTCGAAGTTGCTGCTTCCCTGGCAGCGGGAAGGTCCTGAACCAGGTGGAGCTTTTCGAGGTCACCACGAAGCTGGAGATGCCCGCAGCTCTTGCACATCAGGGCGGTGACGGTGACATCGGCCGTATGGAAAGTCATGAACTTGACCCCGCTGGGCCGAAAGTGCAGCGTGCCGGTGGACTGAAGACTACCGGAGACCATCGCGTCGTTGCCGCAGGCCGAACAAGTGGCTGATTTCATAAAACACTCCCTGTGAATCATCTTCGTTTGACGTCGGGTCTCTTTCGTTACCAGGACGAATCTCAGCGTCGGTGCACGGATACCCGGCTGCCGTGAAGCTGGTCGTCGGGCAGTTCATCGGTCTGAAGCATTCCAGGGTTGAATCGTGCGTTATGACGGTGATCGAGTTCTCGGGCGTCAGGGCTTCGAGACCGAAAATCCTCCACTCGTATTGTGTGGTGGCAGTGACTTGTGGCGATCCTGACTCGTTGCTGCGAGCATGAGGATGCCTGATCTGAACCACTTTGCAAGCCGTTCGAAGAACTCGGCGAATAACAGTTCCTCGCTGCGGTGGTAGTCAGCCGGCAGTGCGGCCAGGTAGCGCCGTGCGAGATCATCGACAAGCAGCAGTTCATCGCGAACGATCTCGGTGAACACGAAGCCGGGCTCTGCATCCTGTCGATGCCAGCAGGGCAGCAGCGTTTCGGTGTCTCGCCCGCAGACGAAGCGAACCGTGGGGCTGTCCTGATTGGACGCTGATTGCGCGATGGGCAGTGGATCGGGTAACTCGCGTGTCTTTCGCCATCGCGCGATGAATGCGGGAGCGTTGAAAACATACGATCGAAATGCAACGTAAGATGGCACTGCGACGCGAAGCATCAGGAGTGCTTCGACCGTCAGGTTTGATAGCTCGTTCAGCTTCGCCGCTGTGACTCGCTCGAACGGCGGATCCGCTGCGTAGAAGACCTCCAGTTCGGTGCGTTCGAAATCCAGCAGGTCGGCCAAGCCGGCCCATGCGAGCAACCACTCCTGCCGCCGTGCACGAATGAACGCCTCAAAGTTCGCCGCCAACTGACGCTGCGAACTGCTGCGCCAAGGTCGCCAGCGGTGAAGCTCGCGTACCAGCTCGAAGTCGGCGAGACGGTGCGATTGTTCATCGCCTGCCGTCCGCCGAAGTCGATGAATGACGGCCAGACTCGCCGGGTAAACGTATTCGAGGGTAGATCGCTCACCGGCAAAGATCAGGTCGGTATAGACCCGAAGGCGTGCAGGGTCCATCTCGGCAAGGTCGGAGAGTTCGGATTGGTTCAGATGGGGAAAGCGTCGAGCCAGAGCATCTCGTTGCAGGTCGGCAGCTTTCACAGGATCGCTGTCGAGGATCATCTCACGTAGGGCAGAGAGATATGCGGGTAAGGCCATAGCTAACTCGCGCGCAAAGCGGCCACATCGTCCATGAGCTTCTGGGCCATTTCCGCTTCCTGCAGCAGTCGATCCAGACTTGGAATCTCGGCGTCCCATTCGACGAGGGCGGAACTCGGGCCGACCCGCTCGATGACCTTGCGATAAAGCCGCCAGGTCTCATCCGATACCGGTCGAGCGTGGGTATCAAGCAGCACATCGCCATTTTTTTCGAAGCCGGCCAGATGGAGCTGAATGACACGCTCCAGCGGGATGGCGTCGAGAAACGCCTCGGCGTCGTAGCCCTGGTTTGCCGCGTTGAGCACGACATTGGAGACATCCAGCAGCAGGCCGCAGTCGGCTCTCTCAAGTATTTGCGTGATGAATTCGGCCTCCGTCATCTGCGAGCGGGACGGGGCCACGTAGTAGGTGACATTCTCAAGGGCGAACGGTCGCTCGAGGATGTCCTGCACCACGCGAACCCGCTCGGCGACGTGGTGCGCCGCTTCTTCGGTAAAGGGCAACGGGATCAGGTCATTCAGATTGACATGATCCACCATCGTGAAGCATAGGTGATCGCTGAACCAGGGACTGTGAACGTCGTCGCAGAATTGGCGGATTCGCCGCACATGCTCCAGATCGAGCGGGTCGGTACTCCCGATCGAGAGGGCTACACCGTGGGCGATGAGCGTGTAGTTCTCTGCGATTCTGCGAAGTGACTCGGCGATGAATCCGCCGCGACCGATGAAATTCTCCGGGATGACCTCAAACCATCGGACCGGCGGCCGTCGATCGATGATCTCGGCGAAGTGCTGCCGGCGAAGGCCGATACCGGCACCGAGGCGAGGAAGCGACGCTCGTGCATTGAAGTTCATGCCAGCGACTCCGTTCCGGCTCGCTCAGGACAAGTTCGGCGGTTGAATTCCGTGCGACGCTGCGTCGCCCGCTCACCTCGTTACCAAGGACTTCAACGAAGCGGCATGTTATCATAAAAAAATGACCGCCGCGCCGACAAAGGCGCGACGGCCTCGAGTTTTGTCAGTGCGAAACGACAGTGGGGACTACTTGGTTTCTCCACCGCACTTCTTCTCTCCGCCGCACTTCTTGTCGCCGGAGCAGCTCTTCTCGCCACTGGCGCAGCACGCGCCGCCGGACTGCTCACTGCAACCGCTGTTCGTGGCCAGCAGGGCGCCGCCGCCGATCAGCCCCGCAACGACGGTCGCCTTGATCCCACCGAAGGCCAGTTTCCTGAGTTTCATCAGATACGTTCCTTTCATAACGAACGAGTTAAGGTGTGCCGGCACCCACGGCCGGAACGTTGCTTCTTTGATCACCTCTTCCCCACCTGCAGGGCAGTCCTCGGCCGGGTTGAGACACAGACCGATTCAACCGCAGCCCTGCATGCACTCGTGCCCTGTAATAAACCATCGGCAGGTGTTAGGATTTCCTCTCATCCCAGCCCAACGCAGCAACCCGGTCACCCTTGAAGTGTACGATCAGCACCATACACGGCCACGGCCGATAAATACTCTGCACGACGGAATAGCAGGCGTCGCACAGAAAATTGGCCTCGCTCGGAGATTCGATGTCCTGATTTCTCCAGAGGTTACAGCATTAGTTGCTTGACGGGACGTTGGGATGCCACAATACTTAGTCATCGCGACCATTCACGGGGGAAGAAGATCCTCCCGCCGATCCTGCGGTCGTGCTACAGCGGCCTCGCCATCATTGCCGCTCTTTCGCGGCCCGGGAGTCTGATCTCGTGCTCAAGAAGTACCTGTCTCTTCCCTTCCTGCTTTTATTCGTCACAGCGGGAACTTCAGGACTGACCTGTTTTTCGCCCGGCATGATGCCCGGGATAGATTTGGGCAGTTCGTTTCTGACGGCGACCCCGATCACTCTCGATGCTGACGGAAAGGCAGTTTTCACGTCCCTGATTACCGGAAACAAGGTGGACGTGGCGGACCTCGGTCCCATGTCCCCTGGTGACCGGATCATTCTGACCGTCAAACCGACAGTCGGCAGCCCGCTCGATCCGGTAGCCGCATTGTTTGACGATAACCAGGAACTCTTCGCGCTGAACGACGACGTGGACTTTGTCCAGGGTCGGATCGATTCAGCGATCGACGAGATCGTGACCGTGGCGACGCCGCGGATGTTTCTCGCGATCACCAAGTTTCCGCTCGGCAACCAGGAAGGCGCCTACGAGGCATCTGTTCAGGTGATGCGCGGCCAGCCAATTCCGGTACCAGTTCCCCAGAAGTTGCTGTTGAATTTCGCCGGCGGCAGTGTGTCAATTCCCAGTGAAGGCAACATCACGGTCGATCCCTTCGACGCAAAAGACATCAATCCCATCTACGACGGGCAGACCAACCAGATCAAGAACGTCATCGTCAACACGGTTCGTAATCGATTTGCGGGAATGGGCATTCAGATTGTGACCAGCGATGACATTCCTCCTCCTAACCCGCAGGATTGTCTGAGCGTCATTCTCTTCGGCGGCTTTTCACAGACCAAGTTCGGTGTGGCCCAGTCCGTCGATCAGGGAAATCGCGACCGCTGCGACGACGGCATCGTTTTCACGAACGACTTCACCAAGCCCTTTGCCCTGCCGCTTCCGTCGGCCGATGGCGTCGGCCAGGCCATCGGCAATGTCGCTGCCCACGAGGCCGGCCACCTGCTCGGCCTCAACCATGTCGCCGACATCACTGACCTGATGGATACGACGGGAACGGCCAGTAGTCTTCTGGCCGAGCAGATCTTCAAGACTTCGCGCCTTGCAGCCAGTGTTTTTCCAATCGGCATGCAGAATGGGCCGGCGCTGCTGCACCGCGTGATTCCGCCTCCCTGATCGTCTGCGGCGCGAGGAGTGAAGCCCTTCTGAGCGAGTCATGCCGGGCTGACAATACCTGAGCGACCGGCGACGTTATGCCGGGAGGGTCGTCGGCTACTCGACACCGGAGGGTCGGGCGGTGCACTGCCGCATTTTAATTCTGCTGGCATCCTTACTTTTGCTGCCGAGTGAGATGTCGCTCGCCGAAGACTGGTCGCGCGATCATGCTGCGCATCTCCTGCGCCGGGCCGGTTTCGGTGGTACTCCAGATCAGATCGACTACATGACGAAACTGGGCCGTCGCAAGGCCGTCGAATACATCGTCAATTACCATGCGGTGGACTGGCGGCCTCCGGAGATCGAAGTTGTATCTACCTCGATGCCTCCACGCTTACTGGAGCCAGACGCTGACCCGGAACGAATTGAGGAGCTTCGCGTCCTGCAGCGAAAGACCGACCATCGTCAGATCGCCGCGGTGGTGAACTGGTGGATCGAAACGATGACCGCAACTCCGCGTCCGCTGGAAGAGAAGCTCACTCTCTTTTGGCACGGCCACTTCACGAGCGGTCAGCGGGAAGTGCGCTCGAGCCGGGCGATGTACGATCAGAATCAACTGCTGCGCCGCCACGCCTCGGGAAACTTTCGCACCCTGCTGATCGACATCACCCACGATCCGGCGATGATTCTCTACCTGAACACACAGCAGAATCGTCGCAACAGTCCGAATGAAAACTATGCCCGGGAGCTGCTTGAACTTTTCACCCTCGGTCCGGGACGCTACACGGAGCAGGACATCAAGGAAGCCGCCCGGGCCCTGACTGGGATTGGTGTTGATCCGGAAACGGGCCGGCAGGTTTTCCGGCCTCGCCAGCACGACGACGGCGTGAAACGCTTTCTGGGTCGCAAAGGCCGCTTCGGCGCGGAGGAAATCATCGACATCATCCTGGTTCAGCCGCGCTCCGGGGAATTCATCTGCGCGAAGTTGTGGGAGTATTTTGCCGGGCAGGCGCCGCCGCAGCGAGTTGTTGAATCGCTCGCAGCAACGTTCCGCCGATCGCGTTACGAACTCAAGCCCGTGCTGATGGAAATGTTCAATCGTCGGGAGTTTTACGGCGAGCCGTGCCGCTTCACGCGCGTCAAAAGTCCCGTTGAGCTGATGGTGGGCACGATGCGGATGCTTGAAATTGTCCCGGAGGACACGACGGCGATCAGTGCAGCCATGCGGCAGATGGGTCAGCAGCTCATGCAACCACCGAGCGTCAAGGGATGGGACGGCGGCCTGGCCTGGATCACCACGAGCTCGCTCTACACACGCTACAACGCCGCCTGTGCGCTGATCAGCGGCAATGATGAGCCACAGACGAGAAGCCGGCGCGAATTCCTGCGGAAGCGACTCGAAGAGACCTTCGGTGCGGAGGCCGTCCTGATGCCGGATTACCCCCTGTCTGAGCTTCAGCCCGCATACGATCCGTTGCCGGTCATCCGTAGTTATTCATTGACCACGCCGGGAAAAGTGGTCGATCATTACATCGACCGATTGTTGCAGCGCCCGATCGCCCCGGACAGCCGGCAGGTTCTGATCGACGCTTTGATCCAGGATTGGCGGAACGCAGAGATTTCGGAGGAACAGCTCGCGCGGGCGGTGCGCGGCATTGTTCAGCTCATTGTGAGCATGCCGGAATACCAGGTGGATTGAGTCGGCCTCGGTGATACGCGAGCGAGGTATTTTATGAATCCCGACACCATCTACACGCGGCGAGACTTTCTGGGCGGCGGCCTCTCGATGTTGTCCGCCTCGGCTACCGTACCGCTGTTCGTGGATCAGTTCGCACAGTATCTGAAGGCCGGATTCGGTGCGTCCGCGCGTCAGCTCAGCCGCGACGAGCCAATCCTGGTCGTCGTGCAGCTCGCAGGTGGCAACGATGGCCTGAACACCGTCGTGCCCTTCCGCGATCCGCTGTACTACAGGGCGCGACCGCGGCTTGCCATCGACGCCGGTACGGTGGCCCGTCTGAATGACGACATCGGCCTTCATCCCGCAGCGACCGGGCTCAAGTCGCTTCATGACGATGGGCTGCTCGCCATCGTTCAGGGCGTGGGATATCCCAATCCCGATCGCTCACACTTTGTTTCCACGGACATCTGGGCGACGGGCGATCCGCGCGGGCGTCGGCACACCGGCTGGCTCGGTCGCTACTTCGACTGCACCTGCAAAGGCACACAGCGTGTGGAACCGAAGCTGGGGATCGCCGTTACTCAGGAAGCGCCACTGACGATGATCGGTGAACGCTTCAGTCCGGTCAGCTTTGCAAGCCCGGACGAACTCGCCTGGCGCGGCGGCGACCGGCCGTCGGCGCATGCGGCCTTCGAACGTCTCAATTCATCGACTGGCGCGGAAGGCATGCTGGGTTACCTGCAGCGCGCGGCGATGGATGCAAGGACCAGCGCGGCACAAATACGTGATGCAGCCGGTCGCGGGGATCGGCGGCGAAGACGTGATAGGCCAGGTTCCGGCGGACGATGGGGCGGCGGCGCACTCGCGCAACAGCTGGCGATGGTGCGGCGCATGATTGCCGCAGACCTGCCGACGCGCGTCTACTATGTAAGTCTGGGGGGATTCGATACGCATGCGAATCAGGCAGGGCGACATGCGACGCTGCTGGAAGAGCTGGGCAAAGCACTTGAGCAGTTTGCGCGGGGTCTGAGGGAGGACGGTCTGCTCGACCGCGTGTTGACGATGACCTTCTCCGAGTTCGGCCGTCGCGTCGCGGAAAACGGCTCACAGGGAACGGATCACGGCGCGGCCGCGCCGCTGTTCGTCATGGGCAGCCGAGTGCGGCCGGGCCTTCATGGCAGGCACCCCACATTAAAGACGGAGGAGCTGGATCGCGGTGACCTGAAATGGAAGATCGACTTCCGCGCGATCTACGCAACGGTCCTCTCGGACTGGATGAAGGTGGATGCCGGTCGCATCCTCGGGGCGAAGTACCCGCGATTGCGATTTATTCAATGATCCGATCAAGTGTGGCGTCGAGTGAAAACAAAAGCCCGCGGCAGGCCTGCCACGGGCTTTCGCGAGATCAACCTGTCATGGAAAGACTCGAAGTGTCAGAATAACGACACCCGGACCTGCTACATCTTCTTGCAGCAGGTGGCCGCGTCGGTGCAGCATTTACCGTCTTTGCACGCCATACGACAGAGCGTCTGCGTCTTGCCCTCGTGAGTCACATGCAGGCAGCAGCCGTCGATTTTGGCGGTGTACTCGCGCTTGCTGTCCTTCATGCAGAGCTGAAGCTTGTCATTCTTCATCGTATAGCAGCCGCTCATGGCGTGCATCTTGCCTGCCCCGTAGTCGGCGCTGGCCGTGAACGTGCCGTCGTGGCAGAAAGTCACGGCGGTAATGGGGTTTTCCGGTCCGGAGGGCCCGCTGGCCTGCCAGGTGCCGGCAATCGGTCCACCGCAACCGACCACGAACGCTGCCAGTGCCAGTAACGTGATACCCAGTCGTGCTCGCATGTTGTGTGCTCCTTGTACGTGCAACCTCGAATTGACAACGATCATCGACGGACCGCGCCGCCGGTATCTGCGCATTGTGAATTGACTGTCCAGAGTGTCAAGCCAGTGTCCAGGATCAGCATGGTCTTCCGGCACGCTATTCCTTTGTCTGGCCGATGGTTATGGTGTTCGCCGGCGAAGCGTGTGCAGGGGTCATCTCGGCGACTGCGGCACGCGAAGGGCTCAGCAGGACCGACGGACGGAGGAAGACCAGCATCACGAAAATCGCGCAGATCAGCAGGCATGTACGCAGTGCTCCGCACGATGACGTGTAGCGGACGGCGGAAACCTCGGATGCAGGGCGAAGATAACACGCGGCGACAATCCGCAGATAATAGGCGGCGGCGATGGCGGCATTGAGGACGCCGAAGACGACCAGCACGATCATCGCCAGGTGGCGGGGACTGTCCGCGCTGCACGAGAGGGCGGCACTGAAGACGTAGAGCTTGCCGAAGAAACCGCCGGTCGGCGGCATGCCCATCAGACTCAGCACACAGATCGCCAGTGCCAGCGACGCCCACGGATGTCGGCGTCCGGCACCGGCCAAGTCATCAAGCGTCTCTGCGGAATCCTCCTCGCCGTCGCCCGGTTTACGGAAGTAGGTCAACGCTGCGAACGCACCGAGATTCATCACGCCGTAGACGGCAATGTAGAAGAGCAGTGCCGAGATACCGTCAGACAGCGGACCGGTCGCACCGGCTCCTGCGGCGGCCGGTCCGGCCAGCAGGGCGACCAGCATGTAGCCCGAATGGGCCACGCTGGAGTAGGCCAGCATGCGTTTGACGTTCTGCTGCATCAGTGCCAGCGTGTTGCCCACCAGCATGGTCGCGGCGGCCATCGCCCAGAGCAGCCAGAACAGACCGTCTGCGAAGCTCCAACCGGTCATGGTCAACAGGCGGATGATCGCCAGGAATCCGGCGAACTTGGGCACAAAGCCCAGCAGGCCGGTGACCGGCGAAGCGGCACCCTGGTACACGTCGGCCACATAGAAATGCAGCGGGACGGCCGCAAGCTTGAACGCCAGTCCGACAAGCGAGAGGAGCAGCCCCAGCACCACGAGCTTGTCGGCAGCGCGAGAGGGCAGTTCGAGGACAGCGGCGATCGAGGTCGGTGAATCCGGCGTCGGGTAAAGCTGCGTCGTCCCGGCCTCGCCATAGAGGAACGAGAAGCCGTACAGCATGATGGCCGCGGCGAAGGCACCGAGGAAGAAGTATTTGCCCGTCGCCTCCTGGGCGCGCAGATCGCGCCGTGAGAGCCCGATCAGGATGTAAGTCGGTACGCTGACGAGCTCGAGCGCCAGGAAGAGCAGAATCAGGTCGTTCGCCACGGTGACCAGACTGATACCGGCCAGCGAAAAAAGCAGCAGACTGAAGAACTCGCTACGTTCCTGTGGTTCGGGAACACTTCGGCAGGCGAGAAAGATCAGGCCGCCGATGCACAGCGTCACCATTCGCGCGTAAAAGACGAGCGAATCGGCATGAAGCGTCGCCACCGGTTCATCCGTGGGCGTGGTCCGTCGCCAAGTCCACCAAAGGGCCACCAGCAGCGTTGTCAGGGCGAGTTTCCACGCGCCGTCATCCTCCTGGCGCGCGCGGCGGAAGCTGGTCAGAAGCACGACGATTCCACCGATCGTCAGGATCAACTCTGGAATCAGCGTATGCAACATAGCCATGCCGTCGGGAATCATCGGAGGACCTCCCGGCGGGTAGTTGACGGGTTGCGAATCTCGGGTTGAAGATGCACAGGCATGCGATGCTGCCTGTCAGATTGTGAAATGGCATCGAGGTTGGACGCGTCCGCGTGCGAATCGACCGGATACGCGCCATCCAGCTCGACGGCCTGCTTATGCTTATCGCTCAAGTCGTAGCGTGCAAGTGAGGCGGATTCCTGCGGGACCATGCGAGCCAGGACGGCACGATCGAGTGCCGGTTCCATGATCTCGATGGCGGGCTTCGGATAAACACCGAGCAGAATGCAGCCGATCGCCAAGGGTGTCAGAACGCCGATTTCCCGCGGTGTCAGATCGCGCGTCAAGCCGGTCGATGAGTCGAACCCGTGACCCGGTTCCTTGACTGGTCCGAAGAGCACGCGGCCGACCATGTACAGCATGTAGATCGCCCCCAGCAGGATGCCCGATGCCGCAGGAACGGCAAAGGCGATTCCCAGCGGTCCTTTAAAGCCGGGGAGGACGAATTTCTCAGAGTTGAAGGTGCCCAGCAGTACGAGGAACTCACTGACAAAACCATTAAGCCCGGGCAGGCCGATGCTCGACAGGGCAAAGAGGATAAGGAAAAACGCCATGATCGGCATCTGTCGGGCCAGTCCGCCGAGGTGATCCATTTCTCGCGTGTGATAGCGTTCGTAGATCATGCCGACTACCAGAAACAGCGCGCCGGTGGAGAGCCCGTGGTTCACCATGTACAGCACCGATCCGGTCAACCCGGCCAGGTGCAAACTGAACATGCCCAGCAGGCAGAAGCCCAGGTGGGATACGGACGAGTAAGCGACGAGTTTCTTTATGTCGCGCTGCACCCATGCCGCCAAGGCGCCGTAGATGATTCCTGCCACGGCGAGCACACCGATGATCGGCGCGAGGGCGATGCTCGCCTCCGGCAGCATGGGGAGACTCAATCGCAGGAAACCGTAGGTGCCTAGCTTTAGTAGTACGGCGGCAAGGATGACCGAACCGGCCGTCGGGGCCTCGGTGTGTGCCAGCGGCAGCCAGGTGTGAAGCGGGAAGAGCGGCACCTTGATGGCAAAACCGGCGAAGAATGCGATAAACAGCCACCACTGCGTGTTGAGCGAGAGGTGCCCATCCGCTGCCAGTTGATAGAGTCGGTCCAACTCAAACGTGAAGACACGCAAGCCATCCGGACCGATCGGCAACAGCGAGGCCTTCCAGCCGAGAAAGAGGACACCGGCAAAGGTGAGCATGCTGCCGGACAGGGTATAGATGAAGAACATGTCGGCGGCCTTCTGCCGCTGCGAGCCGCCCCAGATGCCGATGAGAAAGTACAGCGGTATCAGCGTGAACTCGAAGAAGACGTAGAAGAGCAGCAGATCGCGCGCGCAGAAAACGCCGAGCATGGCCCCGTGAAGCAGTAGCATGAGGGCGTAGTATTCGCGATGGCGATCCTGAATCCCCGAGAAGCTCCCCCAGATGGCCAGCGGCGTGAGCAGCGCCGTCAGCAGCAGCAGCGGCAGGCCGATCCCGTCGACCCCGACGTAGTACTGAATGCGCAGCGGCACCTGGTCATCTTCGCCCACAAGCCAGTCGGACCGCTCAACCAGTCGCCATTCCGCAGGCGCGATGCCGGGGCGATCGGAAACATAGATGAGCAGGGCGAGAACAGCAAAGAGCAGCGTGAGCAGACTGATGCCCAGGGCGAATCGACGGATGGATTCCGGCTGCCAGGCGGTGCGCGAAAAAAGCATCGCCGCCGCGATGATCGGCAGAAAGATGACGATCGACAGAATGTGATCGCCCAGCCAGGTGTCCGCAAGATAAAGCATCGAACCGTCCATTCGGCGGAAACGCTGCTCCGCCGGTCCTGTTGATGTCATTCGCGCGACGAGCAAGTCGCGCGGGGTGCTGCATGAGTCCTGCTACGTCGTCATCAACATCCACCAGAGCACGACGACAAGGCCCACGACCATGCCCAGGGCGTATCCCTGCATGGCGCCCTGCTGCCAACGCCGCAGGCCGAAGCCGATGCCGCGTGGCACCAGCGTGATCAGCCAAAGGACGCCGTTGATCAGGTAGCGATCCAGGTCGTAACAAATCTCGCCGACTTTGCGGAGCGGCCGCACAAAAACTCGGTCATATACCTCGTCGACGTAGTACTTGTGGTACAGAAGCCGATACACCGGCCCGGCGACAAGGGCGATGGCCATGGGGATTGTCGGTCGGCGACGGTAGAAGTACCACGCCGTGGCGATTCCCCAGAGCGCGATCAGCGAAGACACATACATCAGCAAATGCCCGCCGCCCTCGTGCGAGACTTCCGGCCGACCAAAGTTTCGGCTGAGAAAATCATGAAACGCGCCGTGCGGTTCGAAGATGCCGGCAAAGCCGCCCCGATGGATCGTGACGCCGAGGTAGCCCGCGCCGATTGCGCCGATTGACAGGATGACCAAGGGTAGCGACATCCACGCGCCGGACTCATGGGCGTGCTCAACGCCTTCGGGCAGGCGCTCACGGCCGTAGAACGCCATGTAGATCATGCGGAAGGTGTAGAAGGCCGTGAGCCATGCCGTGACCACCGCGACCCACGCCAGCCACGGCATGTCGCTTTCAAACGCGGCGTGGATGATTTCATCCTTGCTCCAGAAGCCCGCGAGGAAGGGAAAGCCCGCCAGGGCCAGGCCGCCGATGAGGAAGGTCGCGTGGGTGATCGGCATCGACTTGCGAAGCCCGCCGAATCGGCGCACGTCGATCTCGCCGGCCATGGCGTGCATGACGCTGCCGGCGCCGAGGAAGAGCAGGGCTTTGAAGAAGGCATGTGTGAACAGGTGGAAGATGGCCGAGTCGAACGCACTGACACCCAGGGCGAGAAACATGTAGCCGAGCTGGCTGAGCGTTGAATATGCCAGGATGCGCTTCATGTCGAACTGCGTGAGCGCGATCGTGGCCGCGAACAGTGCCGTGGCCGCGCCGATCGTGGCGACGATCCACATCGCATACGGCGAAGCGGCAAAGATGATATGACAACGGGCGACCATATAAACGCCGGCCGTGACCATCGTCGCCGCGTGAATCAGGGCGCTGACCGGCGTCGGGCCTTCCATCGCATCGGGCAGCCACACGTGCAGCGGAAGCTGCGCGCTTTTACCCATCGCTCCGCAAAAGAGCAGCAGTGCGATGGTCGTCACGCGGGCGCTTTCGAGCGGCACGCCTTCGACCGTGACACCGGCCTGGATCATGCGGAAGACGTTGGCGTACTCCAGCGTGCCGAAGGTGTAGTAGATGAGCAGGATGCCGAGGCCGAAGCCGAAATCGCCGATCCGGTTGACGAGAAAGGCCTTCTTTGCAGCTGCTGCGGCCGCAGGGCGTTGATAATAGAAGCCGATGAGCAGGTAACTGGAGAGGCCGACGAGTTCCCAGCCGACATAGAGCACGAGAAAATTGCCCGCCAAGACCAGCGTACACATGCTGAAGACAAAGATGGCGAGAAAGGCGAAGAATCGCTCGTAGCCGCGCTCGGCATGGCCGTGGTGATCGCGCATGTATCCGACGGAATAGATGATCACCAGAAATGAGACGATCAGCACCGTCAGCAGCATGACGCAGGTGAGAGGATCGACGCGGAAGGAGACATTCAGCCACGAGTCGGGCCCGGCGAGCATCCACTGGTATATCGTGAACGACTCGAACATCTGCCGGACGCCGTGAGCGCAGGCCTGCGTGCTTGCCTGTACCTGAAAGTAGAGTTGCACGGCCAGGTACAACGAAGCCGCGACGGGAAGGATGACCAGCCAGTGCGATCGCGCGCGAAGCCCCCGAAGGCCGATGAGGCCGACGAGTGCTGCTCCGGCGAGCGGCAACAGGGGAATCAGGATCGCCATGGTCTGCTGGTTCAAGTTTCTTCCACTGTGCGGTACACGTCGATTTACGAATTACAAAGGGAGGCGTAATCGGGTAGTTGTACCGCCATCGTCATTTGCGATTCGTCATCGGTAATTTCTCTCACCCTCTCATCCCGCGCCAACTTTCGGCGTCCAGCGTGCCGCGCCGTCGGTAGAGCATCACCACGATTGCCAGCCCCAGCCCCGCCTCCACGGCGGCAATCACCAATACAAAAAGGGCGAAGACCTGGCCTTGCAGGTTGCCGCGGGCCAGTCCCATTGCGACGAAGTTGATCAGCACACCTTGAAACATCACCTCGGTGCAGAGAAACATGATGATCAGGTTTCGTCGCGTGAGGAAACCGACCACGCCGATCCCGAAGAGGGCCGCACCAAGTATGATGAGCGTCGTCGCAGTGGTCATGTTTTGCTTCGATTCCACAGGTTGGCAATGCCCACGCTGCCGGTCCTCTCACATCAAAACGGCGATACGCGTTTGCCGATCTCGCCGGGAGCAAGCTCCGGCTCGCCTTCATCGTGCTGCGGAATACGTTTCCGCGCCAGTGCAATCGCGCCGACCATTGCGACGGTCAGCAGCAGGCCGGCCAGTTCCACGCTTACTGCAAAGTCGGTCAGCAGGACCCGGCCCAGCGCGAGCGTGTTGCCTTCGGCCGCGGTCGTCTTGTATTCCGCAAGACCGGTCCATTCATAGTTCACGATCACGCCGGCGATCGTGCCGACGAGTACGAACCCCACAAGCACCGCCGCCATCGGCTCACGGGAGTCGCGATCGTACTGAAGCGCCTGTGCAAACATACCGCCGGATTGCGGAGCAGACTGCTGGGCGAGCATGATCACGAAGACATAAGTCACCAGAATTGCACCGGCATAGACAATTACCAGGGCCGCCGCGAGAAACTCCGCACCCACGAGCACCATGAGGGCCGCCGTACTGAGCACGACCATCACGAAAAAAAGCGCCGCATAGACCGGCCGAGGATGCGTAACGACGCGGACGGCACCGCCAAGCGTCAGCAGCGAGAGCACATAGAAATAGACGCGCTGGCCTGCCTCGCCGAGCAACTGGCCCATGAGCAGCAGTAGCGCTCCGACGGCGGCGGCGACCAGCGTCAGCACGACGCCGCGCGAAGCCGGTCGGCCTTCCCGCGGGAGGGCCGCATAGACGGCTAACGCTCCCAGCGCGGCCGCGGCGTATGCGAGATAAACGAGCATCTGCTCCAAGCGAGTTCTCCACTTCGGGCGAGCCGGCATCCTTGCCGAATGACCGATTACGGGTAACCGGTGATCGGCGGGCTCTTGCGCGGCTTGTCGTCCTTCGTGCGGTCGAAAACCATCAGCAGCTTCTCTTTGTCGAAGATCATTTCTTCGCGGCTGGCTCCGACCAGGTGATACTCCGGGGTGAGTTCGATCGCGTCAACCGGGCAGGCCTCTTCACACATGCCGCAATAAATGCAGCGCAGTTCGTCGATATCAAAGCGGATGGGGTACTTCTCACGGTCGGGCCAGGGACTGTCGGCGCCTTCAATGTGGATGCAGTGCGCCGGGCACGCGGTCTCACACATGAAACACGCCACACAGGCCACGCGGCCCTGCTCATCACGGTTGAGGCGGTGCACTCCGCGATAATTCTCCTTTCGCAGGACGCGCTTTTGCTCGGGATACTGGACGACGGTCTCGTCACGCAGCTTCTTCCTGAACATGTGCCGCAGCGTCGTCTTCATTCCGCCGAAGATCTGCGGAAGATAGAGCCGCTCGGACATCGTCAATTCGGGCTGGTCGACGCGGATGACATCCGTCTCTCGCCAGTTGCGCGGAGCGCCGCCTTCCGGCAGCCGCGGTGCAGCGACGGATTGCTCACGCTCGTCGAATCCTCGGATGTCAGATGCAGCGCTCATGGCTCGACTCTTCGACTTCCTGGCGGCTATCGATACGCCATCAACTCGCCTTGGGCACGTCGCAGACTGTGCTGACGACCGGTGATGCGGCGGCCGCTGGCCACGCTGAAGACCGCGCCGACAAGGAGCAGGGCGGCGTTGCCGATCAGTGCCCACCACCGCCAGGCGTCAAAATACACGATCAGCACCTGGATCACGACAAGGGCCATAGTCAGCGGAACGAGCGACTTCCAGGCCAGCCGCATGAGCTGGTCGTAGCGAAAACGCGGCAGCGTCCAGCGGACGAGCATGTACAGGCAGATGAACAGGAAGACCTTCGCGCCCATCACGCCCATCCGGGCGAGCATGGCCGCGGCTGATTCACTGGTGTTGAGCCAGTGCCAGCCGGGAACGTGCGTCCCGCCGAAGTACAGGCAGACGATCAGCGCACTGGAGGTAATCATGTGGGCATACTCGGCGAGGAAGAACATCGCCAGCTTCATGGCGCTGTACTCTGTGTGGTAGCCGCCGATGAGTTCCTGTTCCGACTCGGCAAGGTCGAAGGGCATCCGATTGGCCTCGGCCAGTGCTGTGATGAACAGGATCAGTGCGGCTATCGGATGGTACATCACCAGCCAGCCGTGCTGGGCCTGATATTCGGTCATCTGTTCCAGCCGCAGCATGCCGGTCGAGAGAATCGCGACCAGCACGGCCATGCCAAGGGGAATCTCGTAGGAGAGCATCTGTGCCGCGGCCCGCATGGCGCCGTAGAACGAATACTTGTTGTTGCTCGACCAGCCGCCGAGCACGACGCCGTACACCCCCATCGAGGAGACCGCGAGGATATACAGCAGGCCGATGTCGACGCTGGCAACCTGGGCCACGAGCGGCGGAGCATCGGCATCCATCCACGGCCAGCGAAATGCGCCGCCCCAGGGTATGACCGCGAAGCCCACGAGGCCGACGATGAAGATCATCCAGGGGGCGACCAGAAAGAGCGATTTGTCCACGTTGGCCGGGATGACGTCTTCCTTCAAGAGGAATTTAAGCCCGTCGGCAATCGGCTGAAGCACGCCGTACGGCCCGACGCGGTTCGGACCGTAACGATCCTGCACCCAGGCGGAGATCTTCCGTTCGAGAAGAATCGAATACGCAACAGCTCCCATGATGAGCCCGAACAGCACAAGCGAGAGGATTACGCTGAAGTAGAATTGATCGTCCAGGATGGCCTTGATCTGCTCGCTGAAGGCGGACCAGATCACCGCCGCGCCGACCAGCGTGCCGATCGCCAGCACGAAAAGTGCACTTAGCGCTGCAAAGATCGGATGTCGCCTGACGAACTCCAATTCGTTTCTCCCGTCCCTCGAATCCCAGGCCCGCCTCTCAGTGGGCATGCGCCGGCATCGGCGGTGGCTCATGCGGCGAGGCAAACGCCGGCATCGTAGCCGACATCAGCTCCCGAATCTTCGCCGGGTTGTAAAGGCCGCTGATACCGCAGAGCGCCGCCAGGAAATTGCCGTCTTTCTGACATCCTTCGATCGGAGCGATCGAGGCCTCAAACGGCTGCACCTTGCCATCCACGTTGACAAACGAACCCGATCGCTCGGCCCATGAACAGCTCGGCACGACGACGGTCGCCGCCTCGGTCACTTTGTTCGCGAAGAGGTCCTGCGCGAAGACCATCCGAATCTTGCCGAGGGCCTTCTCCAGTTCCGGCGTGACCCAGGGCTTGGGACTTCCGCTCGCGATCCACGCTGCGCTGAAGGCGCCCTCGCCTGCCTTCTTCACCCAATCGTCAAACGAGACGACGCTTCCACCCGCTGCAGCGAGCACCATCTCTACGCCGCGCCGGTTCGGGCACTTCTCCGCCCGAATCGTGAACCGCGTGTCTCGCCCATTGCCCTTCGGGAAGGTCTCGTCGCTGCCTTCCATCGGTACCGGTCCCATCGCCAGCGTCGCCTGTGGCGCAATTTCGCGGATGAACTTTGCCAGCAGCCATGCCTCCTCACAGGCCATGAACGGTGAGAGCACCGCCCCGACCTTGTCCGCGCCATCCGAGGTTACGATCTGCTCAAGGCGAAATCGCGCGATCTCCGGCAGGGCGCTCCAATCCGGCATTTCTTCCTTCGCGCCGCGACGGACAATCAGACGATCGAGCCGCTTTGCATCGTGCACGTACTTCCAGCCGAATCGGCCCTCGTCGCAGATCCACCAGTCGTTCACGCCGGGGTTCCATCGCGGCTTGAGCCGCCAGACGACACCCTCGTTGTGATCGATTCGGATCGCGCAGCCCTGCGAACAACCGGCACAGATGCTCGGCGTCTCCTTGAGAAACCAGACGCGCTGCTTCATCAAAAAGTCCTTGTCAAGCAGCGAGCCGACGGGGCAGATATCTACCACATTGCCCTGAAGCGCGTTTTCGAGAGGAGCGCCAGGAAAGACGTCAATTTCTGCCCGGCTGCCTCGGTTTACGATGCACAGTTCACCGGTCCCCGCAACTTCGTCGCAAAATCGAACGCAACGCGAACACATCACGCAGCGATCCTGATAGAGCAACGTCTTGCTTCCGATGTCTTTCTTGGGATTCTTGTTCTTGTGCTCGACCATCCGGCTGGAGGCCTCGCCGAATTTCAAGCTGTAGTCCTGCAGATAGCACTCGCCGGCCTGGTCACAGACGGGGCAATCGAGGGGGTGGTTCAGCAGGAAATATTCCATGCACGAGGACTGGTTCTCACGAACCTTGTCCGAATCGAACCGAACCTCAAGACCGTCCTTCACAGGGGTCTGACAGCTCGGAACCAGACGCGGCGACCAATCCATTTCCTTCGTGCGTGGATTGGGCATCTTCATTTCCATCAGGCAGAGGCGGCACGACGCCACAATGCTCAACCCGGGGTGATAGCAGTAATGGGGAACATCCCAGCCCGCCTCGAGGGCGGCCTGGAGAACGGGGATTTTGTCCCGGCACTCGATCTGCTTGCCGTCGATGGTGATCTTGATGGCGCTCACCCTGGCGATCCTGCTCCCGGTCTTATAGGTCCTCGGCCGGGCATCTCGCCGCGTCCGGAAAGTTTGTGAATCTTATCACGAAGTGGCCGCCGTCGCCAATGGCAATGTCAAGCACATCAGAGCAAACGCCGAACCCGTTACGAATGGGCATTGTTCCGGCGGCACGCCGACTGTCAAATACCGCACACGGAAACACCGATCAAGAACCGATCGTAGGAGTCGAATATGAGCCGAAGCACGCAGGTCTTTCTGGTCGGTCTCCTGACCCTCATCGCTGCTGACGCGGTCCACGCACAGATCACAGGAAGGGGCACCGATTCATCGCAGGGGTCGGCTGGGGCGCTCAATTCAGATGAAGGTGCAGGAACTCCTCCGCACATCGAGATGATCGGCCTGCCGGATAAAGTGCGGCAGGAAATCACGGCCGGTTACGAGGCGGCGAAGGCATCACCCAAGGACGCCGCACGATGGGGCGAATTGGGATTGCTCTACGCAATGCCCTCTCCGCTTGATGCGGCGACGTGCTTCGCGACAGCCGCGCGACTCGAATCGGCGAGCTTTAAGTGGAAATACTTCGAAGGGCTTGCCTCGGCGGCTGGTTATCGTCGCGATGAGGCGGCGAGGGCCTTCCGGGAGGCGTCTCGTATCAATCCGACTTATGCACCCCTCTATGTTCATCTGGGCGATGTTCTCATGTCATCCGATGCCGCGGCTGCTGAAGAGGCCTACCGAAACGCTCTGAAGCACGCTCCGGGAATGGCCCGGGCGCATTTCGGGCTCGGCGAATGCGCCCTCAGGAAAGGCGACAAGGCGGCGGCGACCAGGCACTTCCAGGAGGCCGTTAACGCAGCGCCCCGGTTCGCGGCAGCCCATGCAAACCTGGCCGTGCTCATGGAGGAGGCCTCCGAGTTCCGTCAGGCACAGATTCATCGAAGCCGTCAGCAGGACGGTGCCTCGCCGCCGCCCGGCGACGATCCGCTGTTGATTGAGTTCTATTCCAGGTTCTCAGGAGGTACGCAACTTCTGGAGCTTGCGGAGGGTCTCGCGGGCGAAGGGCGGGTGGATCAGGCAGTGTCCGTACTTGAGCAGGCCATTAGCCGTAATGCAGCGGATGCCCAGTTGCATCATGCATTGGCCGTCTTGTGCAACAAAATGGGCCGCTATCAGCAGGCCGTAAGCCATTTCCGCGAGGTACTCGAGCTGGCCCCGGCACAGATGGAAACGTTGCTGCACCTCAGCCAGACCATGCTGCAGATCCATGACTACAGCGGTGCGGCGGGTCTGCTCAAGGAGATCATACAGAATGAGCCGGAGAATCACCGGGCCCTCAGACTGCTCGCCGCTGCGTTCCTGCAGCTACGCAAGCCGGACGATGCGATTCCGGTGATCGATACCCTGATGAAACTTCGGCCGGCGGACGCCGAAAACCATCTCTTACTCGCCCTAACGGCGCTGAGTCAGGATCGCGTTGGCATGGCGGCCGAGCAGTACTCCGAGTTTCGAAAGAAGATGCCCGATCCGCGCGCTGTAGTCTCCAGCTTTGCCGCGCACGTGGCCAAACTGATGGTCGATCAGCGGCGACCTTCCTCTCAGAAGCTCAAGGGCAGAAGGGCCATAACCCTTAACACGATCGATCGTTTTGCCGAGGCCCTTGGTTCCGTCGATCTTGCTGAAGATTCGCCCCCCTTTAAGTCTTTCGCCGACACCCTCGTTCATCAGGCATCACGACTGGCTCGGCAGGGCGATTTCAGCGATGCCGTGCTGCATCTGCGTGCCGGAATCGATGATCGTCGGGAGGCCAGCGTGGATGAGATGCTGAGGCGCGTGAAGGCATTGATGCAGGCGGAGCCGAGCGAACCGGCGATTCCGCATCTCCTGGCGCTTTTTCTGGTCTCGCTGGATAACCTCGATGCCGCAGGAAAGCAGTGGCGCGAGCTGCTTGATGCACACCCAGAGTATCAGGTCGCCGCGATCTCCTGGGCGTCGGAGTTGGTCCGTAAGGGCGAATGCGGGCAGGCCCAGCGGATTCTGCGGCTCTCGCGGAAGCACAATCCGGACTCCGTCTGGCTGGCCAATTCACTGGCCTGGTCCCTGGCGGTTGATCCCGCGATCGATACGGCCGCGGCCAAAGAAGCGGTCGAGCTGGCGACGTGGGTGTGCGAGAAGGCCGCTTCAGCTGAGCCGGCCTTCCTGGATACCCTGGCGACGTCCTATGCCGCAGCCGGGGAATTCAACAAGGCCCGTGACACGATGGAGGCGGCCCTTCAGGCGGCTGTCGCATCCGGCAAGACCGAATCAATGGCGGAGTATCGCAAACGGATGCAGATGTTTCGTGTCGGAGCGGCCTACAAAGTCGATACGCTACGCGAGTAGTGATTTAGAATGCGGCATCGCGTGATGCGGTCTCCCGCCTAACGGCGGCGTTCCAGAGCATTTCATTGTTGACTGGATCTTGGTCGCTGGTTGATAAGGAAGGTTGAAAGCCTATTCGCAAGACCTGAGGGAACGGGTCGTGCGGTAGGTGGACTTGGGGTTTTCGACGATCTGGATGATCTTGACGGTGACTTCGGTGAACGTCGCGATCTCGCCAATGCTGGCGAGGGCGGTGGCGTCATTCTTGTCGCCTTCCGTTTGCGGCTTCATTGAGGAACGGGCCGCTGCCGTCCCAGTCGAAACCCATGCCGTACGGGCTCCCGAGGCTCGCCCCGCGGCACAGATCAATGTTTGCACCCATGGGACATTTCGAAATCGTTGAGGCGTCGCTATTCAAGCGGTTCCTCGGTGAGCACGTCAACGGCGTCAAAGCGAACGCGTGAGCAGGAACTGCATGTGCAACCGAGCTGATCACAGCGGCACCGGCAGTCATAGCCGGCCGGACAGGTTTTGCTCGCGGAACAATTGCCTCCGGGAGGACCATCATATCGGCATTGACAAGAGGTTCCGTCGGCGGCTTCCTGGGCCGTGCCGTCCGACCGCCCATTTGGTGATTGAAGAACCGTTGCGTTCTTGAGGTTGAAGCGAGCGCGAAACGACTGCTTCGCACCTTCGACCCGGACCTCCAAATTACCGGTTGCTTCGTCGTAATCGAGCGTCAGGTATCCCGGTATATCGTAGACAATGCTGATTTTGGCCGCTTCTTCCGAATTCACGACGCCGAAACGATGGATTGCAGTTTCGAGATTCTTGCCTTTCGAGAACGACACGATTGCATCGCGTTCGACCAAAGCCAGCCCCGTCGCTTTGAACTTGAAGGCCAGGCCATCGTGATCTCCCGTTTCGATCATGACAAGACCGTCGGGGCCGATCCAGACCGAACCGAGGCCGTCGTAAGGAACGTCAAGTGTCGGGAATACGTTCGTTACTTTCGGAGCGGAACGGTCGGCGGATGCCGGCCCGACCTGTGCGCACACCGATTCGCCATGGCCCAACCATCGAACGGCAGCAATGCCCAGACATGCAACGATGAGGACGGCACTGATCGCGCGTTTTGCTCGAAACATATGGCACCTCCCTCGAAATGGATTTGCGGGTAGCCATCTTCCGCGGGTCGCCCGGCATACAATGCCGACCCGGCCCTCAAATCGAGGTCATTTTACCCCCCCCCGCTGGATTGCAAGGGTCGGGCGAGATTTTTTCACAATTACGCCGCTCCGGAGCCGATTTGGTTTGTATTGCGACGCGGTCCTGCCTAAATTTTTCCCTCCAGCGATCGTAATAATGTTCTGGCGAGCAAAAAACAGGTTTTAGGAATCCTAGAATGATATTAGCGTAGGCAAAAATAAAAGTAAAAGGCCTCGGCTCCACAAGGAACCGAGGCCTTTTAATTGAAACAGTCTAAGTCAGCCGGATCGCTTAGCGAGCGCGGCGGCGGACGAAGAGCAAGGCACCGAGGCCGAGGAGGCCCAGCGTTGCTGGCTCAGGAATCTTGTTGACAAAGTGAAGCTCGAAGCGTTCGATGCGGCCCGTGTCGCCGGCGGCATGATCGATGACATGCAGGGTCCAGGTTCCGGCCTTCGGCTTCTGGTCAAAGAGACTCAGCGGCTGCTCAGGGCGCCACGTACCAGTGGGGTTATTGATGGGCGTGACGGGAACGTCATAGGTGCTATTGGCCTCGTCATCGAGGATGAACAGGGCACCCGTGTTCGGGTTGCCGTAGTTGTCGTTCGAGAAGCCAAACGTCGTCTGCGGATTGCCCGGCCGATTGACCAGCATCACGCTCTGTGCTGACTCGACGTGCGTCAACCGAATGCTGAGGTCACCCTGCCAGGTATGGCGGATGAGCAGACCGACGTTCAGGTCCCAGATCAGCGGGCAGGCCGGATCGACGTCCGGCACCGTGATTGAGGCGGTCACGCCAGTAGGATTATTGTCCGGAATGTTCGTCGGGACGCTAAACGAGAAAATCTTCGGCGTCGGATCGGGGCAGATGGCATCCGCGAAAGCGGGCACTGCGCCAGCCATGACCGAAACAGCTATAGCAACTACGAGCGAAAGCTTGAATCCACGGTTCATCTGAACCCTCCTCCGATTGTCTGAGAACACCCCACTAGATTGCACTTGCAACGTGCCAGGGGATGCTTCTTCCAGATACCTCTCGACTCCGTATTGAGCAGAACACCCAAGAAACACAGGGCTCTTGCTCAATGCATGAAGTGCGCTGTCGCGCTACCCTCCTCCACGCAAGACGCAATGTACCAGATTCAGGACCCGAAATCAAGTGGCCAGAAGGAACAATTTAATCCTTCCTTCGTATTTCTGGATGTAACGCGGGATGCACCCGGCAGGGCGGGCGCCGTTCCCCCCGTAAGGATTCCCCTTTACTTTTCAATAGCACGAACGTACTACAGGGTTAATGCCCTATGTACGAGCCGCTCAGGTCGCTAAACTATTGCCATGAAAGCATCTTCTGATTCGATTCTGAAAGTCTGCTTCCCCCTTGCCCTGTCGCTCCTGATAGGTCCGGGATGCGATAGGACCCCTGAAAAGGGCGAGAAATCTGCCCCGGAAAGCTCGGCGGTCCAGCAAACGGAGTCTGGCGTAGGTACCAATAAACCGGAAGATAGCGCCTCCGAGCAGCCGAACACGCATCTCGAAAACGCACCGGTCAGCAAAGTCACCGTCCAGCCGGAACCGATTCTGCCAGCCGGCACATCCCTTGAGGAAATCGCCGAACGCGTCGACGAAGTCGATCCGGTCCGACCTCAGGCAGTAGAGCCCCGCAAGCGACGAGGGCCGGTCCCTACCACGCTCGATCCCGGTGACAGCGGCCTGCCGACCATCGATCTGGTGGGTCTTCCTGAGGCCCTTCGATACGACGTCGTCACGGCATTTGAAGCAGCCAAAGCCGCTCTGAATAGTGCCACCGCACTCGGCGAGCTGGGAATGTACTACTACGCGGCGGATTCGCCCCTCGCGGCCATCCCCTGTTTTGAGCGAGCCGCATCCATCGAACCGTCGTCGTTACGCTGGTGGTATTACCTGGGCCTTTCGTTTCTCGGGGCCTACGACGCAGAGCGCGCGGAGGAGGCGTTCACCAAGGCCGCCGCGACCGACGAAAAGTACGCTCCGGTCCTTGTTGAGCTGGCCGAACTGAAACTGCGGCGGGACGTGAACGCTGCGCAACCTCTCTTCGAACGTGTTCTGGCGGTCAATCCTCAGGAGACGCGCGCCCTCGTCGGACTGGCTGAATGCAAGATCGAAATGGGAGATTACGAAGCCGCCCGGGCTCTCCTGAAAGAGGCGCTCAATCTGGCCCCCAAGTACGCAGCCGCACACGTTGCCATGACGACGGTTCTCCAGAAGCTCGGCCAGGAAGATGAAGCCCGTGCCCACCAGGAGGAAACGAAATTCGGCGGTCAACCCCCGCTGACCAGCGACCCGCTGCTTGTCGAGCTGCTCAGCCGGTCCGGCGGCGGGCAGGACTTGCTTGTCCTGGCGGAGCGGCTGGCGCGTGCCGGCCAGATCTCACAGGCCATTTCCATGCTCCAGCAGGCAATCGACCGCAACGAGTCTGATCTCGGCGTGCGCCACGCCCTCGGCGTATTGCTCAGTATTCGCGGCCGCTATGTCGAGGCAATATCAGAATTCAGGACCGTCCTGAAGAAAAACCCGTACCAGTTCTCCACGCTCGTCGAACTGTCGCGGGCCCTCATGCGCCTCGGGGCCTATGCGGAGGCCGAGCAGCTTCTGCGGGAGGTCCTCAGCACGGCCACCAGCGACACCCGCGCGATCATGCTTTATGGCAGTCTGCTGATGAACATCGGCAAGTCGGAAGATGCGGTGCGCTACTTCCAGAAACTCGTGCAAACACGTCCCGATTACGCCGACGTTCACTGGGAACTTGCCAAGGCCTACACGGTCGATAAGAAGTACGATCCCGCGGCACAGTCCTACCGCAAGTACACGCAACTGGCCGGGAGCAATGAGGATACCCCGCGCAAATTCGTCTGGGAGATGCTGCGCATCATGGTCGAGCAGCGTCGGGCTGCCGGCTCGGGTGTCGTCGTCGATCAGCGGCTCGAACCTGCGGTGCTGACGAACCTGGCCCGCTCTTTTGACGCCCAAGCCCTGCCAGATGCCGCTGCTGCGGCACGAGACTACGAAGGAATCATCGCCCGGGGTTCGTCGCGCCTCGCACGTCGCGGTGCGTTTCTGGAGGCCGAGCGCATCGCCCGGCTGGGACTTCCAGCTAACAAGACCACACAGGAACCGACCATCGTGAGACTGCTCCGGCAGGAGTTGTCGGACACGCCCGACGATCCCGGTGTGCGACACCTGCTGGCCCTGATTCTTGCTGCCTCTGGCGATGGTGCCGCGGCCGGCTCCGAATGGAGACAGCTCATTCGCCTGCGTCCGGAGTTCGAGCTGCCTTATGCTGCGTGGGGCATCCACCTGTTGAGCGAGTCGCAGCATAAGACGTCGGAGGAACTGTTCCGCAGCGGACTTAAGGTGCATCCGGAGTCGATCATTCTCCGCAACGCACTTGCCTGGCTCCTGGCCACGACGCCGGACGATTCCATTCGCAACCCGGAGGAGGCCGTTCGGCTCGCGGAGGAGGCCTGCAAGCAAACGGGTTTCCGCGATGCGGAATTGCTCGACACGCTGGCGGCAAGCTATGCCGCGTCCGGCAATTTCCGTGAGGCGACCCGCTTCGAGCAGGAAGCCATCAAGGCCGCGACGCAGGTCGGCCTGCGGGCCGCACTGGTGCGCTACCGTGAGCGACTGATTCTTTACGAGAAGGGGCTACCCTATCGTGAAGCGCGCCGGTAACAGGTTCGCCTGACTTCCATCCGCGACTGCGGAACACTACTCATGAAGCTTGTTGTCGCCACCACGCAGTTTCCAGTTTCCTCGGAGATTCCCCGTAATGCCCGTTACATCAGGCGGCAGATGAACGCAGCAGCGGAACGTGGCGCTGCCGTGGTCCATTTCTGCGAAGGCGCCCTCTCCGGATACGCGGGTGTCGATTTCCCCACGTTCGATAGTTTTGACTGGGATGCGCTGGAGCGATGCACCCACGAGATTTGCTCGCTCGCGGGTCAACTGGGCCTCTGGGTGCTGCTCGGCTCTGCACACCGCCTGACGGGTAACCGAAAACCGCACAACTCGGTCTATGTCATCAACGATCGTGGTAATATCGTTGACCGTTACGACAAGCGATTCTGTGCGGGTCGTCCGAACGATCCCGCAGCCGAACTGGTGCACTTTTCTCCCGGTAATCACCTCTGCATTATCTCGATTCGCAACGTGCGCTGCAGTGTGCTCATCTGCCATGAGTTTCGCTATCCGGAGCTGTATCGGGCGTGTAAGTCACAGGGTGTGCAAGTGGTGTTTCATTCCTTTCACGCCGGTCACGCTACCGGAAAACGACTGGCCTCCATGCGCCGGCAGGTCGGGCGCGACTTGTTACGCTGGAATCCAGCCGACACGCTTCCGGGCATCACCATGCCTGCAACCATGCACGCTGCCGCAGCGAGCAATCATGTCTGGATCAGTTGCAGCAACACGTCGGCACGCGAGAGCTGCTGGCCGGCCTTCTTCGTACGGCCCGATGGTGTCATCACCGGCCGGCTGCAGCGAAATCGTGCCGGTGTGCTCATCTCAACCGTAGACACAAACGCCAGATTCTACGATTCGACAGCGCCGTGGCGCGACCGGGCGATGCGCGGAACGCTGCATTCCGGCAAGCTTGTCGATGACGCGCGTTCCCGCTGTCGGACGCGTCTTTAATGATGGCTCATTCTTGTTTGTGGTGTGGCGCGTTTAACCGGCGCGGTGATAGGTGTGACTGCCGCGCTGGCCGATGATGGGTAACTCATAAATCGCCGGGTTGAGCCGCTTGAGTACTTGCTCGACGCGGCCGGGCTCCTGCCGGCGAATGTGCTGCTCGAACTCGTCGCGGAACTTCTCAACGATCGTGCGGATCGGGTAGGCCGCGCCATCTGGAAGGCCGCAGATCGAGAGTCCCGGCATCATGCCCATCTTTCGCGTGACTTCACAGATCAGGTCCAGGTCGGCGATTCGCCCGGCGCCGAGGGCGATTCGCATGGCGATCTTGTACATCCAGTTCGTGCCCTCACGACACTGGGTGCACTGCCCGCAACTCTCGTGGGAGTAGAAGCGCGCGACATTGGCCAGCACCTCGCGGATGTCAGCATCCTGCGGAATAACGATGGCGCCGGCCGTGCCCAGACCGAGCAGGCCGTACTTGCGGACCTCGTCAAAATCAAGTTTGCAGTCCAGCTCGCTTTCGGTGAGCACGCCGACCGAGAGCCCGCCGGGGATGCAGCCCTTGACCTTCCTGCCATCGATCATTCCCTGGCCGTAGTCATCACCGAAGATCAAGTCGCGACAGGTAATACCAAGCGGGGCCTCGTAGCAGCCCGGCCGCTTGACCGGCCCGCTGATGGTATAGAGCTTCGGCCCGCTCGATCCTTCTGTACCGATGGATTTGAACCACGCCGCGCCGCGCTCGATGATGTGCGGCACGCAGCAGAGCGTCTCCACGTTGTTCACCACGGTCGGCCGACGGAAGAGCCCCTCTATCGCCGGGAAAGGCGGCTTGATCCTCGGCCAACCGCGCTTGCCTTCAAGCGACTCGATCAGGCCGGTCTCTTCCCCGCAGACGTAGGCCCCCGCACCGCGGTGGATGAAGCACTCCAGGTTGTAGCCGGTGCCGAAGAGATTCTTGCCGAACAGACCCGCCGCGTAGGCCTCGTCGAGGGCGGTCTGCAGAATGTGGAACTGCTCATGAAACTCGACGCGCATGTAGATATATGCAGTCGTCGTCTGCGTGGCATATGCGGAGATGATGATACCTTCGAGTAGCTGGTGGGGGTCTTCTTCCATCAGCACTCGGTTGCAGAAAGTTCCCGGCTCGGACTCATCCGCATTGACGCACAGGTAGGTCACCTGGCGTTTCTCAGGCAGAAATGACCACTTCACGCCTGCGGGGAAGCCCGCGCCGCCACGACCGCGCAGGCCGCTTTCCTTGACGATTTCGACGATCTGAGCAGGGGTGTGATTCTTGAGGGCCTTCTCTGCCGCGGCATATCCGCCGCGTTCGCGGTAGACCTTCAGATTGCGAACGCCCTCAACGCCGACATTCTTCAAAAGGACGGGCTCGTACTTCGCCATGCGCGCTCTGATCTCCCTTACAACTGGTGCGGTGAGTATAGCAGGTGCCCTGCAGAAGGTAAGGGCATGTCATCCGCCAGGCGGGCGGGCGAGCAGCGCTGCGTTCGGAACGATCGCCTGGAAGTAAAGCAGACTCCACGCGATGCAGCAGACGGTCAGCCAGCTTCGCAGCCCGCCACGTGTCAGTGGGGCGATCACGACGAGCCAGATCGGAAGATAATCGAGCGCGAATCGATTCCAGCCCGCCTGGATAAATCCTGTGCCGTGATAACAGAGCAGCCCGAGCATGACCGGCAGGGTGCCGAGCATGAGCAGGCGCCGTTTCGGATCGCTCCACCATGCACGGATTCCGACGAGGACATACAAAAGCAGCGGCGTGGTCAGCCAGATACCGGTGCCCAGAAGATTCTTGGGCTTGATGTTGATGTGACTGAAGGACACCTCTTCCAGGACCGGCGGGGCCAGGTGCATGTAGTAGAAGTTCTCGGGAATGAAGTGATGCGAGAAAGTGCCGTAAGTGGTGCACTTGCGTGCGAGTTCCTCGGCTTCACGATTGACGTAGATATGTCGATAGCCGAAATCCAGTGGGTTGCCGAACTTCAGGTGATTGAGAACCAGAAGGGGCGCGGCGATGACCGCCAGACCGGCGAGACACAGGCCCAGCCGGCCGCGCTGTCGCGCAACCCACAGCAGCGGCAGGGCGTACAGAAACGTCATCTGCCGCGACCATGTGGCGATCAGCAGGCCCAGCAGCCCCGGCCAGACGCGCTGTCGGCCGATCAGGTCTGCCGAGAGGATCAACAGGCCCACCTGCGAGGCGACGTGGTACATCTGCGCGAGCTGGCCTTCGCCTGCGTATGCGAGATTGGGCAGGACGGCCGTCCCGCCCATCCAGCCGAGTGTGAGCAGCGCCGCCCATGCCGAGTCACCCACTTGCCGACGGAAGACGAGGAAGCCCGTAATCGGCAGCGGCCAGAAGAACAGCAGCAGATGCGGCGTTCGGAGCCAGAGATCGGCGCGATCAAGGAGCAGTTTGTGCAACGGCGACAGAAGGACCGTGAGAAATCCGACCAGCGGCGGGAAGACGTTGTAGACCTTCCCGTTGTAGTAGGCCGTGTCATGCATTCGATCCCGCGACGGGTCCAGTCCCTGGTCCGGCAGATCGAGGCGCCCGTCCATCCATGCGACGGCCTCGCGTATTCCGGCGTTATATTCAGCCGACGCAGCCCATTGTGAAAGCCGTATCTTTGGACCGAGGACAAGTTGAATTGCAGCAAGCAGAAGAAGAAAACAGATTACGGTCTTCCAGCGTGGCTCCCGACCGCCTGCGCTCAGCGATGATCCGTCAGTGGCATTCATCTTTCCTGCTCTACTGTTAGTGCATTGAACTGCGAACGTCCGAACATAGCTGGTCGCTATCCAACGGCCCCGTCGCGCTACCCGTACATCTCCGTCACAAGCCGGAAGTAGACCATGCTCCACGCGGATGCCGCGAGAATCCAGCGCAGCCGATCAGGCACCAGAACACTGCGCGATGCCACGATTGCCAGCCAGGCCGGCAGAAAGTCCAGACTGAATCGATAGTAACCGGGTTGAATGTAACCCGTATTGTGATAGAGCAGCAGTCCGACGATAACGGCGAGCGTGGTAAGCATCAGACGTCGCTCTTCACAGACGCGCCACCATCGCCTGACATCAATCAAACAGAAGGCGAGCAACGGCATCGTGAACCAGATGCTCGCTCCTTGCGCGTTGAGCGTCGGGCGGATGCCGTAGGAACCGAGTTCCCATCCCGGCAGTTCAAAGTTCATGTGCCATGCGTTGCGAGGAATGTTCGCCGTGGAGAACAGGGCCTCTCGGCCTCGTCGGGCGAGCTCATCCTTGCGGCCTTCGTAGATGTAGCGGTAACCACTCTCGAAGGGTGATCCGAACTTGGCCCACGACAGCGCCATGGGAAAGGACAGCGAGACGGCCACCGATGTGCAGACGGCTGTAATTCGTTTCGTGCGGCGTGGAGATGGATCTCGCCAGGCAGCCACGAACAGCGGTATCGCGTAGAGAATGCACGTCGGTCGTGACCATGTTGCGATCACCAGTCCGACAAGGCCGGGAGCATCGCTGCGGCGTCCGAGGAGCGAGCCGACGATCAACATCAGGCCCGTCTGTGAGAGCAGGTGGTTGACCTGGTTGATTCCGGCCTCCCGTGCGATCGAGAGGCACGGAAGCACCGGCGTGGCGAGTATCCAGATCGCGGTGAAGAGAGCGGCCCATGCGGGCCGTCCGACGACGCGGAGGAACATCCAGTATCCCACCAGCGGCAACGGCAGTGCCACCATCGCGACATACCAAGGCGCGTAAAACTGCCCCTCGGCGACGCCCAACAGTGGACCGACCGTGACAGCTGCATAAGCCAGGAGCGTAAGGAGAGGTGGGAAGACGTTGTAGACTCGCCCCTCGAACAAGGCGGAGTCGTGCATGCGACCGGGCAGGGTCAATCGCCCGTCGCGCCAGGCGAGCGCCTCGGCCAGGGCGTGGTTGGTCGCCGGATCGACGCGCCAGCTTGAAAGTTGAACAACCGGGCCAGCGGCCAGGTGCAGACCGACAAGCAGCAGCAGAAAACAGCCAATGGTTTGGGATCTGGAGGCCGGGGCGGCCGTCGCCTGAGAATCGGAGATCGATGTCATTCCAGCCCGCGCCGACATTCCGGCCCAGCGGCCTTACGATTCTTTCATCTCGCGCACATCCGATGTTCGGGGCAGGTCCGCCGGGTCTGCCGTCGCTTTCTTCGCTGGTTTATCAAAGAGCGACGAACGCGGGAATGTGATCTCATCGTTCTTGGCATCCTTGAGCAGCTTTGAAATCTGGTCCGGCTTGACGCGCTTGTGCATCTTTTCGTTGACCAGCACACACGGGGCATGGTCGCAGGCCGCCAGGCATTCCTCCGTCACGAGACTGTACTTGCCGTCCGGTGTAGTACCGTGTTCTTCAATCTTCAGCTCCTCGCGTGCCGCCTGGAGTACGGCATCCGAACCCATGAGCTGGCAGGAAAGACTCCGACAGACGACCACGACTTTCTCGCCTTTGGCGTGGTCCCAAAAGTGTGTGTAGAAGCTCATCGTGTCCAGCACATCGCTCGGCGGAATCTCCAGCACCTCGGCGATCTCCTTCATCGCCTGGTGATTTACATGGCCAAGGGCATCCTGAACGACGTGCAGCGCAGGCAACAGGGCCGCGCGCTTCGTCTCATACCGCGGAAAGAAGGAGCGAATTTTCTCCCGGACGGCATCGCTCAGAATCTGGGGGGCATCTTTATCAATGACCGGATGAATGCGGTCGACGGCCTGCCATGCCATGCTGCAAACTCCTCGTGGTTGATCTCGGGTGGAAAGTCTACCGGTCAGGCGCTCTTTGTGCCAGTCACTACATCGCCCGTTTGAGTGCGGCGATGGCCTGTTCTTCAAATTTCTTCGCACTCTGTAGGGCTTCGATCTGACGATCGCGCAACTCGCGAGGCGGCAGCCGATCGCCGAAAACGTGTTCCTGCGGGACATACTCGCGGTTGGACAGCAGCAGCCGCACTTCCTGATCGTAGAAATCCGCCGCCTGCGTGACGTGCATCTGGCGCGGCCCGAAGTCCTTCGCCACGCTGCGCAGATAACGCACGGCCGCGGCACGGGCATCTATAAGGCAGATATACGTCCAGAAGTTCGCATGGACGTACTTTGGATCGCTCACCGAGCGAAGACTCTGGCACCATTCGTCGAACGCCCGTGAACCCTGGGCAAATGGTCCGACGGCGCGTTTCTCGAACAGCTCAATGGCCCTGCGGAGCGCATCCAGCCGCATTTTCTCCCGTACCGGCGGTGGCTGCCGCTGTGTCAGCAGCACAACGGCCGTGGGCCATCCTGTGGCCAGCGTGTCGATCTTCTGGGCCGAGCCATTGTACGAGCGACACAGATAATCCGGCTCGCGCCGATAGCCCGTGATGATGCCCCAGTCCTCCGGCGGGATGACGTTGGCCGCCAGCACAGGCACCTGCTGATCAATGCTCAGGCGGATGGCGCGATGCATCGCGGCGGCCTCCGCGAATTCATCACTGCGAACCACGCGGACTTCGTACTGCCAGCCGATCGAAGCGAAGAGGTCGTCCAGGCGGCTGTCTCCCACGAGCGGATCGGAATTGCCGACGTCCCAGCGATCCACTCGAAACTGTGTCCGAAAGGCCATGCCACTGACGGCCATCAATTCGTCGTAGCTGATCTTCCGGCCGACAGCGTCCAGAACGAGTTCCAGACAATGTACGAACGTGCAGTCCTTGCCCTTGGCGAAGCCGACAATCGGTCCCACACCGTCGACCCGGGCCTCGCCCGGTCGCTCGCGCACAAGCGAGACGCGGGCACGCTCGCTGACGACGGGCACTTCCTGAGAAGCCGGACAACCGAAGCAGATCAGTGCGAGGGGAAGTGCAAATAGACCATGCCATCGTCTCATTCAGTGCGATCCTGTGGTATCGACTTCGATCGAGCGACCGGCGGCGTCAGCGCCAGCAACCGGTGTGACACACCCAGCCAGATCAGCAACGGCGCCCATCGACCGGCGATCATCAGGAGCATCATGCTGATTCGCCCGAAAACGGTCAAATGCAGTGACAGCCCGGTGGTAAGGCCCACGTTGCTTGCCGTGCTGACACCGTCGAAAACACGTTCGTACACCGTGCCGTCGGTCGTCAGAAACAGCAGCATCACGGAGACAGCCGCCACTCCGCACATGACGGCGATCGCCTGCAGCGCACCGCGCAGCAGCAATCGGCGGACCTCGTAGCCGCCGGGGTGCGAGGTCCACGACAGCCGCGGTAAAAACGTACAGATGAGCGGCAAGAGCAGTGTGGTCGTTCGCATCCCTCCGGCCGTACCTGCGATCGAACCGCCCAGGAGCATCGCGCCGAGCATCAATATCCAGGTCGGCCAGGCGACAGCACCTTCGGAAAGCGGCATGCTCTGCATCCCCGCGGATCGGAGTGTCGATGCGAGATAGACACTGCGCATCCATCTCTCGGCGTGCGACATGTCATCACGGATCGAGACCCGTCCTCCGCCGAAATCAACCGGTCGCGAGGTCACCATCGATTCCGGCAGAAAGCGCGGCGTCTCCCACAGGAAGATGCATGCCGCACAGGTCATGAGTGCCACCAATGCTGCACCCGCCTCCCAGGATGCAAGCTGCTTCCAGGGTGGCACACCGCGCGGTGGCAATGAATCCGTCCATTGCGCCTGCGGCGCCTGAACCCGTCGCGCCCCCGCAATCAGGTCGAGGATATGCGGCAATCCCAGCGACCCGGTCACAGCGAGAATCACGACGCAGGCAAACACGATCGGTTGTCGAAGGTATTCCCCGAGTCCGTCCGTGCGCAGCATCCAGCCGCTGTTCCACATCGCATCGGAAGCATGCACCAGCCCGAACCAGATTCGTGAAGCAGCGGCCGGCGCATCTGTCGCTTGCCAGCAGGGATACATCAGACACATCGCGGTAAGCTGCATGCCGAATGCAACGAGCAAAATACTCCGCAGTGAAATCGCCTGACGTAGAAAGGGATGCGCGGCTGCCAGCCCGAGCGCCGCGAACGCCATGCCGGACAGTTGCGTCAACACGAACAGGATCGCCTGGCCGAAGAACGTGTAGTCCTCTCCGTAGCTATAGGCGCTGATGCCAACGAGACAGCCGGCGCTGACGGAGCTGAATGCGCTCTGGCCGACGTGCAGCCAGAAGTTATGGCGGTAATCGGGCACCGACGACTGTGTCGATAACGGCAGTGCCAGCAGAACGGTCCCTGCCAGCAGCATGAGCAGCCACGGCCTGAAGACCAGCACGGCAATTCGTCCCGGCTCCGTGATCGCCTCCTCGACGCGCGAACCGAGAGCATCCAGCCGCTCCATCAATAACATGCCCGCCACAAAAGTGGTTGCCGCGATAAAGCTCGCATCGACCGATTGTGCCTGAAGACCCAGGCCGACTGCCGTCAGCAGCATTGCGAGGGTCAGCCCTTGATCTAATCGGGAGGCACGTACTTCACGCCGTCGTCCGGCGAATTGTTGCTGGCACCAGTGCAGCAGGGCCGGTAGCTGAATGCAGCAGGCGATCCACATGGGGATCAGGTAATTACCGCCTGCGTCACGGGCCAGCATCGCCGCCACGGCCATGCCCGTGAGTGCGAATTGAAGGCGAGAGCCGCTTGGATTGTTGTACGGTAGGGGGGTAACGCCTGCGCGGCCATCCGATGGCATGGGGTGAACGGTATCAGGCGGACCCGGCTCGGGCAAGAAGTGCACGAAGTCGAAAGATGCCGACCTCTGGTCCGGTCTGCATTGCGGCGGATCGCATACTTTGAGCGGATGCTTCAGGGCGAGCTTTTCAATTCCGATTCAACGCGATCCTTCTTGATGCGGCTCCGCACTTTCTGGATCATCCGGCGCGATGCGGCCTTGAGTCTCCGCAGCAGCCGGCGGCACCATTCGAACTCGGTCGCGAGGATCGCCAGTCCCGCGAAGACGACCAGCACACCCGGCCCCGGTAACGGCATCATCAACAGGCCGGCTAGCACGACCACGCCGCCGATGATGCCGACGAGAATCTTCTTGAACGTTCGAGTCAACATGCGGGCTTACTCCGGCTGACCTGCAGGGCGACGGACGGACCCGGCCGGATGCGGTGCAAACAAGAGCGATGAAACAATCCCCGTGGTCAGCACTCCGGCGATGACGGCGAGCGAAATCCCGGTCGGTATGTGATAATGACCCGAGAGGATCATCTTCACGCCGACATAGACCAACACGAGCATCAGACTCACCTTCAGATAGCGGAATCGGTCGAGGATCGAGGCAAGTGCGAAATACAACGCCCGCAGGCCGAGGATGGCGAAGACGTTGGAAGTAAAGACGATGAACGGATCCGTTGTGATCGCGAAAATCGCGGGGATCGAATCCACCGCGAACATGACGTCGGAACTTTCCACGACGAGCAGCACCAGAAACAACGGCGTGATCGCCCGCGCACCGTCCACCCGGGTGAAGAACTTCTGACCCTCAAAATCCGACGTCACCGGGTAAAAGCGTCTTGCCAGCCGCACGAGCGGATTGCGGTCCGGCTCCAGCTTGTCCTCACGAGTCATGAGCATTTTTACAGCTGTGAGAATCAGCAGGGCGCCGAAGACATAGATGATCCAACTGAAGCGTTGAATGAGCGCCACGCCGAGGGCGATCATGATGCCGCGGAGGATCAGCGCTCCGAGGATGCCCCAGAACAGCACGCGATGCTGGTAGATCGGGGGAACGCCGAAGTAATTGAAGATCAGCGCGAAGACGAAGATATTGTCCAGCGATAGCGACTTCTCGACCACGTATCCCGTGAAGTACTTCAGCGCCGCGTCCTTGCCGGAAAGCGGCTCACGGATAGCCGTGCCGATTCCCAGCCAGTGGTGTTCATAGATGAAATAGACGGCGACGTTAAAGAGCAGACCGAGGAAGATCCAGAAGACCGTCCACATCAGCGCTTCGCGCGTCCGGATGACGTGCGGCCTGCGGTGCATCACGCCGAGGTCCAGCGCCAGGAGTCCCAGGATCAGTACGAGAAAGCCAACCCATAGCCACACCGTCATAAGGAAAACTTCCGAGTCGACCATCGCCTCCGAAGGTCGAGCATGTCCTGCCGCCCGATACAGCCGGGAGTATAGTCCGGCGCCTAAGGAAAGCACGGCCCGGGTCCCGCGCTTATAAAACGGTTGCGGTTCTCGAACCGGCGACCCTCGACGACGAACATGTCTGGAACAGAGAGCAAGGACCGCCGTCTATCGGCCAGGGACTTGCCGATATTATGAGGAACACCTGAGGCCCGGATATGTCTTCACATTCTGCGACTGAAACAACCCGCGTGAGCGTGGTCAACGGCATACACGAGTTGACCGATCCCGTTGTCGAGTCGGCTTTTCACAACGAAGACCTCGCCCCGACTCGCCTCGCAGACCGGAAGTGGGGCCTGAAGGACATCGCCGCCCTGTGGATCAGCATGGCCGCCTGCGTGCCGACCTACATGCTGGCGTCGAGTCTCATCGCCAACGGCATGAACTGGTACCAGGCCGTGCTCACCGTTTTCCTCGGTAACGTCATCGTGCTCATCCCGATGGTCATGAACGCCCACGCGGGTACCAAGTATGGCATTCCCTTTCCTGTCTATTGCCGCGCGTCCTTCGGCATCCTCGGTGCAAACGTGCCTGCGCTGCTTCGCGCCTTGGTCGCCTGCGGATGGTTCGGCATCCAGGCGTGGATCGGCGGTTGGGCGATTTACACCATTGGTGCACAGTTCTTCCCTTCGTGGGAGCAGCTCCCCAACACCTGGCTGGGCATCAACAACGCCAAGCTGGGCTGCTTCCTCTTTTTCTGGGCGATCAATGTCTTCGTCATCTACCGCGGCATCGAGTCCATCCGCCTTCTGCTCAACATCAAGGCCCCGCTGCTGATCGTCCTGGGGCTGCTGCTGCTCGCCTGGGCTTACCGCCGCGCCGGCGGATTCGGTACCATGCTTGATCAGCCGTCGCAGTTCGTTCCTGGTGGCCCACAGGAAGGTCGCTTCTGGGCCGTCTTCGTTCCGTCGCTGACCGCCAACGTCGGCTTCTGGGCCACGCTTTCACTGAACATTCCAGATTTCACTCGTTATTCACGTACGCAGCGCGACCAGGTCCTGGGACAGACAATCGGCCTCCCGACGACGATGGGGTTGTACGCCTTCATCGGTGTCGCCGTCACCTCCGCCGCTTTCGTGATCTATGGGCATGACGAGACGCTCTGGGATCCCGTCGTGCTTCTGTCACGCTTCGACAACAAGGCGGTGCTCATCGTCGCCATGGCGGCCCTCACCATCGCCACGCTGGCTACCAACATCGCCGCCAATGTCGTCAGCCCCGCCAACGACTTCGCCCACGTCTGGCCAAGGCGCATCACCTTCCGCGTCGGGGGATACATCACCGCGCTCATCGGTCTCATCATGCGGCCGTGGAAACTCGTTGAGGATCCCTCCGGCTACATCTTCAAATGGCTGGTCGCCTATTCCAGCTTGCTCGGCGCGGTCGGCGGCGTGCTGATCGCCGATTACTTCGTCCTGCGGCGCACACGGCTCGATCTGCCCGGCCTCTACGAGCATCGTGGGCCCTATTGGTATTCACTGGGCGTCAATCCTGTCGCCCTCATTGCGCTTGCCGCCGGTATTGCCCCCTGCATTCCCGGATTCATCGGCACGGTTACGACGATCGCTGTCCCGGCGTTCTGGCTGGAGGTGTACCACTATGCGTGGTTTCTCAGCTTCGCCATCGCCTTTATTACATATGTAATGTTGATGAAGGCGTTCAGCCGCCGTGCTTAGGCCGCGGAGCGCACGTACTGCGCTTATCGCCAGATGAGCAGAGATGCCAGGTACACCGCGGCGGCCAGCACGATCATCGTCGCGCCTGCCGGCAGGCCGGGTCCGTAGCTCAGCGCCAGTCCGCCGGTCGTCATGAAGATGCAGATCGCCGTCGCCCAGGCCATCATGCGTAGCATCGTGCGGGAGAACTGGCCCGCCGTAGCCGCCGGCAAGGTGAGCAGTGCAATGACCAGGATAATCCCGACCACGCGCACAAGCACAACGACGGTCAGCGCCGTGAGGCACAGCAGCAAGAGATAGTAAAAGTCCACCCGTATGCCCCGGAGCCGGGCGAATTCTTCATCGAAACAGACGGCGAGAAACTTGTTGTAGAACAGCAGGCCCGTCGCCACAACCAGCAGATCCAGGCAGACAATGAGCCAAAGATCCTCCTGCGTGACAAGCAGGATGTTCCCGAAGAGATAGCTCATCAGGTCTTTGTCATAGCCCGGCGTCTTGGCGATAAAGAGGATACCTACCGCCATGCCCACGGCCCAGATCGCGCCGATGACCGTGTCTTCGCGCTGTTTGGCCCGCAGACTCACAACGCCGATGATCAGGGCCGAGAGCACCGCTGCGATCGCTGCGCCGCCCAAGGGGGTCAGCAGTGTCCACCCGTGAACGACCTCAAGGTAGCGAGCGGCACCTAATCCACCGAGCACGCTGTGCGAGATCGCCCCGGCGATGTAACTGATCCGTCGCGTCACGACGTACGTCCCGATGACCCCGCAGGCAACGCTGGCCAGGACGCCCGTCGCTACGGACATCTGCAGAAAGGGATGTTCAAACAGGGCCCGTATGAATTCGCTCACGATTTTATCCCTCTAGCGATGGGTGCAGGGGCCGTCGTGTTCATGATGCAGCAGGCGGACGTCCCGGCCGTAAAGCCGGATGATCGCCTCGCTGTCCAGATCGCCGCTGCTGTGCACATGCACGCTGCGATTCACGCAGACGACCGTCTTTACGAACTTCGACACGAAACCGACATCATGGGAAACCAGCACGACCGTCACCCTTGTGCTCAGTTGACGCAGAAGTTCGTAGAGATCGTCCTGCACGCGCAGGTCCAGATTGGCCGTCGGTTCATCCAGCAGTAGCAGATCGGGCTGACTGGCCAGCGCCCGGGCGATCAGCACACGCTGTCGCTGCCCGCCGGAAAGTGTTGAAAAGGGCCGCGATTCCTGCTCCGCGAGACCGACCTCGTGCAGGGCCTGACGTGCAGCCGCTTTGTCGCTCGCGCGGTAGGGGCCGATTGTTCGTGTGATGCCCAATCGCCCGGTCAGAACCACATCGAGGACGCAGACTGGAAATTTGGGATCAAGCTGCGAGTGCTGCGGCATGTAACCGATGCGAGTGCGCACCCGATGCGGCGAAGTCTGGAAGATGCATACTTGACCGCGACGCGGTTCGATCAGACCGAGCATCAGTTTCAGCAGCGTGGTTTTTCCTCCCCCGTTGGGCCCGACAATCGAGGCAAAATCGCGCTCGCCGATGGTGAAGTTGACATTCTCGAGGACGAGCGATTCGTCGTACCCGAAATCGACCCCATCCATCCGTATGACCGGTTCAACGTGATTCATGACGTCTGCTCAATGACGCGCAGGATCGGACGTCCGTTCAACGGGGTCGTGTCTCGTCCAGCGCGCGGGCGATCTTCTCCGCCATCTGTTCCAGGTTTGTCAGATAATCTCTGGCCAACGGATCGATGGAGACGATACGCCCGCCGATCTCCCGTGCGATCGCCTCGGCGCTGGTCTCAGCGAACTGCGGCTGCACGAAGATCACACGTACACCCTCGACGCGGGCCTGTCGTACCAGCTCGGCGATCTGGCGCGCGGAGGGTTCCTTACCACTTGTTTCCACGCTGACCTGTGTCAGTCCGTAGGCATCTCCAAAGTAGCCGAACGAAGGGTGAAAGACAAAAAACGACCGACCCCGATGCGGCGCCAGGCGGGACGTTATACGTACGTGAACAGCGTCCAGGTCGGATTCAAAGGCGGCAAGGTTACGCTGGTATTGAGCGGCATTCGACGGGTCCGCCTCGCAGAGCGCTACTGCAATAGTCCTTGCCTGTTGCCTGACCAGACGGGGGTCCAGCCAGATATGCGGATCTCCTTCCTCCTCGTGATGGTGAGCGTGATCGAGCGCAGTATCGTCGGTATGGTCGTGCTCACAGGCGACAGCCGAGCGCAGCGTAATTCCTTCCCGTGTGTCTACGAGGCGAAGCTTCGGGTTCGCTGCGGATATCTTGCGAAGTAGCGCGGCTTCGAAGGGAACACCGATTCCGAAGTAGAGCTTTGCATGGGTCGCCGCTGCTACCTGGCGGGGAGTCGGTTCATAAGTGTGATAAGACTGACCAGGCCCGACCAGGACATGCACCTCAACCAGATCGCCTCCAATCCGCTCCACGAAATAGGCCTGCGGCGGGATGGTTACCATGACTTCGAGTCGCCCGGACGAGGGCCGGTCCGTTCGCTCGCAACCGCCGGCGTATCCTGTATACATCAGGGCAAGAACGATGGCGAGACCGCGCTGACTGACTCCGAAACAGGTGCTCGGACTGCGCTCTGCGTTGCAGCCATGAATCAATTTGCTGGGAAGTGCACCGGGCATCATCCATCCCGTTCAGGATTCTATCACCCGATCTTGAGCGAACGTCGTTCACGCACGCGGGTATTACATTGTAAGACATGCACCTTCAATGCCGCCAGCCGGTCGGGTGGGGGACCGTGGGAGCATTCGGGTGGCGTTCAGCGCAAAAAAAGAAACGGGTCGGCCGAGGCCACAACCCGTTTCCATGGGCAATTTCGCAGCGGCAGCTGAATGAGCGCCGCTGCGCGACGTCGATTGGTCAGAATCCCCCGATGGGGCTAGCGAGACAACTCCTGAAGCAGTCGTTCCGTTGCCGTGTCGAGCTTGTCGTCCGTGAGATACACCTCTTCCTGGATGGCGTTTCGAATGCTCACGATCTTGCGAGCCCGGGCATCCGGCAATTCGGCAAGCCGACTCAGAAAGACGGCCAGCTCAGAGATTTCCACGCGATCATCCAGAACCGCCGTGTTGGACGAATCGGACCTATGCGGCGGCGTATCTGCCACAGCTCGGAAGGAGAAAGGAACGGCCGCACCCGAGATTCCATACAAGTCATTCATCAGACACCTCGCTCAATTCGCGCCACAAAAGCCAACATAATTGTTCAATACGAATGATTGCGCGGCGAAGTTCACAATCTCACAGCCGCAGGAAGCTCCACACGGGCCGCCTGCGTCTCGGGTCGTGCGAGCAGATTCTGCGCGTTGGTTTCCCATCGAACCTGCCATACATCCGATGATTTCGATATCGGCTGGTCCGCATTGACAACTTCAGCGTTTTTCGGCCATACCACAACAGGTTGAGGCGCTCACGAAAGTGTGCATTTTTTCACAGCCGACTGGCGCGCGCATGCTTATCGGCCTGCCACCTATAAGTCCAGCATTTCCAGCACTTGCAGTTGCAGAGGCAAGAAACTAACAGGCCGCTGCGGACGGCGGATCTCCATCATCGGCCCCCACAACCTGTAGTGGGTAGCTCCGGTAACCACGGTCCGGCAGATGATCGGACAGGTTTGTTGCGTCATCAGTCTTGTTTCGCGACCAGTCAATGAATCGGCAATTTTTGCCGCTTCGATGCCTCAGAGGCCTTCGAGATGAATCAGATGATCAAATCGCAGCCGGGGTGTCGCCGGGAGCGTCTCTCGTATAATTGGCGGAATGAGTAAACCCGCTCCTCAGAATCATGCATCGGAACTGGTCGCCCGTTTTGCCGAACTCGAACCACGGTTTACACCCGATGAAGCCGTCGCCGAAGCCGCGCGATGCCTGTTCTGTTACGACGCGCCCTGTACCAGGGCGTGTCCGACGCACATCGACGTGCCGAAATTCATCCGGCAGATTCTTCATAAGAACCCGATCGGCGCCGCCGAGACAATCTTCAACGCCAACATCTTCGGTGGTTCCTGTGCTCGGGCATGCCCGACGGAAGTGCTCTGCGAGGGTGCCTGCGTCGACAACACGCTGCTCAAGTCGCCGGTGAAGATCGGCCGGCTTCAGCGCTTCGCCTGCGACGCGGCGCGCGACAAGAAGGTTCAATTCTTCGAGGCCGGCGCGCCCACCGGGAAGAAAGTGGCAGTCATCGGCGCGGGTCCCGCAGGTCTCACCTGCGCCCACGAACTTCGCAAGCGAGGCCACGCCGTCACCGTTTTTGAAGCTCGAGAGATGCCAGGAGGCATCAACACCTACGGCATTGCCTACTACAAGTATGACACGCAATTTGCCCTGTCAGAAGTCGAGCACGTTCTGGAAATCGGCGGCATCGATCTGCGCGTGAACACGCCCGTCAAGGCCGCGGACATTGCGAAGATGCTCGTCGAGTACGACGCCGTCTTCCTCGGCGTCGGCCTCGGTCGCACCGCATCGTTGGGTATCGAGGGCGAAGATCTGCCCGGCGTGTGGGAAGCGCTGGATTTCATCTTCCAGACGCACACCATGCCACTGGAGAAGTGCTCGTGCGGGAAGAACGTGTTGGTCATCGGCGGCGGGAACACGGCGGTTGACGTGGCGACGGCGGCGGTGCGACTCGGCGCGGAACAGGTGACCATCGCCTACCGTCGCGGTGAATCGGACATGCCTGCGTTCAAGTATGAGTATGAACTGACGAAGTTGGATGGAATCGCCTGGGAGTTTTTTGCGGCACCGCAGCGCGTCGTCTCTGAAGGTGGCAAGGCGGCGGGCGTCGAGTTCCTTCGCACGAAGCTCGTCGGGGAAGGCCGCAGCGCAAAACTGGAAACGATAGCCGGCTCCAACTTCGTGCTCGCGGCGGACATGATCGTCAAAGCCCTCGGTCAGGAGCCGCTGCTTGATCTGCTCAAGTCGGTGCCGGGCCTCAAGCTCGACAAGGGCAAGGTCGTCATCGATCGTGCGACGGGAGCCACGAGTGCGCCGAAACTCTTTGCCGGCGGCGACTGCATCAGCAAAGGAGGAGAAGTGGTCGACGCCGTCCAGCAAGGCAAAATCGCCGCGGGGGGGATTCACGCGATGCTCGGGAGCGCAAAGAGGTAAACGGATTGAAGTGCTCTTCCGAGGGGAATCGAGAAGCCACTCCGTATCTTATTCGTTGGCTTCCTGGTACTCCTCTAGCCAAGCCATCTGGATCGCCTCGAGTTTGGCCTCGTTCGATGCCTTGGGGTCATCGCCGAAGTCCGGCAGCGCAACCACCCAATCGTGCAAATCTGTAAAGCGTACCGTCAACGGATCAAGTTCCGGCATCTTCTCGTGCAGGAGTATTCCGATGTCTTCGGAGTCGAGCCAGGTCAGTTTTCGCGGCATGATGACACCTCAGTGGGTCGAATCGTCGTCGCGCTTTGTCGTCATTCCTTCCGCGCCGTGCGGTTCGCGGGCAAGGTTTCGATTCCAGGACGGGATTCGCACCTTTACATTGCGTGAACCGTCGGGCACACACTGGCAGCCGAGCCGACTGTTGGGCTTGAGGTCATAGGCCTCTTCCAGTTCATCCTCTTCCTGTTCGCTGGCTTCATGACAACTCTCTAAGCCTTCGAGCACATGGACATGACACGTGCTGCACGCACAAACGCCGCCGCAGGCGTGGTCCAATTCGATGCCGTGGCCCATGCAGATATCGAGGATGCTGCCGGGCAGGCCGTGGTCTTCGTACGGAATCTTCGCCGGGTCGATCTCCAGCACGTGTTCCGTGCCTTTCTCGTCGATGATGGTCAGCGTGTACTTCTGCTTGACTGGTGTTTCCTGGTCCTTGATGTAGGGGTTTTGACCGCCCATGATGTTACTCCGTCTTTGCGTATTTGCGGCGGGCCGTGCCCACTCTACGACTTAACTTTCTCACGCTCAGCGCTGTCTTCACGAAGACTTTCCGTGATTGCCAGGTTCGCAAGATTGAGCGTCATCTTACCGAATTCATCCAAAGCCCGATGCAGCTTGTCGGCGTCATCGGTTGATTTCGCAAGCTTGCGGAGTACGCGAATGCTCTCCTCCAGGGACAGACGTTCTTCCGGCGGCAGCATGTGGCCGAACTTCGCCAGGGCCTGTTCCGTCTTGTGTGTGTCGAACTCGACCTGATTTCGCAGATCGATCATCCGATGCGCTGTCATGTCCTCCCGCGCGAAACGAATCGACTCCTCCTCGATGCGGCGAATTTCATCCTTCGTCAGTCCGTGCGACGGGATGACCTGGATCGACGCCTCCTTCCCGCTGCGCTGCTCGCGAGCGGTCACGTTCAGGATGCCGTTGGCGTCGATGAGGAACTGGACCTCGATCTTGGGGATTCCCGCCGGCATGGGAGGTATGCCAGACAGGTCAAAGGTCGCCAGACTGCGACAATCGGCGGCCAGTTCGCGCTCTCCCTGAAGCACGTTGATCTTCACATTTGATTGGCCGTCGACGAAGGTGGTGAACATCTCCGTCGCCTGACAAGGGATGCGCGTGTTTCGCAGGATGAGCTTGCCCATGGCTCCGCCCATGGTCTCGATGCCGAGTGACAGCGGCGTGACATCCAGGAGGAGTGCATCGGAACGCTCGCCGGCGAGCACCTGACCTTGTACGGCGGCGCCGAGCGCCACCACTTCGTCAGGATTCAGTGCCGTGTAGGGCTTCCGTCCGAAGTATTCCTCAACGCGCCGTCGCACCAGCGGGATGCGCGTCGAACCGCCCACGAGCACGATCTGCCCGATCTGCTCCGGACGAACTTTGGCATCGGATATTGCCTGCTGACAAGCGTTGATAGTCCGCTCGACGAGTGCGACGGTGAGCGATTCGAACTCCTGACGGGTGATCGTTCGGCGATACACGCGGCCGTCGCCCAGGTCGAGTTCGATGCTTGCGGACGCTTCCGTGCTCAGACGAATCTTCACCTGCTCGGAGAAGTTTCGCAGGGCCTGCCGCGTTGTCGGTGAATCGATGTCGACGCCGTACTGTTCGTGAATCTCCCGCTGGACGAGAAGGGTGATCGCTCGATCAAAATCGTCGCCGCCCAGATGTGTGTCGCCGTAGGTGGAGATCACCTCAAACACATCGCCGGTCAGTCGAAGGATGCTGATGTCGAACGTTCCGCCGCCGAGGTCATAGACCGCGATGATCGAACCATCCGGGGGCGCTTGCGACCCGCCCAATGCGTCGGATTCACTCGTGCATTTCGCTTTGTCGCCAATCGGCAGACTTCGAGCACGCAGCTTCTGTTTCGGCACTTCTCGCAATCCGATTCCATAGGCGAGGGCCGCGGCCGTCGGCTCGTTGACAATGCGGACGACCTCCAGACCGGCGAGCTTGCCCGCGTCGCGCGTCGCCTGCCGTTGGGCGTCGTCAAAGTACGCCGGCACGGTGATGACCGCTTTTCGCAGAGGACGGCCGAAGTGCTTTTCGGCACGGGCCTTCAGTTCGCGAAGGATCAGGGCGGAAATCTCCTGCGGCGTGAGAAGTTCGCCATCGATGTCGATCTTGATCACGTCGCGCTGGCCGGGCACGACGCGGTACGCCAGATAAGGCAGTTCCTTCTCGAGGTCCTTAATGCCCAGACCCATGAGCCGCTTGATCGAGTAGATCGTATGCAGCGGGTTTTCGACCGCATGACGCCGCGCTTCCCAGCCAATGGTCACCTTGCCGTCCGGAGCAAAAGCGATCACCGAGGGCACGCGGCCTTCGCCGTCCGCATCGCGGATGACCTGCGGGCCGCGCGCATCGGCATAGGCGACGAGCGAAAACGTCGTGCCGAGATCGATTCCGAGGATGAGTTCACCGGTGCTCATTCAAGTACAATGCCGGCTTCACAACTGCGCAAGCAGATTATCCAGATACTTCATCGCGTTGAGTTGCATTCGCAACTCCCCTTTTATCGCATCGGAGTCGTTTGCAGTCAGCTCGGCACACAGATCGCTGATTCGCTGCTGAGCGGCCCTGCGGTCTTTCTCGATCGTCGCCCGCATCGTAGAGAGCGCTGCTGTATCACCACCAGCGCGGGCGTCTTCAATTTCTTCTCGTAGCATCATCACCTTGCCGAGCAGGTCCGGCGGGACGCGCTTGTCCTCTGCTGACGACTTACCGCCGGAAGATTCCAGCAGGTATTCCGCCCGTCGGTGCGGGTCACGAAGCACGTCGTAGGCCTGGTTGATGGCCGCCGAGGCACGCAGGGCGAAGGACTGCATCTCCGGCCCTGCACCGCCGAAACGGTCGGGATGGATGTTTCGGCTGATGGCCAGATACTTACTGTTAAGCTCGGCTTCGTCGATGTGATAGCGCCTTGTCAGCCCGAAAAGCTCAAAGTAATCGGCTCCCTGTACGTGCGCCAGCAGGGAATGACAGTCGGCGCAGACCAGCGGTGCCTGTTGCAGGACCTCGCAGGTCGCGCACTTGGTCGGCATCACGGTCAGGGTGTTGTCGGTCATGGAACTAGCGTCAGTCTCACAGAAACATTCGGCCCGCCTGCGGCCAGCCGTGGGGGGCGGCGCTCTCAGGCGGGCCGACATCGCGCCGCGTCTATTAACGATGCGGGCGAACATCCTCTCTCCGCGTCTGGTCTTACGCGCTGAAACTGCTGCCGCAACCACACGTGTGGGTGGCGTTGGGATTATTAAAGACGAAGCCGCGCCCCATGATCTCATCCTTGAAGTCCACCGACGTACCTTGCAGGTAGATGTGGCTCTTGGGGTCGCAGACGACTTTGACGCCATTCACATCCCACTGCTCGTCGTTTTCGCTAACGTGTTCGGTGAGGTCAAGCGTGTAGGAGAAGCCGCTGCAGCCGCCGCCCTTGACGCCGACGCGCAGGTAGGTCTTCTCCGGATCCAGACTCTGTTGCTGGATGATCGTCTTAACTTCGCTTACGGCTCGGTCCGTTATGGTCACCATGGCTTATTGACTCCTTTGCCCGCCGAAACGTACGGACGAGGCAAGAAAAAACGGTTGATGCTATAGCCGGCGGTTCGACGTCAGTGTGCGCCCGCCGCAGCCGGATGGGCACCGGCGCTTTGTCCCTGCTTGGTTTTGTAGTCGTTGATCGCGGCGCGGATGGCGTCCTCGGCCAGCACGCTGCAATGAATCTTCACAGGCGGAAGCGACAGCTCCCGAACGATCTCTGTGTTCTTGATCTGCAAGGCCTCGTCCACCGTTTTGCCTTTGACCCACTCGGTGGCCAGCGAGCTTGAAGCGATCGCCGAGCCGCAGCCGAAGGTCTTGAACTTGGCGTCCACGATCCGCCCGGATTCGTCACACTTGATCTGAAGCTTCATCACGTCACCACACTCCGGCGCGCCGACGATGCCCGTACCGACGTTCGGGTCATTTTTGTCAAGCGATCCGACGTTTCGCGGGTGTTCGTAGTGATCTACGACTTTGTCACTGTATGCCATTTCAGTTACTCCTGCCTGTTCGGCGGTTTATTATCTTACTCGTTCAATCGCTTGCCGTTAAAGGGCTCCGTTAGTGTGCCGCCCACTGGACGGTGCTCAGGTCGATTCCTTCCTGTGCCATTTCGTACAAGGGGCTCATTTCCCGCAGCTTCTCGACGGCGACGCAGACACGCTCGATCGCGTAGTCGATTTCCTGCTCCGTCGTGAAGCGGCCGATCGAGAAGCGGATCGAGCTGTGGGCCAGGTCATCTCCTAGCCCCAATGCCTTGAGGACGTAGCTCGGCTCCAGCGATGCACTGGTGCAGGCCGAGCCGCTGGATACCGCGATGTCGCTGAAGCCCATCATCAGCGATTCACCTTCGACGTAGAGGAAGCTGATGTTCAGGTTGTTCGGGATGCGCTGCGTCGGATGACCGTTGAGGTAAATCTCCGGCAGGCGATTGAAGAGCCCATCCTTGAGCCGGTTGCGAAGCCGTGTGACATTTTCGATTTCGTGCGACTGGTTCTGCACACACAGTTCCGCCGCCTTGCCCATGCCGACGATGCCGGGGACGTTCAGCGTGCCGCTGCGCATGCCGCGCTCGTGGCCGCCGCCGTGGACCACCGGCTCGCAGCGGACGCGTGGCTTCTTGCGACGCACATACAGCGCGCCGACGCCCTTGGGGCCGTAAATCTTGTGTCCAGAGCAGGAGAGCAGGTCGATTCCCATCTGCTCCACGTCGATCGGCTGCTTGGCGAAGGTCTGGCAGGCATCAACATGGAAAAGTACCTCGCGCTCTTTGCAGAGCTTGCCGATCTCACCGATCGGGTTAATCGTGCCGACTTCGTTGTTGCCATGCATGATCGTCACCAGGATCGTCTGGTCGGTCATCGCCTCGCGCACCTGCTCGGCGTGGACCATGCCGTACTTGTCAACGGGCAGAAACGTCACGCGGAAGCCGTTCTGTTCGAGATACTTGCAAGGATCGATGACCGCTTTGTGTTCAATCACGTTGGTGATGATGTGATTGCCCTTGTCGCGGTACATGTTCGCCACGCCCTTAATGGCGATGTTATTCGACTCCGTCGCGCCGCTCGTCCAGATGATTTCCTTGGACGTGGCGCCGATGGCCGAGGCCACCTGTTCGCGGGCCTTCTCGACAGCTTCCTCGGCCTGCCAGCCGAACGCGTGATTCCGGCTCGCAGCGTTGCCGAAGCGGTCCTTGAAGTAGGGCAGCATCTCTTCCAGCACGCGCGGATCGACTGGCGTGGTTGCGTTGTAATCCATGTAAATGGGCAGCTTCATGGGGTGGACTCCATTCGGACCGTATGACCTTCAACCGAGACTTCGACACTCTGATCCGCGTAGTCGCGATCGTAGGCGATGTCGGCGAGGGTGACCTTGTTCAAAAAATCCGACAACTTCTCGTGTATCTTGCGAATCGGTCGCGAGACCGGGCAACACTCCAGCAGGTCGCATGCGTGTTCGCCCTGATCGGCATCGCTGGCGCACTGCACAAAACGCACCGGGCCTTCGATGGTCTCAATGATCGCGCCGAGGGTGATGCGATCCGCCGGCAGTGCCAGCGTATAGCCACCCTTGACGCCGCGCATGGATCGAATCAACTCGCCCTGTGCCAGTTCCTTCAGAACCTTGATCAACAGTGCAGGCGGAACGCTGAAACGCCGCGCGATCTCTCGCGCGTTCACCAGTTGCCCCGGCTTTCGCGCCATGTCTGCCAAAGCGATGATGGCGTAATCCGTTTTCTTGGTCAGCGCGAACATTTCAGGAACTCCCCAGTGTGCGAACTCCTGAACACACCAGTCCCGTAGAATATAGTACCGAAAAGGTACTCATTCAAGTTGAAAAGCGAGGAAATTAGAACTTCCTTGTCCGCTTCTAATACATTGTGAAGTATGTGGTTATGGATGTCGGTTGAGCCGATTCAATCACGATGTCAGATGTACGCATATTCTCGCAGTCCTTATCGATCAGTGAGAAGTAATGATTGTGAGCCGGAGACATTGGGAGCATGAGTGCACTCGGACAAGTTGAATGGGATGCGGAAATGCCCTACAAATGCGAGTGGGCGTTTCGACGCGTCCCCACAGCGGCGTAGCTCAGTTGGCAGAGCAAGGGATTCATAAGCCCTGGGTCGCCGGTTCAAGTCCGGCCGCCGCTAGTTCTCCCGGATGTTCGTATGACACGCCTTGAATTGCTCATCGACCGGCTACAGACCGCGCGGAAGTGGACGAAGAGTCTGCTCGCCGACATCGAGGAGGATCGCTGGTTTGAGATGCCGGCGGCGGGTGTCGGACACGTGGCATGGCAGGTCGGGCATCTCGCCGCGTCGCAAATCGTGCTCATTCACGTGCGCTGTTTCGATATGGCCTACACCGATGTCGCGCCGGATGCGATTCGCACCAGTTTCGGCCGCGGATCGACGCCGGTCGCTGGTCCGGCCGCGTATCCGCCGCTGACTGAGATTCGTTCGCTGTTTGACCGTATTCATGACGACGCGGTTCGGCGGATAGGGGGAATGACGGACTGCGAACTGGATGAGCGCGCCGGGCAGGAACCGCACCCGCTCTTTTCGGACAAGGCCGGCGCGATCGGGACGGCCGCGCTGCACGAGACTTTTCACGCCGGGCAACTTGCCATGATCCGTCGCATCTTCGGCAAGGCGCCACTGCGATAAACGTGTAACTATGCGCCGGTCGGGGCGGCAGAGGCCGACTGGGCCCCGCGCTCCTCTTTTCGCACGATTTCACGCACCCGTTTGAGGGCTTCGACATACGGCTCGCCGATGGCCCGTTCTTCGGCAGTCGTGTTCTGCATGATCCATTTCTGGAGTTCGTCCTGGCTCTTGGGGGCATCGCCACGGAAGCTGGCGGCGACACGCTTCGTGAACTCGGCCTGCGCGGCATATTGATCCAGCCGCTCGCGGATGAATTTGTCGCGTGCGGCGGGCGAGTCCTGCTGGGCATAGCGCCGGGCATCGTCAATGAAGGCGCGCTTGGCCTGTCGAACGACAACCGCAGTGAAGTTCTTGCGAACATCGTCGCTCAGATTGTCCATGCATTCCTTGAGTTCCTGATCGCGGCCCTCCTGTTGAAGATGGGCCTTCCACTGGTCGAGGAACTGCTGCTGCTCGATCTGCGTCAGTCGTCCGAGGCCGCGGTCGCTGGCGATGTAGGTGACGATTTCCGTGGCGCGGGCGGTGGCCAGGTCGGGCTGCGCGGGTGTCATGGCGATGTCATAGCCGAACCAACCGCCGATCAGCAGCAGGCCCGCCACGCCGCCGGCCACGGCGGCGGGGCGATGTCGTCGGAGGGTATGTTTCACTTCACCGGTGGTCATTGTGCGTGTTCTCCATGATGCAACAGGCAAGTGGCTTTGTGTCGGAGTACATCATCTTATCGCTTTACGTTGTCGCGTGCGGTTCGCGGCGTCAGGTCGGCATTCAGGGTGTTGAAGGAGCCGCCGCCGTCGCCTTCGTGGAAGGGCTCGAACTCCGAAATCAGCGGCATGTCCGCCCGACCCATTCCGAAACCTTTGGCCGAACTTAACGACTCTGCTCCGACCTTTCGGCCGCAATAGGCCTCGCCCATAAGCCATTCATAACTGGTGCCTTCCGTCGCCCACCACGTGGTGGAGCCGCCGAACTGAGCAAACAACGGGCTGTCGGATGACAGCTCACGCTGATCGGCGGGGCAGCGGAAGATCTCCGACCGGCCCGCGGTGTAGCGCTCGAGGATTTTCGGCAGGGTCGGCCAGGGCGGATCATGAATGGGAAGGGAACGCAACTTTTCGACGCAGGGCCAGGTCTGGTCGCTGTCCTGCAGGTACGCGGTCAGTGCAGTGCCGACGGCGGCAAGATTGTTCAGGCAGATGGCGCGCTGCTCGGCACGTCTGCCGCTGGAAGAGACGGAGGGAACGACGAGCAGAATGAGCAAAGCGACCACGAAGAGGCCGATCAGCAGGTCGATCTTGGTCACGGCATGTCGTGCGTACGTCGGATGCATCGAACTCAGGCCGTCAGCGGCGAGCGACTTAAGTCAATGGGGCTCCAACCTCCGCCGTCCGCGGTAGGGGAGCCCTCACAGCGGGGAGCATAGGTACGGAACGACGAATGGTCAAGGAAGATGGAGAGACGCGAAAAAGCCACAACAGCTAAAACGCCATGAGAGCAGAGGGTATGAGCTTGCGGATTGCGATCGCAGTTCAAGTCGAACAAAAAAGGGTTAAAAACGCTTGAATTTTTTATGCCTCGACATCGCGCGGATTGAGCAGCAGCGCGTGCATCCGCACGTCGCGCGAAACCGACCGTGCTTCTTGTATCCAGTCGTACTCAGCGCTCGCGCCGCGTAACGTTTACTGAGCTGGACACAACGTGATCTGGAGTCCCACTGAAAGCGGGCAGCCAGCGGTTTACATTGCCGAGGCGTTCTGGATGGGGCCATCCCACACGCGCACTTCGGTGATCTCGGGGACGATTCGAGAGACGTTTTTATCGCTGAAGCCGCGGACGACCAGGCGGCGTGTTTCCTGCGGGAGCAGCGGGCCGCGCCAGTCACCATCGATCTGAAGCGGCGTAGCAGCCCAGACCTGGCGCTCCTGGGTCGGCGCACCGTCCTGATCAAGACCAACGATTCGCATCGACAGCAGCGAGATCGTCCGGCTTCCTTTGTTTTCGATTTCGATGGTGGCGTTTCGCCAACCACGCGGTTCTGCCGCTGCGGAGAGACCAGCGCTGACGCGCAGCGAGTCGCGGTACTCCGGGGCCCGTACGTCTTCGATGGCGTCGGCCAGCGCAGGCGGCAGCGCTTCGCGGAGTTCGGGAATGGTCCGGGCGGCTTCCTGAACCAGCTCGATCAGATTGCCGGTCTTCTTGTCCACGACGCGCAGGCCATAGAGGGCGATGCCGGTCGCGGAGAAAATCGTCGTGACCAGCACGGCGCTGAGCCCGAGGGCGGACGCGGCAAAGAACCCCAAGGGCTTTTTCACGATGTGTCCGTCGGAATGATTGAACATGGTAATACTCCCAAGATGCAGCCGACCGCCGCTTCCTGTGGGCGGTGTGCGATCCAACAGGGTTGTATTGCAGGGATTCAGGGGAATATTTTGGATAATCGCACCGAGGGCTTCGCTCCGGCGAAGAATTGGGTGTCGATTTTTGCCGGATTCGGTCGGCGCTTCAGGTGACGTAAGTGCCTGTCCGATAAGAAGGCGAGCCCGTTGTGGCGCGTCGGCAGAAACTGCCGATGTTGTGACTGGCCGGCGGCAGCACTTATGGCGGATATCCTCGATCCCAGCGAAGTTGATGCACTGCTCGAAGCCGTGGCGGCTGGGGAAATGGATGCGCCGTACGACGGCTATCCCACGGAGGCCGAGGGGGAATCCGGATCGAAGATTCTCCCGTACGACTTCAAGCGGCCGGAGCGCGTCAGCAAGGATCAGATTCGCGCGTTGCAGGCGATCCACGAAGGATTTGCGCGGAGCTTCGGTGCATCACTGTCGGCGTTTCTGCGGACGATCGTGGAGACGCGCGTGGCCACGACCGAGCAGCTGACCTATAGCGAGTTCATCCATTCTCTGCCGAGCCCCACCTGCTTCAATCTGCTGTCGGCTCCGCAACTGTCCGGGCAACTCTGCCTGGAGATCAGCCCGCTGATCGTCTTTCCGATCGTTGATCGCCTGCTGGGCGGGACGAACGCGGATATCTTCATCCCGCAGCGGCCGCTCACGGAGATCGAGCAACGGCTGGTGAGTCGAATCATCAATCGTGCCCTGACAAACCTTTCCGAGGCATGGTCGGACCTGATGGAGGTGCAATTCGAGGTGGCGGGGACGGAGAGCAATCCTCACTTGGTGCAGATTGTCGCCCCGAATGAGGTGGTGGTGGTCATCGGTTTCGAGATCAAGCTCGGCGCACGGGCGGGCACGATGAGCATCTGTCTGCCCTTCAACGTGATCGAACCGGTAATCGGGAAACTGGCCGCACAAAGCTGGTTGGGTTACTCGCGGCATGGCGGGGCGTCGGAGGAATCACGCAGAGTTGCGCGGAGCATTCGCCGAGCGGAAGTGGAAGTAGCCGCATTTCTCGGCGAGACGAAGATCACCGTGGAAGAGCTGCTGGGGCTGGCGCCGGGGGATGTCATTCAGCTCGACAAGCTCGTCGATCGCGACTTCATCCTGCGCATTCGCGGGCAGAACAAGTTTGCCGGGCGGCTCGGGCAACTGCGCGGGAAGCGGGCACTTCAAATCACGCGCAAGGCCGATCCGGAAGAAGCACTCTGAGTGTGTCGAACAGCACGCGAACGAATCAGCCGCCTGCCGGACCGGCAGACGCGCCGGGCTCCGTCATCGCGCGGGGGTCGAGCAGTGCCGTGAGCCGATCCTCGGGGAGCACTTTTTCATCCAATGCGACCTGTCGCACGGTCTTGCCGGTGTCGAAGGCCTTCTTGGCAATTGCTGCGGCGCGGTCGTAGCCGATGACTGGCGCGAGCGTGGTGCACATGGCCAGACTCTGCTCGACGAGCTGCTCGGCACGTTTGACATCGGCCTCGATTCCGGAAATGCAGCGATCCTGAAAGATTCGAACGGCATTCGACAGGATGTGGACCGACTCGAGGAAGTGATGGGCCATGACCGGCATGCCGACGTGGAGGTCGAAGTTACCGAGTGTCGTGGCGGCGCTGGTGATGGCGGCGTCGGCGCCGATGACATGGGCCGAGGCCTGCATGAGCATCTCGCACATCACCGGGTTGACCTTGCCGGGCATGATGGAACTGCCTGGCTGAGTGGCGGGCAGACTGATCTCGCCGATGCCGCAGCGCGGGCCGGAGCCGAGGAAACGGATGTCGTTCGCGATCTTGATCATGCTGACGGCGATGGTTCGCAGCAGGCCGGATGCCTCGACGAAGCCATCCTTGGCGTGTTGTGCTTCGAAATGATTGGCGGCTTCGACAAACTCGATGCCGGTCTTCCTGGCGAGCTGTTCGGAGACGAGCTTTCCAAAGCCCTTGGGCGTGTTGATGCCGGTGCCGACGGCCGTACCGCCGATGGGCAGCTCGCGCAGGGCGCGGATGGCCTTCTGGGCGCGCAGGGCAGAGAGGCGGGCCTGCGCCGCGTATCCGGAGAACTCCTGACCGAGGCGGATGGGCGTGGCATCCTGTAAATGCGTGCGGCCGATCTTGACGATGGCGTCGAAGGTTTTCGCCTTGGCTTCGAGACCGGCAGCGAGGTGTTCAAGTGCGGGGATCAGCTCTTCTTTGAGTGCTGCGGCGGCGGACACGTGCATGGCGGTGGGGATGACGTCGTTCGAGCTTTGCGACTGGTTGACGTGGTCATTGGGATGGACCAGTCCTCGATCGCCGATGGCGCCGCCCGCGAGCTGAATCGCGCGATTGGCGATGACTTCGTTGGCGTTCATGTTGGTCGAAGTGCCGGAGCCGGTCTGAAAGACATCCACGACGAAGTGGTCATCGAGCTTGCCGTCGATGACTTCCTGTGCGGCCTTTTTGATGAGGTCTGCCTTGTCTTTGGGGATGATGCCGAGGGAGGCGTTGACCTCGGCGGCGCATTGCTTGATCAGTCCCATGGCCCAGACGAAGCGCCGACCGAGCCGATGGCCGGAGACGGGGAAGTTTTCGACGGCCCGTTGCGTGGAAGCGCCCCAGAGCGCGCTCGCGGGTACGGTCATGGGACCCATGGAGTCTTTTTCGATGCGTGTTTCCTGCGGCATGGTTGCACCTCGTGTGAATCGTCGTCGGTTGCGACGTACGGTGAGCATACAAGATACGTGCCAGTGCGATTGAAGGCCAGTAACGGGACGTGGGGCGGTGTTTGAGGCCGGCCGCAGCGGCGTTGCATGGTGCTCAGTGGTTCCGGAGTGGTGTGTCTGGGACGAGCAGGAGGTTCTGCGGATTGACGGCGTGTTGCACGGCCAATTATGATGCTTTTTCTGGGGAATTGTTCGGGATTGCATGGGGCCAGAGGGAGAATTCACATGGGACGTCTATATCAGAACATCATCGAGACGGTCGGACGGACGCCGATGGTTCGGATCAATCGGGTGATTCAGTCAAAAGCGGAAGTCTATGCCAAGCTGGAATTCTTCAATCCGATGTCGAGCGTGAAAGACCGGATCGGCATGTCAATGATCGAGGCCGCTGAACAGGCGGGGAAGATCAAGAAGGACACGCACATCATCGAGCCCACGAGCGGCAACACAGGGATTGCCCTGGCGTTTGTCTGTGCGGCCAAGGGCTACACGCTGACGCTGACGATGCCGGAGTCGATGAGCATGGAGCGGCGGATGCTGCTCCGCGGCCTGGGGGCCAACCTTGTGCTGACGCCGGCGGCGGAAGGAATGAAGGGCGCCATTGCAAAGGCGCAGGAGCTGGTGAAGTCGACGCCGAATGCCTTTATGCCGCAGCAGTTTGACAATCCGGCGAATCCGGAGATTCATCGCAAGACGACGGCCCTGGAGATCTGGGAAGACACCGACGGGAAGGCGGATATTCTGGTTTCGGGCATTGGGACGGGCGGTACGATCACCGGCGTCGGCGAGACCATCAAGAAGCGAAAGCCGACGTTCAAGTGTGTTGCCGTGGAGCCGGAGGAGTCGCCGGTGCTCACACAGACTCGTGAGGGTCAGCCGGTGAAGCCGGGGCCGCACAAGATTCAGGGCATCGGTGCGGGATTTGTACCGTCGGTACTGAACACGGAGATTTACGACGAGATCATCCGGGTCAACTCGGCGGATGCGATGGCATGGGCGCGGCGCTGCTGCAAGGAAGAGGGTATCTTCTGCGGCATCTCATCGGGGGCGGCCCTGTGTGTGGCGAACCAGGTGGCGACGCGGCCGGAGAATGCCGGGAAGATGATCGTCGTGATCTTTCCATCCAGCGGAGAACGTTACCTGAGCACTGCGCTTTTCCAGGAAGGTTGATTCCGTTATACTTTTCAGTTTATCTGCGCGCGAGCGTGGAAATGTACGGACGGCATGGTAGCCCACGGATTGCAATCCGTGGGCTTTACACTTGAGCAGCACAGCTACAAACGCGAATTGCACCACGAAAGGACATCCATGACTGAGATCAAGGCGACGAACGTTGTATGGCACCATGGACATGTGGAGCGCGGCGGGCGCGAGAAACTTCTGGGTCAGAAGGGTTGCACGATCTGGCTGACCGGTCTGCCGTCATCGGGCAAGAGCACGGTCGGATTTTCACTGGAGCACCTGCTGGTGCAACAGGGGCGCATGGCCTACGTGCTCGATGGCGACAACATCCGCCACGGACTGAATAAGAACCTGGGCTTTTCCGCGGAGGATCGGGCAGAGAACATCCGACGCATCGGCGAAGTGGCAAAGCTGTTTGCCGATGCCGGCATTATTACGATTACCTCGTTTGTCAGCCCCTATCGAGCCGATCGCGACCTGGTTCGCAAGCTGCACGAAGAGGCCAAGCCGGCCCTGCCGTTCATCGAGGTCTATATCGATACGCCGGTGAACGTGTGTGAGGAGCGCGATCCGAAGGGGCTCTACAAGAAGGCCCGAGCGGGGGAGATCAAGAACTTTACCGGCGTGGATGATCCCTACGAGGCGCCGCTCAAGCCGGAGCTGGTGCTCAAGACGGCTGAGAAGAGTCTGGAAGATTGTGTCGCAGAGCTGGCGAGCTACCTACAGAAGCAGGGCTTTTTGCCGGCGTGAGACGTGAGTTCGTTACATCACCGCATTCAACCGGGCGATGGGAGCAGGTTAAAGAGTATCGCCAGGGCGGCGAGGGCCAATGCGCTGAGAATGACCGCGGCGATGGTCTGTCGGCGGGCCTGTTGCCGGCGCCATGCCGTCAAGCTCTCGTAGGTTCGATCGAGCAGTCCGCGCCATGCGGCGGGGTCGTCGATCGGTGGTGTGACGAGATCGATCCTGACGCCGGCCCTGTGCCAGGCATCGATTTTCGCCTCGCCTTTCCAGATCGGCTCCATCAGGGCATCCCAATCTGCAAAGATCACCCGTTGAAATCTGCCCTCGGACAGGGCGTTGTTCAGTTCGTCATCATCCTTCGGTAGAAAGTAAGTGAGTTCACCGGGTGGATGGGTCGCCAGGTACGCGTCCATGGCGCGCTGCATCGTAACGTCCTCGGCTCGTCGGACGGCCGTTGGAGTGGGTGGCGCTGAAGCAGGGGATGCCATCGTCAAGGCACTCCGTAGTGTTGCAAGACGTAGCCGGTCAGGACCAGCAGGCCCGCGATGCCGATTAATCCGGCGAAAGGAAAGATGCTCGCGCCGGTCAGCCAGGCCGGGCCCCGATAGCGAACAAACGGCCGGAGCCCCATGATCATGAAGATGCCGCCGGCATGCAAACCCATCGCCAGCCAGAGCTGACCGGTCTGCGTGAAAGCAATGCAGAGCAGGACGCCGAGCATGACGTGGCCGGGAAATGTCCAGCGTCGTTTGACGGTGCGGACATAATGGGCAATGGCGAATACGCCTGCGCCGATGGCGATAGCGGCTTCGCGCGGCAGGGCAGAGATGCGAATCAGGTCCGCCAGCAGGATGCCGCGGAATATCAATTCTTCCACGAGCGCGCCCAGCAGCGCCGTGGGAACCAGCAAGAGCAACCGGCGCGTCCACTTCCGCCGGGAATGGTGAACGTCGATCTGCAACCGATTGGTCGCCAGCCAGATGCCGAATAACACGCAGAGAAACAAGGTGGATGCGGCGAAACCATGGACGAAGTGCATGGTTTCACGTGTCGGGGGAAGCAGATCGGAGTAGTAGTCTGTCGGCCTTTGGCCGATGGCGAGCGGATAGATCATCACCACTGCAAGCAGACCAAGCTGCGTGGCGATTCGACCGGCCAATCGGACGGACGGCGGTGCCTGTCGGGCATCAAGCCGCCAGCGCATCGGCAGGCCGTGGAGCTTTAATAGCGCGTTCTGCACGAGCCAGAGCAGCAGGGGAAGGGCTGCGAGCATCGATAGCGCGATCATGCAATGCCCTCCGTTTCGTGTCGGGCGGGGGCGTCGCTGCCATCATTCGTTCCTTTGGAGGACGGCAGTGCTCCCTGATAGCGCGGGTCACCGCGAAAGACACTCGACCAACGGCTGTCGGCCCAGAGGAACCACGCCTGCGGGCAGGCGCGAAGAAAATCAGCGAAGCCGTCTGCCCAGGTTTGCATGGCGCGATGGAGTGCCATCTGTCGGCCACCCTCTGCACGAGAAAATGTGGGCACGTAAATCGGAGGTGCAGCGGTGATGACATGGCGATAGCCGTATGCGCTTTTTTTCGCGGGCGTTTCGGGGTGGTCGGTGCGTTCGAGTCGGCCGAATACCGGAACGAGCGGCGCCTCGGCCAGCATGGCAATCGACGCCGGGCCGGCGGGCAGGTAAGGCACATGATCGAACAGGCGGACGGGCACACCCTTGTCGCGGTCTTTCTGGGCGATGTCCGGTGTCATAACGAGGGCATTTCCGCGTCGCAGTGCTTCGACGCAGGCGGCGGCCCGTCCGGCGGGGTTGGCGGCATCCGGCGGTTCGAGGATCACCGGCAGGCCGACGGCGCGGCACCAGGCGTGTTTGAGTTCCTGTTTTCGCGGCTCATGCGACCAGCGCAGATAGACGGTGATGGGGATTTCCTGATTGAGTCGTGCAAGGGTGAGGACGTAGTTGCAGACATGCGGCGCGGCCACGACGGCGCCACGGCCGGCAGAGAGTGCATCGCGCAGATGAAGGATCGAATCATCCAAGCCGATCTGATCGCGCGCCAGCGCAGCGATCTCTTCCGGCCGACGTGCGTCCTTGAAGATGCGAAGAATGTTGGCCAGGTGCAGGCCGGCCTGGTCGAAGTACGCTCGATGTACCGTGGGGTTGTAGAGGCCGGCGGCTCGCATGTTCCTGCGAACGTGACCCGCGAGCAGCGGCATGGTCGGCCCGAATTTCCGCAGCCAGGCATGGAAGAGGCGGATGCCGGCGTCCGGCATGGTAGGGGCGGCCGATCGGACGGCGAGCGTCAACTTCGCAGTGAGCCATCTTCTCGCGCTTCGCATCGACACGCCTGAATCTTCCCTGCGGTTCAGACATCGGCCGTCCGGTGGAAGTCAGCGATCCATCCGACGGGACATCGATCAGCACTTTAGGGCGTGATCGCACTCGTGACAACGCGGCTGGTTGATCCGGAATCGCACGGTAGAATGCCGCGACTCGTGCGGTCGGTGCATGCGCCGTGTGCGCGAAGCATCAAAAGTCTTTGAGGAGTTTGCCGATGCGATTGAAGTTCTGTCTGATGCTCTCGGTCGTTTGTTTAGTCGCCCCCATTGCCGGGGCGGACCCGACGCACCCCTTCAGCGTTCATGACATGGTGGCGATGGATCGTATATCCGATCCGCAGATTTCGCCGGACGGGCGCCTTATCGTATTCGTTGTTCGGGTGACGGACCTCGAAGCGAACAAGGGTCTCACGGACCTGTGGCTGGTCAATACGGATGGAACGAACCTGCGCCGCCTGACCTCACATCCGGCGGCGGATGTCAGCCCGCGGTGGATGCCGGATGGCAAGTCCTTGCTCTTCCTGTCATCGCGCAGCGGTTCGATGCAGGTCTGGCGGATTCCGCTGGACGGCGGGGAGGCCGAGCAAATCACGCGTGAGCCGCTCGACGCGGACCACCTGGTGATCGCGCCGAACGGGAAGCTGATTGCGTACGCGATGGAGGTCTTCCCCCGGCACAGTCCGGAGGAGACGCGGCAGCAACTCGATGAGATTGCATCGCGAAAGGCGACGGGCCGGATTTACGACCGGCTCTTCATCCGACACTGGGACACCTGGAAGGACGGTCGCCGATCGCATGTGTTCGTGCATCCACTGGAAGGCGGCGAGGCGGTCGATGTCATGCGCGAGTTGGACATGGATGCGCCGACCAAGCCGTTCGGCGGCTCCGAGGAAATCAGCTTCACGCCGGACAGCCGGCAGATCATCTTTACGGCACGCAACGCCGGTCGCGATGAAGCATGGTCGACGAATCTTGATCTGTTCCTTGCGCCGGTGGATGCATCCGCCGCGCCGAGGTGTCTGACGGAATCCAACCTAGCCGTGGATACCAACCCGGTTTTCTCACCGGACGGCCGGACGCTGGCGTATCTGGCGATGGAACGTGCCGGTTACGAAGCGGACCGGATGCGGATTATGGTGCGAAGCTGGCCGGACGGCGAGACGAGGGCATTGACCGACCTGTGGGATCGATCGGCGGACGGCATCTGGTGGTCCGCCGACGGCAAGACGATCTACACCACGGCACAGAACATCGGACAACGATCGCTCTTTGCCATTGATGCCCAAAGCGGGAAGGAGCGCGTACTGGTTTGGGAAGGGAGCGTGAACCAGCCGACTCCCGCGGGAGATCGGATCATCTACACGATGAATCATCTTCGCGGTCCGGCGGAGATCTACAGTGTCAAGCCCGACGGCACCGACGTGCAGCGCCTGACACGCATCAATGACGAGAAGCTGGCCCGAGCCCGCATGGGCGAGCCCGAACAGTTTTCGTTCGCCGGCTGGAATGACGAAAAGGTGTACGCCTACGTCGTCAAGCCGGTCGATTTCAATCCGGCGAAAAAGTACCCCGTCGCCTTCCTGATACATGGCGGCCCTCAGGGATCCTTCGGAAACGATTTTCATTATCGGTGGAACCCGCAGGCCTATGCCGGGGCGGGCTATGCCGCGGTCATGGTGGATTTTCACGGTTCGACGGGCTATGGGCAGGCCTTTACCGACTCGATCCGCGACGACTGGGGTGGTAAGCCGCTCGAGGACCTGCAACTTGGTCTGGCGGCGGCATTGGAGAAATATCCGTGGATGGATGGTGACCGGGTAGCGGCACTCGGAGCGAGCTACGGCGGTTACATGATCAACTGGATTGCCGGGAAATGGCCGGATCGTTTTCGCTGCCTGGTCTGTCACGACGGTAATCTTTGTGAACAACTGGCCTATTTCGACACGGAGGAGCTTTGGTTCCCGGAGTGGGAGCGTCACGGAACGCCGTGGGAGAATCCGCGCAGCTACCAGGAGCATAACCCGATCAACCTCGTCAAGAACTGGAAGACGCCGATGCTGGTGATTCACGGGGCGCTGGATTTCCGGGTGGTCGATACGCAGGGGATGTCAACGTTCACCGCTTTGCAGCGTCGCGGCATACCTAGCAAGTTCCTTCACTTTCCTGATGAGAATCACTGGGTGCTCAAGCCGGCCAACAGCATTCTCTGGCATGAGACGGTAATCGGCTGGCTGGATGAGTGGACGAAAAAGTAACGCCCGCGGATTCAGTTGTGAGCGCGATCGAACGGCAGCTCAACGAAGTTGATACGCCGGCGAGGTTACGATGTCGGTGTAATTGAGGAGTTGATTGCATGTCGGGCAACCAGCGATTTTCAACGGTCGGCCGATCACAATGGGGCTTGATCGCCCTGGTGTTTCTCGGCGCCTGCGCGTCGCACCAGGACATCTACATCCACAATGCACGGATCTGGACGAACGATCCGTCGAATCCGATTGCGAACTCGATGCACATCTGCGATAGCGTTATCGTTGCCATCGGCGACGGCGTGCGACAACGATGTAACAAGGCCGGGCACGGTCCTTTTTCCGGCACCGCCGTCAGCATCGTAGATGGTGGTGGAGCCACGGTCATTCCCGGATTAATCGACGCCCATCTGCACCTGATTTCCGGCGGCCAGCAGCTCTCGCGTCTGAATCTGCGCGACGTATCGGATCGCGAGGCGTTCGTCGCGGAAGTTGCGGAGCGGGCGAAACAGACGCCGAAGGGTCAATGGATTACTGGTGGACGATGGTCTACGGAGAGTTGGTCCGATCCGGCACAACCGACGAAGGAATGGATCGACGAGTCGACGTCGGATCATCCCGTGCTGCTCTCGCGGATGGACGGGCACGGGGCGCTGGCCAATTCCGTCGCCCTGCGCGCCGCAGGCATCGGGCTGTACGGTCCGCCGGACCCGCCCGGAGGTGTGATCGACCGGCACCCCATCACCGGCGAGCCGACGGGGATTCTCAAGGAATCCGCGATCGGGTTGGTGTCGAGGCACATTCCACCGCCGACCGATGAAGAACTGGAGAAGGCCCTTCTGGCGGCGCAGGTCGAGGCCCATCGCCACGGCATTACCGGCGTGCACACGATGTCACCGTATCGTGAATTGGTGGTGATCGACCGGGCACATACCGCGGGGAAGTTAACGCTGCGGGTGCGGTTGTACATCAGCGAGAACGACTGGGGGGAGTATCTCGACCGGGCGAAGGCGCATCGCGGCGACGAGATGGTCCGCGTCTGCGGCTTCAAACAATTCGCGGATGGCTCGCTGGGCTCGCGGACGGCGTACATGGTGGAACCGTTCAAGGATAATCCCAAAGAAAGACATACGAATCGCGGCGTACTTCGTGAGGTTTTCGAGGAGGAAGGTCACCTTGAAACAATGATCGACGCGGCGTACGCGGCGAAGCTGGGCAGCGCCATCCACGCCATCGGTGATCTGGCCAATCACATGGTGCTGGATATTTACGACAAAATCCTTGCACAACACGGCAAGACGACATCGGAACACCACGGCTCAAGCACTTCTACTCCGCAATCTGCAATTCGAGATTCGCAGTTTCCTCGCCTACGTATCGAGCATGCACAGCACCTGTTGCCCGGCGACATTTCGCGCTTCGCCCGACTCGGCGTCATCGCGTCGATGCAGCCGTTGCACAAGGCCGACGACGCGCGGTATGCCGAGAAGGCCATCGGCACGGAGCGATGTAAGACGAGCTATGCGTTTCGCTCGCTGTTGGACGCCGGCGCGCCGCTGGCTTTCGGCAGCGACTGGCCGGTGGTGTCGATCAATCCTTTCTTCGGTGTTCACGCGGCGGTAACGGCGCGGACGCTTGACGGCGGCATCTTTATGCCGGAGCAAAGCATTCGCGTCGAAGAGGCATTGCAGGCGTACACGAACGGCGCGGCCTGGGCAGCGGGCGACGAATCGCGTCTCGGTCGTCTTGCCCCCGGCTACCTGGCGGACTTCGTTATTCTCGATCGCGATCTCTTCGCGATTGAGCCCGATGAGTTGAAGAACGTTGGCGTAAAAGCAACATACGTCGGCGGCCGGTGTGTCTGGTCGGCGGTGAAGTGATGCCGTGCGAACACAGACGAGACGCTCGTATCACCCTGATTGGGCCAGATGCTCAGAAGAAAGTCGCGCCGATGGTGGCGAGGATGGTCTGAACGCATCCGGCGCCAAACTGCCAGCAGGTGCCGGTGGCCAGCGCAGCCAGGATCGCGAAACGACGATTACGTGAACTGCGCCGCGCGGTCGCGCGCGATGAATGAGTGTCCGGCAGGGGGGATGTATGGTGCTTCATGGGCATCGTGCTCCTTCGTTCTGATCCCGCTGATTCAACGTGATACGCGTCTAATCTCTAGCAGGTCTTTTGTCTATCGACTGCAAACGGTCCTGACGGCCAATCTGGCTGTTGTCCGTCAGTAACGACTCAACCGTGGTTCGTCAATATTCCCGCATCAGTTCGCACATTCGCCAGAAATCCTGATCCATGATTCGGGCATCCTGTGAAAGGACTGGACGAACGAAAAACCGGACAGCACGATCGGAGGGCACTTTTTGAAAGCCGCGTCGCGAGAGAAGACGTTGCAGCATGCGGTTGTAGGGGTGCGAGCCGGACGGCCGGGCTTCCAGATGGCGGACACCACAGGCGGAAAGATACTTCACGCCTGCAGACAGGAGGCGATCGATTATTTGATCTGCGGGATGCTGCGCTGTATCGATTGACACCAGATCGGAAAGGAATGCGTAGTTTCGCGCATTCTCCATCTTGAAGATACCTAGTCCGACGAGTCGATCATCAACATCGGCACTGAAGACCGCGTATGGCCGGAAGGGGTTGCGGAACACGCGCCAATCGACAAAAGACTGCGACAGATGGAGGGTCAGGCCGCCGATCTGTCGGCCGAATTCGCAGGACAGATCGTCAAACCGCGAATCGGCCTGCGTACAAGGAAGAATGCGCAGGCAATCGTCGTCGTGCAGCGGCTCCATGCTGCTGGTCGCTGACCGAACCTTCGACAACTCGCAGATCATCGCCTCGAAAGGTCCGAGGCATGCAAAGCCGTTTCGAAGCAGTGAACGGCTCGCGGTGCTGGTGAAACCCCACAGCATCTCGAATCCATCTGCTACGGCACGCTCAAGCTGCGGGCGATACATGGCATCAAGCACACCACGGCCGCGATAATCCGGATGCACGAGGGTTTCCTCATCTTTTCCCGTAGAAACCAGTCGGCCATCGCTCAACATCGGTATCGGGATGCAGGCGTGAGTGGCGATGATGGCATCGTCACAGGTCCCCACCATGTAAGGTGGATTGGTCGGATGGGAATCGGCGAACTCCCAGCTCCATTGGGCATCGGTGCGTGGTACGTAGCCACGCATTGCAGCGCCGGGCCGAATCAGCGGGTCGTTGTAGATTTTCTGGATGGCGGGGGTGTCGCCGGGCTGCCAGAAACGCACCGATACGCCCGGCGGCAGGGTATTGCCGGATGCCTGTGCCTGCGGAACGAGTGTCGCGGCGTCCATGCCAAGAGGCCCCCCAGGTCAGGCGATTTGTACAGCGGCCGGTGCACTTCGAGTGACCGTTGAGACGCTGACGCTCGGATCAACGTGGACCACACCGCCGCCGGTCACATCGCTGTCGACCATGATTCGCAATGCGTAGGGATCCTGCGCGGCATAGGTGAGGTCGTCTCGATCGCGAACGTGATAACCGATGGCGTATTCTCCCGGAAGCATATTCATCGTGAACTCATAGCGGACATGCTGCCGGTCACCGCGTTGCGCGCTCTTTGCGGCATGTCCCATTCGCGTACTGCTGGTCTCAAAGACAGTCAGGTGGTCTTCCAGACGGATGATGGACAGGCCGTACGAGGGACGCTGCATTTCTCTTGAAAAAAGCGCATCGTACTCAAGGCGCAGACGCCGGCCGGGCGGGCATGACCAGACGGGACGATCTGTCTCGTCAAGCAGACGCAGGTTATCGACGCTCACGGCGGCGGCGTCATCGGGTTGTTTCCCGGACAGTGTCTCGGCACAGGCATCGTAGTAGCAGGCGACGGCGCGAGCTACCGGCCCGATATACACTTCAGAGCCACGGTCGACCACGAGCGCCCTGCGGCAGAATCGTGCCACGGCACCCAGGTCGTGCGACACAAAGACCACCGCCGTACCCTGTTTGAGGAACTGGTTCATCTTCTCCATGCACCTCGCGCGAAAGACGCGATCGCCCACGGAGAGGACTTCATCGACGAGGAGAATCTGCGGTTCAACGTGGGCGGCGATGGCAAAGCCCAGACGGGCATGCATGCCGCTGCTGTAGCGCTTGACGGGGGTATCGAGGAAATCGGCGATGCCGGCAAACTCGACAATCGCGTCGAACTTTCGACGCACCTCCTGGCGCGACATGCCGAGGATGCTGCCGTTGAGGTAGATGTTTTCGCGGCCGGTGAGGTCGCCATGAAACCCGGCGCCGAGTTCGATTAGTGCGGAGACACGCCCGCGAACGTCGATTTGCCCACCGGTCGGTTGCATGATGCCGGCAAGCAGTTTGAGCAGAGTGCTCTTGCCGGCACCATTCGGACCGATGATGCCGAAGGCCTCTCCGGCCTGCACGCTGAAGCTGATTTCCGACAGAGCCCAGAAGGCGGCGGTGTCTCTGCGCTGCCTGGCGCGCGCGGAGAAGAGACTGCCCACGACGTCGCGCAGGGAGTCAAACTGCCCGCCGCGGCGAAAGCGCTTGCAGACCTGTCGGACTTCGATCAAAGGTTGCGTCATTCCCTTCTACCTGTCGCCCTGCCGGAAAGGATTTCTGCCCTTTGCGTCCACCACTGAGCGACTTGCCGCGGAGTGGCAATCCAGACGTCATCGGCCTGTGAGAGGTATCGGCAGGCAGCGCGGTAGCTCTCCCGCCATGCAGGATCGGAATTCCAGTGGCCCACGTGCCAGTTGAGCACGGCCAGGCCGCCGAGATCGCGGATTTCTTCGAGATGCCGAAGGGTCGTATCCTCGGCGCAGGTCACGTCTTCCGTCGGCAGATGCATGTCGGCCAGCGACATCGGAAGGATGACAAGCGGCCGGGTGTGGGCTGATCTGTCGCGGGGCAGGAAGTAAGGCAGAGCGGTGCCGGCACGGAGTCCTGCGCAGTCGTTGAAGCCGATCGAAGTGTCGTAGCACAGGCCGGCTCGAGCTGCTTCATCCAGCGTTAAGAACGGATTCTGTTGGTCGAGATTCAGATAGTGGTGCCGTAGTCCTGTCACTTTGCAGCCCGCGATGGCGCGAAGCCGATCGGCCTGCCAGGACAAGGTCGGCGTGGCGAGTCGGGTTAAATAGCTTGCGTGGAGTCCGATTTCGAAGCCACGGCGGTGCAGTTTGCGAAACAACCGGCGATAGCGCGGGGAGGCGGCATCGTAGTCGATATCGCATTCGTGACCTGCGGATCGGGGGACCACGCTGAAGTAGAATGCAGAACGAACACCAATGCCTTGCTCGGCGCGGCAGTATGCGGCAAAGTCCCATTCGCGTCGTCGTGTGGCAGGCCGGAGCAGGGCCTCCATCGGACCGCGCAGGCGAAGCTCTGCGCGAAGCGCCCAGTACGAGGCGCGGCGAGTCGAAGCATCGAAGCACACTCGCGAGAGCAATGAACGTGCCGGGCCGCGACGTTCCGGCGTATCGACGTCGTGCGTGAGGGCCACGGCGAATCGCCGTGCATCGGGCCATCGTGCGATCCGCGGAGGATCGATGCCAAGGCGAAACAGCACGTCGCTCAGAAGGTCCGCATACTTTTGGATCGGCGGATTCATTTGCAGTCCGAATCGACCAATCAGACTCGAACCACAGGATACCCGGCCGTGCGCGTCTCGATCGGTTATCTCTTTTTCACTCTCCAGCGCAAGCCAGTACGCGGCTGCAAAGCCCAGATCGAAGCCGAGCCGGTGTCCCACGATCAGGCGATCCGGCGCAGCCCCGATGAATGGAATGGGAATGCCGTCGAGAATGACGAGTGAGGCCGAGGTGCGTCGGCATGACTGCGGCGCGGCCTTGATCCACACGCGGGCGTTCATGCCCTGGATGACATCCATGCCGTAGTAGATGCACGGTCGCGGGCAGGACTCAATCCGATACGACAGGCCGGCGGCATGAAGTACCTGTGTCAGTCCCCAGAACTGCCGAGTGTTCAAAAGCGATTGCTGCACGCTGATCGTCAGCGGCTGGGTCGCTGGGTGCGTCGCACGCGAATGTGCCACTCGGTGATCGACGCCATCAAGGATTGATCTTCGCCAAGGCGTGGCATGGGAGATGGTCTCGAATTCGTAGTCGATGAGTACGGACATCATGCGAACCCAGTGCGGTCGCGTCACGCAACGAGCCGGCGCGCGGCCCAATTCTTATATCGACGGTGCAGCCGCCACGAGCCGCAATCTTTTCTGCCGACCGGCCGGATCGCGCCGACGAGGGTATTCATTCGTGAAGGCGGTCGAGGCCGAGATCCTTAAGCTGTTCCCGTGTGACCACGGAAGGGGCGTCCGTCAACGGGCAGACGGCGCGGGCATTTTTCGGGAACGCGATCACATCGCGCAAGGAACTGAAGCCGCCGAAGAGCATGACGGTACGGTCAAGCCCGAGCGCGATCCCGCCATGGGGCGGCGCCCCGTATTGCAGGGCTTCCATCAGGAACTGGAACTTGGCTCGGGCGTCCTCTTCAGAGAGTCCGAGGATCTGGAACATCCTGGCTTGCACGTCACTGCGATGAATACGAATCGACCCGCCACCCAGCTCAATGCCGTTGAGCACAAGGTCGTAGGCCTTGGCGCGGACCTTGAGCAGGTCTTCGCGCGGCGGCAATTCCGGATCGCCCACGCGCATCAAGTGCAGGTCTTCATCCTTCGGGCTGGTGAACGGATGGTGCATCGGGTAGATGGCCCGGGCTTCCTCGTCGTAACCGAAGAGGGGGAAATCCACCACCCAGCAGAAGGCCCATTGGTCCTTCGGGATCAGTCCTCGCCGCTCGGCCAGTGTGGTTCGCAGCCAGCCGAGGTACTTGCTGACGTTGGCCTCCGTGCCGGCGGCAAACAGGATCAGATCGCCGGGCCGCGCGCCGGATGCTTCGAGCACCTTCGGGCGGATCGTGTCTGTATCGATGAACTTGGCGATGCCCGTCTGGAAGACGGTTTTGCCACCCTCGTCGGCGACCTTCACCAAGGGAAGACCGCCCGCACCGATGCCTTTGATTTCTTCCGTGAGACCGTCGGTCTCTTTTCGGGTCATGGACGCGCCGCCAGTTAACACGATGCAGCGCACGACGCCGCCGGCCGCGACGGCATCGCGGAAGACGTTGAACTCCGCGCCGGCCACCGCTGCGGTGACATCCTTAATCGTCATGTCGTAGCGCAGGTCCGGCGCATCGCGGCCGTACTTGCGCATGGCGTCGGCATAGCTGATACGCGGCAGCGGCAGGGGCACTTCCACGCCGACTGCGGCCTCTGCAACCTCGGCCATGCAGGCCTCGATGTGCTGCATGACGTTTTCCGGCTGGACGAAGGCCATTTCCACGTCCACCTGCGTAAACTCCGGCTGGCGATCGGCTCGCAGGTCTTCATCGCGAAAGCAGCGTGCAATCTGCATGTAGCGATCAAGCCCGCCGATCATCAAGAGCTGCTTGAAAAGCTGCGGTGACTGGGGCAGGGCGTAGAAGCTGCCGTGCTGCAGGCGCGAGGGGACGAGGTAGTCGCGTGCCCCTTCGGGCGTGGACTTGGTAAGGATCGGCGTTTCGATATCGAGGAAGCCGTGGCGATCGAAATAGTCACGAATCGTCTTCGTGATGCGGTGGCGGAGCATCAGTGCGCGGCGGACCGGCGTGCGGCGCACGTCGAGAAAGCGGTTTTCCAGACGGAGGTCCTCGTTGGTCTCGATGTCGTCGGCGATCATGAACGGCGGTGTCTTGCTCTTCGATAGCAAATCGATCTCGTGGGCCTTCACCTCGATCTCGCCGGTCGGGAGATTGGGGTTGACCTTGTCGCCGCGATGGACGACCTCACCGCGAACCACGATGACGTACTCGCTGCGCAGCGCCCGCGCCACTTCGTGGGCCCGGGGGTCGGTCGTCGGGTCGAAGCGCACCTGGGTGATGCCGCCGCGGTCGCGCAGGTCGACGAAGACCATTCCACCCAGGTCGCGAAAGTTATCCACCCAGCCGGCCAGAAGTACGGTCTTGCCGACATCGGAGGCGCGCAGGGCACCGCAGTCATGCGTTCGTTCGTGATAAGGCAGGGGCACGGTTTCCTCCAGATTCCGTCTAAAACCGCGCATCATCGGGCGCAAAGCGCTGGTTCGCAAGGGATCGCGTTTTGCGGGATCTTGCCGCGCCACAGAAGGTAAGGCTTGTTCGTGCGACGAATAGTCCGACAGCGTGGCGGTGATCTCCGGTAACGCCGGCCGAAAGGTATGCATCAAACTCCCGCGTCGATATGCCGATTGGCTATGGTCCAGTTATAATTCGTCATTCGTCGTCGCAGGAGAGAGGAAGCAACCCACCTCCTCAACCGCGCAGCTACTACCTGAAAGGAGCACTCATGTCCCCGAAAGCGCTTGTGATCAACCAGCTTGAAGCCGCGAAGTGGCTTTACGACAAGTTCGTCTCGGATTTCAGTGATGAGGACGCCCGGTATATGCCCAAAGGCAGCAACCATCTTAACTGGATTCTTGTTCACCTTGCCGTGAGCGAGGATTCGATCACGAGCAAGCTGTCCGGCAGGCCGAAGCAACTGGCCGAATCTCTGCACAAGGAATATGCCGGCGGGTCGACCTGCCGTGCTGACGACGGTATGACCCTGGCCGAGGCGAAGAAGCTCTACGATGAGAGCCATCGGAGGACAGTTGAGTTTATCAAGGGCTATGACGAGTCCAAGCTCGGCGACAAGGCCCCGGAGGGTTTCCCGCCGCTGTTTCCAACGAGCGGCAGCGTGATCGGACTCCTGGGCACGCACCCGTTCTGGCATTTCGGGCAGCTCACGGTCATTCGCAACATGCTCGGCAAGCCGAAGCTGTTGATGTAAACCGGTGTCGGCGAGATTGGGTGCGACCGAGCATTCGTTCACTCGCGCTGTATCTCTGTTGCCTATCGGGCGTATAACATTCGCCCATGGGACGACCGAGCAGCCATCTGAAACGAGGTAACTTCCCTTCGCGCACCGGGTGGCTCGCGCTGGGACTCCTCGCGCTGTCGTGCTTTCTGTTCGCCTGGGCGGGCAGTCTCGCCGGCGTGTTCCTGCTCGATGATCTCGTGCATGTCGTCGGGAATTCACGAATTCGCCGGATTGACGCGCTGGCGGACCTGCTGCGAGGGAGTCCGCGTCCACTGGTCGATCTTTCCCTGGCCGTCAACTATGCCCTCGGCGGACTGCGGTCTCACGGTTACCACGTCTTCAATCTCACGGTTCACCTTCTGGCAGGATTGACGTTCTTTGGGCTCACGCGGCGCGTTCTGCTGGTGATACAGGACGCCGATTCCACGTTGAAGCGTGGGGGCGGCCGCGGGGAAGACCGCACGCATTCCGGGCGTAAACTCGGCGAGCATTCCACCGAAGCTGCGTACTTTGCGTTCGCCGTCTCGATAATCTGGCTGGTTCATCCCCTGACCACGCAGGCCGTGACCTACGTCATTCAGCGCAGCGAATCGATGATGGCGCTCTTTTATCTGCTCACGCTTTACTGCGTGGTTCGTTGCGCGACCGGTTCGCAGCGCACGGGCTGGTGCGTTGCCGCCGTCTTTGCCTGCGCCGCGGGGATGCTTTGCAAGGCCGTGATGGTGACTGCGCCGGTTGTGGCATTGCTGATGGATCGCGCGTGGCTGGCTTCGTCCTGGCGAGTGGTTCTGGCGAGACGATGGTGGCTTCACCTGTCCCTGGCGGCTACCTGGATGATTCCGTTGGGGCAGGGCGTCGTGCGCGGGCTTACTGATCCAGCGGCTCGCGGCTCTGGCACGGTGGGATTCTCCGTCGCGAGCGTAACACCGTGGCAGTATCTGATCTCGCAAGGTGGAGTGATTCTGCATTATCTGCGTCTGGTCGTCTGGCCGGATCCGCTCGTGTTCGACTATGCGTGGTCGGCCACGATGACACTTTCGGAAGCATGGCCTGCCTGTCTCGTTGTCCTGTTGCTCCTGATCGCCTCGGTCGTGTTGTTCATCCGGCGACCGGCGATCGGGTTTCCTGCCGTTGCCTTCTTCATGATTCTCGCGCCGACTTCGAGCTTCATACCGATCGCCGATCTGGCGGTTGAACATCGGATGTACCTGCCGTTGGCGTGTGTGCTGGGTCTGCTTCTATTCGGGTTGAATTTGCTCGGACGGGCCTTTGCCGGTCAACGTCGCGAGAAGGCACATCGCATGCTCGTTGCAGCTACCCTGCTGGGTGCGATTGTGCTTTCAGTACGGACGCATCTGAGAAATCGCGATTACCAAAGTGAGCTACGAATGTGGCAATCGGTTGTGGATGCTCGGCCGGAAAACGCCCGTGCCCGCAGTTATCTGGGTGACGCGCTCGCGGATGCCGGTCGGCTGGATGAGGCGATCGAGCAATATCGGGAAGCGGTACGGATTCGCCCGGAACTGGCGATCGTGGCGAACAACCTCGCGACGGTTCTGGCGCGGTCCGGCCGACTTGAGGAGTCGATCGACGTGCTGGAGCGCGCCATCGCGCAGGATCCGCGGATGACGCATATGCATTTGAATCTTGCGTTGAGCTATCACCAGGCCGGTCGCCTTTCCGAAGCCGTCGAACATTACCGGATCGGACTTGGCAACGACGCTCATCTTCCTAGCACCTGGCACAACCTGGGCGCGGCGCTGCGCGGGCTGGGGCGTTTTGAAGAGGCAGAGGAGGCGCATCGCAGGGGGCTGGCGCTTCAGCCCGGGGATGCAGATGGAAGATTCGCGTTGGCCGCGCTGCTGGAGCAGATGGGTCGTCGTGAGGAAGCCATCACGGAGTATCGGGAGGTACTTCGGCTCAGGCCGAATCATTCGGGAGCACAAAGGAGAACGGAGGCGCTCACGGCGGGTCGACCGTCTTCTCCGTGATTAAATGCACCTCTCAGAAAGAGGTGTATCACCAAATGCCAACGGGCGAGACGCCCGTTCCACCCTTTCTGTTAGAAGCTCCTACTTCGTCGACTTGCGTTTCGTCGGTTTTACGTTGCGGGTTGATTTCTTGCCGCGCACAGACGAGCTGCTTCGTGTTTGAGCCGACGTCAGGCGACCGCGCTCCACGCGATAGGCAAGGCCGCACCGGCGGCAGGAGACCTGTTTGGCGCGACGAGCGAGTCGCTCACCGCATTCACAGACCCAGCCGATTCGCGTTGCGGGCACACCGGCCATCAGTGCGTAATCGGGAACGTCCTTCGTCACGACGGCGCCGGCGGCGATGAAGCAATGCCGCCCGAGAGTGTGTCCGCAGACGATGGTCGCGTTCGCGCCGATGGTCGCACCTTCCCGGACGAGCGTCCGCAAGTAATGTTCGGTGCCGCGCTGCGGATACTTGCAGCGGGGGTCGAGGATGTTGGTGAAGGTCATCGACGGGCCACAGAACACGTGGTTCTCCAACTCGACGCCCTCGTAGATGGATACGTTGTTTTGAATCTTGCAACCATCGCCCAGTTTGACGTTGGCGCCGATGTAAACATTCTGCCCGAGGGTGCAGCCGTGACCGATTTTCGCGCCGCCCTGGATGTGTGAGTAGTGCCAGACCTTCGTCCCTTCGCCGATGGAGACGTCGTCATCGACACAGGCAGAGGGATGGATGAAGCAATTGTGGTGCTCACTGTGGCGTGCGTGCGGCGTCATTTCCATCTCAAGGCCGGACGTGGCCTCCTCCAGGATTTCGAGAACCTCAATGGCGCTGGCGCCGTCGGCGGTATCCGGAGCAGTGCCATCGAGTGCGCGGATGAAGCACTCAAGCTCGGCGGTCAGCGGTGCCTTGCGATCCAATTCGATCACCTCAGTCGGACCTTCGCGCGGAATGGGTTTGCCGCGGATCCAGTCGATGCTTTTTTCATAATAGAGCAGTGAGCCGCCATCAGCGCCGTCTTCAAAGACGAACATACCTCGGTCGCCGACCACGACCAGCCGGTGTTCTTTGAACGGATGAAGCCAGCTGACAAAAATGTGCCCGGAGATGTTGTCCGGATAGCGCAGCAGGGTCAACGTCGTGTCGTGGATGCCGGGTTGCAGAAAGGTGGATCCGCGCGAAACAACCGCGACGGGCCGCTCGCCAATGAAATACTGAAAAATCGAAATGTCGTGAGGGGCGAAGCTCCAGAGGATGTTTTCCTCGGTGCGAACGGTACCGAGGTTCAACCGGTTGCTGTAAAGATATTGCAGCTTGCCGATGTCGCCGGAGCGGATGTGCTCGCGCATGTATCGAATGGCAGGATGAAAAAGCAGGACGTGGCCGACCATCAGGCAGAGGCCCCGGTCGCGAGCCAATTCCACCAGTTGCCGGGCTTCCCTCGAACGCAGGGCAAGCGGCTTTTCGATGAGGGCGTGTCGGCCTGCTTCGAGGATGTGGCGTCCGAGCTGATAATGCGTAACCGGCGGCGTAGCCACTACGAACGCGTCCATGCCCGCTTCCATCGCATCGGTGACGGATTCGAAGACTGGTATGCCGGGAAAGCTCTCGCTCGCCTGCCGGCGTGCCGCCGCTTCGCTGTCGATCAGCCCGGCCAGATGACCGAGGTCGTTCAGGGTCAGGGCGTGTCGTGTGCCCCATCGGCCGACTCCGACCACACAGACGCGATGTGCCATGAAGAGCCCCTGAACGTGCGGTACGCAGGTTGCGAATGCAAGTGTTCGGCCTGCTTGCGACCGGCGAAGCCACACCTTATAGTGCGGCGTTTGGAAATCGGCCAGCAAGACAGCGCCGGCTCATCAACGCAGCTTAGAAGGAGTTATCAGTGGGATCAAATGGAAGTCATCGGCGGGGCCGCTACCTCTTCACCTCGGAATCCGTCAGCATGGGCCACCCGGACAAGGTGGCCGACCAGATTTCAGACACCGTGCTCGACGCACTGATTGCCCGTGATCCGAATGCCCGAGTGGCTTGCGAGACGCTGGTAACGACCGGTCTCGTGGTGGTCGCCGGTGAGGTGACGGTCCACAATAAGGAAGCCGAACTGGCCCTGAACAACATCGAAAAAGACGTGCGCGATACGATTGCGGACATCGGCTACACCGATCCTGACTGCCAGTTCGACCACAAGAGCTGCGCGGTGATCCGCACGATACACAGCCAGTCGGCGGATATCAGTCAGGGTGTGACCGCGAAGAAGGGCAAGGCCCAAGGCGCCGGTGATCAGGGACTAATGTTCGGCTTCGCCTGCCGGGAGACCAGAGCGCTGATGCCGCTGCCGATTCACCTGTCGCATCGTCTCGTCGAGAAGTTGGCCGATGTTCGCAGAAACGGGACGATTCCGTGGTTGCGGCCGGACAGCAAGAGCCAGGTCACGATCGAGTACGACGATGGCGTCCCCGTGAAGCTCAAAACGATCGTCATCTCGACGCAGCATCAGCCGAGACCGGAACTGCTTGACCGTCAAGGCAATGTCAACGACCGCTTCAAGAAGACGATTATCGAGAAGGTGATCAAGCCCGTGTGTCTGGCCGAGTGCCCCAAGCTGTGGAACAACGGCGTAAAGTTCCACATCAACCCCACCGGTCGTTTCGTCATCGGCGGACCGCACGGCGACACCGGCCTGACGGGCCGGAAGATCATTGTTGACAGCTATGGCGGTCGCGGCGCACACGGCGGCGGCGCTTTTAGCGGTAAGGATCCGTCAAAGGTGGATCGTTCGGCGACCTACATGGCCCGCCACGTGGCCAAAAACATCGTCGCTGCGGGGCTGGCAGATATCTGTGAAGTGCAGCTTGCCTACGCGATCGGTGTTGCCGAGCCGGTCAGCGTGCTTGTTGACACGGAGTGCACAGCGCGTATTCCGGAAAACCGGATCGAACAGCTCGTGCGAGATCACTTCGACCTCACCCCCGCAGGGATCATCAAGTATCTCAACCTGCGTCGGCCGATCTACCGTGAGACCGCCGCCCATGGGCACTTCGGCCGCAGTGGGGCGGGCTTCACCTGGGAACGGACGAATATGGCGGACAAGCTCCGCAAGGCCGCGTCGAAGTGGCTGTGAGCTGATGTTACATTTTGGATTGCTGATTGCGCGATGCCAGCTCGGCGTGCAGCAATTGGCTCCTTCCGGTTAACCAGCAACACTGCATTGCTCAGCGCAAATGGCTCACAGCGGATGGCCATGGGCCAATCGTTCACATTTTCAGCGGCATGCCGTTGATCAGGGCTTCAAAGACGATGGAGCCGTCAACGTAGCCCTGAATCTCGCAGATGAAGCGGCGCTTTCGGGCTTCGACGAGCTTTCCGACGAGGATGATTCGTGCTGGTGGGATCACCGCACCACGAAACTTGCAGGCGTCGACCCCGCCGAAACCGAGAAAACTGCCGTCTTCCATGGGGAAGAACTGATGCTGGACGAAAGCCGCGAGCTGGGCGCCGCATTCCATCATCAGAACGCCGGGGAAGATCGGCTTTCCCGGCATGTGGCCGCGGCACCACCACTCGTCGACACGCACTTCGCGAAAACCGGCAGCGACATGGTGAACGGTATCAATGTGGATGATGCCGTCGAGCTGGGCGAATTCGTGCTTCTGCGGGAGAAACTGGTAAATCTGATCGTGTGTGTAGAGGACCCGGCTGCAATCGAGCGCGGCTACGTCGAGGATCGGCTGTGGGGGCATTACTGAGTCCTTGTGACGCGCAAGCGGGGATCGCGAGCAGGCCGGCAACAGCTACGGAGCAGGCCTGCGGCCGATTCCGGGTGCGGTCTGCGCATTAGCTGTGCGCCGTGCCGCGGGAGCGACAAGCCGGGAAGGGCAATCTGCCTCCGCAGCGTGATTTAGCGTATACCTACGCCTTCTGATCGTCTGAGGAGCGGACTTCGAGGATTTTCTTGCGGACGGCCTGGGCGGCGTTCTTGATGTCCTGCATGGCCTTGCGGACACGAGTTCCTGCGGCCTTGTTGCCGCCTTCCGCTTTGGCCATGTCGTCCGCACAGGCCTCTACCAGTGCCTTCAGGTGCTCGTATTCCTGCATGAATCAATCTCCTGTGACCTTCACACTTGAGAAAGTGCGTATCCTGCGTTCGGATTGCCTCCCCCCGAGGGCAAACGTATCGGCGGGGAGTCTATCAGAGTGGCCAGATTCGATCAAAGTGCAAAAAACGGCGTTTTTGGGGTCTCGGGAGCGGTTGTCCCGAGCGTATTCTCCTCAGGTGCGAGCCATTGAAGCCGATGTCTTTCTCCGCTATGCTACCGGCTCGCCTGATCGGTCTGGATCATCGGCCGGCATTACGAGGGAGTGATCGACACCATGCATTACCCGCATCGCAAAAGCTACCGTAAGCGAAAGAGAAAGCAGGGCTTCCGAGCGAGAATGAAGACGGCCGGCGGCCGGAAGGTGATCGCGCGCAAGCGCAAGCGCGGCCGAAGGATAAATGTCAAGCCGAAGATGTAATTTCCCTGGCTGCATACCTGCAGCATCCGCACAGATTTTGACTGGCCTTTTCCTCGTGCGCTCCGAGTTGAACTACTTTAGTGCATTCTGTCTCGCCGGTCTCACACCTTTGGTGAGTCGATCGGTGATGGCACTGGCCACTTCTGGAAGAATTTCATCATGTCCGGCGTGCTCAGCGGACGGGGTACTGCGTACAACTCTCCATAGTTGAACCCACACGCTCCACCCTCATAACCGGCGATCGAGCGAATCCAGTGCTCAAGGTGCGCCAGCCGCTCCGGGGGAAACTGTGAGCGATAGCAGGCGACGGCAGCCAGTTTTTGATCGATTGTGCCGGTGATGTCCACCACGAACTGGCTGTGCCAGTGATGAATCTCTGCTGATCGGGCGATTGGGCGATAAACCAGATGGTCCACCCGATGGGGCTGCGTGCCGGAAAACCGTTCATCCCACTTGGTGAGTTGCGAATAGAAGCGTACGGCTTCGGTGATGAGCTGTGCCTGATAGTGATCGGGACTCGCGGCGACGGTGCGCCCGGCCAGTCCAACAAGCACCAGGGGACGGTATTTGCGCACGACGGCAGCCAGTGCAAATCGGGCTTCCGGCCCATCCATGAGCACACGATTCGGCAGGCCGACCATCTCGCACACGCTGACACCCAGGATGTCGGCGGCGGCCCGCATTTCCTTCAGACGGGTTTCCGGGTCACCCAGCGGCGTCGGTTCGCCGTTGGTCATGTGCGCCATTCCGACGCGATACCCCTGCTTAACAAGAGAAGCAATCGCGCCGCCGCAACCGATCTCCAGATCGTCCGGGTGAGGCGCGGTGAACAGAATATCCAGCGTGTTGGTTGACATGGCACTGCTTTCTTAAAAACCAGCGGTTTCCGGTTTCAGGGTCGGCCGCAAACGCCGTAAGTGTAGCCACCCGAACAAGGAACGGCGACGCTGCCGCAAGGAGGCGTTGTCACTGCCTGTCGGGCCGTTTAGGATGGCCTTCATGTCTCGATTCGTACGAGCATACTGGCTGATCTGCCTTTGTCCGCTGCTTACGGGCTGCGCCAACATCGGTCCTTACCGGGCAGCCATCTCCTCGGAGGACGTTAACGAGCGTATTCTGGGAGTGATTGCCGCCGGCGAGGCGAGAGACCGCGGTGCGGTGCCGCTGCTCGTAGATCGGCTGGAGGATGAGGACGAGGCCGTTCGATTCTTCGCGATCGTGGCCCTCGAAAGGATTACCGGCAAGCGATTTGGATACGATTACGCCAAGGAGAGTCGCGAGCGAGCCGCCAGCGTGGCACAGTGGCGGGCCTATATCCGGCGGGGAGACCACCTGACTGCCCGGGACCAGTCGTTCGCGGAAGACGCCCAGAAGCGGACGGTCGGCCGACCCGGGACGGAGATGTAATGAGCCAATCGAATCCGGTTGAACTGAAAATCACCAGCAGCCCGAGCTGTCTGGCCGCCGTACGAGGTGCGGTGGAGGAGATGGCACGCTACGAGGGTTTTGGCGAGATGGATTCACACGCGCTGGTGCTGGCCGTGGACGAAGCCCTTGCCAATGTAATTGAACATGGTTACAGCGGAGTCGAGGGTCTGCCCATCGAAGTGACGCTTTCCGCGGTACGCTCATCTGACCATCGGGCCGGTGTCTGCGTGGTGGTTCGTGATCAGGGCAAACAGGTGGATCCCGGGCAGATCTGCGGGCGCGATCTGGATGATATTCGTCCCGGCGGTCTGGGGGTGCATATCATTCGTTCAGTGATGGACGAGGTGGAATACAGTTGTCCGAACGAAGGCGGAATGCTGCTTCGCATGGTTAAGTATGTGTCGTCCGCGTCAGCGGAAAAGCCCGAGGCGTAGTCAAGCGGCAGAGGCGAACAACCTGCACGATGAGGCGGGAGTGTGAACGATCATGAGCGAGAAGCCAAAAGACGGAAGTCTTGTTAAGGAGGTTCGCCGAGGCGAGAACGCGACGGTCGTTACTCTGTCCGGCGACGTCGACCTGCATCATTCGCCGACACTGCATGCGGCCCTTGTCGAGCTGGCGGCGGAACGACCCAAGCGGCTGGTGATCGATCTGCAAGAGGTTCCGTTCATGGACTCCTCCGGCGTGGGCACATTCGTCGAGGTCTTTCGGCGGGTCAGTGCCTACAAAGGCAAGATGATTTTCTTCGGGCTCAGCAATCGCGTGCGAAGCGTCTTTGAGATCACCAAGCTGGATAAGTTTTTTACGATCTGCGAAAACGAGCAGCAGGCCGTTACTGCGTGAGGCCGCTCACAGGCCGACGACATCAGCCAGGCGCGCTGATGACGCGGCGGCGATGAGATCGTGGTGGAAGCCATGAGCGAGATTCCTACGAAACCCGATTATGCGCCTTCTCTGGCGATTACCGCCGTCGAGAACATCGGGAGGGCGACCCTTGGGCTGGGCCGATCGTCTCTTGGCGTGATCGAATTCGTTGGGGGTATGATCTGCCTGCTGGGGGATACGCTGCGCTGGATCTGGCGGGCAGCGATTCTCCGCGAGGCCCGATTCGGATTTTCACACCTGCTTGCCCAGATGGTTCGAGTGGGCATTCGCAGCATTCCCATTATCTGCCTCGTCCAGGTCTTCATCGGCATCATTCTTTCGCTTCAGATGGCGCCGACGATGAAGACCTACGGCCAGCTCGAGCAGATTGCGACCATCGTCGCCATTGCCATGACGCGGGAACTGGCGCCGCTGCTTTCCGGCATCGTTCTGTCGGGTTTTGCCGGCGCGGCCATTGCTGCCGAACTGGGCACCATGGTGGAGTCTGAAGAGATCAAGGCCCTTCGGGCCTGTGCGCTCGACCCGGTGCGATTTCTCGTCGTGCCCCGGTTTCTTGCGACGGTCATCATGCTCGCGGTTCTGACGGTCATCGCCGATGTCGTGGGCATCTTCGGCGGCTTCCTGACGGGCACAGTCATCCTCGACATCGGAAGCGATGCCTACATCAATACGACACGGATCGCCATCACGCACAAGGACTTCCTCAGTGGCGTGGCCAAGGCGCCGCTCTTCGGCATGCTGATCGCCCTGATCGCCTGCCACGAGGGGCTGAGCGTCAGTGGCGGGGCCGAGGGCGTGGGCCGGGCCACCACCAACACGGTCGTTAAGTGCATCGTCGCGCTGATCACCGCCGACGTCATCGCCACCAGTCTGCTCTACGCCTTCGGGCTTTAACGTCATACCGAAGCCGCCGTCCGTCGATCTGTGTCGGAAATCCCCGCGCCGGCATTGCCTGCGGATGCATCTAAACTCGATCTGAAAGAAATCCGAAAGAGGATCAACCGGATGGTGGAGGTTGATCGTCATGCTCGATGTTCATGCCGCGAGGGATCGTGCCTATCGTTTTGCCATCTCAACCGGACACATGCCCAACATGGATCTGATTCATGCCCGGCAGCGGGCCGAAGGGTTTCAGGACTGTTTCGGCCGCTGCCTTTCCGAGTGTACGCAGCGGCACTGCAAATGGCACCGGGAGTGCAAAGCGTTGCAGGAGTTTGAGCCGATTTCGCTTACGCAGCATTCGCTTCGCGGACTGCCGGTTTATGTACCCGGCACAACGGAATCGTCAGTCATGACCTGACGGCACCATCGAGTGTTCGGATCACACGTCCATCCTTCACGATGATCTGGATGTGATAACAATCGCGAGCTGCGGGTAATTTCTGCGCCGTCCGTGATCTGCCTGTCGAGGAGCAGTCGTTTTTACCAGCCGCTTTCCGCTTCGACGAAGGCAGAAGAAACCTTTGTTCCCAGTGCGGAGACGGCGCTGATAATGACCATGAAGATCAGGGCGAGCATGACCGCGTACTCCACGGAAGTAGCACCGGCATCCTCCTGCCAGAACGTTTTGATGGGGCCGCGTGGCGAGGTCATGCGAACATCCTCCTGTGAACCTGCAGAAACTGTACGAAACGAAACGTAAGCAGCCAAACAGTTCAGAAGAAAAAACCTGCCGCGTCCCATATTTCAACCGCAAGCATGCAGATCACGATCGGGCGATATTCGGCGAGTCGTGGTCCGGTAGTGAAGTCCACATCAGACGGCAGAAAGGAGATCGTGAAGCAGCTTTCGCATGATGCGAAGCGCCTGGCCGCGATGGCTGATCCGGTTTTTTTCATCCGGCGGCAACTCCGCGACGGTACGTCCGAGTTCGGGAACGAGAAAGTACGGATCGTAACCGAACCCGCCGCCTCCTCGCGGGGTGTCGATGATCCGACCCTCAACGACGCCTTCCGCAGTCGCCAGGATACGATCGCCATCCGCCAAGACCAGCACGCAGCGATAACGTGCCGTTCGGCGCTCGGGAGGAACATTCCGCAGTGACGCAATGAGCTTGGCATTGTTCGCCCGGTCACGCTCTTCGCGGGGACGATCGGCTGCCGAGCGGTCAAAATAGGCGGAATGGACGCCCGGCTCGCCACCCAGCGCATCGACTTCGAGGCCGGAGTCGTCGGCCAGAGCCCACATGCTTGCTGCGCGCGAGTAGCAGGTTGCCTTCAACACGGCATTGGCCAGGAAGGTCTCCCCATCTTCGTGCGGCTCGTCTATCGAACGATTCAAGTCGGCAAGACCATGCCATCGTACTTTCGGATGCGCAGAATCGTCCGCCTCGGAAAGTACGGCAGTGATCTCACGGTACTTACCGGGGTTGTTGGTGGCGATGAGAATATCCATGCGCGTATGGGTCTTCGGGGCTAACGTCGTTCGAGACTGCCGGTCGCGCCGGTCTGGTCTTTTCTTGGTATTTCCACGAGGAAGGAGATGTTCGGCATGCGGACGCGCTTGCCGCTTTCGTCGGGGGCGACCTGGAAGACCTTGTGTCCATTCTCCAGGTTGTACATGAACTCCTCTTTTTCACGCAGGGCACGAACGGCAGGGCTGTAGCCCATGCGACCATCACCGGTATCGACGAGGGCATCCGCACCAAAGGTGCCCACACAGATTGAGGTGAGGGCGCGATCGGGATCGTGATAGTAGTAGGCCTCATGGCCTCGGCTGCGGAGGTCCTTGACCCATTCGACGGCGGCGGCCTTGTAATCGTGCAACGTTGCGGTCGGGTATGTCACACCGACCTGAAGCGTGTAAAGCCCCCGCGCGTTGCGCAGGTCCCACTCCGGCGGACCGACATCCGGCTTGGGTTGAGGCACCGGTCGGGCGGAGAAGAAGGGGAACTTGTCTCCCATGGCCAGGCCGCGGATGAAGTCGAGATCGGTCTTGATCTCCTGCGAAAGCTGGATGATGAGGTCGCCGCGCGCCCCCCGGCCGGAATCGCCTTTGGCTTCAACATACTTGAGTTCGTAAGTGCCGTAATAGACGCGGCTGCGGTCTTCCAGGTACTGCACGGTGACTTTGTCCGGATTCAACCCGGAGACGCGCTTCAGCGCCGTAGCCATCGTGTCTGCGGTTTTGGTATGGCCGGAACCGAGGAACTCGTTGCACTCGATGGTCCAGGTCTCCTTGTCACCGGCGCGACGACCGGAGCCGAGGCCCGAGCCCGAGTCAAACTTCCACATGTCTTTCATCTTCTGCTTGTCAGACTCGGAGCAGCCGACAGCGGCGAGCAGGCAGGTTGCGAATACGATCGCGGTTCGCCATCGGCCGTCGGAGACAATGAAGCCCGTGTGCGATCTCTGCGTTGTATCTTCGGAAGAGTTTGCCGTTCGGGCCATTGGAATTTCCTGTACAGAACTGAACGAACTCTGCTCCGCGCAAGCGTGATTTACCCAGACAGCTCGGCCCGGCCGGTGGTCAGGTACCCGAACGACTCCGCAGTGCCCTCGTTTGTGCCTGGCGTAACTGACGGATGCCTCGCTCAGCAAGCGTCAGCATCGCTGTCATCTGCTGACGGGTAAATGCCCGGCCTTCCGCCGTTCCCTGCACCTCAATGAAACGGCCGCGACCTGTCTGGACGACATTGAAATCGACCTCCGCGTCGCGATCTTCCTCATAGGCAAGGTCGAGCATCAATCGACCGTCGACCATCCCGACGCTCGTGGCGGCAACGGTGTCGGTGATCGGGTCTGCGCTCAGCAGTCGGTCCTTCCGTAGTCGATTGACGGCGTCACGAAGGGCGACATATGCCCCGGTGATGCTGGCCGTGCGGGTGCCGCCATCTGCCTGTAGCACGTCACAGTCGACCCAGATCGTGCGTGGTCCGAGCTTGGCCATGTCGACCACCGCGCGAAGACTGCGGCCAATGAGCCGCTGGATTTCCTGTGTGCGGCCGTCCACCTTGCCGCTGCGATCCCGGGCGCGGCGCTGTCCGGTACTCGAGGGCAGCATGTCGTACTCTGCAGTGACCCAGCCGAGCCCGCTGTCTTTGCGCCATGCCGGTACGGCCTCTTCGACACAGGCGGTGCAGAGCACATGCGTGTTTCCGGTCTTGATGAGCACCGAACCGGTCGCACATTTCGTAAATCCGCGAATGATCTTCACGGGGCGTAAAGCGTCTGCTTTTCGACCGTCGGCACGAAGCTTTGCAGGAGAACGTTTACCCATGGGCGCGTAACTTAATCGCTCAGCCGGAGCTTGGCCAGCCGATCCGCAAGTCGCGGCGAATCGCAGAAGATGCACAGTTTGCGTTGTGTCGCGCCTTCGAGGGTCAGCTCGATCCCGATGACGTCGCCATCGATAGCTTCCCGGACACGGTCAGCCCATTCGAGAATGACCACGCCGTCCGATCGCAGTTCGTCGATCCCCAGGGCCTCGAACTCTCCGACACTGCTGAGCCGGTAGGCGTCGATATGGTGTACCGGCACACGGCCCTCGTATTCGTTGATGAGAACGAAGGTTGGACTGCTGACCAGTCGCGCGTCAGGCACCCCCAGCCCGAGCGCGATTCCTTTGGTGAGCTGCGTCTTGCCTGCGCCGAGTTGCCCGACCAGCGCGACGAGCATGCCCGGTTCGAGGATCGTGGCGAGCCGACGACCGATCTCGATCGTGTGTTCGGGGCTTGTGGAAGTAAGCTCGATTCGCGTAGCCATCGTCATTCCCGAAAATGCTGCCAGCCGCGCGACTCGATTTCCACGCGCGAGCCGTCGATCCGCCTCAGCCAGACGCCCGGTTGCTCGATGGCCTTCCCGATACGGTGGACCTCCATGCCCTCAATCGTGGCGACTCTCGTACCGGCGTATGCAAAGAGAAGCTCGAAGTCTTCACCGTCATTGAGAACATGATTCAGCAATGCGGCGGCATTATCCTGACCGGAAGTCGCTCGGGCCGCATCCGATGCAACCGACAGCAGGGCGGTTTCGTCGAGTTCAATGCCGCATCGCGATGCCGTCGCAAGGTGATGTGCATCCGTGGAGAGGCCGTCGCTCAGGTCGATCGTTGCATGCAGGTCGTCACCGAGTGCTTCTGCAAGCTGACGGGCCTCGTGAACGCGCGGCTCAAAGGTGAGATGGTGACCCGCGAGACTCCCGCCAAGTTTGCCGGTCACCGAGACAACATCTCCGGGACGCATCCCGCTGCGAGTGACTGGCTGGACTCCCGGCCAGGGCTCGGCCAGAACGATCACATCGATCACGAGCGGCCGGTTCCAGCTGTTGGTGTCACCGCCGATGATCTGCACATCGAATCGCTCGGCGAGCGATTTAATTCCCATATGGAGCCGACGGGCCTGCTCCATTGACCACGCATTTGGCAGTGCCGTACTGACCAGCGCCCAGCGCGGGCGAACGGCCATGGCCGCGCAATCTGAGAGTCCGACGGCAAGCGCCTTTCGCCCGATCGACTCCGGCGCATGCGCAGCCGTGTCGAAATCAACACCGTCCATCAGCATGTCGACGGTCATGAGCACATTGCCACCAGTGCGGATCATGGCCATGTCATCGCCGATGCCGATGGCGACGGCAGCATCCTTCGCACGGGACACGCCGCGAATCCACTCGATCAGCTCGCCTTCGGATTTTCCGCTTTCGGACATCCTCCGGATTGTATCGCAAGCCGGTCCCTGCGGGCGGAGCTTGCCCGGCAGACCCCAGTGATTATGCTTCCTGTTCGGAGGCGTCCATGGATAAGATGAGCGTCATTGTTGTTGCCGCCGGCAGCGGAGAGCGATTTGGCGGGTCGGAAAACAAGATCTTCGCCAAGGTGGGGGAACAGCCGCTCTTCCTGATGGCGCTTCAGCTCTTCGTCAATCGGGAAGATGTCTGCCAGACGATCCTCGTGGTTTCGCCTTCCGACGCCGATCAGATGAAGTCCAAATTCGGTGCCAATCTTGGCTTCATGGGGGTCAAATTTGTCGAAGGGGGTGCGGAGCGGCACGAGTCTGTTGAGAAAGGGCTCGCGGTGGTCAGCGATGAGGCGGCGCTGGTCTGCGTCCATGACGCGGTACGCGTCTGTGTGGCCGCCGACTGGATCGACCAGCTTTATCATGCTGCTCTCAAGCATGGCGCAGTAATTCCGGTCTGTCCGGTTACGGCGACACTCAAACGCGTTGGGCAGGACGGTGTGGTCGGCGAAACGGTCCGCCGTGAAGGGCTCTTCATGGCGCAGACGCCACAGATCTTCCGAAGGGAAGTTCTGCAGGAGGCATACGCCGCCTTCCGAGCAGGAAAACTTTCGTTTCTCGAGGACGTACCTGTGACGGATGACGCCCAACTGGTTACGGCGGCCGGGCATACGGTGTATGCCATAGATGGCGACCCGCGGAACATCAAAATCACAACCCGGGGGGATCTTTCAATGGCGGCAGCGATCATCAAGTCTCTGCCGCAGAAGGCGGTGTCGCGGCGCGGAGCGTTCGACGAGGCCCAGTGGTAAAGTAACAGCCCGCGCTTGACCTGCACGGGCCCGCATGGTGCAATACGCCGCAGGTTTCAGGATGAAACACACCAAATGAGGAATCGCGGCCGAGCCGCGAATTGAGCACAGGGAACGCTCTCATGCACGCCAATCGTCTTTTCCGCATCGGATGTGGATTGCTTCCGCTTTCTTCCTTCGCCCTGCTCGCGGGCTGCGAGGGGTACGACCGTAAACACGACTACCGTGTGGTTGACGTTACCCCGCCAGCAGAGGATGGCGAGTACCGGCGTACCGGCTCCGGCGATGTGGCCAATTTCGCGGATCTTGTCGAGCGGATGATGGCCACCCGGGCGGATTATCTCAGCGACATCAAAGAGTTGGAGCGGGCCTACCTCAAGGCCGGTGACAGCGTGAAGGCCAACTGGTGCCGGCGCGTCCGGCAGCAGTTGGAGGACGTACTGAACTATCCGTTCCTCTCCGCGGCGCCAGTGGAGCATCGCGTGGAGGTCTCGCCGGAGCGCTCAATACCTGAAGCGGACAAACTCTACAATGAGGCCATGTCGATCTACAAGCAGGTGGCTGCCATTCCACTGGCCGGTGCGCTTGAGCACAACAAGGAGAAAGCCCGAAAGGCCTTGGCGATGTTCAAACGAGTACTCAAGGAGCACCCGCAGTCTGACAAGGTGGATGAGTGCGCCTTCTATTGCGGAGAAATCTATAAGGAGTACCTCCGCGAGGAGGATCCGGACGACGAACTGTCGGTGCGCTATTACCAGTGGGCCGCGGCGCTGAATCCGGACATCCAGTTGCCGGCGCGTTTCCAGTGTGCCGTGGTGTATGACTTCCGTCGCCACGACCGCGCCCGAGCGATCGAGCTGTATCATCAGGTGATGGAACTCGAAGAAGCGGGCAACATGTCGAACGTTCGCTTCAGCGCGACACGCGTTGAACAACTCACGGATGAACAGTACAGCCACCTCAAGCCCGAAGATCGGCCGAAGGCCAAGGCGATCGTCGGCGAGCCGCGCGGCATGGATGAGCCGCGACCAACGCCGGTGAGGCCTACTTCTTCGGACGACGAAATCCTGGAGCCGCGATCAGCTCCTTGATCTTCGTTCGGCCGCTGCCGCGGTCTAACGCATTCGCAGGACGGTGTAGAAAGTCTGTTCGCCGGCGACGACCTGCAGCCGGATGCCCTTGTCATTCTCTGAATTTTTCAGCACGCGTTTGAAATCTGTCAGTGATTCGATCTTGTCGTCGTTGACTCTCTGGATGACGAAACGTCGCCGCAGATCGGCTCCGTAGGCCTCGCCCAATGGATCCACCTGCGTGATGACGACGCCGCTCTTGATGTCTTCGCTGATCTTGTACTTTTCTCGCAGCTCCGGCGTCAGCGTGGCAGCGTACATGCCGAATTTCTCAAATTGTTCGCCCTCCGGCAGACGGCTGGGCTCGATACTACCGTTTGTCTTCTCCGGCTCACTGGGTCGTTGGCGGCGACTATTTGTCTTCTCGGAATCTCGATCGCGACGCCCCTGCAGATCCAGCGTCGAACCCTGGGTTCGGAAATTCGGCGGCTGCTCCCCGATTTCCACCATAAGCTGCTTCGGGCGGCCGTTTCGCCAGACCTGAAAGGTGGAGCGCGTGCCCGGCGCCGTCCAGGCGACTGCGTCCTGAAGATGTTCGAGACTCTGCACCTCCTGTCCGTCGATGCTCAGAACGATGTCTTCGGGTTTCAGTCCTGCCTTTGCGGCAGGCGAATCGGGGCCGACCAGACCCAGCAGTGCGCCGCGGACCTCCTTGAGGCCATACACATCGGCGACGACTCGGTTGACCGGCTTGATCTCGACGCCCAGATAGCCGCGGACGATGCGCTCGCCACGTTTGAGCCGATCGGTCACGCGGGTGACCGTATTCGCGGGGATGGCGAATCCCACTCCCTGGTAACCGCCGGATTCGGTGGCAATGGCTACGCTGATGCCGACCACTTCGCCGCGCGTGTTAATCAGCGGGCCGCCGGAGTTGCCGGGGTTGATCGGGGCATCGGTCTGCAGCCAGTTCTTGTAGTCGATGTCCACATCCACGTTGCTGCGACCGACGGCGCTGATGATCCCGTGAGAAACGCTGTGGCCGAACTTGAAGGGGCTTCCGATTGCCAACACGATGTGGCCGGCGCGAACCGTGTCGGAATCCCCGAAGCGGCAGGCGGTCAGTCCCTCTGCGTCAATCTTGATAACGGCAAGGTCCGACATGCGATCGGTGCCCACAATCCGTGCCCGCAACTCGCGGCCGTCGGCCAGCGTGACGCGCACCATGTCGGCCTCATCGACGACGTGATTGTTGGTGACAATGTACCCCTCGGAATCGAAAATCACGCCGCTGCCGGTACCGGCGATGGGCACCATGGGCAGGTCCTCGTCGCCGAGCATGCGCCGCAACTCGGCGTTAAACTCCTTGTTGACCGCCAAGGCACGGATGCTGACCACCGACGGCTTGACGCGTTCGGCGATGATCGAATAACCCTTCGAAACACGATCGAGGTGCGCGAGTGCGTCTTGATCTTCGACGGAAATTCCTTCCGGAGTATCGGACGTTTTACCACTAGGTGCATATTCGGCAGTTCGATGGCCCGTAGTCCTCAGTGGCTCGGCCCGACTCGGAGACGCCGCCAAGGCGCAGAGCAGGGTGAGAGAGCAACACAGGCCCGATAGAAACTTCATATGGTCCATCAGCGGACTCCTGTACCCTATGGATGTCGGCTTGCCGCGATTCGACGGCAGATGCCTCGAATTCTGGTCATCGTTACATCGGCCGTCGGATGCCCGAATTCGCATTCTCAGGACATTGTATGCCCGAAGAGCGCGCTGGATGCTGTTCCAGAGACCACTTCCGGCCGAAAACGAGCTCGCTGGTTGCATCGCCGGATTCTGTATAGCATTCACGACCAGTCATCCGCTTTGGCCTTCAATTTTACGACGGCAGCCGCCGGGTGACGTTTTCGCCGAGGTCCTTGCTCCAGCGGTTTATTAAGCAATTTCGGCGAACGGTTGCAGACAGTAAATTCATACGTGACAAGCACCATCCCCTCAACAATTCAGTCTGAATCAGCCGGCCGGATTGTCTGCGGTGAGGAATCCTGGACGCGGTCACCACAGGTCGATCTGCTCTGCGTACTCGTCTTTGCCGGCTTCCTCGCCCTCTGGGGTCTTGAGGGAGGTCCGCCGCTGAGCGATCATGAAGCCATTGTCGCGCAGGGCGCACGTCAGATTCGCCAGGGCGACGGCTGGTTGATTCCGAAAGTCGGAGATCATCCCTTTGTCCGCAAGCCGCCTCTGGCTTTCTGGCTCGCCGCACTCAGTTCCTACCTCGTCGAAGACCCGCGACTCACTCCACCAGTTACCGAGTTTGCGGCGCGATTGCCGTCCTCCGTTGCGGCCATTCTGACAACCTTGCTGGTTTACCTGCTGGGTTCGTCCATGTTCGGTCACCGCACTGCGGTCACATCCGCCCTGGTCAGTGCCTCCTGCGCCGGAACGCTGTATTTCTCGCACAACGCGCAGGTGGAGATGGTACTGACGTTTCTCATGACGCTCGCCGTGGCGGCGTTCTGGTTCGCCACGTATCGAACGACCGGCGGTCGATGGTGGTGGGTGCTTTTTTATGCGAGTCTGGCATTGGCGATGCTGGCCAAAGCGCCACAACCAATCGGTGCTGTCGCTTTGCCACTGGCCTGCTGGTGGTTGCTGGTCATCCCCCTCTGGTCGCTTCGCAGTTCCTCGCAAGAATCAACGGAATCCGCTCCGGGACTATGGAGGCGATTTGTCATACAGGTTAGGGCTATTCGCGAACTTCGCCCAATCTTCGGGATGGTCCTGTTCCTGCTGATCTTTCTTCCATGGCCGTTGTACGTCTACAGCCAGTTGCGCCAGGTGACAGACCTGTGGGAGATCGAATTCATCGATCGCTACACCGGTGAGATGGGTCGCGAGGGCATCCCATACTTCTACTATCTTCCCGTGCTGGTGGGGCTTGTCATCCCGTTCTCCCTGAGCTTGCCGGAGGCCTTCGCGGCGCCCTTCGTAAAGACTTATCGCCGTCACCGTACCGCACTGCTCTTCGTCCTGACCTGGGTCGTCGTCCAGGTGGTCTTCTTTTCGTTCTCCGCGTTCAAACGTCCAAGGTACATACTCGGCGCCCTGCCGGGGCTTTCCCTTCTGCTTGGGATCGTGATCGATCATCTTTTCATGTCGGCCCGGACATTCTCGCGCGGCACTCTGCGCATGATTACGATTTCAATTCTTCTGGTTTCTGCTGTGGCTTTCGTAATCGGCGGATACTATGTCTTCACCCGCTTTCCGGATGCCTTCTGGTTGTATGTTCGAGGTGCGGTCTTGTGCGCTGCGGGGCTCGTGGCGGTCGCAATTCTGTTCTTGCAGGCCCGGCGACTGCTGAGCTTCTGCGCGCTCCTGGCGGCGACGGCCGCTGTCTTCGGCTGGTGCTGGTTTGGTCTGGGGCAGGGTGTGACAGATCAATCCATGGCCCGCGATACGGCGGATGCACTCTCTGCGCATCGGATCGATGCGAAGGACCCCATCACCTGGGTGCGCGGGCGACCGGATGCTGCGCTGATGTATTACCTGCAGCGTCCGATTGATCCGCTATTCACGGACCTGGAGCTTGCAGCGATGCGCGGCGATCGTCTGGAACTTCCGCCGGAATTGATCGAAAAAAGCGTGTCGCGCCTGCTGGCTCGGCTTTCCAGTGAGAAACGAGAGTATTTCATCCTCCGTGGGTCGGATTGGGATGCGTTGATCTCCGTCTTCAAACCGCCGGCGCGCATTCTGACGCGTGTACGATCGGCGGAGAATCCCGGACCGGATGACTGGGTCGTCATCACGAATGAATGGAACATGCCGTGAACCGCATTGGAACAACATCAAGCCGCTCGATGGCTTGCCAGCGGCCGCATCTGCCCACACAATGGCACTTTCTGTAACGAGAGGTGCGGACCGGCGAGTCCCCAGCGACTGAGCATGCCGACGACTCAAATCATGAAGTTTCGATTTCCGAGACTGTTCCTGACGGCGTGCTGCCTGCTGCCGGCGGGGTATGCGGCTCCCTCCGCGCTGGCTGCCGGTCATCCAGAGATCAGCATCGTCCCGCTTGGGCAGGGCTTTGTTCCAAATGGGGCATCTGATCAATCCTACCGCCTTCCCGCGGGTCCGACGGGGCCCTATTCACAGGCGCTGGTCCTTGTGGCTTCTCAGCCGATGGCGGCCGTGAATCTGCCGGCGCCTCTCGCTGCTGACCCACAAGCGGTTGAAGAGCACAAAGAGAAAGTGCCTGCGACGGTGACCCTGAAGATCGCCGATCGCCAATTGCCGGCATGGCAGCTTTACAAGTTCCCGACGATGTACATCGTCAACCTCGAAACACTTCGGGCAAATCCCGAGTATGCAAAGGGCCGCGTCGCGATCCGATTCGAGGTGGACACCATTGCCGAAGGCGTCTCACTCCGTGCCTTCGGAATGCCTGATCCGTTGCTGGTCAGCGACTCCCTCGATGGCCCGCTCTCACTGTTCCACGAAGCTGCGTCCGATGACGACACCCGTGCCTTGATGGAGGCGCTGGCCCAGGAGGCGGCCGGCAACAAGGCGATGGCCCGTGCCACTTACCGACGACTGTCGAGTGCAGCGGATGAGAAGATTGCGCGGATGGCCCGCCGCGGGTTGCGTACGCTCTCGTACGACGAGCGTCCGCATAAGCTCAGCGGTAATTTTCGAGAGCACTATTACTGGGGCATGTATCTTCAGCAGATCGGCGTCTTTGCATCTGCATACAAGGAGTTCGACGAGGCCCGTGTCATCTATCGCATGCATGCCGATGCGCAGTACCGCGCCGGTGAGACGCTCGATCAGATCGGCGGTGATATCTTTCGCGTGATGGATTTCATGAACGCGGCGGGCGAGGCCGCGTGGGAATCGCAGCGTACCAACTGGTCGAGTCTACTCGTGGTGCTCAAGGGCAAGGATCACCGGCGACTTTCTTCCGAGGAACTGCTCGAACTCAAGGTGTCCTGGTTCCTCATGCGATCGATGGTCTGGGGAGCGACGGCAGGCAAGGTATTGCCCGTAGGTAAGGTGCTGGAAATCGACGACGAGAGTGAATGGCCCTTGATCGATTATGGCGATGGAATCATGGCACCTTCGCGCGATATTGTGGCGGAGCGCGGCTGGTTCGACAGCGTCTTCTTTATCCGCCCTCGGTTGGACGGCGACACCGGCCCTGCCGTGCGGACGGTTGGTGGCGATGGCGGGCCGAACGGTGCCGGCCTTTCTGTGCTTTACCATGACGCATCCTGGCAGGATTTTATGCTGGCCTGGTATCAGCATTTCATCTGGGCAGCCAGGGCGGGAGAAGTCAGCGAAGCGCTCCCGCTGCCCGAAGAAGTTCACGACTGCGGTTACCAGCCGGCACCGAATATCGGCTATTCCATCCGCGCGGCACTCCGCTACGACATCCCGCCGGAGGTGTTGCGTCGTGTACAGATGACGGCCCGGCCCGGCCCGAAGGAATTTGTTCGCATGTGGCAGCTCGAAGGGCCGTTCCCGAAGTCCTCGTTGGCTGAGGATGTTTCGGAAAACTGGTACGAGCCGCTGCCATCGACGACAGGGGATCAGACTCGCCGGCTTGTGAGCCGATCAGACTACATCGACCTGACCCGACTCTATCCGGATTCCGGCCCAGCACTGCTTCGCGCAACCACATGGGTTTATTCCCCGATGGATCAGGAGGTTCGAATGTGGCTCGGTCGCGACTACCGAGCTGCCGTCTGGATCAACGGTCGCCTGATTCATTCGGGAAAGCTGGCAGCTTCCGCGCTGGATGATGCGAAACATCCGGTCGATCGTGTTGCCGGTTATGCACCGCTTCGAACCGGCTGGAATGAAATACGCATGGTCGTCGCGTCGCCGCCTGAGCCATCTCGGCGGGGCTGGGGCTTTTCGCTTAGATTCTCCACCCTGAGCAATCAGCCGGTTCCTGGCATGGCCTATCTTCACTCGCCTCCGAGCGAGCATCTGGCAGTAGCGTCATCACCTGAAGCCGGTACGCACTACAACTGGGGTCAGGTGCGGCGCAACTGGTCGGTGATGCTGCCACGGCTTGGCGAGGCGGAACTTCGTCGGATGACCGGGCTCAGTGATCTGACGATTTCAGGCGAAGCGGGCGCCGGTGGGGGGGTGATGTTATCTGTCGGCACCAAGGGCAGGCGCGGCCGTTATCGCGAAATGACAGGTGAGTGGAGGCCGAATCAGGACCGCGACGTCGTGCTGAACAACGTGCTGGATTGGGATCGGGAGTCCTGCGCCGCAATCCGTTATGAGCGAAACGGACTTCGCGATCTTTTGCTGGTCAAGCCCGAAGCGATGATGCCGTACCTGAAGCTGCTGCGTGAGCCGGCGGCTGCGGCGGCGCTCTTCGGAGATACTTCACCCTACGAACGTGTGCTCGGTTACGTCGTGATCCCGACTTCCGGCTCGGCGCGATACCTCTTCGTGGTCGATTGCCTGATGGGCGAGGCCGATCAGTGGCCGCTTGACGAAGAGGATCTCCTGAACCCGATCGCGGCGGAATACATCCCCAACCCCCCGCGCATGCTCCCGATCTATTCACCGCCAGCCGCGGCTCAATAATCAACATGCCATGCTGGCGGCGTTTGCCCGGCAGTGTGGCCGCCTCTTTGCGCCTCAGCAAAATCGCCGATAAAACCAAGTGACGGCATGGAATCTGTTTGAGGGCGCTGCCTCCGTAGCGGTCGCGGCGCCGGCTGAGCGACGCATGACGACCGTTCCGGTGGAGCATCAGCGCGATTCGGCTGAGTATCCGGGGAAGGGTCGGCGCGTAGCCGTACTCGCCGTACATCATGTTGATGGGGAGGGTCGACCGCACGCCGGCGGCGCGGAGAAATACATCCTGCTGGCCATCCGCGCGCTGCTGCGATCCGGCGCGTGTGTGCACGTGGGCTACTCCGGTAAATCCATCTACGAGCGGCTCCTCGAAGAAACAGAGCCCGATCGTCTCACGGTTGAGTGCACCGGCTGGCTCGATGCCCGGCTTCGCGGAGATCGCTGGTCGCGCCTGGCGTTGCTCACAGAACGCAGGCGCTGGCTCAAGGCCAGTCGCGCGGACACGGTCTTTGCCATACAGCAGGATTGCGGTGCGTCCTTCGCCGTGTCGCTGCTGGCCGCACGATCGCTCGGACTGCGCGTGGTGTCCTCCATCCGTCAGATGCCGCCGACCGAACGACCACCGCGACTGCCGGAGATTGGCCGCTGGGCAGCGGTCCTGCGGCGCAACTGGTCGGCGTCCTGCTGCGATGCCGTCATTTTCAACAGCCGTCGCGTTCGCGATGCCTATGCTCGGATCTATGGGTTCTCAAGGGATCGATTACATGTCATCCACAACGGGACGCCGGTCATCGAACGAGCTCCAGCGCCGCATCCGAACGATTTGCTCACAATCGCCACGGCCGGTCGCCTGACCGAGGCCAAGGGCGTCGATGAGGTACTGTCGGTCTTCGCGAAAATAGCCGTGCGAGTTCCACACGTACGCCTCGTTTATCTTGGAGACGGCCCGCTGCGCCGATCACTTTTTCTTCGTGCAAAAGCACTGGGATTGTCGCATCAAGTGCATTTTTCCGGCTATCAGCCGGAAGGTGAAGCACTCCTCGAGGAGGTCGATATCTACTTGCAGCTATCGCATCGCGAAGCCATGTCGAACAGCGTCATGGAAGCGATGGCCCGCGGGATACCCTGCATCGTGACCGATGTCGGCGGACTGCCGGAGATGATCGAGGATGGTGTCAGTGGGTTGATCGTGCGGCCGGGCGACGTGGATGGTTGCGCACGCGCCGCCGAGCGGCTTCTGACGGATTCGGCACTCCGAAGGCGCCTGGGCACGTCTGCAAGGGAGCGTGCCCGACGAATGTTCGCCCCAGGCGAGTTCGAAGCTCGCACAGTCCGCACCATTCTGGGCGTGCAGAAGCATGCGCCCTCACCGGCTTCGGCGCTTTGCGGTGGGTAAAGCGGCTTTTTTCGAAGCAGCGGGTTTGAACTTGAACGCAGAGGGACAAAGCTCACTGAGTGAACATTGATCGCAGGCGGGCTTTCGTGCGGAACAGACCTTTCGTCCATGCCAGATCAGGGCGTGACCCAGAAAAGTCCATTCCGACTGGGGAAACACTTCCATCAAATCCTGCTCGATACGAACGGCATCTTTGTCGTCGCGCGAGCGCCACGTCAGCCCCAGCCGGTGTGCGAGTCGGCCGATGTGAGTGTCCACCACGACGCCGACATTCTTCTTGTACCAGGTGCCCAGGATTACGTTCGCAGTCTTTCTCGCCACGCCGGGGACTTCGAGCAGATCCTCCATGGTGTCGGGCACCTTCCCGTCGAACTTTTCGCGGATGACTTTGCCCGCACCGATCAGGTTCCGTGCCTTATTGCGGTAGAAACCGGTCGATCGGATAAGGTCCTCCAGTTCCGCCGGCCGGGCGTCGGCCAGATCGGCTGCTGTGCGATACCTCTCGAAGAGTGCCGGTGTGACCTTGTTCACACGATCGTCAGTGCATTGTGCCGACAGGATCGTGGCCACGAGCAGATGCAGGGCGGAATCATGTCGCAGCGCGCAGTCCGCATCCGGGTAGAGCCGGTGAAGTTCTGCGAGGATTCGCTCTGCACGGGCAGTTCGCGCGGCAGGTGCCTCGCTGCGAGCGGAGGACTTTTTTTGTGTCGGACTTTGCTTTTCCCGTCTGCTTACTTTGCTCTTCGACGCTCGTCGGGCGGCCATCATGAAGTACCTCCGACGTGGGGCGTGCCCTGCAACGGCGCGAAAGCCATTTCCAGATTGATCAGAAGCAGCAACAAGAGCAGGGCCTGTGAGACTCGAACCGCCGTCGAGTGAAATGCTTCGAAGGCAGCTCGAACGGCTGCATCCGCGTCGGGCTCGGCCAGCAAGGGCTGGAGATTCAGTATCTGCGGCGTCATCACCATCGTGCTGCAAAGCATCAACAGAACGGCCGCTCCGGCTGCAGCGATTCTAAGCCAGTCACGCATCCGCCGCGGACCGATCGCCAGTAACATCAGCAGCCCGCCCAGGAGCACAATACCGCAGATGAGCTGAACAAGGTCGAAACGCAGAAAGTTCTTCGCCATGACCTGCCCGGCGATTGCATTCGGTTGATCGACTCCGGTTTCGCGCATCACGCTGAAGGTCGTCGGGGCGACGATCGCCAGGACAACCAGGCCGCCCAGCCAGATACCGGCCGCTGTGTGTGAAAGGGCTCGGACAAGACGCATCATCATTTCGGCTCCACCCATTCTGACGTACCGTCCCCCCAGATGTTTTTCTTCCAGATCGGTACATCCGTCTTGACTGCGTCTACGATGGCCTGGCACGCCTCAAACGCTTCGGCACGATGTGCCGAAGCCACGACCACTAGGATCGATGCCTCGCCGAGGGGAATCCTTCCGAGTCGGTGCCAGATAGCGGCGTCCAGCACTCCGGAACGAATCACGACGCGATCCCGAATGGCCTGCATCTGCTCAATCGCCATCGCCTCGTAGGCCTCGTATTCGAGGGCGAGCAGCGGTTTGCAGCCATCCAGCTCCGCACGCACATTGCCGCTGAAGGTGGTCAGTGCGCCGGCATCGGGACGGGTAAGCTCGGCCGCAAGCAAGGCCGCATCCAGCGGTTCGCGTGACAGGCGGATACGCGGCAGCGGCGCTCCCCCTGAGACCGGCGGAATGACGGCGACTTCATCGCCATCGTGCAGAACTTGGTTCATGGCGACGTAGCTGCGGTTGACGGCCAGCCGAATTCCGAGTGCAGCCCCGAGGTTCGGGTAGGTCTCGGCCAGACGGCCGGCAACCTGTCCGACGGTCTCATCGCTGCTCACTTCAAGTGTGATTTCCTCCAGCCCAACGATCTGTCGGGCGGGGCCAAAGAATTTTACTACAACGCTTGGCATGATGATCGCCTATGCATCCGCTTCATCCAGTTCAAACAGATTTCGATTTTCATTCAGCCAGGCCAGTTTGCGCTGGAGCATTTTCAGAAAATCGAAGCCGTCCAGACCGGCGAAGGTGCCGCGCTTCAGTATCGGAGAGATCGTCTGAGCGATCAGTGCTTCCTGCATGAGCAGCGGGATCACGCGCAGCTCCGCATGGGTCAGAACATTCATCTCATCGTAACCCCGGAGGAAGCGTTTGGCACGGGCCATGTCGGTTTCGTCCTTCCAGGTCGACAGGTCGTGCGTGCCGGTGTGAATCGAGAACTGGAGGCAACCGTTGGCGATGTCGATGGCCCGCTGTGCGATCCGGGCGGCGTCGTAGTCGATGACCGCGACCACGTGCGACTTGTCGAAAATCATGTTGCCGGGATGCCAATCCGAGTGGATGATCTGAGTGGCCCATTTCGTGAGGCCGATCTCATTGGCTGCGCCGGCCGCCATGGCATAAGTTTCGCGCAGCCGCGCCAGTGTGGCAGCCAGTTCTTTTTCGTGACCGCGAACCGAGGGGCGCTGTGCGAGTGCCTCGCCCATCCGTGGAATCGCATCGTAGACCTGCTTCGCGGCGTGATAGGTGCCGGGCGGCGGATCGTAATCGGGTTTGAAGTCCTTGATCAGCTGGTGGTACAGGCCGAGCGTTTTGCCGGCCTGGTATGTGGCAAGATGACCGCTGTCGTAGGGCTCGCCCTCGATAAACTCGAAGACCTCGTAGATCGCGTCGCCGATCTTCAGCATCGAGTTGTTATCGCGCTTTGTACCGACCAGGTGCGGCAGGGGGAAGTTCTGTTCGGCCAGGTGCAGTTGCAGGGCGTGGGCAAAGGCAACCTTGTACGGATCGTCCTTGCCCTTGGGGCGGCGCTTGAGCAGATAACGATTGCGATCCGTCGTGATGAGCAGCTTCGCCGCCTGGTGTGATCCTTTTGCAAACTCGCGAATGTCCAGAATGATCCCCAGGTCGTAATTGCTCAGCACGATGGCCAGCTCCTGGGGGGCGAACTTCTCGCGTGGATGGGTCATACACCCATAGTGTACGCCACTCGACGATGATGAAAAACGCCGACTTTGGATTGACGAACTCGCGCCGCCGCCCGATAGTGCTTCGTAAGCGAAGATCGGCCTGAGCGGCCGACCCGGAGGGCAAGCGAATGCCGGACAGGATCATCGGGCTGATCGGCGGAACCGGCCTCGGACAGGCCCTGCTGAAGGAAGTCCGTGGCGAATCCATCGACGAAACCACACCGTTCGGCAAACCGAGTGCGCCGATCGTGCGTGCGAACTGGGAAGGCGTCGAGATCGCCTTCCTGCCTCGTCACGGGCACGGGCATCTGCATGGTCCGAGTGCCGTGCCGTACCGGGCGAATATCTACGCCCTCAAGCGAGTCGGCGTGACTCACATCATCGCCAGTGGGGCGACCGGAAGTCTGCGTGAGGAAATCCGTCCGCGCGACCTGGTCATCGCCGATCAGGTGATCGACAAGACGATCCGCAGAGCGACCAGCTTTTTTGACGAGCCTGGGCTGGCCGCGCACGTTGAGTTCTCCGAGCCGTTCTGTCCGGTCCTGCGACAATGCCTGCTCGCGGCGGCCGGTGCCGTACAGACCGTGGTCCACGACGGCGGCACGTATGTGTGCATGGAGGGGCCGGCGTTTTCCACCGCGGCAGAAAGCCGGATGCATCGAGCGTGGGGTGGCGACCTGATCGGCATGACTTGCATGCCGGAGGCCAAGCTGGCCCGCGAGGCAGAGATGTGCTACGCACTCGTCGCGCTGCCGACGGATTACGACTGCTGGCGACCGCATGATCCGGGTATGGATCGTCGCGCGCTGCTGGAGGAGATCATTCATAACGTCGAAGACGCTACCGCGAATTCGGTTCAGTTGATTCGCGCCACGCTGCAGGAAATGGCAAGCGGTGTTCCATCTGGTGGAAGCGGCCTGCCGCACAAATGCCATTGTCAAAGCGCGCTGGAGATGGCCATGTGGACGCACAAGAAAAATGTACCGTCCGATCTGATCCAGAAGCTCTCGCCCATCCTGTCGAAGTATTTTCCCGCATGAGTGGAACACTGCCATCAGGAACTGGACCGAGTGCCGCCGATCGCATTCTGCTGTTCGTCGGCTCACTCGGCTATCTCGGTTTCGTACCGGTCGCTTCAGGCACGGTGGCAGTCGCCGTGGCCGGCATACCGCTCTACTTGCTACTGGCGCTTGTGCTCAAGCTTTCGTGGCCGGTCTACATGGTCGTTGTGTTTGCCTTCACGATGTTATCCGTCTGGGTGGCGGATCGCGCCGATCGCATCCTCCAAGAAAAGGACAGCAAGCGGAATGTCATTGACGAATTGCCGGGCTACTTTGTCGCACTGATCGGATTGCCCTGCACCTGGCAGATCGTTGTCGCGGCATTCTTCCTCGAGCGGGCTATCGATATAGCGAAGATATGGCCTGCGAACTGGATCGAACGGAAACTTCCCGGCGGCTGGGGCGTTGTCGGTGACGATCTGATCGCCGGCCTCTATACCCTGAGCATTCTGCACGCCGCCGTTCGATGGGCTCCGGGCTGGCTCGGGGTCTGAATGCGACCCGTTAAAAAAGAAAACCCGTCGCAGGCATTGCCCGACGGGTTTCTTCGTCAAAAAGAGGTCAGAGATGCTTCCACCGCAATGCCGGTCGGCGGCTGATTTCTTGAACCCTCGCTAACAAGGTGGGTGCCTTTCGGGCCGGCTGGACCTCTCCGACGCATCGGAGTTCGTCCTGCAAGCAGTCACCGAGCGGATCCCAGGGTTCAATCGCATCGGCTCAAGAAAATAGGGCCTCCGTGATCGAGCATGGCAGAAACAAACTCTTTCTGACGTCTTATTCTTAGCATCTTGACCGGCAAAATGCAATTCAATCACGTCGACAATGACGCATGGCATTTACTGTGCCATGAACGTATTGAGAGCGCGTTACGATTACGCTGCAGCGTGAAGTGCTTGTCGATGAAATGGGTTGTATTATTGCGCCGGCACCATGAACGAAGTGTGAAGCTCCGGAAACGAGCGCAAAAAAAAGACGACAGTCCTTGAAGAAGTCTGTCGTCTGTGGTCAACTGAAATTCTGCAGGCACGACGATCCGCTTGTTCAGCCGGCTTTCTTGCCGGTTCCCGGTCCCGTCTCGAAGATCGACTGGGTCCGCAGAATGCGCCATTCGCCCGGAAAGGCGTGATAGGCGTGAACGTGCAGTTCGTTGTGCCGCGTTTCGTAGTCGATGAACGAGAACGGTTCGAGACCGTTGGTCGCCCACTGGCTGTAGGGGATGTAGAGCCCCTTGGTCTTCGCATAGCGGACCAGATCGCGATAGGTCGTGCGGAAGATGTGTTCCGTCATCTCCTCGACCTGGCTGCTGAAGATGTATCGCATGTTGTCGCTGAAGCGATACTGGAAATCACGCTCGCCGCGGAAGCGAAATTGCGTGACGAGGTTGCGATCCGTGAGCAGGTCGCTCGGGACGGCCGTCAGTTCCGTCACCATCGTGCCGCCGCTCTGGACCGTTACCAGGTGCGAGAGCCCGATGATCCAGATGTCCGCCTGGAAGTTCCCGTACTCAATATGCTTATCCATGTAAATGTGGAAAAGCTCAGGGTGCAGGGCGCGACGGTACAGGAAGAAATTCAAGTCCGTGCTGCGTTGTTTTGTGAGACCCAGTTCCAATTGTGAATCCTTCATGATCCGTCCGCGATGGCGTATATGGCTTCTACGGGCTAAAAGCCCAGTTAGGTCATTATATCTGGCGAGAATCCGCTCTCCAAAGAAAATATGTTGAGCTCGTTTTGTCGATTAACAGAGCCCTTATTAATCTATAAACTCTGTTACAGCATTACTTTAGGATCGCGCCTCAGGATGTGATCTGGCCGGATCGGCTTCCTGAATCGATAGCACACGGTTTTGGGTATGGAAGTGTTCAGTCCCCAGAGGGGCGCTGTTAGCGGTTTATGCATATTGAGTAGTGCATTTCCTCGCTAGAATCTGACTGAAAGGGGTTTGGCTGTGCTCTACCAGGCACCACTGGCACCGAAATACTCGACCATGACTGAGGAGGATTTGCGTCGGCAGATACTTGCCCGTAAGTCTCAGCTTGGCAGGCGGTTAGTTATCCTCGGACACCATTACCAGCAGGACGAGGTTCTCGAGTTCGCCGATTTCACAGGCGACAGCTTCAAGCTGTCGCAACTGGCCTCCCAGCAGAAAGATGCCGAATTCGTCGTCTTTTGCGGCGTACACTTCATGGCAGAATCGGCGGACATCCTTACCTCCGATCGGGTGCAGGTCATCCTGCCGGACCTGACTGCTGGTTGCAGCATGGCCGACATGGCAGGCATCGATCAGGTCGAGGATGCCTGGGATCATCTTACGCGCACCACGGATGCGGTCATCGTACCTATCACCTACGTCAATTCGTCTGCCGCAGTAAAGGCCTTTGTCGGCGGACACGATGGCGCCTGCTGCACCAGCTCGAATGCGCCACAGGTTCTCAGGTGGGCGTTAGGCGGGGAAGAATCCGGCGCACCGAATGTCCGCCGAAAAGTCCTTTTCCTACCGGATCAGCATCTCGGTCGAAACACGGCCTTTGGCTTGGGCTGGCCGCTGGATTGCATGGCTGTCTATGACCCGAAACTTCCCAACGGCGGGCTGACCGACGAGCAGATACGAAGCGCGGTCTTCTTCCTCTGGAAGGGACACTGCAGCGTCCATCAGCTCTTTACCGCCAGGCAAGTCGATGAAATTCGTTCGATAGATCCGGACTATCGCGTGATCGTGCATCCCGAATGCGATTGGTCGCTCGTCCAGAAGGCCGATCTCGCTGGCAGTACGGAGTTCATCATCCGGACCATCGAAAACGCTCCAGCCGGCAGCAAGTGGGCGGTCGGAACCGAGGTACATCTTGTCCATCGCCTCGCAAAGCGATTTGAGGGCGTAAAGTCCGTCCGACTTCTCGCAGGCATACAGTGCCTCTGCACGACGATGTACCGCATCGATATGAAGCACCTGCTCTGGACGCTCGATGAACTGGCTGCCGGACGCATCGTCAACCGCATCCACGTTGATCCGGAGACGAAAACATTGGCTCGCATCGCACTCGATCGCATGCTGTCGCTCACCGGGGATGGCGCGGCCAAGACTGCCTCGACACCGCGAGCGATTGCCGCCTGTGTAGATTGACCCTCGAGCGACGAGCTTTCCTACGGTTCTTGGCTGGCAGGCGTGTGGTTGCCCATTCGATGCTCGGGTTGACCCTGCCCCCGTGTCGCCGGACAATTCTGTTCACGAACCACAACAACCATGAGGTGCCCCATGTCCAGCGCTGCCATCGAGAAGGCCTTCGAGTATCTGAACACTCATAAGAATCGTTTCCGCGATGAGCTTTTCGACTGGCTGAAGATCGCCAGCATCTCCGCACAGAAAGAACATGCGGCAGACATGCATCAGGCGGCGCAGTGGACGCTCAAGCGTTGTCAGATGGCAGGGCTGAAGGCGGAGATCGTCGAAACCGACGGTTGGCCGGCCGTACTGGCGGAAGGTCCGCAGCAGCCGGGCCGTACGACTGTCCTCGTGTACGGTCATTACGACGTACAGCCCGAGGGCGACCTGAAGCTATGGCACACCGGTCCATTTTTTCCCACGATCAACGAGGGCAAGATCGTCTGCCGCGGCGCGGCCGACGACAAGGGACAGGTTTTCTGCGCGATTCTTGCCGTCGAGGCGTGGATGAAGACTGCCGGCTCGCTGCCGGTCAACGTCAAGTTCTGCATCGAAGGCGAAGAGGAAGTCGGCTCGCCGAACCTGGCCAAACTGATCAAGGCCCACAAGGAACGGCTTGCTTGTGATTACGTGATCATCCACGACACCGCTCAGTTCGGCGAAGACGCCCCTGCGGTCACTGCGGCCACGAAGGGCCTGATTTACAAGGAGATCATCCTTCGCGGTCCGAAGAAGGACCTGCATAGCGGCACCTTCGGCGGCGTCGCGGCCAATCCGGCGAATGTGCTGGCGAAGGTCATCGCGTCCTTCCACGATGAGAACGGCCGAGTGACCATTCCCGGTTTCTACGATCGCGTCAAAGAGATGTCCGCCGAGGAAACGAAGATGATGGAGAGTCTGCCGTTCGACGAGAAGGCCTTTCTGGCAGATGTCGGCAGCCCGAGGGCATGGGGAGAGAAGGGTTACTCGGTACTCTATCGGCGCTGGGCCCGGCCGACGTTGGATGTCAATGGGATCTACGGCGGCTACATGAAGGAAGGATCGAGCACCATCATACCGTCGATGGCCGGGGCGAAGGTTTCGATGCGTCTCGTGCCGGATCAGAAGGCCGACGAGATCGAGCGACTCTTTGAGGAAACCGTGCGTGCCCGGGTTCCTGACACGGTAACGCTGGAGATAAACTCGCACGCCCGTTGTGATCCCTACCTGGCGGACGTGCAGTCCAAGGGCATGAAGGCCGCGCGGCAGGCGGTTGCCAAGGGGTTCGGCAAAGAGCCGGTTCTCATTCGAGAAGGTGGCAGTCTGCCGATTCTGCCGATGCTCAAGCAGGTATTGGGCGCGGACAGTCTCATGCTGGGCTACTGCCAGCCGAACTGCAACGCGCATTCACCGAACGAGTTCCTGCACGTTCGTGATTTTGAAGCAGGCATGCGAACGTCCGCGGCATTATTCGGGTTGATCTGATTACGCTGCGCAATTATTGGACGCTGGTTGCTTGCCAGTGCGGCATCCACGTGCGCTACAAACTCTGCCATTGAGAACTTATCGCAATCTCGCTCCCGGCCGATATTTCCCTGTGGCCGCGTGCGCTGGTCTGCGCCCGCGAGCCGGAACTTGTCACCGGAGGTGCGGGTCATGCGGTTGCGTCTAACACTCCTTGCGTTTTTGACTGTGTCGGTCATCGGCGTGATCTTACCGGGCGAAGCTCGCGCCCAGAGCGGGCTGCAGCAGACGCTTTTTCGCGGGATGACGTACATCGGCAATCGTTCCTTCATTTCGAATCCGCAGAACGGCCCACTCTTCAATAACAACATCTTTACGCAACGGATCGAGCGCAATCTCACCGGCGGAGGATGGACCTACGAGCACTTCCGCTTCTTCGGTACGGACACTTTTGATAATCCGAATACGCTGGACCTCGGCCCAATCAAGATTCAACTTGGCGTGGATCCCACCTTCGTGCAGAACACCCAGCCCGTAGGCATTCACAATCGAATCGGCTATACGACCCGGCTGATCCCGGAAGTCTTCTTCGAATCCGAAACCGGCCAGCGCGGCTTTGATCAGTTCAGCGGCCAGACGACGTTTCGCCCGACGCCCATCCGCTACGATATCACCGTGAACACCGGCGTGCAGGATTTCGAGTGGACCGGCAACGCCTTCGTTCAGACAGATGGCCGCATCAACGCCCTGGGCTTCTATGACTTCAACATGCAGATCGTGAACGTCGGTAACCATCGGGCCGACGGGTTCGTGGTTCACGACGAGCAGGTTACGGACTTTGACACCGGGCCGATCAGTCTTTCCGGCCACATTCTGTTCGATGCATTCGCCAGTCTCGCGCAGGCATTCGGACAAACCGACTCGGCCGCCTTCCCCCGGTCCATTTCCGGAGCGACCGGTTCGATCAACTCGAAGCAGAAGGTCGAGGACATCATGGCCCGCATTCAGGCCGGCGAAGAAGTAAGCGACGCGGAGATGTCGTTCCTCCTACAGGAGATGCTGGTCACGGCTTTCCGGTCTGACCCCATCGGTTTCATGCAAAACGGCGTCCCGCAGAGCATTCCCGGCTTTGAAGGGCTTGAACTGTCGCCCTCTGAGGAGCAACCGGAACCCCAGCCGCGAACTCAAGTACCGGAGCCCGGCACACTGATTCTCGTCGGTTCCGCAATGGCGGCTGTCGGCCTTCTTCGTAAGAAGAAACCCCGTAATCCGAGCGGAACGGACCGGCCGATCATCCTCGGCTGAACCGGCTTTACAGCATCAGAGACCACGAGACCCGCGTACGAACTGTTCGCGGGTTTCTTTTTTCCGCCCCTTGATTTTCGGCGTCTGCCGTCGCATCCAGCCGGCATTTTTGGGACCGTGGAACTTCCTCTTGGGCCTTCATTCACAGCCATGTGGAAAAAGCGCGCAAAATCGGGCGCGGCAAGACGTATAATACGGGTAGAAGTTCACGCCGATGCACGACGAAGCGGGTGCGGCTGCGGTCCTGTGCGGCAGGGCGGGGTATCGTCGTCTCGCTGGGCGAGGGCTCTTCGGGAGCAGTTTGCGATGCTGGACGTTGGCGCCATCCGATCTGAGATGCCGATTACGCGGCATTACAACTTTCTCGACCACGCGGCGGTGGCCCCGATCTCCGGCCGGGCTGCGGCGGCGCTGCGTCGCTTTGCCGAGGAAGCGGAGACGCACGCTCATGTCCGCGGCGCGATGTACCCGGAGGTCAAGCGCATCCGCCAGCAATCGGCGCGGCTGCTCAACTGTCACCCCGAGGAAGTCACCTTCGTCAAGAACACGAGCGAAGGGTTGTCCTACGTTGCCAACGGGCTTTCCTTTTCCAAGGGCGACAACATCGTGACCGCCGGGTGCGAGTTTCCAGCCAATGTGTACCCGTGGATGAATCTTCGATCCGCCGGCGTGCAGCTCAAGATGGTTCCCGAAGACAAAGGCCGCGTCCCGCTGGAGCGGATCGTCGAGCTGATCGACGAACGCACGCGCGTCGTCACCATCTCCGCGGTGCAGTTTGCAAGCGGCTTCCGCACGGACCTGGCGAAGCTCGGCACTGTCTGCCAGCAACGCGGCGTGCTGTTCTGTGTCGATGCCATTCAGGCGCTGGGATGCATTCCCATCGACGTTCGGGCGATGAAGATCGACTTCCTGAGTGCCGATGGTCACAAATGGCTATTGGCTCCTGAGGGAGCCGGTATTTTCTATTGCCGCCACGAATTGCTCGGACTCCTGCGACCATCCAGCGTCGGCTGGCTCGGCGTGAAGAACCCGATGAACTTCTGCGATTACCGGTTGGAGTTTCGCGATGACGCCCGTCGCTTTGACGGCGGCAGCTACAACGTGCCCGGCATCTTCGCGCTGGGGGCGTCGATTGACTGGATGCTGGAAATCGGCATCGACAAGATCTGGGAGCGTGTCCGGACACTGACTGACCGACTTGTCGCTGGTGTTCAGGAAAAGGGCTATCGGGTGGTCAGTTCACGGGAGCTGTCGGAGGCCAGCGGCATCGTCGCTTTCGTCTCCGCGACGCATGACCATGCCCGCATTGTCTCTCACTTGCGGCAGGAGTATCGTACGGTGATTGCCGCCCGCGAAGGCCGTCTCCGCGCGAGTCCGCACTTCTACAACACCGAAGAGGAGATCGACCACCTCGTCGAGCATCTTCCCGCACACTGAATCCAGTACTCAGCAGTTCGTTAACGGAGCCGGTCTTCCTGGGGAGTCCATGCGCCCCCTTGAGCACCCTGGCAAAAACCTCTCGACGCCATCACGGAAGCCCATTACACTCCCGTCCGGTGCGGCGGTGTCACAAGCCGACTCGGCGCATTGCGGTAACTACTTCGCGAGGGAGTGCGATCATGTCCAGGCCGTCTCTCGGGATTCAGCGGCTCCATAGTCTTGAAGTGTCGGTGTACGACGCCGCGCCCTGGCTCGCCTACTTCTCCCAGGGGCTGGGCTTTCAGCAGATCGCCGTCAGTACCGGCACAATGATGGAAACAACCGGCACGCGCCGGTACCTTCTGGCCTGCGGGGATCTGCGCCTCGTCGTGCAGGAAGCCGTCCATGCGGGCTCGGCCGTGCGCCGCTACCTTGAGAAACACCCGGAGGGGCTCTCACGGGTGAACTTCCTCGTACAGGATGTTTGCCAAACCGAGGAGCAGCTTCTGGAGCGTCATGCGACGCCGATCGACCACGTCCGTGAGGAGCCGTTGGGAGACGGGCGATTTCGCCAACTGACGATCGCCACACCGCTGGGCGATGTGGACTTTGGTTTCGTGGACTCTGACGCTAGCAATGCCGGTCTGCTGCCGGGCATGGAGGTTAGCGCTGCATTCGACGCATCCTTTAACCCGCTGGGTATCCGCAGCATCGATCATCTGACGGCGAACGTGCGCACGTTGATGCCGGTCATTGCATTCTACGAGCATGTGATGGGGTTCACGCGGCAATGGGATGTGGCCTTTCACACGGAGGACATTCGCCCGGGAATCGGCAGTGGCCTCAAGTCCATCGCCATGGGCGACGCCGCGAGCGGTGTACGAATCGCAACGAATGAGCCGCTCCGCCCGCGCTTTGAGCAATCGCAGATACAGCTTTACGTCGACGTCAATCGCGGCCCCGGCATCCAGCACGTGGCCATCGCCGTGAATGATCTGGTGCAGGCCGTCGAGCATGCCCGGTCGAGCGGGGTGCAGTTCATGCTGACGCCGCCGAGTTATTACGAAAAACTCGCGGGGCGACTGGCCGCACAGGGCGTGCCGCAGCTTGGGCACGCGGTGGAGGAATTGGCCAGCCGGGGCATTCTCGCCGACGGCGACAAGAGCGGTTATCTGCTTCAGGCCTTCTGCCAGGATCAGGCCGTGCAGTTTCGCCGGCCGCACGCCGGACCGCTGTTCATCGAACTGATTCAGCGGTGTGGCTGCCAACGGTTTGGCGAAGGAAACTTCCGCGCCCTCTTCGAGGCGGCGCAGAAGGAATAATTGCTCATCCTGCATGCCATATCCTGCTCTCTCCGTAGCTGGCCGGCGGATTGCAATCCGCCAGGTTCTGAACGATCATAGTTCCACGTTTGATCCATTGATTCGGCACCAGTCAGGAGCACACCATGCGCCTTTGTCAGTTTTACTTTTCAGAGAAAGAAAGAGCCGAAGACCTCGCGCGGAGAATGCCTGTTGCGGCACGGCTTGGCGTGCTGATCGACGGCAAGATTGTCGACATCACGGACCTTGCAGCGAAACACCACGACATCCATTCGCCGCAATACGCAGGAGTACTGGCCCCCTGTGTCGCCGGGCTCCATGAGTGGGCCGCATTGCGGGCTGAGATCGGCAAGCTGCCTTCGGCGGGAGGGCAATCGCCGGAGTTCGTTTTCTTCGGCCCCTGCGTACTGAGGCCGCTGCAGTACCTCGATTTCTACGCCTTCGAGCAGCATGTCATGACCATGCGTAAGAGCCGCGGATTCGATTTCATTGTGCCTGAATGGTACGAGGTGCCGGCGTATTACAATTCCAATGCCACGAGTTTCATCGGCCACGGTATGACGGCGCACTTCCCGCCCGGCGAGGAGCGGATGGACTATGAGTGCGAGATGGCTTGTGTCATCGGCAAGACCATTCGCAATGCCACCATCGAGACCGCCCGCGACGCCATCGTCGGCTACACAATCCTCAACGACCTCTCCGCTCGGGCGCGACAAACAAAGGTCATGCCGATCAATATGGGGCCGGCGCCGGGCAAGGACTTCGGCAGTGCGCTGGGACCTTATTTGGTGACGAGAGATGAGATCAGGGACCTCGGGGCGTTGGGCATGCGGGCCTTCGTCAACGGCGAACAGTGGACCAACGGCAGATACGGCGTCGTGCAGCACACTTTTGAGGCGATGGTTGCCTTCGCCAGCAGCGCCCGCACTTTTTATCCTGGCGATGTGCTCGGCAGCGGCACGGTCGGCGGTGGCTGCGGCGCGGAACAGAAGCGATTCCTGAAGGACGGCGACGTCGTGCGGTTGGAGATCGACGAACTGGGCGCGCTGGAGAACCGCGTGGATCACGAGCGGCCGCATGCCTGATGTGTAGGGCGTTGTGCGATCGTCGCGAGAGGTGAACATGGGGCGAGGTCGTATGGCGCTGCGGCAGACGGCTGACATGTGCATGTTCAGCTCTTATCTGCGTTGCAGCTCTACACGTCCGTAATCTTTACATCATTATTTTTTACTGGCGTCTGGGTCTGCAGATGGCATCGCAAGCCCTTTCTTCTACAATACCGCCATGTACATCGACCTTGCGAATACCGAGCACTCCTGGCGAGCCATGCACCGGCTGTACCTCTCCTTTGTCCAGCCGCGGCCCATCGCCTTCGTCTCTACCATCAGTGAAGCCGGAGCGGTCAACCTCGCCCCGTTTTCATTCTACAACATGCTCTCCGCCAATCCGCCGGTTATTGTCTTTTCGCCCGCGCTCAATCGCCACAGCCAGCCGAAAGACACCCTGCGAAACATTCGTGTGTCGAAGGAGTTTGTGATCGCCACGGTCACCGAATCGATCGCAGAGCGGATGAACATCTGCAGCACCGAGTTTCCGTATGGCGTTAGTGAGTTTGAGAAGAGCGGCCTCACGCCCACCCCTGCGATGCGCGTCCGTCCGCCGCTGGTCAAGGAAAGCCCGGTCAACATCGAGTGCCGCCTGCGGGACATCATCTCGCTCGGCGAAGGTCCCGGCGCTGGCCAAGCCGTCTTCGGTGACGTGATCGCCGTCCACGTAGACGAAGCGGTGCTGCTCGACGGCGACATGGTCTGCGACCCCGACAAATTGCAAGCCGTTGGCCGCATGGGCGGCTCACTCTACGGTCGTACGACGTGCCACTTCTCACTGGAATCCATTCGTGATCCGGAGGAGTTCGAGAAACGCGGTCCTGCTCGTATTGAGTAGAAGTGTGCCATCCTGTTCTACCCGTCTTCCGGGTGTTTCAACGAACACGACGAGACGTCCGACGATAGAATAGGATCACGGGGTTGAGTTTCCGCTCGCGCGTGTGCTCTTGCGCCGTTCGACCTTGGCGATATCGGGGCTGTCATCGCATGGATCGTACACTGACCAGCGACTCCGTGGCCCGGACATCGGACTCATCGTGGCGTTCTGCTTTGGCCGCTCCGTTTCTCTACTGCCTTTCACCCTCCCGAGCTTCGCGTTACGTCGCCGAGGGACCTCGAGCCGGCAGCATCGTGCTCCTGTTCATCGGGGGCCTGCTGTTCGGAGCCACGATGGTTTATCTGCACATGTGGGGCAGTACAGTCGTTCGTGCCTGGGAGATGCCGACCGGTCCCGGTCAGATGCAATCCTCGGTATCGACTTACAGCATGGCCGAAGTATGGACGCAATGGCATCCTGAAGGCGGCTTCTCAGGTGCCGCACTCGTGGCGTTGCTTTATGGGATTCTCCCGGCCGGTATTCTGGCAATCGAAACGTGGCTGCTTCTCCCCACGGTTCATGGCGGCGGTCCGGTGTCACGTTCGATTCGTCAGGCCTTTTCTGCGACGACTTCCTGCGTAGGCGTGGTCTTTTTTCTGACGGCACTCATTGGATCGGTGATTGTAACGGTCCTGAACTACCTGGACGCGAACGACTCAGCACGACTACAGGGCTACGAATTCGGACTGGTGATTCTCGTCCTGGGCGGCCTCTGTTTGCAGGTGGCCTGGGTCAGCCGCGCGGCGCGGGCCGTTGCATTGCCGCAGGAGGCGGTCGAATTTCCTCCGCGTTGCGAAAAGTGCGGCTACGACCTGACGGCACAGCCCGAGGATGCGCGCTGCCCGGAGTGCGGCGAGTTCGTCGCCGCCTCACTCTCGCCTGAGCGGAGGCCGGGGGTCGGCTGGCAGCGTTCGATGAATTTCGCGACGGGCGTCCGCACGGTCATTCAGATCGTGCTGGACCAGGAGAAATTCTATCGAGCGCTGAAGATGCATGTTCCGCGCGAGTACGGCGAGCGATTCGCGCGACCTCAGGCGGCCGTCATTGCTGTGCTGAGCGCCGGCTGGCTTGCTGCGATGCTATTGCATGACCGATATGTCAGCTTTCCGGAGTTTCCCGCAATACCCATCATCAGCGGATTCCTGATCACCCTATGCTGCTGGGGGATCCATCGGCTCGTCGGTGCTGCGGTCATGTCATGGTGGATTGTTCAGGGAGTGCTGCCGTCGAGCGACTGGGGGCGGGCGATCATCTGTTACGAATCGGCCTATCTGTGGGTGCTGGCTATTTACAACGGCTTCCTGATCAGCACCTATATGATGTATGGGGAGTGGATCACAGATTTGACTACCAGCATCGGGCTTCCGCGATACATGATCTTCTCCATGGAGTGGGAGGTGGCGGTCTTGCTCGGTGGCAGTATTCTCCTGATAGTCAACTGGCTGATTCGTTATCGTCATGCCGCAGCCGCCGTACGATGGAGCAACTACTGATCAGGAGCGGCCCGTATCTATGTCTTCACGGCAACCAACGATCTTCCCGGCAGCTTCATGAAACCGGAATTCATCATCACCAGCACCGGCAACCCCCGCGTCAAGGAAGCGCTTCGATTGCGCGGTCGGCGCGGTCGCGCCGAGGGTGAGCGAATTCTGATCGACGGCGTGCGCGAAATCAGCCGTGCCGTAGATGCCGGCGTCGGAATCGAAGAAGTCTTTTACTGTGACCAGCTCCTTACGGAATCGCCTCCCACTCGAGAGAATGTCGCCAATGAACAGGACGCTCGTGCGCTTCTTTCTCGCATCGAATCTGTCGGCGTACGTCTCACGCAGGTCAGTGAAAGCGTGTTCGACAAACTCCGCTATGGGGATCGCACAGGCGGGCTCTTGGCTGTCGCCAGGCGGCCGAAGACGACGTTAGATGATCTTGTGCTGAGTGTCGATTCGCTGGTGGCCGTGGTGGAGGGACTGGAGAAACCGGGAAATCTGGGAGCCATTCTCCGAACAGCCGACGCCGCCGGCATCTCGTTGGTTATCGCGGTTGATCCGAAGACCGATATCTACGGCCCGAACGTCATCCGAGCCAGCATGGGAACCGTATTCGGCATTTCGCTTGTTGAATCTCCTGTCGCTGCATGCATTACCTGGTTGCGTGAGCATGCTTTCAGAATGGTCGCCGCATCTCCCGTCGCGACGCAGCTCTATACTCAGATCGATTTTACCGGCCGGGTTGCGATGGTGTTCGGAGGTGAGGCCGAGGGGCTGACAAACCGTTGGACATCCTCCGAAGTGCAGCACGCCCGCGTACCGATGCTCGGGCGTGCAGACAGTCTGAATGTGGCAACGACCGCGGCGCTCTTTTTTTATGAGGCGCGCCGCCAGCGCGGCGCGTTAGAATAAGACAGGAAGAATCTTCCCGCCGGATTTCTGTTTGCCGGCGCGCTTTCGATACGCACCCTTCGCGAAGGAGCTCTGCCATGGCGAATATCCCTTTTCCGAGCGATCTGCCCTTTTCCTTACAAAACATGCGACAGGAGTTCGACCGACTGCTCGATCGCGTGTGGCACGGCGGCCTATCCACGGCACCGCTGGATGGTCAGGATTGGGCGCCTGCACTGGACGTGATCGATTCACCCGAGGCATTCATGGTTCGCGTCGAAGTGCCCGGCATGTCGGCGGAGGAGATCGATGTCTCGATTCTGGAAAACGTATTAACCATCAAGGGGTGCAAGAAGTCCGCCGTGTCGCTTCGTGAAGACCAGCGTCAGCTCCGTGCAGAGTGTCGCTACGGCAGTTTTTGCCGGCGCATCGAACTGCCATCCCGAGTTCAGGAGGATTCCGTGAGCGCGACCTGCAAGGCCGGTGTGCTCGAGTTGACGCTGCCCAAGCGGCCCGAAGCGAGAGGTAAATCAGTCCACGTCAACGCGGAGTAAGCGGGAACGGAGAGCTGTCCGATCAATCGAGATAATGATCGCGCTCGACAGATGCGGAATACTGGTTTATCGGCGCGTTGTAAATCAGCGTTGCCAGTCCGCGACAGCCAAAAGATAGAGGGGCAATCAGACCTTCTTGCCTTTGGCCTTCATTTCCCGCAGCTTTGCCTTCAGGCGGGCCTGTCGCTTTTTATGTTTGACCAGGGCGAGCTTTCTTTTCTTGTACATAGCGAATCTCACAGGTTACTTTTGATACGCATCAGCTATCAGGATGTTCATTAAGATAATTCTTCCGGACGAGTGCTGCAAGAACCCGGCTCGACACATGAATATTGTTCCCGGCTTCTTGATGGACCACAACAAACGTCCGCGCAACGGCCAGTTGCACGGTTCGATCCGGGCCGATAGGATTGCTGCTGCTGGGGTATTCCTGCACAAAGGGGCGTGCGCGTGAGCGGCGGGTCGAAGATTCGCCAGTCCGTCTGGTTTACCGGCCGAGTGCAGGGGGTGGGGTTTCGCTACACCGCGCTGAGCGTGGCACGCGAATTCGCCGTGACCGGTTACGTGAAGAATCTTCCAGATGGCCGTGTTGAAGCAGTGATCGAAGGCGACCCGCCGGACATCGATCGATATCTCGCGGCCTTGCGTGAAGCGATGGCGGGGTGCATCCGCCATGAAGAATCCCGGGAGTCGCCGGCCACGGGATCGTTTCACGGTTTCGAGATCAGATACTAGGTTGTCCAGCAGTCCTTCGGGCTTCTTGCTCCGATGAAGCGTGCGAGGCCTGACGACGTCTGGGGTCTGAAGCCAGGCCCGGCCGTGCTGCATGTACTGGCCGAGCCGGGGCCAGGCAATCGTACACGGGGCCCCCGGAGCTATTGGAGAGCATGAATCAATGACCACCACGAACGGTCTCGTGACCGGGACCCTTGAACTTGCGGAGAAAGGCCCCGGCCACTTGCGCGATCCGGCAAGGAACTACACCGCCGGTCCAAACGACCCACAAGTGATGCCGGACCTCATCAACCGCTTGAAGCTGCGGGGTGGTGAAACCATCAGCGGCCACATCGGGCGAGGCCGAAAAGGCAGGGGGCCTGCTGCGCTGGAGCGCATTGAAACCATTTGCGGCATGGATCCGGGCAAATGGGCGACCCTCAAACCTTTTGACGAACTGCCGGTTGTGCATCCGACTCAGCAGGTGCTTTTTGAAACAGCGGGCGGGCCGATGTCCACGCGCATCGTCGACCTGCTCGCGCCGATCGGCAAGGGACAGCGCGGACTGATCGTGGCCCCGCCACGTTCGGGTAAGACCGTGCTCCTGCAACAGATGTCTGCAGGTATCAAGGTCAATCATCCGGAAATCTTCCTCATGATGCTCCTAATCGACGAGCGGCCCGAGGAAGTCACTGAAATGAAGCGCATCGTCTGCAAGGAGGGCGCCGGCTGGCAGCACGGCTCGCCGGAGGTTGTCTTCTCGAGCAACGACAGCGACGCGAAGAATCACGCCCGCATTTCCAAGCTGATGATCGCCAAGGCCAAGCGGCATCTGGAAATGGGCGAGGACGTATTGATCCTCCTCGACTCGCTCACGCGACTGGGGCGGGCCTTCAATCACATTGTCGGCTCCAGCGGCCGCACGATGACCGGCGGTCTGGACATCCGTGCGATGGAGTATCCGAAGCAGATGTTCGGCGCGGCACGGAAAATCGAAGACGGCGGCAGTCTGACCATTATTGCTTCGGTGCTCGTCGATACCGGAAGCCGTATGGATGAATATATTTTTCAGGAGTTCAAGGGCACCGGAAATATGGAACTGATTCTCAGCCGTGAACTGGCGAACCTCCGTATCTGGCCGGCGATCAATCTCGCCGAATCGGGCACACGCAAGGAGGAACTGCTCCTGGGCCCGGCAAATTATGAGAAGATGTCCCGACTTCGCCGGCGGTTGATGTCCATGCAACCGCAGAAGCAGGTGGAGACGATGGTGGAAGAACTCGGCAAGTACGAGTCCAACAAGGCCTATCTCGCCAGTCTGGCGTAATGGCCGGGGAAAATGCCGGACCTTCCAAGGCAGTCGGAGTTTTTAAGATGAAAGCGGTTCGCTATCACGAGACCGGTGCCCCGGAAGTGCTGAAGGTGGAAGAAGTTCCCGATCCGGTGGCGGGTCCCGGCGAGGTCGTTGTACGCGTCCGGGCAGCGGCACTTAACCGATTGGATATCTTTCTTCGCAGCGGGGCGTCATCCATGCCCGGCTTTCGCATGCCCCACACCGGCGGCTTTGACATGGCCGGTGAAGTGCATCAGGTCGGCGACGGCGTGAGCGACTGGAAACCCGGCCAGGCCGTGGTGGTCGATGCGCGAGTCACCGGTCCGCAGGCCCGCGGGAAGCTCGACATCCTCGGCATCACGCGTCCCGGCGGTTTCGCCGAAAAGGTACTCGTGCCGGCACATTGCCTGCGTCCCAAGCCCGAACAATATTCATTTGAAGAAGCCGCCGCTTTCGGCTGCGTCTATCTGACGGCGTATCGAGGACTGGCTGAGTATGCCGCTGTCCGTCCCGGAGAGGTCGTTCTCGTACACGCCGGCGGCAGTGGTGCAGGCACCGCTGCGATTCAGACGGCCAAGTCCATGGGGGCGACCGTCATAGCCACGATGGGCAGCGATGAGAAGTGCGCTCAGGCGAGGGAACTTCTCCATTGCGACTTCCCGGTGAACTATAAGAGGCAGAACTTCGAGGAGGTCGTCAGGGAAGTTACCGGCGGCCGGGGCGTGAATGTCATCTTCGACCCTGTCTGGGGTGATTCAGCGGCACAGTCGCTCGACGCACTGGCCCTCGGAGGTCGGTGGATCGTCATTGGCATGGTGGGTGGGCTCGATGCAAAGCTGCGCATCTCGAATCTGCTCTTTCGAGAGGTACGCATTCAGGGTGTCGTCGAGTTCTACGCAGAGAAGGAGCAGATCGACAAGACATGGGCCATGGCCCAACGCGATGTCGTTCGGCCGATCATTGCACAGGCAAGACCGCTCGACCAGCTGGCCGAGGCGCACCGGCAGATGGAGCGCGGCGACTTCTTCGGCAAGCTTGTCGTGACCGTCTGACTTGTTGCGACGTTACGGTCGTGTCGGCGTCTGATTCCCGAGCGATTCTTCAGGCACGCTGACCACGGTGCCGCCGATCGATGACGGCTCGGCAACGGGGTAAGGGAATCGCCCATCCGCGAGATAGCTGCCGCTCAGAATTCGATTGAGCTCATCGGAGGCAAATCGCGGCCGCGGCAATGACCAGATGGTATCCATCGCCAGCGGAAAGACCCCGTGAAGGGTGCGCCAGGGGTGCGCGATCAGCATTTCCTTGATCGTGGGCGTCGCTTGTACGGTGGCCGGCATTGGCACGAGCAGATTGTCAGAATGGGTGATGCCCCAGGCGGCCAGCAGGGCGTTCTCCGCCTGTGCCGACCGCGTCTCACCCATGGAGATGAAGTCCGACGATGCCGGAAGGATATCGCGTACCGAGGGGGAAGTCGGTTCGTACGGTCGCAATCCATCCACAGCGGTCAGATCCTCCGCGGAGAGGCCAGATGCGTTGCCGCTGCCGAAGTTTGCAGGAAGCGGAGTTCGTCCGACCGGATTGCCGGGCGATGCTTCTATATCATTTTCAGGCCGCGACCAGGGCGAAGTCCCGAGAGTTGCTCCCGTAGACGCGGCATCCCACTGAAGACCTCTCTCCGGGTCAGCGGCCCGCGCGGCAACGGTGGCCATCGGAAGGGCGCTCTGATTCTTCAGAGACCCAGGCGAGACTGGATCAAGGTCTTCCGCGTAAAGGAAATCGTCATCCGTGAACAGCGTCTGCGCAGTGTTTTGCTTCTTACCGGGTGCAGTTGAGCTTTCACCAGAGCGCACCGGAAGGAGTTCATCATCAGCAGTCGAAGCTAGCATCTCCGACGCTGGCGAGTTCTTGTCGGGCGCGCGGACGAGTTCATCCACATCTTTGTCTTCCTCGGGTACGACCTGAAGCGCAAAGGAGATTGCGATCCCCAGATTGCCGGCGCGATCCATTGCATCGACGCGGAATCGCACTTCGTGATCGAGGGCCTCGGGTGGCAGGGTGAAGCTGATCACTCCTTCATCAGGCAGGTCGCGCTGAATCTCCACGGCTGGGTCGTTCTGCGCCGTGAAGTCATAGAGCAGACCGATGCGGACCGGAAACTCGACGAGATGATAATCAGCGGCGCGCCAGGAGATCGTCACTGTTTCACCGACGTGATACCAGGTTTTTTCCGGCTCGACGTGCACATCCACATCCGGCAGAACGGTGTCCACGTGATAGACGCGCTCCGGGTAGGGGAGTGAATGCAGGGCGGGGTCCTGTCCGGGACCAACGAAGCGAATTCCGTAGTCGCCGTCCTCCTCGACTTCGAAAGCGAAGAAAGTTTGCTGTCGGCCGAAGTATCCTGCCTTGTTCCAGTGGAAGCCGTTGTTGTCCGTCCACCAGACGGCGACGCGCGGGATATCTTCGGGCTGATAACCTTCAGGACGACGAACCATGACGACCTTCTGATTCGTGAAGTAGTGAAGCGGGTCGCTGCTGTTGACCTTGGGTTCCGGTGTGAGCTCCTGCGGCGGTCGCACGTATTGCGGTGCGTCGTAAGCCCATTCGGGATAGGTGTTCGGCGGATCGAGAGGCGTGTCGGGTTGCGAGCGCGGCGAACGATCCTTGACACTAAAGGGTGAAGGGAACTTGCCGCAGCCGGCCCCCAGGCAGAGGAACAGGCAGACCAGCATCAAACGACTCATCCGTGAGCAGCATGACATAAGCAACTTCCTTGTCTGGTGATCAAGTAAACAGCGGGATTGTATCGAATCGCACGTCGTTGACAACAGCATTCGTGAAGCCGAGTCGCGCGAGTTGCGGTGACGTGTGCGAGCGCTGTGTCGCGAGAAATACGACCTGAGCAGGGAGTACGACTCACTGAGGATGCGCGCAGCTCACGATCGGCGGACAGGCGCCACATTCTGCCGGGCGAAGCGACGCAAATCGGAGTCATGGGGAAGTATCGTCGTCAGCGCGTTCGGGGCTGTATCAGATACCCCGGCGGTCGTCGCGCAACACAGGACGAGCGATCAGACGAGCCGCTCGATGATCCTTCGGAAGAACCTGGAACCGGCAGTTTCAGTATTGAAAACGCGGTTTTTGGCGGGAGACTGGCACTTGAAGAGATTACGCTCCGGGTGCGGCATAAGCCCGAGGATGCGGCCCGTACGGTCTGTCAATCCGGCCAAGTTTTCAATACTGCCATTGGGGTTTTCCGGGAACTTCGCAGGCGAGCCGTCTCGACTGATGTACGTCAGCGCGAGTCGTCCTTTTTGCTTCAGCTCGGAGGCGCCCTGTGATCCACCTCGGATCAGTATTTTCCCTTCGCCGTGCGCCACGGGAAAGTCAAACTCCTCTCCCGTGTCGAGCAGGCGGCAGTGATCGGTTTCAACGCGACAACGCACCCAGCGATCTTCATAACGCGCAGAGTCATTCATCACCAGCGTCACGGTCGCTTCGCAGTCGTCGCCGGGTAGAAGCCCCATGCGCACAAGTACCTGGAAGCCATTACAGATGCCCAGGATAAGACCGCCGCGATCAACGAATGCCTGGAGGTGGTCACCCAGATGGTGGCGCAGCTGATTGCCGAGAATCCTGCCGCTGGCGATGTCGTCACCGTAGGAGAAGCCGCCCGGAATGGTGAGGATGGAGAACGCATCCAGCTTTGTCGCCTCGGATAAGAGTTGATTGACGTGGATGCGCTCGGCAGTCGCGCCGGCCCTTTCCCAGGCGAAGGCGGTTTCCTCGTCGCAGTTGATCCCGGGTGCACGCAATACCAACGCACGAACCTTTGCCATGCGCGGGATTGTATCGCGGCAGAGTGAATCGTGCATCCGGCGAGGACTTGCGGGATCGTGCCGCCTCTGCGGAGTGGGAGGAGTGCGAACGGCCAATGCGAGCACGAAGTGTTCTGCGCGTTTTCCCGGCCGCACGCTCGGGGTTAACATGCACGTGGTCCGCAGACACGAGAGAACCGATCCATGTGGTGCAACGATAAAGTGCGAACGGGAAAGCGTGGGCACGCCGGATGGATGTGCGCCGCTTGCTTGGTGCTGCTGGGGTGTGAATCGCGTCAGGAGCAAGCCGCATCGACGAAACCGGTTTCACCGCGTCGCATCATCTCCATCTCGCCGAATTCGACGGAAATCATCGGGGTACTTGGTGCAGCAGATCGACTCGTTGCGGTCAGTGACTTTTGTCTTTGGCCTGCTGAGGTGAGCAAGCTGCCCAAAGTCGGCGGCCTGTTCGACGCCAACCTCGAACTGATGCTGCGACTGTCTCCGGATCTGATCGTTCTGCGCGGCGCGCAGCGCGGTGTAGAGCAGCTCTGCGCGTCAAACGGGATCGCGCTCTACCGGGACCGGACAGAGCGATTGGATGATATTTATACGACGCTGCACGAACTGGGAAAGTTGCTGGAGTGCAGTCCGCAGGCGTTGGAAGCCGAGCACCGAATGCGTGAAACTTTAAGCAGCATCCTCGCAGCAATGGAAGGTCGCCCGCGGCCGCGCGTGTTGATGACGCTGGCAAGAGACACGCAGTCCATCGGCTCGGTTATGACCGGCGCGAAAGGCACCTTCATCGATGATCTGATCACTGCTGCCGGTGGCGAGAACATCTTTCGCGAACTGGCTTCGGCGTATCCGAGCATCTCGCAGGAGGCGATTCTGGTAGCGCAACCGGAGGTCATCATCGAAGTGTTTCCGGAACGGGAGGACACGCCCGAACTGCGAGGGAAGCTGCTAAGTCAGTGGAAGCAATTCGGTACCTTGCCTGCCGTGGACCGGCAGCGGGTGTACTTCCTCTTTGACGAAAACGTCTTGATCCCGTCGCCGCGAATCGTCGAAACGATCCGCAGGGTGGCCAAGCTCCTGCATCCGGAGGCAGCGCTTGACTGAGCTTGACCGAACCATCTTGAGCGCGGAGTCGGTGTGCTTCGGTTTCGAGCGTCGGCCGAGATTTATCCAGGATGTTTCGCTGCGCGTTTCACCGGGCCAGGTCTGGGGAATACTCGGGCCGAACGGCGCAGGCAAGAGCACCCTGTTGCGGCTTCTGGCAGGGCTCGCATCGCCGGTGAGCGGTCGCGTACTTCTCGACGGCCGTCCTGTCTTCGACTGGCCACCTCGCCGGCGCGCTGCTCGCATTGCATTCCTGCCGCAGAGCCCCCCGCGCGAGATTGCGCTGACGGTTCGACAGATCGTGCTCATGGGACGATACCCTCATCGGCAGCTCGGGCTGTTTGAGACGGTGAAGGATATCCAGATTGCCGAGCGTGCCATGGTCGCGACACAGACACTGGAGTTCGCGGATCGTCCGTTGTCGACGTTGTCCGGCGGTGAGGCCCAGCGTGTACACATCGCGGCGGCTCTTGCACAGGAGCCGGGAATTCTGCTGCTCGATGAGCCGACGTCGGCTCTCGACCTGTGCCACCAGCTTCGAATCTGTGAACTGGCGACTGCGCTCGCATCAGTGGGAATGGCGATCGTTCTCGTTACGCACGATCTTAATCTGGCCGTACGCTACTGCTCGCGGGTCCTGCTGCTCGATAACGGCCGCCCGATCGCCGCGGGCGCACCGCGCGAGGTCATCACGCCGGAAGTGCTCGAACCGGTTTACTTGGTAAAGCTCGCAATGCTCGCATCCGAACATGGCGGATGGATCGCACCGATTTCGGCCATCGATCATGTTGATGCTGCAACAGATGCTGACTCTCGTACGAGCCGCAATCAAGGAATCGGCACTCCATCCGGAGGGCCGCACCCATGACCCTGCTCGATCGTCGGCGTTACATCATTCTGCTGGCATCCTGCGGGGCGATGATGCTTGTCGTTCTGCTGCTTTCGCCGGGAATTGGCAATCAATCTTCGAGCGTAGGTATCCTCGATGCGTGGCGTTCGCTGGCCCAGCGGCAAGAGGAAAGGCCGCCCCTCGCCTATCAGATCGGTTTCCGCCTGCGCCTGCCGCGGACCCTCCTTGCAATGCAATGCGGCATCACGCTCGCGCTTTGCGGGGCAGTCTTTCAGACGCTCTTTCGCAATGCCCTGGCCACGCCATACACCCTCGGCGTCGCCAGTGGCGGCTCTCTCGGGGCGATGCTGGCCATTCGGTTCGGCCTCACCGGTTCCGTGCTGGGCATTTCCGCGATCACCGGCAGTGCGTTTGCCGGCGCGATGGCCGTCATCGGCATCGTCTTTCTCTTTACGCGCGGGACACGACGCCTGACCACCAACGAGTTGCTGCTGGCCGGCGTGACACTGGGAATGTTCTGTTCAGCGATGATGATGCTCGTCACCTCGCTTTCCACGGTCCGCCAGACCTTCGAGATCATCCGCTGGATGATGGGCTCGCTCGATACGATCGGCAATCTTCACTGGCAATCCAATCTGCCGCTGATGATTCCGGCATGGGTGGTACTGCTACTGTCCGCGAGGGCGCTCAACCAGTACATGCTTGGCGAGGACCTGGCCACCACGCGCGGCGTCCATGTTTCCCGGTTGCAGTTTGTGTGCATCCTGGCCGCATCGCTGGCCACCGCCTGCGTCGTCGCGATCTGCGGTCCCATCGGCTTCGTCGGACTCGTCGTGCCGCATGTTACAGCACTGCTCGTCGGGAGGGACTGCCGCATCCTCTTTCCCGTGTCCGCCATGCTCGGCGGAGTCTTCCTGTCCATCTGCGACTGGGTCTCGCAGTTGGCCATGGTCTGGGCCGGTGCCTTTACCGGTCAGTCGCTCGGCGCCGTGATCCTGCCGATCGGCGTCATCACGGCTATCATCGGCGTACCGATCTTTCTCGTTCTCCTTCATCGCCGTGCAGTCTGATCTTCGAGCGGCAGACTTGATCACAGGGCGCAACGGTGTGAATCGGGACGATTTGCGAGCGCAATCAGGAGCGACTATGCTTCTTGCAGTATCAATGCAAGCGTCAACTTCTCATACTCGCCCGGTCCGCCGCAGGGTACTGCTGCTGGGGGTCTTCCTGCTCGGCGGCGCAGCCGTCGGTGCATCGGTCTACGTAGGGTCCCGAACGCTGCCAAAGCGATTCGCCGTCGTCGAAGAAGGGGTGCTCTATCGCAGCAGCCAGCCGAGCATCATGCAGATTCGTAACATGAAAGACAAGTTCGACCTGCGAACCGTCCTGATCGTCAGGGCGGGTGACAGCAGCCGTGTTCCAGATGAGATCGAAGAGGCCCGGCGAATGGGTCTGAACGTCGTGCATATCGAAATCGACGGTCGCCGCGAGATCACGGACGAGGAAGTCCGACAATTCTTCGACTGTGTGGACGATCCTCGCAATCAACCGGTGCTGATCCACTGTTCAGCCGGACGCCATCGCACGGGCTATCTCTGCGCGCTCTACCGAATTGAACGCCAGGGCTGGCCCGCAGACAAGGCATTGGAGGAAATGCGATCGTACGGAGGGTTCGATGAAGATCCGCCGCATGTGATCGAACAGCAATTGCGAAGTTACGGGAGCAGGTCATTGGCGACACGTTGAAACGACTTTCGCCCGTCGCCGCGAAGGCGTGCAGCGTCAGTCTTCCAGGCAATGTCGATTGAGGGATAGAGAATCTTGCACATCGTCTCGAACATCGCGCTCGGCCGGAACGGGATTCTTGCCGCATCGGACTCGATCAATACCCTCTGGCTGATGCTGGGAATACTCGCACAGCTTCTTGTGGTCATCGCACTCGTCGGCAATCGCGCTGCGTCAGTTCGCGCCGGTCGGCCGACGGTTTCCACCTCCGCCGTGAGCATTGGCATCGTCGGTGTGGCTCTATCCGGCATCTATGCGATCGTGCGCCATGAATGGGTTCTTGCCGTCAGTCAGGGACTGATGGTGTTCGTAGGAGCCGTCCTGCTCACGTCAGGCCGTGCGGAAACGTCGCCCGCACCGGAGCGACCGCGCCTGCCGGAAGTGAAGCCCGATTCAGCCGAAATCAAGCTGCACAACATCGATCCGCGGCGTGAATCGATTCGCTGAGCGCGCGCGTCCGCTTACATCGTTGTCGTCACAGTTCAATTCGTAACAGAAGAAGCGCCAGAGGCGGGAACCTTAAAACCTGCGAGATTGATGCGCTGTCCGCTGATGTTCGCTGATTCGTCGCCGGCCAACCATAAAAATGCCTGAGTCCATTCCGGATCGGTCGGTGCTGGTCCATCCGGCTTCGGAGCACCCATATCAACGCAGTTGACCCGAACGCCTGAGTTTCGGTGTTCAGTTGCCAGGAGCCGCGTCAATCCTTCGACGGCATGGTTGGAGACATAATAGGCGCCCCATTCCGGACGCGAAGATTCGGTCAAACTGCTGGTGACGTGGATAATCGAGCCGCTGCCCTGGCGATCCATCCAGGGCAGGACTTCCCGGCTGACGAGATAGGACCCCGTCAGGTTGGTCGCCAGGATGTTCCGCCACGGATCGACCGGATAGTTTACGATGGGCAGCTTCGGACCGCAGATGCTGGCGGTATTGACGACTACGTCGATCCGCCCGAAGCGGCGTACGATCCGATGAATCATGCGCACGACGTCTTCTTCGTAGCGCAGGTCGCAGGGGATTGCCAGGTAGGAAATCTCTCTCGATAGGAGCGAGCGCTCGAGCGGGTCCACATCCTGAACGCGTCGAACGCAAAGCGCCAACCTCGCACCTGCCGAGGCGAACGCATCCACCAGTTGCCGACCGATCGGGCTGGTCGCGCCGGTGATGAGGACGACTTTTCCTTGCAGCGACAAGGCGGCTTTACTCCCGGCATGGTCGGACACCGCGGAACGCGCAACTCCCCTCATCATATCGACTGACACGGCCTCGTCCAACAGATTCCTTGCATTGTGATGACCGGATCTTCGCGCTATACTGACCGCCGGCAGGGCAGGAGGACGCAATCCATGACCGATGCACAACTCTCAGAGGCATCTTTGGCGGTGCTCGTCGTGGTTGACGTGCAGGAGAAGATGCTTCAGGCCGTGACCACGAGTCCCGCGGAATCGATTCTCTCCGCCATTGTGCGGCTGGTTGGGGCGGCCCGAATTCTGGAAATCCCCGTACTTTATACAGAGCAGTACCCCCAGGGCCTCGGTCCGACGGATGCCCGTCTTCTGCCGACCCTGAAGGAAGCCAAGGGACCGCTGATCAAGTCGACGTGCAGTTGCTGGCGGGACGAGTCGTTCCGAAATGCCCTGCAACAGACCGAACGCGAACACGTCATCCTTGCCGGACTGGAAAGCCACGTCTGTATCCAGCAGACCGCCTTGGACTTACTTCGTGTCGACTATGTGCCCTTCGTCACGGTCGATGCGATCGGTTCTCGTCGACCGGTGGATACGCAGGTGGCGATCGAACGGATGCGCCGCGCCGGTGTTATCGTCTCAACAGCCGAATCGCTGATCTTCGAATGGATCGAGCGCTGCGATCATCCGCAATTCAAGGAGGTGCTTCGCGTGGTCAAGTGATCCATCCGCCACGTGAGGCCCATGCAGGATAGAAACAAAGGACACAACAGGACCCATGCCCCATCCCCGCGAACCGATGGATGAGTCCGATGAAGGACGGTATGACGATTCCGACTCCGACCTGCTCATCGCTGACATGGCCTGCCCGACCTGCCGGAAGCCGGTGACGATCGAAACACAGAAGTGTCCGCACTGCGGCGATTGGATTACGCCGGTCTATCCAAAGTCCGGACGACCGCCGCGCTGGTTGTTTGTCGTCGCCGTGCTGCTGATGCTGCTGGCCATGCTGCGATTCATCCTCTGAATGCGATACGGTTCAGCTCGCTTGGATGAACTGTGTCTGAACCACGTAGCCAGAAGAATTGACGAGGGTGGCGTGTCTCGAAGCGTCGGAGACTCGCGTAGTCAATCCGCTAAGCCGCCCATGCCGGACTTCCAATTCGCCGGATTGAGCAACAGCCGCATCTCCCGGTAATGCTCCGCGAATGCTCCGCTGTTCGCGATGCCGTTTTCAATCAGTTGCACGGCCTCGTTGCGCCGGCCGGTCCGGACATACGAAAGTATCAGTGCATGATCAACCGCGACCAGGTCGCTGCTCGTGAGTTTGGTACGCGCCGCATGAAGAAAGCCGATGGCCGCTTCCCATTCACCGCGCAGTTGATGCAATCGTCCGATGTAGCGTTCGGCCATGCCCGTGGGGCTGTGACCTCGGGAGAGGAGCAGGATTCCGCGTTCAATGCATTCCTGAGCGAGCGCCAGGTCTGCATCAGATAGGCGTCCGTTTGTTCGCTCGCGGCAGACCAGCATGAAATAGTTGTATTCCAGACTCCACGAGGTGTACTCGGCAACGTTCCGCGTGGCAATCTCGTAGAGCTTCTCTGCATCGTAATAGCGCCCGATGCGGATCAGGACGCGACCGATCATGCTGGTGATCGGACGCATGGCGCCGGGGTGCATCATCGGGTCCTGCCACTTGATGCAGGTCTGCGCGATTTCATGCGGCATCTTGCTCAAAAGTTCCTCGCAGATTCGGTTGAAGCGTTCGTATGCCTGTGGGTTGGTTTTCTGGAAGAAGGGCACCCGGCAGAGGACACGGATCCGATGAGCCGCGCCGTAACGATCATAGACGTTGTCGCCAAGCCGTTCGGCAAATTGTTCGTCAGACGGCAGCGCGGCATAGGCGTCCTCTGAAACGTGAAGGGTACCCTTCATGGATATGAGTGCCTGAACAATGGCACGTGCAACCAGTGCCTGGCCGGCGAGGGCGGGATGAACATGGTCGTCCATGAGTTCCCATCCGATGCAGCCGCCGGGACTCGCTTCACGGAAGACCTGCCGAACATCGCACAAGATTGCGCCGCCGTCCTTCGCTGCTTCGCGCAGGCCCTGCATCGATTTCTCTGGGCAGCGCCATGGCATTGGATCAAGGTCGATTGCACGCTGAAACGACTGCCTCGCTTCGTCAAATTGACCTTTCGAATATCGCACACGGCCGAGCAGATAGTGCGCCCGTGCATGCTCGGGACAGATCGTCAGCACATCGACGAGCTTTGCTTCGGCCAGCGATGCGTCGGAGAGATCCTCAGCGGCCTTCAAGGCGTTCGTGACTATTGTCATTTGCTCTGCGGAGAGATGCGTCATGTCGCTCTCACCCAGCGGCGCCAGGTCGCGCTCGTTGCTCGGCAAGGTGCAGACCATGACCGGCACGCCGCGCAATCGGGCAAGTTCGATGATCTCGCCGATGTTCATCTTGAGATTGCGCGCCGCGGCATCGCGGATCGGGTCGTCCGGAGCGGTGTAGGATTGGCCGACCATGAGTTCCATGAGCGTCCGCGGACCGTCGCCTGCTGCAGAAGGACGTGCAAAGCCCTCGATCCACTGCACGATCGCCGTGCGGTGCAACGCTCTGTGAATCTTCATCATGGTCGGCGTGTTACCGGCACGATGCATTGAAGCCACGCCGTAGGCGCCGAAGAACTCGTTGTGGCCCGAGTACACGACAATCAGGTCCGGCTCATAAGCCAGCGCTTCGGTAACCATGCCCAGCACGGGAAAGCTGGCGACGGCCGTCGTGCCAAGGTTAATGACTTCGACGCGGTGCTCGGGCCAGACTTCGCTCAGCATCAACTGGAGAAACGCCGACGGCGCAAAGCCCATCGGCTGTGGAAAACCTTTGATTGCTGAACCACCTGCCAGAAAGACGCGGATCGTGTTGGGCGGTTTCGGTTTGTAGAAGCTGTAGGTCTCGATCGAACCGGGCTGACTCTTGTTGGCGAAGAAGTAGGAAGCAGGGCCGAGTTTGTCCGTGATACAGACCGTGGCGTCGCCACGCTTTCCCACCTCGACGATGGTAGGCGGATACCCGCCGTGGTCGGTTGAGATGCGCAGGATCAACTCAACGGCCAGCAGCAGGGCTATGGGTATGCAAACTGCGGCAGTGATGAAGAGCAGTCGCTTGGCGAGTGTTACCTGAGTTCGGGGCAGGGCCTCTTGCCTTCCACGGCGACGAGCGCGACGGGTTCGCGATGTCTCGGGAGGTGTCGCGGATGGCGTTTGATCGTCTGACATGCTAGTGCTTCACGGTGCCCTGCATCTTACCGCGTATGATAACCGCCTTCGACCACGAAGCGTTGCGTTGTCAGTTCCTCCAGTCCCATCGGCCCATAGGCATGAATCTTACTCGTCGAGATGCCGATCTCCGCCCCAAGACCGAGTTGAAATCCGTCGTTAAACCGGGTGGATGCGTTCACCAGCGTGCAGGACGATTGCACTTCTTCGAGGAAACGTTTCATGCTGGCCGGGTCGTTTGTCAGGATGGCGTCCGTGTGGTTGGACCCGTAACGGTGGATGTGTGCGATGGCTGCTCTGATATCCGGCACGACGCGGCACGCAAGAATCAGATCGAGGTATTCCCGCCCCCAGTCGTCTTCTCCCGCCGGCTTGGCCGAAGGAACCAGCTTGCAGACCTGCGCATCTCCGCGAAGCTCCACCCGATCGCGCGCCAACCGTTCTGCCAGCTTGGGAAGAAACAGTGGTGCAATCTTTTCGTGTACCAGCAGGCACTCCGCAGCGTTGCACGTTGCCGGGCCGCTCGTCTTCGCCGTCGCGCACACCTCGACGGCTCGATCCAGATCGGCACTGGCATCTACAAAAATATGGCACACCCCGTGAAAGTGCTGAACCATCGGGATCCGGGAATGTTCGTGCACGAAACGGATCAGTTCCATGCCGCCGCGCGGAATGACGAGGTCGATATATGCCTCCAGCCGAAGCAGCGACTTGATCTCCTCCCGGTCCTTCGTCGTCAGCAGGGTCACCGCCTCGACCGGAATACCTCGGGCCGACAGAGCAGACTGCGCCATCTCCGCGAGCACCCGATTCGACTCCGTCGCCTCGCGTCCGCCTTTGAGGATGCATGCGTTGCCCGCCTTAAAGCACAGGGCAAAGGCATCGATGGTCACATTCGGCCGGGCCTCGTAGATCATCAGGATCACGCCGATCGGGCATCGCATCCGACGCACGGTCAGACCGTTCGGCACCGTGTACTCCCGCGTGATCTGACCGACCGGGTCGGGCAACTCTACCACCTGTCGCAGTCCTTCGGCCATCTGCCGAATGGCGGTGTCGGATAGCATCAGGCGCCGAAGCTTCGCATCGCCCAGACCGGCTTCACTTGCCGCGCGCACGTCTTTCTCGTTGGCTTCGCGAATCTTCGCAGCCCCGTTTTCAATGCCATCGGCCAGCGCGCGCAGGCATGCGTTCTTGTCTGCGCTCGTCAGTCGGGCCAGTTGCATGGCTGCCGCACGGGATGCCTTTGCCATCTGCTCGATCGTCAACCGCATCTACCGCCTTCATAGAATGGGAAAAACATCTGCCCGCACAGATTCGGGGAACTTTTATAGCACAACGAGGTCATCCCGATTGATGATCTCCCGGATGTACTCAAAGCCGAGGATGTCCCTGACTTCACTCTGCTTTCGGCCCTTGAGCCGGTCTATATCGTGAGCAGAGTACGACACCAGGCCGACGGCGAATGTACGTCCCTCCAAGTCCAGAAGATCGACCCGGGCACCCATCGAAAAATGTCCCTGCACGGCTCGAATCCCCGACGGCAACAAACTCGCGCCGCGCTCAATGATGGCCGCCTTTGCACCTTCATCGACCGTCAGCGATCCCAGCGAACGGGAACGCAGTGCGATCCACTGTTTGCGGGCACTGAGCCGCTTCTCCCGCGGCAGGAAGATGGTACCAAGCGGTTCACCTGCAATCAGGCGCGGCAGCATCCCCGCAGAAAGACCATCGGCCACGATCGTCGGCACGCCCCAGTGACTTGCCAGCCGTGCTGCTGCCACCTTTGCGTGCATGCCGCCCACTCCGCTGACACTCTTCGAGTGGCTGATGTGGTGGTCGATCGAGGAGCCGATCTCTACCTGGGAAATGACCGGCCCGGCGCCGCCGTCACTTCGCAGCCCTTCGACGACACTGAGGATGACCAGCAGTTCCGCAGATACCAAACCTGTTACCAGCGCCGCCAGATGATCGTTGTCGCCGACTTTGTTTTCGTCATCTGACAATGCGTCGTTCTCGTTGATAATCGGCACGACGCCGCGGCGGATGAGCGTCTGCAGCGTGTGCCGGGCACTGATGAATCGCCTGCGGTTTTCGATGTCCTCCGGGGTCATCAGCAGCTGCGCCACGTGAACGCGATGCTTCTTGAACGCCTTCGACAGAATCCCCATCAGCCGGTGCTGACCGACCGAGGCCGCCGCCTGCCGCTCCACGACTTCTATGGGCGGCGACGCCATGCCCATCGGGGCATAGCCCGCTGCGACCGCTCCTGACACGACCATGACCACTTCCAGCCCGGCAGCGCGCAACGCCGTCACATCGGCTGCGACGCTGGTGATCACCTTCGGGCGAAGCCTGCCGTTGCCCGCGATGACCGCGCTGCCGACTTTCACGACCACTCGCCGCAGCTTGCCAAGTTGCCGTTGACCGTTGTTCGCCCCGTCCGTCATAGACCTGGATGATCCTTCCTGAGTTCCGCCAGCAGCGCCGCTGCTTCGACACGGGTCTGCGACGGACCTGCACCGCCGCTGGTCAGATACAGTTCCACACGACCCGCCCACGCAGCATCGTCCTTTGCACCGGCCGCTAGAAGCTCCTCCGCCACGGCGTGATGTGCCGTTCGCAGCGGCAAGCCGTCGAGCACCTTCTGTTCCATTCGTAGCGTGGCCCCGATCTGTCCCAGCGAGAGCGAAGCCGCCAGTCGTTCTCGATCAAAGTCGAGCTGCTCAACGAACGCCGTCGTCAGGCACAGCATCGTATGCAGTCTTTCCACGGCACCGCGCAGTACCGGCTTGATGCACTGCAGATCCCGGTTGTAGCCGCTGGGTAAGCCCTTGAGCAGCAGCACTGCCTGACCGTGGGCCGCCGCCACCTGGCAGCATTCTCCGCGTAATAGTTCCATCGCGTCCGGGTTCAGTTTATTCGGCATCATCGATGAACCGGTGGCAAACGCTCGCGGGTACTTCGTCCAACCAGGTTGCGTCTGAGAAAACGCGATCACATCGGTGGCGAACGACTGAAGATGCAGCGCTGCCTGCGTTGCCAGCGCCAGCCAGTCAAGAACTTCATCGCGACAGGTGGTCGAATCCAGCGCATTTCGCGACGGTCGGACAAAGCCCAGTTCTCTCGCCTGAATCTCTCGATTCAGCGGGATCGAAGACCCCGCAACGGCACCGCTTCCCAGCGGGCACTCCTCGCGCCACAAAGCCACGGCCGCCCGCACGCGCCGCCGTACACGATCGAGAGCCGTCGCATAGCGCATCACCCAGAAACCTACCGTTCCCGGTGCTGCAAACTGCGTATGAGTCTGAAGCGGAAAGATCAGTTCAGACCAAATCTCAGCGCGCCGGCAGAACAGCGATGACAGCTTGGCCAGGTCAGCCACCAGGCGCTCTCCCGCATCGATCACATAAAGTTTGAGAAGCGTCGCGACCTGATCATTCCTCGATCGCGCAGTGTGTATCTTGCGGCCCGCATCACCGGCCAGCGCGGTCAGCTCCGCTTCGACCCAGGTGTGCAGGTCCTCCGCATCCGACTCCGGACACGTCTTCGACGTGCGGGAGATGCGTTCGGCTGCTGTCACAGGTCGCGCTGCCGAATGGCGGTCAGCATCCGCCCCTTCCTCGGAGTCAACCCACGCTCGTTCCAAAGCGTCAATCGCCCTGATCAGTGAAGCGTATTCTTCATTGGTAAGCAGTTCGACGGTTGCAGCGGTTGGCGCGCCTGAAGTACTGGCTCTTTGGCTGATCGAGGTCTCCCGCAGCGCTTTCGCGTGTGCCCGCTGCAGGCGCAATTCATACGGCAGCAGGAACCAGTCCTCCAGCAGGCAGCGGTTGATCGACTCGAAGGTCGGATCCAGTTTTCCATCCTGTTTCCACAATGCCGCCATCGGGCTTCTCCACGAATTGCTGTCCGACCTGCGACAGCCAGGCAAGCTGAATGAACCCGCCCGCATCCTGGTGCGAAAAATCACTCTTCTCAAAGGTGGAAAGCGCTTTGCGGAAAATCGCACCGGGCGCGTCAATTCGAGCCGCGTACGGACGGGGTGAAAGGTGAACCGTCACTTCGCCGGACAGATGCCGCAGCACGGCGGAAGCAGCCGCCTCCAGCATCACCCGCTGATCCGAAAAATACTCCCCACGATAGAGCATCGTACCATACTGCCGGCCCAGCTCGCAGTAGCCGTCGTAGGTCGGCTTGTTCAACCGGCAGCGGGCCAGCGCGTCCACCGCTGTCGAGAGCAGCTTGGCCGCGGGGTTGATGTACAACCCGCGCGACTTGATCCCCGTAAAGCGGTTCTCTATCACCAGGTCCCATGCCCAGTCGGCCGTTCGATAATACTGGTTCAGCCGGGCTAGAATTTCCGGCAGGGGGGTCGAGCGGCCGTCCAGTGCCACTGGAAAACCGCCTTCGAACGTCACCCGGACAAGTTGCGGCGCGGTATCCGCCGCCGGCCCGGCGGTGAATCGTCCGCTGACGGACCGCAGCACCTCGGAGACATCCACGAACGCCTCGGGGTCTTCCAGTTCGCTGCCTTCAACGCTCAGGTGCCACAGGTTCTCGTCGAGACTGAAGTCCTTTGACAGGGCGTATTCATCTTCAACGCCGGCGGCATGCAGGTATTCGATCATGTCCTTCCGCCCGGTCAGCTCCCAGCACTTCCACGGCGCAAGCACGGGGTAGTCCGGTGCCAGCGAGCGGTAGGCGAACTCAAAGCGGATCTGGTCATTGCCCTTGCCGGTGGCGCCGTGAACCAGCGTCGCGCCACCCAGCGCCTTGGCCAGACGCACCTGCTCCGCCGCGATGAACGGCCGTGCCAGCGCCGTGCCGAGCCGGTAGTTCCCTTCATAGGTCGCCCCCAGGCCGATCGCGTATGGAATTACCGTGGTGCACATCTCCGGCTTTGCATCCCGGATCACCGCCGTCTTTGCGCCGAGCCGTAGGGCCTTCTCCGCCAGGACGGGCAGGTCTTCCTGCTGACCGACATCGACCAGCACCGCATGAATCTCATAGCCGCGCTGCGCCAGCCAGATGGTGATCGCCGACGTATCCAGACCGCCGGAATACGCCAGCACGCATTTCTTCTTATTTTTCATGTTTATCTCCAAACCACTGTGCCAGCCGTCGCAGCGCCACGGTCTGCGAACGTCGGTTCCGCGTCAGTACCAGGATCGTGTCATCTCCGGCCAGCGTCGCCGCGATGGTCGGCTCAGCACGTCGATCAATCTCGATCGAAACACCCTGTGCCTGGCCTGTCGTCGTCCGCACCACGATCTGATGCGGGCCGCAGGTGAGGAAGCTCAGGACGACTGCCGAGAAATCGACCTCCGCCGCCGGCGCGTCCTCCGCCGTTTCTATGACGTATCTACCGCCGACCTTGCGAATGCCCAGTTCGAGAAGGTCGCGGCTGAGCGTCGACTGATCCACAGCCAGGCCGCGGGCCTTGAGGGCCTTTCGCATCTGGGCCTGCGTGGCGACGGCGCCGCCGGCCACGAGTTCACGAATCACGGACTGCCGCTGGGCCTTCTGAGGCATTCCCTCATAATAGCATACTATGCACATGTATGCAACATATTTATTGTCATTGATTATTTTTCTTGCCTGACCGCATGCCGTGACGTTTGTCCATGCTCCTTCAACCTGCTAGGATCGATCCATGCCAATAGCGGCCATCATCACCGTCTCAGACAGCCGATCGGCCGGCGCAGCCGAGGATCGCGGAGGTCCGGTCGCCGCCGAGGTTCTCGCCGGACTCGGCTTTGAAGTTGTTCGGCGTAGCATCGTTCCGGATGAACTGAGCGCCATCCGAGAGGCCGTAACTGCTGCGGTCAAGGACTGTGAGCTGGTCGTGCTGACCGGTGGGACGGGGGTGTCCAATCGTGACGTGACGCCCGAAGCCGTGGAGCCGCTGTTCGACCGAACCCTTCCCGGCTTTGGCGAGATCATGCGGACGGCAACCTTCTCGAAGACACCGCTGTCGATCATCTCCCGCGGGGGCGCTGGCGTGGTCGGCCGCTCGCTCGTTATCCTGCTTCCCGGTAGTCCGAAGGGCGTAAAAGACTGTCTGGAAGTGATCGGCCCTGCGGCCAGGCACGTTGTAAAAGTACTCTGCGAAGGCCCGATGGACTGTCAGGGCCTGCTCGACGCGTCGAAAAGCTCGTAATATTTCAACTATCCGCAGACCCGCATTGAATGATTCCGATTCGCGATGACAACCCTACACACGGCACGCCGTATGTGACGCTCGGACTGATCATCATCAACTCCGCCATCTTCCTGACCCAGGTGACGATGCCGCATGACAAGGCCGATGCATTCATCTGGAAATATGGCTTTGTTCCCGCGCAGCTCACACATTCCGAGGCGGAGTTCAAAGCCGAGTTACCCGGCCATGCCCCGATTGTGCCGGCGGTGGATCGCACCGGTCGAGTCCGCGTAGACCCGTTCGGTCGTCCGTTGGGCATTCGACAAAGCATCCCCGTTGAAGCGGCGGCGGCCCTTCCCGCCTGGGTGAGTATCTTTACCTGCATGTTTCTGCATGGCGGTTGGATGCACCTCATCGGCAACATGCTTTATTTATGGGTTTTCGGAAACAACATCGAAGACCGGCTCGGGCCGATTCTGTTCTTACTTTTCTACATAGCAACTGGACTCGTCGGCAACATCGCCCATACCTTCTTTGAAGCAAGCTGGATACCGCTCGTGGGTGCCAGCGGAGCGATCAGCGGCGTCATGGGCGCCTACATGATCCTTTTTCATCGGGTCCGGATTCTCGCGCTGGTACCCATGGGCTGGTACTGGTTCACGATCAAGCTGCCGGCGTGGATGTTCCTGGGTATTTACATCGGTGTGCAGAATCTGTTCCCTGCCTACTTCGGTCGTGGCGACAACGTGGCCTACTGGGCGCACATCGGCGGCTTCGCAGGCGGAGCGGCGTTCATCTTCCTGCTTCCCAAGCGCAGTCGACCGATCGTAGCTCGCCGCGCCGGCCCCGGCGACGATCGGGATGATGACGCGGATTTTGTCCTGTAGAGTCTTCGACCTAAGTTAACAAGCTTCGTAATCCCATAATGTTGCGCAATCGTTACCTTGCAAGAATGCGTGCGTTGGTTTTTAAGAAGAACCGCTGACAGGGAGATCGACTCTCATTCGTCACCATCATTGGACGCCTGCGCGTCCACGATAACCCCTGTACGACGAAGCAATTAGAGGACCGGGTGTGCGAGCAGAATGCTCGCACCCCTGCGAAGAGATTGGCTTGACGCTTGCGGCCTGTTTCAATAAAAGCGCTATGCTCGGCGATGCCGCACGATCCTAGGGGCTGAATGGGTCGATGTCGTGCGGAACGGCCATCAGGTTTAAACGTACCACGGTTCGTGTCGGGAACGACGCCGGAGCGGTTGCATTATCGATGCGAAGTCTATGCCGCTGGCGACGTCGGAATGTTTCAGCATGGCGCGGCCGACGAAGCCGGAACGGCAGTTTTTTTGACGTAGTCGAAATGGGGCAGCGAGGTTGGGAAGTCTCATGATCCGCGTGCAAAACCTGATCAAGGTCTACGGCGAGCGGAGGGCAGTAGACGGCATTTCCTTCGCCATTGATGAAGGTGAAATCGTCGGTTTCCTCGGTCCCAACGGTGCCGGCAAGACCACCACTCTGCGCATCCTCACCTGTTACATGCCGGCCACGGACGGCAACGCCACGATCGGCGGCTACGACGTCTTCACCCAATCCATGCAGGTGCGAAAAATCGTCGGCTACCTTCCCGAAAGCACTCCGCTGGACATGCACAGCCGCGTTCGCGAGTATCTGAACTTTCGAGGAAAGATTCGGGGGCTGGATCGCACAGCCCGCGAGGCGGCAATCCGGCGGGTCACTGAGCTCTGCTGGCTGGGCGACTTCATCAACCGTCCGATCAACCAGCTCAGCAAGGGCATGAAGCAACGCGTCGGCCTCGCCGATGCCCTCCTGCATGATCCTAAAGTTCTCATTCTTGACGAGCCCACGATCGGCCTGGACCCCACACAGATTCGAGAAACGCGTAACCTGATCCGTGAGCTGGCCAAGCGCCACACCGTCCTGCTCTCCAGCCATATCCTTCCCGAAGTGGAAGCCACCTGTCAGCGCACGATCATCATCGCAGCCGGCAAGATCGTCGCCTCCGGCTCGCCCGACGAGTTGAAAGAGCGCATTCGCGGCGGTTCCCGCCTCATCGCCGAGGTCTCCGGTCCCAACAGCGAAATCAAGCAGGAGATCGGCAAGCTCGACGGCGTGACCGGTGTGGAAGTTCATACCGACAACGGCTGGCATCGCCTGACCATCGATACCCAGCGCGGCCGGGACCCGCGCGAGGACATCTTCAAACTGGTCAAGCAACGCAACTGGTCGCTGAGAGAACTACGGCTTGAAGTCGGCAGTCTGGAGGAATTCTTCGTGCAGATTACCGCGCAGCAGATGCAGGAACAGCGGGCACGCAAGGAGGTCCGCGCATGATCCGCAACGTCCTGGCACTGACACAACGTGAGTTGCAGGCGACCTTTTTTTCGCCTGTCGCCTACATCGTCGCCGCCGTCTTTCTCGTGGCCACGGGTTACCTCTTCATGGATGGTACTCTGGTGCCCGGAGGAGAGGCCTCCGTGCGCGCGATGCTTCAGAGCATGGCCTGGATGATGGTCTTTGCCGTCCCGCTGCTTACGATGCGTGCCCTCTCCGAGGAGTACGCAACCGGCACCATCGAGTCGCTGATGACCGCCCCGGTGACGGATGTCGAAGTCGTGCTGGGCAAGTTTTTCGGCGTGCTCGTGTTCTACGTAGCGCTGCTGGCCGCGACGCTCGTACACGTCGTGCTGCTCTTCCGCTACAGCGCCGCGGATTTCAATGTGCTGGCCTGGGGTTACCTCGGCATGCTGCTGCTTGGCGGCCTGTACGTCGCCGTCGGACTCTTTGCCAGCGCGATGACACGTTATCAGTTGCTGGCAGCGCTGGTCGGTGCCGGCGTCCTGGGGGCATTCACGCTCCTGGTGGACGCACTGGCCGCTACGCAGGGCGGCGCATGGCGAAATATCTTCGGCTACATCAACATCCTTTACCGCTTTGAGGACTTCGCCAAGGGCATGCTCGACACCCGGGCGCTGGTCTTCTTCCTCAGCGGCACGGCGTTCTTCCTCTTCCTCACGGTCAAGGTGGTGGAGTCTCGACGATGGCGGTAACGGCAAACCAGACCTCAACCATCGGCAGCGCCGCCGGCCGGCGATTCAGCATCGGCGCCAATGTGACGATCGCGATCATCGCCGCGGCCGGCCTGCTGGTCCTGGTCAACTGGATCGCATCGCTAAAGTCTTACCGACAGGACCTCGCCTCTTTTGGCAACTACGGCCTGAGCGAGCGGACCAAAAGCGTGCTCGACAGTTACAAAGAGCCCATCGAAATCTCGATGGTCTATCTGCCGGACGATGAGAACGAGCAGCAACGAACCTACATTTCGCGCCTGCAGGATTACTTCGAGGAGATGACCCGCTACGCCCGGCATGTCAAGGTCAACTTCGTGACCACCGACATGCAGCGCGAAAAGCTCGTCTCCCGCATCAGCACGTCGTTCGGCTCCGAGGGCGACAAGCATCAGGCGGCACTGGCAGCATTTGATTCGCTCAATACCGAATTGCAGGCCGACCTGCAGCAGAAGCTGATGGCCGCGCAGGCCCTCATGGCCGGTGAAAAGAGCTGGCTGGGTGACTTCCCCATCTTCGCCAGTATCGTAAACACCCTCCGCAGCGATATCGAGACGCTCCGCAAAGCGGCGGAAGCTGTCCGCGAACTCACACCTGCCGGCGGGATTCCCAAGTATGCCGAAGCCACGAGCAAAGCAAGGGAAGCACTCACCGAGGTGAAGGGGCATCTTTCGCTCATTGAGCGACGGCTGGGTGAACTGGCAGGGCTGGCCGCAGAGAGTACGAAGTCCGATTCCAAGTACCTGACCATGCTTCGCGAAGTCGCCGGCGAGGCAAAGTCGCTCGTCGCTTCGCTGCGTGGCACGCTCGGGGCGGACAGCGACACCGCACCGAAGAATCCCGCCGCGGCGCTCAAGGCCTTCGCAGATCGAGGAGTCGACGTCGGCAAAGGTCTGGAGAACCTCGTTCGACGTGTCGATGAGTTTGCCCGAAAGTACCCGATGGTCACCCAGCATCCGAACTGGGCGGCCTCCGTGCAGATGGGCCCACTCCTGACGCGCATGGAAGTGGCCGACGTCCTCCAGCAGGCCGGCCAAACGCTCACCAAGTCGCGCCTCGTCATCCTCGGCATCATTGATTCCGGCGATCCGCAGCAGTTGCAGCGTGCTCTCGTCGAGGCCCGGGCCAGCTGCGGCACCCTGGAGAAAAACGCTTCCATCTGTGAAGAATTGCTCAACAGTCTGGCTGCCGGTCTGTCCAGTGTCGATGCCGGGTCGAAGGAACTGCTGGACGCGGCGCGCAGCGGCGCGCTGTTCTCCGCGCGGGTGAGCGCCATCGATCAGTTAATCCGTCAAATCGACGAACTGCCCGAACTCAAGCTCGGCGCGATGGCCGACGAGCTCAAACAGCCGAACATCGTCCTGATCGAAGCCGCCGACAAGATTCGTGTAGTGAGTTTCTCGGATGTCTGGCCGGTACGCGAGAGCATCACCGGCGTTCGTTCACAGGATGCGCCACGTACCTTCAACGGTGACAGCGCCCTGTCTTCGGCGATCTTGGCCATGACCCGTCAGGGGCCCTTTGCCACGGTCGTCATCACGGCATTCGAGCCGCCGCAGCCGCCGCAGCGTAATCAGTTCATGCCTCCGCCCCCGCAGAGCTGGGTGCCGTCCTCCCAGTTGACGGAGCTTCGAAAGCGTCTTGAAGCCGCCAATTTCAAAGTCGTCGATTGGAACATGGCCACCAGCAAGGAGCCGCCGCCGCCCGAAGAGGGCGTGCCCAATGTCTATGTCTGCCTGCCGCCTCCGCCGCCCGCGCCGCAGAGTCCGTTTGGGGAGTCGCAGTCGCCCGATCAGGTCTTCGGCGAGAGCCAGCGACAGCTCATTCGCGGTCTGCTGGACAACGACGCGGCGGTGCTGTTCATGGCCTCTTGGGAGGTGCGCAGCAGCGGCTTCTTCGGTGGGCCGCCGACCACGCCGCCTTATGGGTACGGACCACTGCTCGCGGGTGACTGGGGTATAACCGTCGAGAATGGTCGCCGAATCACGTGGATCGATCCGGATCGAACCAAGGCCAATAGCTTTTTCGTGGTCCCGAAGCGCTTCATCCACATGCCGGCGCACGGTTTCACCGACAATCCCATCGGCAGCCCGATGCGCGGCACGCGCTTCCTTGTCACCGATGCTTGTCCGCTGATCGCCAAATCGGAGCGACCCGAAGGTGTCAGGACACAGACCGTTCTTTTTATCGACGAAAGTCAGAACTACATCGGGGCGAACATGTCCCAGCTGGTTGAGATCATTGAGAAGATGCAGCAGGGGGCCAGCCAGGGTGCAGTGACCATCGTCCCGCCGCCGGAGAATGGCCCATTCGATATCATGATGTCCGCCGAGCGGACCGTCGACGGTCAATCCAAGGGCAAGCTGGTCGTGATGAGCTTCGCTGCGAGTGTGCGCGACGACTACCTGCAGCAGCCGGTGCTGGCCGAAGGTGAGCAGCTTCGCCTCGATCCGCCACCGACGGAAAACGTGGACCTGTTTGTTAACGCGCTCTACTGGCTCAGCGGTCAACCGCACCTGATTTCGCGAGGACCTGTGCCCGTGCCGCGCGTTATGCAGATCGCCGGCAGCGACATGACGATGCTGCGAATCCTGGTCTGGGGTGTGTGGCCGGCTGTGGTCTTTCTGCCAGGGATCTTTCTCTGGTTCTTGCGCCGTCGGTAAGTCTGTCGCATCCGGTCTTCCCGATCGACGCAAAGAATCTGCACACGACCGCAGCTTGCAACAGCGGATGAGAATACGACTGGAGATCGGTGCCGAACAATGAATCCGAAAACAACCATCGGTCTGGTGATTGCCCTGATCCTTGCCGTTTTCGGCGTCTGGTGGGCACAGTCCTCGAGTTTGTCTGAGCAGGACAAGTCCACCGAGGCGACGCGGCTGCTTTTCGACCCACCCCTGGGTGAAGTGCAGGTGTTTGAACTGGTTGTGACCTCCAGCGGTCAGGCCCTGCGCTTTGAACAGGAAGAGGCAACGGCCGATGTCGGCACCGCCAAACAGTGGAAAATGACGTCGCCGATTACCGGTCCGGCCGAGCAGCATCTTGTGCTCAGTGACGTCGACCGCATCAAGCGGCAGGAGTACGTCAAGGCATACGGCCCGAATGATCCCGACCGACCCGGCGATGAAATGACCTCGCTCAAGAATCCGCTCCGCATCGTGAAACTCAAGGATGTCGAAGGTAAAACCCACGTGTTGCGGATCGGCGCGACCCAGCGGCTTTCCAGCCATACCTATGTCCAGAAGGAGGGCGATGAGACCATCTATCTCGCCAAGGCCGACCTGAACGCCGAGCTGAAAAACGGCCTGTCAGATTACCGCGGCAAGCGGGTCATGGTCTTTCCGCAGGCCGAAGCGGTCCGCATAGAAGCAGAGGGGGAACCGCGCTATACGCTCGTCAAAAGCGGAACACGGTGGCTGGTCGAACAGCCGCAGAAGGCCCGAGCCGACAGCGGCAAGGTCAGCAGTCTGCTCTCCACCCTGGCCAACGTGAACGCCGAGAAATTTGTCGATGAGAACCCGGCTACCCTGCGACCCTACGGCCTCGATCAGCCCCGCTGCGCAATCACGATCACGACCGAGACCCGTGTGCCGCGCGAAATGCCAGCAACGACGCAGACGCAGCCGACAGAGCCGGAGTTCGACGTGCGCACCAGTAACTTCCGACTGCTCATCGGCGCTACGGTCGAAGAGAGCACCTTTGCCAAGCTGGCTGATCCTGCATCGACTGCCGTCTTTCAGATTCCCCTTGCGACGACTCGCCAGTTGATGCAATCCATCGACGAGCTGCGCGATCGCAAGATCGCGGACATCGGCGCAGCGCGCGCCCAGAAGGTTATGCTGCGCAGCGCTGCCGGCGAAGTGCAACTGACCAGCGAGAATAACACATGGAGAATTACCGCGGGTTTGCCCGCCGAAGACGCCCCTGCGGCTGAGTTTGCGGCGGTCGACGATGTGATCAAGGCCGTACGAAACATGACGGCTGTCGGTTTCGAGTCTGCCGAACTTCCGACCTACGGCTTTGCAAATCCCCGCGCCGTCGTGGAAATGGAGTTTGAAGGCACGGTCGAACCGGCTCGCCTTATCTTCGGCAGTCAGACGCCCAGCGGAACCGGTCTGTACGTCCGAAACGATCGAGAGAACTTCGTGGCCGTCGTAAAGGCCGATTCTGCTGACGCCTTCACGGTAAGCGCCGCGTCCTTCCTCCCGCGGGAGATGCTCCGTCTCGATTCATCACAGATCTCACGGCTTGAATTGACGTTCCCCGAGTGGAGCTGCGCCGTCGCGAAGGAGGACGGCGTCTGGCGATTCGTCGAACCCGTGCAGGGCACGGCGGAGAGCCAGGCCGTCAGCAACATCGTGCAGGATGTCAGCATGTTGCGCGGACGAAAGGTGGTGGCCCTTGCGGCGGACGCGGCGAAGTATGGCCTCGATAAACCGATCCTCAACCTGTCCGTCACGGTGCAGTCACCACCACCGGCACCGGCTGAAGGCGAAGAATCGCAGATGCCTCCGCCGCCCGTGGTGCATCGACTCAAAGTGACCCGGCAGGGCGAGCACGTGCTTGCCATGCTGGAGGGAGGCAAGACCATCTGTGAGATCGACCCGAAGGTGCTTGACGATCTCAAGGCAGAATTGCTCGACCGCCGCGTAACGACGCTTGACCCCTCAAGTGCGCGACGCTTGCAGTTGACCGGCCCTTCGGCAATGACTTTTCAGCGCGAAGGGGATACCTGGCGCCTCGCCGGCGAACCGACCTTCGCAGTGGATGCCGCAAAAGTCACCCGCGTATTCGAATCGCTCCGCGATCTGCGTGCCGATCGTTACGTACGTTACCGCGGTGCAGACCTCAAGGAATACGGACTCGACGCTCCTGCCATCAGCGTCACCGCCGAAACGGAAGACGGTACCGTGACGACGTTAATGATCTCAGCCCGCGGGCCGAAGGATGGCGAGCGCTTTGCAGCCGTCGCCTCGCAGGCGGGCAGAGTCTTCGTCATCGGCGAGGATGATCTGGCGAACTTTTCGCTCACGGTGGCGGATTTTCAGCGTCCGGGTTAATCTGATCTTCACAGAGAGCACAGGACGGGCAGTGAAGCCCGCACCAGGCGCCGATGCCGCATTGCGTCGTCGCACGAAACAACCACATACAATCGGACATCGGCACGGCGCCGGTGAAGCGAGGCGTTCATGCGAATCGAGAGCGGCCCGACCGGCGAACGAAAAGTCCGCACTTCGCTGCTGTTTCTCATGGTGGCGATCTTCTCGGCGTGGTTCGCCTACGACGGCTGGATCGGCTATCCCAAGTCCAACTACAAGGAGCATATCGGCCAGCTCTCCCGTGAAGAGCGTGAGGCCGTTGGCGACTTGCCGGTTTACCCCACGGTCACGCAGGCCCGCTGGGAATCCGGCCATAAGGCCATCAAAGAAAAGTCGCCGTCCGAGCGCCGTGCCGCATTGGAGCAACTTTTTGAGGCCCCACCGTCTTACGAGAATGCAGAAGCCCTCTACTACTTCGGCCCGGCGTATCGTGTGAAAGCAACGCTCCGCGACGGGCAGCCCGTCGAGCCGCTGGTTGGTTCTGCCGCCACCAAGTCGGAAACCTCCATTCAGTGGCAATTGTATCTTGCGGCCGCGCTGGCTGTTCTTTCTGTGTATCTGCTCTGGTTTGTGATCGGCGTGGTTCGCACGCATGCCGTGCTGGATGACAGCGGCCTGACATTCAATGGCCGCGGACCCATTGCCTGGGATCAGATGAAGCGACTCGACATCTCCCGCTTCAACGAGAAGGGATGGGTCGATCTCTACTACGATGTCAACGGCGCGGAAGAAAAATTGCGCCTCGATGAATACCATCTCGCGCTTTTTGACGACATCATCGACGAAATCTGCGTCCGCAAGGGCTTTGAGAACCCGCTGCCGATGGATGACAAATCCGCAGAATCCGAAAAGGCGTGATCACGCACCGGGCGGAGGCCGAAGCGGCATCGGGCGAATTCCAGCAGTGCTCGGTTCACTTACTTCCTGCACGACGACTGCTGGCTGCTCCTCAGCGTCGATTGTCAATACTTCCGAAGGTGTCGTGCGGTCGGTAGGCGCATTGTTTGCAAGCCGCTCGAAACGTCCCTGCATGATGCCGCCGTCGCGTACCACCAGCTTGGGGGCATGCACATCCCCGACGACCTGACCGGTCGGCCCGATCTCCACATACTCGCTTGCATGCACCAGTCCCTTGATTCGACCGTGGATCAGAATGCGATTGCCGACCAGCTCCAGATTCAGGCGAGCCGTTGCTTCAACGAGAATATCACCCGCCGTCGCCAGGCGCTTGCCGGGATGCGAGCCCACGATCCGCAGATCTTCCAGCGTCACGCGTGTGTGGCAGTGGGGGCAGAAGACGGAGAGCGCCCGTGCCGTGACGCGCATCATGCCCCGGCAATGACAGCAGCGGGCGATCTTGGTGTTCGTCGATGTGGACATCGTTCTCTTCGTTCGCTGGCCCCGATATCGGCTGTCGCAATCAGACCGCAAGACACCATGGAAAATGCCTCTTTGCGGCATGTCGTGTACCCCGTCAAGAGTGAGAATCGCTGCCCGGACTCGCGGCCGATTCTCAATATCCGAGCTACGATCTCCTGGACGAGTTCCGAACTCCTCCCGCCGGTTTGTCGTTTAGATGAAGGTGCAGGGCGTTTTTCCGAGTCTTCCGAGTGCGACTGCTACAGGAAAGATGATGTCGCCTGAGCGGACAAGCGAATCGTTGCAATCGATACAGTCTTCCTGATTGAACAGATTACGTGCCTGTGAGTTCGGAAAATGTTTTATGTTCACTTCCTGCCGCATTCGTTTTATAAAGTATTTTTGGCAAAGACTTTAACTATTCACTTGGCCCTCTGATATGTCTCCGATTCGCTGTTTATTCTTGATTTAGGACCTCCAACCCTTTAACATAGCCCCTCTTATGGCACGAACAGCTACGAATCTCAAGAAGCGAAAGGCCCGGCCCAAGAAGGCGTCCGGCGCGAAGGCAGACCCCGCGCACGTCAAGCGTCCTTCAAACGGCTCTGTGAAAAAAAGCACGAAGTCGAACGATCGCGTCAGCCAGAACCTCAAATCGCTTCGTTCTTCGATTCGAACCTACCGGCAGGCGATCGACTTCCTCAACTCGCAGGTCAATTACGAACGCCGCCCGCCACTCTCGGCAGCCCGGGCACGCGGCGTCTACACCCTCGCGCGCATCAAGCGGCTGCTGGCCGATATGGGTAATCCGCAGAAGGCCTTTCGCTGCGTGCACATCGCCGGCACCAAGGGCAAGGGCTCCACGGCAACCATGCTGGCCGCCATGTTGCAGAACAACGGCTTGCGCGTCGGGCTCTATACCTCTCCGCACATCAACCACGTGCGCGAGCGGATCATGGTCAACGGTGACATGATTTCCGAGGGCAGTCTGGCCAAATTGATGGCCCAGGTTGCCGCGATTGTCGGCCGCTACAAGTCCGATTCGCCCAGCTACTTTGAGATACTCACGGCCGTCGCCTTTCAATACTTCAAAGACAAGAAGGTCGATATCGCCGTCATTGAGGTCGGCCTCGGCGGCCGCTTCGATGCCACCAACGTCGTTCGCCCTGAGGTCTGCGGCATCACCAGCATCAGCATGGACCACATGGCCCAGCTCGGCGATCAGATCGAGCAGATCGCCGAAGAAAAGGCCGGCATCTTCAAGGAAAAGATACCGATCGTCAGCGCGCCGCAGGCCCGCTCCGTCAAGCTCACTCTCAAAAAAGCCGCCGAGCGCGTCGGCGCGCCGATCTTCTTCGCCGGCAATGAGCCCGGCGATCAGATCGAGTTCAGCTACCGGTTCGAGTCTTCACGCATCGCCGGCCCGCAGGCCCGCATCTGCGTCGCCACGGACACGAGCCATTTCGATCATCTGGCCGTGCCGCTCGTCGGTGAGCATCAAGCCATTAACTGCGGCGTAGCAATCGGCATACTGGATCAGCTCAAGGGTCGCGGTTTCGCCATCGACGATGAGGCCTCGATCGCCGGTCTGGCCAAGGTGCGCCTGCCCGGTCGCATGGAGCTCATCTGCAGCCAGCCGCGTGTTCTGGTGGATGTCGCTCATAACGCTGCCAGCATTGAGGCCCTCATGCGGGCCATCGGTCAGAATGTCTCCTGCGAGACGATGGTCGTCATCTTCGGCTGCTGCAGCGACAAGGACGTGCTCGGCATGCTGCGGCAGGTCCAGCTCGGTGCCGACAAGATCATCTTCACGCGGATCAACTCGCCGCGCAGTGCGGACCCCGCCGATCTCGCCGCGCAGTTTGCGGAAGTCAGCGGCAACAGCCGCATGGCCCAGGTGGCCCGCAGTCTCGAGGAAGCTCTCGAGATCGCCCAGAAGGCCATTAACCGCGAGGACCTCATCTGCATCACGGGTTCGTTTTATCTCGTGAGCGAGGCGAAAGCGCTTTTCGCAGGTCATCCTCATCGCGTGGAGTCCACGCCGACGGGTACGATCTAGGGCCCGGCGGGTGCGCCCGCATCTGCTGGTGGCTCACGCCCGCCAGCAGGAAAAGCACCGTCCACACCACCGCCATGATCCCCGGCAGGGCCACGCGCGTCACCGCTCCCGGTAAGACGAAAATCGCCGCCCCCAGATAGGCCCAGAAAAAAACGGCGACGGCCAGTGTCATCCACTTGGCACATGACGCGCTTAACGGGCGATCGTGTTGCAGGCCCAGGCCGAGCGCTGCCAGTGCCAGCCCGCCGACGAAGTTGATGACGACGCCGGCCATGGCCCAGTGCTGATGCGGCGCGGCGTCGGTTCGCAGCTCTACCACTTGACGATCTTGGTCGAGCGGTCGCACTTCGTCCTGTATCCGCCCGGCAAACGACCACCAGCAGCATGCGCCGAGTGCCAGCACCATGCCCACGCCCTGATAGATGAAACCGGTCGCGTGACAAAACGCCCGCGGCGACGGTCCGCTGGCAATCTCACTTTTTGTATTTGCTTCTGATGGCGGGGGATCATTCATCTCGAACACAGATTCCCATTAGAAAAGAAACGGATACCAGCAGTAAGCGTGCGACTCCAGCAGGCAGGATTACTTCAAGCCCGTGAGGAATCTGGTCAGCACCTCCGCAAACGCATCCGGCTGCTCGACCGGCATCATGTGTCCGGCGTCGGGGATGACCTCGAGCCGTGAGCCGGTGATCGCCGCATGCATATCGCGATGGACATCCGGCGGGGTGATCGTGTCGTGTTCGCCGACGACGATGAGCACGGGGCAGTCGATTTTCGACAGCGTCGGCGTGGAGTCGGGCCGAGCCGCCATGGCCCGCAGGGCAGCGGCAACGCCCATCGGCTGGGTGCGCGACATGATCTCGTGCCATTCGCTTCGCAGCGATGGGGCCGCGCCGGGGGCGAATAGCTTATCGATCATCGCATCGGCCACGACCCGGCTGCCACCCTTCTCGACGGCCTGCGCCGTTTCCTCTCGCTTGGTGCGGGCCTCCTGCGTATCCGCACCGGCGCGCGTATCCGCAAGTACCAGCGCGCTGACGCGCTGCCTATGTCGCCGGAAAAACTCGAACGCGATATACCCGCCCATGGACAACCCCACGAGCACGACCGGTCGCCGTTCACCGACGGCGTCAAGCACGGCGGCCAGATCATCCGCATAGCGCGCCATGTCCGCCGTCGGCGTCGCGCTGCTGCGGCCATGACCACGAAGATCAGGCACGATGCAGCGATATGCCGCCGAGATTCTCTCGACGGTCGGCTGCCACATTCGCCCGGAGAGCGGGAACCCGTGGACGAACATCAGCGGCGGCCCCTGTCCGCTGGCCTCGTAGTACAGTTCGCATCCTGCTGCGCGCGTCATCATGAAAGCACCTCGTAGACCCCGCAATACAACAGCCGCACCGTTGAGCAATGCGTGAGAACAGCGGTCGTCACTTGCTATCGCGCTTGGCCTGATTGCGGCGCCCGCGCGAGGAAACGTGGGCGTGGATCTTCGTGAAGTTGGCGTTGACCTGTCGCCCTCTGGCTCGCATAGCGCGAGTCCGCTCCGCCTTTTGTCGCAGCGGCTTACCGGTGGTCGTTGCAGCCGCGATGGCCACTACCACGGACGGTTTTCGTGCGTACCTGGTCACGATCGCTGTTGCCTCAGGTTTGCCGGTGGCCGGCTCCGTCACCTTCGCGCCGCGCTTGCGTGCGGACGCGGTCTTCTTCGTCGCGAGCACGCGGGCCTGCTCCTGCCGGTGAAGCTCCTTCAGGCGCTGCTCGAAACGCAACAGTGCCGCGGCGAAGAGTTCCTGCTTCCGGATCGTGTTCGCGTTGCTGATGACCCGGCCGACCTTCCGCGAGCGACCCTTGCCCCGCGTCTTTCGTTGCTGCGCGTGGGATAGGTCGCGAAACTTGTCACGCAGCTTCCGCGCGCGCGTGATTTTCGCCCGGAGCTGCGATTCGGTCAGCACTTCGATCCGTTTATGCGTACTCTGGTAAAGAAGCTGCCATTCCGCCGTCGTGCAGATGGCCTTGGCTTTTGAGAGATTACCGAGCATGGTCGCCTCCTGGGATTAAGCAGACATCGGGAATCCGCAGGTGCCCGATGGTGCGGGTCGACGATGTCATGATCACGTTGCGGAAGGGCAGAATATCACGGACCGCGATCAGCGGCAACTTGCGCGATGCGGATGGCCGCTGCGAGGCGATCGACGATCGCTATCTTCCCAGTGCCTCCTCGACCAGATCGGCGGCTTGATCAGCGCAGCCCCACGAAAGCGTCACACCGGCGCGGCCGTGACCGTAGTTATGCACGATCCACCGATGATCGCCCAGCCGTTCGCATTCAAGTCGTACGGCTTCGTCGGAGTCGCCGACGCAGCGCGAGGGCCGAAGCCCGGCCAGCGTCCGAAGCGGCCGTTCAGCGAAGTCCGCCGGTGCTTGGTATCCACAGGCGACGAGCATCGCGCGGCAGCGCTCCACGATTGCCGCAAGATCGGCTTCCTGCGGCATCTCGCACCATGCATCGAGTTCATACGTCCCGCCCAGGACTGTGTAATCTTCAAATGGAAACACGTAAGTGGCCGTCGCGCCGCGGCTTTCTTCGACGATGCACTCATCCAGCCCGGCAATCGGTGCAACGTGCAGCAATTGCCCCCGCCTCGGCCGCATCGCTCGATCCATTACCAGCTCACCGGCCCCCAGACCCGAGCAGTTGACAATGACGCGATGACCAAGATCGAATAACGCATCGAGTCGTACGAGCTCGCCGGGAACGATCCTGCCGCCCAGCGACTCAACGAATCGTCGAGTCAGCCAGGGCATGTAGCGCCGCATGTCCATCTTCGGGACGACGGCCCTGACCGAATCTCCATAGCGGGGGAAGAGTTCTCCAGACCGCTCATAGTCCTGCACAAACTCCGACCACCATGGATGCTGCTCAAGCGGTGCGAAGAACAACTCGCGAAGGGTGGTCAGGGATACGCCGCAGGATGCGTCGCTTTGTTCCGCCAGTTCGACGAACGTGCGGTAGGAAGCTTGCGTCCATCGCGCGGCGGCGGGGTGGCCGTCTATGCGGAAGGGGCTGAACACAGCGCCAGCGCGGTCAGATGTGGTATTGGGCGTTTGCTTTTCCGCATAGATCGCGACGGAGTGCCCTCGCTCGCGCAGTCGGATCGCACAGGACAAACCGACGACCCCGGCGCCGACAACGGCAATTTCATGTGTGGACATCAGGAACTTCTTCGCGCCGAGTCGCTGATTTCATTAAGTGCACTCCGATGGATGAACCAAGTCGTCAGCCCAGCGGAAGCTCACGGATTGCAATCCGCGGGCTTTGTGTGATGCCTTCGCAGGCAGTTATTACAGACAGCGAAGGAAGGCCGTCAGGTCCTTTTTCTCCGCCTCCGAAAGCTTTGTTTCGAGGACGATGTTGAAGAACTCCACCGTGTCCTCCAACGTCAGCAGACGGCCGTCGTGGAGGTAGGGCGGAGAGTCTTTGATGCCGCGAAGCGGGAAGGTCTTGATCGGACCATCTGCCGAAGCCATGCGACCGTTGATCATTCTCGGTTTGAAGAATCGTTCCACGCGCAGATTGTGCATCAGATTGTCCGTGTAGTAGGGGGCCGGGTGGCATATGGAGCACTGCGCCTTGCCGAAGAAAAGCTCCTGCCCACGCATCTCGGAATCGGTCGCCTGCATCGGGTCCAGCTTTCCGAAAATGTCCAGCTTCGGCGCCGGTGGGAAATCGAGCAGGGCTTGAAACTCCGCCATGGCGTGAACCTGGCTGCCGCGATCGAGAACATTCACACCCTTCTTAGTGGCGATGACCGGGTCGCCGTCGAAGTAGGCGGCGCGCTGCTCGAATTCGGTGAAGTCCTCGACGGACTTCAGCGCGCGCTGCGAGCCGAACAATCGCTGCACGTTCACACCGCGTAGCGGCGGCGTATCGATGCGATGACGAAATTCCTGCGGGCGGATGTCGCCGACAAGGTGTGTTGCGGCATTGGTGTGCCCGTTGACGTGACAGTCGAAGCAGGTGACGCCCCGGCTCGGTTTCTCGCTCCTTCGATCGTCCGTCTGATTGAATTGTTGCTGCGGAAACGGCGTCACCAGGAGCCGAAGCCCTTCGAGCTGCTTGGGATTCAGCAGTCCGGCGAAGACCTCATAGTAATTGTCGATGGTGACCAGCTTTCCCTGGGAAACGTCGCCCAGGTCCGGTCGAGTCGTCAGGAAGATGGCCGGAGGAAACTCAGGCAGGAAGTGATCCGGAAGGTCATAATCCAGGTCGAAGCGCGTCAGGTCGCGGCCTTCCTGCTTCTTAATCTCATCGATGTGAAATTTTGGAAACAACATGCCGCCTTCCGAGTGGTTTGGATGCGGCAGTGGGAGAAAACCCGCCGGCCAGAGATCCTTGTCGCGAATCTCCTCCGGACTCATCGAAGCAAGTTGCTGCCAGGTCATACCCTTCGGCAGCTTCGCCCGCGGCCCTTCTTGAACGGCTTTGCCGCGAGACATGGTAACATCCCGCGCGGGTCGATTGGAAAGGTCGTAACGCTCTGCGAGCAATTCGTTGTGGCGTTTTGCGACTGCCGGCTTCTGCGATTTCATTCGTGCCATCACATCAGCCGTGCTCTCCGTCGAATCCACGGGAGCATAGCTGGATCGCTTCTCTTCTGACTTCGCCGTTATCGCCAGTACGGAGATTGCCACCGCAATCGCACCGGTCGACACAAACCGTAATCGTTTGATTGTCCAGATGTGTTGCATAGGAATGCCTCCTGTAAGAATGTAATAGAGTCGGCACACGTCACATGAACCGCCCATGCGGCGGTGAAAACGAATCTTACCGCATGGCGCGACTGACGAGTAGGGGCGACGGTCATGGATCAACGACTCAGGCCGGATGGAGAAAGGAAAGATGCAGCTCAGCGTGGCGAAGGTGTCCCTTGATCCATTCATCATGGGTCATGGGGCCGAAGAGGATGTTCGGAATCGACGGCGGCCCCTTCTCCAGTCGCGCCCACGCCTTCTTGAACCGCGCGAGCGCTTCGTCGAGCGGGAGTGCTTCCGTCGCCAGGGTGCCGCCAGCTACCTTCGGTATCTTCACACCGGCCTTGAGCGGCCCACGAAGAAACCGCTTCTTCATGAAGCGCAGGATGACCTTGATGAACCAGGGGGGTCGCAGTGGATTGCCGTCATAGGAATAATCCACCCATGCGGCGAGGTGCCAGAGTACCTGACCCGTTGTCCAATTTCCGCATCGGCGCAGCGTACCGGCACGATCGGCCGCGACAACTCGATCGACATCGGCCATCATCTCCGCGGGGGTCTTGAAGCGCAGTTTGCGGCGGTCCGTGACCTTCGCTGTATCGATCACGCTTGCAAGCTCCTTCGTATCCTGTGCACTGGAACACGACCATCAAGTCGTGGCCGAGTGCACAAAGACCGGTCAGGCCTCGGCCTTCTCCATCTTCTTGCGTCCAAGCACCAGTGCGATGGCCAGGCCCACGAGGAACCAACCGACCGTCTGCTCGATGAAGGAGGCCGCGGCAAAGCCCCCGGTAAAGCCGTACCAGTTCCAGTACGATACGTCGATCGAGAGCCAGGCAACCAGACCGATCATCGTACTGTAAATCGCACGCAGCGCCACCGAACCGACGCGAGACAGCAGGATCGCGACGAAGAGCGCCGCCAGCACATTGCTGAGGAACTCGGTGCCGAGCTGTGATGTGGTCATCATCTCCCCGCCTTCCGGGTTGTAGATCAACATGCCGCGCGGGCCGACGCGGTGCTTCTCGACGAGGGCTGCCTCTTCCTCTTTTGACAGCTTGCCCTCCGGCCAGCCGGGAAAGACGTACACCCCGCGCTCCGAGAGCGAGTAGCGCAGCGCAGGCATGATCAGCTCCTCGCCGGGCAGACCTCGAATCGCCATTCGATCAAGCTGTAGCACCATGTGGGCCGCTGCACCCCAGAAAAACATCACCAGACCGCCGACGAAACCTGCGGCAAGGATTCTGCCACTGCTCATGATGTGTCTCCTTCCGGTGGAAGTGCCATCGATGCGCGGCGTCGCAAACATGCAGTGTTCACGATGCCCGGCCACGAACGCGGCCGATTCTAACGAGAGAGAGTTCGAAATCCACCGAGAATTATTTTTTACTGTCGCTCTGAAATGCACACGGATCGTTCGCGCTTCAGTCCTGACACGAAGTGCCGCACAACATGGATCGACGGGCTCTCAGACAGGAAGAGAAAGCATGCTCTCCGGCATCCTGACGGTCACCGCGCGGCCGCGAGCGCATGTCGCACCCTCTGCCGAGACGTCGATCTCCACGACGACTTTCTTTTCTTTGACTTCGACGATCCTCCCGCGGGCAACGAGCGGCACGCCCATCGGCGTCGGCCGCAGGTATTCGACGTGCAGCGAGGCAGTGACGAAGCGCAGGGCCGGCTCCGTGCCCGGCTCGCGCCCGGCCGCGCGATACGCCGCCAGCGCCGCCGAGCCGGTGCCGTGACAATCGATCAGCGATGCGATGAAGCCGCCGTAGACGTAGCCCGGTATGGCCGTGTGGTAATCGCGCGGCGTGATCGTCGCCACGGTCTCTTCACCATCCCACGCGCTGCGAATGTGCAGCCCCTGCTCATTGAACCGCCCGCAGCCGTAGCAATGGGCGAGATCGTCGGGGTAGTGGTCTTGGATTGCATCCCCTGACATCTAGAACTCCTTGAATCAGTCGCTAGCGTGTTCAATCGCTACACCCACCTGCACATACTCCCGTTGCACGCGCTTCGCCTCTTCGTCGTCTTCCACGATGTCGCTGTGACATGCGTGCTTCTTTCCGCGGTGGGCGAGGAACTCAATCTGCTCCTGCGTCAGGCCCGGGCTTTTGGCGGCTTTCTTCTCGGGGACGAATCCTTCCGCCTTGCCGCTGGCCCAATCGGTGATCTCCTTGCTGATCCGCATGCTGCACCAGTCGTGGCCGCACATCGCGCAGAAGTCCGTGTCTACGTCGAGGTCTTCGTCGTGCAAGGCCCGCGCAGTCTCGCCGTCGAAGGCGATCTCGAACTGCTTGGGCCAGTTCAGCGCCGCCCGGGCACGGCTCATGTCGTCGTCCCATTGCCGCACGCCGGCGATGCCACGGGCAATATCCCCAGCGTGCGCCGCGATCTTGTATGCAATGCAGCCCTGCTTCACGTCGTCGGCCTTCGGCAGGCCCACGTGTTCCTTCGGCGTGACGTAGCAGAGCATGGCCGCGCCGGCCCGCGCCGCCTCGGTCGCGCCGATGCAGCTCGTGATGTGGTCGTAACCGGGGAAGACGTCCGTTACCAGCGGGCCGAGCACGTAAAACGGAGCGTCGTCGCAGATGCGCTGCTCGATCTGCATGTTCCACGCGATCTCGTGCAGCGGCACATGGCCCGGCCCTTCGACCATCGTCTGCACGCCTATCTCGCGGGCGCGATGCACCAACTCGCCCAGCGCCTCCAGCTCCGCGATCTGTGCCGCGTCGCCGGCATCGGCCAGACAGCCGGGCCGCACGCCGTCGCCGAGCGAGTAGGTCACGTCGTACTCCGCCATGATCGCGCTGATCTCGTCGAAGAGCGTGTACATGGGGTTTTCCTTGTTGTGGTAGATCATCCACTTGGCCAGAATCGACCCGCCGCGGGAGACGAGCCCGGTGATGCGCTTCTTGATGAGGTGCAGATTGTCCTTCTTCACACCGGCGTGGATGGTGAAGTAATCAACGCCCTGCTGGGCTTGCTGCTCGACCTCGCGCAGGATGTCGTCGTAGGTCAGTTCTTCGATGTTGCGACCGATGATCATCGAGTAGATCGGCACGGTGCCGATGGGGATCGTGCTGTGGTCGATGATCGCCTGTCGGCACTCGACAAGGTTGCCGCCGGTGGAGAGGTCCATCAGCGTGTCGGCGCCGTACTTCTGCGCCCACATGAGCTTTTCGACCTCGAGCTTCGTGTCGCTCGCGACGGGCGATGCGCCGATGTTGGCGTTGATCTTGGTGGTGATCATCCGCCCGATGCCGGTGGGGTCGAGCCGCTTCGGCGCGCGCTGCCCGCGGCAGTACCCGGGGTCGTTGATAATCTTCCAGCGTTCGCCGACGGTCTGGTTGACCCAGAAGGAATTGCGGATTTCGGAGTGCGGAATGGGGATTTGAGTACTTGGCGCCGCCCCCGCGGAGCCGGCGAGGTGCCGCACATTCGCCGGTATCACCAGCCGTCCGCGCGCGACCTCATCGCGAATAAACTCAGGCGTCACGCATTCCCGCTGGGCGACGCGTACCATCTCCGGTGTAATGATGCCCTTTCGGGCTGATTGCAACTGGGTCATTTGTCACCTCGTAGGGTGGGCACTGCCCACCCGAATTCTCCTCCGCCCCTGCAGGGCGGTTAGATTCCTAATCCTTTCCACGGACTTGCGCCCGTGGCTACGATCCTCGCGCCCCTTCGCGGCGAGTACATATTGCAGCTACGCTCCATGCTCCTCATGGCGGCGAACAGTACCCCAAGCGCAGATGGACCGGCCACGTCACGACGCGGCGGCGTTCTCCTTCGCCGTGCGAATCGGCCGAATCATTCCATGCCGCCTTCAAATCATTCGTCATCTCCTCCACCGGGTCCGTGCCGCGATCTTTCCGATACAACTGCACGGCTGACCAGGATGCCAGGTAATCCAGATATTCAGCCAGCGTCCATTCCGCGCGGCATGCAAACCGCGGTGTCGGACGGATCTCCTCAAAGGGAAACGCAATCGTCTCGTATTGCTCGTCGATGTACCGCCGGCCGGCCTCCCAATAGGATCCGACCACGTCGTGATAGAATCGGTCGCACAGTGCGTCGATCCGTTCGCTCACGCGCGACAGGGCGTAACACCACGCCGCGATTACGCCGCCGGGCCGCAATACGCGCCGCACGTTCGAATAAAACGCCTCCAGCGGCAGCCAGTGGAGTGCCTGCGCCACGGTCACGAGATCTACGCTGCCATCCTCGATTCCGTCTCCGTCCGCGGCCATCGCGCGATATTCAATCCGATCGTGCGGCGTCGCGTGGGCGAGCTGCGCCTCGCTGGCGTCCGTGGCGATCACGCGGTCAAAATGCTCGGTCAAACCAACCGCCGCCTGGCCGCTGCCGGTTGCACAGTCCCACGCCAGGCGCCGCTCACCGCACAACTCCGCGAGATATGCAAACAACTCCGCCGGATACCCCGGCCGTGATCGGGCATAACACGCCGCATGGCCGGAAAACAAATCCTGAAAGACCACCTTCTCGCTGCTCACGGTCTTGCCGCCTCGACCTTGCTCATCGACGCCTTGCGTCTCGCCGCGCCGTCGGCGTCCATCCGTGAAACCGGCAAGTTCAACACGGAAAGGTACTGCTTCCACGGACCCACGGCCTTGTCGTACTGCGCCGCCATGCATCGGGCGATCTGGGCGACGTGATTCAGATCGTGCGCCACCCACGTGGCCAGCAGTTGTTCCAGCGTCACCTCACCCAAGGCCGGGTGGATGCCCTTTTTGGCAAGCTGCTCGTCCGTCGGGTGTAATTCCGCAAGCGCATCGACGTTCGCCTTGCGCAGGCGCTCGAACTCATCGAGAAGCTGGTCGATTGTTCTGCCGCGGCTTTCTTCGAATTGTGCGTATCGATCGTACTTATCGAACGGTCGCGATGTCCCATGCTCCAGAATGATCCGTGTTCGTGCGAGCCAGTCCGTTTTCTCGCCGGTGATCAGATGTCCGACCACGTCGAAGGGACTGAATGTATCCTCGCCGTAGTTGTTGTGGATCCACTCATCACCGAGACCTGCCAACATCGCCCGCAGGACTTCGGGCGTGCGTCGCAGAATATCTACGGCCTGATCGAGGTGGTACTTCATCTGTGCGGAGACTCCACTTCAGGCGCGGCGGCGTGATCTCGCGGTACAGTCGTCGCGCATCGGAAAGCGGTTGCCTTTGTCGTTGGCTGGAGCCGAGGAGTTTCGCGGAAGTTTTTGCAATGGGAGGTCGGCATGCGCCCGCTTCCCTACGCACCTCGTTCCGCCACGGCGGACATCGGTGATCAGGTTCCAAGGGTTCCGGCTCGCCGGCCGGCTCTCAGTCCGCCTTATCACGGACACCCCTAGCGAACAGTGGAATCGTAGTCCTTCGGCACGTGTATCGCAATGACCTGTGATCTACTGCCCACACACCGGCCCGAATCACGTCAGAGCGGCCGGCTTTCCTCCGCGAACGCATCCTGTGAATGCTCATCCTGCTCGTACCGCGCATCCGGCGGACAAGCTGCATCGCTCGCCGGTGCAAGCCGCCATGCCTCCGCCGTTTCTTCCGGGTCGAAGTTCGCCGGATCGTCCAGTTCGGGAATGTTCGTGAACGCAATCCGCGTCGGCGCACTACCGAGAACCTGATGAATCGTTCCCAGATGCACCGTTTCCCGCCCGTAGCGGGCGTTGATCCGGTCCATCGTTCGTGACAGGCCGATGAGTTTCTGCTCAGCGGGAAAGAGCGGAAGCGTCGCACCTTCGGCGGCCAGCAGTCGGCTGAGCACCAGACCAACCTTGAGCGGCACGCCTCTCACATCGCGCCGCGCCCAGATCGTGGAGAAGGCCCCCAACAGGGACGCCGTGTCCTGGCAGGGGGTCATCGCCGTGCCGTCCTGCCAGAAGCCGCCCTGTAGAAAAATGACGTAGACATCCAGCCGCCCGGCGGCATAGCCCAGCCGCCGCATCCGACCGGCCGCCTTGCACAACAGGCGAGCCAGTACCGCATGCGCCGCCGGCTCGCTGCGATACTCCGGCGACAATACGTGCGAATGGCCGACCGTCCGTCTGCGCGTCGGCAGACCGGGCAGATCGTGCCCATGCAGCGAATACCAGAAACGCCGCCCGACGACGCTGCCCCAGAGCCGCTCCATGTCTTTCTCCGACATCGTGCAGAGCTGCCGGACACTGTCCACGCCCTGGCGCTGCAGCCGACGGAGCATGCGCGGGCCGATACCGGGCAGATCGTCGAGCTTCAGTCCGTGCAGCTTGAGAGGCAGGTCTTCCAGCCGCACGATGGTCAGGCCGTCGGGCTTTTCCATGTCGGCGGCAACCTTGGCCAGAAAACAGTTCGGCCCGATGCCGACGGAGCATCGCAGGTACTCTCCGACGTCGCATCGGATGCGCTCCTTGATCCGACTACCGAGAACCGCCGCCGTCTCAGGCGAATTCTGATTGGCCATGAGTCGACAGGAGACTTCATCGATCGAATGCACCGCCGCGACCGGCATGACCCGCTCGACCGCCTCGCGGATCGCGTGATGCACGCGGACATAGACATGATGCCGCCCGACGGCGAAGTGCAGTTTCGGGCACAGTCGCCGGGCCTCGCGCACCATCGTGCCGGTCTTCACTCCGAAGCGCTTGGCCTCGTAACTGGCGGCGATGCAACAGGTCGAGTCGGTCATCACCGGCACCACCGCCACCGGTCGTCCGCGCAGCTCGGGCCGCATTTGCTGCTCCACCGAGGCGAAGTAGGCGTTCATATCGACGAACAGATATCTCAGACTCATGCCTCGATCCCTTCCGCGCGAAGCGTCGTCGTCAGTCGCTTTCACAGCAATACCTAACTATACCCTAACTTTTCAGCGGGGCAATGATCAAGGCAAAAAAGCCGGTCGGTAAACTGTGAGCGCTCAATCACGCTGGAAGGGCGATTCTCATTCGACCGATGTACCCCGTCAGATGGGAGGCAGGGGGGTCAGGAAGGCAGCCGGCAGATTTCAACGGCCATGTGGGCGTCTGCGCGGGACATGCCTGTGCCGCGACGCAGCAGGCGCGCGGCCTTGCGTGCGAGTCCCTTGTCGATCAGTTCTTTCACCTCGTCCGGTAGTTGGGTGCTGAGCGTAACGCTCCAGTGCGAGAGAACGGCGTCGAGCTTGTCGGCGAGCCGCCCCTTGTGACTGATCTCGTCGTACGCTTCTTTAAGGCCGATGCTTGACAAGCGCGCGTGGGTTCGCATGGCGCTGAAGGTGCGCCCGGCGCGAACCAGCCGCGCAACCTCCGAAGGCAGCGGCGACGGATCGGGAAGCCGGAGGTGATCGAGAATCGCGTCGATTCGGCGTTCGAGTTGCCAGTGGTCGTAGCGCTGACGGCTGCGCAGCCATCCAAAGAAGAAGCCCAGAACCGTCCGAACCAGAACGACAAACAGCCAGATCAGGTACATGTTCTCGTATCGGCAGCTGGCGGCCGTTGCGTTGTGTTAAAGCTCATGCCGGCATCGGACCGGAATCGACCACCTCTTTCGCGATCGTCAGGTTCAGGCCCGCGTCCTGGCGCAGATGCTTGATCGCCTCGACCCCGTGACTCACGATCGCAAGGTAGCAATTGGCACGCGCCAGGTATCAGAAACGAGCGCGGCCAGCCGATCACTCATCCTGAAAAGCCCGGAGCATCCAGGCCATCTTCTCATGGGATTCCATCAGCCCGGTCAGAAAGTCGTTCGTTCCGGCATCGCCGAACTTCTCATCACAGGCCGTCACGTCCGTGCGAAGCTGCCGGATGATCGCCTCGTGATCCGCCACCAAGTGCGCGACCATCGATCGGGCATTGGGAAACTCACCCGGCGCCTCTTTGAGACGGGTCAGCTTGAGAAATTCCGTCATCGTCCCCGGCGATTTGCCGCCCAGCGAGCGAATCCGCTCGGCGATCTCGTCGATCGATTCCTCGATCTGATCGTATTGCGACTCGAAAAACTTGTGCAGGTCGTTGAACTGCGGTCCGGTGACGTTCCAGTGATAGTTACGCGTCTTGACGTACAGCACGTGTTCATCCGCGAGCAGGGCGGAGAGCACCTGAATCACACCCGATCGATTCTGGTCCGACAATCCAATGTTCATTTTCATGGGGCTGGCTCCTTGTAAGTAAGACATGCAGGAGCATAGTCCGCGCCGCAGACTGTGGCTACGAATACTGGAACTCTATTGTCCGTAATAAAGTACGACCGCCCGAGTGCGATTCGGCGATTGTCCTGCACTGCCGGGGATTGCTTCGGTGGGGCGGGGCGCGCTGTCGTGAGAACTACGCAGGCCGTACGACGGTCTCGGCCGGCTGCCGCACCCACATCATGTAGTCCACTTCGACAACCGCGCCGCCGAGTCGCCGGATCATGTTTACCGCCTGGGCCCGATGGTGCGTCGAGTGCACGATGGCCTGCACCATCATGTCGCCAAGCGTCGCCTTGAAGAGACTGCCCTTCGAATCGCGGTACGCCACCATATTCTCGGCGTCTGCTGCCTTCAAGGTAGCCATGAATCGTGATCGCTGCAACCAGGTCGCGCGAAACCGCGCGTGGATCGTCTCCACCGTGGCCTTTTCCGTTTCGTCCGGCCAGGGGGTTTCGGTGAACCCTTGCCAGCGATGCAGCCAGACGTCCTCCCCGGCGTGCAAGTGCAGGAGTGTCTTTCGCAACGATCCTCGCCCCATGTCGAACGAGCGGTCGAGCGATTCCTCCGTCAGCGATGCTGCCGCGCGGAGGATTTCCTCATTGGCCCAGTCGCTGTAGCGATAGAAGATTTGCAGGGTGTCCAGATGCAGCAAGGTCGATGCCTCGATCGGCGCTCCGATCCGGAGCGCTTGTCTAGCGGGCATTCTGCTGCAGGTAAAGAAGGGTGTCCACGGCCGAGGCCAGCAACGGGCTCTGCTCACGCTTCTCTACTGCTTCTTTAAGAAGGTTGTACGCGAGCATTTGCTGTTGGAAGCTGGCCTCGCGATCCTCGGCTATCAGTGCCGCGTGCAGCAGATGGCATGCCGCCTGGCCAATCTGGGCCTGCCAGACATAGTTCTTCCCGCTGGCAGTCGTGTTGTCAGGGAAGCGAACGTTGATTCGACCGATCAACGTAGCGGCCTGCTCAAAGGACTTCACGGCCTCCGAGAGATAATTAACCGCCTCCGTCTGCAACGCATCTACATCAACCGGCGCCCCCGATCCATCAATAGAAACCGCGCGTCCGAGCCGTGCAAGTAATTCCTTCTGGGAGCGGGCGGCCTGCAGCTGCTCATGCCGCGCCAACGCAGCGTTGTAGGCGATCTGTCCGGCGATCGTGTGAACGTAGGCCTCGGTTTCAGTGTCCTGGCTGATGCGCTGGAGCCGTTCATCGACCTTTTCTCCGGAGCGGGCGGCAGCGCCGGCATCGCTGGCCCGCTTCTTGGCCGCCGCGACGGCACTGCGCGCCGCGTTGTTCGCATCCTTCAGTAGCTTGATGGACTCCTCCGTGGACTTGTCCGCCGTGGCCACGAGTTTGGATGCCTGCTCCAGCAATTCCCGCAGGTTTGCCGATTCTGACTGAATCTGCTTGGAAAGACTGGTTGCTTCATCTTTCAATCGGCCGGCGAGTTCATCAAGGGCAGCCAACTCCTTCGTCGCGCCCTCCTGCAAGCTGCGCATGGTCTCGGCCTGCTCCTGAAACTGTTCCAGGCGAAATCGCAGGGTTTCCAGACCTGGATCAATCATTCCGTCCTCGTACTGCGGCACCGTCGGCTCGGGTCCTTCCTGCGCGACTTCGCGAGCCCCTCGCAGCGTTCCGTGGACCAGCGCTGCAGCTTTCGACTCCGCCTCGCGCGCGCTGCGTGAGAGCTCCTCGTAGCGGCTGCGATAGGCCTCGAAGCTCATGCGCGACGAATCCAGGGCCTGGAGCTGCTCTTTCGCTGCGGCTGCCGCTGACTCGAGCTGAGCCAGCTCCTGCTCGCGCGATTGAATCAGGGTACTGAGTTGACCGATGATCTGCTGAAGCTGGGCGTTGCCGGCCTTTGCCCTTTCGAGTCCCGCCGTGACATTCTCCATCCGCGGTTTCGGATCCTGGAGCGCCAGCGCTTCGAGACGGCTTCCGAGGTATTCGATTGCACTGGTCTGTTTCTCGGCGGCGGCCCACAGCAGCGCGGCCTGCGATCGCTCGAACGTCGCTTTGTCCATTTCCATGCGCGCCTTGGTCAGGAGGAAAATGGCGCGAACGCGATTGGCGTCCAGATGGTTTGCTGCGGAGAGCCCGTCCGCACTGGCGGCACGGAGGGCGTTCATCGCCGATTCAGCTCGTCGCAGAATCTGCTCGGGCATCTTGAGCCGTGTGGCCGCCTGTTGCACGACGGCCTCCGCATTGACAGGGCCACGCAAGGATGCACCACGATCTGCGATGACCGTGCCGCGCTGCGTATCGCGCTGAGAAACCGAAGTCAGGGCACCGCTTGCCTTCTCCAGGTCACGCAGGGCGGGGCCTTCGAAGAGATCCGGCTGACTGCGGCCGATCGGACCAACCGTCGCCGGGTCCAACCCTTTTGGATCGGCACCGGCGTACATGTAGGCAATCAGCGCCAGTTCATGGTCGAGATTGGCAATCGCCCGGCGTACGACTTCCGCATCATCCGACACGGCTGCATCGAGGGCCCGCTCCGGTCCACGAAGCATCCCGAGATAAAAGGGAGTGCCCGCCAGTGCGAGTACGAGGACCAGCGCCAGACTCAGACCAATGATGCCGCCAGCTTTACCGCCCACGATCGCTATACCTCGCAATGGTCATCGGCTCACTTGCCGGCTTGATGCAGGGCCCGATATCCCCCCGGGCAGGCGTGCAAACAACACGTTGTGGATGTCATATTAATAATGCCGGCCGGACAAAGTCAAACGCCGGGCCGGGCAGGGGAGGAGCGGGCGAATCGAGGATCAGCGCAGGACTCTTTTACCGGTCGGCGGAGTGCCTTCGATGTGCTTGAGGGCTTCACGCAGCGCCGTGGGGGACCAGCTGATCACCACGTAGCCGTCCGTCACCTTCAAGGCAGGTCCCAGGATGCCGGCCTGCAAGTACCATACATGATCTTCGTCGCGGAGCACCTTTACCCGCACAAGGACCGTCTTGTTGCGCTCCGCCCGTTCGTCCAGATACTGACTCCAGGCATCGAGCAGCGCGTCAATCGCCATCCGCACGGCGCGCGGGTCGTTGATTTCGATGGCCAGCGTTAACGCGAATGGTATCTTCAGCGGGTGCTCCGGATATTCGAAGATCACGACATTGTTGCCGAAGTGATCGATCAGACTCCCGCTGATGTCGATTCCCTTCTCCTGCTCCAGCCGTTCCCAGGCCGTCTGCCATTTGCGTACATTTGTTTCCGACTGCGAAGCAATCCAGGCGCGCGGAACGTTGTCCACCAGCCACCGCGTCGGTACCTGGAGGATGGCCATCCGCTTCGCATCCTTCGGAACGATGCTCAGATGGCGCGGCGCATAATCGGCCGGATCGCTGTAACTCCGCAGCATATCCTGCCCCTCGCTGCGATAGCAGCGCCGCAGGGTCAGGGCTCGCCCGTCGGTACCGATGGACCACAGATCATGCGTCATGCGCTCCGCCTGCAGGGCTGCGACCACCCGGCGAACGCGATGATCCGCCACATCATCGAGCCGGTTGCGAAGCCGCAGGAAACCGATGAACCAATGGGCAAGAGAATCGGCGGCACCGGTTCGCTCGACGGCCGAGCGGTACCACTCATCCGAGGACATGGCCGGCGACTTGCCCCGAGCCGATGCCACGATCCGCTCGAAGGCACCTTCACCAAAGGTGACCACGAAGTACGAATCGACCCGACCCCATTCCCAGACGGCCCATGCAGCCATACGTTCGTCGGTCAACCGTTGATAGGCGACGCCGGAAACCTCGTGCCGCGAAAGCCGGGCCACTTCGCGATTTGTATATCGCCCCATGATGCGGTTGAGCTGCTCGAGCACAAGGCCGGATTCGCTGTCTGTGCGAAAGATCAGAGCTGCCTGCAGCCGATTCAGCCGCAGAATCTTGCTCGGTTGCTGCCCGGATTCGCCATCATCATCATCTGCAGGATCGACGAGCTTGGCGGAGACATCGAGCAACGCCATGGCATGTTCAAACTGACCCAGCAGCGGCAGGGCTGCCACGATGTCGGCATAGACCTGGCCTTCGCCCGGTATCATTCCCGCCGCATTGAGCATGCCGACCACGGCCGTTACCGAGACCACAAAGGGAACTTCCGCCGGAGCCGTGGTCGCAGGGCCGGAGGACGGACTGAGAAACCGGTACGGCTTGGCCACATAGACGACCATCGAATCGGCCGGGATCAGCTCTGTAATCGGTCCGGCCAAAAGGGGGTCTGCCAGCCAGGAGAAGCACGCGCAGCACACCAGGAAGCCGACGATGCCGGTCAATCTCGATTCTCGCGTTGGCTGCATCTTCTTGGAACCGCCCAGGTTCAACATGTTCATGGATTGGCTCAACCGCAGGCAGTCGAAACGCTCAGGCGTAAGACCGCTTTCTGCCCGATGGCTTTATTCAACGTGGAGTATACGTTGCCCTCACGGCAGCGACAATCCGCAGCCGATTCGAAGACATGCAGTATGAAAGGGGCTTTCATTCAGAAGAATCGTCGCCAAGTCGCAGACCGCGAACCAGCGCTTCCAGATCCTCCGGGTTCGGACGGTCCTGTACGCGTGCCGATTGCCGCTTCCAGAGTATCTGACGGTCGCGAGCGACGAGAACATGCGCTGGCAGCGCGACATCCTTCTTGCCCGGGCCGCCGCCCTCATGGAGCAAGCCGTACTTTCGGAGGATGTCTCCCGACTCATCTGCAAGAATGCTGAAGCCCAGCTTACGATTTTGAACGACCTCGCGAGACCGGGAAGGGGGGTCCACGCTCACAGCCAGCACACGCCCGCCGCGCCGCTGAAGCTCTTCATTCACTGCCCGGAGCCCGACGAGCTCCGTCACACAGCTCACTCACCAGTAACCACGGTAGAACACCAGCAGTGCGGGGCCCGAAGCAACCACTTCATCCAGCGACACCGCGCGGCCTTCTTCGTCGGGAAGGGTGAACGCTGGTGCGATCGTCAGCGACTCGAACGTTTGCGACGGCGGCAGCTTGAGCCCCCAGAAGAAGATGTACGCAAAGAGGATGGTCAACAGGGGGGATAACAGGCCAATGCCGCGAATCGCAAGCCGGTGATCTCGAGCGACGGCACGGATTCCCAGCATGGAACCCAGAAACATCAGCACGAAAGCCGGGGCTCCCGATGCGCGTATCCATGAATTGGCCATCAGGGCCATGTAGAGCATCGGGCCCCCGATTGTCAGCAGGAGACCGAGGATTGAGATGCCCAGGGCTTGTCGTTGTTTCGGTCGGCCCGACGTCTGCGCCACATAATCCCGAGGCGTAGTGCTCATGCATGCCATCATACTCAGCCGTTTCAGCACGTGCAATCGAGTTCGTCGGGCGGAAGGGGTTGTCTCGCCGCCGGAAATTTGTTTCGCGCAGCAGATCGTGGATGTGGGAATTTACAGAAGAATGTAATTAGCGAATTAGCTTGAAGTGTGAATTTATTGCAGAAGCCGACCGCATCCGTCCGACCGTATCTGAAAGGGAGCTAACGTGTATTTGGGGTAACGGCTATGAAAAGCAGACACCGCAAGGAACAGACCCATACGAGCAACGTACTGGTTTCTCGAATCGGCAGAAATTGCCGAAAGACTCGGCGGGGGGGTCGCATCTCCGCAAATCGAGCCGGCGACGCGCATCTGATCCAGCAGATCTTCCCGATGCTGTCAGGCAGGACCTCGCGCTACGGCGTCGGCATCTGCGTTGCGAGTTGTCGCCGTCTCGGCGATCAGGTCGATTGGTCCGTGTCGCAGCTCGTCAGGCACGCAGCCAGACCCGGGGAGCGACCGACTGGCGCATTCTTCGAATCGGCGGATTGTGTCGAGGTCGCGCGAATGGTCGGCGGACTGGCTCATGCCGATCGCCTGCGAATCGCCCAGGCCTTGGCCTGCGGTGCTGTTTCACACCACGATCTTGAGCAGGCCATCAAGCTCAAGACGGGCCCTCTGTACCACCATCTGCGCGTATTGGAGCGGGCCGGCGTCCTGCAAATTCGCGGACGAAACGAATACGTCCTCTCGCAGGCCGGAAGACTCATGCTCATGGCCGTCACGGTACTCACGGCACAGGGCACAACCCGGCAGGGTCATGTGCATCCACCGCGAAAAGCACGTACAGCGACTCGGAAGAGCGTTCGAAGAGCCGCATCCTCGGGCATAGCGGCTTGAGTACGCCTGATCCATGAGGGCAATTCGCCCGCTCTCGACCTGATTTCCAAGGTCTGATAATGAATCTTATGTTGCATTGAGAGGGGGGCGGCCTTGCGATCAAGACTCAGCGGCGAACCGACCCGAACACCGCTTTGAGGTCGATGGAATCCCAAAGTACGAACTGCCGCGTCGTCGTTTCGTAACTGTACAGATTCATGCGCTGGGCAGCCGCGTCGGTCACGTAAATAAGCTCACTCGTCGAGCTGAACTGGCCGGTGACCACGATGTAATCCCCGCCGCGATCAATCTGGGCGAAGGCCCGGGCTTCCTGCGTGGTGAAGAGTCCGGCAAGTAGGACACCGACCAGCAGGATTGTCGCGGTGATTGAGAGCACGCCGATGGCCAGGTTCTTGGGGTCGTTACCGTACATTTGATTCGCACCTCGTGTGCATGGATTCCAGTTGCTCATTACCGACCGCCGCGAAATTCCTTCTGCAGGTCACGCCAGCCGCCGTGGAACACGGTCCGACTTGCCTGATTCCGGTTCGGCAGGAAGACGTGCATCCGCCGCTGTGCCAGGTCGATTACGTACAAGGCATCGACGCCCGTGCGAATCTGACCGGCCACCATCACATAATTCTGCCCGAGCGGTGCCGTCTGCGCGCGGGCCTCCGGCAGTTCCCAGGTCCAGAGCACCAGCGTGGCCAGCAGGATCAGATTCACACCTACAAGGAGCACCAGAAGGGATTGTTTGGTCATCAGCCAAGCTCCCGTTGCGGATCGGACCTCTACTTCTTCTGTTCGATCGCGCGCTTACTCGGTTTGAATCCCACGGCCAGTGCAGCGAGGAGGAAGCCCCCGGCCAGGGCATAGTGCAGCACCGGCGCCTCGGACTTGAGCAATTCAATGTTCTCCGGCTGTACAGATGAATCGTTGATCTGCGCGGCGACCGGCAGGATCACTCCGAAGAGCACGGCGCCCAGCGCGACGACACCCGCGCACACACGTCGCCCGATTCGTCGGCCTATTACTGCTTCGTCATTCTGCATTTCAGCATTCTACCTCGACGTGTAGGTCATCGCAAATCGAACCCGAGCGAGCACGATACGCAACCTCGGCAATAGGTACGACTTCATACTCAACACGGCGCTGCCTCCCAGCACTGCTCGAGCCGCCGGCTGATCTGAAGGAACCGTTCACGTGGGATGGCGACCGTGTCCCAGCTTCGCGATAACTGCTTGGCGTACCGCGCATATTCCTCCACCGGAGCGAGCCAGAAACTGTACTGCCGCCCCGCCAGGGTAAATACATCCTGCTCGAACAATCCGTGCGTCGAATGGCCGTCCCCTGCCAGCCAGTAGCCGAATGCGAAAAACGAGGCATATTGCGAGCCGAAGACCTCCTGCCACGACTGCATGTCGCGAACGTCCGCGCGGGTCACCCAGTTCTTCTGACGGCAATCCCCGTCCCTGCCGGACTTCAAGGTCTTTCGACCTTTGACATCGACAAGACAGGCCCGGCCGCATGGTGGATAGACGATGTAATCGAACGCCTTGGCCCCGAGCCGTGCCTTGACGTGATGTCGCACATCTTCGACGGCAACATACGGGGTGCCGCGGCGGTCCAGGTACTTCTCGAAAGCGATCTCGTAATGGCTGCGCCGAATACTCACCAGTCCTGCTCCAGCACCCGCCTCGGGTCGGCCAGCAGCTCATCGAGAGCGACCTCGCGCTCCTGCCCCCCCGCCATTCTCTTGATTCGTACGAGCTGCGGGTTGGTCGAATCAGCCCCCAGCATGATCACCGCAGACACCCCCTTCTTGTCCGCCAGCTTGAGTTGCTTCCCGATCGCCTGCCAGGAATATGCGAACTCCGTTGGCACGCCCCGACGGCGCAGCCCCGCGACCACTCGCAGCAGCGTCGGCCGCAGACTTTCTTCAGCATCGAGGACGAAGACGACCTGTTGCTTACGGCCTGTCTGAAGCAGACCCTTCTCTTCAAGCAGCAGCGAGAGCACCACGTCGCCCATGCCAAAGCCGACGGCCGGCTCTCGAGACTTGCCCATCTTGCCGAGCAGATCGTCATAACGCCCCCCGCCGCAGATGGCTCGTTCCTTTTCGCTGCGATCGTAGAACTCAAACACCGGCCCGGTGTAGTAGGCAAGTCCGCGCACAACGCGGAAATCAATTCTACAGAATTCTGTAATTCCAAAATTAGCGAGCAGTTCCATCAGGCGGCGCGTCTCTGCAGCGGCCTCGCGCAGCTCTTTCGAATTCCGACCGCCCGGAAGCGATTCCACGGCATCGAGGTCTGAGGAAGACATCATGTCGCGCAGTTGCGCGCTGAGCAGGTGCGAACCGAATGCCGTGTCCCAATGCCGATCAAATTCCACCGGATCGAGCTTGCCGAACTTATCCATCAGCGCGTACGCCACGCCATGACGATCCTCCGGGATACCTGCTGCGTTGAGCATCGCAGCCATGAGGCGCCGATTGCTGATGTGCACCGCGAAGTCCGCAGACGTGAGTCCCAGCTCGCGCAGCGCCTCGACCCCGACAAGAATCACCTCGGCATCGGCCACCACGTCCGCAGACCCGATCACGTCCACATTCCACTGGAAAAATTCCCGCAGCCGCCCTCGCTGGACGTTCTCACCGCGAAACAGCGTCGGGATACAGAACCACTTGATCGGCTTGGGCAACGCATTGATCCTGGCTGCCACCATGCGCGCCAGTGTCGGCGTCATCTCCGGGCGAAGAGCCAGCTCGCGGCCGCCGCTGTCAGTAAGCCGGTAGAGTTGTCCAACGAGTTCCTCACCGCTCTTTTCGCGATAGAGATCGAGGTACTCCAGCGTCGGGCCGTCATATTCCTCGAAACCATGGCGAATGGAAACGTCCCGCCAAACGTCGAAGATGCGGCGGATCGGCGCCAGCAGCTCCGGGTACAGATCACGTGTGCCTTTGACAGGTGGTATCTTCATGTGCGCGCGATTCTAAAAACCCCTGTCGGGTGCGTCAAAGTTTGATTGGATATACTCCCGCCATGCGCGTGATCGCCGGTGCATACCGTGGAAGACAGCTTGAAGCCCCACCGGGACTGGGAACGCGGCCGATTCTCGACCGCGTCAAGGTCGCCCTCTTTGACTGGCTCGGCTCACGGCTGGCCATGCCCGGCGTCCTGCCGCCGATTTGTGTGCTCGATCTCTTCTGCGGTGGCGGCAGTCTCGGCATCGAGTCCCTGTCGCGCGGTGCGTCTCACTGCACGTTCGTCGAGCAGGACCGCACGGCCATCGCCTGTCTTCACAGGAACCTGGACTCACTCGGAATCGGACAGGCGCAGGCCCGCGTTCTCTGCGAACCTGCCCAGAGATTTCGCGCCTCCCCCCCGCCGCCGGCCACATGCTACGACGTCGTCTTTCTCGATCCGCCCTACTCCTTCTCGGAGAATCTCGGACCCGATGCGGTTATGTTCCGATTGCTCTCGCGCCTCGGCGAGTCCGACACAGTCTCCTCGCATACCCTCGCCCTGTGGCGCCACGATGCCAAAATCATGCTCCCGTCGATGGTTCCCGGCGGATGGCAGTCGTCGCAGCGCCGCGTCTGGGGTAGCATGGCCATCACCATGATCGTGCGATCCTCGCAGGTGTCACCGTGACCAGCCCAGCGCCCGAAGATCACGCTTCAAGTGGCCCGACGCGCCGTTCGCCTCCGCCGCGACTCACCATGGAAGAAGCGGCCCTGACCGTCGTACGCGCCCTTCAGGAGGCCGGCCATATCGCATACTTCGCTGGCGGCTGTGTACGCGACATGGTCATGGGGCAGACGCCGACCGATTACGACGTTGCCACCTCTGCCCAACCGGACCAGGTATCGGCTATCCTTCGCCGCACGCGAAAAGTCGGTGCCAAGTTCGGCGTCGTTCTGGCCCGTATCAGCGGCCACGATATTGAAATCGCCACGTTCCGACGCGACCTGGATTATCAGGATGGTCGTCGGCCCTCCGCCGTCGAATTCACCGACGCCCGTGAGGATGCGATCCGGCGCGATTTCACCATCAATGGCATGTTCTACGACCCCATCCGACGCGAACTGGTCGACTTCGTCGGCGGGCGTGCAGACATCGAGGCCCGGATCATCCGCGCCATAGGCGATCCGCATCGTCGCTTCGCAGAAGATCATCTGCGCCTGTTACGAGCCATCCGCTTTGCGGCTCGTTTTGATTATCGCATTGATCCCGACACCTGGTCGGCCATGCAGCGCCATGCGCCGCAGCTCGTGAAGATCAGTCCGGAACGGATCCGCGAAGAATTGGACATGATGCTCAGTCATCGCGGCCGTGCCAGGGCCTTTCGAGACCTTCGCGACAGCGGTGTGCTGCGGTATCTCTGGCCCACGGCGGAGCGTCTGCTTCCCAGGGCCGATGAAATTCTCGCCTTGCTCTCCGCTTTACCGGAAGACACCGGCCTCGAACTGTGCTTGGCGATCATGCTGCTCGATTATCACGACGCCGACGTGGGTGAGGTCTGTGACGCACTGCGTTGCAGCAATGACACTCGAAGAGAAATAACCTGGCTGATTCAACATGCTCCTGCGCTCGACGATCCGGATCGACTCACCCTGGCGGACCTGAAGCTGCTGATGGCCGACCGCGCATTCGACAGATTGGTCACCCTGCTAGCGGCGAGATTGACGGCAACCGGCCAGCCCATGACCGCGCACCAGGTACTCACGGCCCGCATTCGCGCGATCGATCCGGCAGAGGTATCCCCCCCGCCGCTGCTGAGCGGCCGCGATCTGAGTGAACTGGGCGTCCCACCGGGTCCTCTTTACAAGAAGGTGCTCGATCGCGTGTATTATGCCCAGCTCAACCGTGACGTCGCTGATCGCGAGTCGGCCCTTCGCATGGCTCGCGAACTGATCGCCTCGGCAATTTAAAAAACGGCAACTGATCGGAGAACGGGAGGATCGCATCACATGCTGCAGTCCATGCAACTCAGCCCACGGCGCGGCCGCTATCTCGAATTCTGCCTGATTCCGCTGGCCGCCGTGCTGCTGTCCGGCTGCGCCCGGCAGGGCGATCCTGTTATCCACGAAATGCTTGCCGAAGTTTCCGAGCAGAACATCCGGTCCCATGTCCGACGGCTTGCCGAGTTCGGCACGCGTCATACCCTGAGCGAGACTGACAGCGACACACGGGGAATCGGCGCCGCCCGTCGCTGGATCCATCAGCAGTTCGAGACCTACCGAACCGAGAGCGGTGGTCGCCTGCGCGTCGAATCGCAATCCTTCATCCAGCCCGCCGACGGCCGGCGAATTACTCGCGACGTGGAAATCATCAACGTCATCGCCACGCTGCCCGGCGAGGATCCTGCGAAGGACCCTCGTGTCTTCGTCGTGAGCGGGCATTACGACTCCATCTGCAGCGACCCGACCGATCATCTGTGTGATGCACCCGGCGCCAATGATGATGCCAGCGGCGTGGCAGCCGTGCTGGAGATGGCACGTGTCATGTCGAAACGGCGATTCCGTGCCACGCTCGTTTTCGCCGCAGTCGCTGGCGAGGAGCAGGGGCTATTTGGTTCTCGCTACATGGCCGCAAGATATCGCGACGAAGGCGTTCAGATCGCGGGCATGTTCACCAACGACATCATTGGTAACACCCTCGGCCAGAACGGCATACGCAATCGGTCACAGGTACGCGTTTTTTCCGAGGGTGTCCCCGTCATCGAGTCCAGCCAGGATGCCCGGCAGATCCGCCTCGCCACCGGCAACGAAAACGACTCCCCGGCCCGTCAGCTCGCCCGATATGTGGACGAGATATGCAAACAATACCTGCCGGGCTTCGAAGTCCTGCTCGTCTGGCGTCGCGATCGCTTCCTGCGCGGCGGAGACCACACCGCATTTTCCGAACAGGGCTACCCGGCCATCCGCCTTACCGAGGTGAATGAAGACTATCGCCGCCAGCATCAGAACGTTCGTCTCGAAGACGGCATTCAGTACGGCGATCTGCCGGACTTCGTGGATGACGGCTACATCACGCAGGTCACGAAGGTCAATCTGGCGGCACTCGCATCACTCGCCCTCGCTCCCCCGCCGCCACAGAAGCTGCGCGTTCTGACGACGAAACTTGAGCACACCACCACACTCCAATGGGAAATCCCGAACGACGACGACCTGTCCGGCTACGAGATCGTCTGGCGGGAGACCACCGCCCCACGATGGCAGCATTCGCAGTTTGTCGGCATCCAGACTGGTTGTGTTCACCCCCTGAGCAAGGACAATTACATCTTCGGCGTCCGCGCCGTCGGCAAGAACGGTCATAAGAGTGTCGTCGCCTACCCCCTGCCGGCCCGTGAATAACTGTAGTCAGCCGTCCTGTGAACACATCTTTTTTCAGGAACAATGGTTATGGGAATCTTGTGTGTAAGTTGATATCCCCCCCTGCTTGTGGAATACAATCAAAGGATGTCGAGCCGGTGAGGCCGCGACCCGCCCGGGCCTCAGGATTGAAGCGTACCTTCTCCCCTTATCAGTGAGTGGACATGACAACCCAGTCTCGAAGAGGATCGTTCCGCGCCGCACGCGCTTCCGTTACGCCATTGCTGCTTCTCTGCGTACTTTCAAACATCGGACCCGCTGGCATGCTTCGGGCAGATACCACCGCGCCACGCGGTGATGCCCAGACGAATGTCCTGTACTTGACGACCGATACCTGCCCGGATGAGTTCACCGACACGCTGTACGTTGAGCTCCGAATGGAAAACCTCGACCAATTGATCACCGGCGTTCAGGCCTTCCTCCAGTTTGATCCGTCAGTCCTTTCCTTCAATGGGGTCGCAAGCTGTTATACGAAATGCGAGGAACCCTTCGACGCCCCCTGCGGTCAAGGACCCTTCCAGCTGCATTTCCCATCCAACATTGCCAGCGCCAGCGTCTTCACCGGTGCCCAGCCGGGTCAGCTCAACATCACCGCCTCAACGAGCTTCTTCGGTGACTGCACCGATCCGACGCAGGCCGACGCACTGCTTGCCATACTCGTCTTTGACATTCTTGCCGAAGACGATTGCACCACCACCACCGTTACGTTCCGGGACTACGGCGGCCTTAATTCGCAATTCAGCTATCAGGGCAATCCCGTTCCCACCACACTGCGTGATACCGGCCTCATCGCGCTGCGCGGCGAACCCATCATGATCGAATCATCCACACCGAGCATCGATCGCTGCGAAGGCGGAGAGGCCGTTTTCGAAGTTGCACTCACCGGATGCGGCCCGTTCACCTATCAGTGGTCGAAGGACGATGTCCCGCTCGAAGAAGACGAAGACATCTCCGGTGTCCAGGGACCGTTGCTAATAATCAGCACGCTCACTGCGTCCGCAACAGGCGACTACACCTGCCGTATCAGCTCGCCTTGCGGCGAGCTGACGACGACGCCGGCGACTCTTGTCATTCACGCTTCCGGAAGTGGAGATACGAATCTCGATACGGTGGTGGACGGTCTGGATATTCAGGATTTCCTCTATCACCTGCTGAGCGGTACGCCGGCCTCGGCGTCATACTGTGCCGCAGACATGAATCACAACGGCTTGGTCGAGCAGTCTGACGTCGAACCCTTCATCAATCTGCTCCTGGCGCAGTGATCCACAGGAACAATCTCGTTTTGTCAGTCGTCGTTTGGACGTTTTGAGCCGGTCCAACTGGGACGCTTGTACGTCCGCCCGACAAAAGATCGATCGGAAGATGAATGCCGAAGGTGGGAATCGAACCCACACCCCCTTGCGGGGACCGGATTTTGAATCCGGCGCGTCTGCCAGTTCCGCCACTTCGGCGTTCGCGCAATCCCGATCTCAGGTATCGATTCTCCAATCCGAGGATTGCGATTCAGATCGTAACTTTCGAGCTGAAGGCGGGCAAGACCGATCGCATGGATGCCAAGGCGCACGAAGTCGCGACAATTCGGCCCGGCTTCGAGAGTTGCGTCGCGTCGGGCCGCACAACGGACCTGTGAGTTAACGATTGCAAAGATCGCGCAAGTATCCCGTGAAGAGTCCGAAAAGTCTGCGGTGTGCGCTTCATTTTCGATCGGAATCTGGTAGAATGATTAGACAGTAAAGTGCCTCACCCCAACCGGGGATTCTATGGAGGGGCCCCGACCTGCTCCCCCGCTGCCGGGGCCATCATTGAGATGGCTCATCCGACGGTGTAAGTCCGGCATGAGCGCAACCGGGTTCATCGTACAAGTTGCGAATCCGCGGAGGATGCGTCAGGCCATGTCACGAGCGAGCCGAGGCACCATGCAGGTGTGGAATCACAGGATCAACCCAATCGCGTCAGCTCCGAACCCCCAACCGTAAGAGCTCGAGGAGAAAGTTAAGATGTCTAAGTCCGCCGGGAATCGAACCAAAGCCCTCACGATCTGTAGTTGCTTCGCATTGCTCTTCGGCGCATGGGCCGCGCCGGCATCAGGCCAGATCATTGCCTACTGGAACTTCAACGACACCAGCAATTTGCTCACGGTTTCTCAGGGCGCTGGCACAATGACCCATACGTTCAACCCGGTGAACATCGTCAACTTCGCCGGCTCCTTGATCAATGCCCAAGGCGGCGATCCGGCTGGCTCAGCCCTGGCGCTCCAGGGAGGCACGGGTCTGGTCAACAATGGTCAGTACCTCATCATCGCGGTAGACACATCCGGCTCACAGAACATCGTCATGAGCTTTGCCTCTCAGCGCTCGGGCACCGGATTCAACAACAATCAAGTCGCCTATTCCACCAATGGCGGCTCTTCTTGGACAGATTTCGGTGCACCTTATGACCCTCCGCTTGCCTTCGCACTTTTCACCTTCGACTTCTCAGGCATCACGGCGCTGGAAAATAATCCCAACGTGAGGTTCCGAATCCAGTTCAACGGTGCGACTTCGGCTGCCGGCAACAATCGCATCGACAACCTCGTGATCGCCGGTCAGGGCGCCGCAACCGGCCCCTGCTGCCAGCTCGACGGCAGCTGCTCGCTGCTCTCCGAAGCGGCATGTACGAACGCCGGAGGCAACTGGCAGGGCGCAGGTGGCTCGTGTAGTCCCAATCCCTGCCCCCAGCCCACGGGCGCCTGCTGCAACCCCGACGACGGCACCTGCACACCTGACCTGACCCGGCCCGAGTGCGAAGGCGACGGCGGTATTTACAAGGGTAACTTCACCGATTGCGATCCAAACCCCTGCGTCGGCGCCTGCTGCGATCAGGGCGGCTCGACCTGCAACATCCGTACGCCCCAGAACTGCATCGGTCAGGTAGGCGGCGGCATCTACCGCGGCGATGCGACGACATGCGAAGCGGAGACCTGTGACTTCAACTTCGACGGCATCCTCATCAACGAAATCCGAATCGACCAGCCCGGGACCGACACTGATGAGTACTTCGAGCTCGTCAACATCAGCAACGAAACGCGCGACCTGAGTGGCCTCTTCTACATCGTTCTCCGACAGACAGGCACCCTGCTCAACAGCGGACGCGTCAAGAGCGTCACCGACCTCACCGGATTCTCCATCCCGCCGGGCGGTCACTTCCTCGTGGCTACCGGCTCGTTCGGTCTGCAAGGCGCCGTGCCGGACTTCGTCACCAGTCTGATCTTTGAGAATGGTGAAAACACGACGCACATGCTTGTCTCCGGCTTCTTCGGACAGGTCGGTGACGTCGTCGATACAGACAACAATTGCCAGATCGATAACCCGCTCTGGTTCCAGGTCATCGACAAGGTCGCACTGATCCGTGCGGACAACCTGCCCGGTGGCCCATCGACGCTGACCGGTTGCCACTACGGCACCGGCGATCCGTTCATCGACACCCTCAAGGACGGCTCATTTGTCCCCGGTCATGTCTTCCGATGCGGCACCTTCCCCGGCTCGCCCTGCATCGACGGCTCGAACTTCGGCTTCGAAGACTGGTTCGTCGGCCCGTTCAACCCGGTCTTCGGCGATGACACTCCGGGGGCCCCCAACCAGCGATCGACCGGCGCCTGCTGCGCGGTCGATTCCTGTCTCGACGGTTACGAGCGCCAGGTCTGCGTCGAGGCCGAAACTGGTAACTGGCTCGGCCGCGATACCACCTGCATGGCCGACGGCGCCCGCTGCGAAGGTGCCTGCTGCACCTGCCTCGATCCTCCGGCTTGCGAATCCTACACCTGTACTGTTGGCTTCCCGATCCCGTGTACGTCTACGGGCGGCATTTTCCAAGGACCGCTTACGACCTGCCCGCCGGAACCGAACGGTGTGGACTGTGCGGACTGCATCACCATTGCCGAGGCCCGGGCCCTGCCACTGGGCAGCCCGGTTCGTCTCTGTAGTGTGATCGTTTCTTCAAAGACGAATCTGATTAACTCGGCCAGCTCGAACAACTTCCACATCCAGGATGAGAGCGGGGCCGACGGCCAGTCGGGCCTCACCATCTTTGGCACGGCCACCCTCATTCAGGATCAGTTCGGCGGTGCGATTGAAGGCAACCGCATCGGCATCCAGGGGCAACTGGGCGTCTTCAACGGCCTGCTTCAGTTGCAGGACGGCGCCAACCGTGCTCTGGCCTTGGTGAACATCGCCGGCTTTGAAGGCGTTCCCGCCCCAGTCACGGTGACGGCTGCTGACTTCCAGAACGGCAGCCCGACCGCGGAAGGATACGAGAGCGAGATCATCCGCCTGAATTGCGTAGTTTTTGAACAAACAGGCAACTTCGCTGCCCTGACGAACTACACGGTCACGGACGGCACATACAGTGTTGTGGTCCGCGTCTCGACTTTGTTCCAGGTGGACATTGTCGGCCAGCCCATCCCCACCGGTCCGGTTAATATCACCGGCATCTTCAGCCAGTTCGATACCAGCGTCGGTCAGAACAGCGGCTACCAGATCCTGCTTCGGACCATCAACGACATCCAGCCCGGCAGCACCTGCGGTGATACGGCTGCATGCTGTCTGGCTGGTCCGAGCTGTCGCGATGATCTCACGGAGGATCTCTGCCGCGGTCTCGGCGGCCTCTTCCGCCCGGATGACCAGAAGTGTCCGCCGGCCGAGCCCTGCCCGGACAATACCGACGTTCGCATCACCGAGATTCGCATCACTCAGCCGGGTAACGATCTCGATGAGTACTTTGAGCTTTCCGGTGTACCGGGCACGCCACTGGGAGACCTGACATACATCGTCCTCGGTGATGGCCCGCAGGGACAGAGCGGATGGATCGAGTGCGTCGTCCCGTTGGCCAGCAAGTCCATCCCTGACGACGGCTATTTCCTCTGCACGGAAAACACCTTCACGCTGCGTCCGCTCTCTGAAGTGGACCTCGTGCTCGTTCCCAATGCTTTGAACTTCGAGAACGATGACAACGTCACCCACATGCTCGTCAAGGGCTTCACGGGTGCGATCGACGACGATCTCGACCCGGACAACGATGGTGTCCTCGACATTACGCCGTGGGCGCAGGTCGTCGATAAGGTCGCCATCATCCGGCAGCACAATCCCCCGACGACCACCGAGTGGCACTACGGGCCCCCGGTTGTCGGCCCCGCCGGCGGTACCAGCCCGGGCCATGTGGCCCTCTGTCCGTCCAATCCGCCAGAATGGCGCGTCGAGGCCTTCGACCCCGCCGTGGGCGATGACACGCCCGGCGAGCCGAACCCCGCGGTTTGCGCCTGTGCTGGTTGCCTGGGCGATCTGAACGTCGACGGCATCCTCGATGCCCGGGACATTCAGCTATTCGTCAATACGATCACGATGGGCCAGGGCGATGGTTGTGCGGATATCAACCTCGACGGCGAGCTCGACGTCGATGACATCGCTCCATTCGTCAGTCGACTGCTGGACAAGGCCGTCTGTGGTATTCCGCGTGCCTCTGGTGTCCGCGTCATGACGTGGAACCTTCTCAATTACTCCGGCACGGCGCCATCCAATCGCAAGACCGCTTACAAGCGCGTCCTGAACCACGTCCGGGCGGACATCATCGTCTGTCAGGAAGTGAACAACGTCGCCGGCGCCAACGACTTCCTCACGCAGGTTCTCAACGCGTCGGACGGCCCCGGCGGCTACGCCATGGCCGAGTTCACCGATGGTCCCGGCAGTGATCAGGTCTTGTATTACAAGACCGACAAGATCACCTACACCAACGGGAATCACACGGCCTTGGCCACCACGCCGCGTCCCACGGGGCGATGGCGGGTCGGTGTCGTCGGCAGTCCGCCGAATACCGACTTGTATGTGTACGGCATGCACCTGAAGGCCGGCTCGGCCATGGAAGACCCGAGCAACCCTGCCGACCGCGAGGCGGCTGCCGCAATCATCCGAGCCGATGCCAATGCCTTGCCGGCCGGTTCGCAGATCATCTACGCCGGTGACATGAATCTGTACACCAGCGCCGAAGGCGCCTGGGCTCGGTTCACCGAGTCACAGATGATCAACATTGGTCAGGCCTTCGACCCGGTCAACCAGCCCGGCAATTGGAGCGGTAACTGCGCGTTCGCTTTCTACCACACGCAGTCCACTTATCGCGACAACGCGGGCTCGCCGGCAGGTGCGGCAGGTGGCGGTCTCGATGATCGCTTCGACTTCATGTTGATCACGGATTCGCTGCGAGACGGCGTCGGACTGTCCTACCTCAACAGCACCTACAGGGCCTTCGGAAACGACGGCAATCACTGCAACATGGACATCAACGACCCGCCGGTCATCCCGCAGGGTCAGTTCATCGCTGATGCCTTGCTGATGGCCAGCGATCACCTGCCGGTCATCATGGACCTTGGCATCTTCGAGCCGCCTGCACAATAACGAATCGTCAGGAACGCTCGTAAGCGCAGGTCTGTAATGTCTGAAACAAGAAAGCCCGGGGCTGATTTGGCCTCGGGCTTTTTCTACGCGCTTGCAGCAATGTGGAGGTGGATGCAGGTCAGCGGTATGAATTCAAAAGCGCGGGCCATGGCAATGGGAATATCCGCCGGCCGAGGCCGGACAAGCTTTCCGCACAACTCAGCGCGTAAGACGGAGACGCGCGAGCCGCATCAGTATGGGAGTAGCTTGGCAATCCGCGGCATCATGTACTGCATCGACTCCTCCTCCGCCGTCCACGTCCCGACGAGGTACGCGCCATGCGGGGGAAGAAGATTCGTCGAAAGGGTGGAGTCGTCCTTTTGACGCGAGAGAAGCTGCGTGTAGCGTGCATGAGCGTCGTACGCGGCCTTGTTCGTGGGATACTGCACCAGCCAGACGACATTCGGCCCCTGCCCTTCCGGTACGCGATAACGTCCAACGCACATCAGGGTACTCTCATTGAGTCCCAGCAGTTTGCTGACCTGATCCGAGTCAGGTGCCCGTGCAAATTCAAAAGCCGAGAGCGGAAGACTGCCTAGGTGGCGCACCAGCCAGCGATTCTCGAGCAGATCCGCATCTGCCGGCATGGCGTCGATCAGAGGCGGGCGATCCTCTCGCGTAATCCGACCAGTCAGGTGGATCATCAAACGCAGCACCTGCTCCGTCGTCTCGCTGTCACTCGATGCGACCGACACTCGAATGTAGTTTCGCCCCTGCCAGGAATGAAGGTGAAAGCCATCCCCCCGCGACACGCGCGTCTCACCGCCGATCTTCAGTTGCTCCCGGCCATCGGTCTGGCAGGTCAGAATCCCATATGCGTCCTCGGGCGTCTCCGACTCCACGACCAGGATCCGGGCGGTCTGCTCCCTCCCGCCGCTCCTGCAGACATAGGCAGATGTCGCGGCAGAAAGCACGCGGAAATGGCTCAAACGCAGTACTTCACTGGGCGATACAGCCCCCACGAGTTCGCCGGCCAGATAGACGCGGATCGGTTCAACCTTCCGCCAGCCCGCTACGGCCTCGCTCGCGGGAAAGCATGCGGGGGCATTCGGTGAGTCTCCGCCGCTCAGGCCGGCCGATGAAGTCGCGGCATCGACGGGTGTTACGCCTCCCCGACCACCGCTGCGTTCCGCATCCGGCTGCGTCGTCGAGGAAGAATCCGATTCCTGACGGCAAGCCGGCAATCCCGCAAGAAGACAAAGCATCCCCAAGAGGAGGCAGCCACGGCCGACATGTGAAATGAACATGGAAGGCCTCCATGATCGAAAAGCGGGGTCGCGAAGGATCCATCCTTCACGGTGCGGAGAATTGTAATCCGCCGGCCATCCCCGGCAATTCTGTTTTTGACCTTTCCGTGGCCATTTATATAATCGGCTTGGGTATCGCCAGGACGCGAGAACGCACATGATCATTACCATTGACGGACCGGCCGGTTCAGGGAAGAGCACAGCCGCCCGAAAGCTTGCAGCCAAGCTCGGCATCGCCTATCTCGACACCGGCGCCATGTACCGCGCCATCGCCTTTGCCGCCTTGCAGAAAGGCGTCTCACTCAAGGACGAAGACGCCATCCTCGCCGTCGCAGAGCAGTCCAGCATTGAAGTCGACTGCGGTCCGACCCACACCCGTGTCATGCTTAACGGGCACGATGTCAGCGAAGCCATTCGCACGATGGCCGTCAATCAGGCGACCAACTTCGTCGCTCGCATTCCGCGGATTCGCCAGATGCTCGTCGAGAAACAGCGCGAGATCGGCCGTCGGCTCGGTTCGCTCGTCACAGAGGGTCGTGATCAGGGAAGCGTTGTTTTTCCGAATGCCGATCTGAAGTTTTTCCTCGATGCCAGTCTTGAGAAACGGGCCCTTCGACGCTACCAGGAACTGACCGCCGATGGCGAGGAGGCCCCTTACGAAATGATCCTCGAAAACCTCCGCGAACGCGACGGAAACGACCGCAAGCAATGGGCCCCCCTGCTTGAGCCTGCTACGGCTGTCCACATCGACACGACGCAGATGACCATCCACGAAGTCGTCGAGCGCCTGCTTGATTGCGTCTCCCGGAAGAACTTGGCCAAATAATCCGACACCGCGATGCGCCCCTTTTACCGCTTCATGCGTGCATGGTCACAGGCGTTTTACGCCCTCTATTTTCGTGGGCGAGTCTTCGGCATCCGGAATGTCCCCATGACCGGCGGAGTTCTGCTCGCCTGCAATCATCAGAGTTTCTTTGACCCCGTCTGCTCGTGTCTCGCCCTCCCGCGGGAAGGCAATTTCATGGCCCGCGACACACTCTTTCTGAATCCCTTCTTCCGGCGGCTCATCGTCGCGCTCAACGCCTTCCCTGTGAAGCGCGGCGCAGCCGATGTCGGCGCCGTCAAGGAAATTCTCCGCCGCTTGCGCGACGGCAAGCTGGTCGTTGTCTTCCCCGAAGCAACTCGAACGCGCGACGGCAGCATCGGTGAGATCAATCCTAATTCATTGCTTATTGCCAAGAAAGCAGGCGTTGCCATCGTCCCTACTGTAATCGACGGCGCCTTTGAGGCCTGGCCGCGTACTCAGCTCCTGCCCGGCCCCGGTCGTATCTACACGACCTACGCCGAAGCAATCACGCCGCAGCAGGTCACCGATTGGCCGATGGAAAAAATTGCCGAGACTGTTTCAGAACGTTTGACACGAACACTGGGTCGCTCTCAGGCCCGGCGTCACCGCGCTGCCTGCCCTTTCTCGACCTGTGCAGGTGTATCGTAGTTCGGTATTCGCCCCCGCATCATTCCGCCGTAGCTCCGGCCGCCATCGATTCCCAACGCGTCCCCGCTACCACGACTTGCCGAATCTTCGGCACGGCCTTGTCAAAGAACGCCTGCGCGTATTGCTCGAAAGGTGATCCGGTACGGACTTCCTGCTCGATCTCTGCGAGCGCAGACGCCAGCCCTCGCAGTTCCGCAGGCAGCGACGGCGGCACCGGCTCCGGACGATAAAGCCATCGATCACCTCGCAACTCGAAGCGGGCATGCACGAGCGGCACATAATCCGCCTCCTGCAGGGTCACCGTCGCCTCCGCGCCGCGATGCTTCTGATTTATCAGGGTGATCTGCGAGGAAAACACGCCCAGGTTGTCGGCCATGCTCGCCAGACTCCACGTCGCGTAGTACGGCACTCCGTAGTACTCCTCCGCCGTTCGGCGAAGCGAGGCATCCGCCTCCAGCACCTTTGAAACCGAGCGAAGCATTTCAATCGTCGCAGCGCGCTGCTCCTCCACAACGAGCGAGGCGATCCCGGCGTAGTCCCGGATCGCAAAGCAGGCGTTCAACCGCCGCGCAACGGCCGCGGGGCTGTCTTGCCTGCCGCGTACTCGCGCCGCTGTGCTTGAAGCTGCGGCTTCGGACTCAGACTCGTCGGGCCGACACGAGACAGCCGCGAGCACAAGAAGCAGTACGCACGCCATTGCGCGGAGAAATTGGATACCGTTCATACTCTCATATCGGGTAACAACGCCACCGGAAGTGAACCTACTAGGCATTATCGTTTTCCATGACCACTGACCGTAAGTGGCAGTCCTCCAACGCTCAGAGCCGTCGACAGCCGTGGCCTGCGTCGGCTACCATTCCGACGACTGCAACCCCGGAGTTGGCATGAATACGATCTGTAAACTCTCTTGCCTCGCGTTTGCTGTGACCGTCGCCTGGCATGCCTCGCGGCGTCCCGTGCAAGCCGTTGACGAAACGTCAACAGGCCGTCCGACCGTCCCGAAAGCGTCCCAAGCCCCCTTCCACGGAATGGCCGTTCAACTGCACGGAGGAAGCGACGTCTACGAGCACTACAAGGGACTTATCCCGGAGATTGCCGCGCTCGGAGCCGATTCCGTCCTTTTTGTGGTGCACGGCTGGCAGACGCACGGCGGCAGTCTCGATCTGCACATCGACGCCCGGCGGACGGCCAGCCCCGAGGCACTCGGTAAGCTGTGCGATCTTGCAGCTGAGCACGGCCTTCGCGTCATCCTCATGCCGGTCGTGCTCCTGGAGCACCCGCGAAACAAGGAATGGCGCGGCCGGATCGTCCCGGAAGGTCACAACTGGGATGAGTGGTTCCGACGGTACACACGGTTCATCGTGCACTTTGCCCGCATCGCCGAGAAGCACGGTGTTGCACTGCTGATGGTTGGGTCGGAGCTGATCAAGACCGAGGTTTACACCGATCGCTGGGAGCAGGTCATCACCGAAGTCCGCCAGAACTATCGCGGCGCGCTGGGCTATTCTGCGAATTGGGACCACTATCAGTCGACAAAGATCGGTTTCTGGCCGCGTCTCGATTACGTCGGCATGACCAGCTACTACAAGCTGGCCGACGGTCCAAACCCAACCGCAGAGGAGCTCGATCGCAACTGGGCGAAGTTCAAGAAGGAAATCATCGCGTTTCAGTCCGAGGTGAAGAAGCCGATCCTTTTCACGGAGGTCGGCTGGTGCAGCCAGGAAGGTGCCGCTAAGGAGGGCTGGAACTATTACGCCAATCAGAAGGCCACGGAAGCCGGCCTCCGCGAGCAACAGCTTCTCTATGAGGCCTTTATCCGCAACTGGGGCGAGGAAGGCGGGATCGGCGGCATCATCTGGTGGGAATGGGACCGCAGCACCGGCGGCCCCAACGACTACAACTACACCCCGCGCGGAAAGCCCGCCGAAAAGATCCTTCGTGCGTGGTTCGCCGGCCGCCGCAACGATTGATCTACCTCCAGATTCGTAATTTTCGCCGCGCAAAGAAAAGCCCCGAGCAGATTTGCCCGGGGCTTTAAGCAGTCATTCGCAACTCATCATTCGCGAATTACATTCCCATGCCGCCCATGCCGCCGCGGCCGGCGGGCATCTTCGGCTTGTCTTCCTTGATCTCGCTGACCACGGCGTCGGTCGTCAGCAGCAGCGTGGCGACGCTGGCAGCGTTCTGAAGGGCGATGCGCTCGACCTTCGCGGGCACCAGCACGCCCATCGCGATCATGTCGCCGTACTCGTCGGTCAGGGCGTTGTAGCCGAAATTCGGATCCTTCGACTCAAAGACCTTCTGAGCGACAATGCTGCCATCGACACCGGCGTTCTCAGCGATGACCTTGATGGGGGCCCACAGTGCGCGGCGGACGATATCGACGCCGGTCTTCTGGTCACCCTTGAGGCGTGACTCTTCCTTGTCCAGCACGCGAGCCAGTGCCCGCAGCGGTGCCACGCCGCCGCCAGGAAGAATACCTTCCTCAACGGCCGCCCGACAGGCGTGCAGGGCGTCCTCGACGCGGGCCTTCTTCTCCTTCATCTCGACCTCCGTGGCAGCGCCCACGCGAATCTGCGCCACGCCGCCCGAGAGCTTGGCCAGACGCTCCTCAAGCTTCTCGCGGTCGTAGTCGCTCGTGGTCTTTTCGATCTCGGTCTTGATCTGGGCGATGCGGCCCTTCACGTCGCTCGTGCTGCCGGCGCCCTCGATGACGGTGCAGTTGTCCTTGTCGACCACCACACGCTTCGCCTGGCCCAGGTCCTTCAGATCGATCGATTCCAGCGAGATACCCAGGTCCTCGAAGACCGCGCGGCCGCCGGTCATCACCGCGATATCCTCCAGCATCGCCTTGCGGCGATCACCGAAGCCCGGTGCCTTGACCGCACAGCACTGAAGCGTGCCGCGGAGTTTGTTCACCACCAGCGTCGCCAGGGCCTCGCCGTCGACATCTTCCGCGATGATCAGCAGCGGGCGGCCTGCCTTCGCGACCTTCTCAAGCAACGGGATGATGTCCTTGATCGCGGAGAGTTTCTTCTCGTAGATCAGGATGTACGGCTTGTCCAGTCGGACTTCCATGCTCTCGGGATGATTGATGAAGTGCGGCGAGAGATAGCCCTTGTCAAACTGCATGCCCTCGACCAGCTCGACGGTCGTTTCCAGCGTCTGGCTCTCCTCGACCGTGATGACGCCGTCCTTGCCCACCTTGTCCATTGCCTCGGCGATTTTCTTACCGATGTCCGGATCATGATTCGCCGCGCAAGTGCCTACCTGAGCGATCTGCTTGTTCTCCTTGACCGGCTTCGACATCCGGGCATATTCCTCGACGATCGCTGCAACGGCCTGGTCGATGCCGCGCTTGAGTTCCATCGCATTCGCACCGGCGGCGATGTTTTTGAGCCCCTCGTTGAAGATGGACTCGACATATACCGTCGCCGTCGTGGTGCCGTCGCCGGCATCGGTCGAGGTCTTGCTGGCCACTTCCTTGACCATCTGGGCGCCCATGTTCTCGTAGGCGTCGTCCAATTCGATCTCCTTGGCCACCGTCACACCGTCCTTGGTCACCGTCGGCGAACCGAAGGACTTCTCGAGGACGACGTTGCGTCCACAGGGGCCGAGCGTCACTTTCACGGCCCGTGCGAGCTGGCTCACGCCGCTGCGGATGGCTTCCCGTGCTTCCATGTCAAAAGCGATTTTCTTAGCTGCCATAGAGGTCTCTCCAGTTGATTCGTGTTCCTGTTTTCCTGTGTCGTTATCCGTTGCACCCTACCGAAGCCGAGACGGCCCGGCTCAGTGCGTTCGTTCGAGAATAAACTGCTGCGGATCAAAGCCCATGCTTCGCGCCGCGGAGGCCGCCTTGTCCCGTACGACGGCCAGTGGATCGTCCATGTTGGTCACCAGTTCACCGGCCATCAGCTCCGTGGACGGGTTTTCGATCGACAGCACACGCCAGCGACGCGTCATCGTGTGCGCCGCCTCGCCCGTGCCGAAGGCGGATTCCGAACTGATCGCCAGACAGCAGGGACGCATCTTCGCGTGCTTCTGCACACTCGACGGGTCCGCCCCAGCGCCACTCCCGGTCTCCATGTACGGTGAGAGGATCATTGCTCCTCCTCCTCGTCCCCAATGCCCTGGAAGGGCTCGTCCTGCCAGACGCTGCCCTGCTGCTTGACCTGCAGCTCCACCGTCTCAATCGAGGTCGCATCGACGAAGATCACGTCGTCCACGACCTCCGCGTCGTCGTACTTGCTCACGCGGATCTCGATCCGAAATCCGCTTTCTTCGATCTTGTTGTACGCCAGCGGATGGATGTGCATCGCGTCCTCGTTGCCGGGGAACGTGATGACCAGCCGAGCCGCCGACCCGAACTTGATCGCCTCATCGAGCGCTGCTTCGAACAGTTTCGGTCGCACGCTTGGGCTCTCTGACTGCCGCAATCAGCTCTCAGCAGCTGCGCCGCGCTGAAGGTCGATCGCCGGGTTTCGTTTCTACGCTTCCTGCAGGTCGGGCCGCGCATCAGCCCTCGACCACGGCGAGGATATCCGATTCATCCATGATCAGGAACTCTTCGCCGCTGACCTTTACTTCGGTACCGGCATAGCTTGTAAAAAGCACCTCCTCGCCCTTCTTGAGCTGCGGCCGGGCCCGTTCCCCTGTGTCCAACAGCTTGCCGTCGCCCACCGCCACCACGCGGCCGCGCCGGGGCTTCTCCTTCGCCGTATCCGGAAGAACGATCCCGCCCGCCGTCTTCGATTCTGCCTCGATCCGCTTGATCAGTACTTTGTCACCGAGGGGGCGAATCTTCATCTTGGTCACAGACATCTCATTGCTCCTTCCTGAGGTAAACTTGACTTGCTTGCTTCCCTGTACCGATTTACTCAGTTCACTGCCGGCCGGGACTTCCAGCCAACGAGTTATTCCTAATTCGAATCACGACCAGCCGGCATGACGACGTTGTACCGCTCGCGAATCACTTTCATCACCGTCGGCACAAGCGTGTCTCGATACTGCGCAGCCAGAATGACCGAAACCACGTCCAGATCCAGTGCGTCACGCAGCAGCCGATGATCGGACTCACGCGAGACCAACAGACACGGAAAATCCAGCCCGTGCCGGCGCATCCGCCTCAAGAGGCCCAGCCCGCCGATTTCCGGAATCGCGTCGTCCACCACGCCCAGATGAAGCGGACCCCGCCGGGCAAGCCCCAGTACCTCATCTTCATTGCGGGACCAGTGAAGATTAACGCCGAGGTCGCTGAGCGAACCGGCCAGCCCGACTGCCCAGGGATCCTGAGCCGCGTGGACTATCATAATGTTCAACCGGATCGGCAGCATTCCTGACAAAGTCCTGGTCATGGTCTAAGCTTACGGATATTTCGGCGCAGTCCTCTGGCGCTCCACTGAACAAATGCAATGAACATGCCAGAGGCATGGTACAACCTTTCTGTAGACTGATGATTTTTAAATCATTACTAATAAATGACTTACACACAATTGCGCTGCCTATTATTGTTTGACAAAGTCCGGGTGCACGGGCAGGAATGGCAGTCCAGGTATTCGGCGGAACCATCTCGGCTGTCAAACTGGCACATGGCATGATGGGCCGGCATGCTTGCAACGCAGGAGGGGTTTCACCGAGTCGGCCGTGCCGACTATCTTCGCCAACTGCCAGACGAAGTACGGAGGTGCATCAGCATGAAGGACCATTATCCCTGCTACGTCGCCAACCTTCCGGAGATGACCGGTTCCCAACTTGCCGTCACAAACAAATACGACGGCAGCATTTTCGCCGCTGTCGCTCAGGCCGACGCGTCGACGATCACGCGTGGAATCGAGGCCGCAGTCGAAGCGCGCGAACCCTGTCGCCGGCTGCCTGCATTCGCCCGCGCGGCCATCCTCGATCACGTGGTGCAGCGCTTGCGAGAACGTGCGGAGGAGTTGGCAATGGTCCTCGCCAATGAGGCCGGCAAGCCGATACGCGACGCACGAGGCGAAGTCAGCCGCGCGATCGACACGTTTCGAATCGCATCGGAGGAAACAACTCGAATCGTCGGCGAGTATCTCCCGCTGGATGTCTCCCCTCGCGCACAGGGTTGCGAAGGAATCTGGAAACGCGTTCCCGTCGGAGTCTGCTCTTTCATTTCACCGTTTAACTTTCCCCTCAACCTGGCGGCACACAAGATCGCTCCCGCGATCGCCGCCGGTTGTCCGTGGATTCTTAAGCCGGCATCCCTGACTCCCATCAGCGCGTTGATCCTCGGTGAAATCCTCGCGGAAACCGATCTGCCTGCCGGGGCCTTCAGCATTCTCCCCTGCAAACGAGATGCCGCCGATCTGTTCGTCACCGACGATCGCATCCAGTTACTGTCATTCACCGGTTCGCCCGATGTCGGCTGGGCGATGAAAGGCCGCGCGGGCAAGAAGAAGGTCGTCCTCGAACTTGGTGGCAATGCTGCCTGTATCATGGACCGCGGCGCCGACCTCGACTTCGCCGTAAGCCGCATCGTCTTCGGCGCTTTTTACCAGTCGGGCCAATCCTGCATCAGCGTCCAGCGGGTGATGATCCACGAGTCTATTTATGAAAAGGCCCGGCCCATGCTCGTGGCTGCGGCCGCTGCACTCAAGTCCGGCGACCCGCTTCACGAAGACACATTCCTCGGGCCGCTGATCAGTGAACAGGAGGCCCGACGAGTCGAAGCATGGGTTGAGAGCGCCACGACGCGCGGCGCACGCGTACTCTGCGGTGGTCATCGAAGCGGATCATTCTACGAAGCAACCCTCCTCGAAGGCGCACCCGACGACGCGGATGTCAGTTGTACGGAAATCTTTGGACCCGTCGCCATACTCGAACCGTTCACCGACTTTGAATCCGCCTGTCGCCGAGTCAATGCCAGCCGCTACGGTCTACAGGCCGGCGTCTTTACGAACAATCTTGACTCCGCCTTTTATGCCGTCAACGAATTGGAGGTTGGCGCGGTGATCATCAACGACGTACCCGCATTCCGCGTCGACAGTATGCCCTATGGGGGCGTAAAGGACAGCGGCCTCGGCCGCGAAGGGGTACGCTTTGCCATGGAAGACATGACTGAACGCCGACTTGCCGTGCTCAACAAGGTGGGCCAGCGACCGGGGACCTGAATCCACTCTGCGATTCATGCTATGATATGGCATTCTCGTTAACTGCCCGAAGGAGATCAGGGATATGCAGTTCAAGGCCGCGATCAGCACACTCAGCGATTCCAGCGCCGCCATCGCCCAGCTGCGGGCCGCGCTCGAAGGCATGGAACCCGACCTCGTCCTCCTGTTCGTCTCACCGCATCACGCGGAGAATTGCGACGCGCTCATCGCCGAGACCCGCGACACCATCAACACGCGCAACATCATTGGATGCACCGCCGCCGGTATCATCGGGCCGGATCGTGAAGTCGAAGATGCGCCGGCTATTTCTGTCTGGGCCGCGAAACTCCCCGGCGTTCGCATCCTGCCGTTTGTCATCGATCAGAACGATGTGCAGTCTTACACCGGAGCCGAGGCATGGTACGACCACCTCGGCGTTGCGAAGGATGCCTGCCCCGCATTCATCATTCTGCCCGACCCCTTCTCCGTCGATGTCGAAAGCTGTCTCGAGCAGCTCGACGACGCCTATCCCGGTAGCCGGATCGTCGGCGGCCTGGCCAGCAGCGCACACGCCCCGGGTGAAAACCGCCTCTTCCTGAACGATCAGGTCCTGCGGCAGGGTCTCGTCGGCGTTTCGCTCTCCGGGCCCATCGCCATCGACACCATGGTATCGCAGGGTTGCAGACCCATCGGAGAGCCGTTTGTCGTCACCCGCGCCGAGCGAAATGTCATCCACGAACTGCGCGGCCGACCGGCGCTCGAAGTCGTCCGCGACATCTACGCCACCGCCCCCGCCGCCGACCAGGCCCTCATGCAGAACGGTCTGCACCTCGGTCGCGTCGTGAACGAGCGACTTGAGCGCTTCGGCCCCGGCGACTTCCTCATCAGAAATCTGATGGGCGTCGTCGGTGACAGTGCCTTGGCTGTCGGCACACTTATCCGCCCGGGGCAGACCGTCCAGTTCCACGTGCGCGACTCACGCAGCGCCGATCAGGAGATGAAGCAGCTTCTCAGTGAAAAGCTCGCCACCCTGCCGAGTTCGCCAGCCGGTGGGCTGCTCTTTACCTGCAACGGCCGCGGCAGCCGCATGTTCGGTTCACCGAATCATGACATCGCGGTCGTTAACACCTTCGTGCGTGATTGCCAGGTCGCCGGCTTTTTCGCCGCAGGAGAAATCGGCCCAGTCGGAAACAAGACCTTCATCCACGGCTTTACCAGCAGTCTGATCCTCTTCCGCAAGCCGTAGCCAGTTGCTTTATTCCTTGGCATGCCGAGTTGTTGTCATACGGCTTGTTTGGTGACGCGTCACTTGAGCGTCACCAGGACGCGGATCATGCCGCGGCCTTTACGGAGCGGCTCCATGGCCTTGCCGAGGATCGCGCCGGTGGGATAGACCACGGCACCCTGTACCTCCTGCGGCACGGCCTTCATCGCATGGCCCGGCGTCGAGGACGTGGTCAGCAGATCACCAGGTCGGATCGGGCCGCCCTCGTCGCATACCTTCGTCGGCACGATGCCGATGATGGCGACGGGAACTTCGTCCTTATCGACGCGTATATCGCCCTGGCCCTTATCCGCACCCAGGAGGCCGGGCCGCGTGGAATAGACTCCGGCCACTCGGGTGTCGTTGCGCCGCACGCACTTTTTCACACGGCCACCCTGCGATTCACTCAACACCAGCACGTCACCCGGTTCATAGTTCTTAATCTTGCCGACCACCCGAAGACTCTCCGCGAAGTCGCCCCCTGCGACGTAGGTGCCGTTCTTGTTAATGTGGAACTTCTGTACAGGGGCATTCGGCGGCGACCAGTCCAGACCCTGGACAAAATCGTTGTCGCCGCTCGGAGCTCGGTGCATCTTGATGACCGGAATCGTGTCTTCGGAGAGACGCTGCCGAATCCAAAGCGCCTCGCCGCCGCCGTCCAGCTTCTCAACCATGACGGCCGCATTGGTCGTCGTCGTGCTCAATCCCGAAAGGGAGTTGGCGCGTGTCAAGCGAATGCCACCGGAGGAAGCGACGAAGAACTGATTCGGGCCATACGATGGGGTAAACACGTTCCCGCGACCGGAGTCTGCCCAGACGAAGCAACCGTCGTGGTCGGCTCGCGCCTGATATCCCGCGGCGAAGCTGCGAGCCCCGTTGGCTTCGTTACCAGAGCCGCCCGGGACTGTCGAATAGAGCCCTGTTGCCTTGTTATTGCGTCCTCCTGCCACGACTCCAAGAGCCGCGCTGACCAGGTTGTTCTCGCCGCCTCCGATGAACGATCCAATTTCTTGAGCACGGTTGTTGTTGCCGCCGCAGACTGTCGTGTAGAAGTATATCGCTTGATTCAGTTGGCCGCCGCCGATGAAAGCGCTTTGACCCGTTGCATTGTTAAATGCGCCGCCGCCGACGACGGCCGTAACACCGGCCTCGTTGCTCGTGCCACCCAGGATCGCTCCAAAGCTCCCGGACACGACGTTGTTCGAACCGCCGCCGATCGTGCCGACATCCGACATGATCTTATTGGCAAAAGTCTCGATGATCCCGTTATCATTGATTTCATAGCCGCCGAAAACGGTCGCCCCGATGACGCCGGGTGTGACGGAGTTTCCGTCGTACCCACCGATCACATTGAGACCCACAAGGGTGCGGTTCAGCTGCGCGCCATCGTCACGCATCGCGTGTTCCAAGCGCAGTGCACGGCGGTTGTTTGCGCGAATATCCATCGGCCGATCGTCCGTCGTGCCAAGAAATTGCGCGGCGGGATCGATATTCGCATTACCCCCTTGCTTCCAGTAGCGCATGTCGGTGAAGACGGCATCGAGTGATACCTCGCCGGCGTTGACGGCGATACCTTCGCCGGCAGTCACGGTGGCGTTCGTGCCGGGCGGCCCCTGCGGACCGGGGGGACCTTGCGCGCCTTGGGGACCCTGCGGTCCTGCAGGACCTTGCACGCTGGCGACGTCTGGGGCGTTCGGCGTTGTCGAACCCGCCGGCACCATGCCTCCCATGCTTGTGTCGCAACCCGCCGACAAGAGCAAGATCATCGCACATGCAGAACAGAGGAAAACAAACCGACTTCGATATGCTGGCATGATGCACCTCCGAACTTGGCGCATGTGACGCCGAGGCACAGAACGGCGGCACGAGTGGCGCGCGGAAATGCTCGAACGAGTGAATTATACCACTGATGACATTCTAAACTAAAGCAGGAGGATCTGTTCTTGGGGCGCTGGTATCGCTTGATGGTACTCGACACCACCGGTCGTTTTTTAAGAATCAACGGATATTAGAACCGTTTTATCTCGGCTACGCTTCAGGCCGTGGTCAGTCGGTCGATCTTCGCCGCCAGGACGAAATCGCTCTCGGTAAGTCCGTCGATCTTGTGCGTCCAGATTTCGATACGCACCATGCCCCACGACAGGTAGATGTCCGGGTGATGGCCTTCCTCCTCTGCCACCGCGCCGACCCGGTTGACGAAATCCAGCGCCTGTTTGAAATCAGGGAAGGTGAATGTCCGCAGGATGTGGTGGTTCTTCTCCACGCCCCAGCCGTGCAGTCGCCCAAGTAGCTCCTGGACACGCTCGGCCGACAGCGTCGGCACACCCCCCTGACACGGCACGCACTTCTGATCCGCAAGATCGCTCATGGCACGCTCCTCCCGGACCTATGATAGCCCGAAAGCCGCTTCGTGAGGCAACCCGTCACGGACAGCCCTGCCCCAGCAGACACGCAACAAAGAACGTAACATCCGCGTCGTCAATCACTCCATTGGCATCCATATCCGCACAGGCACAGGCCGGAGTCGTCGGCAGGCCGTTCAGGTAGCAAACCACCATGGCACTGATGTCCGCACCATCGCGCTTCGTATCTGCATTCAAGTCGCCTCGAAGTCCCTGACAGATGCAGTCAACCGGCCCATCCTCGCAAACATCCAGCAGCCCGTTTGCATTGCAGTCGGCCGCCGGGTCCGCGGCGATTTCGCAGGCATCGGGGATGATGTTGTCGTTGCAGTCGAGCGAGTCGATCACCACCGCATCGAGATGCACTTGATCGATCATCCAGCCCAAGAGGATATTCAAAAACGACGTCCGCGAATCGAAATGGAACGCCAGTGTGACCGTCTGTCCCTCGTAGGCCGTGAGGTCCACCGTCCGAACGCGCCACACATTGACCGGCACACCGGACGATGTCCCGCTCACATCGTCCACCTCCACGCCGTTGACCGACACCCACGCCCAGTCGCGGCCGCTCACGTTTGAATTGCCGCCCTCGCCCCCGTATGCCGAGCAGTAAGTCAACGTGATCCGCTGCACGCCCGTGGGCAGTTGCACCGCCGGCGCCGTCAGTACGCCCGCGTTCGCCGCCCCCGTATTGAAATTGCAGCTCCCGTCGAGGCCGTAGTACGCCCAGCGGACCGGGTTGCAGTTGTTCTCCCTCGGACAGGCGCTAGTCGTATGCCACAGGCCGGTCGCCGACCACCCGGTCGGCAGGCCGCCGCCCTCGAAATTCTCGCTAAGCAGAACGTGCGTGCCGTTCAGTTCGCACTCATCGGGCACCTGATTGGTATCGCAATCCTGACTCGTTCCGTCGAAGATGTCACAGATGTCCGTGATGCTGTTGTCGTTGCAATCCTCATTCGGTTCGCACACATCCGGCACCAGGTTCTGGTTGCAATCCTCCAACTCACCCAACGGCGGTACCTCGCACTCGTCGGGGATCAGATTCTGATTGCAGTCACCGCTCGTCCCCAGAAACACGTCGCACAAATCCGGCACGCCGTTGTTGTTGCAGTCCAGCAGGCCGCCGTACTCACATTCGTCCGGCACGCCGTTTGCGTTGCAGTCCTGACTCGTGTTCGAGGCGATATCGCAGGCATCGGCGATCCCGTTTCCGTTGCAATCCGGCTCGCACTCGTCGGGCACGCCGTTGGAGTTGCAATCTTCACTCGTCGAGTCGGCAATGTCGTCGGCATCCGGCACGCCGTTCGTATTGCAGTCGTCGACGAGGATCCGCATGTAATAAACATCCTGCTCGCCGTTAAACGTGGCCGCGTAGGCGAGGTGCACACCGAAGAGGTCAGACTCCATGTCGTAGTAATCACCCAGCTTGTTCTGATTCGGAAAACCGACCAGCGAATCGAATTGCGGCGTCAGCGGCGTATTGGCCGTCCACGATAGACCTCCGTCGGTCGAATAAGAGTAATAAACGCGCGACAGCATCTGATTGGGATCATCGCGCGTATCGTTCCAGACGATGTCGATTCGTCCATTCGGCGCCACAGACATCGTGCCGAACCACTGCCATGCCCCGTTATTCAGTGCGTCATCATTAATCCGCACCGGCGCGCTCCACGTCTGACCGCCGTCCGTGCTCCGAGAGAACATCACATCCATCGGATCGCCTCCCGGCGGATCGACGGATGCGCACAGATACGCATGGCCTCGTCGCGAGCCGAAGGATTGATCAATCGCGATCCACACCTGCCCAAGCAGTCCATCCGGATTCGGCCCGCCGCCGCCGCGAAGCGCACCACCCAGCAGATTGCCCGTCACCGTCATGTTGAACGTTGGCGCCTGGGCGGGGTCTTTTGCATTGTCGGATCGAGCCACCACAAAGTTGGAGTTCGTAAACGTCGGAAAATCTACGCCCGCCACATAGACCTCGCCATCAGGACCGACCGCCACCGTGCCGAAGACCGCCGGCAGCGGCATCGGCACCGGCGCCTCCCAGCTCAAACCGTGATTCGTCGAACGACAGAATGTATTGCTGTTCGTGCAGGTAGCGGCGAAGCTCCACGCCTGATAAAGATGCCCGGAGCCCAGGCCGAACGTTCGCACGTCGACATCCATCCACGCCTTGTCCCCGCCGTGCGCCGCCACCTGGGTAGGCCAGCTCATGCCCTGGTCCGCGGAAAGATACACATCAATACAAAACGTACTGCGCAGACTGTTGTAAAAAAACCGGCCGAATCCGTCGGAACACAGCACCGGATCGCTGCGAAAGACGCCCGGCTGTACCACGCCGGGAAACGTCCACGTCTGCCCGCCATCGACCGAGAAGCCGAACCCCGCCTGTCGAAAATTGGACGTGATCGTGTCGAACTGCCGCCAGCCGATCGCCATTCGGCTCGGATCGCTCGGATCGATGGCGATCGACGGCTCGTTGGCCGCATCGCCGACGATGTTCAACCCTTGCGAATCAACATTGACCTGCACACTGCCCGCCGGCGCGCGTGGCGCCGCCACCTCGACTGCTGTTCGCGGTCGGGCAATGTACGAATCCTCCTGCCGTTCAAGGTGCGGAGAATCCGGCACGGCGGGCTTCTTAGCAGAATCCTGTTCTGCTCCGGCTGCTCCGACCGTCATCAACACAAGACCAAGGAAAGTTAGAATACAAAGACCTGCAATCACGGCGCGCGAAGAAAACATACGAACAACTCCGAATATGTCCGACTCACATGACTGGAATGAGCGAACGTCCTGCCCGCCCCACCCGAGAGGACACGCCTGACGAGGTCGGCGGATCGAGATGCGCCCCACGAGGAACAGGCATTTTACGAGAAAACAGGTGAGAATTGCAAGCATGCACCGTCGTCCGGCTTCAGCTTTTCCGGACTACTTTGCCGGACGCATCAACTGCCGCAACACCGTCTGCAGTATGCCGCCGTTCCGGTAGTAATCGATTTCAATCGGCGTATCGATTCTCACGACGGCCTGGAACCGCTTCTCCGCTGCGCGGCCGTCCGCTGAACGTGCAACCACAGTGACTTCTGACTTCGGTCGAATGGTGTCCGACAGTCCCTCGATCGAGTAGATTTCCTCACCGGTCAATCCCAGCGTCTCGCGGTTCTCGGTCGGTTTGAATTGCAGCGGCAGCACGCCCATACCGACGAGGTTGCTTCGGTGAATCCGCTCGAAGCTCACGGCGATGACGGCGCGAACCCCCAGAAGCAGCGCTCCCTTGGCCGCCCAATCCCGCGACGAACCCGAGCCGTACTCCGCACCCGCCAATACGATCAGCGGTGTGCCGCTTTCTTTGTACTTCATCGCCGCGTCGTAGATCGACATCTGCTCACCGCTTGGGAGATATCGCGTCACACCGCCTTCCGTGCCTGGCGCGAGCAGATTCCGCAGACGAATGTTGGCGAACGTACCCCGAGTCATCACGCGGTCGTTTCCCCGCCGCGATCCATAGCTATTAAAATCCTCCGGTCGGACGCCGTGCGCCATCAGGTACTGCCCGGCCGGACTTTTCACAGCGATGCTGCCGGCCGGCGAGATGTGATCCGTCGTTACCGAATCGCCCAGGATCGCCAGCACCCGGGCATCCTGAATCGGGCGGATCGGTTCGGGTTCCGGCTTGAGATCAATGAAGAAAGGCGGCTCCTGGATGTACGTACTGTCCTTATTCCAGTCGTACACCTCGCCCCCGCTGATCTCGATCCGATTCCACTTTTCGTTTCCATCAAAAACATTTGCGTATTGCTTTTTGAACATCTCCGGCGTGAGATACTTCGAAACCGCCTCGCGAATTTCCTGCTGCGATGGCCAGACATCGCGCAGATACACCTTGTTTCCCTGCGGATCGACGCCCAGCGGCTCTGTCTCGAAGTCGATATCCGCGCGCCCGGCAATAGCGTAGGCCACCACCAGGAGTGGAGACGCAAGGTAATTCGCCTTCACCAGCGGATTGACGCGCCCCTCAAAGTTTCGATTGCCGCTCAGGACAGCCGCAGCCACGAGATTGCCTTCCGTGACTGCCTGCGCCACCGGCTCCGGCAATGGTCCGCTGTTGCCAATGCACGTCGTGCAACCATAACCAACGGTATGAAAGCCCAGCCGCTCGAGATGCGGTGTCAGATTCGCGGCCTGCAAGTATTCCGTCACCACCCGGGAACCCGGCGCCAGACTCGTTTTGACGTGTGGCTGAACGTTCAGGCCGCGCTCCACTGCCTTTTTCGCGAGGAGGCCCGCGCCGACCATCACCGAAGGATTGCTCGTATTCGTGCAACTGGTGATCGCCGCAATGACCACCGCACCATGTCCAATCTCGTTGCTCCGGCCGTTGTCGCGTACCGTGGCCTTGCGCCCCAACTCAGTCTCCGGCAGGCCGAAGCCGCGCTCTTTAACCGGCGCCGTGAGCGAAGCGCGAAAACTCTTCTTCACTTCGGAGAGCCGCACGCGATCCTGCGGCCGCTTCGGACCGGCAAGACTCGGCTCCACCGTCGATAGATCAAGATAAGCCACGTCGCTGTAATCAGGCGCCGACATCCCATCGGTCCGGAAGAGTCCCTGCTCCTTCGCATACCGTTCGACCCGATCGACTTCTTCCTCCGTACGACCCGTACGGCGAAGGTATCGCAGCGTCTCTTCATCGATCGGGAAGAAGCCCATGGTCGCGCCGTATTCCGGCGCCATGTTGGCGATCGTCGCCCGATCGGCCAGGCCCAACTCCGAAAGGCCGTCACCGAAGAACTCGACGAACTTATCGACCACGCCCAACTTGCGGAGCATCTGCGTCACGGTCAGCACCAGATCGGTCGCCGTCGCACCTTCCGGCAGCCGGCCACTTAGTTTGAAGCCGATGACCTCCGGCGCCAGCATGTAAATCGGCTGGCCGAGCATCACGGCCTCCGCCTCGATGCCGCCGACACCCCAGCCGAGCACGCCCAGTCCGTTAATCATCGTCGTATGGCTGTCGGTCCCCACAAGCGTATCGGGTATGGCCAGCGTCTCACCCGAAACTTCGCGCCGAATCACGACCTTCGCGAGGTACTCCAGATTGACCTGGTGGACGATACCAGTCGAAGGCGGCACCACGCGGAAATTTGCGAATGCGGTCTGTCCCCAGCGCAGGAACTCATAGCGCTCGCGATTGCGAACGAATTCGATGTCTTCATTGATCGCCAGCGCCCCCGGCGACCCGAACTGATCCACCTGCACCGAATGATCGATCACCAGATCGACCGGCACGAGCGGATTGATCCGCTTCGGATCGCCGCCAAGCCGCACGACGGCCGATCGCATGGCCGCCAGATCGACGCAGCACGGCACGCCCGTAAAATCCTGCAGCACGACGCGCGCCGGCATGAAAGGCAGCTCAATCGGCGCGACGGCCTTCGCATTCCAATTGGCCAGCGCCGTCACGTGCTCCGCCGTCGTGATGCCATTGCCCTCATGCCTCAGCATGTTTTCCAGTAGAATCCGTATGCTCATCGGCAAACGATCCACGTGACCGACGCCGTCGGCTATCAACTGGGCGAGTCGGTAATACGTCAAACGACCGGACTTCGTTTCCAGCGTCGCCTTGGCTCCAAAGGATTGCTGCGGGCTGCTCATGGTGGGTGCTTCCTGGATGTTCAGATTCAATCGGACGCCGCGGCGTCGAATTTCCGCCGCTTGCGGATCGGAGGGATTATACACGCAGACGGACCGCTGTTAATCGCGTTGCACGACCGCACGACCGGCGGCTAGAATCTGAGTGTGTCCGTGCAGAAAACTCGCCGCACGAACCTGCTGACCCCTGCGACACGGGAGACTAATCATGAAGAAAATCGCCGTCTGTCTGAGCGGCTGCGGCTTTCTCGATGGGGCCGAAATTCACGAAGCCGTGCTCACCCTTCTGGCCATCGATCAGGCCGGCGCCAAAGCCGTCTGTTGCGCGCCGGACATCAACCAGGCCTCCGTTATAGACCACCTCACCAAGTCTCCCACCGCCGGAACGCGAAACGTCCTTGCAGAATCCGCCCGAATCGCCCGCGGCGAGATCGTCAACATCCGCAAGGTCAGCGCCGATCAGATTGACGCGCTGATCTTCCCCGGCGGCTTCGGCGCAGCGAAGAACCTGTGCAGCTTTGCAGGTGATGGTCCCGAGTGCAACGTCAACCCCGACGTGGAGCGCCTGACAACCGAGATGCTCGCCGCGCGTAAACCGATCGGCGCCATCTGTATTGCACCGGCTCTCCTGGCTCGCATCGTCGGCAGGAAGGACCTGCACCCCAAGCTCACCATCGGCACCGACGCTGCCACCGCCGAGGCCATCAACAAGATGGGCGCCCGCCATTGCGATTGTCCGGTGACCGATATGGTCGTCGACGAGAGACACAAAATTGTCTCCACGCCTGCCTACATGCTCGGCAAGGGGCCTGCCGAAGTCTTTGAGGGCATCCGAAAGACGGTCAACGAAGTGCTGCGGCTCAGCGCCATCTGATAGAACCTGGAGAAAAACTACGTGAAGGAAATCAACCCCGAATGGGAAGTAAGCGTTGCGCAGGTCAAGGAAATGCTCGATCGTCGTGAGTCCTTCCTGTTGTTGGACGTGCGCGAGCCCGACGAATACGCGATCTGTCGCATCGACGGCGCCCACCTGGTACCGTTGGGCGAACTTGCTGCAAGGTGTGAGGAACTTCGCACCCTTGCAGCAGATCGACCCATCGTCACCCAGTGCCATCACGGCGGCAGAAGTCTCAACGCCGCCATCCTCCTGCGAAAGCTGGGTTTTGAAGGTGTCCGCAGCATGGCCGGCGGTATTAACGGCTGGTCCATCCAGATCGATCCTGCCGTACCGCGCTATTGAGCTGACACTGACCTGTGAAGTTGCGCCGTTTGATGATTCAGATGTTCGCGAACTGTCCGCCGGGAAGCCCCACCTGCGAGACCATCGCCGCGCGGCGGTCCGGCAGACCGGTTACTGCGCCCGGTTTGCGAATCGGTCTGCCATCGGGACCCATGTCGTACAAGTCCTCGTGACGGAAGCTCTTGGCGTTGCGCCGATTGTTGTCTTCCGTCGTCTCGAAAAGCGCCGGACATCCGTAGCAGAAATGATCCTTGAGCGACAGGTCCCGCTCAACAATCGTCGGGTCAGACACCATGCGCCGCGCCAGCCGATACTGCTGATTGTTCCATACTTCCCGCAGACTGGTCTTGAAGATGTTCCCCAGAATCCGCGGATCGTCCACTTCCGTGTACTGCTGGCCGATGCGATACGTGCAGCACGGAATCACGTCACCGTTGTACTTGATCACGATCGAGCTGTGCGGCCAGTAGCACTGCGGCAGACCGCGCCGCGGCTTGGGCGACTGAATCTCGTAGACATCCGGGTCGCCATCGGTGTAGTTGGCCAGCGATCCCCAGAAGTGCGTGAACTGATCGACGCCGAATGACTCTACAGCGCGCTGCGCCGCTTCCAGTTCATCCACGTTGTGCTGAAACTTGATGTATTGCACTTCGACCTTGGGATACTCCTGCTTCAGTTGCGCTCGCACTTCGCAAAGCCGGCGCAGATTGGAAAGCACTCGGTCGATCCGCCCGCCCACGCGCGTCAGTTGATACTTTTCCTGGCTCAGCCCATCCACGCACACCGAAATATGCGTCAGCCCGCTCTCAGCAATCCGTCGAATCCGCGCGTCCGTCAGGGCGAAGCTGAAGTTGGTGCTGATATGGATGTTGAGCCCCGCATCCCGCGCCACACGGCACATCTCGTCCAGGTCGGGGTGCACAAGCGGGTCGCCGATGTAGTAAAGCGACACGGCCGCAGAGACACCTTTGACCTCGTCGACGATCCGCTTGAACTGATCGACGCTCATCCGATGCTTCGGATCAAATACCTGCTTTTCAAGTCCGGGGTTGCCGTTCGGATCGGCGTGAACACAAACCGTGCAGCTCAGGTTACACATCGGTGAAATGTCGATCTTCACCGCGACCGGCAAAGCGAACATCCGCTCGTTCTTGAGCGCGAACTGCGTGCCCGTTAAAGCCATATTGAACGCCTTGCGGAAGGTCAGGTTCTCCATGAACCAGCCCTGTCGCCGCTTGGCTCCCAGCGCCAGCCCGCGCAGGTAAATCAGCCGCTTGCCCATGCGGCTGAGAAGGCCCGGTCGCGCCGCGGCCTTCGCCTTCTCTCGAAACATCTCGTCCTGATTTTCCGCAAGCATCGAACGCTACCCCTCCCACGATTCCGGCCAGGCCGGCTTCGTGAAGTTCGTTACGATTCGCCGGTTCGTTCGGTTCTCGGACGCCTCGCAATCCTCGCGGCCGCTGAGTCGCATCGATCGTTGGCCGGCAGGCGGATAGATGAGGCAGCCGCCGACGCCGAACCAACCTCGTCAGGCACGGGACTTCATCGTCCGATCGCAGGGCCGGGTCTAGGTTCCCACGCAGATGGCGCGGTCCTATCGTGCATGCACGAGTCGTTATTCACAGCTGTTGCTGGGCCGGGTCCCAGAACCCAAGGCCAAAGCCCGACGAAACTTATCTTAACAACCTGTCGCTGCGTTGGCAAGACGGATGCCCATTGCTAACGTCCGATCTGTAGTCTTGGCAGCACCTGTAAATCACGCCCGCGATCAAAACTAAGCGCTTTCTTCACAGTCGGCTCGTAGAAGCGGCGTCGAAGTGACGGCGGCCACCGTGCTCGAGCTGAAGCAGCAGGCCGTTCATCGGATGGACGTCCAGAATCCGTCCGCGATATGCACCACTCGCATCGCTTAAGTCCACCAGTGCCTCGATATCCGTACTGTGCTCTCGCCATCGCGTCGCCAGCGTCTCGTCGCTGACGTTTGCCATGATGTAACGATCCAGCGCGCGAAGCACCGAGCAGACGACAGCATGACGATCGATCGCCTGACGCGATTCAATCTCGAGCGAGGTAGCTCGCTCTGCAAGCTCCGGTGAAAAGTGCCCGCGCTGCTGTAAACAGTTGATCCCCATGCCCAGCGCCACGGCGACCGTTCCCGCTCGAAGCTGCTTCGTCTCGATCAGGATGCCGGCCAGCTTGCGATTACCGACGTAAAGGTCATTCGGCCAGCGGATCGTCGGCTCCACATCCGTGGCCTCGCTGATTCCCTCCACGCCGGCCAGCGCGCTGCTCATCATCAATCGGCCGTGTGAGAAGCCCGACTGCGGATAGGTCAGCACGACCGTCAGTTGAATGGCTGCCCCACGAGGCGCGATCCATCTGCGACCCAGTCGCCCGCGCCCCGCTGTCTGGTGCTCCGCAAGCACCACGGTGCCGTCTGCCGCCTGCCCGTCGCCTGGCGCCAGCATTTCCATCGCATAGCGATTGGTGCTGTCGACTTCTGCAAGCAGAACGATCCGCCGGCCGACGCGCCGGGTGGCCAGGCCCGCGGCCAGGCGCTCGGCGCAGAGCAGATGCTCGTTCCCTGCCGCCGTCATGCTGCATCCAGCCCCAGATCGAGGATCGGCGCCGAATGCGTCAGTGCCCCGACGGCAATCCGCTCCACACCCGTCTCCGCGATGCGCCGTACATTCTCAAGCTGCGTCCGCCCGCTGGCCTCCAGTTCAATCTTGCCGCGCAACCCATGTCGGTCTCGCAGTTCCACCGCCTGCCGCAGTGCTTCGATTTCGAAATTGTCCAGCAGAATTACATCGATGCCGACCACTTTGAGCAGTTCCTCAAACTGATCGAGATGGTCGCATTCCACTTCCACAAAGCTGGAGCGAATCGGAAGTGAGGCCAGGCGATTAAGCATCTCAAAGACCGCGTGTGCCAGTCGTTCGCGCGGGATCCCCGCGAGATGATTGTCCTTGATCAACACCGCATCAAACAATCCGATGCGATGATTGTGCCCACCGCCGCACCGAACGGCATACTTTTCCAGCGTTCGCAGTCCCGGGGTCGTCTTGCGGGTGTCGTAGATCTTCGCGCCGGTACCTGCCACCGCAGCCACGTATCGCGCCGTAAGCGTGGCAATTCCCGAAAGATGTTGCAGGAAATTGAGAATCGTTCGCTCGGCGGCCAGCATCTGCCCGACATGACCTGCCAGCTCAGCGATCGCCTCCCCGCGCGAGACGCGCCCCTGTGGATCATCTGGCCCGACACGCAGCAGGCGAACCTCCGGCGCAAGCTCACGAAGCAGAATCGGAAGCAGCTCGCGCCCGCAGAATCGCCCTTCATCGCGCGCTGTCAGTCGCCAGCGCCCCTCAGCCGAAAGTCGATGTGCCGGCAGCAGACTCGATGTCACGTCTCCGTGCTGCCCAAGGTCCTCCTCGCGTGCCAGCGCGATGACCCGCAACACCTCGCTGCAATCCAGTTCCGACGCCTCCGCCATCGTCCCGCTCACATTCCCCGGCTGAATGCACCGTTATCCGGAAGGCGCTTCAGTGCCGAGTCTGCTTTTCACGCGCCGCTTCGAGGATGCGCTTCTCACGCCGCGTCAGACTCTGAATGCCCTCGCGGTGGACCTTGTCGAGGATTCGATCCACATCCATCTGCAGTTCATAGATTTCTCGCCGTCGTGCATCAAGCGAGCGCTGCTGCGCATTGGCGCGCCACCGGCTCCACGCACCGGTCCAGCGCTGCCCGCGATAGCCGTAGGCGACCCCGAAGGCCAACCCCGCCAGGTGACAGGCATCGCCGCCGGCATTCGACCCGCGGGTTCCGAGATTAAACAAATAGAGCACGGCAAAGAGCAGCGCCGCGGTGCGTATCGGCACGGGAAAGAAAATCAGAATGATGCGCATCGCCGGAAAAAGAACAGCACATGCCCCGAGGATTCCCAGCACCCCGCCGGAAGCCCCGACGAGTGCCGCACCGGAAGACAGCCATCCCAGCGACGTAAGAAGAAAATACATCGCCACGGCCACGAAGCCGGCCACGGTGTAGAAAATGAAGAACGATCGCGTACCCAGATACCGCTCCAGATGCATCCCAAGAAAGTAAAGCCCGATCATGTTGAAAAGAATATGCAGCACATCATGCTGGCTGTGCAGGTAGGTGAACGTGAAGAGTCGCCAAATCTGTCCCTTGAGTACCAGATCCGTCCGCATTTCCAGCCAGCGAAAAATCGCACTGTTCTCACCGCCCGTCGCCAGGCACAGCACGAACATCCCGATATTCACCAGCGCGATCCACTTCACCGCCTTGCCCGGCGACGGCAAACCGCCGAACCAGGAGCGCAGACCCCCACCGTGCTGCGGCTCGTCTTCAAAAGCGTATGGGCGATGTTCCCAGCTCATGCCATTCGTCTCAATGCGGCAGACGGGCCCGCTTTTCCATGTCCCAGCGCAGCAGCGTGAGAATCGTCTTGCCATCGACGATTCGACCTTCGCGAATCATCGTATAAAGGTCGGCAATGCGAACACGTTCCACGCCAAGAATCTGCTCCGTCGGACCAAGCTTCTGCTTCGCTTCCGTCAGTCGGGTGGCGACGAAGACGATGATACGTTCGCTCAGCACGCCCGGCGACGTAAAGAATTCGCACAGCCGCTCCAATCGCTCCGCCCGATGACCGGTCTCTTCTACCAGTTCCCGTGCAGCGGCGGCCTCCGGCGACTCGCCCGGTACATCCAGCGTTCCCGCCGGCAGCTCCCAGAGCGTCTGATCCACGGCCGGACGAACCTGTCGCAGTACGAGACATTCATCGTCATTCAGCAGCGGCAGGATGACCACCGCCCCCGGATGCATCACATACTCGCGCGTATGCGAGTTTCCGTCTTTACCGGAGACCAGCTCTCGCACGACCTCGAACTTCCGGCATCGAAGAAGCGATTCCATGGAGTACCCCGCGCCTCGAAAGCTGATCGCGGATTATAGGTTGACCTTGCAATCCCTTCATCTCTTCTAAAAACCGCGTTCTCAAGACGTTATGCACTGCTCGTCCTTCCGGCCACGCCGGACCGCGATGTCCTGCAAACGCCGACCGACCGCACCGTCAAACGACGCTTGCCACCACGGCCGCATCGGCTAAAATACTTTGCTCGGCTCACAATGAAGTGGCCGACAACCAGGGCGACGATCACCATGAAGGAAGGCATCCATCCAAAGTATTTCCGCTGCACCGTCACCTGCGGTTGCGGCCACACCTTCGAGACCGGCAGCACGCGCGAAAAAATCGCCGTCGAAATCTGCTCCGCCTGTCACCCGTTCTTCACCGGTCAGCAGAAATTCGTGGACACCGCCGGCCGCGTCGAAAAGTTCCAGAAGAAATTCGGCGGCGACTACTTCAAGGGAGCCAAGAAGAAATCCGCCAAGGCCTAGCTCTTGTGGCATTCGTCATTACGCCGCACCGGCGTCGGTACCTCCGTCCGACGATCGCTGCGGCGTGTTTCTTTCAGCACCGGCAGCGCACACCGTGTAGTAGCGTGTCCGGACGCTGAACCGCCGGCCCTTGGTATTCGTGCCCGTCGCGACCATGACCGAAACAGCCGCACAACCCGCATTCATGGCCAAACTCGACGAAATGGCCGCGCGCTACGACGCCATTACCGACGAGATGAACCAGCCCGAGACCGCCACCAATTCCGCGCGCATCGTCAAGCTCTCACGCGAACACGCCAACCTCGCCCGACTGGTAGAGCCATATCGCAACTACCAGCGACTCTGCGAGCAGCTCGCCCAGGCCCGTCAGCTTCACGCGGATCCGCAGACCGACGCCGATCTTCGCGAAATGGCCCGCATGGAGATCGACGACCTCTCCGAGCGCACCTCCCGCCTGCTCGAAGAACTCATTGATGGGGTCCTCGGCGGCGACGATGCCAATGTCGATTCCGTCATCATGGAAATCCGTGCCGGCACCGGTGGTGACGAAGCCGCTATTTTCGCACGCGATCTGTTCGAGATCTATTCCCGCTACGCCACTGCCCGCGGTTTCAAGATCGAGGTCCTCGACCTGTCCACCAACGAATACGGCGGCTACCGGGAAGTTGTCTTCAACGTCAAAGGCCCCGGCGTGTATACCCACTTCGGTTACGAAGGCGGCGGTCACCGCGTCCAGCGTGTCCCCGTCACTGAAACACAGGGACGCATCCACACCTCCGCCGCCACCGTCGCCGTCCTGCCCGAAATCGAGGAAACCGAGATCGACATCGACTGGGACAAGGACGTCCTCGAACACGTCAGCGCCGCCGGCGGACCGGGCGGGCAGAATGTCAACAAGGTGGCATCCGCGATCAAGCTGGAGCACATCCCCACCGGAATCACCGTCTCCATGCGCGACGAACGCAGTCAGCACAAGAATCGCGCCAAGGCCCGTCGACTGATGGCCAGCCGCGTCAAAGCGCACTATGAAGAACAGGAACGCGCCAAGCGGGACTCGACACGTCGCAGCATGATCGGCTCCGGTAATCGCAATGAGCGCATCCGCACCTACAACTATCCTCAGAACCGCTGCACGGATCACCGGCTCAACGAGAATTTCTCGCTGGAGCGAATTACCTCGGGCGACCTTCAGGAGATGATCGAAGCCCTCCGCCGCTTTGATCGGCAACGCCGCCTGAGTGAAGCGTAAAACGTTTTTCCGAGCGGTATTCTCGTGTCACGCACACGCAGTCACCGTGCTTCCCGAACACAGCAACTTCATCGCCCTGAATCAACAGCCCATAATCTAAAAACGTGTTGGGCCCGGTGATCCTGCCGAGCAATCTTCCGATCGCGCAGACGCTCCTTCGCGGAGCCCGTTATCCGTTAAAATGCAACTCATCGGCGGCGCGGTCCGCCGACGTCCAGCAACGCCGCCCATGCAGGAGTGACACCTTGACCGACACCCCGGACACGCCCAATCGCTTCATCACCATCCAGGAACATATCATCAACGAGCAGCGGCATCATCCCGCGGCCACTGGCGGTTTCAGCTGGCTTCTCTCCGGAATCACACTCGCCGCACGAATTATCTCTGCCAACGTCCGCCGCGCCGGCATCCTCGATGTCCTCGGCGACTCCGGTGATTCCAATGTCCACGGCGAGCAGCAGCAGAAGCTCGACCTGCTCGCCAACAAGACCATCGAGCTCTGCCTCGGCTACCGCGGCAACGTCGCCATGATCGCCTCCGAGGAACTCGACCAGCCCAAGGTCATCACCCGCGGCGAGAACGACGAGGCCCGCAAGTACATCGTCGTCTTTGATCCCCTCGACGGTTCGAGCAACATCGATGTGAACGTCTCCGTCGGTACGATCTTCTCCATCTTCCAGCGCGATCCTTCACGCTCCGACGCCGCCGACCCCGCCTCGGAAATTCTTCAGCCGGGCGACCAGCAACTTGCCGCCGGCTACATCGTCTACGGCTCCAGCACGGTCCTCGTCTACACTACCGGCGAAGGCGTGCACATGTTCACGCTCGATCCTTCCGTCGGCGCCTTTCTCCTCCACAGCGAACACATCCGCATGCCCGATAAGGGCAAGACCTACAGCGTCAACGAAGGCAACGCCGGCTCGTTCCCGGAAGGCGTCCAGCGCTATCTCGAGTGGTGCAAGACCGAGGAAGCCGGCCCATATTCGGCTCGATACATCGGCTCGCTCGTCGCTGATTTCCACCGCACCTTGCTCAAAGGCGGCATCTTCCTCTATCCTCCCACGGCCAAGTCCCCGAATGGAAAGCTCCGGCTTCTCTACGAAGCCAACCCGATCGCTTTCCTCGCGGAGCAGGCCGGAGGCATGGCCACGGATGGCAGGATGCGAATCATGGAGAAGGCGCCGAAGTCCGTCCACGAGCGTACGCCGCTCTACGTCGGCAGCAGGGTGGACATGGAGCGCCTGCAGCGCCACCTCACCTGAACTGCCTGAGTCACCGGCTCGCGAATATATTTCCCCCACACTGCAAAAGCGCGCACATGGCTGAGTCGGAAGCGACACGCACACAGGAATGGACCATCGGCCGCCTGCTCGGGTGGACAAGATCATTCCTCGAATCCAAAGGCGTTGACGAGGCCCGCCTGGCCGCAGAAGTCCTTCTCGCCCATGCCCTCGATTGCAGGCGGATCGATCTTTACGCTCGATTCGAGGAAGCCCCCACAGATGAAAAACGTGCCCGCTTCCGTGAACTCGTCGCCGGCGCCGGCGAGCACAAACCGATCGCCTACCTCGTCGGGCACAAGGAGTTTTACTCGCTCGATTTTCTCGTTACGCCCGACGTGCTGATCCCCCGGCCGGAAACAGAACTGCTCGTCGAGCGCGCCCTCTCCTGGCTCGAACAGCACGCGACGCGGCCGTCTAACCTCCTCGACATCGGCACCGGCTCGGGCTGCATCGCCGTCACTATCTGCAAACGCGCTCCCGATGTCCGCGCCGTCGCGACGGATATTTCAGAAGCAGCGATCGCGGTGGCCGGGCAGAACGCCGCGAAGCACGGCGTCACCGATCGCGTGCGGCTCATCAAAGCCGATCTGCTCGACCTTCCCGCCGATTGCATTCCCGAATGTGGGTTCGATGTCGTCGTCTCCAATCCGCCCTACGTCGCCGAGGCGGACCGCGACAACTTGCCCGAAAACGTACGGCGCTACGAGCCGGCCGCCGCCCTCTATGCCGGTCCCGACGGCCTCAGTGCCTATCGACGACTCGCGGCGTCGATCCGCGGCGTGCTCAGGCCCGATGGCCGCTTTCTCCTCGAAGTCGGCCACGATCAGGCAGACGCCGTTGCGCAAATCATGCAGCAAGAGACCGGCCTGACCCTCCTCGGACGATTTCGCGATCTGGCGAAGATCGAACGGGCCCTTGAGTTTACACTACCCGCATGACGGCAGCCGACTTGGCCCAGCGCGACTTTCGGCGAATCCTGCTCATCAAGCCCAGCTCGCCGGGCGACATCATCCACGCCCTTCCGGTGCTGCACGGACTGCGACGGCGCTATCCAGCCGCCCACCTCGCCTGGCTGGTGGCGACGCCCTTCACCAACCTCATAGAAGCCGACCCGGCTATTAACGAAATCATCCCCTTCGATCGCAAGCGTTACGGCCGTCTCGGTCGCAGTCTGAGCGTCACCGGCGAGTTCGCGGCATTCGTCAAGTCGCTCCGTGCCCGCGCATTCGAGCTGGTCATTGATCTGCAGGGGCTTTTTCGCAGTGGGTTTCTGTCGATGGCCAGTGGGGCCTCGGTGCGGATCGGCTTTCAGAACAGCCGCGAGCTGTCGTGGATGTTCTACTCACATCGCATCCCGAGAGGGCCGACGCGCGACGAACACGCCGCGGATCGCAACTACCGTGTCGGCGCGATGCTCGGCTTCGACGCCTCACCCTTGGATTTCTCGATCGTACTCACCGATGAGGACCGCGCCGTCGCTGCCGCGCTCGCGGAGGAATCCGGGGTAGGAAAAGGAGAAAAGTACGCCGTGCTCGTGCCGGGCACACGCTGGGAAACCAAGTGCTGGCCGCCGGATCGGTTTGGGATGCTCGCTGCGGTGCTCCGTGAACGGCACGGGTTTCGTTCGCTGCTGGTCGGCGGAGGGGACGACGTTAATGCTGCAGCTGTCGCGGTCCATGCATCCAACGGCGCGGCGGTCAATGTTTGCGGCCGTACGACGCTACGACAGGCAGCGGCGATGATTGAACGCGCCGCCGTCGTCGTCACCGCGGATTCAACGCCGATGCACATGGCCGCAGCCCTGAATCGCCCGCTGGTGGCCCTCTTCGGCCCGACGAATCCGCTGCGCACAGGCCCCTACGGCCACACCACCGACGTGCTGCGAATCGACCTCGAATGTTCACCGTGCTATTTCAAGAAACTCAGCCAATGCCCGCACAACCACGCCTGCATGCAGCGGCTGGACGTGCTTGGCGTGGCAGATGCCGCGAGCTCGCGATTACCACAAATGTGAAGTGCCTGGATTCTGGCATCAAAGAGAAAGCCCGGAGCAGGCCTGCCCCGGGCCTCGGCTTGGCAAGACGCAAAGAGCATGATCGGGCGCGAGAGAATCACGCCGCGCTGCTCTTCGCATTACGTCTTCCCCACCGGCGACCATCGGGCGGCTTTCAAAGGCCGCGCGAATCAGCCGCAAGTGGCTTCCACAAGCCCTCCATCGGATATTATATCGCCGTGAAGCGCGAATGAAACAGGCACGAGAAGGGATTTGCACACGCGCGTGCAGAACACGTTGTTCGCGTCCGGGCTCTGTTCATGCGTCAATGATTTCAATCTGCAATTCGCCGTTACAATGGCACAAATGAGCGCCATCATACTCGGCACTGCCGGACACATTGACCACGGCAAGTCCGCACTCGTCAAGGCCCTCACCGGCACCGACCCGGACCGCCTCCCCGAAGAAAAAGCTCGCGGCATGACCATCGAACTGGGTTTCGCTCACCTCGAGCTGCCCGCCGAAAACAGCGATAGTAACGTCCTCCACGTCGGCATCGTTGATGTCCCCGGTCACGAACGCTTCGTCCGAACGATGGTCGCCGGCGCTACCGGTATCGATCTGGGCTTGCTCCTCGTCGCCGCTGACGACGGCGTCATGCCGCAGACCATCGAGCACGTCCAGATTCTCGACCTGCTCGCCGTCGGATCCGGCCTGATCGTCATCAGCAAGTCCGACCTGGCCGATGCAGATCGCCTCGATGAACTGCGAGCCCGAATCCGTCGGCTCACCGAGCACACCTCTCTGCATCACTGGCCGATCGTCGCCTGCTCAGCACGAACAGGCGACGGCCTGGATGAGATTCGCCGGACCATCCGCAAGCTCGCGACCAACCGATCGCCGCGCGAAAACGGCGGAATTTTCCGGTTGGCCATCGACCGTGTCTTCACCATTCACGGACGCGGCACGGTCGTGACCGGCTCGGTCCTCTCGGGCAGGGCCGCCGTCGGCGAGACGCTCGAACTGATGCCGGCCGGCCTGAGCTGCAGGGTTCGCGAAGTCCAGTCCCACGGATCGAGCATGGCCGATGTCGTCGCCGGCCAGCGCGCCGCCCTCAATCTGACCGGCATCGAACGTAACAGGATCGAACGAGGCATGGAGCTAGCGACGCCGGGCTACCTCACGGCAACGCGCTACATCGACGCTCGGGTGCGCGTTCTCGGCACTCCTCGACCGGGGAACACGTCGGCTGTAACGAATGCACGATCCGCTGCCGGGCAGAATGGCAGCGGCTTCCTGCGACCTTGCCGCGTCCGAGTCTGCATCGGGACGCACGAGGCGATGGCCATGCTCGTCGTGATGGGGAGCGACTCAATCCAACCGGGCCATGAGGCATTCGTCCAGCTTCGATTCTCCGAGCCGATGGTCGCGGCATTCGGTCAGCGCTTCATCCTTCGCAATGAAACGGCACAGGTGACACTCGGCGGTGGTCAGGTTGTGCGACCAGTCTCGCGTAGACTACGACTGATGGCTGCGGGCGAAATGGAATCACTTCGCCGGGCAAGTTCGACGGAGGAGACGATTCGCTGTGAAGAAGCGATTCGCTTCATGGGCATTGAGCCGATGACCGCGCTGAAGCTGGCCTGCCGAATCGGTGTAACGTCCCAGTCCGCATCGCAACTGCTCGCCACGCTGCGCGCATTGGGCAGACTCGTTCCCCTCGTTTCGGGTCGGGAAGTTCACATCGATGTCCTAAACGCGTTACAGCAACGCGCATTGGCGTATCTCCTGCGGCATCATCAGTCGAACCCGCAGGAGCCCGGCGTCCCGCGCGACCGATTCATCGGCTGGCTGGAAAGTCGCAGCACTTCAGGTGCCGGTCGTATCCTCTATGAGCGGCTTGATAAAGCGGGCAGCATCGTCCCCCGCGGGCCATACGTGGCCCATCGCGACTTCCGCCCGGCGCTGTCGGCCGAAGACGCGGCATTGCTCGAAAAACTGGTGGCGGAAGTGACCGCAGCGAGATTCGACCCGCCCGCGTGGACGGCGCTGAAGTCGATTGTCGGTCTCTCGCGCCAGCGTGCGAAGGTACTGGAAGACATCGCCCGCACCGAGCCGCGGTTGGTGCAGTTCGCGCCGCAGCATTTTATCGCACGTCAGGTCGTCGAAGAACTAAAGCAATTGGTGTGTCAATTGGGAGAAGGCCGCTCCTTCAAGCTGGCCGAGGTGCGCGATGCCATCCACGCCTCGCGCCGCGTGGTGCAGCCCCTGCTCGAATACCTGGATCGCGTACAATTCACCCGTCGCGTCGGAGATGAGCGTGTGCTGATATCGGCCCGCGCCTCCGTCGATTGCAGCACCGCGGAGAACGCATCTTGAGCCGGGAGAAATCACCCGATTACGCCCGCATTCCGTCGATGACGGTGCTGCTCGACGCGGCCGCACGGGATGCACGGCTGCGCGCCATGCCGCGCGGACCGCTGACCGATGCGCTGCGCCAGGCGGTTGACGACTACCGTGCACGACTCAGAACCAGGGATGAGGAAGGCGACATCACGGCCGCCGCGATTCTCGACGCCGCGGCACGAATTCTCGACGCGCATCATGCCAGGCGATTGACGCCCGTCATCAACGCCACCGGCGTGATCCTCCACACCGGCCTGGGCCGCAGCGTCCTCGCGCCCTCGGCGGTCGAACGCCTCGCGCGCGTCGCCGCGGGCTACTGCAATCTGGAACTCAACCTGTCTGATGCAAAACGAAGCCGTCGCGGCGCCTTCGCCGAGAACCTGATCTGTCGGCTCACCGGCGCCCAGGCCGCAATGATCGTCAACAACAACGCCGCAGCCACACTGCTCGCCCTGCGCGGCCTTGCCGCGGGCCGCGAAGTCCTCGTCTCTCGCGGACAGCTCATCGAGATCGGCGGCTCCTATCGTCTGCCCGACGTCATGCAGGCCGGCGGCGCGATACTTCGCGAAGTCGGCACGACGAACAAGACGCACCTTCGCGATTACGAAAACGCCATCACAGAACGTACCGCGATGATCATGCACGTCCACACCAGCAACTACCGCGTCGTCGGTTTTTCCGAGTCTCCCGGCGTACGCGAGCTCGCATCCCTCGCCCATGCCCACGGACTTGTCATGTTTGACGACCTCGGTAGTGGCGCACTGCTCAATGATGATCTCTGGCGCGCCGCGAACGAACCCACCGTTGTCGAGAGTCTGCATGCCGGCGCAGACTTCGTCGCCTTCTCCGGCGACAAACTCCTGGGCGGTCCGCAGGCCGGAATCCTCCTCGGCAATCGCGAGACCATCGAACGCCTTCGCGAGGACCCCATGGCCCGCGCCCTCCGCATCGATAAACTCACCATCGCCGCGCTGGAAGCCACGCTCGAACTCTACGACGACCACGCTCGCGCGAGACAGGAGATTCCCACCCTCGCAGCCCTCTCCGAGTCGATTGATTCGCTCACCGCCCGGGCAGAATCGCTCGCAACCTCGCTGCGTCAGGCCATGCCCGGCGAGTCGTTCATCGTCGCGCAGGACGAGAGCTTCGCCGGAGGCGGCTCGCTCCCCGCCTGGCCGCTGCCCACTGCCGTCATCCGCTGGAAGCCCCTCGCTTTCTCCGTCGACGAGATTGCCCGTCGCCTGCGCCAGGGCGATCCCGCGGTACTCCTGCGAATCCGTGAAGATACCTGTCTGATCGATCTTCGCACCGTACCGTCCGAATCACTTCCCGCATTGATCGATGCATTGCGTAGTGCTGCACAATGCCCATGAGGCCGGATCCACATCGACGGCCGTTCTTGACATCCGCGTCGCCTCGCCTTTTAGTCACGCGCGATGAGCATGAAGTTCGCCATCATTCTGCCCGACGGGGCCGCCGATGAACCGCTCCCGGCGCTCGGCGACCGCACCGTCCTCGAGGCCGCACACACGCCGAACATGGATGCCGTCGCCGAGATGGGTCGCATCGGCACCGTGCGCACCGTTCCCGATGGCTTCACTCCCGGTAGCGATGTCGCCACGATGTCCCTCCTCGGCTATGACCCGCGCACCCATTACACCGGCCGCGCACCGATCGAAGCCGTTGCCCAGGGCATCTCGCTGCATCCCGATGACATCGTTTTCCGTTGCAACCTCGTGAACATCACCGACGGCGAAATGGCCGACTTCACCGCAGGCCATATCCGCACTGAACAGGCCGATGCGATTCTCGCCGCGTTGAACAACGCATATGCCGGTGACGAAATTCGCTTCCAGACCGGCGTTTCCTATCGAAATTTGATGATTCTTCGTGAACCAGGCGCGATGGATGTTTCCTGCATGCCGCCGCACGATATTCCCGGCGAACGCATCGAGGCCTATCTGCCAAAGGGCAAAGCTGCACGCCGCGTTCGGGAGATCATGGACCGCGCACGGCCGATCCTCGCCGCGCATCCCGTCAACCACGCCCGTCGACAATCCGGCGAACCGGCGGCCACCGACATCTGGCTCTGGGGACAGGGCGTCGTGCCCATCATGCCGCGCTTCCGACAGCGCTTCGGCGTGCGCGGCGCAGTCATCGCCGCTGTCGATCTGATACGCGGATTGGGCAAGCTCCTGGGTTGGTCGCTCATCGACGTCCCCGGAGCGACCGGATACATCGACACCGATTACGCCGCAAAGGGTCGTGCGGCCGCGGCCGCTCTGGATGAGTACGATCTGGTGGCCGTCCACGTCGAAGCGCCGGACGAGGCCGGTCACATGGGCAATGCCGATGCCAAGATCGAGGCACTCGAAAAGATCGATGCCCTGGTCGCCGAGCCGATTCTCGAAAAGCTTCATGGTTTCGGCGAGTGGCGGCTGCTCATCGCACCGGACCACCCCACGCCAGTTGCCCGTCGGACGCACACCGATACGCCGCCGCCCTTCTGCATGGCCGGTATCGGTCTGGTCGCCGGCGCCGTTCGCGTGGATCGCTTCTGCGAACGAGCCGCCGTCGGGAGCGGTTTTCACTTTGAGGCCGGTCACGAATTGATGGAGTATTTTCTTCGCAGGTAGCATCGCCGGGGTATTGGCGATATGACAATGCAGAACGATCCCGCGGCCGGATGCCGATGCGACTCGACGCCGGCCGACTGCCGGTGAACATCCACATGATCCGAACAAAATTCATCGCCACGATCGGACCCGCCTCGGACTCCCTCGAAACCCTCGGCGAACTGCTCGATGCCGGTGTCGATGTTTTCCGACTCAACTTCTCACACGGAACCCTCCAGCAACACGCTCTGACCTACGACCGGATTCGCTCCGTCTGTCGGCAGCGTGGTATGCCCGCCGCTGTCATGGCCGATCTCTGCGGACCCAAGATTCGTGTTGATCCCATCGAGGAAGACGCCTTCACCCTTTCGCCGGGGGATCGCATCGACATCGTCTCCGGCCATGTCGTCGGCGATCGCACGCGCATCTCGACGAATCATCCGGAACTGGTCCGCGAAGTGGGTGTCGGCCATCGCATGCTCATTGATGATGGAGCGGTGCGCCTCCGGGTTGAGGCCGCCCTTTCCGATCGGCTGCAGTGCGTCTGCGAAGTCGGCGGGCCGGTGAGCACGCGAAAGGGCATCAACCTGCCCGACAGCCAGTTGGCCATGTCGGCACTGACCGCCAAGGACCGCGAAGACCTCGCCTGGGCCGTTCAGCACGGGGTCGATTACGTCGCCATGTCTTTCGTGCGGACGGCGGCCGATCTGCGCGAACTGCGAGAACTACTTCCCCTGTCGGACGACCATTGCCGCCTGGTCGCCAAGATTGAAACCGTCCAGGCCATCGAGCATCTCGATGAGATCATCGAGTCCGCCGATGTCATCCTCGTGGCACGAGGCGACCTCGGCGTCGAGATGGACCTGGCCCGCGTTCCGCTCCTCCAGAAGGAAATCGCGCGCAAATGCCGCCTGGCCGGCAAGCCGGTCATCATCGCTACGCAGATGCTGCAATCCATGGTCGAAAGCCCTACCGCCACCCGCGCCGAAGTCAGCGACGTGGCCAACGCCATCCTCGACGCCGCCGATGCCGTCATGCTCAGCGCCGAAACCTCCGTCGGTAAGTTCCCCGTCGAAGCCGTGCGCATGCTCGCCCGCATCGCCGAACAGACCGAGGATTATCTCGATCGCGCTGCCGCATCATCCGCCCTCGATAAGAACCTGCTCCTGCCGCGTGTCCCCACCGCCGTGGCCCACGGCGCCAACCTGCTCGCCCGCGACCTCGACGCCCGACTGGTCGCCGTCTGGACGCAGACCGGCAACACCGCCCGGCTGCTTTCCAAGTGTCGCCTTCCGATGCCGGTCGTCGGTCTCTCGCCCGATGAGCACGTCTGTCGCCGAATGGCCATGTACTACGGCGTCATCCCTGTGCAATTGACGCGCGAAGATGAAGTCCTCGCCATGCTGGCCGATGTCGATGCCATGCTGCTCGAACGCGGCTTCGCATCCCGGGGAGACATGATCGTCGTCATCGCCGGCACGCGGCTCCTGCAGGTCGGCTCCACGAACGCCCTGCTGATTCACCTCGTCGGCGACGAATCAAGCGGCGAGCCCGAAATCACCGGCTGATAATAGCTCGCACAAATCGCAGCCCTGCACCGCAACGCGCGAATCTCGCGTGCGAATACCGGCCTCCCACCCCGCATCTCCCGCTCGACCGACCGTCCGCAATCTTCCGATAAAGATAGAGCCATCGAAGAAGGTGCGCGCCGGCATTCCTTTCTGCACGGCTGCGAATCTGCACGAACCGGCGGCACGACGCGCATGACAATCATCGAAGCAACATACCTGGAACACACGTCCACGCCCATCGCGACCGGTCTCCGCGCCGGTCTTCGTCCTGTTAACGCATCCGTACGCAGACTCACGATCTGTCATCCGATCTGGCGGCTCGAGTGCGGCGGACTCGAAAAGCAGATGCTGTCCATCCTGCGCGCGCTTCCGGAAGACGAGTTCTCACACATCATCGCGATCCAGGACGGTCCGGCGGATGACCGGCATGTACACCTCCGTTTGCCCAATACCGTCTGCCGTGGGCACACCAGCTCCGGGTCGGATCGTCATTGGAGCGCTACGCTGGCTGATATCCTGCGCCGCGGAGGCGCGGATGTCCTTCACGTGCGCGGCTTGTCCCTCTTGATCGATGCCCTGATGGCCGCCGACTTCGCAGGCAGAGTGCGCGTCGCCTTCAGCTTCCACGGCTTCGAATCCTGGCCACCAAAGTTGAGCGCCCTGCGCCGCCGCATCCTGCGCGCCGCTGTCCGACGATGCGACGATCGATGGGCAGTGGGACCGTCGGCCGCACGGGCCATCGCGAAAGTGCTGAACATGTCGGCCGATGAGTTTGCCGTCGTCCCCAACGGCGTCGATACAAGGCACTTCTCACCTGCGGTCGATCGTGCCGCGGTGCGGCTTCAACTCGGCCTTCCGGAAGACCGACCGGTGATCCTGACGGTCGGCAATCTCAAACCGATCAAAGGCCACGACGTTCTGCTGTACGCCAACGCCAAACTGTCGACGACTTCGCCGCTGTCAGCGTTCGTCCTGGTAGGTCACGACGATTCCGCCGGCCGACTGCCGTTGCTCGCGAAGAAACTTGGGATCGCAGACCGCTGCATCTTCGCCGGCCCGCAAGCAGACATCCTGCCCTGGTACCAAGCGGCGGATGTATTTGTGCTGCCCTCGAGTTGGGAGGGCATGTCCAACGCCCTGCTCGAAGCCATGTCCTGCGGCCTGCCGGTCGTCGCCACCGCCGTCGGCGGCAATGTTGATCTTGTGCAGGATGACGTCACCGGCCTGCTCATCCCTCCGGGCGATCCACAACAATTGGCCGTCGCGATTGATCGTTTGATGAGGGAGGCCGTCACCCGCGAACGACTGGGCTCGGCGGCCCGCCATCATGTTGTTCAGCATCACGACCTGAACACCTGCGCCGAGACGCATGCCCGCCGATACCACGCGATCGCTTCGCCCAGTAGAAAGGATGCACCATGACCACGCTCAGCAGTGCGACCGCCGGGATCAACGCCGCCAGCACCCATCGACTGCGCACGCTCTGGAGCTATCGCGAGCTGGTCTGGATGCTGGCCTGGCGCGATATCCGCGTGCGCTACAAACACACCTTCCTCGGCGCCGCGTGGGCAGTTCTGCCCCCGTTGGCCATGATGCTCATCTTCAATTTTGTCTTTGGTAGCGTCGCCGACATGGATCGCGGCAAGCTGACCGGTCACCCGCACCTGCCCTACGCCCTCTTCGCCTTCAGCGGTCTGGTCCCCTGGATGCTCCTGGCCAACGGTTTGACCGCCGCGACCAGCGCTCTCGTCGCCAACAGGCAACTGGTCACCAAGATTTACTTCCCGCGAGAGGTCTTTCCGATCGCCTCCGTGCTCAGCGCGCTCGTCGACTTCCTGATTGCCTCCGGCGTACTCGTCCTCATGGCCGTTTATTTCCACTTCCGCAGCGACGGTTGGAGCTACTCCTTCCACGCGTCAGCCCTCATGCTCCCGGTGGTGATCATCGTCCAACTGATCTTCATGACCGGCGTCGCCCTCATCCTCTCCATGCTCAACCTCTTCTACCGCGACGTCAGCTTCCTGTTCCGCTTCGGTGTCCAGCTCTGGATGTTCCTCACCTGTGTCGTCTACAACCTCGAAGCCCCTTCCGGCTGGAAAAGGGCCATCATCGAACTCAATCCGATGACCCCCATCATCCGCGCCTACCGCGATTGCCTTCTTTATGGAAAATGGCCCTTCAGTGCCGCCTTCCTCAATGCCGCGGCATGGTCGTTGATCCTGCTTCTCGTCGGCTGGTGGTGGTTCCGCCGACGGGAGTTTGAATTCGCCGAACGCATCTGACCACCGGCCGGTAGCCGTGGAATGAAGCAGACTCATTCGGAACGCCGTTCCGCCGCTCCCGAACCGGCGAAAGAGACCGCTTTCGGCGCAGGAGAGCCCCGCGCCCCTCGATGGCTCCTGCCGGTCCTCCTGCTGGCCGTAACCGCCGCCTACGCCAACAGCTTCCGCGGCGTGATGCTCTTCGACGATTTCTATCTGGAGACATCTCCCCACCTGCAAGACATCCGCTATTTTAAGGAACACCTCCTGTCATCGCGGCTCCTGGTCGACCTGACTTTCCTCCTGAACCACGCAGTCCACGAGTTCCGCGTCTTCGGGTATCACCTGGTCAATCTCGTCATCCATCTGTTCGCCTGCTGGACACTCTTTGCCCTGCTGCGTCGCACCTTCGAATCCCCTGGCGCAAGAAGCATTCCTCATCAGCGCGCCGCCGTGCTCGCCTTCGCCATCGCCCTGCTCTGGGGACTGCATCCTCTCCAGACGCAGAGCGTCACCTACATCAGTCAGCGGGCCGAATCGATGATGGGGCTCTTCTATCTCCTCACGCTCTACGGTGTGGCGACAACCGCACAGAATCCCGCTTCTTATCGCTGGCCGACTCTGGCCGTCCTCATGTGCGCAGCAGGCATGCTCTGTAAGCAGGTCATGGTCACCGCCCCGCTTATCGCCATGCTCTATGACCGCGCCTTCTGGGCTGACTCCTGGCGCACCGTGATTATCCGCCGTTGGAAGCTTCATGCCGCCCTCGCCGCAACCTGGCTGCTCCTGCTTCTCACCGGCGTCGTCCGCGACATCTTTACATCCGCAGCAACCGTGAACGGACCCGTCACTGTCGGTTTCGGTGTGTCGACTGTATCACCCCTTCAATACCTCTGGACTCAGACCGGCGTCTTGCTCCATTACCTCCGACTGAGCGTCTGGCCCGACCAGCTCTGCCTCGATCACGTCTGGCCGGTCGCTTCCTCGTTTCGCGAGGCCGCAATTCCAGGACTGGCCATGCTCTCACTGCTCGTTACGACGATCGTCGCTTGGCGAAGAAGCCCCGCCCTGGCCTTTTCCGGCATCTGGTTCTTCGGCGTACTGCTTCCGACATCCAGCTTCATCCCCATTCAGGATGTCATCTTCGAACACCGCATGTACTTATCGCTCGCCGCCGTCATCACCCTGGTCGTCGTAGCCGTTGACGGATTGCTTTTCAGGGCGTTCCCCAATTCCTCCTCTCGCCCAGGCGCGTACCGCGTGATCGCCACAGCGCTGCTCATCTCGGCAGCTGTCGCGCTCGGCGTGCGCACCCATCTGCGAAATCGCGACTACCACAGCATCGAAGCGATGTGGTCCTCGGTCCTCGCCATGTATCCCGACAGCCCCCGCGCCACCTGCAACCTCGGCGGTGCGAGGATGCGCGCCAGCCTCGTCGCGGAGGCGGAGCAACTCTATCGCCGTGCACTCGAACTCCAGCCGCGGCTCTCAGAGGCCCGTTACAACCTCGGTCATCTCCTGTTGCTCACCGACCGAAACGACGAAGCCGCCAAACACCTCTCAGCCGTTCCGCCCATCGCACTCGAATACGCGGATGCCCAGCTCGACCTCGGCACCATCGCCGCCGTGTCCGGTAAGCTCGACGAAGCCATCTCGCACTTTCGAGAGGCCGTCCGCGCCCGTCCACACTTCGCCGATGCCTATTTCAATCTCGCCTGCGCCCTCGCGGAGTCCGGCAATATCGAGGGCGCGAAGTCCGCCTTCCGCGAGGCCCTCAGACTGCGGCCCGATGATGAAGAGGCCGCCCGCCGCCTCCATGATCTGGAAAACGCTGCACTGCCACGCGGCGGCCCCATGTCTCTGTAAAGGCACACACAATCCGCTCGACTTGCCTGCACCTACAAACTAAACTCTCGCCCGGTCGTTTCACGACGTGTTACGCATCACCGCAAATAATGTGTTCTGAAAGGTTGTAGCCCCGCATGAAATTCGCCATCATCGGTCCCCCTCAGTCCGGCAAGTCCACCCTCTTCGCCGCCATCACCGGTCAGGCGATCGACCCCTCCCACGCGCCGGCCGAACGGCTTGCCACCGTCCTGGTGCCCGACGATCGTCTTGATTTTCTTGCCGCCCTCTACAAGCCCAAGAAGTACACGCCGGCACATCTGGAGTTTGTCGACATCCCCGGCGTCTCCCTCGCCGAGCCCAACGGCCCGAAAGAGTTCCGGCGGACGATGGACACTGTACGACGATGCGACGGCATTGTCATGGTTGTCCGCGCCTTTGAATCTGACAGCGTCGTCAAGTATCGCAACCGTATCGACCCGAAGGCCGACGTCGACGAGCTGCACGCCGAGCTGATCTTCGCCGACCTCGAACAGGTCGTTGCCCGCATCGAAAAACTGGAAAAATCAACCCAGAAGCCGACCAAGACGCGGGACGCCGAACTCCGAGAACTCGCCTTCATGCGCCGTGCCCACGAAGCCCTCGAAAAGGAATCCCCCGTCGCATCCGCCATTCACAACGACGAAGAGCGTGGCATCGCCACCAGCTTCGGCTTCCTCACCCAGAAGCCCGTCATCGTCGTCATCAACGTCGGCGAAGGCGACATCGCCAAGCCACCATTCTTCACTCACGAGCACGCCCGTGCGACGACCGCCCTCGCCGCGGAGATCGAGGCGGAGATTTCGCAGCTCGACGAAAAAGATCGTCCCGCCTTCCTCGCTGACCTCGGCATCACCGAGCCGGCCAGGACGCGCCTCATCCGCACCTGCTACGACGCCGTCGGCCTTATCTCTTTCCTTACCTGCGGCGAAGACGAGGTCCGCGCCTGGACAATCGCCAAGGGCACGACTGCCGTCGACGCCGCCGGGAAGATTCACAGCGACATCCAGCGCGGCTTCATCCGCGCCGAGACCGTCGCCTTCGTCGACCTCAAAGCCGCGGGCGACATGCGCGGCGCCAAGTCCGCCAACAAGGTCCGCCTCGAACCCAAGCACTACGTCGTACAAGACGGCGATATTATCAATTTCCGCTTTAACGTCTGAGCGACGCTTCGTTGGCTGGCCTTGCGAATCTTCCGAGGTTATAAATCCGCGCTTCGTGCGTCCGACACGCGGTGCGGCGAGGACGCCAAAATGAGTCGCGGATGGCCATGCCCTCTCAATCCACCCTTTTCTTCTTCCAGCGCCCGCAGTGGGCACTTGCCGGCTCCTTCCTTGGACTCATCACCCTTGGCACCCTGCTGCTCGCCCTGCCTGTCTCGCACGGCGCCCGGAAGATCAGCCCGCTCGATGCCCTCTTCACCTCTACCTCCGCCGTCTGCATCACCGGCCTCGTCGTCGTGGACACCGGCACGGATTACTCACGCTTCGGACACACCGTCATCATGCTCCTCATGCAGCTCGGCGGACTGGGCATCATGACCTTCGCCGTCCTCGGCACCCAGCTCCTCGGCCGTCGACTCTCGCTGCAATCACAGGCCATGATCGCCGAAACCTTCTGGCAGAGCGACGCCGCAACTACCGTCCGACGCGACCTCAAACGCATTGTCGGCATGACCCTGCTCATCGAAGCGATCGGCATGCTCTTTCTCTACGGTCACTTTCGCCACGTAACGGGCTACGAACATTCCGCCCCCTTCTCCGCCGCCTTTCATGCCGTCAGCGCCTTCTGCAATGCCGGCTTCTCGCTCCATTCCGACAGCATGATGCACTTTCGCTCAAGCCCGCTGGTCATGTTCGTCATCATGGGCCTCGTCTTCTTTGGCGGAATCGGCCACAGCGTCACCCTCGAAGCCATCCGCCGATCCCTCGCTCGAATCACCGGAAGCCAAAAGGGTTCCGTTAACTGGTCGCTCCATTCCCGCGTCGTGCTCAGTGTCTCGCTGCTTCTGATTGTGGCCGGTTCCGTGCTGCTCTATGTGTCCGGTGCCGACCGCGAAACCGCCAGCTTCGCCCAGCGCTGGCTCGACGTCCTCTTTCAGTCCGTCGCCTCACGCACTGCGGGCTTTAACAGCGTGGACATCAGCCGGCTTCCGCTGGCCTCTCTACTCGTGCTCGTCCTGCTGATGTTCATCGGCGCTGCACCAGCATCCTGTGCCGGCGGCATCAAGGTAACCAGCGCCGCCGTCTATTTTGCCGAAGTTCGTGCCCGGCTCACCGGGGCGAGAGAAGCCGCCCTTTTCGGCCGACGCCTGCCGACAGATGTCATCGCCAAGGCCACCCTCGTCATCAGCCTGTCCGTCCTGTGGAACATGATCGGTTGCCTGCTGCTGACCATCACTGAGCGGTCCTCGCCCGGCATCCATCTTGAACAACTGCTCGTCGAACAGGTCTCCGCCTTCGGCACCGTCGGCCTCTCCACCGGCATCACCCCCGAGTTATCGACGCCCGGGCGTATCTGGATCATACTCAGCATGTTCGTCGGCCGAATCGGACCGCTGACGGCCGCCATGGCCATGATGCCCAAGGAATCCGGCGGAATCCGATACCCCGAGGAACGCCTCATGATTGGTTGACGCTCATGCAGAATGATACGACTTGCAGAACTGACAAGGGTGGTACGGGCGTCTCGCCCATCATTGGCCGGGTGGCATGGCCGCGGCTTGGTGCGGCCATGTATTCGTCCTAGCCCGCGGCGGGCTGAGGTAAGCGAGTTTGCCTGATCGAATGGAAGATGGAACATGAGACAAGTAGCCGTAATCGGCCTCGGACAATTCGGTACCCACCTGGCTCGCGCACTCACGCAAATGCACTGCGAGGTCATGGCCATCGACTCCGACGAGGCCCGCGTCGCCGAGCTGCGCGACGACGTCCACCGCGCCGTCATCGGCGACGCCCGCGACATGGAGGTGCTGCAATCGCTCATCACCTCGTCGATGGACGAAGCCGTCGTTTCCCTCGGCGAGAGCATGGAAGCCAGCATCCTCTGCACGCTCCACCTCAGCCAGATCGGCGTCAAGCGCATCCGCACCAAGGCCGTCAACGAAGACCACGCCATGATCCTCAAGGCCGTCGGTGCCCATGAGCCGATCTTTCCCGAGCGCGAGACCGCTGAGCGCACCGCGCGGCGCATCGCTCATCCGACCCTGCTCGATTATTTCCCCTTCGCAGAAGACTACCGTATCATGGAAATTGCCATGCCCAGGCCGCTGGTCGGTAAGTCGCTCGGCGAGTCGCAGCTCCGCGCCGGTTTTAATCTGCTCGTCCTCGCCACCAAGTCCGCAACCTCCGGTCAGTTCCGCTTCATGCCCGCCGCCGAAGACAAACTCCGCGCCGACGACATCCTCATCGTCCTCGGCCGCGAGGTTGACCTGGCGAGGTTCTCCGTGCTCGAAGAATAACCCCGCTCCATCCACCCCAAGCCCACGGCTACCTGCCATGGGCATTGCCTTCCGCGGCCATGCGCCTCGATTCCGCATTCCGCGTTCACATTCCGCGTCGACCCATAGAACCCCGTGCCGACGACTGCTAACATATCCACCGGCTAGACCGACGCCGCAGGAGCCAACAGCCCTTGTCCCGCGATAAATTCAACGAAATCTCACCCGGCACCAACATCCCCTACGTCGTCAACTCGATCATCGAAATCCCCAAGGGACGACGCAGCAAGTTCGAGTTGGACAAGACCACCGGCCTCTTTCGGCTCGATCGCTACCTCGCCTCCTCCAGCCATTACCCCGGCGACTATGGCTTCATCCCCCAGACCCTCGCCGAGGACGGCGACGCCCTCGACGTTCTCGTCATGGTCAACGAACCAACTTTCACCGGCTGCCTCATCGAGGCCCGCGTCATCGGCATGTTTCGCATGATGGACAAGGGACACAACGATTACAAAATCTTCGGCGTGCCCAACACCGATCCCCTCTTCTCCGACTACAAAACCCTCGACGACGTACAGACCCCATTCCTCCGCGAAGTCGAGCATTTCTTCCTCACCTACAAGCAGCTCGAAGGCGCCCTCACCGAGACACACGGCTGGGTCACGTCCGAGGAAGCTATTGCCGAGGTTCGGGCATCCATCAATCGCTTCGTCGAAAACCGCAAGCCACGCATCAACGACGCATAATCGAAGTGCGGAATTCATTTGACATCCGTTGCCGGGCTTCCGACCATACCGGCGATGTCCTCAAAATGGTTCATCCCGATGAGTCTGGGGGTCTTCGCTCTGATCGTCGGCGGACCGTGGCTCTATCTCTCCATCACGCAGGAACGGTCCGGCAGAACCACGACCGGCCGCAGCGCCGACATCCTTCGCGATCCCGCCTTTGTCGGCCTCGCCGAACGCACCCCTCCGAAACCCGTCTCCGAGCCGGAAGCGCAAGCGTCCGGCAAAACCCCAAAGGAAATCAAACCCCTCGCATTAGATTCCGTCACCGATCAACGCGCTTTGCCAACGGATCCGCAATTCGCAATCCGAAATCCGAAATCCTTCGCGCCTCCCACCGCAAGACAGGTAGCCGCTCTCGTCGCCGATCGACTGGACGAAGCGTCCGTGAAATTGCGTACCGATCTTGACAAGTCATCAGTAACACAATTCGTCCGAGGAGCGTCCGCCGCGCAGGAGGGCAAGCTGGACGATGCGCTGGCCCGCTTCGATCAGGCGATCCAACGCGATCCGGAAAACATCTCGGCACACGCAGCGCGTGCCTCCATTCTGGTCGCGCAGGGAAGATTCGCCGAAGCGGCGGATGCATGGGCCGAAGTGGTGCGCCGCTCTCCAAAAGATGCTGCATCACGGTACAACCTCGCCGTGGTGCTCTTCCGCCTGGGGCGCAATCACGAAGCGGCGACCCAGCTCCGTGAAGTGATAGCCATCGACCCGGACCATGCACCGGCGCATTACAACCTGGCAAGTCTCGCCCAGCGCGAAGGTCGCCTGCGCGAAGCCCGCGACGCATGGGAATCGTTCACCCGGCTGCGACCGGAGGTGGCCAGCGCGTGGTTCAATCTCGGCGTGGCCTACATCGACCTCGATCAGCCGGTCGAGGCCGTGGCCTGCTTTTCGGTGCTGGTGCAGCTGACGCCGGACGACGCCGATGCCCACCTGAACCTCGGCATCGCCAGCGCGATGTCTGGGCAGTTCGACGCCGCCCTGGCGGCCCTGCAACGCGCCGACGCGCTGGCGCCCTGCGACGAGACGATCACCCGCTACCTCGTCGCGCTGCACGATTTGGTCGCCGATCACGGCGGGCCGAAGGCGGCGCAGCATCGACAGCTCGCGGTCATGTTGCAGGAGCAGGTTGAAAACACGTGGGAATCACCCTAATCTTCACGCTTTCGGAACGGACCTCACACCAACAACAAGGAATCGCACCATGGAAAGAACGCTCATCATTCTCAAGCCCGACTCTCTCCAGCGCGGGCTTGCCGGAAGGATCATCACCCGCTTCGAAGAGAAGGGTTTTCAGTTCGCCGCCCTCAAGCTGATGCGCGTCTCGCGCGAACTGGCCGAGAAGCACTACGCCGTCCACAAGGAAAAGCCCTTCTATCCTCGCCTCATCGAATACATCACCAGCAGCCCGGTCGTCGTCGCCGTCCTGCAGGGAAATAATGCCATCGCCGTCTCACGAAAAATGATGGGCGCCACTTTCGGTTCCAAGGCCGAGCCGGGCACCATTCGTGGCGACTTCGGCATGTCCAACAGCTTTAACCTGATCCACGGATCGGATTCGCCAGAAGCGGCGCAGTTCGAGATCGGTCTCTATTTCCGGCCCGATGAGTTGCTGGCCTACGAGCGGGCGAGTGAGCGGTGGATTTACGACATGTCCGGCGGCGAGCCGGAGTAAATCTCGCAAAAAGGGTCATTCCGCTCGCGCCATCACCATCCGAAGCCGATCGCCGGCCCGCCGGGCGGCCTCGCAATTCGCCAGTTCCGGGGGCAGCGCATCGAGCTTGCGCTGCGCCAGCCGAGCCGTGCCCTGCGCGGCGGCTGTCGGGCGCAGCAGCATGACCGCCTCGTGAACAGCGCCAAGAACGCCCACCGGCTCGCCGCGCACCTCGTAGGCATCGGCCAATTGTAAGTAATCCTCCGGGGCGCCGAAGCGCTGCAGGAAGGTGCCGAGAATGTCCACGGCCTCTCGTGCCAATGCATTGTCACCCATTGCAATTCGCCATTTGGCGCGCAGTCGCTGGGCGTCTACGTACCAGTCGTCGAGCGGATGCATCCGCGCCAGGCGCGCTTCCAATCCGCGAAACATGGGCCAGGCCTGCGTCGCGGACAACTGCCACCCCTCGAAGATGGCTTTCTCAGGATCAGTCGACGACTCGGCCAAGCCGACCAGCGCCCGCTCGCCGCGCAGAAAAGCCGCCGCCCGTGCGCGTACCAGTCCGTAGCGCGCGCCGCTGGAGGTCGGATTGAGCATGAGAATCACGTCGAAGGTGCTCGCGGCTTTTTCGGCGTCCCCCCGCCAGGCATCGATCAACGCGCCGCCCAGTTGTCGCTGGACCGGATCGGTTGTTGCCTCTGCGATGCGCGTGGCACGGGCGACATTGCCTCGCATGAGCACCTTGTTGACGAGATAAGTCCGTGCCCAGCGGCCGCCGGCGAGCGCCGCCGGATCGGTCGGAGCAAAGGCCGCCTCCGTCATCTTCCAGGAGGAAATGGTCTCTTCCTCACTGCGCCGGGAGCCGAGCTGGAGACGATTGAAATCGTCGGTGATCGGTTTGCTGTCCGCAGCGAAGCGTCGCGCTGCCTGACTGTCGAGTTCCAGCGCGGCGAGGACATCTTCCGCGGAGAGTATTGCCGCATGGGTGAAATCCTTCTGCGCGGCGGCCAGCGCGACCTCCGCCGATTCCCAGGCACGGATCGGCGCGGCGGAGCCGAGCATAAGGACCGCGCCCGGGTACGGGGCATAGACCTCGACTTCGTCGAACACACTGGTCAGCGTCGCGAGCAGACTGCGATAGAGCGATTCATCGACGAAGCTGAGCGACATCCACTGAAGAAAGACACCGTCGGGTGTAAGACAGTCTTTGACCCGTTGCATGAACTCACGGGTATAGAGGTGGGAAGCCCCTGCGGTCCAGGGGTGCGAAGGTTGGGAGACGATGATATCGAACTGCCGATTGGATAGCAGCAGTGCATTGCGCGCGTCATTGATGTGCAATCGCACGCGCGGGTCAGCAAGTGGATCGATGGCGCGGAGCAAGGCGACCTCGCGATTGGCCGCGATCACTTCCGGTTCGATCTCGACGACGTCAATCTGCGTGATGGACGAAGGTGTCTGCTCGATGGCCACGCCGCCGCCCAGCCCGATGAACAGCATGGACGAGGCCTTCGGTCGCGCAAGCACCGGCAGCGCGTTTTGCCATTGCTGGATGGCGACGCGACCCGGCGGAGCGCCGCGCCGGCGGATGCTGGCCTCCGGCAGGCCGTTGGTCCGCAGGTCCCAGCCGATGCCGTCGTCGACGAGTAGAACGGTAGCGGCACGGCCGACGGCGTAGCTGGTAACCTCGCCGCCTACGGTACGACGGCCAAGGGCAGACGTACGCAAGACGCTCCAGGGCTCGGTGGGCCCGACCAGAGCGAGACCAAGCAGAACCAGGGCGGCGGCCATGCCGGTCTTACGCGGCCAGGGCCGACTTAGTGCCATGCATACGACACCAATGACGAGGTTGAGGTGGATCGCAGCGGTCAGGGTACCTGCGAACTGCAACATCGGGAGGAGCCAGAAACCGGTGACGACGGAGCCCACGATCGCGCCGATCGTGTTCCAGGCATATACCCGAGCGCTGGCCGGTCCGGCGTCGGCGGAGCCGCGGGCCAGCAGGCGAACGGCGAACGGAAACGTGGCACCGATGCAGAGGGCCCCCGGCAGCAGGATCATCGCTGCGACAAGAGCGTTCGTCGCGAGCTTGCCAGAGGCACCTGCGCCGATCGACCGTGCGAACTCGGGCATGCGGTCAATGAGAACGTATGCCGCCAGTGAGAGCAGGGCTGTGCCGATTTGCGCGATGCAGAAGCCGATGCGACTATCCTGCGCCGACTTCGTCCATCGGGTAACGAATGCCGACCCCAGTGCGATGCCCAGTAGAAAACTTGCCAGCATGGTCGAGAAGGCATAGACGCTTCCGCCCAGGATGTGTCCCAGTAGACGCGTCCAGAGGACTTCGTAGGTGAAGGAGACGCCCCCTGAAACCAGCATCAATGGGAGGATCCACTGAGCCAGTCTTGCCGGCGGCGAAACAGCCGCATCGTCGCCGGCTGATCTTGGTTGAGTGCCGCCCTTCGCAACGGATGGAGCGGATTCACCGATCGCCAGCAGCGCCGCGAGCCCGAAGACGAAGAGGTTCACCGCGACACCGACCCAGATGGTTCGCATCAGCCCGAGTGCGGGCAGGAGTACGAAGGCGGCAACAAGCACACCACCAACGGCACCGATGGTGTTGACGGCGTAGAGCAAGCCGACGCGCGGCCCGAGCTGGCGATCTTCACGAACGGCGAAGCGGGCGAGCATGGGAAGTGTCGCGCCCATCATGGCCGTTGGGATGAGCAGACTGATGAAGGAACATGCCAGGTAGAAGGTGACGGTCGTAAGCCCGCCCGTATCCAGCGCGCCTTCGTCGCCGGAAAACCAGGAGACATAAAGCCGGCGTGCCAGTCCGATCGCCAGCGGCATGGCGAGCGCACCGGCGGCGATGCCGAGTTCCAGCAGCCCGTAGGTCAGAAGCGGTCGGCGAATGCTCGCGACCCAACGTGCCGCGACGGCTGCACCGAGAGCCAGGCCGGCGAAGTAACCGGCGAGGACCGTGGCAACGGCCAGTTCCGAGGTGCCGAAGACAAAGGCGAACTGCTGCGTCCAGACGGTTTCATAAAGCAGCCCGGCGAAACCTGAGAGCAAAAAACACAGCAAAACTAGAACGAATCGAACTTCGCTGCGTTCGGCGGAAGAGGTGGCCACTCCTGCACTCGAACGTCGCGTACGATCGTGGCGAAGGGTCCTGGTTCCCATGTGTTCCTCGGTGTGTCGCTCCGCGCGGCCTGTCTGGCTTGCGCCTTGCGACTATAGCATTCACAATTACCGGTCACAAGGAAGGACGATCGGATACGACGCTACTGGAACAAGAGCTTTTCGACGAAGAGCGGGAGGTCGACCAGATCAACCTGGCCGTCAGCATTCATGTCACACGCACAATACCAGTCGGATGGTCGGCCGCCGAGCTGAATCGCAGAGAGAAACGCTTGAACATCAAGACTGTTGACGGCTCCGTCACGATTTGCGTCGGCGCCGGCGACAGGATGGACGATGAGCCGCACGGTCCGACTTTCGCCGACTTCCCCGCAGTAGTCGTGTGCGACCACGTCATATTCACCGTCATCGTCCAGCGTGGCACCATCAATGAGATAGACCGGGGCGACCGCCTCGTCGATCGGCTGGCCGTTTCTGTGCCATTGATAGTGCATCGGCTCCACGCCGGTAGCGATCGCTTCGAGACGCGCAGGATAGCCCTCGCATACGGTTACTTCGCGCGGCTGGCGGATGAAATTCACGCCGTTGATTCGAAATTCCCAGGTTCGACCGGTAAGCGAGATCGGTCCCTGACCTCCGAACAGGACAGCCGAAGAGCGTTGCGTGTCATAGACGAGGCAGGGCTGCTGCAACGTAGGTGGGCCGGTAATCTCCTGCCGTGCCCAGAGCGCACCGTCCCAGACCCAGAGATCAGACTGGGAACCTGCTCCACCGCCACCGATCATCAGCATGAGTCGATTCTCGGGGTTGTAGGTCATGGCATGCTCCCAGCGAAACGACGGGCCGCCGACCGGGCGCAGGATCCACTGATTTCCGTCGTACTCCCAGGTGTCTGCATGAAAGAGCAGATTGGTACGACCGCCGTGCAGCACCGTTCGGCCACGATCAGAGTCGTAGGCCATGGCATGAAGCGCGCGCGATGTGGGGCCGGAAATCTGACGCTGTACCCATGTGTTGCCGTCCCATTCCCATGTATCTGAGTAATAGGTCGTGGTGGATTGCGGATTCTGCCCGCCGAACAGAACCGTCATGCCGCGCAGCTGGTCATATGTCATCCGATGACCGACGCGAGCCAACGGGCCGGTCGTGGAGCGCCGCGTCCAGAACGCACCGTTCCATTCCCATGTATCACGATTGGCGATGTTCTGCGCGTCGGTGCCGCCGAACATGACGCAGACATTACGCTGCGTATCAAAGGCAAGGGCATGCCCCTTCCGGGCACCGGGGCCGGTGACGGTTCGCAGTGACCAGATGTCGCCGTTGTACTCCCAAGTCTCGGGACTGGTGCCAAGGCCCAGTCGACCTCCAAAGAGGATGGAGACACCACGAAACGCGTCGTACGCCATGGCATGCTCGGATCGCGGCCGTGGGATGGACACGCTCTGTTGTGCCCACGCGAGGCCGTCGAAAGTCCATGTCTCGGTGCTGAACTCGGGACCGTCTCCACCGCCGAGCAGTACCATCTTTCCCCGTCGATGGTCGAACGCCATGGCGTGGCTCTCCAGCCGACCGGGGCCGGTCACCGGACGAAGGACCCATTCGATCTGCTTCCACTCCCAGGTTTCCGAGCTGCGTGTCCCGGTGTTACCGCCGTGCATGACAACCAGCTTACGCACGGTGTCATAAGCCATGGCGTGAAGCTCGCGGGGAGCAGGACCAGATTGTGAACGGAGCTGCCAACCCTCGCCGTTCCACTCCCAGAGCTCGCCCAGCAACGTGCTGCCGGCCGTGCGGCCACCAAACATGACGCAGACGCGAAGCACCGGGTCATAGACCATGGCGTGTCGAAAGCGGGCCGGCGGACCGCTGGCGATGCGCTGTATCCATTGGGCGCCATTCCATTCCCAGATGTCGCCATAGACCTCGGCGCCGATTCCACCGTACAGGACGGTCACGCTGCGCTGCTCGTCGTAGGCCATGGCATGCAGAGAGCGCGGCGGCGGACCGGTCGTTGCGCGACGGGTCCATAGGATGCCGTTCCATTCCCAGGTTTCTCCGTTTTCGATTGCCGGTGACCCGCCGAAAAGGACCGTCACACCACGGCGCTTGTCGAAAGCCATCGCCGAGGAGATGCGCGGGGATGGCCCGGTCGTGGCCATAAGATGCCAACTCTGGCCATCCCACTCCCAGGTGTCACCGAGTCGGCCCCGATCGTCGTGGCCGCCGAAACAGACGACGCGCTCGCGATTGGCATCGTAGGCCATGGCATGAAAGCGCCGTGGGCCGGGCGGCGGGGTTTGATCAATCCATGTCTCGCGGGCGAGGATTTCGAGCAGAGCCGGCGCGCTCGTCGCACTGCCGCAGTCATTGGAGACCACGACGTCGTACAGTCCGACATCGGCATGTCGAACCGAATCTATGACCAGTGTGTCCGATGTGGCACCGGGGATATCCACGCCGTCTTTCCGCCATTGATAGCTCAGCGACGCGGCGCCTTGCGCGTTGACCGAGAAGACTGCGGGATTTCCGAAGCACGACCAGGCATCAAGAGGCGAATCAACGATGGACGGCTCGCAGCCGCGAGGAATGCCTGCCAGCATATGGTCATCGGCAGCCGCGGGACGAGGGAGCCCTGTCAGCAAGAGAATCGCCAGCGTGATGAAGGGGGTCGTCCGGCGCATGGTTGACGCCTCCGGGGCGCTGCATTCCAACGGGCGAGTTGCAAGTTGTCTTCATGCCCGCGTGGACCGCAGCGCTACGCAATGGACCGGCTCGAACGGTGAGGATTGTACCACAGGAGTGCATCGAAGGGCAGACGGTGAACTGACTATTTACGTCATCCCGAGCGATTCGCGGACAAGTCGATTGCATCCCAGCCATCGTGCTGCTACGTTGTAGTCGCCATGCGATTTGTTTCGCGAATTTCCTGCGTCGCCTGCGGCAAGACCGCCGAAGCCCCCGCCTCAGCCGGTACCTGCCCGGCGTGCAGGGACGACTTCGCCATCCTCGATATCGAGTTCGATCTGGCCCGCGTGGCAAAGAGCATGACGCCAGCCGCCCTGACCAACCGCCCGCTCAATCACTGGCGTTATCACGAACTGCTGCCCATCGAACCGGACGAGGAATGCTTCGCCTGGCCCGTCGGCTGGACGCCCATCATGGACACGCCGCGCCTTGCCGAGTGGGCCGGCTGCCGGCAGCTTCGCGTCAAGGACGATGGGCGGAACCCGACATCGAGCTTCAAGGACCGCGCCTCAAGCGTCGGCGTCCTGCACGCCCTGCGCCGTGGCGCAAAGCGGATCGCCTGCGCTTCGACCGGCAATGCCGCCAGCAGTCTCGCCGGTTACGCTGCCATGGCCGGCCTGCCCGCGACGATCTTCGTGCCGCAGCGCGCCCCGGAGCCCAAGGTCGCCCAACTGCTCATCTACGGCGCCGACGTGCGCCGCGTCCGCGGTACCTATGCACAGGCATACGACCTTTGCACCGCCGAATGTACGAAGAACGACTGGTACAATCGCAACTGCGCCATCAATCCCTATCTCGTCGAAGGCAAGAAGACTTGCGGCCTGGAGATCGCCGAGCAGACCGCCGGCCGCGAGCCGGACTGGGTGGCCGTCAGCGTCGGCGACGGCTGCACGGTCGCCGGCATCGCCAAGGGCCTGCTCGAGATGAAGGAGCTGGGATTCATCAGTCGTGCGCCTTGCGTCCTCGGTGTGCAGGCGGCAGGCATGGACCCAGTGGCGATCGCTTTTGAAGCGGGTGCTCTGCCGAAAGAAGTCAGCGGCCACACCGTCGCCGACAGCATCGACGTGCCGGTGCCGCGGAATTGGCGCAAGGCCGTCAAGTACGTCAAGGCCGTGAAGGGCGCGATCGTGCGCGTCACCGATGAAGAGATTACGGAAGCGATGAAGGCCGCCGGCCGCCTCGCCGGCGTCTTCGCCGAACCCGCCGCCGCCGCCAGCATCGCCGGCGTGAAACGCGCCATCGCAGACGGCGTGATCGCCAGGACCGCAGACGTGCTCGCAGTCGTGACCGGTAACGGCCTGAAGGATATCAAGACCGCCATGGCGATCGCGGGGCAGCCGACGGAGGTCGATCCGCTTGCCTGATAGATGCAGACTGAGTCAACGAACCACCGAAGGATTATGAAGCCCAATCAGAAAGTTCTCGACAAGACCATCACCCGTTGCCGCGAGCGCGGCATCGTCATCCCTACGTTCGCACAAATGCGCGATCCTGCAACGATCCCGCAGAAGATCAGGGATCGCCTCAAAAACGTCGGACTCTGGGATGTCGACCCGGTCAATCTTTTTCGCATCACTTGGAAGAACGAACCCGTCGAGCGCGGCGGGCTTTACAACGACGGCAACTGGATCGAGCTGCCCGAATCGCTCACCGGCGTACCCGCGCGGATCGTCGGCATCGTCGGCAAGTGGTTTCCCACCGGCGCCCACAAAGTCGGCGCCGCCTTCGGCTGCATCGTCCCGCGCCTCGTCAGCGGCGAGTTCGATCCCACCAGCCAGAAGGCCGTCTGGCCCAGCACCGGCAACTACTGCCGCGGTGGGGCCTTCGACTGCGCGCTTTTAGGGTGCCATGCCGTCGGCATTCTTCCCGAGGAAATGAGTCGCGAGCGGTTTGACTGGCTGCATGAGATCGCCGCCGAGGTCATCGCCACGCCCGGCTGTGAGTCCAATGTCAAGGAAATCTATGATAAATGCTGGGAAATCCGCCGCACCCGACCCGACTGCGTCATCTTCAATCAGTTCGAGGAGTTCGGCAACGCATGCTGGCACTATCACGTCACCGGCGGAATCATCGAGGAAATATTTCGCAGGTTATCCGAGCCGGAAGCGCAAGCGCCCGATGGGAAAACGCGCGGCGTACAGGACCCGTCGCTTGCGCTCCGGACTCGGCTCGCCGGCTTCGTCTCTGCAACCGGCAGTGCGGGGACGATCGCGGCGGGAGATTATCTGCGGACGATAGCACCGCACATCCGCGTCGTCGCCACCGAGGCCCTGCAATGCCCGACTCTGCTGCAATGCGGCTTCGGCGGACACCGCATCGAAGGCATCGGCGACAAGCACATCCCCTGGATTCACAACGTCCGCAATACTGACGTCGTCGCCGCCATCGACGACGAAGCGTGCATCCGGCTGATGCGACTCTTCAACGAGCCCGAGGGCCAGGCATTTCTGGTGAAAGAAGGCGTCGCCGAGTCCGTCGTGCGACAGCTTCCCCTCGTCGGCATCTCCAGCATCTGCAACATCCTCGCGGCCATCAAGACGGCGAAGATGTTCGATATGGACAGTCGCGATGTGATCTTCGTCCCGCTGACTGACTCGATGGAACTCTACGGCAGCCGCATCGAGGAATACCGCCGATCGCACGGGGCATATAAGGAACTGCACGCCGCCCGCGATTTCGCCCGCTACCTGCAAGGCGCCGCCGTCGAGCACCTGCGCGAGCTGACTTACTTCGACCGCAAGGCCCTGCACAATTTCAAGTATTTCACTTGGGTCGAGCAGCAGCAGCGCAGCGTCGAAGACCTCCGCAGACTGTGGGACCCGGATTTCTGGACCGAGACTTTCGCACAGGCCTACCAATGGGACCGACAGATCGAGGAGTTCAATCGGCAGGTGGGGTTGTAGAAAACGGCAAAACCATCACACGGCTCGGCCGCTGCGAGAGCACGGCGGAGTAGAGGCAAAACGGGGCAGTCGGATCAAGCAATTCGGATTGCGAATTGCCCTGTCATGCGAACACGCTATGATCTTCCGCCCTGAATTGACTTCGATTTCTGGCTTCGCAATCTGGAGTGAGACCGATGCAAGTTCGCTTTGACTGCCCCGCCTGCAGGAAGTCCCATGTCCTCGACATGCCGGAGACGACGATACACATGACTTGCGGCCAGACCGGCAAGCATCTGGAGCTGCGCCTCGGTCTCGGCGGCGATGTCAAGAGCCGGATCGTCAGTGAAAACGGTCAGGCCGAAACGACGTCGGACGAGGAATAGAGCCACATCCATATCTCGCTGGCTCGATCGAAGAGCGGCTTTTTTCCTTGCAGCATCCGAGTCGAAACGGTCCGGGTCGCCCATCCCCGGTGGACGCTTAGGCAAATAAAATCTCAATTCTGAGGCAGCGGCCCGGCGGTATTGATTCCGGAGCCCGTATATCGCTAAGATGATCGTCATGCCTCGCACTTCAGGGGGCCCCGACGCTGGCGGGATGTCCTGCGCATTTCCCAGGAAAGTGGTGCCGTTTATGGCCGCTCGCAATTCCAAGATGTCGCGCGCCTTGAGAGTGAATGTGTCCTCGATGATCGGAGTGATATCGCTCGCGATGTTGCTGATTGCCCGGGCTGACGGACAGCCGGTCACCTGCGAGCCGGCAAGTACGCCGACCGGCTGCACGCTCAATTCCTGTTCGGGCCAGGGCGAAACGTGTTACGCCCGATGTGTGAGGCAGGACCCGTTCGCCGGCACGTCGCAGGCGCTGCAATGCGAATGCTCCCGCTCGGAGTGCCATGCGACGATGCCGCACGTGGCAAACAACCCGTGCGTGATACCGGATAACGGCAACGGCACCGTGCACCTCCCCCCTTCCGGCTGCGCGTACCGGCATCAACCGAACGATCCGTGGAGGATCATCGACGGCCTCCCGCCGCTGACCACCATCGATATTCAGAACGTTATGACGAACTTCGTCTGCAACCCGGGAATGGGTGCCGTCTGTTCCTTCGTACAGCCCCCCGGTTGTTACGCGCCCGGCGGTTCGCTCGGTGGCGAGAAGTCCTGCGCGCAGGCGACGATGCAGTTGACACTCAACGGCACAGGCGCGCTTAACGGATACTTCCGCAATATCCCTCTGCCTTTGTCGCTTGAAATGCATACCGGACCGCGGGACGTAGGCAATCCACTGCAGCAGTTTCCAACGGATTTCTTCCGAGGATTCGGCCAGATTGTGGGTGATCCCGATTTTGATCTGCTGCGGTTCGTCATCGGCACGGACTTCGGCCTGCCGAGCCCGGGCCATACGTTTCTTACACAACTTCCCGGTGGCAACTGGGCCGTAGACAGCTTTTTCGACATTACCTATCGAATCGACTTCGTCGGGGCGCCCGGTGGTCTGCTGGCCGGACGATCCGGTTCGACGACCGGAACGGTGCGTATGTCCACCGGCAGCGGGCCGCTGTGCGAGGACCCATGTCAGAGCGGATTTGTCTGCAATCGCGTGGTTAACGTCAACCCCAACGGCACGATCGACGTCTGCTGCGAATGCGTCTCACCCTCCTGCGAGCCGACGCCCAATGGACAGGCCTGCGAATCGATCCAGTGCCCCGGGTTCGGCGAGGACACCTGCGTGGCGGCCTGTATCCGGCACAATCCTGCTACGGGTCAGGCACAGATCATCGAGTGTGAGTGCCGCGATCCGTCGACGTGCCATGCAGAGCTGTCGCCGGCGCCCTCCAATCCGTGCGTGGTGCCGGATGGCGGACAGGGAACCGTTCATCTGCCGCCCACGGGCTGTTCGTACCGTCATGCGCCCGGCACGCCGTGGCAGATCATCGACGGCCTGCCGCCGCTCACGACGATCAACGTTCACAACGTACACACAAATTTCGTCTGCGATCCGAGCAACAACTTTCTGTGTTCCTTCGTACAGCCGCCGAACTGCTATCAACCAGGCGGATCCCTCGGAGGGGAGAAATCCTGCTCGCTGTCCAGCTTCCAGATGGTCCTTGTCGGCACGGGCGCGCTCAACGGTTACTTCCGGAATATCGTCTGCCCGATCTCTCTGGAGATTCACACCGGTCCGCGCAGCGTCGGCGATCCGGTACATGATTTCCAGGCGGACATGTTCCGCCTCTTCGGTCAGATTACCGGAGATCCGGATTTCGACCTCTTGCGATTCGTCGGCGGTACGGACTTCGGCCTGCCGAGCCCGGGACATACCACATTGACCCAGCTACCCGGCGGTAATTGGGCGGTGGACAGCTTCTTCGACATCACCTATCGCATCGACTTCGTCGGTGCTCCGGGCGGACCGCTCGCCGGAAGATCCGGCTCTACGACCGGCACGGTACGCATGTCCACCGGCAGCGCACCGTCCTGCGAGGGCCTCTGCCCGCAGGATTCGATCTGCCGGACACGGCGAACCGTCCACCCGGACGGGACGATCGACACCTGTTGCGATTGCATCCTGTTCTGCTCGTGTTATGGCGACATGAACGGTGATGCGAAGCTCAACGGGTTGGACATCGCCGCGTTCGTCGATTGCTTCGTCGGCTACTACTGGAGCCCGATACCGGTCGCCTGTGCGTGCGCGGATGTGGACGAAAGTGGCAGCTTCTCGCCGGATGACCTGACGCTCTTCGTCAGCCGGCTGCTGGCATCCCCGAAGATTCAGTGCGTACAGCCGCAATAGGCACATGCGGTGCGGCGGTGACGCCGATACGCATCGCACGCAGTCGATCTCAGCCGGCAAGTTTCATGATCATGCTGCTGACGCGGCCGATTCCCCGCGGGCCGACCTTCACCAGCAGGTCCACCATCGCTCCGACGGCTTTCAGGAATTTCTCCATGTCATCGAGGCGCTGCATGTAAGCGCGGGCAGAGGGGTTGCGCGCTGACTTCGGGCCTGCATCCTGCGCGGCCATTTCCCTGCAGCGGGCGAGTGTTTCCAGGATGGGCTCGACCTCGCGGCGGCGGCGCTGACGGACAATGGTCTCGAAAAGCTGCCACACGTCCGTCAGCGCGGTGAAGTATTCCTTGCGGTCGCCGCGAATGTGAACGCGCTGGATGAGTCCCCAATCGACGAGCGAGCGGAGATTCATCGAGGCATTACCGCGGGAGACCTGAAGCCGGGCCATGACGTCGTCGGTGCAGACCGGTTCGGTAGAAACAAACAGGAGGGCGTGAATCTCCGCCATGGTGCGATTGATGCCCCAGTAATTGGCCATTTCCCCCCAGCGGCGAATGAACAGGGCACGGGACTCATCAAGAGCGGCGGTTGCAGCGGACATGCCGAAAACCTCCTGCACGGGCGAAAATCGTGAAAGTTTCAGTATGCTCTGAAACTAATGTACCACATGAAAGTTAAGGAGGCAAGGAGATTCGCCGCGATCATATCCGAGTTCGGTCGGCCGGGATGCAGATCGTGACATCCATTCAGCGATCGGGCGAAGCCGACGGCTCCACGATGACGGGGAAACCGCGGGGAATCGGCGGCAGTGGCGGTTCGAGCACGCCCCGGATGCGCGGCCAGAGCCGCAGGGCCTCGGCGATCATCCAGCATTCGAGTGCCATGAAGATGACGCCTGCGACAATCAGGTGATACTGCCCCCTCGCCCACCAGCCGTCGGCAGGATTGAGTAGTTGATGCAGCATGGCCCAGGCGGGGATGACCAGCATGGCGACCATCGGGAGCGCGATGAACCACTTGGGCATCTTTCTTCGTGCGAGATAGAAGGCAACGACCATCAATGCCAGACCGGCGAGAAGCTGATTGACCGCCCCGAAGATCGGCCAGAGCGTCAGGCCGCCCTTGCCCATGCCGGTGGCCCAGGATTCGCCCGGTGGAGGGATGGCGGCCACCACAGCGGCGGAGAGTACGGCGAAGGCGGTGGCCCCATGGCGAGTGGTGAGTGGAGCGATGCTGAATGTGTCGGCGAGTTCCTGAATGACATATCGCTGAAGCCGCGTGGCGGTGTCCAGCGTCGTAGCTGCGAACGATGCAACCAGCACGGCCATCAACCCGATGGCGACGGGCCGCGGAATGCCGACGGAGGTGACGAAGTTCGCGGCGCCTTCGACGAAGGAGCCGACGGTGCGTGCCAAGCCGCCCGCGGCGGCCCAGGAGTCGTAGCGATTCATCCACGCCGCAGTGCCAATGTGGCCCGCAGCATTCTCCAACATTCCCAGTCCCGCGCAACAGGCCAGGATGACGAGCACGGCTAAAAAACCCTCGGTAAGCATCGAACCGTAGGCGACGAAGTGGGCGTCGGTCTCCCTGGCGATCTGCTTGCTGCTCGTGCCGCTCGATACCAGGCAGTGAAAGCCGCTGATCGCCCCACATGCGATGGTGACGAAGAGAAACGGCATGATCGGCGGTGCGCCGGGGACTTCGGCCCGCACCGCCGGGGCCACGACGGGTACACCGCCGTCGGTCGTGAACGTGGCCACGCCGATGCCGACGAGCAGCAGCACGATGCCGAGAATGAGCAGATAGCTGTTCACGAAGTCCCGCGGCTGCAGCAGGACCCAGACCGGCAGAACGCTGGCGCAGTAGCAATACGCAAAGAGGACGACGGACCAGAGGATGACCGGGCTGAGCGTGTAGCCGCCAATCTGCATCGGCTTGACGGTGAAGGCGAAGAAATCGACTTCGCTGGCGAGGATGATCGATCCGACGATGATCGCGAGTGACACCAGCGCCGGCAGCGTCGGGCGATAGCCGCCGCGATAGACGAGAAGGCCGATTCCGACGGCGATGGGCATGGCGATCCACACCGCCAGCACGCTCGCCGGATACATGTCGAAGATGTTGGCGATGACCAGGCCGAAAATGGCCAGCACAATCATCAACGCGAGAAAGAGAATCAGGAGGAAGATCACCTTAACGCGCGGGTTGATGAGACGACCGGCGACTTCGCCGATGGTCTGGCCGCGATTTCGCATGGAGACGACGAGGGCGGACAGATCGTGAACCGCGCCCATGAAAATCGAGCCGAGAAGCACCCAGAGCAGCGCGGGCAACCAGCCCCAGATGACGGCCAGCGCCGGCCCGACGATGGGACCGGTACCGGCGATGGAAGTGAAGTGGTGTCCGAAAAGGATCTGCTTGCGCGTGGGAACGAAGTCGCGGCCGTCGTTGATCTCGCGGCTGGGGGTCAGTGCGTTTGGATCAAGCTTGAAGAACCGGCGGGCCAGCCAGCGGCCGTAAGTGTGGTAGGCGATGAGGTAGAGAGCGAAACTGCCGAAGGCAATGGCAAAGGTCAACATGGACGGCGTTACTCCCGATGGACGCCAATTGAGGACATCAGAGTATATCGGGGGATCGCCTTCTGCAGGAAGCGAGGTCTTTGTTGATGACGAAGCCGGTTCCTACACGCGCTTGAACTGACGTTCGAGGTCGCGGGTGGTCAGTTGCAGCGTCGTCGGCCGACCGTGAGGGCAGTTGCTGGAGCGATCGACGAGATGACGCTGGGCGAGCAGAACAAGCATTTCTTCCTGCGTAAGCACATCGCCGGCCTTAACCGCCGCCTTGCAGGCCATCATGTCCAGCGCGCTGTGGATGAGCGTTTCGCGCGACGGGGCCTCGCCGATGTCGGAGATACGATCGAGCAGATCGCGGAGAAATCCAGCCGCGTCGAACTCACCGAGCAACGTGGGCACGCTTTGAACGGCCAGACAGCGCGGACCGAACGGCGCGACCTCCATGCCGAGCGCGGCAAGCAGTTCGCTATGGTCCTGCGCGATCTGGACTTGCGTCGGCGTGGCCTCGAAGGTCTGCGGGATGAGCAGGCGCTGCGATTCGAGCGGACCGGCGAGGATCTGTTCGCGGAACCGCTCGTAGAGGATGCGCTCGTGCAATGCGTGCTGATCGATGATGACCATGCCTTCGTCGGTCTGGGCAACGAGGTAGGTATTGTGGACCTGAATGACGGAAGCGGACGAATGCGGAACGGGGAACGCGGAATCCGGAATCTCGATGGGTGGTGACGATTGCGGATTGGGGATTTCGGATTGCGGATCTGTGCTCGCGAATCGTTCGCCTTCCGTCGTTTCGACGTTTCCCTCGGCCCCTTGGCCACTTGGCCCCTCGGCTCCTGCTCCCACCACGAACGTACTGCGAATCGACGGTCGTACGCTCTGCGTCGGAAACGGCGGCGGGGCGAAGCGCAGCCGCGCCTGTGTGGGGTCGATCGACCGCAGATAATCTGCCAATGCCTGTCGGGCACGGGCCTGATGAAGCGTCTCACCTTCGGCGCCTGTATCGCTGTTCGTTGCGCGGGTAGCGTCGAGCGTCGAATGATGAAAGCCGAGGCGCGGCATGAGGTCGTGCGACAGGAGCGTCTCTCGCAGGACGGCAAGAACCTGCGACTGAATCAGCCCTGCATCGCGCCAACGGACTTCGATCTTTGTCGGATGCACATTTACGTCGTAGGCCGTCGGCTCGGTGGTCAGGAAGATGAAGACGACGGGGTAACGGTCATGCTCGATGAGGCCGCGGAAGGCCTCGCGGATGGCGAAGCCAATCCGGCGATCGGTGATGTAGCGACCGTTAACGAAAAGGTATTGCCACTTCGACGACGCGCGGCACTGTGCCGGCGGGGCCAGCAGGGCCTCGATACGAAGCCCGCGTTCCTGCCTGTCAACGGCCATAAGGCACTCGGCCAGTTCGGTGCCGTAGAAATCGGCGATGCGGCTGCGGCGATCCTCGACGGCGGGCAGACTCCGCGCTGAGCGGCCGTTGTGCGAAAGAGAGAAAGCGACGTGCGGATGGGCCAGTGCCAGCCGTGCGAGCTGCTCGGTCGCGTGGGAGAACTCCGTCGGCCCCTGCCGGAGGAATTTGCGTCTCGCGGGCACATTAAAGAACAGGTTGCGCACTTCGATCGTCGTGCCGATCGGCGCGGCGCACGTCCGCGGTCCTTCCACAGACGTATCGGAACAGAGCAGCTCATGGCCTTCGAGCTGGTCGGCTGTACGGCTGACGATTCTCAAGTGACTGACCGAAGCGATGGAGGCCAGCGCCTCGCCACGAAAACCGAGAGTCTGGATTGCGAACAGATCTTCTGAGGAGGCGATCTTACTGGTTGCGTGCGGCGCGACGGCGAGAGACAGATCTTCAGGAACGATACCGCAACCATTGTCAGCAACGCGAATCAGCCCAACTCCGCCTTCTTCAAGGGCGATGTCGACGCGTGTTGCGCCAGCGTCGAGGGCGTTTTCGATCAGCTCCTTGACGACAGAGGCAGGGCGCTCGATGACCTCACCGGCGGCGATCTTGTTGACCAGGGATGGATCAAGCTGTCTGATGTGCGGCATGACGTCCGTGCTGATTGCTGGGATTGCTGATCGACAGGGCTGAGTATAGGTGACGTTTGCCGGAAGCGTCAATGAAGTGGAGAGGGCAATGAACCGAAGAAGTCACAGCTTGATCGTTCTGCTCGTGCTGATTGATGCTGCGTGTTTGCCATGTGTCGTGTCGGCAGAGGAACCCGTCAAGATCGTCGCCGGGCCGATGTTTACACCGGTCAGTGAACATTCAATATGCGTGTGGGTCCAAACCAATCGCGATGTGCCACTTGAATTGGAGGCCGCGACGGAAACGCTCGTCGCCAGGCATGGGCCCCTGCCGACAAATGTGAAGCTCCGGATGAAGACGGAGAGTCGAGAGGCGAACATCTCCACCGTTACCCTCGAAGTCCATGACTACACGAATTATCGCTTCCTCGTCCGGACGGATGATCCGACGAATCGAGTTCTCACCGAAAAGGTCGTCGTGCGAACGCCACCGAAGCCGGGCAAGTCGGGGTCGTACACCTTGGCCTTCGGTTCCTGTTCCCATCAGGAGCGATACGGCGAGCGACAACCGATCTGGGACGTGGTGGTGAAGCAAAAGCCCGATGCGTTTCTGTTCATCGGCGACAACATCTATCTGCCGAATAGGGCAAGTGAGTTTCCGGCGACGCGCGAGGAGGTCTTCAAGCTTTACCACGATACTTATGACCGACAACGGCGGATGGCCGACTTGCAGCCGCTGCTGAGATCGACGATGAGCTACGCCATCTGGGACGATCACGACTTTGGTCCCAACAACTCGGATCGAACTTGGCAATGGAAGGATATCGCACTGGAGGCAATGAAGCTCTACTTCCCGAATCACTACGGCCTGCCAGACGCGCCGGGGTGCTATTACAGATTCCCCTGGGGCGACATCGACGTGTTCATGCTGGATGACCGGATGCATCGCGACCCGAACAACGACCCGGATCGCAAAACGCTTCTCGGCGAGAAACAGTTGGCGTGGCTCAAAGCCGGCCTCGCCGACTCGAAGGCAACGTTCAAGCTGATCGTCTGCGGTAATCAGGTTCTCTCCGACACGCACCCACATGAGTCCTGGGGCGTACAGTTTCGACCGGAGCGCGACGCCTTTCTGGAGTGGTTGTGGGATCGCAAGCTGACCGGCGTGATCTTTCTGGCGGGCGACCGGCACTTCGCGGAGTTGGTCCGCAAGAAGGACCCGAAGGGCCGCGGTGATGACCTGTGGGAGTTGACGAGTTCCCCGTTGGCCAATCAGCATTATCAGGATGGCCCGTCGTTTGCGAATCCCGAGCGCGTCGCGGCGTACTCCGACGGCGTCAACGTCGGCGTGCTGAAGTTCGACACAACGGCAAGGCCGCCGCAGGTGGAGCTGATCATTCTGGACGTCGATGGTAAGCCGGTGATTCGGCAAATGGTGACGACACGGCGCGTGCGGTAAACGCTGCGAGCGTTGCTTCAGCGAAGCACCCAAAGGCCTGCGAGTCGAGCCGTTTGTGTACCGCAGCCCTTCCGCTAACATATCCGGACGAACCTTGGAGCGCTTGCATGACGACGATGCCTGATATTGCCCCCACACGTCTGGAGCGAGAGGAACCCGGCGGTGACCTGTGGACACTGAACTTCGGCCCGCAGCATCCGGCGACGCACACCACGCTGCGCCTTGTTTTGGAACTCGACGGCGAGACTATCGTCGCCTGCACACCGCACATCGGCTATCTGCACAGCGGCTTTGAAAAGCTCGGCGAGCACCTGAATTACAACCAGTACGTCGTCGTCACCGACCGGATGAACTACATCAGCCCGATGGCCAACAACATCGCCTGGCACACTGCCTGCGAGAAGCTCTTCGGCATTGAGTTGACACCGCGATGCAAGGCCATCCGCACGATCATCGCCGAACTGGCCCGCATCCAGGATCACCTGCTCTGCGTCGGCACGGCGGGTCTGGACCTCGGGGCCTTCACCGCCTTCCTGTATACCTTCAACGAGCGCGAGCACATCTACGACCTCTTCGAAGAAATCTGCGGAGCGCGGTTCACCACGAGCTACACACGCGTCGGCGGGCTCATGTACGACATGCCCGACGAGTGGCCGGAGCACGTAAGGGCCTTCATGAAACGATTGCCGCGGGCATTGGACGACACGGAGAGTTTGCTGACGCGTAATCGCATTTTCGTCGAGCGGACGCGCGGAATCGGCGTGCTGAGCCGCGAGGACGCCATCGCTTGGAGCTGGACCGGCCCGCTGGCGAGGGCGAGCGGCGTCGTCCGCGACCTCCGAAAAGATGAGCCGTACCTTTGCTATGCGGACAACTGGGACGGACGTGGCTCATCCGGCGTGCAGTTCAAGGTGCCGATCGGTCGAAACGGCGACGTGTACGACCGATACCTCGTGCGCATGGAAGAGATGCGGCAGTCATTGTCAATTCTCGAACAGCTCATCGACAACATTCCACCCGGCCCGGTGAACGTCCTTCCGGATGACAAACTGACCCTGCCGGACAAGCGCGAGGTCTATTTCAGCATCGAGGGGCTGATCCACCATTTCGAGCAGATCATGACCAACCGCGGCTTTGAGCCGCCCATTGGCGAGGCCTACGGCGCGAACGAGACGGCCAATGGCGAGCTGGGCTTTTACCTGGCTTCCGACGGCGGCAATTGCGCCTATCGCGCGCGATGCCGCCCACCGAGCTATATCAACTATCAGGTGTTCCCGAAGCTGGTCGTGGGCCACTGCATCAGCGACGTCGTCGCCGTGCTGGGCAGCTTGAACATCATCGCGGCGGAACTGGATCGGTAGTCACCGATTGAACCGATCGATCCGTGCCGGACCAACATGAGCATCCAAAGATGTGACCCTATGCATCAGATTCGCCTACAAAGAATTGCTGCCTTACTCTTTGTCGCTTCCATCACATGCGTCTCCGGCTGCGGGCCGCAGCCGCCCAAGGTCGTGCTGGATCGCCCGGCGGAGTTTCCCGCCGCCTTGGACGGTCGGCAGCTTTTCCATACGCCCAACGCCTACATCTATGCCCACGATGAACTGGAAGCCGGAGAGGCCGACCGATGGGTGAAGCAGGTCGGCGATTACATTCAGCGCAAGCATGATCGCTCGCTCGGCAAGGGCTTGGTCCTGGTGATGTCACCAACGGATCGTCCGATTATCTCTACGCTGGAGGAACAGGTGGCAATAGAGCACGATCCGTCCATCCAGCGCACCGCGCCGCGCCATCCGAAGAGCGTCGAGGAAGTCCGCGCCAAATTCACCGAAGAAGGAATTTCCGAGTCGGTCGCACTTCGAGGCGCCGCCCTGCCGCTGACCCGCGCGAAGCTGGCTGCATTGGCGGCCGGCGTACCGGATGTGCCATGGGCTGTCTCCGCGCCATCCGAAGAACTCGCCCGCGAGGTCGGCGTGGAGATGGGAGTTTGCATCGTGGGTAAGCGTTGGCCGAACACCAAGAAAGAACAGGCGCGAAACATGCTCAAGGGTCGCGCTGCAACGTTGGCCAAGCCGCTGCTGGTAGTCCGTGGACAGGTTGTGTACACGCTTTGGGTCCAGCAACAGCAGGACTGGAACGACGACGAACGGCGCGAGGCCATCCTGAAGCACATCCGCGAAACGCTTCGTGCGAACTGGCTCCCGGTTCCCAGTGACGAGGAACTTCAGTGGTAGGCAGCGGAAGCCGGTGAAGGTGCCGGCGGCCGCCTTTGGCTGCGCAGCCGGCCGAGCGCAGCATTGATCAGCACCCGCCACGGATTGGCGAGCGTCGGCTGTAGCAACGCTGCCCGGACGAGGTACTTCGCGGCCGTTCGCCGATCGCCGTTTTCCAGGTAGTGCATGCCGGTGCGTTCGTGAACCCGTGCCATGGCCCGTCGTCGCAGGTGCCCGAGGGGATCGAGCTGTTCGTACAGCGCGGCGTGATCGTTGATGAAGCGTAGCATTTCCGCGCGGTGACGACGCGGATCGGTCCAGTGCGCAGGACCGGGTCGTAACCGGATGAGCGGCTGCGCGAGCAGAATCGCGCGGTGACACTCCAGCAGCGCAACGGCCAAGCGTCGATCTTCGCAGGCGCGACCGCCCGCGAACCCTCCGACGGCCTCGAAGGCCTCGCGTCGGATGATCAGCGAAGAGCAGATGCCGGTGAGGATGTTGCGGACGAGCAGTTCTCGACGCATCCGATGCGGATCGAGCGAACCTTCCCAGTACATGTATTGCGGCGGCCCGCCGTCCGATGATTCCGCCCATGCCGCCGTCACGGCAAAGTCGGCGTCGGGGTGCTGTTGCAGCGCGGCGAGTTGAAGCTCCAGCTTATTCGGCTCCCAGAGATCATCGGCATCGAGAAAGGCCAGCCAGTCGCCGCGCGACATGGCGGCGCCGGCATTGCGCGCCGTGGAGGCCCCGGCATTGGCCTGACGGCGATAGCGGAGCCGCGTGCCGAGTCGCCGACAGACTTCCGCGGTGTTGTCCATGCTTCCGTCGTCCACGACGATGATTTCATCCGCAGGCACGGTCTGCGCAAGAACGGATTCGACGGCCTCCGGGAGGACAGCAGCCGAGTTGTAGCTCGGAATGATCACTGAGATATAGGCACGAGACAGATCGCGCATACGTCATACATCGACAGGCAGAGGCGACCGGTTCAATTGATGCGCACGCGGCGCAAAAAAAGCGGCCTGCGCCCCGGAGATCCTTCTCCGGAGAAACAGACCGCCACAGAAAACCGTGGTTTCGATTCGATCCGGTATGGAAATGCGATCCGTGCGGGAAGCGACATCGGCAGGCCTGCATACCGCGCCCACAGGCCGACCCACCACCCCTCCCTGGTGTGGAGAAAAGAAAAATGCTACTGAGAGCGACGATCGACCGCTTTGCCCTTCGAAGTATTCGCCATCAACCGTTGGGCCCGCCGTGTTGCCATCAGCGGGTCATTCCCTCATGAGCTTGCGATCTCGTCCAGAGTCTGGTGCGGTCGGCCGGTATCGCGGCTATCGGTTCCGCGATCCCACTGCGCCGTTGCTCATGGCCCGGCCGGGTGGTCTTTCCAACCGACCGTCGCGTGCGGATGGGTTTAGTATCCGCCAGCGCACCTCTCATCGAGTTTCGCTGCCCTGCAGGGCCTTGCCCGGTCGAGACTAGCCGGCGCCTCTCGGCAACCGACTCCTTCCCTGGGCTTTTGCTCCCTATGACACTTGCAACATGCGAGGTCCGGTTCACACGGGCTTTGCCTGCCCGCCACCTTCCGCCCTCAGGGTTTGGCTACCCTCTCGACGGCTTTCTCCCTTGCATGTCTTGCCGGCCATGTTTCATACCGGCAGCGCCTTTGGGATTCTCCCTTCGGAGCTTTCTCCTCTCGCAAGATTGCAGCGGCGTTACCCACCGCTACGCGCCCCGCTTGCCGTTACACACGCACCCCGCATCGCCGCACCGAAGCGCGACCACGCTGTAAGTACGCAGCTCGGCTACCGGGTACTGCCTTTCGAGAGTCCCTCGCGACCGCGCCGGGTGTTTAGCCCGGCCCATCGCTGGCTGCTCCCATGGGCCTTCTCCCTTTCAGGGGACTTGATCGTCAACCTTGGCAGGCATTTCGGCCCGCCTCCTCCCACACGCTTATGCGCCACTTCGGGTTACCCCTGGCCGCGCCGGATGCGTCACGGAGTCTCGATCGGTTGACGCCTGGTCCGACCCGGTGGGACGGACACCCCTCTGAGGGTTCTTGCGCCTCAACCTCCCTGGCATTGGGCTCTAATTCGCCGGCCCGGGCTATGTGTTCACCTTGCAGGTTGTCGCTCATTACTGAACGACTCGACGCCTGCGCTTTGGGCCGTCGCGAGCTTACCGGAGTTGTCAGGGCTGCTGATCGGCGCCGATCAAGCGCCACTCATCAGTAGCAAGTGCAACATACCGCGCATCGAAAGCTCGTCAAAAGAAAAGTTTCCGCGGGAGAATTTTCACAGGCAGGAGCGAGTATTTGCGCACAGCCGCGGGCTCGTAAGCTTCGATGAACTGACATCTAGCCGATGGTCGAGTGTTCGCAAGTTTCTTTAAGAATCCGCGAAGAATAATGATCTTCACAGGCCGATGCAGAGGCGAGTCGGTACGCTTTCCGCAGGTTGTCCAGAGCAAATCACCGTATCTGACAGGTTTTGCACAATTCGTTAACCGGCGGTATGAATAAATCGCGTGCGATGTCGACGAAAAACCCGAAAACACGTTACAAACTGCCAAGAAACCGCCGCCTGGCAGGAAAGAAGGCGTTCGCCCGAGTCTTCGCGGCAAAGTGTTCGGCTTCGAATCGGTATCTGGTGATCTACGCCACGGCAAACGAGCTGCCACATGCGCGCATCGGGCTGTCCGTCAGCAAGAAACTCGGCACGGCCGTGAAGCGCAACCGGCTCAAGCGGCTTCTGCGCGAGGCGTTTCGCCTGGAGGCGCAATCGCTTCCGAAGGGGTACGACCTCATCTGTATCCTGCGTGCGACGGAGGACACTGCATTGGAAAGTTATCGCACGGCGATCCGTAGCGTGAGCGCACGAGCCGTGGAGCGCTACGAGAGCTGGAGTCGCATGCGCGATCCAGATAAACCGTAGACTCACATGATAAAAGGGGTAAGCTGTGCCCACCCTTTGCGGATAGGCGAAGAGTTCATCGGCTCCCGCGGGGGTGGCGCTGCGTTGCTTACGGGTTCGCCGGTACGCGAATCTCCGCCGGGCGCGGCGGGGCTTGGCGGACGGCCGTGGGGGACATCCGTGCGATATCGGGAGAGGCGGCCGCTTCGGGAGCCGGCGCGGCGCGGCGCTGCGCGGCTTCGGCAGCATGCTGACCGACCGTGACGTTGCCAACAAAGATGGCGCCGTCGTTGATCTCCAAGCGGGTCGTGCGAAGGTTTCCCTCGACCTTGGCCGTCGCGAGCAGGTGAAGCTTCTCACTCACGATGAAGTCGCCCTTGCATTCGCCTTCGACGCGAACATTCGCGGCCTCGATGTTGGCCGACAGCTTCGCGCCTTCGGCGACGTGCAGGATGCCCTTGGAGCGAATCTGTCCGTCAAAGCCGCCTTCGATGCGAACGCCCTTGTCAAAAGTCAATTCGCCCTTGAACCTCGCATCAGCACCAATGACGGTCGGAAATTCGCCGTTGATCTCGGCCATGATCTTTCTATCCTCCAGCCCCGATCAACCGGGGCGCGAAACGATCGCAATTCACTAACATCCTCAACCACGTTGTCCCGGTTGCCCGGCAACCCGGGCGTTCCATGCGGGAAATAGCCGCAAGCGGCTCTCGCTGTGAATCCTTTCGGCCAACGATGACCCCCACACGTCTGACCCGGAAACCCCATCCGTGGAGAACGAGCAGTATAGCACGCCCGACATTGAAAACAATGCACCCGCCAAGGGGACCTCTGCTCTAACGGGCTCCGAATGGACCTTTTTCGACTCCCGGTGGCCGGTGACATGCTGCAACGACCTGTGAATTGTTTGTGGACAGTCGATAGAGGTGGACAGACGAGTGAAATTGACAGGCGCCCTACGGCTCCTCATCCATTCCGAAAACACGGCGACGTAATCGACCGTCGATGACGCCCACGAGCGTATTCATCGCGAGAATCGACCAGTAGCATTCGCACTCCACGACACCGTAAAGCCGCATGAAGATAGTCAGCACACCGACACCGGCCGCAAAGAGGGCCTGTCCGCGGGCCCGCATTGGCGTCGTGGTCATGTCTCCGGCGATGAGGAAGGCGCCGAGCATGAGCTCGCCGGAAGTCAGGTGATAGAGCACATAGGCCACACCGACGGCGCGGCCCTGCTCGACGGCGAAGACGGGGAACCAGTCGTACCCACCTTCGTTGCCACCGGATTCGACGGGTAGCAATGCCGCGGCCACCGCAGCCGCGGCAATCATGACGACGGGCATCTGCCAGCGAAGAAATCCACGATAAATGAGGTACAGCCCCGCAATGATCAGTGCCAGGGTACAGGTCTCACCGATTCCACCGGGCACGAGGCCAAAGATCGAATCCTGCCAGGGAGGCAGCTTTTCGCGAAGCAGCGGTTCGTAGGCGAGACCGCCGTCGGGACGGAATCTGCCCTGAGCGAAGGCGCGCAGGGTCTGGACTGGCCGTTCCATTGCCAGCGCCTGAACATTCGCATCGTGTGGCTGAGCGAACCATCCTCCATAGCCGGCCATCTCGACACGTTGCGGCTGATCCAGTCGTCCTACCAGCAGATGACCCGGTGCGAGGATCGGCCATGTCGGATGTAGACTGAGTGAAAGGGTCGGCAGGAAGAGCAACTGCAGCACGACGCGCCCGACGAGTGCGGGCTGCCAGCAGAAATGTCCAAGCCCTCCGAAGACGATCTTGCCGAAGACAACGGCGATAAGCGAGCCAATCGCCGGGATATACCAGGGAACGGTGGCCGGAAGGGTCAGACCCAGCAGCAGACCGGTCAATGATGCGTGGGAGAGCCCTCCCACCACTGGACGCGCCCGGGCATAACCGACGATGCAGTCGGTGGCGATGGCGGAGAGCATCGCCACGAGCAACACCTTAGCGGCGCTTGCACCAAAAATGACCGTGCCGCAGAGGCCAACGATGCCTGCTGCAAGCGTCCAGGATCGGAGGATATCGAGATGCGTGCTTCCGCCGAGACGATGCGGCGCCGCCAGCGCAACCCACCCACCTGGAATTGTTCGAGCGTCGGCCTTCATGCACCCCCCGACGAATGGCTCGAAGTCGTGCAGAAGCGTTCGCGTGCCCGATGGATCGTCGCGGCAAGCGGCAACGTGGCCGGGCACACGTAGCTGCACAGGCCGCAGTCCAGGCAGGTCTTAAGATGCGCCTTTGTCTGCTCATCAGCCGACGACGCCGGCTCGAGCTGCACAAGCGCTGCGGGGTCGAGGCCGACGGGACAATCTTCCACGCACCAGCCGCATCGGATGCAGGGCACGGGGTTCGTTGCGTGTACCTGCGAGAAGAGCAGAATGGCGGCCGTATCAGCGGAGATGACGGTCTCATCTCGTGTGAGCGCGATACCCGTCAGCGGTCCGCCCCAGACCGCCTGACGCACGGGCGCAAGCAGCCCCACCCGGTCGGCCAATTGTCTGACGCTCGTGCCGATCGGAACGCGATAGGTGCCGGCGTGTTCGACGGCATCGCCGGCGACGGTCACGATCGCATGCGTGACCGGTCGATCTGAAAAGACTGCATCCGCGGCCATTCTAATCGTGGTAAGCGGAACAACCACCGCCTCGACATCAAGCGGAGTACCGCCCGGAGGAACTTCCCGATCGAGAATCGTCTTGACCAGCAGATTGGGCTGACACTGTGGATAACGATCAGAAAGCGGCGAAATCTCGATGTGCCGGCCCGCCGCTTCGGCACAGACGCGCTTGACCACACGGCGATGGCGATACGGCAGCGCGAAGTAGACGTGATGGACGCCGAGGGCATCAGCGAGCTCACCGGTCATGTCCAGAAATCGGCCGTGCTGCTCGACCAACGTGCGCAGGTCACTGGTCAGATAGGGCTCTGTTTCCATGGCGCTCACGATCAGGTCGGTGACGCCGGCCTGAGTGGCTTGGCGGATCAACTCATGCGCCGGCATGAGTGGCGCGGGAACGATCACGCCATGCTCGGCAAGCTGCAGGACCATGGACTCTTCCGACCATGTGCGATTGCAGGGAGCGGCCGTATCGCGCCCGTCCGGCTCGATGACGGCGCAGGGCAGAAAGCCCTCGCGCGCCGTCCAGACGCGATCGATTTCCACGACGCGACCGGAGGTCGGCGCATGCACCGAGACGGAAGCGGTGCCAACGAGTGCGGCAATTCGCTGTCCGCGAAGGACACTGTCACCGACGGCGACCTCGGGCTTGGTGGGCATCGTGCGCGAGACCTGCAACGGCACACGCAGCGGGTCTCTGGCAACGACGTTCTCAATAGGGCGGCGCGAAGTGGCCTGTTTGAAATCCGGGAGGAAGAGGCCGCCCTCAAAACCCTCTCGTGGACCCAGGAGATTGAGCAACAAGGACATCGAGGACAATTCCCTGACAGCAGGGGCAGCAGGACATTGCCGGCGCCCATGACTAGCTGCCGTTGATCTAACTCGTACGCCGCAGATCCGGCGACCCTTTGCGCGGCGATTGTATCGCACGGCACGGCGGAGAAAACTGCCCGGGAATTCCTGTTACTTTCGGCTTTAACCGCGCAACTGCCGACCCATCGGCCCCCGGTAATCGCTAGCGCGGTACGAAGCTCACCGTGATGTGCATGATCGTCCAGTAGAGAAAAGACTCGGGCGCCAGGAGCCAGTGCAAGGCCGGGCTCTGGTCAAGCGCCAGGGTCCAATAGAGGCCGAGGGCCATCAGCACGGCGGCCATGCCGATATGGAGTGTCTTGAAGCCGGTGGCGGTCGTACGCATCCACAGCCACCAGCCCTGCGGGGGCGACTTGGGCGGATTCTTCGCGAACTGATACGAAGCGAAGACGTACCAGGCAACCACGTGAAAGAGAATCAGGGCGTAGAAACGCTGGGTCAGGAGAATAATCAGACCGAGCACGGTCGCCACGCCAAACATGACGAAGAAGAGCTTGCTATGGGCCTCCATGAAAGAACGCACATCGCCATAGCCGAACACGCGGGCATACTTACGCAGCACATAAGCGTAGCCGATGGCGACCATCAAAACTGGAAGGACCGCAAGGAGAATCTTCAAATGCATCGGCAATGCGCCGCTGAACCATGCCGTCTCGGCGAGGCCAAGACTCGCGAGACCGGTCTCCGAAGCGGTGAGTTTTTTTACATAGATACCGAAGGGCGCAGCCGTCAGCACCATCGCCGCAAGCGAGGCAACAATCAGGGCAACCATCCAACGGATGAATGATTTGAATGCGGCTTTGTCGGGAATGGGCCCGGCCTCGCCCAGGACGGTGTAAAACATCGCTTCGTCGCGCAGCTCATGCACAAGAAAGTAGAAGTAAACCCCAACTGACAGAACAAGGTCCGTACGCCCCCCGCCGCCATAGTAGAGTGTGCAGAGCCCTGCTCCGGCCAGAAGCAGCCCAAGCACCCAGAGTCGCTGCCTGCGGTTCTGATTGTTGCGCGACGAGACCATGAAAAGAAAGCCGATGATGATGTGCGGGATCGTGATATAGCGCATCGCCGCCTCGCTCGCTTCACGGATGAAGCGATCGCTGGCGGGGTGGCGATTCAGAATGTTCCGCTCAACGTAGTACGCGCACCAGAAAAGGAAAACGATAACTGCCGTCCAAAAGGCAGCCCGGATGAAATTCGCGCGAGTCACACCAAGGCGGGCCGTCAGACTCGTCGTTTGGATGGGAAGAGCTAACGTCGCGGCAGAGTCCGTTCCGTTCGACATACGTAGCTGGCTCCTGCGTCAGGCGAGGACACGGTCCAATCAGGTGCCGGCTACCACGGATCGCACGGGGCGACCTGCGGCAGGATCCTCAGGACCGAGCCCGATGAATCATAAGATAGCAGTGAAGTCGTTCTGGTCAAGCTGGACGGGCCGCAGCGAGCGGTCATAGCTACTCTAGTTCGGCCGACTGCTCCTGCTCAACTTTCCACCCGCCGGCGAAACCCAGCTTTGACGGGCTTGTGCAGAAGTCGACGATCCGCCTGCCCGCTTTGGTCTTCACTTCGCCGGCCAGCTTCTCAACGGCCTTGCGAAACGTTAATCCGGAGCGATAGAGCGTGCGATAGGCCTGCCGGACTTCGAGGATATCCTCCGGCGTGAACTGTCCACTGCGCCGCAGGCCGATGGCGTTGTGCCCGGCGCATTGCGACTCGTAGAGGGCCTTCATGTATGGTGGGACATCCTTCCCCAATCGCGTGCCGCCGCCGACCATGACGTACTCGCCGATGCGACAGAATTGGTGAACAAGCGAGTAGCCACTGATGATCGCGTTGTCGCCGACGATCACATGGCCCGACAGCGCCGCGCAGTTGTACAGCTTCACGCCGTTGCCCAGTTCGCAGTTGTGGCCGATGTGGGCGTAGCCGAGGATGAAGCAGTTCTCACCGAGGATCGTCCAGCTCTCCGGCTGAGTGCCACGGTGGATCGAGGCGAACTCGCGGATGATCGTGCCCGCGCCGATGCGGCAGTACGACCGCTCGCCTGTGAAGTGAAAATCCTGCGGCAGATGGCCGACGACCGCGCCGGGATGTATCTGGCAGCGGTCACCGATCTCCGTCCAGCCGGAGAGGTACGCATTCGGATAGACCTTGACGTTTTCGCCGAGCTTGACCGGCCCCTCAATGACGGCGTGCGGCCCGATGTCGCACGAAGCGGGAACGGTGGCATCCTTATCGATGATGGCGGTGGGGTGGATGGGCATCGCGTGCAAAGCTCCTCTTGGTCCGACCAGCGATTGTAAGGTGGAAACGCCAGAAGGGGGAAACGTCCGAAGAGGGCCAAGGACTCGAGGGGCCGAGTGGCAACACCATCAAGTTCAAATACCAGAGCGCGAATCTGGGCAGTCCCGGCGAGCCGTGACTTCCCCGTGTCGACGTCTCTACGTTCATTCCTTGAACTGCTTGTCTTTGTACGCCTCATACAGCGGCTTGAGCTTGCCGCGTTGGTACTTGCCGGTGCTGGTGACCGGGATGTCGTCGCCGAAGATGACGACCTTAGGCACCTTGGGCCACGGCAGGCGCTCTTTACAGTATGCGATTACATCTTGCTCTGTCACTTTCGCGTCGGACTGTAACTGCACGTATGCGCCGACCTCCTCGCCCCAGTACCGGTTGTCGAAACCGACGGCCAGGCCGACGCGGACGCCGGGCATGCTCATCAGCACTTCGTCAATCTCGAACGGCGACAGGTTGATGCCGCCGCGGATGATCAACTCCTTGATGCGGCCGGTAATGAAGTAATACTGCCGATCGCCGGGACCGTGCAGACGAAAACCCTCGTCGCCGCTGCGGAACCAGCCGTGCTTGAAGGCGTCGGCGTTGGCCTGCGGGTTGTGGAAGTAACACGTCATGACGTTATGCCCACGGATGACGATCTCGCCCTTCTGTCCTTCGGCAACGACCACGCCGTTTTCATCGTGGATCGACATCACGTTCGTATCAACCGGGCAGCCGATCGACGGGAAACCATGATCGTACATCCAGTGCGTGTGGTCCTCCCATTCCAGATCGATCGGCAGGAAGCACGAGTAGCAGACCGTCTCGGAGAGACCGTAGCCGTGGACGATCCGCAGACCGAACTTGTCCTGAAAGTCGCGGGCGAGTTCAACGGAGAGCGGTCCGGCGCCACAGATGAAGTGGCGGAAGTTCGGGATGTCCTCCTGCACGCACTCCTCGTCGGCCTCGATGAGAAATTGCAACAGCGTGGGCACGACACTGACAATCGCCACGTCGTGGCGGGCGAGCTTTCTCCAGAAACCGCCGCTGCGGAATCGCCGGTTCACGACGACCTGCGCCGCGGCATAGGCGGGGGTCAGCAGGGTCACCACGATGCCGTTGACGTGATGGATCGGCAGGACGTTCATCATGACCGTGTGCTGATCGATCCCGTGCCATCGGGTGATGGCGTAGGCGTCTGCAAGCATCTGATGCTGTGTGAGGACGACGCCCTTGGGGTTGCCGGTCGTGCCGGATGTATAGACGACGAGCGCGTCGGCATGCGGGTCGACATCCTGCGGGGCAGGCAGCAACGGTTTGCCGTCAAAGCGATCGAGCACAGCGTTGAAATCCTCCCAGCCGGCGCTCGCGGCGTCGGGCCGATTCGTGCCGTCGAGGATGATCGCCCGCTTGATGTTCGATCCAACGGCCTTTTCGACTCCGGTGAAGTTCTCGCGCGTGGATGCATGGGCGACGAGCAACGACGCTTCGGAGTTCGTCACGATGTAACCAATGCGGTCATCCGCCTCGCTGGGATTCACCGGTACGACGCGGGCCCCCAGCCGCCAGACGGCGAAGTAGATCGCAACGGTCAGCGGTTGGTTGATCGTCAGCGTGGCGACGGACCCGCCGGCGCGAATTCCGTAATGCGTCGAGAGCAGCCCGGCAATGCGGTCGATCAGCTCCGAGAAATCGCGGAAGTTGAACTCGGCGGCCGGCTTCTCATCGTCGGCCGCGCAGGGGTAATAGGCGAGCCAGGTACGCTCGGCGTGGTTGCCGCTAAGATTTTCCCACATCTCAACAAAGTTGGCGAACGGCAGCACGTCTGACAGGTCCGGCAGCGGCTCGCAATGATGCGCCGCCTCGATGAGCTTATGCGTGGCTTCGTCCATGGACTTCGCGTCGAATCGGATCGGTTGTATTGCCATCTGTGCTGACCTCCTGTGCCGCTCGAAGGAAGTGGTGCATCGGATTCTGCCATCATTCAATCAAACATGCGCCCAGGCCGCAACGGTCACGCCCGCGAGTGCCCTGCCGCGATGACGCTGCCTGCCTTCCGAAAATCGCGATCCTCTGGCCTCCGAAATCGGTCTGCAGATCACTAACCCCCTGCGGCGATCGCGTGTCTAACGAGCAGCCCGGACGATGGGTCCGGCAAAGGCAGACGGGGCATGGCATCAGAAAATGCCAATGGCAAGAAAGGAGTGAGCCCATGTCACGTTCTATCGCATTCGCACTCGCAATTCTGGCTTCAAGTTCCCTGTCGGCCCGCGCGGCCGAGGTCGTGGCCTATTCCATCGCAACGAACGGCGGACAGGCCTCGTCCACGGCGACGGCCGTTGGCAATGCAAACTCTTCGGCTTACTCGGCTGCCACCAACGGCGGGCAGGCGATCTCAAATTCTCACGCCGTCGGAATCGGCAACGGGTTTGCCAACAGTTCCTCGGTGGCGCTGGCCGATCGCGGACTGGCCGTCAGCAATTCCCGCGCTGACGCCCGGGGGCTCTTCGGCAGCGCTGCCCTGGCCAACAGCGAGAGCACGGCGGCGACCGTCGGCGGCGTGGCGCTCTCGAACAGTCTGGCCGAGGCGGACGGTCGCTTCAATTCCGTCGCGGACAGTCGCTCGTCGTCGCTGGCTCTGAGCCATTTCGGCATCGCCCGCAGCGACAGCCATGCCCGATCGGATGGCCTCTTCGGCGGTCGCGCCTTGGCGGTGAGCGACTCAGTGGCCGATACCCGCGGCGGCGTGGCGGACAGCCGCGTCCGGGCGATGGCCGGTGCGCGAAACTTCGGCTCGGCCCATGCAAACGGCCTGGGTGTCAGCATGAGCGGCCCTCGAAACGTGGCCAATGCCCGGGTGACAGCGGTCAGCCGTGCGGAGCGTTTCGGCCGCAGCCACTCGGAAGGCATGATGGTTCGCGTACGACCGTAACCCCCGGGGCGCTGCGTCGGTGCCCTCCACCCGCACCGGCGCAGGCCCCACACAGGACGATCTTGGGATTGATGATTCCGAAACACGGCTTCCAACCATGGAGACCCTGACCATGACCAGCAAAATGAATCGAATGATGCGACGAGCAGTCTGTATTTCAGCCGCTCTCGCAGCGGCCCTGATGATGAGTGCCCTCTCGACAGCACAGGCAAACGAGGCCTCCACGAGCGCCAGTGTCACGCAGATCGGCGGGCTACCCGGCACGGCAACTGCCACGGCGGCCTACAACGGGAGCGGCGTCGGCCAGGCCCGGACGCACACGCGGAGCGGACAAGTCTCCTTCGGCCAAGGTGTGGCCTTCGGCGTGGGCCCCGAGGGGATCAGCTTCTCGGCGAGCTATGCAGTCGGCGGACGCTTCCTCCCGGCGACGGCGAGCACGTTCAACCTGTCGATCGGACGCGACGGCAGCGTAGCCGGCTCGAACGGTCTGGTGGTCGCGAGCCCCGCCCCCCTGAACTCCGCCAGTGCCGGCGGCTTTGCACGATCGCAATTCGGCGGCTCGGTCGCCGGTGCGACGGTCGGCGGCCGCAGCAACCCCTTCGGCCAGGTGATCGGCCGATCGAATTCATTTTCAACACCGCCGCGGCGTATGTGGAGGTAATTCGTACTCTTACGGTGTGCCGCGCAGGAACAAAGCCCCGGGAATCATGCCGGGGCTTTTCTAATTCTGTCCAAGACCGCTTCTTAATCCTGAATCCACATTGCGACATTTGGCGCAACCCGGATGAAACCAGAGGAAGCATTCTGTTTAGCAGAACTCGAATTTGTCCTTGAAAATCAAGCATCAGATTCTGTATACTCGATAGACCTATCCCGAAGGAGGCCACCCAACGATACGAGCGAAAACCCTGAACGCTGACGAGTTGCTTCGCAGATGCGATCCTTGCCCGGTTCTTACGTGAAGGTCGAATCATGAAATCATGCCGTCGTCCTATCCAGCGAGTACCGTGGCGTCTATTATCGATCTGCCTATGCGGCTTGCTTGTTCGTCCGGCTATGCTCCGCGGCGAAGATGAGTTCATCGCCGTTCGCGTACAAGTCAATGTCTATTCAAACGCGACCGTGACGGAGGCGCAGGCCAATGAAGTCCTCGATCGCGCCAACGTCGTCTACTTGAATGCGAAGGCCAATCTTCATGTCTACAAAGTGAAGTATTATAACAATGAAAGACCTCCAAACGGCGAACACTCACGGCTGACGGAGGCAGATCGCCGGGCCATCTTCAAATCGGCACTGGATAGCCCGACCAAGAAGCTCGCTCTGTGTTTCGTCGAGCAGCCGAACATCAATCGCTTAGACGCAATTGGCATCTGTCTGGAGAATGGTCCTGTCAGTATCATCAAGCTGAGCAACCACTCGGACAATATCAAGCGCGCCGGCGATACGACAGCCCACGAATTCGGGCATTCCTTCGGGCTGGATGACATCAATGACCCCAAAAATCTGATGCACGAACGTGATAGTGGATCAGAGCTCGGCTTGACCGACGCGCAGCGCCGGACCATTAAGAAAAATGCATTGCCCTATCATCACCCGGTCAAGAAAAAAGAGTCGAAGAAGGAGCCGGCACAGACAAAGCCCAAGTCGAGCGGCATGTCGTTTCACTTCAATTCCACGAATCCAGCCGCACCGGACTATCTAAATGTCGCCATCGTCAGCATGGCCTCCGAAGATGAGAATCCCGATTTTGATGTACGCATTCAACTGCTGGGACTGATGCCTGTGCCCGGCGCCGCAGGGCTTTACCGCCTGCTCTTCGATACAGACAACAACCCGGGAACCGGCGTCGTCATTCTCGGCTATCCAGGGATCGACAAGGAACTGCGTGTGAACACCTTTCCGAGCGGTGATATCATGTACCGCTGTCGGAATATTGCGACAAACACCTTCACATCCCTCAGTGGAACCCGCAAGACGTGCGTAGAACATCAGGACTACGTCGTTCCCTCGATCGACGAAGACATGGCCCACGCCTTTGAGTTCAGCGTACCCAAGACCCTCCTCGACCTGAACGGCGGCCGGTTTTACAACGTGAAGGTGATCGTTCAGCAGGGACTCACGATCTACGATGAATTCCAATTTGAGCTGGACCTGTCCGCGGAACAGGCCGGGCCGCAACTTTCGACGACAACCGGGCAGATCGGACCCGGGTCATTCTCGGTCACATTGGAGGGCAGCCAGTTTGAACCCAATGCGGAAATCAAACTGATGGCCAATCGCACTGTTCTTGCGACACTCTATTCAGATTTGAATGGCACATTTACTGAGACCGTGACCATTCCAAGCTGCACACCTGGCGATGTCTTGTACCTTTTTGCGGTCGAGACAATCTCGCAGGATGACGCCTATACGGTCGTCCATCGTATCCCGTCTGCTTGCGACGCAAACTGTGATGGCGTCGTGAACACCGCCGACATCCCATTCTTCGCCAGAGTTCTGCTCGGCCTGGCCTCGCCGTGCTCTCCCTGTGCCGGAGACATCAATGCGGATGGCGCTCTGGATGCCTTGGACATCAAAAAGTTTATCGAATACCTGCAAGACTGACCGTAGAGTAGCGGCTTGAAATCAGCCACGCGTCGATAACTCAACGAAAGCAAACCATTCGATCCGGTCAATCGACGGAAGAGGGGGCGAAGTCCCGAGATTGAGCTTGCGCCAACTGGCAAACTGCTTCACTTCAATTATCCAATCATCGCCGCGTACTCGCGCAGCTCCTGACGGAAGCCCCGCAGTTTGATGCCGAAGTCGCGTTCGACAGGACCGATGTCGCAGACCGAGTCCTCCTGCGACATCTGCACCTGCCCGACGTTGAAGCGCATGTAGTTCGGGAGGACCGGTAGCTTCATGAGTGTCATCGCCAAGAACTTCGCCGCCCAGACCGGCTGACCAATGATTGGCTTCCAGTGCTTTGCGCCGGGGATCGTCTCGCGGCAGATGCGGTACAGCTCCTTCCACGAAATCGCCTCCGGTCCGCCAAGCTCGTAAATCTTCCCGATGGTCTGCGGCCTCGAAAGCGCCGCCACGAAGCAATGGGCCACGTCCTTCACGGAGACCGGCTGCAGCTTGTTCTGGCCGTCGCCGAAGTAGGGGATCACCGGCAGCGGCGTTGGAATGAAACCCAGCGCCGGTACAAACGCATCGCAGACGAACGACTTCATCAGCCGCATGAACTCGCCTTCAGGCCCGTGAATGATGCTCGGGCGGAAGATCGTCCAGTCCAGCCCGCTGTCCTTGACGTAGCCCTCGGCGAGCCACTTAGTGCGATGGTACGCGCTCGGCGCATTCGCCCGCGTGCCCAAGGCAGACATGTGGACAATGCGCTTCACGCCCGCGGCCTTGCAGGCCTCAACGACACGCCGCGTGCCCTCGACGTGGATGCGCTCGAAGGTCTGCCCGCGCAGTCGATTCTCGAAAATGATGCCGACGAGATGAATGCAGGCCTCGGCACCTTCGACGGCCTTCGCAAGGGCCTCGTCATCGAAAAGGTCACCGCCGACGGCTTCGACACGGTCAGGCCCGAAGCGGGTCGCGCCGGAGAGAAAACGCGGCCGATCCCGAACCAGACAGACCGGCTTGTGCCCGCGGGCGACGAGTTCCCGCACGACGGCATTACCCACGAATCCGGTCGCGCCGGTGAGCGCGACGCGCGTGAGAAATGGCGGCTCGCTGGATGGGGATGCGGTGGGTCCGGCCTGATCGGCCTCTTTCGTGGTCGTAGTCATGATGTCGAACCTCACTCCTCGGATGTTGGACGTCGCGGGATAATAGTCCTTGCGACGAGCGAGGTAAATCAGACTCGCTGCCGGCCCTTGACGGTCATTCGTTCAGCCAAGGTCGGTGGCCCATTCTCCCACGGGCTGTATAATCTGCGACGAGCTATTGAAACGGTTGAAAAAGGACATCGCCATGCCTAATCAATTCATCATGACCCAGCAGGAAGGCCCGGTCGCCATCCTGCGGCTGAATCGACCGGACGTGCTGAACGCCCTGAACATCCCGCTGATGGATGAGCTGATCACGAACGTCGAGGCCTACGACCAGGACCCCGGTGTCCGGTGCATGATCATCACCGGCAATGAACGGGCCTTCGCCGCCGGTGCGGACATCAAGGAAATGGCCGAGGCGAGCGTTGTGGATATGTACGAGCGCAACAACCTCGCCCGCTGGGAGCGAATCAAGCGTGTGCGCAAGCCGATCATCGCCGCGGTCAGCGGCTTCTGCCTGGGCGGCGGCTGCGAACTGGCCATGCACTGCGACATCCTCATCGCCAGCGAGACCGCTCGTTTCGGTCAGCCGGAGATCAACATCGGCGTGATGCCCGGCGCCGGCGGCACGCAGCGGCTCTCAAAGACGGTCGGGAAGTACCGAGCGATGGAGCTGATCCTGACGGGTCGGATGTTCACGGCAGCCGAAGCGCATGCTATGGGGCTGGTCAATCGCGTGGTCCCGGTAGAACGGTATCTGGACGAGGCGATCGCAATGGCCCGGGAGATCGCCGAGCGTTCACCGATCGCCGTTCGCGTGGCGAAAGAGGCCGTGCTCCGCGCGTTTGAGACGGGACTGTCTGACGGATTGGACTACGAGCGGAAGCTGTTCTACATGCTCTTCGCCACCGAGGATCAGAAGGAAGGAATGAAGGCATTCGTGGAGAAGCGGAAGGCGGAATACAAGGGCAGGTAGCGACCGATGGCATCGGATAGAATGCACCAGGCGTCGTGAAGATCGACGAGCCATCAAAGGATGACTTCATGGCATACGAAACCCTCTTGAGTCAGACGTCCGACGGGGTTCGGACCATCACGCTCAACCGCTCGGAAGAGATGAACTCGGTAGACGAGCGCGTCACCAAAGAGTTACAGGCGGAACTTCGGGCCGTCGCGAAAGACAAATCCGTGCGATGTCTCGTCATCACGGGAGCCGGCCGGGCCTTCTGTGCCGGGCAGGACCTGAAGGCGGCTACGTCGCGCGGCGGAGACTTTGACTTTACGGACGCCCTGCGTCGCCGTTATAACCCTGTGATTCTGGGCTTGCGTTCGCTGGAAATCCCCGTGGTCGCGAGTGTCAACGGCGTGGCCGCAGGCGCGGGCTGGAGCATTGCCTTGGCCTGCGATCTTCGGATCGCATCGAGTCAGGCGAAATTCGTCGGGGCGTTCTCGAAGATCGGCCTCGTACCCGACAGTGGCATGACCTGGACGCTGCCAAGACTGGTCGGAACGTCGAAGGCGCTCGAGATCGCATGGCTGGGCGAGCCGATCACCGCGGACCAGGCGCTGACGATGGGTCTGGTGAATCGCGTCGTCGCACCGGAACAGCTCGCCGAGGCGACTCAGCAGTGGGCGGCCACCCTGGCAAAAGGTCCGACCAAGGGATACGGCCTGATCAAGCGCGCGATCTACGGCGGCCTGGGCCGCGACCTCGAAGCGCAACTGGAATACGAAGCGATGCTGCAGGGCGTAGCAGGCAAGACAAAGGATTACCACGAAGGTGTGAAGGCCTTCCTGGAGAAGCGTCAGCCGGAGTTCATGGGTGAGTAGCAGCGAACGAGTGATCGGAGTGATCGGCAGCGGCACGATGGGAGCCGGCATCGCCCAGGCGGCGGCCGCGTCAGGTTTCATCGTCAAGACGATGGACACAAAGCCCGACCTTGTAGAGAAGGCGTATACGGGTATCGCAGCACGACTTGATGAGCGCGTGGCGCGGGGCAAGCTGCCGAAGCACGATCGGGACGCCACGATGGCCCGCCTCAAAGTTGCCGGCAGCCCTGCCGATTTCGGCCATGCAGAATGTGTCATCGAAGCGGTGACGGAAGACCTATCCCTCAAGCAGTCGATCTTCCGAGAACTGGAGAAGGTGGTCTCCCCCCGAACTCTCCTCGCGACAAATACATCGAGTCTTTCGATTGCAAAGATCGCCGAGGGCCTGGAGCGTCCTGAACGCTTTCTGGGCATGCACTTTTTTAACCCTGCTCCGGTCATGAAGCTCGTCGAACTTGTGCAGGGGCCGCAGACGGGCGACCAGGCGATCGTCGACGCACGGGCCATCTGCGCTCGGCTGGAAAAAACCGCTGTCAAAGTGAAGGATTCGCCGGGCTTCATCGGAAACCGGGTCAACCGACCGTTCTACCTCGAGTCGCTGCGCCTGCTGGAAAACGGCGAAGCCGATCTGCAATCCATCGACGCCGCGCTTCGCAGCTCGGGCGGTTTCAAGCTCGGCCCGTTCGAACTGATGGACCTGATTGGAATCGACGTGAACCTCACGGTGACGCAGACCGTGTGGAATGACTTCGGCAATCCAGCGCGATTCAAACCGAGCGCCGTGCAGGAGAAACTGGTCGCCGCCGGCCACCTGGGGCGCAAGACGAATCGCGGGTTCTACGATTACGCGAACAGTCAGCCGGTCCCCGCCTACGAAAGCCAACCGAGATCCACCAGCGGATGGAAGCCCGATGCGGCGCTGGAGGCATTTGCACAGGTTCTTGAGAAACCGGCGGATCGCGCCATGTGGATCCATGCCCGGGTTTTGCTTGCCGTGATCAACGAAGCAGCCCTGGCAGCCGACACGATCGCTCTGCCGCGCGATGTGGACCTGACGATGGAACTGGGCTTCAACTATCCGCAGGGCCCCATGAGCTTCGCCGATCACGTCGGCCTTGATGTCGTCCTGGAACTGATGAAGAAGTTCCACGCAGAGACCGGCGGCGATGAACGCTACAAGCCCGCGGCCCTGCTGGAGAAGCTCGTCTCCAATGGCGACCTCGGTGAGAAGACGGCGCAGGGTTTTCTGCATCATTGGCTGTAAAATCGAGCAGCAACCTTGCATAACAGGTTCATGGACCGCGAATTTCCTTTCCCATGATGCGACAGGCCGTCATCGTTGAATGTCTTCGCACACCCATCGGTCGCCATCGCGGCGCGCTGGCGCCGGTACGCCCGGATGACATGGCCGCCCTCGTCATCCGCGAAGCCGTCGCACGGGCAAAGATCGACCCCGCGACCGTCGACGACGTTTACTGGGGCGCCGCCAATCAGGCCGGTGAGGACAACCGCAACGCCGCGCGCATGGCCGTTCTGCTTGCCGGGCTGCCGGATACGGTACCTGGAACGACGGTCAATCGGCTCTGCGCCAGCGGGCTCGAGGCCGTCGCCATCGCGGCACGAATGATCGAAGCAGGCCACGGCGACGTGTTTATCGCCGGAGGTGCGGAGTCGATGACCCGTGCACCGCTGGTATTGCCCAAGCCGGATGAGTCCTACGTCCGCGGAAACCAGACGATGTACGACACCACGCTCGGCTGGCGAATGACGAATCCGAAAATGGCAGCCTTGCATCATCCCTACAGCATGGGCGAGACGGCGGAAAACGTCGCCGAGAAGTACAAGATCAGCCGTGAAGATCAGGACGCCTTCGCCCTTCAGAGCCAGCAGCGCTGCAAAGCGGCGATGGACACCGGGAGACTTGCGGAGGAAATCATCCCCGTCGAGATCGACCTCGGCCGCGGCAAGAAGTCGGTCGTCTCCGTCGATGAACACCCGCGACCGGAGACGTCGCTCGAAGACCTTGCCAAGCTGCGGCCCGTCTTCCGCGAGGGCGGCACGGTCACCGCCGGCAACAGCAGCGGCATCAATGACGGCGCGGCGGCGCTCGTCCTGATGGAATCAAAGACGGCCGAGCGACTGGGCATGAAACCTTACGCATTTGTCCGTGCGTCCGCGTCGGCCGGCGTCGATCCGGCGTGCATGGGCCTCGGGCCGATACCGGCGACCAATAAAGCCCTTGCTCGCGCAGGGTGGAAGGTGGACGACCTCGACCTTATCGAGCTGAACGAGGCCTTCGCCTCGCAGTCGCTGGCCTGCATCCGCGAATTGAAACTCGACGCCGCGAAGGTCAATGTCAACGGTGGTGCGATCGCACTGGGACACCCGCTCGGTTGCAGCGGCGCGCGGCTGGCGACCACCCTGGTCCGCGAGATGCGGCGCCGCAAAGCGAAGCGCGGCCTCGCCACGCTCTGCGTCGGCGTAGGGCAGGGTCTCGCCGTACTGTTCGAGTTGGCGGAATGATCCAGACGTCGAAACCCTTGACCTCGCTTCGCTCCTTCATGGGCAAGCGTCGAAACGTCGGAAAGTCGAGCCATGTACGGCTCGCGCCGGATCCGGTAAATCCAAAATCTGATATCCAAATTCAAAAACTTGTGCCGCTCGTCATTGTGATGATCTCGGCATGGTTCTGCGGCTGCATCGGCCAGACCATACAACCGTCGCCCCAGACGTCGCCGGCCGGCGATCCACCGCAGCTCACATGGTCCGACTGGGGGCTGATCCTCTCGCGGAGCGTCGTGCAGGATCAGGTCGATTACAAAAAGATCCTCGCGGACCAGGCACCGATCGAACGACTCTTTGCCATGCTGGCTCGTGTCGGCCCCACATGCACGCCGGACCTCGTGCCCGATCGCAACAGCAGACTGGCATACTACATCAATGCCTACAATGCCGCCGTCGTGCGTAGTGTCATCCTCGTGTCACGAGACGGCCGCGTCCCGCGCGACGCGCCACTCGATCTGGAATACCGTTACCGTTTCGTCATCGACAGACGCTCGCGCACACCCGCAGAATTGCGGCAAATGGCGATGAACCTGGCCGGCGACGACTGGCGTGTCGCACTGGCCCTTTGCGACGGCCGGCGCGGCAGCCCTCCCCTCCATCCACGGCCGATGATCGGCGACCTGCTCGATGGGCAACTCGACTTTGTGACGCGCATGGCCCTGTACGCGCCCCATGTCATCCAGGTCAACCATGGTGCGGAAAAGCGATTGCTGGTGTGGCGCGGTCTTTATCGAATGAAGGATCGTATGATCGCGGACTACGAACGCCGCATGGGCACCACGCACGCAACGCTCCTCAACGTTCTCGGCGAATGGGCCAATCGGAAGCGACGGGAAGAACTGAACACGGCCGTCGGATACAAGGTCGCGGAGATGCCGTACGACAACCTGATCAACCAGGCCGAACTGCCGTCGAGGGAATCCGCCGGTTTACTGGGGTTCTGAAGAATCGCGCTACCCGCATTGAACAAACGAACCGACAGATTCGGCGCAGGCAAGCTGCCCCCTTAGCGCCCCTTCCCGGCACGATTCATCTTGACGACGAGCTTTTCCTTGCGGCCCGGCTTGCGATCGCTCAGCACCTTCAGGGCCTTCTTGATATTGTCAACCTTGAAGATGCCGATGGTGCGTCCGCCGGGAGCGCCGCTCGTTACATACGCGTACTTGATGCTGAGATGCTGAGCATTGAGCTTCGAGCAGATATCGGCCATTGCCCCGGGCCGGTTGGGCATCTCCACGCAGAGCACGTCGGTCTCGGTCGTGGGGATGTTGAGTCGGCTGAGAACCGCCCGGGCCTGTTTCTCATCCTCGGCGACGAGCCGGAACACCCCATGCTCGACGGAGTCCATCAGCGTCAGCGCAGAGACGTTGACCTTCTTGTCGGCGAGTTCATCGCAGACTTTGGAAAGGATGCCGGGCTTGTTGATGAGGAACACCGAGAATTGTTTGACGGGTTTGACCATGTTGTGAGTTCTCTCGAACCATCCTCGTAGGGTCCAGATGCCCGCGCCGGTGCTTCCTGCCTGCGCCGCTGGCAGGCCGACGACGGTGAGTTATTATAATGTCGGATGGAATCGCTGTAAGGGTCTCGCCGATTCGGCGACCCATGCCTTTCCGGAGGGAGCCGTACTTGTCTCTGCCTCGCCTGGCGTTCATCGGTCCGACGCACACTGTATCGCCGTGGCTCCTGCAGGCCGTGCGACGACATGGCACGCTTGAGGCACTCTGCGACGCTCATTCGGAACGTGACGCGGCCCGATTTCAGGCCCGTTGGACATTCACGGATGTGGATGCCCTCCTGCGCGAAGCCGAACCCGACGGGGTCGTGCTGGGGGCCGCACAAGGTGCACGTCACCGGCTGATTAAGCAGTGCCTGGCCTCCGGGGCGAACGTTCTGCTCACGGGCGCGCCCTGCTCGTCCGGCATGGCCAATCGACTCGCGATCCTTGCCAAACTCTCGGGGCGCGTGGTGCAGGCATCGCCGGCGATCATTCACTGCCCTGCCGCGCTGCTGGCACGTCGTCTTCTCGATTCCGGCAGATTCGGCAGGACCATTTCCTTATCCCTGCGATCGACACGGCGCGGCTCGCCGCGTGATGACTTCGACGATCACGGTCCGGTACCGGTCGATCAGGTCTTCGAGGCCGTCAGTCTGATCCAGTTCCTGCTGGGACCGTTGCGGCTGGTTACGGCTATGGCCCATGGCGAAGGTGTGCTCATGGCCGCCGGCATGAGTGTTGAAAACGTACCGGTTTCGATTTCCCTCCATGCCAGCGGGCCTGCCGAGGCACTCGGTGTGGATGTGGAAATGCGCTCACAGGATGGCTCGATCCTGACGATGGATCGCGCCGGCGGGCTGATCTGCCGCAACGGCTCGAGGGTTGACGTCTGCCATCAGCCGTCGCTTGCGGCCAGCGATCCCGTCGTGGAACTGGGCTTTGACGCGCTCGTGAGTGAATTCGTCCGTCGCAGCAGGCCCGGCGGCGCAAGCGGTCTGGCCGGACCGGTCCTGCCCGTGCTGGCCGGCGCAGAAGCAATTCTGGCCAGCGCTGCAAAAGGCAGACCGGCTGCCCCGCGGGTTGCGAGAACCGCACGCAGTTCAGAGCCGGCATAGGCAGCCGGACAGCAGAGCTGGTACCAGCCGGGTAAGCGAATCCCCCCTGCTCTAAGTTGCTGTCCGGCAGAGGGTTCAGGGCACCCCCAACCCGGAGCACGGCCTCGGTTGACAACCCGGCGACTTCCTGTAAACTGCCTGATTCTCAATATTTTGGAGAACCAACGAGAACCGCACGCAGGATAGAGCAATGTCATTCGTTACGGACAAGTGTTTTCAGGCGAAGACCGGCGAAGTCAACCGCGACTGGTATTTCGTCGACGCCGACGGCAAGGTCCTCGGACGTCTCGCGACCAAACTCGCGACGGTGCTGATGGGCAAGAACAAACCGACGTACACACGGCATGTCGATACAGGCGACTTCGTCGTTGTGACGAACGCTGAGAAGATTCGCGTTACCGGTGCGAAGGCCCAGGAAATCGAATACGACTACTACACCTATTATCCCGGTGGGCACAAGATCATTCCCTTTGAGAAGATGATGCAACGTCATCCAGAGCGAGTGATTGAAATGGCCGTGCGGCGCATGCTTCCGAAGAATGCCCTCGGCCGGCGCATGCTCAAGAAACTGAAGATTTATCGGGGTGCGGAGCATCCGCATCAGGCACAGAACTGCCAGCCCCTGGATTTGACCAAGATCTAATTCCACCAGCGGAGATTGTTGAACGTGACGGACCAGACTAGCAGCATCAACATCGGCGGAGGCATCCAAACCGGCACTGGCATGACCGGCACGGCCCCCGCGGCAAAGCCTCCGGCTCCGGCCGTCGGCGGTTATCATTGGGGCACCGGTCGACGCAAGACCGCGGTGGCCCGCGTACGGATCAAGCCGGGCAGCGGTAAGTTCGTGATCCACGGACGCGAGATCAAAGACTATTTCTACGACCCGCGATACCAGGCCGATGTGGTCGCTCCTCTAAAGGCAACCAAGTCCATCGGTAAGTTCGATGTCTTCGTGAATGTTCGCGGCGGTGGTCAGACCGGTCAGGCCGGCGCGATCGTCATGGGCATCGCCCGTGCCCTTTGCAAAGCCGACCCGACGCTGGAGCCGATCCTCCGCGACGGCAAATACCTGACGCGTGACAGCCGCAAGGTGGAACGCAAGAAGCCCGGCCAGCCCGGCGCACGCAAGCGCTTCCAGTTCTCGAAGCGCTGACGCTGCGACAGACGACACAGTCCTGACGAGATTCCCAGCCCGGAGGCGTTACCTGCTTCCGGGCTTTTTCTTTTGTCGGTTCAGCATGAAGCTCTTCGATCGCGTCTTCTACTACCCCGACCGCAGAGCGCGGACCACACCGGCCGAGGCCGGTCTCGCGTTTGAGGATGTTTCTCTTCGCGCGGCCGACGGTACGGCGCTGCACGCCTGGCTGCTGCCCTCGCGAACAGCGGAATCGCGCGGGACCGTCCTGCACCTCCACGGCAACGCGGCGAACATCACCGGCCACTGGCCCTTCATCGGTTGGCTGCCTGCGGCGGGATATCACGTTCTCATGCTCGACTATCGCGGCTACGGCCGCAGCGAAGGCACACCGACGAGAGAGGAAACTCTCCTCGACGCCGAAGCGGCATTGGACTATCTGCGAGCTCGGCCGGAAGTAGATCCACGGCGTATTTTCCTCTTCGGCCAGTCCATCGGTGGAGCCATCGCGACCGTGCTGGCAGCGCGACGACACGGACAGCTCGCCGGGGTCATCATCGATTCGACGTTCACCAGCTACCGTGAGATCGCGCGGTACCACATCCTGCGAAATCCGGTGATGCTTCTCGTGGCATGGTGGTTTCCCTTCGGTGTCGATCGCACGCACGACCCCATCAAGTACATCGCCACAATCAACCCGGCGCCGATTCTCATCATGCACGGCAAGGCCGATCGGATCATCCCCTGGCAGATGTCGCAGCGGCTCTACGACGCGGCCACCGGGCCAAAGGAACTGTGGCTCATCGAAGACATGGATCATATGGAAGCATGGGAGCTGATGCCCGAGGAAGCGGGCAGCCGATTTGTCGCATTTTGCGAGCGGGCATTAGCTCATTTCCTCGCCCGCAGCGCGTAGGTTCTATTCTTTCTCTTGCAGTCGCCGTATCACCTCCGGCAGCAGTTCCCGCTCGATTGCCTGCACGCGCGCGGCAAGAGTCTCCGGCGTGTCGCCGGGCTCCACCGGGCACTTGCGCTGGGCGATGATCTCACCGTGATCGTATTCGTTATCCACCCAGTGAACGGTAGCACCGCTCTCCGTCTCCCCCGCCGCGAGGACGGCTTCATGCACATGCCGACCGTACATGCCCTTGCCCCCATGCTTCGGCAACAGCGCCGGATGCAGGTTGATCACCTTTCCAATCCAGCGCGGCGGCAGCCGCCAGTAGCAGAGCCAGCCTGCCTGCACCACGAGATCCGGCTCAAAGGCATCAAGCGTGAGGGTGATGTGGTCGCTGAAGCGCTGCACGTCGTCAAAGTCCTTCACACGAATCACGTCACACGGCAGCCCCGCCGCGGCCGCAACCTGCACGCCACGTACATCCGAGCGTGAGGAGATGACGACCACGATCTCGACACCTGGAAGACGGCCGTCGCGGGCGCGCTCGATCAGATTCTGCAGGGTGGTGCCGCTGCCGGAGATCATCACAGCGAGACGCATTCGCCGACCGCGCTCCCTGGCACGTCGACGCGCACGATGATTGCCGCGCCGTCCGGGCATCAGGGCCTGCCTTCCGTGGAAGCTTCCGGTGCCGGCAGATCCTTTGCCGGTGCCGGCAAAAGAATCCCCGCAGCGCGGAGGAAGTCTTCCACATCCTGCCAATACTGAGCTTCGTTTTCATCACCAGGGAAATCGTTGTGGCTGCACGCGTACTCGCGGTAGGTCACCTGTCGCCCGAGGTCTCGAAGTTTCCGACCGTGCGACACAGGGACGATCTCGTCCTCGGTTCCGTGCATGATGAGCACGGGAACATCCAGCTCTGCCACGACGCGATCCACCCGAAAGGGATTCTTCGCGAGAAACGGAGGAGCAAGGTAGCGTCGTGCCATCGCTGCGACACTGACGAAGCTGGATTCCAGCACGAGGGCCGCTGGTTTGCGTCTGGCCGCGAGGCCGGCGGCCACACCTCCGCCCATCGAACGGCCGTGAATGACAATCCGGCGCGGATCAACATCAGGCCGCTTGAGGACCTCATCGAAGAAATAAACGGCATCCTCGACGATGCCGCGCTCGCTCGGCTTGCCTGCGGAACGACCATAACCGCGATACTCAGGCAGCAAAATCGCGAAACCAAGCTTCTGGTAGCCATTCACGATGTGCGGCTGGAAATCGATGATCTCGGCGTTTCCATGGCAGAAAACGAGGAGCGGCGCAGGGTGATCTCGAAAACGCGGCAGTGGCGGAAGGTACCACGCAACCACCTGGCCGGCGTCGATGTCGCGCTTCAGCACGACCGTGGAGGCGTCATACTTTTCAAGGGCAAAGGGCTGCGGTGCAAGATCCGCCGGAAATAGCAAATGGTCCTGATAGAAGTACAGTACCGCGCACCAGACGATGTAGATCACAATCGCATGAACAAGGATGCGCTTCCAGCCACGAATGCGAGGCGGCACAGGGGCAGCTTCGCCGTCCGCCTCATCTGGTGTCGCATCGTTCGTCGCGTTGCCCTTCGATTCGCCCATGGCACTCGTGCGGAGTATATCGCAAACTGCCGATCAGGGGTGACCGACAATGGTATTCGTCCGGCCAACCCCGTCTACCAATCTCTGGGCGAGGCGGGCATGCTGCTTCCGTAATAGACGGAGGTGGGTATGCCGCGCGAGGGAAGTCGTGATCTGAAGAAAGAGAAGTTCTGGCGGC